>NZ_JAUEQY010000009.1 GCF_030406325.1 Actinomadura sp. DC4 | reverse complement strand
AACGCCCGCCCGCGCACTCCGCTGCCCCCGCCCATCACCGAACCCGACCAGATCACCCGGCTGGACGTGCGAAGACGCCAACGCCTCGGCGGAATACTCAACGAGTACGAAAATGCCGCTTGACCTGAATGGACGGGGTTTTCGGCAGGGACACGGTGGGCCAGCCACCGCAGAGTCATCAACGGAATCCTGTACCGACTGCGCACTGGGGTGCCATGGCGAGATCTACGCCGCTACCTGCGACGACGCCAGATCAAGCACACCATCCCCGAACCGAAGAACCAGCGGGCCAACCGCCAACGAAGGGGCAGCAAAGGCGGTCGGCCCGCCGGCTTCGACAAGACGATCTACAGGCGAAGGAACGAAGTCGAGCGGACGGTCAACGCGTTGAAGAACTCCCGAGCTGTGGCCACGAGGTTCGACAAGCGTGGCGACATCCTCCACGGCACCGTCACCGTCGCCTCGATCCGACTCTGTCTCCACCCGTGATCTCCGCCAGATCTAGCCGCCGGTCGTGCCGTCGAGCATCTCCCGCATGATGTCCAGATGGCCGTTGTGGCGGGCCGTCTCCTCGGTGAGGTGGAGGAGGATCCAGCGCAAGTCGACGTGGAGGCCGTTGCGGATGGCTCGCTGTGCCTGCTTGTCCAGGCCGTTCCCGGCGACCAGTTCGCGGTAGCGGGCGCTCTGCTCGGCGTATTCATCGAGCAACTGCGTGAGCGGGAAGTCGACGGCTATACGCATCTCGCGGTCGGGGTCCTCCTCGGTCCAGGGACCCCGGTCTTCCTCGCCGAGGAAGACCATCTGGAACCAGTAGTACTCGACCCAGCGCAGGTGGTTGATCACTCCGCTCATGGTCATCAGCGGTGAGCCCGGCAGGAGCGCCTTGCGAGCATTCTCCGCAGAGACGCCATCGCATTTGGCGCGGGCGGTGTCACGTGCGTAGTCGAGAAACGTGGTGAGCTGCGTGCGCTCGTCCCACGCGGGCGGTGTGTCATCGATTCTTGTCATCGCGCGAAGCGTCCCCGATCACCGTGACCCATGTCGAGGGATTTATCGACGGCCCGAACCTGCTTCACCCACCTCCCTGTCCGGCGGGTCGATACAGCTTCAGCCCGGTGGGCCGACCAGCATGATCCGCCGGACAGACCGTAGGCGGCGTGTTCCGCGTGGTCAGGGCCGGCCTGGCCGGCGGTGTCTTCGTCGGATCGGTTGATCCACGCGACCTCGGGGATCGTGGGCAGCGTGGGCGTGCGGGTGAACCGTCGCGGGTAGGCCGCACGGAACGCCTCGATCGTTTCGGCTCGCTTGTGCTGGATCGCCGGCGCGGCGCCGATGTGGGCGGTGAACGGCGTGTGAAGCCCGATCCCCGCATGGTAATGCCGGTGATGGTAGTAATCGAAGAAATGATGGCACCGGGCAGTACTTCAATGTTTCGAACTGCGCCTCGCTGTAGGGGGTTGTCGTTACTCACCTTTGGGCGGGAGTGGGACTTGATGATGTCCAGATCCTCCAGCAGCACACTCACCGGATTGGAGGTCATCGAAGTCCCGTTATCGGAATGGATGGTGCCGGGCAGACGTCGAGCATCACATACAGGTCATAGAACTGCCGTGGACCGGGTCCGGGCAGTTTCGTGATGTCCCAACTCCAGATCTCGCTGGGGGCGCGGGCGGCCAGATACGGCTTCTTCTTCGCCTCGTGGCGGGCCTGAGCGCGCCGCTCCCGGACCTCGCCTGCGCAGCTCCCGGTACATCGTCGAGGGCGACGCCAGGTTAATCCCCTCGTCCAGCAGCGCGGCCCACACCTGCCGGGGTGCCTTGTCGGCGAACCGGTCGCTGTTGAGCACCTCGATGAGCTCGGCCCGTTCGGTCTCGCTCAGCGCGTTCGGCGGCACCGGCCGCACAGCCGGCGCACTCCTTCCGGCACCGGCTTCCGCCGCCGGTAGAAACTCCCGCACGGCACACCCGACAACACACGAGGTCCGAATCGGCAGATACTCGACCAGCAGGCAAAAGTTTCGTCCCGGCAACGGGTCACGAATTGTCGGTGTCCGCTCCCTCGGGAGTCATCTCTAAGAGCGCGATACCTTTTCCCATAATGTCCAGCGCAGCCTCGGTCTGGGCCGGCTTCTTGCCCATCGCGGCGTTCAGCCGCTCCAGTCGCGCCTTTCCTTACGCAACTGCTCCAACTCGGCCTGCTCCGGCGTTTTCTCCTTCTTGGTGGCGGGCGAGGAGTTCCCGAGGCGGTCAGTTCACCGGCGTCCCGCTGACGACGCCACAGCTGGATGCTGGATTCATAAAGCCCTTCACGGCGCAGCAACGCGCTCTTCTCGCCATGCTCGGCCGCGTCGTACTTCTCGGCCATCCGCAGCTTGTAAGCGGCGGTGAACGTCCGCCGCTTGGGCCGATCGGCCCGCGGCCCATCACCGGAAGGGAGGTCCTGGCCGGTCATCGTCACTCTGCCCGGTACCCGTTCTCGCCATGATCGTGTCAGTTAGTGAACTTCGTCCTCTTGTGTCCCACCTCAGCCTGACGCAGAGGGGGGCGGGAACTGGGCAACCTGACCGTGGCCGTCGCGGCGGGGCGGATCGGCCCCGCCGGCCAGTTCCTCACCCGGTTCGAGCAACAGGGCGCCGAGTTCTACGGCACCTCTCACGCGGTCGCCACGTGCAGCGGGTCCGCCCCGGCGCAGCTCTGGCCGGTCGGCCGCGGACAAGGCGATGGCATGGCCTGGGAATGCCAGCCGGCCTTGCGCGCCAGGACGGCCAGGTTACGGGCCGCCTCAGCGGTGATCAGCGGGCTGTCGGCCGTGCCGGCGATCGCGCGTGCCCGGTCGGCGGTCAGGCAGCCGAGCTGGGCGTCGTCCAGTTTGATCAGCATCCTGGTCACCAGCGTGTAGTCCTCGGCGAGCAAGGGCGCTGACGGCCGGGTTCTCGCCCGCCGGCGATCAGGCGCAGGAGGCGGCCGTACCGGCAGTGGTGGAAAACGGTGAGGGCTATCGCCAGGCCGGTGCGCAGCCGGTCCAGAGAACCAAAGAAAATCTCCCGTGGCCGGAGTAGACATTCGCCGCCGGGCTGGGTAGTGTTCCCCTTGTTGCGAAGAAAGAGAACATCAAAGAGGCACGGGAGACAACGAACTACCCGTGAACATGGTGAGTACGACGTCAGGTGTGCTGGGGCTGGTAACGGTAAGTGGCTCCGGGCGGTGGCGAGTGGCCCGTCGGGCGCGCTGGGGCGAGGTTCGCAGGTCCCAGAAGGTCCAGGAAGTCTCCGGGTCGCTGACTGGAGAAGGAAGGGCACGACGTCAGGTGTGCCGGGGCTGGTAACGGTAAGTGGCTCCGGGCGGTGGCAAGCGGCCGTCGGACGCGCTGGGACGAGGTTCGCAGGTCCCTGAAGGTCCTAGGTCGGTACGGAAAGGTTTTAGGAAGATCAGAGGAGAAGGGGAGGGTCATACGCCGTCGGATCGCCCGCTGCTGGTTGTGTCTCGCCGCGCGGGTACCGCAGTCCCATCAGAACGCGAGGTGGTCCTCGGTCACGCTTACGCGATCCCCGCACGATCGGCCATTTCAAGTGGCCGGTGCGGAAACGACAAGCCGACGCTGTCGTCGGTAGATGGTGTTGATACCTAAAACCCTGGGCCCCGGTGCTACGGCACCGGGGCCCTCATGGCATGGAGGCTCAATGGACCCAGCCCAGCAGCACATGGCAGACAAACTCGACGATGAGGACTACCCCGCCTACACCATGGGCCGCGCCGCGGAGATGCTCGGCACCACACCGGGTTTCCTGCGCAGCCTGGACGAGGCGAAACTGATCGTCCCCCAGCGTTCGGCCGGCGGGCACCGCCGCTACTCCCGCTACCAGCTCCGCCTGGCCGCCCGTGCCCGCGAACTCCTGGACCAGGGCATGCCCCTGGACGCCGCCTGCCGCATCATCATCCTGGAAGACCAACTCGCCGAAGCGCTCCGCCTCAACAACACCCAGAAAGCCCAAGACCACTGAACCTGCGCGGCGGACCCGAGCAGCGCTGAACAAACCGGCGCGGACCTGAGGTACGACCGTGATCA
This sequence comes from Actinomadura sp. DC4, assembly GCF_030406325.1. GTDB lineage: Bacteria > Actinomycetota > Actinomycetes > Streptosporangiales > Streptosporangiaceae > Actinoallomurus. The sequence continues at coordinate 329,908 of NZ_JAUEQY010000009.1, read as the reverse complement.
GCCCGAACACTCCCGGCCGCGACCTCAACACCCACAACCGGCCCGACCTAGACGGCCAGACGCCGCAGAACCGGCTGCGGATACGGACGGAGCATCAAGGCCCGTGCGTGGTCATCGGTGTGGCCGGTGAGATCGATATCGCGACCGCGGACCGGCTGGGCACCATCGCGGTGCTCGCCGCGACCCCGCCGTCGGTGGTCATCGACCTGGGCGAGGTGGAGTTCTGCCGCGATGCCATCACCGCCGCCGGATGATTCCCAGGACGGTACCTTGCCCGGCACCGCAGGTGGGGCCAGACCCTCGCCGCCACCATGACTTCCCCGGTGGTAGGAACCGTGCCGCTCAAACGGCTGTACGTGCCGGTGTTCATCGAAGACTGCACCTGGCGGAGTGACCGCAATCCGCACTACGACACTGCCCGACCGCACCAGTCGCGGGCCCCCGACCTCCGGGCCTTCGAACGCTGCCGACCCGGGACGCGACCGACCTTACCGACCTGCGGACCATCCGGCGAAGACCCGTCGTAGCGGGCGTGATCAGCGAATACCACCACGCCGCATAGCCGCAGCTCAGGCCACACGATCCAATATTCGAGCGGCACGCGCTCCGCGCGCTCCCAGAACCCGGCGAGACCGGCTCGGTGGCCCTCCTACACGCATACACGCCCAAGTCGGAGTTACGGCGCCCACAGGCCCTAGTTGCGGGATCGCTGAACGCCGCCGCGGTCCGCCTCCGGGCTCGTCACAAGCCAGGGCGCCTGTGCTCAACCCGGCTCGGAGATCACAGTGACCTATGCCGGTGATCCGTGCGACGGTTGTACCGATTGAGCGCCGGCCGCCCGCCGGCGGGCGGGGCCGTGACGCGGCCCCGTACGGACGTCAGGAGGACCCATGCGCGCTCGGGCACGCCGGATCGAGACCGACCCCACGCCGGCCCGCGAACCGCAGGCCATGAGGTCCCGCGAGACCGCCGCCGGCCCGGCTCTCGGCGCGCTGGCCGCCGCGGCGAGGTCGGGTGGGGCGGTGAGCGCCGCCGACGTCGCCGTCCTGCAGCGCCAGGTCGGCAACCGGGCGACGGCGTCGGTTCTGGGGCGGGTCCCGTCTCGGCCGGAGGCGATCCAGAGCGCGCCGGGCCGGCCGCTCGCCCCGCCGGTCCGCGCGCGGCTGGAGTCCGCGTTCGGCGCTGACCTGTCGTCGGTGCGCGTCCACACCGACGAGACGGCGCACCGCTCGGCCGAGTCGGTGGGCGCCAGGGCGTACACGATGGGCTCCCACATCGCCTTCGCGCGGGGCTGGTACGCCCCCGGCTCGGCCGACGGTCTCCGGCTGCTCGGCCACGAGGTCGCGCATGTCCTGCAACAGAGCGCCCACCGGGCCTCCGGAACCGACCGCGGCGACGGAGTGAAGGTCAGCCGCCCGGGTGACCCGCAGGAGCGCGAGGCCGAGGCCGCCGGCGCCGCGGTGACCATGACGTCGCGCCCCCATGGCTCCCCGGGCAGGGGACGGCCCGGCACCACCACTCCCGCGAGAGGCTCTGTCGTCCAGCGTTCGGTCGGCCTGGAGCTGGAGCACAACGTGCCGATCTATGAGAAGAAGTCCGACGATCAGGAGCAGAGCCTGCGGCAGGGCGCGTACGAGTACGACAACAAGAAAGTGATCTACAAGGCGGACGAGATCGATGTCAAAGTCGACAACTCACAGTACGGCTGGGAGCTGGCGAAGTATCTTCACGAGAACCGGTCGAAGCTGTACGACAACAAACTCCCCAAGCTCGGTATAAGCATTCCTGAATATACCACCAGAACACCAGGGTTGGACGAACTGAAGAAGAATGCGAAGGGCGAGTTCGTCAAGCACACACAGGACATCAAAAGAGAAATAAATATCAACAACAAGGGACAGGCCGGCCCGGGTTTCTATACGGGCCTCCCAAAGAGCATTTCGGACAATTTCTCCTACTCGACCTATCGCGGCCTTTCTGTCCAGTTCACCCTCGGAGTCTTCCCTTCGAAGCTCGACCAGTTGCATCGGCTCAGTACGACGGGCGGATTCGCCACCGGCGGCCCCCTCTGGATACAGCAGAGGATCAGTGCGCTCATCGACGGCCCGCTCTCCCCCGTGATCGATGCCATCGTCGACGGCCTGCAGAAGGAGACCAATCAGGCAGAGATCCTCAAGGAGGAGGAGGGCAAGGGGAAGCCCGCCCGCGACAAGGGTGCGAAAAAACAAACGGAGAAGAAAAAGAAGAAGAAAAAGAGCAAGGAAGAGGAAGAGGTCAAGGTTCCGGTCGAGTCCGCGAAGGAGGGCAGGTTCCGTCTTGCTCAGAAGGTGGAGGAGTTCGACTGGCTCGCCGAAAGCAACGATGACATCAGTGTCTACGAATACCTGATCGATCCGCGGATGGAGGCTCTCCGGACGATACTGAGAGAGACGACGATGAGCATCTTCCGGGTGGTCATCTCCTACTACCTCGCCGCGCGATGGGAGATACCGGAGAAGCTCCACGAAAAGAACGCGGTGGCTCTTCTGGCGCGTACGGATCTCACCGAGGTCTTCCGGAGGGCCGGTCTTGTGCAGCGTCACCAGGAGATCTTCGTCGAAGTGTTCGGCGAACTGGTCCGGGCCGAAGAGGCGACGATCGTCGGCATCATCAACAGCGCCGTGGAAGAGCTGGAGTTCAACGAAAAGGCCAACGAGAAGGTCCTCAAGTACAAAGGTTCGATCGTCGACCTCATGATCGACGTCGTCAGGGGCAAGATGAGCGACAAGGACTTCTATGCCATCCAGCCCGGCAGCAGCCCCGAGAAGCCCGACCCACTGAAGATCGAAGGCGCGCCGGCGAACGATCCGGGCCGGCTGGAGTCCGGCGGCACGCAGTTCGAGTTCCGTACGGCGGACGTCGCCAACTGGGACGGCAAGTTCGTAGAGCTGGGAAAGCGGGCGTTCGAGCTCAACACCGCATATCTGCCGGACGACCAGCGCGACGAGCTCCGCAAGGAGACCGGCTGGACCTGACGCGCCCGGCCCGGTGCATCGGCCGGCGACATGCCGTGGGCACCGTCAGCCGCCTGCTGATCGCGTCGGCGGGCGTGGCCGGAAGGTTGTAGGCGAAGATGTCGGGCACGTCGTGGCTCGCATGGACGTCCTTCAGCCTCTCGTCCAGGGCGTTCATCCCCGGGAGTCGAGGTGCGGGAGTCGTGGTAAAGGTGGCCTCGCACGCCCGGGACGGTGGTCAGATATCCGTCGTAGCCGAGCCCGGCGAACTTCGGATCGAGGTTCGCCTCCTGGGCCGCGTCGAGGATGGCTCCCGCCGCGTCGGAACATGGCGTGGCCGCCGCCGATGCTGATGACACCGTCGACGTCGCGATAGTGCACCGCCTCCACCACCCCGACCGCCGAGCCGAACGAGTGCCCGGCCGTGATGACATGCCGGAACGCGTGACCGTCGACGGCGCCCGACCGCAGGGCGGTCACGACGTCGTGCGTCGACGTCGCCTCACCTGCGAGGGTCAGGTCGGTGTACGGCGGGTGGGTGCTGTGTCCGCTGCCGATCCGGTCGACGTCGAACGTCGCGTAGCCGGCCGAGGTCGCCGCCCGTACGTAGGAGTAGACGCCGCCCCGGTACGGGAAGTCCCCGTAGGTGTGGTTGTAGGTCCCACCTGGGATGAGCGACTGCACCGTCTTGGGCGTGATTCTTCCCTGGTAGCACAGTTCGCCCCACATCCGGTACGCGGCGGGGCCGCCGTCGGCGAGCCGTACGTGCAGCACATGCGTCGAGCAGTGCGCGGGCGTGCGGGCCTGTGCGGGCGCGGCCGCGATGGTGGCGGCGATCAGTGCGGCGGCGAGCGATGGCAGGCGTCTCACGGCGAAACTCCTTACTGCGGCATCGATCGATGACAGTGCGGCCGTAGACGCCGATCAGGGCTGGACTGGTGAGAAGACGACCGGCAGCGCGATCATGCCCACCTGCTCCTCCTGGGTGAGCGGCCGCCCGTTGAACCGGCCTTCGTCGATCGCACCGATGACGGCGTTCTCCTCGCGCGCGCCGCCCAGGTGGTCGGCGATGTATTCGGTGAACTCCTCAGTCACCCGCTCGGTCTCCGCGAGATCGCCCGTGGCCGCCGTCATGAGTTGCCGTTCCACCCAGTACATGAACCGTTCGCCATCTTCGGGCGGGAGCCCGAGGATCATGGCGATCGCCATCGGCGGCACGTTGCGGGCCAGTGTGGCGATGAGGTCGGCGCCGCCCTGCTCGATCAGTTCGCTGAGGCGTTCGCGTACCAGCCGGCGCAGGAGCGGCTCGTAGCGAGCGGCGCCCTGCCGGGTGAACTGCCGCTGGACGATCCTGCGGTAGGCGGTGTGCTCGGGCGGGTCGAAGTCGAGGAGCGGCTGCAGGATGGAATGGACCCTGGGGATGGTGACGCAACCGGTGCTGGTGTAGGTCTGCGGATCGCTGGTCACTTCCTTGACGGCCTCGTGGGTGAGTGCCGCTCAGAAGCCGCGGTACTCGGTGCTGTGCACGACCGGGCAGTCGCCTCGGAGCTCGGCTGAAACCTCGTTGAGGCGTGGCGCCAGCCATGGATCAACATGATCGAATTCCCATCCACCAGCGATTGCCGTCATGTTCAGGGAATATCACCGCATAAACACTGAATCAATATAATGCCACCTGACGTGCCTGTACGGAATTTTCGGCGGAGATCAACGTTCCTCCCCCACCGGGGAGGTCTCGGCGAGGGCACGGTAGCGAGAAGTGGAATCTGACCAGGCATTCCAGGCTGACGGAGTTGGTAGACCACTTACAGAGTCACTACTTCAAAACGCACGGCCAGACCACCGGAAAACGGAGCGCGGACACCTTCGACAAAGGTCACGGAACCGCAGTCCCGCCGACCAGGCGGATCCGGCAGACGAGGTCACCGGCGCCGATCGCCGGAGAACACGAGCAAACGCTCGTGCCGATGGACGACGCGTCAGCGGCCCAGACGAGGGCAGATATGTGGGACTCGGAGCGGTTCGCGGCACACGAGAGGTTCTTCGTCCAGGACGTCGGCCGGTGGGCGCGGCCGCGGTTCGGGGTTATTCCGTGTCCTTCTGATCGCTGGTGTCGTCCTTGCCCTGCTCCATGTGAGCCGCGTAGGCGATCAGCTCGGCCACCATCTCCTGGCCTGCCGGTGACAGGTCGAGAAAACTGCGAAGCCGGGCGCCCCTGCCGTCGCGCATCGCCGCGAGCAACCGGAGCTCCTCCCCTGCCCGCTCCGGCGCCTCGTCGAAGAAGTAGCTCGGCGGCACACCGAAGAAGCCGGCCAGCCCCTCGATCGTCTTCTTGGTCGGGTTGGCGCTCTTGCCCTTGCGCAGCTTCCAGATCGCGTTGGCCGAGATCTTCTCCCCGGTGATCTTTTCGATCCCGGAGGCGACGTACTCCAGGGAGTACGGCTTACCGCCCGCGGGATGGACCGTGCGAAACAGCAGGTCAATCCGATCTGCGAGTGTCATCTGCTCGCCCCGCACCTCTCGGTCCTTCTCCACAGAGCCCCTCCCTCCCGCTCTCACATCACCTTCATTCGATGTTCACCTCTGCTCACAAACCTGAGTTGACATTACGATGAGACATTCTTAGCCTCGTCCACATCCATCGCCTAAAGGTGATGGAATCAACGTTAGTTTACCGACAGGTGATGCCTGCCGTGAAGAAGCGTGCAGGCAGCCAGAACAAGAAAGAAAGTACGACAAACCGGGCCTGTGGCCCCAGCCGGCCGGGAGGGCACGGAGAGGGTTCCTGCACTGTTTCTTCCCCGCACTCCGTCCACTGGCGAGCAATATGTCCATTTCAGAACCAAGGGATCGATGAGAAAATCACTCGCGGTCAGGGCGCCAGACGGCCCTGAACCTGCTCCCGGCAGTTCCCTCGCAGATCATTTCGGGTCGAAGGTCTTCGGCCTTCCCTATGAGACACCTTTTCTCGGACTCGACCTGACCACGGTCACCGAGGCGTACGAGCACCTTCGGCTCGCGCTCCCCCGCGGGACGGAAATCAAATTCGCGATGAAGTGCAACGCGGATGGCAGGCTTTTGCAGAAGGTCAAGGATCTCGGCGGTGGCTTCGTCGTCGCCTCCTACGGGGAGCTGGCCGTGCTCCGCGACCTCGAGATCGCCGCGAGCGCCGCCGACGCCGCCGAGGTGCTGTTCTCCAACCCGGTGAAGCGGCCGGACGACGTCTCCCACGCTTTCGCCGCCGGTCTGGATCGGTTCGCCTTCGACTCCGAACGCGAAGCGGAGAAGCTGGCCGAACTGGCACCGGGCAGTCGCGTCTACGTGCGGCTGAAGACCCGGGCGGCGCAGTCGGCCGTCCCGAGCGAGGGCAAGTTCGGCGTCCCCGCCGACCATGCCGCCCGGCTGATGCTCTACGCCGCCTCCCTGGGGCTCGTCCCCTACGGGATCACCTTCCACGTCGGCTCCCAGATGACAGAGGCAACGGCCTGGGAGACGGCCATCGCCGAGGCGGCGGCCGTCATGCGTGCTCTGGCCGACAACGAGGTCCGGATCCAGATGCTGAACATGGGCGGGGGGTTCCCCGTCCAGTACGACGGCACCGCGGTGCCCTCGATGGCGGCGATCGGCAAGAGCATCGGCCGCGCGATCGGCCAGCTCCCCTATCCGGTGCGGACCGTGGTCGAGCCGGGCCGATTCCTGGCCGCCCCCGCCGGCGTCATGGTCGCCTCCGTCATCGGCGTCGCCGAGCGCGACGGAGCACGCTGGGTTCACCTGGACGCCGGTGCCTTCAACGGCTTCATGGAGTCGCTCGAGACATCGAACACGCTCCGATACCCGGTGACCGATTCGCGGGGCCAGGGAAGCACCCGGACCACACATCTCACGGGCCCCAGCTGCGACAGCCAGGACACCATCATGTTCGGCGTCGAGCTCTCCCACGATCTGGACGTAGGGGACACGGTGGCCATCTGGCAGACCGGCGCGTACACACTCGTGTACGCGGCCGAGGCGTTCAACGGGATCAGCGCACCGTCGGCGTACCTGCTCGACCGCGCCGTATAGGGGCACCGCCTCCGGATTTCACCCTGTCGGGTGGCCGGGAGGGATCTCACCTCCCGGCTCCCGGCCGGAGATCATGAAGTGGAGTTCCGGGCCACGTAGAACGCGCGCGGCAGGTCATCCGCGTTCGGCAGCGGGGTGTGGAGGTCGGCCGGCTCGGCGGCGTGGACCCGGTCGAAGCCCGCGTCGTGGAGTGCCTCCTCGATGGAACGAGAAGGATACGCACGCTCTCGCACCGAATGCGTGAAGCGCTGCCAGGTGGCGCCGTCCCGCCGGCACCCGGATATCCGGGCGACCAGGACCTCGGCGTACGGGTCATAAATGGTTCGGGCCACGAACAAGGTGTCCGGGGTCTCTCGTACCTCGACGCGGTTCAGTTCGCGAAGGCCGGACACGGTGTGCATGTCGAAGACGAACACACCACCCGGGGCCAATGCCGTACGGACCGAGGAAAAGCATTTCCGCAGTTCGGCGAGGTCCGTCAAGTGGTTCATCGCGTCGAGCGTCGAGACCGCCAGCCCGAACCCGCGGCCGACGTTCATCTCCGTCGCGTCCTGGACCGCGAACCGAAGCCTGTGAGCATCGTCGGTCTTCTCGGCGTTCTCCCTGGCTCTCCCGATCATGTGCGGAGACGCGTCAATACCCACGACGTCGAAACCGTGGTTCGCCAGGTGGCAGGACACGTGCCCGGTACCGCAGCAGACGTCGAGTACCGGGCGGTTCACCGAGATGTCGTCATCGGTCTCGGCGAACCTGATCAGGGCCGCTCCGACGACCGGAACGTGCCGCTTCCACTCGGCGTCGTAAACGGCGGCGAACACGGGCCCATAACTCTCATCGGCATCCCTCGAACGGATCTCGTCCGCGCTCTCGGAGCGGGTCTGCGTCATCCTGCCCATCCCTTCCGACGAAGTGCTCACAGCAGGACCGCCCGGTCGGCGTTCCGAGGCCATCCCAGGGCCTGCCACCTCGAGGTGGCGATCTCCGCCGCGACCCGCCGCAGCGACTCCAGGTCCACTTTGTCGACCAGGCCGGCGAAGTCGTGGTTCAGCGACGGGGAGGACCGCGCGACTCCGCTGAGGTAAGTCAGCGTCTTACGGCGGCCGCGCTCCGTCCGTACCGCGATGAGCTTGGCCGTCTCCAGGTCGTCCCGCGACATCTCGCGCAGCGCGCCGGCCCAGAGCGTGCGGTAGAGGTCGAGGGTGCGTCGCGGTGCGGGATCGGCCTGCGACCACACGCACATCGTCTTGATGAGCACGTCCGCCTGCGCGCCCACCGCGTAGGCGCCGCCGAGCTCACGCACGTTGTGATGCAGGAAGCGGTGTACGTGTCCGGCCGCCACCAGGAGGGCCGGCCAGTCACCGTCCGGAATGCCGGACGCGTCCCAGGCGGCGCAGGTGACGCCGCTTCGCAGGAGCCCGTCCGGGATGTCGGGCGGCACGGCCTCGACGCTCGGAGCGTCGGGCAGCCGCCCGGAGCGTACAGAAACCCCCGGCGGTTCTTCGCCCACGATGACGAGAGAGACTCCGGCGGCGCCGACCAGCTCCCGCAGGCTCTCGATGCCGGCGCGCAGCCGATCCTCGTCCGCCAGGGCGTTCCCGAGGTTCACCGCCGCCGCGTGCCCGTTGAGCAGGTCGACCGCGCGGCCTGCGGCGCTCAGCGAACCGAGACAGATCCTGCGGGCGATGTCGGCGGGCCGGGTGATGACGGCTGCGGCGAGTTGCCTCCGCCACAGCGCCGCCGCCTTCGCGAGGGCGGGCGCGAGATCCGCGGGCAGCAGCTCATCCTGGACGCCGCCGCCGATCGGGACGACCAGGTCGACGACCGGGCGGTTCTCCTCATCCGTTCGCACAGCGCACGGGCCGAGCGGGTCGGCCGGCACCCCGTCACGCCGCCGGAGGATCTCACCGAGCGGGTGCAGCAGAGACAGCGCCTGCTCCCGTACGGGCAGTTCGAGGTGCCGATAGCGCCGATCCTCTCCCGGCCGCAGGAGGTACGACAGTCCCGCGGACCGGATCTCCATGGCCTCCAGCCCGCATCCGCCGCGCTCGCCGAGCCGTCGCAAGGGCAGCGACTCGTCGTCGGACCGTGTCGTCGTTCGCCAGACGCGGTCGTCCTCGGCCGCCCGATCGGCCGACCAGGCCGAGGAGACATCGTCGCCGCGTCCGGTGAGCTCGACCACGCGGATGTCGAGAGGGCCCTCCGGCGGCGGGTCCTGGTCGCCGGACCCCCAGAAGGCGATCTGGTCCACGCCGGCGACGCGCAGCGGTGCCAGCGCCAGGCCCCAGCGCAGTTCGGCCGGGAGGTCGCGGTACCGGGCACCGAGGTGCGCGGCCAGCGCCTCCGGTGACGTGTGCCGCGGTTCGCCGCCGGCCACCGGCCACAGCCGGTCGATCTTGTGAGGTTCACCGCCACGTAGCGCGCACCACAGCGCAGGCCGGCCGTCGACCAGCGCCGGGGGGCCGAGCACGTCGGGCCGCGGCTTCGCGCCGGTCGCGGCGTACGCTCCGGCCAGCCGCAGCGCGGACAGCCAGTCCGTCAGCGTGCCGCCGGGGAGACCGATCCGCAGTGCCGTCCAGCGCATGTCGCGGAGCCGATGAGGGCCGGAGAGCGGCGCCACCGGTCCGCCGGGACTGTCCGCGATCCGTTTCCCGGCCGCGCACGCGTGGTGGGCGGCGTCGAGGGCGCGCAGTACGGCCGGCAGCACGTCGCCGGACGAGAAGCTGTGGGCGTTGGCCGGGCGGTACCACCGCTCGTGGTAGTCGAGGCATTCCTCGTACGTCAGCCGCGCCACGGCGTCCGGCGTGCCTTCGTGGCGGTACTGGGCGAAACTCCTCGGCGACGTGTGCCGCGTCAGCAGACGGGAGATCCATTCGTCCTCGCGCTCCCGTTTGAGCCACATCTCGTGGAACACCACGCCCGAGATGACGCCTTCTCTGCCACTTTCCCCGGGATGTATATGGCGAGCGGCCTCACGCAGGAACTCACGCTCGCCGAGTGCGGGAAAGTAGACGGCATCGAGCAGTACGTCCAGGATGACGGCGTAGTCGGTGACGTCGGCGGAGACGAAGGTATAGCTGGTACGCCCGGTCTCAGTGAATCCGTTGAGGAAATCCGACATCGTGCGGAACATCGACATGTAAAGCGCGCAGGTGGAATGGTATTTCCGCGAGCCGGTCCCCACCAGATGCTCGAGGACGTGCGCGGCGCCGCGGTCGTCCCCGGACTCGGTGCGGAAGGTCAGGCCGAAGGCCGCGTCTCCCGGCACCTGCCAGCCGTGCAGATGGGTGGCTCCGGTGGAATGGGCCCACAGGGAGACGAGCCCGGAACCGGGAACGACGACGCTGTCCCGGTAGCTCCACTCGCCCACGTCGACGAGCTGCGCGGACGGCGTCACCGGACACTCGCCAGCGACGTCGAGAGCAGGAGTCTGGTGCCCCCGAGGACGAGTATCGCGCCGATCAGCGCGAAGGCGACGGACGCCCCGAAAGCGGCGGCGACGCTCCCGAAGACGAGCGCCCCCAGCGGTTGCAACCACGACGTCATCGACAGCAGGCTGCTGAAGACCCGCCCTCGCATCTGCGGAGCGACCTCGACCTGCACGTACGAGGACATGGACACCTGTGCCGCCCCGGATGCGACACCCACCACGACAAGCGCCGCGGGAATCAGCAATGGCCGGCCATAGGCGGCGACACCCACTATGGGAATGCCCTGGAGGATGAAGTTTCCGCGCAATATCCGGCCTCGATTTCTCTTCAGTGCGGAACGGTTGACCAGGATCATGCCGAGCAGCCGTCCGCCACCGAGCGCCGCCAGGCACAGCCCGTAGATGTCGCTACGCATGTGCCCGTAATGCGCGGAGATGATGAGCGGCAGCAGAAACGGAATGCAGTAGGCCGCGAATTCCATCAGCGGGAATGTCAGGAAACACGGCCGCAGGACGTCGTGTCGGAGCACGAACCTCAGCCCGTCGGCGGCGGCCTTGACCCGCGTGCCCGCCGCCCTCGGCGGATCGGGCCGCGGGGCCCCGGCGTGCATGCGCCGGCGGGCGCCGGCCAGCATGACCGCAGAGCAGACGAACGTCGCCGCGTCCGCCCACATCAAGATCTCGGGATCGACGATCGCCAGCAGGGCGCCCGACACGGCGGGACCGATGACGGCCGCCGAACCGGCCGCACCCAGGATCCAGGTGTCCATGGCGACCATCTCGTCGGTGCCACTGCTCATCTCGGGCAGCAGGGCCTGAAGACCCGGCGCGAACAGCACGCTCACCACCCCGAGCAGGCCCGCCAGCGCCAGGACGCCGGGCAACGGAGGCCGCGCCGACAGGAAGACGCAGCCCAGAGCGGCGACGATCGCCGCACGCAGCAGATCCGTTCTGATGAGCAGCCGGAACTTGTTCGTGTGGTCGATCAACACGCCGGACAGCAGCCCGAACAGGGCGGTCGGCAGCGCCAGCACCAGGCCGAGAGAGGCCAGGGCACCCGCCCCGCGGGAGGAGACACCGACGGCCAGGGCGACCCGGTAGAGCTGGTCTCCCACCGTGGAGATCACGAAGCCGGACCACATCAGCACGAACACCCGCGATCGGAACACCGCGCGAGCCGGCCGCTCCTCCGTCCGCGACACGGTCAACCATGTCCTCCGCCGTCCGCCGGCCGCCACGGTGCTCCCTCAGCTCGCCGGACGCCCCGGCCAGCGGACGAACTCCCGCAGGCCGTAGACCATCGGGTCGCCGGCGCCCAGTGAGGTGGCGACGACCTCTCCGAACACCACCACGTGGTCGCTCGCGTCGGTGCTCCCGGCCACGACGCACTCCGCGTGCCCGACGGTGCGGCCGCTCACGATCGGGATGCCGAACCGCGCCGACGGCGCCCACGCGACCACCGCGAAGGGGTCACCGTCGCGTTCCGCGAACGAGGCGGCCGTGTCCGCCGAATCGGCGTCCAGCAGATGCACCGCGAACGCTCCACGTGAGCGCAGTGCCCGCAGCGTCCGGCTGTCCCGGTGCAGGCACACCAGCAGCGTGGGCGGGTCCAGCCCCACGCTGGCGAACGCGGTACAGGTCAGGCCGTACGGAACCCCGTCGCGATCAGCGGTGGTCACGATCGCCACTCCGGCCGGGAAACGGCTCATGAGTTCTCTGTGGTCATCGGCGGCCACGCGGTCGGCGTCGACGGCGAGTCGTCCGACCGCGTCACGCACGCGTGTCATGACCGGCCGCTCCGACGCCGGGAATCAGCTCGGAGGGCGGCCCCACACGGGCCGGATCATCCGGCGAACCGCAGGTGGGGCACCTGTCGTTGCGTACGGCCCCGGTCAGCCGTGAGGTCAGGTCGGGGTTGAGCTGCCAGGCACGGCCGGCGGTCACCGGTTCCACCCCGACCAGGTAGCGGAACGCCTCCTGGGCCGTGAACGCCGCGGTCATCCCGCCGACCGGGCTGATGGGCCCGGGATCGGATTGGGGCAGCCGCCGCAGCGTGGCGAGCTGCGCCGGCGCACCGGGGTGACGGCTCACCAGATCCGCCCACTCGCACAGCGCGCAGCCGCGGCCGTCGTTCAGATCGAACGGGCCCACCCTCCCACGGCCCGGATGCAGCGTCGGGATCCCGAGCCGTCGCCCGGCGACGACGACCCACTCGCGGATCAGCCACGCGGGCTTGTCTCCGGTCGCGATCAGAAGGTCCACGCCGGACAACGCCTCGGCCAGATCGTCGGCGCAGGTGACCTGGAGTTCGACGCCCTCGATGACCGTACGTGGCGCGAAGCGCAGCAGCGAGTCCCGTACCGCGTCGATCTTCCGGCGGCCCACGTCCGCCTCGGCGAACAGGATCGACCGGTTGAGGTTGGACAGCTCGACCACGTCCGCGTCGATCAGCCGGAGCCGCCCGACTCCGCAGCACACGAGGTTGTAGAGCACCCATGAGGCGAGCCCGCCGACACCGAGCACCGCGACCGTCCTGCCACGCAGGCTCTCCAGGATCTTCCAGCGATCACGGTCCGGGGACTCATAGGTCGCCAGCCGGTTCAGCAGACGGTCGAAGCGGAGCAGATCGGTGTCGGCGAGGGTCGTCCCATCGGCGTCGGCCGGTTCCAGGAGGTCTCCACGGCGCAGGGTGTCGAACCACTCGGCGAACGCCGGCCTGCGCTCGCCGGGCAGCGAGCGCAGTTCTTCGACCACGTCGACGCCGTCGGCCAGGCGCCAGAGCACCTTCTCCGCGGTCTGGTCGAACGGCCGGAGGCGGGCGCGCGCGGAGCCGAGCGCCAGGACGAGCGAGTCCCCGCTCACGATCCGCTGGGTGCTGGCCCTCAGCCGGAGCCTGCGCCGGGTCTCCCCTTCCATCGCACTGCGGTCCACCGTGCCGACCTCCTGGTCCCAGCGTCGTCAGATCGCCGCGCGTACGCGGCCATCGAGGTTGGTGAGCATGTCGCGTCCGATCCGCGTCAGCGACGCGTGGGTGTGCAGGGTCTCGGACATGTCGAAGTAGGCCCCGGTGAGCTGTTCGTACCGCTGTTCCCACTGCTCGCCGAGGGGGCGCTCGAGTGCGCGGGCGAACGCCTGGACGAGCCGGCCGCAGACGAAGGCGGCGTGGTAGACACCCGCGGTCGGACGCGGGTCCTTCCTGAGAGCCGAGGGAAGGCGTCTGCCCGGCGGGTCGTCGTGGATGCGCACCGACCGCTGGATCGCGAACAGCCTCTGGTGCGCCGACTCGTGCACGATCCGCTCGAAGGTGAACAGCACGTCCCCGGGCGCCGCGCGGATGAAGGCCGCCCCCTGGAAGAGGGGTGTCGACCAGCCGAGCAGATACCGGCTATGGAACGGGACGATCAGCGTGGTGTACCGAGTCACCTCGGCGTGGGCCTCCGGCCAGGTCCCGGCCAGCAGTCGCAGCGCCTCGGCGAAGGTGGCCCGGAGGTCATCGCCCGGCTCCGGCAGCGGGGTGATGTCACGGCGCGGGTACGGGCCGACCCGTGGCGCGTCGTTCATCGCGGTGAGCACCCCCGTCGCCCAGGGGTCCGAACCGTCGGCGAACACGCCGGCCGCTCCGCTCCGACGCCGGCGTTCCGCGTCCACGAGCCGGTCCACCGGGCCGACCACCGTCGTCTCCGGAGCCCCCATGACCAGCAGGTCCTCTTCGACGGCGAGCCGGGTGATGGCGCCGGCGAGCGTGCCGGGCGCCCGTACGCGGTCCAGCCCGGGTACGTGGACCGCCGCGTCCGCGTGCACCGGCACGAAGACCCCGCTCGCGGGGAGGGTTCCGCCCCGCAGATGGGGCAGCAGGATCAGCCGGCCGAGTTCGAGGATCCATCGGGCGTCGGAGTTTCTGCTCACCTTCGAGGACCAGTGGCTGTACAGCGGGTCCGCGACGACCGCCGCGCTCTTCGCCCGGGGAAGCGCGTCGACGGCCGACGCGAGGGCGTCGACGTGCCGCTCACCGACCCCCTCCCCACGCAGTGTCCGGCCGAGTTCCACCAGTTCCGGCAGTCGCGTGAGGTTGCGGGTCACCATGGCGTCCCAGACGCCGTCATCCACCGCGCCGGGGTCGAGCGCACGCTCGTTCACCACTGTCATGACCGGCCGCCCTTCCGCATGGGAGCGGCGTACCGCAGGATCGGACCGGGCGTGAACGTGCCCACTGACCATGCCGGGGTCGCGTGCCGCTCCTCCGATGAGTCCAGTCGCTCCAGCGCCCACCGCGCGACCTCGCGCTGGCCGATCCGGCCCGCGCATTCGGCCAGCCTCCGGAGGGCGGACGGGCTGCCGCCGGCGTTCGAGACCGAGCTCGCGTAGGAGTCGAAGGCGGCCACCGGATCACCGCCCCGCAGCTGCGCGTCGCCCGCTCTCTCGAACGCGAGGCCGGTCAGCGGCGCCCCGAGGCGTACGGCCCGCTGGTACCAGGCCGCCGCGTTCCGGAGGTCGAGGCGCTCCAGCAGTGAGGCGTGTTCCAGGCAGGCCTGCGCGTCGAACGGGTCGCTCTCGATGATCTCCCGATGGATCTCGACCGCCCGCTCCACCTCGCCGGACCGCAGCGCGACCACCGTCCGTGCCTCGGCCACCGATCGCCGGCAGTCCTCCCAGGCGTGCGTCGCCGGCCGTGTCCCGGCGGCATCGTGTGCCTCGGCGACGAAGGCGGAGAACCGGCGCAGGTCTCCGGCACGGTCGAACGACCAGGCGCAGGCCAGCAGGCCGAGGCAGCACACGAGGCGGTCGACGGAGGGTGCGCGCAGGTCGGCCAGCAGGCTTTCCACGGCGTCGGCCGAGGCGCGTGGACCCACCAGGTACGTACGGGCGAGGATCCTCGCCTGGCGGTCTCCCCGGGCGCAGAGCTCGACGAGGGACTCGCCGGCCGATCCGCCGATCCTGGCGGCGGCAGCGGCGACCAGCAGAATCTGCGCCGCGTGGCCGGTCGTCATCTCCCCGCCGGCGCCGAGGACACGGCCACCCAGATCCACGGTGACCCCGAAGTAGCCGAGGGCGTTGCACAGTCCCAGCAGCGCGGCCCGGCGCTCAGCCGGAAGGTCCGGCCATGCCTCCAGGCCGTCGCACAGGTGCTGCCATCGCGGCGAGCGTTCGTCGCGTGGCCGGTCGGCCGGGTGCTCGGTCCCGACCCGCTCGTGCGGCCACTCCTCCGCCAGCGCGCGGCGCATCGACCCCGGCGGCTGCCTTCGCAACGGCATCGTCGTCGGACCGCTCACGTACTCGTCGTAGGCGAGTGCCACGCCCTCGGCGTGACGCGGGCCGTCCGGCCGGTGCCCGAGGTCCAGATAGCCGGACAGGAGAAGCCGGGACGGAGCGTCGGGCCCCGCCTCGGGCCGGGCGGCGACCAGCAGCCTGGGAACTGCGGATGTCATGCCATCACCGTCCGCTTCCGCCGGTGGACGCCAGCCGTCCGGCCCAGGACGCGCTGGAGGCGTCGTCGCGCAGCCGGGCCAGCCGCTGGGCCGCCCGCGCGCAGGTGACGGCGCCCGGTTCCGCGCGCAGAGCCGCGACGAACTCACTCAGCGCACCGTCGAGGTCTCCCGCCGCCTCCAGCGCGCAGCCGAGCTTGTACCGGGACAGCACCGTGTAGGGCGGGCCGAGCACCGCGGCCTGCCGGTAGCGTTCGACCGCGCGTCCACGGTCGCCGGCGCGCAGGTGAACGTCACCGGCCGTGATGTAGACCTTGGGTTCGAGCGGATCGAGCTCGATCAGGCGCTCGGCGCGGGCCACGGACAGGTCCAGGTCCCCCAGCCAGTTCGCCTCCCGGATCCGCGTCTCCAGCAGCGGGTGCAGGTACTGCCGCCTCATCGTGTCCTCGCCGACGGAGCCCGAAGGCATCGCGACGGCGTACCGCTCGGCCCGCTCCAGCTCCTCGGTGACCTGCTCCCGCAGTCCCCGCTGGAAGGGCACGAAACAGATCCCCCGCCAGTACGAGCTGGCCAGACCGAGACTCGTCCAGTGCTCCTCGGGCCGGAACCCGGAGAACAGCCGTTCGGTATGGGCCCGCCACCTGGCCGCGAGCGCGGGATCCTGGTATTCGCCTTTCGAGTGCTGCACCACCAGGCTGAGGCCCGCCGAGATCCGTTGTTCCAGCTGAAGGTGGTCGGCGAGCGCGATGTCCGCCAGATTGGCGATGTCCGCCTGGTGCGCCGTCCGGGACCGCAGGACGAGTGACCTCGCCCGCAGGACCCTGGTCAGCATCCAGGCGCCGAAGTCGGTGGCGAGCGGATCCGCGGCACGGGCCGCGCTGTTCAGGGCCCGCGCCGCGAGAGCGGTCACGGCGGTGTACAGGCCGAGTGTCTGGCAGAGCGAGATGACGGACTTCTGGCGCGTCTCCGGCAGGTCCTCGAAGCCGTCCGTCCATTCCACCAGGCGCGACCATCGGGCGGTACGCAGCTCCGGCGCGACTTCGGACGGCTGCGCGCAGGAGAACTCCCGTGCTCCCAGCTCCCGCAGTATCCGGTCCCGGAGGCCGGCGGCAGGGTGGTACTGGATCGGCAACGAGTAGCCCGGGTCCTCAAGGACGTGCCTGAACGCGGCTTCGATGCCCGATGTCTGCACGGACGCAGCGGCCGTCTCCGACAGGTCGACGAACGGCCGGGTGAGTGTCAGGTGCAGCGACAGCCTCTCGCTCAAGTCCCGCCTCGCTCGTTCACTGGGTCGGTTTCGGCCGGTTCGCCGGAGGCTCTGGGTCACGCCCTGATCAGTCCGGCTCGCTGAAGCGTCCCGATCGCCGAGGCGCACACGGCGTGGTCCGCCGGCCGCGTACTCAGCCGTCGCGCGATCTGGCCGACGGTCGTTCTGCCATCCACCGCCCGGCAGACTCCGGCGATCAGGCTTCCGTCCTGGTAGGCGGGCCGGACGGTGCGGTTCCGCGCGTGGGACAGGACGACGCCCGGTGCCACGGTGCCGTCCTTGTAGGCCAGTTCCCCGGTCCGGCTCACCTCGTCGGCCAGACTCGGAACGGCGGACTCCCGGCACCGGGCGATGCCGATGTCGACATGGAACTCCGAGAGCCGGCCGGTCAGTGTCTCCGGCATCCGCAGCCCCTCGTCGCGGTGGGCGTCCAGGAAGAACTTGGCGCCCACCGCCCCGAGCCGCCGGCAGATCGCCTCCGCGCCCTCGTCGTCGAGGCCGGTGAGATCGCGCCGGGCCCAGAACCGCCCCTTGCCCGGGTGCACTCCGTACAGAACCCGCACCGTCTCGTTGACGCGCTCGTAGTGCCGGCGCATCTCCCGGTCATACCAATGGGCCGCCTGCTCGTCCGGGACGTCACCCGCGAGGACCGACACCAGCGCGGCGGCCGCATGGGAGGCGGACAGCAGGGCGCCGTGCACCCCGGTCGAGAACAGGGGATCGACGAACATGGCGCTGTCACCGACCAGCACATAGCCCCGGTCCCACATCGGGGCGGTGACGACGTGGTTCGTGTACCGCAGCAGGCGGCCCCGGCGGGCCGGCCGCGACGTCTCCAGAAGTCCCCTGATCAGGTGGGTCTCCCCGATCGCCTGGTCGATCGACTTCTGCGGATGACGGTGCTCGACCAGGTCGGCGTCGGTGACCATGCCGACGCTGGTGATCTCATCGCTCAGCGGGATGAACCACAGCCAGCTGTCGTCGGCGGCCTCGGTGATGATGTCGTTGCGGCGGTCGCCCGCTGTTCTTCCGGCGCCCTCGTAGTAGGCGCCCACGGCGACACGCTGATGACCGTCGTCCGCCGACGGAAGCCCGAGCGAACGGGGTACGAACTGGAACAGCCCGCTGGCGTCGATGACGTACTTCGCCCGCAGCCGTCTCTTGAGAGTGCCTTCTTGGGTGAGGACCCCGTCGACGTCGCCCGCACCGTCACAGGACAGCTCGCGGGCCCAGGTCTCCCGTTCCACCCGCACGCCGGCCGCTTCCGCGCGCCGCAGCAGCAGGTCGTCGAATTCGTCCCGCGACACCTGATAGGCATAACCGGGATGCGGCATGCCCAGCCGCATCTCGTTCTTCTGCCCGCCCCACCGGAAGATGGCACCGGACTTGAGAACGAAGCCGGCGCCGTCGACGATGTCGCCCACGCCCCAGCTGCGCAGATAGGGCATCGACATGGCGAGGAGCGACTCGCCGATGTGGCTCCGCGGAAACCTCGCTCCCTCGATGAGCGTGACCGAGACACCGCGGCTGGCGAGCAGGCCCGCGGCACAGCTTCCGGCCGGACCGCCACCGACCACCAGCACATCGCAGTCTTCGCGCGACTCACTCACGAGATCGGAACCACCTTGTCAGGGCATCGCTCGGGACAACGGGCCTTCATGAACGCGCCGGCGCGGCGAAACGACCGGGCGGGCCGCCGGAGGCGACCCGGAACAGGTCGCCTCCGGCGACGGAGGCGGGCCGATGAGCTCCGCCCACGGCAGTAA
The DNA here is from genome assembly GCF_030406325.1 of Actinomadura sp. DC4. Classification (GTDB taxonomy): domain Bacteria; phylum Actinomycetota; class Actinomycetes; order Streptosporangiales; family Streptosporangiaceae; genus Actinoallomurus. The sequence goes on along the minus strand of NZ_JAUEQY010000009.1, from coordinate 310,970 downwards.
GGGTCCGATCAGCCGCCGAGCGAGTAGTCGTACTCGGCCGCGACCAGCACACCGAAGTCGGCGAGGAGTGCCTCCTCGCTTTCCGGCAGCTCGACGCCATTGCGCAGCTCGTCCATTTCACCCTCCCTCCCTGGAACGGATGGCAGGGACCAGGCTGCTTCGGCGGCGTTGCAGAAACGCTGCGGATTCGTGGAATCCGCTGGCCGGGCCGCTGCCGCTCAGGTCCTCCGCAGCCGCTTGAGCCTGCCCCGGACCTGGTCGGCGCCGGCGTGGCCGAGCTCGTCCAGGACCTCCAGGGCGCGCTCCCAGGCGTCGCCGGCCGCGCGGCGGTCGCCGACGGCGTGGTGGGTGTCGCCCAGGCGGATGAGCGTGTCGGCCTCGTTGTAGCGGTCGGCGACCTCGCGGAACAGTCTCAGGGCGTGCTGGTAACAGTCCGCGGCCTTCGCGTGGTCGCCGAGATGGTGGTGGGCGTGGCCCATGGTGTCCCAGGTGGCGGCCTGCCCCTGCCGGTGATCGAGTTCCTGGTGCAGTTCGAGGGCCCGCTCGCAGTGGACGAGGGCCTGGCGGTGGTCGCCGAGGAGGCTGTGGTACCACCCGATCGCGTTGAGGGCGTGGGCGAGCCCGGCTCGGTGACCGGCCTCCCGGTACAGGTCGTGGGCCTGCCGGGCGTGGCCGAGGGCCTCGCCGTGGCGGTCGTGCGCTTCGAGCAGCCAGCCGAGGCCGCGGTGGGTGTTGGCCTGGCCGATCCGGTCCCCGAGCTCGGTGAACAGGGCGAGCGCGCGGTCGAGGCTCGCGCGGGCGTCGTCATGGCGGCCGAGCCGCGTGCAGGCCCGCACCAGGCCGGAGTGGGCGTGGGCCTGCCCGAGCCGGTCCCCCTCCCGCCGGGTCACGTCGAGGGCGGCACTCTGCGTGGAGAGGAGGTCGCGCCAGTGCCCCTGCTGGTCGAAGTAGGTCACCAGCGCCCAGGCCAGCTGCCAGGCGTGGGTGGCGAACCCGAGGTCGGCGGCCTCGTGGACGGCCGCGACCAGCACCGCGTGCTGGTCGGTGAACCAGGCCATCGCCTGCTGGTGGTCGGCCAGTCCGGTGGGGGTGACCCCCTCGCGGGGCGTGGACGGGGTGATCGGATGGCGGTGTGGGTAGAGCAGCAGTGCGGCGGTGTGCGCGGTGTGCACGTAGTGGTCCAGCACACGGTGCAGTGCCGTACGCCGCTCGTCCGGGGTGTCGAGGCTGTGGGCCTGTTCGGTGGCGTAGGCGCGCAGCAGGTCGTGGAAGGCGTACCGCCCGGCGCTGTGCTCGGTGATGAGATGCGCGCGGGCCAGCTCGGCCAGCAGCGGGCGCACCTGGGTGAGGGTGAGACCGGCCAGGCTGGCCGCACTGGGCTCGGCGATGTCGGGACCGGGGTGGATCCCCAGAAGCCGGAACAGCCGGGCCGCCTGTGAGGTCAGCGTGCGATAGGACCAGGAGAACACCGCCCTGAGGTTGGCGGTGGCCTCCCCGGCGTCCAGGGAGTCCAGCCGGGCGTAGTCCCGGCCCAGTTCCTTGGTGAGGACGCTGAGGGGGAGGCCGGGGCGCATGGCCGCGCGGGCCGCGATGATGCCGAGCGCGAGCGGCAGCCCGGCGGCGTGATCCAGCAGCTCGGCCACCGCCTCGGGCTCGGCCCCGACCCTGCCGGTGCCCAGGTGGCGGGTGAGCACCTGCTGCGCCTCGGCGGGCTCCAGGACGTCCAGGGTGATCGGATGCGCGCCGTGGCCGGTCACCAGACCGGTGAGCTGGTGGCGGCTGGTGACCAGAACGGTGCACGAGGATCCGCCCGGCAGCAGGGGAGCGATCTGCGCGGTGTCGCGGGCGTTGTCCAGCACGATGAGCATCCGCCGGTCGGCCACCAGACCGCGGTACAGCGCGGCCTGCGCGTCCAGCTCCGCGGGAATGCCCGACGGGGCCACGGCGAGGGCGTCGAGGAAGGTGCGTACGGCCACCTCCGGCGGCATCGGCGAGCCCGATGGGTCGAAGCCGCGCAGGTTGACGTGCAGTTGCCCGTCCGGGAACTCTGCGATGTTCCGGTGGGCCCAGTGCAGGGCGAGCCAGGTCTTGCCCATGCCGCCGCCACCGCCGATCGCGGAGATCACCACCGTCCTCCCCGCCTCGCCTCGTGTGTCCAGCGCCCGGTCGAGGGCGGCCAGCTCCCGGGACCGGCCGGTGAAGAAGGGCGGCGGCGCCGGAAGCTGCCGCAGGACCGGCGGCGCCGTGGTCACGTGGACGGATGGCGCGGCGGTCTCGGTGAGCGCGGGGTCGCCGGTGAGGATCTGGCGGTGGAGCCGCTGGAGGGCCGGGCCCGGATCGGCGCCCAGATCGTCGGCCAGCCGCCGCCGCATCCGCTCGTAGTGCTCCAGGGCGTCGGCCTGGCGGCCGCTGCGATAGAGGGCGAGCACGAGCTGCCCGGCCAGCCGTTCGTCCAGAGGCTGTACGGCGGCCAGCGCCGTGAGGCCGGCGAGCAGCGTCGCCGCCTCACCACGCCGTAGCCGGACGTCGTGGCAGTCCAGCTGCACCGCGAAACGCTCGGCCTGGAGCATGTGGCGCAGGCCGGTCAGCCAGGGGATGCCCAGGTCGGCGAACGCGTCGCCCCGCCACAGTCCCAGCGCCTGCTCGTACAGCGCCACCGCGGCGGTGGCGTCCTCGCCGGCGCGCGCCCGGTCCGCCAGACGGCGGAACCGGTGCAGGTCCACCGCCGCCTCGTCGATCTCGAGGAGATAGCCGCCGGAGCGGCGCCGGATGCCCCACTCCCCGGCGGCCGGCACCGCGACGCGCAGCCGGGACAGGTAACTGCGCAGCGTCTCCGCGGCCCGCTGCGGCGCATCCGCTCCCCAGACGCGGTCGACGAGCTGGTCGGCGGAGACGGGCCGGTTGACATCGGCGAGGAGCACCCCGAGCACGCATCGCTGCCGCTGCGGGCCCAAGTCGACCGCCTGGCCGTCCACCCGGGCGCAGATCTCCCCCAATACTCCGAACTCGACGCGCATCTCCCGCTCCTCCGGTGGGTCATTTTCGCGGCTACCCGCGCGAGCCCGGCGTCGCGGTGACGAGCTCAGCAGGGCACCACGCCGTGGGACGGATCCGCGGCGGCACCGCGGACGTGCCGCGCCGCGCGGCGGCTGGTCTCGGCCAGGCCGGCGAGGATGACGTTCTCGGCGTCGCGGTCGCCCAGGGTACGGATCAGGGCCAGGGCCTCCCGATGAAGGGTCACCGCGCGTTCGTGGTCGCCGCGGCCGCGGTAGGCGGCGGCGAGGTCGTCCAGGCTGCGGGCCTCGTACCAGGCGTTGCCGATCGCGCGGAAGAGAGCGAGGGCGTGGCGGTGGTGGCCGGCGGCCTCGTCGTACCGGCCCAGTCCGGCGACGGCGGCGCCGAGGCCGCCGAGCGATCGGGCCTCGCCCCAGCGGTCGCCGATCTCACGGGTGCGGACGACCGCCCGGCGATGGAGGCCGGCGGCCTCGTCGTGGCGGCCCAGCTCCCGGAGGACCGCGCCGAGCTCGTTGAGCGCCCCCGCCTCACCCCAGCCGTCACCGGCCTCACGGAAGTAGGCGAGGGACCGGTGGATGAGGCCGGCGGCCTCGTCGTGGCGGCCCAGCCGCCCGAGGACGTGGCCGAGGTGGCTCCGGCACTCGGCCTCGCCCCAGCGGTCGCCGGCCTCGCGGAAGTGGGCCAGGGCGCGCCGGAGATGGCCGGCCGCGTCGTCGTGGCGGCCGACCCGCAGGTACGCGACGGCGAGCGAGCTCAGCGTCCTGGCCTGGGCGGTACGGTCACCCCGCCGGTCCGCGGCGGCCAGCGCGAGCCGGTGGGTGGCGATCCAGTCCTCGACGTGGTGACGGATGGAGAAGAACCGCCACAGCGAGTGCGGCAGTCGCCAGGCGTGCTCGTCCCAGCCGTGCGCCGCCGCGTACGCGACCGCCCCGACGAGGTTCGCGTACTCCTCGTCGCACCATGCCAGCGCCGCGGATTGGTCCGCGATGGGCGGCACGTGAGCGGGCGGGCGCGCCGGTGTGGGACGGCCGGCGCCGAAGTGCCGGTCGGCGAGGCCTGCGACGTGGAGGTAGTAGTCGAGCATCCGCCCGGCCGCCTCCCGCCGCGACGCGTCCGGCAGGGTCGCGCGCGCCGTCGCGCAGGCGAAGCCGCGGACCAGGTCGTGCAGGCGGTAGCGGCCGGGTGCGGGCTGCTCGAGCAGGTGCACGTCGACGAGATTTTCGAGCAGCCGGTCGGCCCGGTCGAGACCGATCCCGGCCACCGCGGCGGCGAGGCAGGCGTCGACGCCCGCGCCGGGAAGCACGCCCAGCAGGCGGAACAGGTCCCGCCCGTCCGGCGTCAGGTGTTCGTACGACGGCGTCAACGCGTCGAGCCGCGGCCGATGCTCGCGCAGCCGCCGGGCCAGGTGGCCGATGGTCCACGCCGGGCGGCCGCGCAGCCGCCCGGCGGCGGCGCGGATGGCCGGCGGAAGGTACCCGCACGCCTCGGCCACGTCGGCGACCGCGTCCGTCTCCGCGTCCGCCCGCGCCTCCCCGACCAGCCCGGCGAACAGCGTCGTGGCGTCCCCGGGCGGCAGGACGTCGAGGGACAGCGTCTCCGACGCGTCCAGATCGGCGAGCCGACGCCGGCTCGTGACCAGCACCAGGCAGCCGCCGCCCCCGGGCAGGAGCGGCCGTACCTGCGCGGCACCGGCGGCGTTGTCGAGGACGATCAGCGCCCGCCGGCCGGCGAGTTCGTCCCGCCACATCGCGGCCCGCTCCTCCGCGCGCTCCGGGATGCGCTCGCCGGGCACGCCGACGGCGCGCAGCAGGACGTCGAGCGCCTCGGCGGGGTCGACGGGCTCGCGACCGGCGGTGTGGCCGTGCAGGTCGAGAAAGAGCCGTGCGTCGGGGTGGCGGCCGGCGAACCGATGGGCCAGGCGTACGGCGAGCGCGGTCTTGCCGACCCCGGCCATCCCGTCGATCGCCAGGACGACCACGGCCGCGTCGGGTCCGGCCTCGTCGATAGCGGTGACGAGGCGCCGCGTCTCGGCCCAGCGTCCGGTGAAGCCGGGAACCTCGCCCGGCAGGTCGTCACGCCGGAACCGGACTCTCGGAGCCGGCGTCGCGAGGCGTGGATCCCCGGCCAGGATCGCCTGGTGCAGTTCCTGGAGCTCGGCGCCGGGCTCGACGCCCAGTTCCTCGGCCAGCAGCGCGCCGACCGTACGGAAGCACTCCAACGCCTCGGCCTGCCGTCCACAGCGGTACAGAGCGATCATCCGCTGCGTCCAGAACCGTTCCCGCAGCGGGTGCCGGGCGGTCAGGTCCCGCAGCCTGACGAGCAGGTCGTGGTGGCGGCCGAGCGCCAGCTCCGCGTCCACGTACGCCTCCAGCGCCAGCGGCCGCCGCTCGGCCAGGCCGGGCACGATCTCACGGTGCAGGAACTCCGACGAGACGTCGGACAGCGGTGCGCCGGACCAGAGCGTCAGTGCCTCGTCCAGCAGGGCGGACGCCCGCGCCGGCTCGGCGGTCTTCGCCTCGTCCACCAGCACGTCGAACCGGTACAGGTCCAGCGCGTCGTCCGGCACCTCGATGAGGTATCCCTCAGGCCTGGTCATGATGGGGACGGGCGCACCGCCGCCCGCGAGCACACGGCGCAGCCGCATGACGTAGGTGTGCAGATTGGCCCGCGCGTTCTCGGTGGAGCCGGTCCGCCACACGCGGGCGATCAGCTCGTCGGCGGGCACGATCTGGTTGGCGTCGACCAGCAGCGACGCGAGGAGCGCCCGCTGCCTGGCCGCCTTGACCTGAACGGGAGCCCCGTCGTACGTCACCGTGAGCGGACCTAGGAGCCCGAACTCGAAGCGCCGGCCGCACCCGGCTCGCGCGGCGAGGCCGGGATCACCCAACGGGCTCATCCATCCGCCACGCTCCTCGCCTCGGCGGGCCCACCGCCGGTCCGGCGGCCCATCGCCATCTTGGGCGGGCGCGCCTGAGAAGCCCCGGCATTTGCAGATTCTTCGAAGCGACGCCTTGGCCGGGGCGACGTTGGAGACGGCGCGCGCGGCCGGGCGGGGTCAGCCGGTCAGGTAGTCGCGGGCCTCGACGGCCGTCGCGTCGAGTTCGAGGCAGCGCCCCATGGCGTTGACGGCGCCGGCGCGATCGCCGAGGAGGTCGTGACACTGCGCGGCGCGGAACCAGCCGGTCGCGCCCGCTCCGGTGCCGAGCTCACCGGCGCGCGAGTACCAGAGCGCCGCCTCGGCGTGGTCCCCGGCGGCCGCGAACCCGTCTCCCGCGAGCAGGCGCGCGTGCACGCAGTACGGGTCGAGCCGGAGCAGCTCGCGGCAGAGCGAGCGGGTCCGCGGACCCGGCACGCCGCGCGTCTCGGCGGCCAGCTCCAGTTCGAGGAGGTAGCGCCGGTTCTCGCGAACGATCATCTCGTCCGCGTCGGTCGGCGGCGAGACCGCCAGGTCGTCGTGGAGGCGTGCCGCCACGGCCAGCGCGCGCCGCGCGGCTCCGGTGTCGCCCTCTTTCAGCCGGAGCAGGGCGACCGCCCGGTGGAACCGGCTCCCGACCAGACAGGAGTGCCAGTCGTCCGGCGGTTTCGCCAGGTCGTGGCCGCGTTCCTCGAACCGCCGGGCCCGCGCGAGGTCGTTCGCGTCGCGGATCGCGTGACCGATGCCCTGGAAGCACGCGGCCAGCGCCACCGGCCCCCCGCCGGAAGAGGTGGCCAGGTCCTCGAACAGCGCGAGGGCGCGTGCGGCGTGGCCGGGACACCCGGCGTGCACCCGGGCGACCTCGTAGACGTACCGGTCCCGTTCGGGGTCGCCGTCAGGTCGTACGGCCCCGGCCAGTTTCAGCGCGAGCGGGTGATAGGAGAGCTGGGTGAGCTGAACGACCACGAGAGTGCGGGCCCGATGGTCGAGCTCGGCGAACCGGTCCACCGTCTCGGCCAGCGTGGTCCACCCGGGCGTGCGAAGCTCCTCGGGCAGATCCCGTGGGTCATGACAGTCGTACCGGTCCAGGCCCGCGTGCCGGACGACCTGACGCCGGAGGCCCGGGAGGCCGATCCGCGAGAACCACGGCCACGCCGCCGACGCCGGGTCGGCCAGCCACGCCGCGACCGGACGGATCATCCGCAGCCGCAGCGGCGCGACCTCGCTGTCGGTCAGGTCGAAGAGCGGCCGCCAGAAGGCCGCGAGCCGGTTGTACGGGAGCGCCGGACGGCCCGTGACCCGCGGGAACATGCCCCGGGGGTCGCTACGCGTGTAGCGCTGCCGCACCCGGAACCCGTCCGTCGCGCTCAGGGCCCCGGCCTTTCGCTCTTGCGGTGGCTCGCGATGACGAGCCCGGAGGCCCAGTCCACCAGCGTGGGCACCAGGTCCGGTTCGGCCATGATCTCCTCACGGAACCGCTCGACGCGCGGATAGTGGGCCTCGGTCCACTTCTCCTGCGGCAGCAGGTCGTCGGCGACGAACAGGGCCCCGTCGGCCAGGTGCGCGAAGACCAGGTCGCGGCGCTCGAACTTGAGGATGGTCGTGTCGACGAAGACCAGGTCGAACGGCGGGCCCGCGTAGGCGGTGAGCCAGTCCACCGCGTCGGTGTGCACCACCTCGGCGCGGCCGTCGGCGGCGAGCACCGACGCACAGGCCTTGGCCAGGCCGGGGAACAGCTCCAGGGTCGTCAGCCGGGCCGCGGAGTCCATGCCGGCCAGCAGCCAGCCGGAGCCGACGCCCACGCCGGCGCCGATCTCCAGGATCCGCCCCCCGGGCTTGCTCGCGGCGAGAGTCCGCAGCAGCGCGCCCGTCTGCCGGTCCGACGAGAGGCCCCATCTGCCCTTGTCCGCGATCGCCTGGGCCTTCGCGGACAGCGGCGGGACCTCGATGAGGTGTTCGGTCACAGTCGGCTCCTTTGTCGTTCCATGCGAGGGGTCAGGCTCTCGGGTCCGGCATCGGGGCGGCGGGCTCCAGGACGCCGTCGTCCTCCGCCACGGCGGCGGGCCGCGTCTCGCGCCGGATGCCGCTTCGGGCGAGCATCTCGGTCAGCGCGCCGCGGACGAGCCAGTAGCCGACGACGCCGACGTACGCGCCGGTGATACCGAACCCCGCCACGCGCGCGAGCAGCCAGCTCAGGGGGAGCTGGACGCACAGCGCGGCCACCAGGTTTCCGTACATGTCCCAGCGGGTCTGGCCGAGCGCGCGGAGCACGCTCACGTTGCCGAGCGTCCAGGCGATCAGCAGGGCGCAGAGGCCGATCAGCGGCATCGCCCTGGCGGCGGCCGTCACCACGGCGGGAAACGAGGTGAACAGCAGCGCCGCGGAACGGGGGGCGGCCACCAGCGCGACCGTCAGGACCAGGGCGGGCGGCAGCAGGACCAGCCGGGTGCCCCGCCAGAGGGCGGGAAAGTCCTCCACGCGGCCGGCGCCCGCGGCACGTCCGATGAGGATGCGCGCCGACGACGAGAAGGCCGTGCCGACGCCGTAGATCAGGACCATCGTCTGGAAGGCGATCCGGCCGCCGCCCAGGGCGGCCTCGCCGAGCCCGCCGATGATGGCGAAGAAGATGGCGTTGCTCGCGTAGTCCAGCCCCATCGAGACGACGGCCGGCCAGCCGAGCCGGAGAATCGAGGTCTCGAAGTCGGCGGCCTCGCCGGAGCCGGGCCGCCGCAGCAGGTCCGCCAGGCCGAAGCGCCGGGCCGCCACCAGCAGGCAGCCGATGCCCAGCAGCCAGGAGATCGTGGTCGCCAGCCCGTTGCCGGTCGCGCCGAGCCGCGGCAGCGGGCCGGGCCCGTAGATCAACAACCAGTCGAGCAGGATGTTGACGGCGTTGACCACGACGCTCGCCACCATCGCGTAGCGCGGCCGCTTGTAGGCGTTGAACGTCGCGGCCAGGAGGCTGAAGGGCACCAGCAGCAGCAGCGTCGGGCCCCGGGCGGTCAGGTAGTCCGCGCCGAGCCGGCGGAGGTCGCCGTGGCCGTCCGAGATCAGCCCGGTCAGCCAGCCGCCCCCGAACAGGCAGAGCAGGGTGAGCAGGATCGCCAGCCCGCCGCAGTACCGGACCGACGACCGCAGCGACCGGCGTATCCCGGCGGGGTCGTCGCGGCCGGCGAACCGCGCCGCCAGGATCTGGTGGCCGACGACCGAGGCGAGCACCACGCCCGAGAGGACGTCGAAGATCGCCGAGGCGCCGGCCACCGCCGCCAGCTCGGCGGAGCCGTACCGGCCCATCATGGCCGTGTCGATGACACCCGAGATCGAGGAGGAGAAGGCGCCGAGGAGGAACGGGAGCCCGAGGACGACGATCTGGCGGACCGGCGTCCGCGCGTCGGAGGCGACGTCCGCGGTCATGCCGGATCGCCCGGCCGGCGGCCCGTGGTCAGATACTCGCGGGGCTCGACGGCCGTCGCGTCGAGTTCCAGGCAGCGTCCGTAGGCGTTGACGGCGGCGCCGCGGTCGCCGAGGAAGTCGTGGCACTGCCCCGCGCGGAACCACCCGATCGCGCCGGCCCCGGTGCCCAGTTCGCCGGCCCGCTCGAACCAGCGCGCCGCCTCGGCGTGGTCGCCGATGGCCGCGTGCCCGTCACCTACGGCGAGCCTGACCAGCACGCAGTACGGGTCGAGCCCGATGATCTCCTCGCACAGCGCCCGCACCTGGGTCGCGGACTCGTCACCGCGGGCCCGGATCGCGGCGTTGATCTGCGACTCCAGCAGGATGCGCCGGTTCTCGTTCGCGACCATCGTGTCGATCTCGCCGGACACCTCGGGACGCAGTCTCTCGTGGAGGTCCAGGGCCGTCTCCAGCTCGTCGCGCATCTCCCCGAACCGGCGCTCGTTCAGGCGGAGCAGGGCCAGCGCCCGGTGGAAGCGGCTCTTGACCAGGTAGGTGTGCCAGTCGCCGGGCAGGCCGGTGATCGCGTGGCCGTACCGCTCGAACCGGCACGCCAGGTCGAGGTCGTCCTCCTTGCGGATCGCGTGGCTGATCCCCTGGAAGCACGACAGCAGCGCCAGCAGCGAGTCCTTGGACGACGTGGCGAGCCGCTCGAAGAGCCGCAGGGCGAGCGGCCTGCTGCCGGGCAGGCGCGCGTGCAGCCGGGCCACCTGGTAGACGTACCGGTCGCGAACGGGATCGCCGTCGGGCTCGACGTCACCGGCCAGCCGTACCCCCAGCTCGCAGTAGGAGAGCTGGGCGAGCTGGAAGAGCACGATCGTACGGACGTAGTAGTCCAGGTCCTCGAACCCGTCGATGGCCCGTACCAGCGTCTCCCACTCGGGCGTGCGCAGCTCCTCGGCCAGGTCCTTCGGCTCCTGGCAGTCGTACGCGTTCAGACCCGAGTGCCGGATCACCTGGTGACGCAGGCCCGCGACGTTGATCCGCGCGAACCACAGTGGCTCGGCCGAGGCCGGATCGGCCAGCCAGGAGGCGACCGGACGGATCATGCGGAGCCGGGACGACGCCAGGTCGCTGTCGGTCATGTCGATGATCGGCCGCCAGAAGGCGCCGAGCCGGTTGTGCGGCAGCTCGGGAAGGCCGGTGAGACGGGGGAACAGGCCCTTGGGGTCGCTGCGCGTGTAGCGCGACCGCATCCGCAGGCCGGGTGAACTAGCGGGCGCCAAGGTGTGCCTCCAGGAAATGCTCGACTTCGGTGAAGAGGGCCCGCCGGTTGACGTTGGACCTCACGTGGTGCCCCTCGTCCTCGAACCGCAGGTACCGGACCGGGACGCCGAGATCTCGCGCCCGGTCCGCGAACAGGTCGACCTCCGCGACCGGCACGCGAGGGTCGCGTACGCCGTGCGCGAGCAGCACCGGCGCGCACGAGGCGTCCAGCGACTGGAGGGGTGACCGGCGGCGGAGCGCCTGCTCCCCCAGCGGCCGGCCGCCACGGTCGCCGAGCACCTGCCGCCGGAGCAGTACGGCGAGCGGCTGCCAGTACGGCGGCGGCTTCTGGGTGAAGGAGACCAGGTCGCAGGGCGGGCTGATGGCGACCGCGCAACGCACGAGATCCGGCCGGGTGCAGGCGGCGAGCAGTGAGGCGTAGCCGCCGTACGACGCGCCGAAGAACGCGACCCGGCCCGGGTCCACCAGCCCCGCCGACACGCCGTGCGCCACCGCGTCGTACAGGTCCCGCTGCATCCGGCCGCCCCACTCGCCGTGGCCCGCCATCCGGAACTCGCCGCCGGAGCCCTTCGACCCCCGGTAGTTGACGTGCAGCGACAGGTAGCCGAGCGACGCCAGGTACTGCGCGTCGGCGTGGAACCGCCAGTAGTCGCGGCTGGCCGGGCCGCCGTGGACGAGTACGACCGTCGGGAACGGCGCCGTTCCCGCGCGCGGGCGCATCGCGTACCCGCTCAGCTCGCGGCCGTCGTCCGCGGTGAAACGGAAGTCCTCGAGCCGTGACAGCCGGTGCCCGGCGAGGTCGGGCCGGTTGACGAACAGCGGCTCGGTCGCCCCGGTGACGGGATCGTAGGAGTGGTAGGCGATCGGGCCGTCGTCGTGAACGTAGACGATCAGCCAGGTACGGTCGTCCGCGCTCCGGTCGATGATGACCGCGGAGTGCTCGTCGGTGGCGGCGAGGCGCGCGACGGCGGCGCGCGCCCGTTCGGTCAGCCCGTGGTAGCGCAGCCGCTGGTCCATGACCGCGCAGACGTCCGGCCGCCCGGTCACCGGGTCGAACCACACGCCGTCGTTGCCGATCGGGTAGCCGCCGACGTCCAGCTCCGGGTGCTCGAAGACCGTCGAGGTCGTGCCGTCACCCGAGTCGGCCGCCACCAGCCGTCGCGTGCCCGTCTCACCGCCCGTCAGGAGAAAGAGACGATCGCCGTCGCGGCTGAAGCCGTACACGGCCAGGTCGGGGACGGCGTCGACCGGCACGGTGAGCACGTCGCGCCCCGTGTCGAGGTCGCCGCCCAGCACGATCGTCGTCGAGCCGTCCTCGGCGAGCCGGGTACCGCCGCGCGGCCGGAGCGCGCCGTCCACGAGCCAGCGGTGGAACCCCGGGTTCACCGCGATCCGGCGGTGCTCGCCGCCGGGGTCGCCGAGGTCGGCCCGGTACAGGTCCCCGCGACCGCTCCCCGGGCCGCGCCGGCTGTAAGCGAGCGCGTCGGGGTCCGTGCCGGAGGGCCAGTAACCGGTGACCGATCCCCGCGCGGCGATCGTGATCGGCTCGAAGGCGGCACCGCGCAGTCCCGAAAGGCTCCAGGACTCGCGCCCGCGCGGGGCGTGCCGGTAGAGCAGCGTCGAGCCGTCGGCCGTCCACCGGAGGTCCTGGATCGCCTCCCCGTGGTGCGCGGCGAGCCGGCGCTCGGCGCCGTCGCCGGTGCGGATCCACAGCTCCGGGCCGTTGTCGTCGGTCCGCACGAACGCGATCGAACGGCCGTCCGGCGACAGCCTGGGCGCGGTGTCGCGCTCGACGGCGAGCAGCGCCCGCCTGAGCCGTGAGCCGTCGAGCACCGGTGACGCGGTCACGAGGCGCCCGGGGCGTTGTCGAAGCCGACGCCCTCGCTGCCGCGAGAGAGCCCCATCGTGAGTGTGTAGACCGGCGCGAAGCGGTCCTCGGGAAGGTCGTGCAGCGCCAGGTAGGCGCGGTCCTTCTGCGCGGGCGTGACCAGCGTGTTCAGGCCGTACGCCATGGCCAGGACGATGAGCTGCTGGCCGAGGACGCCCGCCTCGAGGTAGAGACGCCGCAGGCCGTGCTCGTGCCGGTAGCGCCACTGGTAGCGGGGGAAGTCGGCGACCAGCCCGAGGGTCCACGCCGCGGTCGCCGGCGAGTGCATGCCCTGGAGGACGTCGATCATGGCGTCGCGGTGGTCACCGGGCCGTACACCGATCAGCTCGTGGTTCAGCACGTCGTACCGGTAGACGCCCGGCTCGGCTCCGTCGACCTTGTAGACGCAGAGGTAGAAGTCCCAGGCGGCGCCGTAGCAGTCCAGGTAGGTGGCCGGGTCGAGCCGGCCGGTGTCGCGCCGGCCCGCGCGCACCTCCGCGAGGCCGTACCAGAGCAGGGCCGAGAGGCTGTCCAGCGAGGGCGCCCGCCTGATGTAGGAGCGCCCGCTGCGGCGGGTCACGAGCAGCCGGGAGATCTCCTGCTCGCCGAGGGGCGGCGGCGTGCCCAGCGACAGCACCGGGCCGTCCGGGCGCCGCTCCTCCGGCGGCGGCCCGTCCGCCAGCAGGAAGAGATCGATCATGCTGAGGCGGATGGAGTCGTCGACGTCGGCCTCTTGCGCCTGCCCGCCGAGCCGTGAGACGAGGTAGTAGTGGTCGGACGGGTGCCAGCGGCGATGCTGCCAGTGCCGCCAGTCGGGGATGAGCTCACGGCGTTCGTCCGAGGTCTTGAGGGCGTTCTTCCACTCGTCGCCGTCGTCCAGCGTCGCGAGGTCGGTGTCGCCGCGCATGATGTGCTCGGACAGCGTCTCGGGAGACCAGTGGAACCGCCGGCCGGTGGCCGCGTCGGTCACCTCGACCTCCGCCGACTCCGGGTCCGCGGCGGGCCTCATCCTGAATCCGGCCGGCCAGCGGGCCCCCGGGCTTGCAGCCGACGTCATGGTCGTTCTCCCTGTGCGTGCTCCGCCGGCTCGGCGCCGTCGGCGATGGCGACGGTGAGCAGGTAGCCCTCCCGCATGCCCCGGATCCCCAGGGCCTGTTCGACGTCCGCGGCCGCGTCACGGTCGTAGACGCCGGCACTCAGTCCCAGCGCGCGCGCCGACATCGACAGCGTGCTCGCGATGTGTCCCGCGTCCATGTGCACCGTCCGGAAGGTGCGCGGCTCGCGATAGCGGTACATGTTGCGCTCGAAGAAACTCGTGATGACGACCAGCGCCCGAACGTCGCCGGAGAACCGCCGGCTGGTCTCCGGGAAGATCCTGCGGATCTGCTCGTCGTCGATGGGGCCGCCGTCTTCCAGCCTTCGCAGGCCGAACGGCTGCATCGTGACGTGGTAGCGGCCCGCCTCGACGCCGGCGACGTCCCGGACGACCACGTATCCCTCGGAGGGGTTACGCCCTCCTCCAGACGGGCTGCTCCTGCGCAGCAGCGGCGCCGCGTCGGTGATCGGCACCCGCACCCCGGTGGCGCCGAAGGACAGCGACAGGACCCGGGAGAGGGCCTCGACGTCGACCCGGCTCCGGAGCCGCTCGTCGCCCCACACGGTGCGCACCGTCCCGGGCGCCATCTCCTCGCCGGGCGGGGGAAGCGGGAGCCCGGGCCGGTCGGCGTAGTCCAGCTTGTACCGGTCGGTGTCGGGCTCCACGGCCTGGTAGGCGCGCATGCGATCGTGGTCGAAGTACGTGCCCGCCGCCTCGGAGTAGTCCACGCACGGGTAGTCGTAGGCGAGCGTGTGGTACTCGGCGGCCTCGGCCCAGCCGTACCGGCTCCAGCTCTCACGGAGCCCGGCCAGCCAGCCGAGCCGGGGGTCGCCTGCGGCCCGCGACGCCTCGACGATCAGCGCGCGGTCGCGCAGCACCTCGACCAGACCCGACCAGTACGCCGCCGGCCTCCGCTGGGGATCGTGGTCCGCCAGGCGCCCGGCGAGGTCGTCCGGCGTACGCGGCCGGAACGCGGCGGTGAGCGCCGCGGCCGCGGGCACCTGAAGGTTGTAACGCTTCTTCTCAAGCAGATTCTCCGCTATCCAGCGATCGCCGACCAGCTCCGACGGCGGAATCACTCGGACCGCTGGATTGATTCGCACGAGCATGAGGCCCTCAGACGTCACTCGGCGGCAACGGTCGAATGTCGTGGTGCCGTCGCCGTCTGCCAGCGCCGGCACCACGACACCGACTTACCTGTGTCTTACTAGTAGCACTCGCACTGGAGAAGCATCACGTCGTATTCCGACGTGTCCTCGACGACATCGAGGGCCGTGGTGGTCTCACCCATTTGTGTTCACCTCCCCTTGTTCCGATTTGTTTTAGCACACCGCGCTATCACCTCACTGGCAACCGCCTGTCAGGTGCCTGACAGGCGACGAATTATCGCAATGAGGCACTTGTATTGCCAGGTCAGCAGCCCCGTAACGCGTTACGGCAATAGCGATATCCGTCCACCTTGACAGCGGTGTTCCTTATTGAGAGGCTTTTTTCGGCGCGAAGGAGAAGTATCCATGTCGAGTACCTATATCGTTGGGATCAATACCGGATCACATGACGCCTCGGCGGCATTGCTGAAGGACGGTAAGATAATCTCACTGGTCGAGCAGGAACGGATCAGCCGCCGCAAGCGCGCGGTCAACGAGTCACCTCGTGACGCCATGATGACCTGCCTGAAAGACGCCGGCATCGCGCTGAGCGACGTCTCGTGCGTCGCCGTCGGCTGGGATATGCCGAAATACTTCGCGCTGGAGGGACGAGGCTTCCCCCTGGATGTCTTCCGGAAGCGCATCGGCGTTCCCGAGGAGATCCCGATCCGTTTTTACGGCCACCATCTGGCGCACGCCGCCAGCGCGTTCTGGACCAGCGGCTGGGACCGGGCGACGGTGATCATCACGGATGGGCGGGGCGAGGACGCCGCCACGACGACGTACTACGCCGAGGCCGACGACTTCAAGCAGCTGGCCCAGTGGGACCTCGCCGAGTCACTGGGCCGCTACTACAGCAAGGCGTCGTCGTGGACCGGGCTCGGGCCCACCGACGTCGGCAAGTTCATGGGCCTGGCCGCGTACGGCGCTCCGGCGATGGCGATGCCGATCGAGGTGACCTCGGACGGCTACCGGCTGGCCGGAGCTGAGCGAGTGCCGAACCGGACCATGCCGGAACTGCGTGAGGCCCTGAACCGCAGTGTCACGCCCTACTTCTCCGCGTGCTTCCCGTACGGGGAGGGCGACGGTGTGGAGATCATGGCGTACGCGGACTTCGCGGCCTCCGTGCAGTCCTCCCTGGAGACCGCGCTGAGCTCCCTGTTCAGCGCCGCCGTGTCGGCGACGGGCTGCGCCAACGTCGTCCTGGCCGGTGGGGTCGCGATGAACTGCTCCGCCAACGGGAAGCTCGCGCGCCACCCGTCGGTCGAGGAGCTCTACGTGCCGCCGTTCGCCTACGACTGTGGCGTGGCCGCCGGCGCGGCCCTGCTGGCCGCGAAGGACGGCGGCATGGCCGGCATGTCCACCGTGAACGGCAGGGTGGGCGCCTACCTCGGCCGCGACTACTCCGGACAGGTGGCGGAGGTCGCGGAGACCGCGCCGCTGGCCGGCCAGCGGCTCTCCGACTCCGACCTGGTCGACTGCGTCGCCGAGCACCTCACCGCGGGCCGCCTGGTGGGCTGGTATCAGGGCAGGGCCGAGGTCGGGCAGCGGGCGCTGGGCGCCCGGAGCATCCTCGCCGACCCGCGGCACCGCGCGATGGTCGGCCGGTTGAACCAGGTCAAGGGCAGGGAGCTGTGGCGGCCGCTCGCGCCCAGCGTGCTGGCCGAGGACCGCGACCGCGTCTTCGCGCACGACGTCGGCGACCTAGGCCACTACATGCTCGGAGCGACTCTCGTGCGCGACGGCGTACGCCCGCTGATGCCGGCGACGGTGCACGTCGACGGCACCGCGCGGCCGCAGTTCGTACGCCGGGAATGGACGCCGCGCTACTACGAGGTGATCGAGGCGTTCCGCGACCGCACCGGCACGCCGGCCGTGCTCAACACGTCCTTCAACCTGGCCGGCGAGCCCATCGTGAGCTCACCCGAGGACGCCCTGTCCACGTTCATGCGGAGCGAGCTGGACGTCCTTGTCCTCGACGACCACGTACTGGAGCGCACCGGCTGAGAGGTCGCGTGGCGGAAGGCGCGTCATGGCGTCCCCGCCCGCGTACGCGACCTCCGCCTCGTCCGCCTTCCAGATCGTCCTCGTCGCCCCGGCGGCCACGCCGATCCCCGTCGTGACACCCGGGCGGCACGTACTGGGGTGGATGCCACGACCGGCACGAGGTTCACGCCGAACCTCTCCGCGCCGGCACCGGCGGCGGTGGACTTCGGCCACCACGTGGTGGGCCTCTACTCGCCGGCCGCCGCCCGTGCCACCGTCCCGTCCGCAGACAGGAAGCCGCAGGCCCGACGCGCGCATTGACGGCCCCGGGAGACCCCCCTCACGAACGCGCTGACTGGCGCCCGCGCCGCCGCCGATGAACTCTCCCGGGGTCGCCGCCCAGCCTTGGACTGGACGAAGCTCGCCGGCGGGTGCGAGGGTCCGGGATGCCTCGACGTGGTGACCGTGTCGGTGCGGCTCGTCGGCCGGCCGCACTCGGGCCGACGCCGGCGTTCCCCCGGACGCCGGTTGCCAGGAGCCCGTCCCCGGGCTTGCGCGGTGAAGCAGGCTTGGCCGGACCGGACGGACCGGCTCCAGCAATCGCGGCGGATGACCGTATTGCGAGGATTTCCCGAGCGCTGGGCCATAGATTGGATCAGTTGCGGTGACACGCGAGAGGACTGCCTTGACCGAGAGGGAGCGGGCGCCGCGAGGCGTCGATACGACGGTGCCCAGCGTCGCCCGCGTTTATGACTATCTGCTCGGCGGCAAGGACAACTTCGCCGTCGACCGGCAGGTGGCCGAGATGGCTCTGGAGATCTCCCCGGACGCGCCGGCGACGGGCCGCGCCAACCGGGAGTTCCTCCAGCGCGCCGTGCGCTACCTCGCCGGCGAGGCCGGCGTCCGGCAGTTCATCGACCTGGGGTCCGGCCTGCCCACGCAGGGGAACGTGCACCAGATCGCCCAGGCGGTCGCTCCGGCGGCGCGCGTGGTGTACATCGACCACGACCCGATCGTTCTCACACATGGCCGGGCCATGCTCGCCGAGGACGGAATCACCAGCATTGTGCAGGGCGACATCCGCGAGCCGGAAGCGCTCCTGGCCCACGCCGAGGTCCGGCAGCTCATCGACTTCGACCAACCGGTCGGCCTGCTGCTCTTCGCGATCCTGCATCATCTGAACGACGACGAGGATCCACGCGGCATCGCCACCCGGCTCCTGGCCGGGCTCCCCGCGGGCAGCTACATCGCCATCTCCCACTTCCACAATCCCGGCGCCGCGCACCCGGCGGTGGCCGCGCAGGTCACCGCCGACGAGAAGCTGTTCAACGAGCGCCTCGGCACCGGGCGCTGGCGAACACGCGAGGAGATCCTCGCCTACTTCGGCGGCCTGGAGCTCGTCGAACCCGGCCTGGTGCCGCTCCTGCAGTGGCGCCCGTCCCCGGAGGCGGCCCCGCATGTGCAGACCGCCGCCGAGATCGCGCCCCTCCACTACGCGTTCCTGGGCGGAGTCGCCCGCAAGCCCTGACCGGCGGGCCGATGATCTCCCTGCCCCTCGGCCGGGCTTGCCGCGCCGGCCTCACGAGCCATCGGGGCTGGGAGCGCCGCATCCTCGGAACTCATATATCGATCATCGTTCCCGCCTCCGGCGCCGCCAGGGCCGGAGGCTCATGCGTACGGCTCGCCGGCCGGCTTCGACGCCTGAGAAAGGGCACGGTGCCCGGGCGCTGGGATGCGACCGGGATCCGCGAAACCTCGTGGGTCCGTGGACCACGTCGCGCCGTGCCGTGTGGACGTACGCGGAGCCGACTGTCGCTGTTATGGGCTCAGTTGAGCGGCTTGGCGGTGCAGTGGACGTCCTTGGCCGGGAGCTTCCCCTCGGCGAGGAACGCGACCGTGGCGGCGTCGGCGCACGTCGATCCGGAGTGGTAGACGTAGTGGCCGCCGTTGTCGACACCGACGAAGGCCGCCTGGGAGCCCAGTGCCCGGCGCAGGCCGCGTCCGGTTTCCCAGGGAGTGGCGTTGTCGCGGCGATTCTGCAGAAGCAGTACGTCACGGGAGCCGTGCGAGGTGACCTTCACCGGCGCCTCGATCGGGGCGTGCCAGAACGCGCACGGCCAGATGTTGCCGGGCATGCCGGCGCTCAGTGGCCACTTCTCACGGTCGGCGGCGGTGCCGGCCGCGTACTTCGCCACGTCGTGTGACCATTGGACGTCCCCGCAGGTGAGGGCCAGGAACATGGTGGCCTGGTTGTCCGCCGGAACGCCGGGCTCGGGTGGGCTGTCCGCGAACAACTGCCCCAGCACCGCGGAGTCCTGGCTCGACGGCTGACCGGCGGCCATATCGGCTGCGGCCTTCCAGAACTGCGTCAGGACGGGGAGCAGCTCATTGTGCAACAGCAGCCCGTACGTGAACTGTCGAAAGGTCACCCCGTTCAAGGATGACTTCGAGCCCGGCAGCGGAATGGGCTTACGGTCGAGGCGGTCGCCCAGGGCCAGGTAGGCCTTCTTGACCTGGGCGACGTCCTTACCGAGTTCAAGGCTGTCGTTGTGGGCCGCCGCGAGGCGAGCGGCGTCGGGAAACCGGTCGGCCATTCCCTTGCCCCAGGTGGCGGACTGCCGCGCCCAGACCTTGTTCGGGTCGACGTTGCCCTCCAGAACCATCCGGTCGGTGTCGGCGGGGAACAGTGAACGGTAGACCGTGCCGAGATACGTGCCGTAGGACTGGCCCCAATAGGAGATCTTCTTCTCCCCCAGTGCCTGACGGACCAGGTCCAGGTCCCGTGCGGTGTTCCGCGTGGTGAACAACGCGACATCGTCACCGAGCGCCGAGGCGCACTGCCGCGCGGTCGTACGTGCCAGGGTGACGTTGGCCGTGATCGAGCCATCGGCGGCGGGGTAGGGGAACATGTTCGACAGGCTGGGGTCGGTCAGGTGGCAGCTGATCGGTGCGCTGTGCCCGACTCCGCGCGGGTCGAACCCGATCAGGTCGTACTCGTCGAGGACCGGCGCGGGCAACGTCGGTGCCATCTCTCCGGGCGTGTCCAGCCCTTCCAGGGCCGGTCCGCCGGGGTTCAGCAGCAGCACCCCGCGCCGCTTGCCCGGCTTGGCCGTGGCGATCCGGGACACCGCGATCGAGATGGTCTTGCCGTCCGGATGCCGATAGTCCAACGGCACCTTCACCGTCCCGCACTTCTCGCGCGGGTCTCGTTTCGCTCCCTGCGCGAGCGGAGGACATGCGCCCCACGCGAGCGCGGCCGAACTCGTTGTGGCCGGGGCTGAGGATGATTTCTGAGCCGCCGGTTGAGCGGAGGAGGAGTCGGCCGAACACGACGTCGCCATGCCCATCACCGCCGCGATTCCGGCCGTCACCGTCATCGAGACGTTTCGCCTTTTATGAGAGTTGAGGGGTGGACGAGTTTTCATGCTCACGCCTTTCAAGCGAGAATCGACCGCGAACGGGGTACGCGGCGGCAAGAAAGGCTATTGAGCGGATCGGATACCACGCTTCACTCTGCGGAGGACATTTCAGGTAGCTCGCACTGGGGACAACGAGCGACCAAGCCTCCCGGCGGCGCCGGTCGACGGCCGATGAGGCAACGTGTCTCGTACGCTGTTCCGGTGAGGTACTCGACGGATCCGCGCGCGGCGCGTAGCCGGGAGGCGATGCTCGTCGCCGCCCGGGAGCTGCTGGTGGCCGAGGGGCCCGGCGCGGTCACGCATCAGCGGGTGGCTCAGCAGGCGGGTGTCGGGCGGGCCACCGTCTACCGGCACTGGCCTCGGCCCGAACAGTTGCTGCTCGACGTCATGAGCGGGGCCGATCTCCCACTCTTCAAGAATCCCGAGGCGCCGGTCCGCCGGTGGCTGCGTCGAGAGCTTCGGCGGATGGCCGATGAGCTTGCCGTACCCGCGGTCGCCGCCATGTCGCTCGCGCTGATGCAGTCCGCGATCTGGGATCCGGAGATCGCACACCGGCGTGACGAGTCCCTCAAGACGATCACCGAACGGATCTTCGTCGCCGTACGGTCGGCCGCCGAGGCGGGGGAGGTCGAGACCGACGCCGGTCCGGTGGATCTGGTGGCGATGCTGGTCGGGCCGATCGTCTACCGGACGACGTCGCAGATGGACGTGGTATCCGATGACTTCATCGACCGGCTCATCGGCGGCGTGGGCACCTGGCAGGTCTAATAGACGGCGACGGTCCGCCCCGCGTACGCCGGGCTCTCGACCTCGGTGACCATCGCCGCGGCGACGTCGGCGCGGGAGACCTTCGGCGGCATGAGCCGCCAGGACCGGTCGAGGAGGTCCAGCGGGACGACCGTGGCCGTACCCGTCGCCGGCCCGCCGGTGAGCATGACCGGATGGAACACCGTGCCCTGTGAACCGGTGACCACCTCGTCCGCGACCGACTTGTCGGCGAAGCCGTCACCGAGCACGAGGCGCAGGATCACGTCGTACGGCAGGCCCGCGCGACGGGCGGAGGCCCCGGCGCCGAACGTGCCCGTCCAGGCGATGCGCGGCGGTCCGGCGTCGACGATCGCTCGGGCGCCGGCTGAGAGAGTGCCGGCCGGCGCTCCCCTCCTGACGCCCAGCGCGCTGATGACCGCATCGGCGTCGCGGCAGGCCGAGGTGACCGTGTCGGGAACCCGCACGTCCGCCTGCCTGATCGCCAGGCCGTCGTGCGCCAGGTCGGACAGCGCATCGGGCCGCCGGGCGAGCGCGACGACGTCATGGCCGCGCTGGAGTGCGGTGTTCAGCACCTGACGGCCGGTGGGTCCGGTAGATCCCAGAACGACGATACGCACGGCTCTCCTCACGGCAACACCATCGATGTGAGACATAATGTCTCAGAGATGAATGTTCCCATGACGCCAGTTATGAGGCAACTTGCCTCATAAGCCGTACGGCCCCGCGCCGCCTCCGTGTCGGAGGTGGCGCGGGGCCGGCCCTGGCGGGGGTTCAGAGCAGGTAGAAGTCGGTGTAGTGGTTCGGGGAGAACCAGACCTTGCCGAGGCCCTTGTCGACGATGATCCGGTAGGCGTCACGAGCGGCGCCGCAGGTGCGCGGGTAGACGTCGTACTCGTAGTAGGTGCGGCCGCTGGGCAGTTCGGCCTCGTAGTTGTAGTACTGGCCGCCGGCGTAGCTGCACTGGCCGCCGGTCCACGTGACCCATCCCCGAGTCGTCGGGTAGCCCTTGGCCTTCCAGGCCGTGTTGGCCGTCCGGGCGTCCGGGCACCGGGAGATCGTGCAGGTGCTGTAGACCGATGCCTGCGCCGGGCTGACGACCGCGGACAGGCCGAACACCGACGTGACGGCGACGACCGCGACGAGAAGCCGCGTCGTCCAGGCCGGCCGGACACGTTGTCGGTACTGCATGGAGCCTCCTTGGCGGGTGCTGGGGCCGATCGCCTTAAGGGTTTCTTTTCAGCTCCTGACAAGAAATGGCAAATATCGCCAAGTGTCGGCGAGTCCGTTAGGGCATAGGAATCACACGAGCAACTTTCCGGTCGTCGCCAACCGACTACATGTACGCACTCAATTAGATCTGTCCGACTGCCGCCGTGGGCGCCTTGGCGTGGAGTCCGGCTTCCTCTGCAGACTCTGCGGGGCGGGTTCCGGAGCATTCCATCCGGGAATCCTCACCGTCGGTAGCGGGCCGTTGACAATATCGGGGAACACGCTTATTTCGAACTCGCGCTCCACCGCCAGCAACACCATCTCCGCAGGGTTCCAATGGTCGTAGTCTTCGCTTCCGTCCTGGAAGAATCCAACTTCTGACAAGCCGCGGTTGAGGCGCGAGGGATCCGGCCCCTTCGCCGGTGTGAAGTCCCAATCAAGGTAAGTGGCCAGGACCTCCCCGTCGCGCGCATGCGTGGCCTTGGCCGTACTGTCCATCAGCTTCTGCACGCAGACCGCCTCGGTTCCGACGGACAGGCGAGAGAGCAACTGCTTCTGGAACGCCGCGTCGGTGATATTGGGATTGACCTCCAGCAGGAGGGTCCAATCACCGCCGGCGTGCACGCGCACGACCGGGACGCCGTAGCCGAAATGCCGTGCCGCCTCAAGTGAGGTGTACTGCGGATGCGGTCCTTGGCCGGAGACGCCCAACCTGGCCGGCACCTCGTCCGGCGGGAGGCCGCGTACGCATGTCACGCAATAATGATCGCTCGCCACACAGGAGTACAGCTTCGATCGCAGGATGATCACCTCTGCCGGTTCGGCTCCCACCGCGCCGCTCGGCGCGAGGACGCCCCCTACTGTGCGGGGGCCGACCGCCAGTTGGGAAGGTCCGCGAGGTGGAAGTCGTAGCGGTCCCGTTCGGGGAGAAGCGAGGAGAACTCCGCCTCGCCACGGCTGATGGCGGCCAGGTGTTCGAAGAGGCCGAACCGTTCGATGCCGGGGCTGAGCACGACGAGCACGTCGGCCACCTCGCCGTCCGCCGCGCCGAAGGCGTGCACCATGCCCGGCGGGACGATGACCAGGCCGCCCCTTCTCACCGAGGTCAGAGTGTCGCCGAGACGGAAGAGCATCGTCCCGTCCAGCACGTAGAAGACCTCGTGGGAGAGCTTGTGGTGGTGTGGGGATCCCCCGTTGGCGCCGGTTCCGAGGGTGAGGCGGCTCGTGCTGACCGCGCCCCCGTCGGTGAGAAGTTCGAACTCACCGTTCGCCAGCGACACCCTGGCCGCCTCGCCGGGCTGTACGACCACGGCGGAGGTGACTTCCATGACGACTCCTTTTACCGGCGGCAGCGCGCCCGATGGATCCGCGAAGACCACCCAGTTTACCCGTCGAGACGATCTTCACCTCGCCGGGTGGGCCCGTGACCTGCATGGACGCGACCCTGGCGCTGCGCCCCGTTGACCGGGGCCGTGCCGATCAACGGGGGCGGCAACGCTCTCAGTCCACGATGACCGGCAGGGCGGTGAGCCCGTTGACGAGCAGGCTGGCCTGCATCGTGAGCTCCTCCGGGGGTACGGCGAGGCGCACTTTCGGGAATCGATCGAACAGTGCGCTGAGCGCGATCCTTGCCTCGAGCCGCGCCAGCGGTGCGCCGAGACAGTGGTGGATGCCGTGCCCGAAGGCCAGATGCGCCTGTGACCTGGTGATATCGAGCCGCTCCGGCTCAGAGAACTGACCAGGGTCGCGGTTGGCGGCGAGCGGTGAGGGCAGCACCATCTCGCCGGCGGGGATGGTGACGCCGCCGATCAGTACCGGCGCCGCGGTCCGGTACGGGGGCGTCACCTGCACCGGGTTGTGAAAACGGAGCAGTTCCTCGACGACCGCGGGCCAGCGGCCGGGTTCGGCGCGTACGAGGTCGAGCTGGTCGGGATGGGTCAGCAGCGCCCGCGTGCCGCCGGACATCAGATGGGCCGTCGTCTCGTAGCCGGCGAGGAGCAGCAGGAAGAGCATCGAGGTCAGCTCGTCCTCGGACAACCGGTCGCCGTCGGCGCGCGCCGCGACCATTGCCGAGATCAGGTCGTCGGACGGGTCGACCCGCTTCTGCGCTATCAGTTCGCGGATGTAACCGATCAACGACGTCGCCGCGGCGACGAAGGCGTCGGCGGCGTGGGCCGGGCCGTGAATGGCCACGGTCGTCCATTCCAGGAAGTCGCGCCGGCGGTCCTCCGGTACGCCGAGCAGTTCGCTGATCACGGTGAGCGGCAGGGGATAACACAAGGCGGCCAGCAGGTCGACCGGTGCGCCATTCTGGCCCGCGACCGAGATATCGTCCAGCAGGTCGTCGACAATGCGCCGGATCGCCGGCTCCAATGCGTCGATGCGGCGCCGGGTGAACGCGGCGGACACCAACTGCCGCAGCCGGGTGTGATCGGGCGGATTGGCGCCGAGCAGATTGTTGTGCATCGCCGCGGCGAGGTCGGCCGGGACCGCGTCATTGTGCGGGCCGTCACCACTGCTGCCCTTGATGATGTCCGGGTGGGTGAGCGCCTCCCGCGTCTCGGCGTACCCGGTGATCACCCATACCGGGATACCGGTGAACAACGTGACCTGTTGTACGGGCCCGGCCGCCGCGAGCTCGGCGAATGCGGCATAGCGAGCGGTCGGTGCGGCTTCAACGAACGGCGAGGCTACGGGTGGTGATTCCGTCATGGTCGACTCCGATCGCGGCCGTCATCCGGCCGGCAGCCGATGATTACTACGACCAGCTCAATGTACCCACGATCGACGACTTTCCGGCGTGCCGATTTCGTGCTTCCGGATCCGCCGGCCGACCTCGACAGGCTGAGCTGGGCAATGTCGGTTCGACCATCCCTTTAGCGGACCTAAAGCCCCGGGCCATGAGGACGGCGACCGAATTAATCGCCCCCCATAAGAAGGCCGACGAAACGGCCGATCATCAGGGGTCGGGCGGGGAGTCGACGCGGAGTACCTGCAGTTGCACCATCATGGCGAACCGCTGATCGGGGTCGCTGAGATCGCACTGTCCGACCTCGGCGACCCGCCGGAACCGGTAGCGGAAGGTGTTCTGGTGGACGCCGACGGACTCGGCGGCCATGACGACGTCGCCGAACGCGTCGAGCCAGGCGCGGAGTGTCTGGACGAGATTGCCGCGGTGGCGGCGGTCGTAGGCGATCAGCCGCGCCAAGGCTCCCGTCGGCTCCTCGCTCCGCGCTCCGGCGAGGTCGCGCAGCTCCGAGATCAGTGCTTCGCCCTGCATCTCGTCGAAGCGGCCGATCCGCCGGTGGAGGCGCCGGTCGCGGAGCACCCGCAGGACCCGGTCCACGCACGATCGGCTGTGGGCCACGTCGGACAGGTCGAGTGCCACCGGGCCGACCGCGGTGATCGGTGGCAGCCGGTCTCCCACGCGGTCCAGGAAGTCCTGGAGGATCCCCACCGCGCGGGTCTCGGCCGTCTCCGCGGCTCCGGTCATGGGCACCAGCCCGTAGGTGACCGCGCCGATCGCCGCCGCCGCGGACCGGGGGTGGATCGCGGACAGGTGCAGGGCGAACGCGTCGCTCAGCCGCTGCCGGTCGTGGACCACGGCCGCGCTGTCGGCGTTGTCGTAGTGCGGGCCGCGCTCGTCGAGGGCCACTCCGAGCACCAGCAGGGGCTGGCTCGACAGGCCGAGCCGTTCGAGCGCCTCGCCCGCGCCGACGCCGCCTTCGAGCGCGGTGCTCAGCAGGTCGGCCCGTACCCGCCGCTGCACGTCGGCGCCGGCACGGACCCTGAGCATGTGCAGCGCGACCAGCTTGGCCGACTCGCGCAGCGCCTCGTTGCGCTCGTCGCTGAGACGGGCGGGTACCGCCGCCCAGATGGAGCCGAGAACCTCGTCGCCCGCGCGTACGGAGATGGCGACGCGTGGCAGCGTGAAGCCGCCCATGCCGTCGGAGATGGGTTCGATGAAGACGGGCTGGTCGCTGCGCAGCAGGTCCCGGAAGACCCCGCCCTCGTGCAGCATGCGCGCGTACCGCTCCGGCACCTGCCGGCCGAGGATGGTCTCGACCCGGGAGGGGTCGGCCTCGTCCTGGCGGCCGGAGAAGGCCAGCACGCGGGAGTTGCGGTCCTCGATGGTGATCGGCGCGTCGAGAAGCGCCGCGATCGCGTTCGCGACCGCGAACAGGTCACCCGCCGGCAGCCCGCCGAGCGACTCCGCGGACTCCACGCCGGCGCCCCGGGCGAGCAGGGACCGGAGCATCTCGCTGAGGTGACCCCACGGAGCGCCGCGGCGCAGGCCGAGCACGGCGACCGCCGCCTCGTCGGCGGCGGCGCGGACCTCGTCGGTGAGCGGGACCGGGGCGCGGAGGACGAGCGCGGCCGCGTTCTGGTGCCCCAGCGTGCGCAGAAGCGCGGCGATGTGGCCGGGAGCGTCCACCCCGACGCCGAGCACCAGCGCGTGGGGCGGCAGCACCGGCTGGTCCAGCGGGTCGTGGAAGACGACGGCGCTGATCTCTCCGGGGCGGTGGGGGTCGCCGTGTGCGAGTTCGAGCAGGGTAGCCCCCAGGTCGTCGACGACCCGTCCGAGACTCGCGCGGGGGCGCGCGACGCCGGCCTGCTGCACAAGTGTCACGGTAGACGCACGGTCAACCCGCCCGGCCGGTCAGCCGGTGAGCCACTCGGTGGCGCTGGTGACCTCGGCGAGCCGGTCCGGCACCGGCACCAGGCCGAGCCCGGGGCCGGTGGGCACGCCGAGGTGGCCGTCGTCGAGGACGAACGGCTCGGTGATGTCCGAGGCGTAGTACCGCCCGGACGCCGACGTGTCGCCGGGCAGTGTGAAA
Source organism: Actinomadura sp. DC4 (assembly GCF_030406325.1). Lineage (GTDB taxonomy): Bacteria > Actinomycetota > Actinomycetes > Streptosporangiales > Streptosporangiaceae > Actinoallomurus. The sequence goes on along the minus strand of NZ_JAUEQY010000009.1, from coordinate 284,033 downwards.
CCGGGCATCGCCGCGAGCGCGAGGTTGGCGGCCCGGCCGAGGCCGGTCTCCAGCATTCCGCCGCACCACACCGGTACGCCGTGGGCCGCGCAGACGTCGTGGATCCGGCGGGCCTCCAGGTACCCGCCGACCCGCCCGGGCTTGATGTTCACCACGCTGCAGGCGCCCAGCCGGATCGCCGCCGCGGCATCGCGGGCCGAGGTGATGGACTCGTCCAGGCAGATCGGCGTACGGATGAGGCGGGCCAGATCCACGTGGCCGAGCACGTCCTCTTCGTCGAGGGGCTGCTCGATCAGCAGGAGGTCGAAGGGGTCCAGCCGGGCCAGTTGCCGTGCGTCGGCCAGGGTGTAGGCCGTGTTGGCGTCCACCTGGAGCAGCAGGTCGTCACCGTACCGCTCGCGGACCGCGCGGACCGGTTCGACGTCCCAGCCCGGCTCGATCTTGAGCTTGATGCGGACGTATCCCTCGGCGAGGTAACCGTCGACGGCGTCGAGGAGCTCGGGAACGCTGTCCATGATCCCGACCGAGACCCCGCACGGGACCCGCTCGCGTACGGCGCCGAGCTCGCGGCCGAACGAGCGGCCCTCGGCGCGCAGCTCGGCGTCCAGCACCGCCATCTCGAGTGCCGCCTTGGCCATGTGGTGGCCCTTGAACGGCGCGAGGATCCCGGCGACGGACTGGGCCGACGGCGGCCCGGCCGCCATCACCGCCGGGACGAGGAAGCGGCGCAGCACGTCCGCGGCCGCGTCGACGTACTCGGACGAGTAGCGGGGGCTGGTCATCGCCACGCACTCGCCCCAGCCCTCGGTGTCGTCCGCCATCACCCGTACGAGCAGGATGTCGCGGACGGTCTGGGTGCCGAACGACGTGCGGAACGGCGCGACGAGTGGCATGGAGATCCATCGCAGTTCGACGCCGGTGAGTTTCACGAGTCCCTCCGTATGACGTACCAGCCGGTACGGTCGAAGCCGTCGATCCGGCCACCGCGGCCGGTCAGACCGGAGAGCGCCTCGCGTACGGCGAGCCGCCAGCGCCGTGCCAGCTCCGGTTCGTGAGTGCGAAGCGCCGCGATGTCCCGGGGCACGGCGACGAGTGAGGTCACGCCGTCGAGCCGGCCGAGTACCGGGCTGCCGTCTTCGGCGATGCTCAACGCGAGGACGGCGCCCGCCCTCAGCTCGTCCTCGGCGACGTCGCCGGCGCCGCTCCCGAGACCGGCGAGCGCCACCGCGCCGTCGCGGAGCCGCCAGCTCACCAGGAGCCGGTCGGAGTACTCGTCGCCGTTGATGGCATCGGACATCGGGCCGTAGAAGTCCGGCAGGTACTCGACCGGCCGCGCGGCCAGCTTCACCAGGTTGAAGTAGGCGTTCCGGGCCACCAGCGGGTCGAACGTCCAGGCGATCTCGGAGACACCGCGCAGCAACGCCCACGCGCGCTGGTGCAGTTTGAGCGCGAAGCCGATGCTGCGACCGGTGGCGGCCGGGGCGACGCCGGCGATGTGGCTGTGGAGGGCGTCGCCCGCCGGGGCGTGGAAGAAGCCCACGCAGGCGCCGACCAGGTCGTCGCCGTCGAAGGCGCCGGCCACGTAGTTGCCGGCCTTGGTGAAGGCGCGCAGCAGTTCGATGGTCACCGGCGGGTTCGCGGAACGGCCCCAGATGGTGCCGAGCAGGGTGACCACACCGGTGAGCTCGGCGATGTCGGTGAGCTCACGCACCGAGACGCCGGCCGCGCGGGCCGCGGCCTCCGCGGCCCGCACCGCGTCGTCCAGCACCGGCTCCGCGGCCGTTGCGCTGATATCGGTCACGACGTTCCCGCTCCTCAACTCATCGTGGGTCGTGCTGTGGCGAGCGAGTCCGCGAGCAGCCGTTCGGCCAGCGCGCGCAGCAGCACGGTCCGCGGTGGCATCTCCTCGACCAGCACATGTTCGTCGGCGGCGTGCGCGCCGCCGCCGACCGCGCCGAGGCCGTCCAGCGTGGGCGTGCCGACGCCGGCGGTGAAGTTCCCGTCGGACGCGCCGCCGACCGCGGCCCGGGTGGGCTCAGGCAGTCCCCGGTCCGCGGCGATCCGGCAGAGCAGCTCAAAGAGCGGCGCCGAGGCCGCCGCCTCGAGTGGAGGGCGGTTCGGGCCGCCGGTCGTCTCGACGCCCGCGCCGGGCAGCACCGGCCGCAGGGCGCGCATCGCCCGGTCGACGCGTCGCTGTTCCGCCACGGTTCCGGCTCGTACGTCGACGGCGAACGCCCCCTCGGCCGGGACGGTGTTGGTGGTGGTGCCGGCGCGGGCGACGGTCGGCGTGACCGTGGTGCCGGCCTCCCGGTCGGCGAGCGCGCTGACCGCCAGCGCCTGGCGGGCGAGCTCCAGTGTGGCGTTCACGCCCCGGTCCGGTTCGAGCCCGGCGTGGGCGGCGCGCCCGGTCACGCGCACCTCGTACAGCGAGACGCCTTTGCGCTCGGTCTTGAGGGCGCCGCCGGCGGACGCCTCGAGGACCAGCGCGGCCGTCGCGGCCCTGGCCTCCCGCTCGATCAGCCCGCGGGAGCTGGGCGAGCCGATCTCCTCGTCACCGGTCACGAGCAGTGTGACGCCGTCGAGGCCGGCGGCCGCGTGGAACGCCATGACCAGGCCGGCCTTCATGTCGAAGCATCCGGGTCCGCGCAGGACCCCGTCCTCGACCGTGCACGGGTGGCCGGCCAGCGTGCCGACCGGCCAGACGGTGTCGTGGTGGCCGAGCAGCAGCACCCGCGACGGTCCCGTACCCAGGCGCCAGCGCAGGTGGGTCCGGCCCTCCAGCACGATCCGCTCGGGTGCGGCGCCGAGACGGGCGGTGCCGACCCTCGCGACGACCTCGGCCGATCGCGCGACGGCGGCCAGGTCGGCGGAGGGCGACTCGCACTCGATGAGGGTCCGGGCGTCGGCGAGCATGTCGCGCATCATCGGTCCACCCTCGGCGTGGCGCGTACGCCGAAGTGCAGGTAGCGCTCACCGGTCGGCAGCTCGTAGAAGGTGACCGGCGCCCAGGTCTCCGCCTCGGGCGGCTTGACGGCGAACAGCGCCGGACCGGCCGGGACCATCGGGTGCTCCTCCACCGGGTCCGGCAGCAGCTCGGCGAGCGGGCCGGTGATGGTGGTCCGGAGCAGTGGGCCCTCCGGGCCGTTCTCGACCTCCATCCGGACGCCGCTCCGCTCGTACACGCCGACGTACGGCGCCACGTCGACGGTCACCGGTTCCGGTGGCGGTGCGAACGGCTGCGGCATCGTGACGCCGGCGACCTCGGCGAAGATCTCCCGGTACAGGTCCTGGTAGAGGTCGCGACCGTGACCACCGTTGGTGAGCAGGACGACGGCGAGCCCCTGCTCGGGCAGTATCCGCAGGAACGCGGCCTGGCCGAGGGTGTTGCCGTCGTGGCCGATCAGGCGGTGCCCGTCCCAGCCGAACCGGATCCAGCCGAGCCCCCACGAGTCGCCGAGGACCTGTTTGTCGGGCAGGTCGGCCTGGTGCGCGGCCATGGCGGCGGCGCTCTCCGCGCTGAGGACGCGCGTGCCGCCGGGCGCGACGCCGCCGGTCAGGTGCAGGCGCGCGAAGGCCAGCACCTCGGCGGCGGTCGAGGTGACGAGACCGGCCGGGCCGATCGAGCGGGGCAGCGTCCATATGGATGCCGGGACCTGCGAACCGTCGCGGTCCTCGTGGCCGACCGCGGCGGAGAAGAGCAGCGCCTCCTCGGGCAGGGTCACCGTGTGCGTCAGCCCGAGCGGGGCGAACAGCCGGTCGCGCAGCGCCTGGTCCCAGGTCGTCCCGGTGACCTTCTCGATCATCCGGCCCAGCAGCGCGTACCCCGAGTTGCAGTACGAGAAGGTGGCGCCCAGCGGGTGGTTCTGCCCGGCCTCGCCGAGGACGTCGACGTACTTCTCCAGGCAGTCGTCGCCGCGGCCGGTGTCGGTGAACACGTCGCCGTCGATGCCGCTGGTGTGGGTGAGCAGGTGCCGCAGCGTGACCGACTTCGTGACGTCGGGGCCCGCGAGCCGCAGCTCCGGCAGGACCTCGGCGACCGGGGTGTCCAGCGCGAGCAGCCCCTCGTCGACCAGGGCCATCGCCACGGTCGCGGTCCACACCTTGGTGATCGAGCCGATCTGGAACAGCGCGTCGGTATCGGCCGGTACGCCGGTGCGGACGTTCAGGACGCCGTGGGCGGCCTCGACCAGCTCGTCGCCGGTCTCGCCCGCCCCGATGCGGAGGATGCCGAGCTGCGCGCCGGGCACCTTGTGCCGCTCGGCGAGCCCGGCCAGCCGCCGCTGCCAGTGGGCGCCGTCGACGCGCGCCCGGCCGGTGTGCCGTTCGAGCCAGTCCAGCACGCGGTGGTTGAAGTCGAGCCGCTGCGAGGGCGGGCCGAGGAGGATGAACACGTGCGAGGCGTCCGGGTAGACGACGAGCCGCGTCGGGACGCCCTGCTCGCGCAGCGCGGTGTGCCACTGCTGGGCCTGCCCGAGGGGGCAGGTCAGGTCGTCGGCGCCGTGGAGCAGCAGGGTCGGCGTGCGGACGCCGGCCACGCGGGTGAGCGGTGACATGGCGGCGTACTCCGCCGGCTTCTGCCATGGGGTGCCGCCCAGCTCGTAGGCGCTGAGGAAGTGGCAGTCGTCGCTGGAGCCGCCCATGCTCACCAGGTCGCTGACCGTACCTCCCGCGACGGCCGCCGCGAACCGGTCGTCGTGGCCGGTCAGCCAGCAGGTCATGAAGCCGCCGTAGCTGTAGCCCGCCACCGCGAGCCGCTCCGGGTCCGCGAACCCCTCGGCGACGAGCCGGTCGAGCGGTTCGAGGAAGTCGGCCGCGTCCGCGACGCCCCAGCCGCCGCGGACACCGTCGTAGAACGCCTCGCCGTATCCGTCGCTGCCACGCGGGTTGACGAGCAGCACCGCCCAGCCGCGCTCGACCAGCTCCTGGTGGTAGAGGTGGATCTCGTCCGCGGCCGCGTTCCACGCGTTGTGCGGGCCGCCGTGCACGTCGAGGAGTACCGGCCGCGGGCCGCTGCGCGCGGGATCGTGCATCAGCCAGGCCTGCACCTCGGTGCCGTCGGAGATCGTGAACCACCGCTCCTCGCGGGGGTACAGGTCCACGCCGGCGAGTGCGGCGCCGTGGCCGGTCAGCACGGTCTCGGCCCCGGTCGCCGGCTCCACGACGGCGATCTCGCCGAATGACGTGGGGGTGGTGAGCGCGATCGCGGCGCGGCCGCCGCCGGCCGACAGTCCCGAGACGATCCGGCCGGCCCCGGCCACGACCGGGCGCACGTCACCGCCGCCGGCCGCGACCGACCACAGGTGGGTGCAGCCGTGGTCGCGCACGCAGAAGAGGATCCGGTCCTCGTGCTCAAGCGGCAGGCCGCCGGGATAGGCGGGAGCGCCGGGCATCACGTTGCGATCGAGGGCGCCGGAGAGGTCGGTGACCTCGCCTCCGGCGGCGCCGACGCGGTACAGGCGGGCGTGACCGACCGGGTCTTCGGCCCAGCCGACCACGAGCAGCGCCGAGCCGTCTCCGGTCCAGCTCACGGTGGCGGCCACTCCGTCGGCGAAGGCGACCACACGCGGCCGGGCGTACGGCGCGTCCACCTCGACCACGTGCACCGGGGTGGGGTGACGCAGGTCGCTGTCGGCACCGGCCCTGCGGGTGAAGGCGACGACGGTGCCGTCCGGCGACCAGGCCGGGTCCCCCGCGCTCTCCGGTCCGTCGGTGAGCCGCCGGACCTCGCGGCCGTCCAGGTCGAGGACGTGCAGCTGCTGACGTACGGGGCCGTACATCCCCGCCCCGTCGGCCTGGTAGTCGAGTCCGTCGGTGACCATCGGTCCCCCCGTGCCGCCGGCCGGGTCGACCGGCGCGGCGAAGGCCAGCCGGCGGCCGTCCGGGCTCCAGCGCGGAGCCCCGGCCCCGAGCGGCAGGTCGATCACCCGCTCGGGCTCTCCTCCCCCGGCGTCGAGCACGGCGACCTGCCCGTCGCGGAGGAAGGCGAGCCGGCGGCCGTCCGGCGACCAGGCCGGCGCCGTGTCGGCCGGGCCGGAGGTGAGGCGGCGGGGCGTGCCGCCGTCGGTGCCGACCAGCCACAGCTCGTCGACGGCGCGGTCGCCGTCCGCGTCCAGGGTGCGGAGCACGTACGCGATCCGGCCGCCGTCCGCCGACAGCACCGGCTGCGACGGCACCGCCAGGCCGGTGAGGTCCTCGATGCGCAGTCGCCGGCTCATCAGTCCTCCTTCGTCGGAGGAGTGACCAGGGGCGCCGTGTTCATTGATGCACTCGCTCCGCTCGTTCATGGCCTGCTCCTTCGTGTCGTTCGCCCGGGTACGGCGGCGAGCAGTTCGCGGGTGTAGTCGTGACCGGGTTCGGTGAGCACGTGTGCCGTCGGCCCCTGCTCGACGATCCGGCCGTGCCGCATGACGGCGACGTGCGAGGCGACGTAGCGGACCACCGCGAGGTTGTGGGAGATGAACAGCATCGCCAGGCCCAGCTCGCGCTGGAGCTCACGGACGACGTTGAGCACCGCCCCCTGGACCGACACGTCCAGGGCGGAGGTGATCTCGTCGGCGATGATCACGCGCGGGCGCGCCGCGAGGGCCCGCGCCAGCGCGACCCGCTGCCGCTGGCCGCCGGACAGCCGCGACGGTACGACGCCGGCGCAGGCCGGGTCCAGGTGGACCAGCTCGAGCAGCCGCGCGACCTCGGCCCGCCGGTCGGCGCGTGAGCCGCCCGGCGCCATCGCCTCGGCCACACTCTCACCGGCCGTCATCCGCGGGTCGAGCGAGGAGTAGGGATCCTGGAAGACGATCTGCAGCGGACGGGACCGGCCCCGAGTCGGCACCGGCGCCCCGCCGAGGGTGATCCGGCCGCCGGCGAGCGGGGCCAGGCCGACGGCGGCCCGGGCCAGCGTGGACTTGCCTGAGCCGGACTCGCCGACGAGCCCGACCACGGCGCCCTCCGGCACCGTCAGGCTGACCCCGTCGACGGCGGTCGTCCGGCCGTACCGGACCGTGACGTCGTCGAAGCGCAGCTCGCTCATGGCGACTCCACCAGTTCGTCGGTGTCCAGATCGGCCGGTTCGTCCGGCAACGGCTCGCCCGCGTGCCAGCACGCCACCCGATGGCGCGGCGAGTCGCCGGGGCCGGCCACCAGCGGCGGGTCCTCGGCCCGGCAGCGGGCGTCGGCGAGCGGGCACCGGGCGGCGTAGGCACAGCCGGGTGGCACGTCGCCCGGGTCGACCGGGCGGCCCGGGATCGTCGCGAGCGGCCTGGCCACGTCAGTGGTCATGTCGGGCACCGCGTCGACCAGCGCGCGGGTGTAGGGGTGCCGGGCGGCCGTGGCCAGGTCGGCGGCCGGCAGGTCCTCGACGATCCGGCCGGCGTACATCACCAGGGTCCGGTCGCAGACCTCGCCGACCACCGTGACGTCGTGGCTGATCAGGACCAGCGCGACGTCGTCGGCCGCGCGGATCGCGGCGAGCAGGTCCAGCACCTGCTGCTGCACGGTGACATCGAGGGCGGTGGTCGGCTCGTCCGCCACGATCAGGGCCGGGGTGCCCATCAGTCCCATCCCGATCATCGCCCGCTGGCGCATCCCGCCGGAGAACTCGTGGGGGTACTGACGCACGCGCCTGTCCGCGTCCGGGATCCGTACCGAGGTCAGCCGGTCGACCGCGCGGGCCACCGCCTCCCGGCGGCTCATGCCCTGGTGGTGCGTTGCCACCTCCGCCAGCTGGGCGCCGATCCGGCGAGTGGGGTTGAACGCGGTCATCGGGTCCTGGAAGACCATCGCCAGCGAGGTGCCCAGCATCCGGCGCCGGACCGGGGTGTCCGCCGCCAGCAGGTCGTTCCCGAGGAACTCCAGGCGGGAGGCGTCGACGCGGCCGTCGTCGGCGAGCAGCCGGGTGACCGCCAGGGCGGTCATGGACTTGCCGGAGCCCGACTCCCCGACGATGCCGACCGCCTCGCCGCGGCGTACGTCGAAGGACACCCCGCGGACCGGGCGTACCGCACCCGACGGGCCGGGAACGGTCACCTCGAGGTCGCGGACGTCGAGCACCACGTCGGACGACCGGCCTCCGGGCTCATCGCCGTGGTCCGCGGGCTCGGGTTCGGGCTCGGCGCGCGTGGTCACCACCGCGCGCAGGCCGATGCCGACGGGGATGCCGAGCCCCTTGGCGACCGACTCGCCGAAGAGGTTGAACGCCAGCCCGGCCAGCAGCACCGCCGCGCCCGGGGCGAGCGCCGCGGCCGCGTTCTCGTAGATGGCGCCGATGCCGTCGTAGAGCAGCCGGCCCCAGTCGTAGGAGGGAGACTGGACGCCGAGACCGAGGAACGACAGCCCGGCAAAGGACAGCAGTGCGTTGCCGGCCCCGATGGTGGCGTTGACGACCAGCGGCTCGGCGATGTTGGGCAGCACGTGGCGGAGGAGGATCCGGAGCCGGCCGACGCCCATGGTCCGGGCGGCCGCGACGTAGTCCCGCGCCGCAACCCCGGCGACGAGCGTCTGGGTGAGGCGCGCGAACGCCGGGGCGCCCGCGAGCCCGATGGCCAGGACCGCGCCGGTGGCGCCGACGCCGAACACGACCGCGAAGAACAACGCCAGCAGCAACCCGGGGAACGCGACGGCGATGTTCACCACGGCCGACGCCAGCCGGCCGGACCGGCGTCCGAGCACGAACGGCGCCGACCCGAGCAGCAGCCCGGCGAGCACCGCGATCGCGATGGCGAGCAGGGCGAGGGCGATCGACAGCCGGGACGCGACGAGGACCCGCAGGAGGATGTCCCGGCCGAGGCTGTCGGTCCCCGCCCAGTGCCCGGCGGACGGCCGGGCCATGATGTCGTCGGTGTCGACGGCGCCGGCGCCGGATCCCCACAGCACCGGTCCCAGGACGGCCAGGGCGACGACCACCGCCACGAACACCGTCGCCGTGAGCCCCAGCGGCGTACGGACGACCCGCCTCCAGCGTCGCTGCATCCGTCAGTCCTCCCGGATCTTCGAGCGGGGGTCGAGCAGGGCGAGGGCCACGTCGACGACCAGGTTGGTGATGAGCACGCCGACGCCGTACACGAGGACGATCGCCTGCACCACCGGGTAGTCCTTGGTGAGGATGGACCGCACGATCGTGCTGCCGAGGCCCGGCCAGGCGAAGACGTTCTCGACCAGCACGGTGCCGGCGACCAGGGCGCTCAGCAGCAGCCCGCCCACCGTCAGCGCGGCGGTGACGGCGTTGGGCAGGGCGTGGCCGAGGTAGATCGTCCGGGCCGGCAGGCGTTTCGCCCGGGCCGTACGGACGAAGTCCGCCTCGAGCACGCCGACCATCTCGACGCGGACGATGCGGGACAGGATCGCCGCCGGCCCGATCGCCAGGGAGAACACCGGCAGCACGTACGCCGCCGGCGTGTCGTCACCGGCGACGGGCAGCCACCCGAGCCGGATGCCGAAGACGTAGACCAGCGCGACGCCGATCAGGAAGTCCGGGATGGTCGCCACGATGACGCTGGTCGTGGTGAAGGCGAGCTCGGTACGGCGGCCGTGACCCCGCCGGGTCAGCACGCCCGTGACGACGCCCAGCGGGATCGCCACGACCACGGCCGCCAGGAACGCGAACACGGCCAGGAGGAGCGTGGCCGGCAGCCGCTGGGAGATCACCCCGGAGACCGGCAGCTGCGAGGAGAGCGACGTGCCGAGATCCCCGGTGACCAGCCCCTTCAGGTAGTGGAGGTACTGGATGAGGAGCGGGTCGTCCAGGCCCAGGGCACGCCGGCGAGCCTCGATGAGGTCCGCCGGCGCGGTGGGGCCGAGCGCCGCCCGTACCGGGTCGCCCGGGATCAGGTGGATCATCGCGAAGGACGCCGTGACCAGGACCCACAGCGAGACCAGCAGCCGTCCCAGGCGCCGGCCACCGAACCGTACCCATGGGAGGGCCCATACGCGCGGTCGCGCCGGGCTCGGAGCGGTCAACGCCACTGACATGTCCGCCGCCGCCCTTCGCTACTTCGCCAGCATGCGGATGCTGGTCGGGACGAGCTGGCCGGGCGTCTGGAACTCCGCGCCCTTGCCGAACGTGTGCACGACGTTGCCGGCGAACGGCACGATGTCCGCCTTGGTGATCAGGCCGGACTCCGCGGCGAGCCAGGCGCGGCACCCGGCCACGCCCTGGATCGCCGTCGCCGACTTCACCGCCTTGTCATAGTCCGGGTCGGAGATCGCGGCGAAGTTGTTCCCGTGCGGCGCCGCCGGCCCGGAGAGGAACGGCACGAGCTGGTCCGGGGTGTTGACGTTGAGCGAGACCCAGACGACGTCCCAGTTCCCACCGCCGAAGATCGTGCCGGTCAGCGTCGTCTCGCTCTGGCTGTGCCCGGTGGCCGCCACCCCGATCGCCTTCCACTGCTTGACCGCCAGTTCGGCCGCCGCGTCGCCGCCGCTGCCGTTGTTGTTCTGGTACAGGAAGGTCAGCGCCAGGGGCTTGCCGCCCTTCGTACGCCTGCCGTCGCTCCCCTTGACCCAGCCCGCCTGGTCGAGCAGGGCGCCCGCCGCCTGCGGGTCACGGGCCGGCAGAGCGTGGGAGACCGAGTCGCCGGGACAGGCGGTCGGCGCGTTCGTGGCCAGCGTGGTCGCCGCGGCGCCGCGGCCCGATGTGAGCACCTTCTGCAGCTGGCCGAGGTCGAGCGCCCGGGTCAGCGCCATCCGTACCTTGGGGTCGTCGGTGACGCGGCCGGCGTGGTGGTTGTACCACTGCTCCCCCACCAGAGCCGGGGTCTTGGTGGCGTACAGGCCCGCCTTCTCCAGCCGGTCAACGTCGGGCCCGGCGATCTGCGCGGCGTTCAGCCCGCTCGACAGCAGGAGGTTCGCCGCCGTCGTCTCGTTCTCGACCACCTTGACCACGACGGTCTTCGGCAGACCCTTGGTCGCCGTCGTCGCACCGTTCGGACCCCACGTGTAACCGTCGCGGATCGCGTACGTGTAGTGGTCGCCCGGCGCGGCCTCGATCAGCTTGTACGGCCCGGTGCCGGCCGTCGCCGTCTTCAGCGAGGACCGTCCGGCCATGCCTTTGGGACAGACGATCGGCAACGAGGCCAGTCCGTTGAGGACGAACGGGGCCGGCCCGGCCAGCGTGAGCGTCACGACCCGCGTGGCGTCGTCGCCCTTCGCCGTGGCGCCCGCCGGGAGGAAGGTCCCCAGGAAGGGGCTCTTGTTCTTCGGGTCGGCGACGAAGTTGAGGTTGTCCGCCACGTCGGAGGCGGTGAGGCGCGTGCCGTCGGAACAGGTGATGCCGTCGGCCAGTGTCAGCGTGACCGACTTGCCCTTCGCCTGCCAGCTCTTGGCCAGCGCCGACTGGATGGCGCCGGTCCGGCCGTCGACGCTGACCAGCGGGTCGTAGGCGAACTGGGTGACGGTGAACAGGGAGGTGCCCGCGCCCATCTGCGGGTCCAGGCCGCCCGGGTCGGAGGAGAGCCCGAGGGTGAAGGTGCCGCCTTCGACGACCTCGCCCTTTCCTCCGCGATGCGAGGCGCCCCCGCAGCCGGCGAGCGCGGCTGCGGCCAGGGCGAGGCAGAGGCCGTTGATGCCCACAGAGGTCAGCTTCATGGCTGTTCCGTTTCCGTACGTTCTCGTGGCGGGGGTTCGGGGTCAGGCGCCGGCGCGGCGGACCGCGCGGCCGAGGTGCAGGTACAGCGCGTGGCCGGTGCCGTCGTCGCCCAAGAACGCGTGCGGCATGTGCATGCCGCGGTCGGCCTGGACCGGGATCAGCATGTCGTCGCGGTAGTGGACGAGTTCGGTCCGCTCGACCTTCCCGCCCAGCTCTACGAACAGGCCCTTGGGGGTCTGCTCGATCCAGATCCGTCTCTCGTCGTCCTGGCTGACGGTGAGGTCGAAGACCTGAGCCGAATACGTGCCGACGTACCGCTCGGCGTCGATCCGCCGGGGCTCCGCGGGCGGGACGGGGAGGCCGGGAAGACCGACGCCGCTGAGCTCGTCGAGGACGTGGCCCACGACATCGCGGTAGAGCGAGACGGTGTCACCGCCGTTGGTCAGGAGCGCGACGGCCAGCCCGGCCTCGGGGATCATCCGCAGGAAGGCACCCTGCCCGATGGTGCTGCCGTCGTGGCCGATGATGGCGCCGGCCGGCGTGTCGAACCGTTCGAAACCGAGGCCCCACGACGTCCCCATGAGACCGAGGTCGGGCAGGTCGACCTCCCGCTCGTGCATCCGGGCCGCGGTCCCCTCGGCCAGCACGCGCGTGCCGTCGGCCGCCCGGCCGTCCTCCAGGTGCGTACGCGCGAAGGCGACCAGGTCCCGCGGCCGCATCGCGAGCATCGAGCCGGCCGGGGCGTTCGAGCGCGCCATGGCCCACATCGGCGCCGGCACGTAACCGGTGCCCGGCTCCATCTCGATGTGGCCCATCGCGGCGCGGAACATGATCGCCTCGTACGGCCCGGTGGCGGTGTGGGTGAGCCCCAGTGGCGCGATGAGGTGCTCGCGCAGGCACACGTCGTACGGCTGCCCGCGCAGCACCTCGACGAGCCGGCCGAGCACGCAGTAGCCGGCGTTGTTGTAGGAGAACTGCTCGCCGGGCGGGAACAGCTGCGGCACGTCGTGCAGGGTCGCGACGTACTTCTCCAGACAGTCGTCGCCCACCCCGGTGTCGGTGAAGATGTCCCCCTCGAACCCGGCGGTGTGGGTGAGCAGCTGCCGTACGGTGATCTGCCCGGCCGCCTCGTCGTCGGCGATGCGGAACTCCGTCAGATACGTGCGCACCGGCCGGTCGAGGTCGACCTTGCCCTCATCGGCCAGTTGCATGACCAGCGTGCTGGTCCAGAGCTTGGTGATCGACCCGATCTGGAAGACCGAATCCGCGGTCGCCTCGACCCCCGTCGCCTTGCTGAGCAACCCGGCCGCTCCGTCGACCACCTGATCGCCCTGTGCGACGGCCCACGCCGCGCCGGGGACGTCGTACTCCTCGATCAACAGCGGAAGCCGCTCGTCAAGCCAGGCCTGAATGTCGTCAAGGTTGCCCATGCGTCGTGATGCTAGGCACATTGCCCTGCCTGCGGTTGGTCGACGTCGACGACTTGATGATCATTGACTCGTCGAGTTCGACCAGTGATCCGCTCGTCCACGCCTTCGGCCCGGAGTCCCCCGTGTAACGCGGGTGGAATCTTCGCGGCGTAGCGTTTCAACTGTGCCGGATCCCCGGTTCCTGGGAGGACCACTGTGATGACCAAGAAGGAAGCGGCCGAGGCGGTACGCGCGGCCAAGGCGCGGCTGGGTGTGACGTGGGACCAGATCGCCGAGGCGGTCGGGCGGCCTCCGGCGTGGACGGTGTCGGCGCTACTGGGAGAGCATCCGATGAGCGCCGCGCAGGCCGAGGCGGCGGCATCGTTGCTCGACCTCAAGGACGATGTTCAGCAGGCGTTGCGGCTCCAGCCCACCCGCGGGGCGCTGGAGACCGTGGTGCCAGCGGACCCGACGATCTACCGGTTCTACGAGGTACTCCAGGTCTACGGGCCGACGATCAAGGAACTCATCCACGAGGAGTTCGGCGACGGCATCATGAGCGCCGTCAACTTCCGCCTCGACGTCAAGCGCGTGCCCGATCCGGCCGGCGACCGGGTCGTGGTGACGCTGGACGGGAAGTTCCTGCCCTATCAGTGGTGATCGCTCTCGCCACTCGCGGCGAGGAAATCGTCGACGTCGAGGGTGGCATGGGAGATCAGCCGGTAGCGCTGAATCATCACCTCGTGAGCGGCCTCGCCGCCGATGCCGGCGGTGGCGTCCGTGAACGTCGTCACGTGGTAGCCGCGCTCCATCGCACTGCGCACCGTCGACTCCACGCACAGGGTGCCGATCATCCCTCCGATGGCGACGTACTCGACGCCGTGCTGACGTAGCTGGACGTCGAGGTCGGTGTTGGCGATCACGTCGATGTTCTTGTGCGGGACGATCGTGATCTCGCCCGGGCGCGGCCCCAGCCGGGGGTGGAAGTCGGCGCCCCAGCTGCCGGCCGCGAACAGCCGATTCTCGTACATCTCCTGGTGGATGCCGGACAGATGCTTCCACGTCGTGAAGTCTTCTTCGGTGTAGGACATCGGGCAGAAAAAGATCGGCATCCGCCGCTCGCGTGCCCCGGCGAGCAGGCGCTGGAGATTGTCCAGAACGCCGATCCGCGCGAACTCGTCCTTGAAGAGGGAATAGGCTTTTCCGTCTTCTGAGAAGATGTCGTTCACCGTATCGATGAGGACCAGGCCGGTGGCCTTCGGCCCATATGTGACGCTCGGCATAATTCATCCTCGCGCTTTCCCGTGATTTCCTGCTTACGTTCCGACACTACCCGCAGCGCTCTCTTGTGCCGTGAGAGGCCGATGGGACGGATGGGCCTCATTCGCGGGCACCGTGCGGCTTCGGCTTACCCCTGGCGGACCCGGGCGCGAGAGGCGTGCTTCACTGGGGCTATGAAGGTCGGAATCACGACATTCATCACGGACGAGGGCATTCAGCCTGCTCCGTTGGCTGAGGCGCTGGAAGAGCGCGGTTTCGATTCGCTCCTCCTGCACGAGCACAGCCACGTTCCGGTCAAGCGGGAGACACCGTTCCTCATGGGCGGCGAGCTGCCTCGGATGTACTACCGCACGCTCGACCCGTTCGTCGCCCTGACCGCCGCCGCGGCGGTGACCGGCGACCTGCTGCTCGGGACCGGAATCGCGCTGCTGGTGCAGCGCGACGTGATCCACACCGCCAAGGCGGTCGCCACCCTGGACCTGGTGTCCGGCGGCCGGGTGATCTTCGGTGTGGGCACGGGCTGGAGCCGTGAGGAGATGCGCAACCACGGCACTGATCCGCGTACGCGGGGGGCGCTGCTGAACGAGCAGCTGGCCGCGATCAAGGAGATCTGGACCAGGGACGAGGCGGAGTTCCACGGTGAGTACGTGGACTTCGACCCGATCTTCTGCTGGCCCAAGCCCGTACAGCGGCCGCATCCGCCCCTCTACATCGGCGGCGATGGCAAGGCCGCGCTGAAGAGGGTCGCGGCGTACGGCGACGGTTGGATGCCGCACTCGGCGGGCGACCCGTCCCAGGTCCGGCCGCAGCTCGACCAGTTGGCCGAGGTCTGCGGAGACGTACCGGTGATCGTGGCCTCCGTGCCACCCAGGCCTGAGCTCATCGCCGCCTACGCGGAGGCCGGCGCCGACCGCGTGGCCCTGACACTGCCGACCCTGCCGGAGGCCGAGACATTGCGCACGCTGGACGAGATCACCGCCCTCGTCAGCGACGCGCGAGTCCTCCGATAAGAGCCGTGGCCGGGTGCCCCCGGTGGGCGCTTGGCGCACCAGGGGCCGTTCGCGTCGTCCGGGGCGTTTCCGTCAGTCTCCGGTGTTGGTCGCCCAGACCGGGCGGTGGTTGCCGTTGTAGATGACGAGGTTGCCGTCATCCTGGACCGCGAGGTAGTCCCCCTTGTGCCAGGTACCCGATGCCCAGACCGGTCCGCCGCCCCCGTTGTAGACGACGAAGTTGCCGTCCTGCTGGAAGACCGCGGTGACGCCACGGCTCCAGGCGTTCGGAGCCTGCCAGGCCGCTCTGCCGTCCTTGTAGAGCACCAGGTTGCCGTCCTGCTGCAGGCGCAGGATGGTCCGGCCGTTCCCCGACGTCCATGCCTGGTTGCGGTGCAGCGTGGCCGTGGGCCGGATGATCGTGTCGGCCCGCTGGTGTGCACGGGTCTGGACGGTGGTGTCGGCAGTGATCGCCTGGGCGGCGCCGGCGGCCGCGGAGCCAGCGAGAGCCAATCCGGCGGTCATGGTCGCGACGCAGACGGAACTACGGAATTTGAACATAAGTGTCGCTCCTTCTGTTCAGGGTGCCCGAGGCTTCTCGGATCGCACCGGAAACTCTGCGTATGCAATCAAATGCAGAGCGCGATGTCCACCAGCTGTGCCATACGGCCTGCGGACGCATTTACGCTGGTCACAGCCATATGTCGCCGAGTCGCTATAAGGATGGCGGCCCCGTCCGGGTAACGGCTCGACAAAATACGGTTGAAACGGGTAAACCGCCGAATTGCCTTCAGCGTCTTTTGTTCACCGCCCTCCGCCACGGCGGGCGGTGAACAAGGAGGTTCGGTGATTTCTCGTTTTCTCGCTCTCACGCTGGCCGTGTCGGTGGCCGGCGCGGTAGGAGCGACAGGGCCGGCGCATGCCGCGTCCGCGGGCGCTCGTCCGAAGGCGCTGGCGGGCACGTCGGCCAAGCCGTACGACTTCAACGGCGACGGCTACGCCGACCTGGCGTTCGGCAGCCCGTACGGCACGGTCGGCGGGCTCACCAGCGCCGGTTTCGTGACGATCGTCCCTGGCTCGGCCAGCGGGCCGGTCACCTCGGGCAAGGTGACCCTCAGCCAGAGCACCGCAGGCGTTCCGGGCGCCTCCGAGGCCGGTGACCACTTCGGCTGGGCGCTCACCTCGCTGGACATCGACCAGGACGGTTACGCCGACCTGCTCGTCGGCGCGCCCGATGAGGACACCACCGACGGCACCGACGCGGGTGCCGAGTGGATCTTCTGGGGGACCCCGACGGGGCTGACCGGAGCCGTCTCGCAGAGCCGGAACGAGCCCAGCAACGGCACCGAGGGCCCGGCGGCGGGTCACCGGTTCGGCGCCTCGATGGCCGAGGGTGACATCGACGGCGACGGCTACACCGACTGGATCACCACCGCGCCCGGCGCGGCGTTCTTCTGGTACACGACCACGAACCCGGTCGACGGCGTACGGGCGGCGGCCGCCAAGAAGTTCCCGGCGAGCGTCCACGGCACGCGGCTGCGGCCGAAGTCCGGCGGCAAGGCCGTGAGTGCGGCGGCCGCGTCGTCGATGTCCTACTTCCCGGCGATCGCCGACGTCAACGGCGACGGAGCGGGCGACATCGTCATGGGCTTCCAGAACCCTGACGCCACCGATCCGGCGGACCGCTCCGGGTTCGAGGTGCTGCCCAGCTCATCCGACGGCAGTCTGCCGATCGCCACCGTCTCCACGACGATCACCTCGCTGACCACCGGGGACTTCAACGGCGACGGTGCCGACGACGTCGCCGTCGGGGACAGCGGCGAGACCGGCGGTACGGGCGGCCATGTGCAGATCTGGCCGGGCGACGCCTCTCTGTCGCTGAGCACCTCCACCACCATCACCCAGGACACCGCGGGCGTGCCGGGCACCGGCGTCGCGGGCGACCGCTTCGGGTACTCCGTCGCGGCCGGCGACTTCAACGGTGACGGCAAGGACGACCTTGTGGCGGGCGTCCCGTACAGGACGGTCAGCAGCCAGGCCATCGCCGGTGAGGCGATCGCACTGTACGGCGGGACCGACGGCCTGAGCGGCACCGGCTCGCAGGCGTTCTCACAGAGCACCGCGGGCGTGGACGGCGCGGCCGAGGCGAACGACGAGTTCGGCTGGACGGTCAGCGTGCTCGACGTCAATCACGACGGGCGCGGTGACCTGATCGCCGGAGCACCGAAGGAGAACGGCACCGACGGCGCGGTGAGCGTCCTGCCGGGCACGTCGACCCAGGTCACGGGCACCGGCTCGTGGACGTTCGGGGCGGGCACCCTCGGTGTCACCGGCCTGGACGCCCAGATCGGCGTACGGACCGGCCGTACCGGCTGAGATCTCAGGGCCGGCCGCGGGTTCCCCACCCCGCGGCCGGCTCGCTCGGACCGTCAGGCGCCTCGTACGGCGCATCCGGGCGAGAGCGCCGTTGATGAGAACCTGTCCGGTCTTCGCGGCCGGCGGGCCGTGCGGATCTCCCGCGAGTGAGGGGATCCTTTCGGTGGAGACCGAAAGGTCGGCTCATCGCTCCGACACCGTGATGGCGTGTTCGACCAGGGCGACCAGTGCGTCCTTCGCCGAGTCGCGGCGGCGTACGTCGCACAGCAGCACCGGAACCTCGGCGGGGAGGTCCAGGGCGTCGCGGATGGTCTCGACGGTGTAGCGGCGGGCGCTGTCGAAGCAGTTGACCGCCACCACGAACGGCATGTCGCGGCGCTCGAAGTAGTCGATCGAGGCGAAGCTGGCGGTCAGCCGCCGGGTGTCGGCCAAGACGATCGCGCCGATCGCTCCGTACGCGATCTCGTCCCACATGAACCAGAAACGCTCCTGCCCCGGCGTGCCGAACAGGTACAGCCGTACGCCGTCGCGGAACGTCATCCGGCCGAAGTCCATCGCGACCGTGGTCGTGGTCTTGGCCTTCACCCCCGACAGGTCGTCCACGCCCACTCCGGCGTCGGTCAGGAGTTCCTCGGTCCGCAGGGGCCGGATCTCACTGACCGAGCCGACCATCGTGGTCTTACCGACCCCGAATCCCCCCGCTATAAGGACTTTCAGGGCGACGCGCGGAACGTCGGACATGTCACTCGGGGCCGATTGGGCGGGATTAAAGGCGGCGGAGGTCATCGAGCACTCTCATCAGTATTCGGGGGTCGGGCCGTTCGGTCAGCAGCGCCTGCGGCACTTCCTCGATCCGGTCCTGCTGGAGCAGATCCCCCAGCAGCACCTGCACGACCCGCAACGGGAGGTCGACCTCGGAGGCCAGGTCGGCGACGGTCGTCGGCCGGCCGCAGAGTTCCAGCAAACGCCGTTGCTCCCGCGACAGCCGGATGAAGTCGTTCGACTCGCGGCCGGTCGCAACCAAGATCGTGATCAGGTCGAGCTTCGCGTCCCCGGACCCGGTCCGCCCGCGCGTCATCGCGTACGGGCGTACCACCGGCCCCGCATCCCGGCCGACCCACCGCTCTCTCGGGACTTCCATCGCCGGGGCTTACTGTGGGTCGGCGCTGGACCGGGCCGGGCGGGGCGGCTCGTCCTCGGCCGAACGTGGCGCCGCGGCCAGGTGCTGACGCACTCGTTTGATCAGCAGCGCGGTCTCGTAGGCCACCACACCCGCGTTGTTGCCGGCCTCGCTCAGCACCGCGAGGCACGTGCCCTCGCCCGCGGGCACGACGAAGAACAGCAACCCGTCCATCTCGATGACGGTCTGCCGCACCCGCTTGGCCGCGAAGTGCTCCGCCGCCCCGTTGGCCAGACTGTGGAATCCCGACGACAACGCCGACAGGAACTCCGCGTCCCTGCGGGTGACCTCCTCCGACGCGCCCATCACGAGGCCGTCGCGTGACAGCAGCACCGCCTGCCGTACGTCGTCGACCCGCTTCACCAGATCGTCGAGCAGCCACCCAAGCTCCCCGGCCAACTGTGGCTGGCTCATTGCTTCCCTCGCTTATTCCATGGATCGAAGTCAGGCAGGTCCTCGTCGGCGTCACGGCCGCGCGACCAGCCGGACTGCAGCGACGCCATGAGGTCGCGGCTGAGTTCGGGGCTGGGCTCGTCGAAGTCGTCCGCGTCCGCCTTGGGTGTCCTCGTGGGGGACCCGCGCAGTTGCGGGGCCAAGTGCTGCTGCCGCCTGCGCCGCGGCAGCACCCCGGTCACCTCGCTCGACTCCGCGTCGGCGGCCACGGCGTCCTCGTCGACGGTTCCCGAAACCGTGGCCGGAACGGTGTGGGGCGACCCCGGAGCGTTCAGCCGTCCCGTGACGGACTCCCTCACGGCCTGCGGCGGCGCTTCGACCTCCACTCGGGGCTTCGGCAGGGCGGGAACCGGCGTGGGCCCCGTCACCTCCGGCGCCACCAGCGTGTTGGGGAGCAGCACGACCGCGGTGACGCCGCCGTACGCGGACGGCTGGACCGAGACCCGGATGTCGTGCCGTGCCGCCAGCCGCGCCACGACGAACAGCCCGAGCCGGTCGGTGTCGGCAAGGTCGAACTCCGGTGGCTCGGTCAGCCGCCGGTTGATCTCCTCCACCTGCTCCGGCTGTAGCCCGATCCCGCGGTCGACGATCTCGACGGCGATGCCGTTGGCCACTCCGTCGGCGCGTACGAGCACCTCGGTGTTGGGCGGCGAGAACACCGTGGCGTTCTCGATGAGTTCGGCCAGCAGGTGGATGACGTCGGCGACCATGGCGCCGAGAATCGACGCCGACGAGCTGACGGCCGCGTCCACCCGCGTGTAGTCCTCCACCTCCGCGATGGCGGCGCGGACGACGTCCTCCAGTACGACCGGGTGGTCCCAGGCGCGTACGGTCGGCGACCCGGACAGGATCACCAGGCCCTCGGCGTGCCGCCGCATTCTGGTGGTCAGGTGGTCGAGCCGGAACAGGTCCTCCAGCTCCTCCGAGCTGGAGGCACGGCGCTCCATCGCGTCCAGCAGCTTCAGCTGGCGATGCAGGAGCGACTGGCTCCGCCAGGACAGGTTCGTGAAGACCCGGTTGATGCTGCCGCGGAGTTCGGCCTCTCCCACGGCGGTCTCGATCGCGGTCCGCTGCACTGTGGCGAAGGCGTCGGCGACCAGCGTGACCTCCTTGGTCCGCCCGGCGGCCGGCGGCGCGGCCTCGGCGTCCACGTCGACGTCCTCACCCCTGCGCAGCCGTGCCACGACCCGTGGAAGCCGCTCGTGCGCCAGGGTCTGCGCGGCCTCCTGCAGCCCTCGCAGTTCTCCGGAGATCCCGCGGCCGAACAGCACCGAGAGCACGACGGACGCGACGACCGCCAGGAGGCCGACCCCGGCCGCCAGGTAGAAGCGAATGAGGATCCGCGTGCCCGCGGACTTGTCCTGCTGGGCGAGCAGCGCCCCCGCTTCCTCACCGTTCTGCAGCCACAGGGGTGACAGGAGGGTCTTCGTCGTCCGCCATTCCGACAGGTCGGTGCCGGTGGGAGTGTTCACCCCCGCCGTCACGATGCCGTTCTCCAGCCTCTCGTACCTGCTGTACAGCGGGGAGTCGGTCAGTTTCTGGTCGATCGTCCGCAGCTCGCCGTCCAGCCCGGCCAGTGCCAGGCCGGAGATCTGCTCGCGGCCGCCGGCCCACCGGGCGAAGGCGGCGCGGCCGGCCACGCTGATCCGGCCCCTCGGCGGCAGGGAGGACATCAGCGCGTCTTCCCGCAGCATGATGTCCCGCGCCCAGTACCCGTACAGCAGCGACGTCACCCGCCGGAACACGGGCGCCTCGTCGGAGGTCCCGACGTTGGTGAGGAACCGGAAGGTCGTGTCGGAGATGGCGCTGTAGTCCTGGATCGACTGAAGCGGGGTGACGGCGGCCGACTGGACCCGCGATCGCAGCTCGGCCAGCCCGTAGAGCGACTGGTCGGCCTCGTTCAGCCGCTCCCAGGTCTCGTCGCCGACCGTGTCCTTCACGTGGGACGAGAGCGCCTGGGCGCGGAAGGCGGTGATCGCCGCGTCGGTCTTGCGCTCCTGCTCCTGGTACTTGGCCTGCGCGGCCGGGTCCTCGGTGGACAGGGCGACCGCCGCCGCGGCCCGCTCGTCCTGGAGCATCGCGACGTACCCGGTCACCGGGGTCGAGACGTCGGAGAGCGTGGTCGAGAAGTCGGACTTGGCGAGCGCCGCGTTCAGGGTGATGGTCGCCGCGAACGCCCAGAGGGCGGTCAAGGAGAGCAGGGGCACCAACAGAAGCGCCGCGATCCGGGTCCCGATGGCCCGTGTGCGGGGACGCATATGTGTTCCCTGGGCAGCATGATCCCGCTTCAGCAATCGTCTCACCCCGTGTCCCGCCCCCACCCCAACGCAAGAGTCACGAACACTAACTGAAGTACCCATCAAGGTTCCAGATTCGAAAGGAAAATTAGTTCATAGCGCCGACTGAGCGGATATCCGGCCGAAGGAGTTGATCTTTCGCCTGCCAGGGTCGGCCCCGCGGGTCGCAGCCGGAGGTGAAATCGCTTTCCCGCAGCGGCCGTTCGCCGTCTTTTCGGAAGAGGCCGCGCCGCCTTCACTTGCACGGCGGCACTGCAGCACGCACGCGAGGGGAAGAGAGCCGGTCGGGTGCAAGAACCCGTACCGCCGCCGGATGCCCGAGATGTAAAGAGGGAGTGCGATCAATGGCGCCGGTCCTGGTGAGAGCGCCGGCGAACACCCGCGCCGCAATTGCTCCCTGGATTCGAGACACGCCGCGGGCCACGGGAGCCAGGCCGTTCACAGAAGAGGGAAGGGGCCCTCCCTGGCGGCGTACGCGGCCGGCGGATGGCCCTGGACAAGGGGACGCTTCCGGCCCGCCATGGCGGGCCGGCGGGCCGCCGTCGT
The DNA here is from genome assembly GCF_030406325.1 of Actinomadura sp. DC4. Classification (GTDB taxonomy): domain Bacteria; phylum Actinomycetota; class Actinomycetes; order Streptosporangiales; family Streptosporangiaceae; genus Actinoallomurus. Next base: position 261,924 of record NZ_JAUEQY010000009.1, on the reverse strand, counting down.
GGCCAGGACAGGTCACGCGATCGGCGGGAGACCGTGCCCGCCGCGGTCGGCCGGTGTCCGCGAGGCGGAAACGGCCAGGCAGGTGAGGCATGGTCTCGGCCGACTACCTGGAGTCACCGGCACCGGAATCGCGGAACCGGCGCTTCAAGGCCCGATGGTACGGCGAGAGTGAGTGCTCGAGAACGACGAACTTCGATGGCCGGGCATGACGCTTGACGAGACGACGGTCGATTCGCTCCGCTGCGGATAGCCCAGGTCACGGCATCATTCTCCGTCCGGACGCTTCACGCCGTGACGCCGGCGGGGAGCCTGCCCTCCTGACTCCGCGGTCAACGCCCGGCAGACCTGCGGCCGCGACGAACCCGCAGGTCAGCGTGACTGATGAGTTCCGGACGGCGCACGCATCGACCAGTGACCTAGGTCACCATTTACCGGTAGTGATACTTAACGTAAAAATAAATCAACGACATTCTTCGGCAAAAGGGTGCCACGCAACGCGGATTTCGCCATTCAAGGTGAGCAGGAACCAGGAGGACGTGATGGGTGTCCCATTGTCGGAGGTGCCGCGCGCGCCGGGCCGATTGCCGTTCGCCGGACACGTTCCCTCTCTCTTACGGAGCCCGCTGGAATTCATGCGGTCGTTGCGTACGGTCGGTGACATGGTGCGCGTCGACATCGGCACCTGGCCGGTCTATTTCGTCACCTCGCCCGAGCTGATCCACCAGGTCCTCATCACCGACGCCGCCGGCTTCCGCCGCGGCCGGCTCTTCGACCGGGCGCAGCCGCTCCTCGGCACCGGGATGGGCACGATGAACGGTGAGGAGCACCTCCGGCGCCGCCGGCTGATGCAGCCGCTCTTCAACCGCAACCGGGTCACCGAATACGCCCGGACCATGGGCGACTGCGCCCGTACGCAGGTCGAGGCCTGGACGGCCGGCGAGCCGGTCGACGTGGGCGGCGCGATGTACGACCTGGCGCTGACCAGCGTGGCCCAGACGATGTTCTCCGCGACGCTGGCACGTCCCGCGGTCGAGGAGGTCCGCCGCTGGCTGCCCGTCATCTTGAAGGACAGCGTGACCCGGGCGTTCCTCCCCCGCGCGATGGACCGGTGGCCGATCGGGGTGAACCGGCGGCTGAACACCGCCATCCCCCGGCTGCGGGCGGTGATCGACCAGGTGATCGAGGAGTACCGCGCCGGCGGAGTCGACGACGGCGACCTGCTCTCGGCCCTGATGGCCACGCGCGACCCCGGAACCGGCCGGCCGCTGAGCGCCGTCCAGCTCCGTGACGAGCTCCTGGCCATCATGATGGGCGGCACCGAGAGCACCGCGCTGACCATGACCTCCACGCTCCACGAGCTGAGCCGCCACCCGGAGGTCGAGCGCCGCCTGCACGAGGAGGTCGACTCCGTCGTGGGGACCCGGCCGATCGAACCCGAGGACCTGCCCCGCCTGGAGTACACCGCCAAGGTGCTCAACGAGGCCCTGCGGCTGCATTCACTGCTGGTGTTCATGCGCCGCGCGGCCGAGCCCCTCGAGATCGGCGGAGTCGACGTCCCGCCGGGTACCGAGATCGGCTACAGCTTCTACGCGCTCCACCGGGATCCGCGGCTGTTCACCGACCCCGAACGCTTCGATCCCGACCGGTGGCTGCCCGAACGCTCCAAAGACGTGCCGCGCAGCGCGTACCTCCCCTTCAGCGAAGGCAGTCACAAGTGCATGGGAGACGCCTTCGCCTCCATCGAGATGTCCATCTTCCTGGCCACGATCGTCGCCCGGTGGCGGCTGCGGCCGGTGCCCGGCGACGGGGATCGGGAGGCGCCGACGCCGCTTCCCCATCCCCGTACGCTGTCGATGGTGCCGGAGGCGCGGCGGGTCACCGTCATCTGAGGTCAGCCGGTGAGCTGCTCCCACCACCAGGCGATGGAGGGGAGCGGGAGCGGCTCCTCCACACCGCCCGGCGGCGAGTCGACGAAGCCGCCGGTGAAGCGCAGCGCGCCCGGTGACCGGCCGTCGGGATCGCTGTAGCGGGTCGTACGCGGGCGGAGGTAGTAGTCCAGGTTGCCGCGGATCATGTGACCCGCCTCGCCCAGGTACGCGCGCAGCTCGGGGCTCGCCGACGGCAGCACCTGGGCGCGCAGCCGTACGAAGAGGCTCATCAGGTGGTCCCGTACGGTGGCGGCGCGGCGCAGCGCCTCGGCGGGCTCCAGCGACTCCTCGGCGGCGAGCACCGAGACCAGCGTGGGCGCGTGGTCCACGGCCACCTCGGCGCGTTCGGCGAGCCATCGTTCCTTGGCGTCGGAGAACAGGTCGTTGTCCCAGCCGACAAGCAGCCAGCAGAGCTCGTTGAGGGCGCGTACGGGCGGCGCGTCCATCTCCCGGTCGGAGATCTCCGCGGCGCGGGCGAACTCGCACAGCCCGAACCACAGCGGCCCGGCGCAACTGTCCATCCGCAGCGCCGCGTACTCGTTCAGGGTCAGTGGCGTTCCGGCCTTCGCCACCGCCTTTTCCCAGATCGTGCCCAGGAACCAGCGCCGCGTCAGGTCGGTCCAGCGGCGGTGCTGGACCGGGGTCAGCAGCCGCTGGAGCCGGTCGGCGACGTCGACGATCGCCGCGGCGAACGTGTCGTCGCCGAGCAGGCCGGCCCGCGGGTTCTCCAGCGTCCGCAGGAGCCTGCCGGCGAGCGGCGCGAAACCGGCCCCGCCCCCGTCGCCCATCCGGTACATCAGGTCGTCCATGAGGAAGCCGAGGTAACACCAGTCGGTGAAGAGCTGCAGCCGGTCCTCGTCGGCGTGCGGCAGCACCAGCGCCATCGCCTCGCCGGAGTTGCTGCCGGCGACCATGGCGCTCAGCGTCTCGTCGGCGCAGAAGCCGTACCGGCGCATCCAGAGGAGTCCGCGTTCCTCCAGCCGTCGTGCGGCCGGGTGGATCGCCGCCGGGATCGGGCAGTACACCGGCGGGATCTCGATCAAGATGGCGGTGTCGGTCACCGTTCCTCCTGCGTACGGGGATGCGCTCCGGATGGCGCCAGCGGGTACTGGCTCGTGAGGAGATCGACGAGTGCGGCCAGTTTCGTGGCCGCCTCCGCGCGGAACGCGGGTCCGTGCATGCGGTCCAGCGCCGCGTCGAGGTGGTACGCGGCCTGCCGGCCGGCCCAGCCGCGCCCGCCCGCCGCCTCGACCAGGTCGGCCGCCCGGTGCAGTTCGGCCTCGCCGAGCTCGTCCCGGTGCCGGTACAGCCCGGCCAGCTCCCGCGCCGCCGCCGAGTCACCGCGCAACGCCGCCGCGACCGGGAAGCTCTTCTTGCGCGTACGCAGGTCCGACAGGTGCGGTTTTCCGGTCCGGGCCGGGTCGCCCCAGATGCCGGTCAGGTCGTCGATGATCTGGAAGGCGATCCCGAGGTGGTGGCCGAACGCGCGTAACGCCTCGAGCTGTGCCGGGCCGGCGCCGCCCGCCAGGGCGCCGAGCGTGCAGGCGCAGACGATCAGCGCGCCCGTCTTGGCACTGGCCATGGCCTGGCACTCGGCCACGGTGACCTCGTCGCGTACGGCGAAGGCGGTGTCGGCGTACTCCCCGTCGAGCAGTTGCTGGACCGCGTCGTTCAGCCGGTTCACGCCCACCGTGCTCAGCGGGGCCGGCGCCTCACCGAGGATCCGGATGGCCAGGAAGAACAGAGCGTCACCGGCGAGGATCGCCGCGGGCACCCCGAACACCGACCAGACGGCCGGCCGGTGCCGTCGCGTGCGGTCGTCGTCGATGACGTCGTCGTGCAGCAGCGAGGCGTTGTGCACGAGCTCCACCGCGACGGCGGCGGGCATCCCCTGCTCGGCCGTGCCGCCCACCGCCTCCGCCGCCAGCAGGGTCAGGGTCGCGCGGACCGCCTTGCCGGCGCCGGCGTCGGTCGGCGTGGCGTGTTCGTCCCACCAGCCGAGGTGGTACCCGGCGATGGTCCGTAACGACTCCGGCAGGTGGTGGACGGCCTTGCGCAGTTCGGGGTCGACGGCGTCACGGGTGCGGATGAGGATCTCCGCCGCGTCGGGCTGGACCATGTCGGCTCCTTGTCCGTCATCGCGCGGGCTGGACCCGCTCGGACGCCGTCACGTGGCGCAACTCCGGGATCATCGGCAGCGCCTGGGGGCGTGGAAGCGCGGCCGTCATCTCCCGGACCACGTGGCCCGGCACCGGCAGCAGCCGCCACCGGGCGACGATGGTCGCCAGGGAGATGACCATCTCGATGGAGGCGAAGCCGTCCCCCATGCACTTGTGGCTGCCCGCGCTGAAGGGGATGTAGGCGTTGCGCGGCACGTCTTTGGAGCGTTCCGGCAGCCACCGGTCGGGGTCGAAGCGGTCGGGGTCGGTGAACAGCCGCGGGTCATGGTGCAGCGCGTAGAGGCTGTAGCCGATCTCGGTACCGGGCGGGATGTCGACTCCGCCGATCTCGACGGGCTTGGCCGCGCGGCGCATGAACACCAGCAGCGAGTGCAGGCGCAGGGTCTCGTTGAGGACCCTGGTGGTGTAGCCGAGGCGGGGCAGGTCTTCCGGTTCGATCGGCCGGGTCCCCACGACGGAGTCGACCTCCTCGTGCAGGCGGCGCTCGACCTCCGGGTGGCGGCCCAGCTCGTGGAACGTCCACGCCAGGGTGAGGGCGGTCGTCTCGGTGCCGCCCACCATGATCGTCACCAGCTCGTCGCGCAGCTGCGTGTCGCTCAGCGTCTGACCGGTCTCGGGGTCGCGCGCGGCCATCAGGACCGACAGCAGGTCGCCGTTGTCGATCTCACCGACGCGGTACTCCTCGACCACCTTGTCGATCACCGCGCGCAGCCGGGTCGCAGCGGTGTTGAACCGGCGGTTCACCCCGATCGGCCACCGATCCATCGACCGCGGAAGCAGCGCCCGGGTCACCCCGTCCTTGACGAGTACGGGCAGCCAGCGGCGGACCTCCTCGATGGCGGGCCGCGCCAGGTCGGCGGAGAACATCGTCCGGGCCACGGTGGTCAGCGCCTGGGAGTACATCGCGTCGTCCACGTCGAGCGTCTCGCCGGGCGTCCAGGTCTCGGTCTCCGCCCTGGCGCAGTCGCCCATGATCTGGGTGTAGCCCGTGATGCGGCTGCGCTGGAACACCGGCTGCATCAGCCGGCGCCGCCGCCGATGCTCCTCACCGTTCATCGTGCCGAGCCCGGTGCCGAAGACCGGACGGGCCCGGTCGAAGAGCCGGCCGCGCTGGAAGCTACCGGCGTTGGTGACCAGGACCTGGTGGATCAGGTCGGACGACGTCACGAAGTAGACCGGCCAGGTGCCGATGTCGACGCGCACCATGTCACCGATCGTGCGCAGCGACTGAATGAACTCCATACGGCGCCGCAGCAGCGCCGGAACGTTCCCGGCGAGCGGCACCCGCCCCGGGGCGCGTGGCACCGCCGACAATGGGACACCCATCGGATCCTCCCTGTTCCTGCCATGCGGAATCAGTGGGAGGCCCGCGACGGCGGGTGTGTTTCCCACTTATCGAGGTCGGTCGTAGCGGCTTTTCTCGAAGGCGATGGCGGGATCCACATTCCTGTATGCGTCGACAGATTGTTTGTACTTAAATTGACGCAGGCTGTAAATTGTGACGAAGATCACTTAGTATGGAGGTTAATTCAGTAACGCATTGACCAGTGGCGATGTCCCGGGTCGTCGCCCGGGGCGGGCATTCGGCCGGGACCGGCCAGACGGGAAAGCCATCGGAGGTCCGGCCCGCACGTCAGGGCCTTGACCTGCGACTTCTCCGGTCCGGCGCAGGCAGCCTTTTCGGCCGCTGAATCATTGGCCGACGCGGCCGTCGATGCACTCTCTCAGCAGATCTGCGTGGCCACAGTGACGGGCGTACTCCTCGACTCGGTGTACGAGCAACTCCCGTACGGCGATGGCCTTCTTTCCCACGCGTACGCCCAGGTCCGGATACTCCGCCAGTGCGGCGTCCGTCGCGGCCTGTTCCCGGACCAAATCGGCGTACGCGGCGTCGACCATTTCCTGTTCGGCGGCCGCGTCATCGAAGTCGGCGTCGCGCGGGCCGTACAGTTTCGACGGCGGCTCGCCGGGCGAGATCCAGCCGCGCCAGTCGCGTTCCACCTCGGCGAGGTGGCGGAGCAGGCCGAGCAGCGACATGGTCGACGGCGGCACCGCACGGCGGGCCAGTTGCTCCGTGTCGAGGCCCTCGCACTTCATCAGGAGGGTCAGCCGGTAGTTCGTCAGATAGTCCTCCAGCGTCGCCCGTTCTCCGTCCGGGCTGGGGGCATCGCTCTCCCGGGGATCGTCATCGGGATCCACCCACATGTCCTGGTAGACGACTGCCTGGCTCCATCGCGGGGTTTCGTCACTCACCCCGGCCATGTTCGTCCTCACGCGTCCGGCTCGCCAGTGTTTTTCCACGACCGCGCCGACCGCCCGGATTCAGTATTGACAGGATTCTTAACAGAGGAACACCATGGCTGTGAGAGCGCTCTCACAGCCCCGCCCGCCACCACTCCTCTGCCACGCATCGGTGTCGTGGACCTCTCCCCCAGGTGGCCGACACCGTTGTGCCTCGCAGTAACCCCTGAGAAGAGGTACGTCGTGTTCGCGGATCCCCCAGCCACGCCCACGCGGAAGCCCCGCCTTCGCCGGCTCCTCCTCGCCGCCGTCGCGGCACTGACCACCGCGACCGCCACGGTCGCCGTCGCGCCGGACGCCGGCGCGTCGATCCCGCCGCCCCCTTCGGGCTGGACCAGCGTGTTCAGCGACGACTTCACCGGTGCCGCCGGAACGGGCCTGAACACCTCCAACTGGCTGTACGACATCGGGACCAGCTATCCCGGCGGCGCCGCCAACTGGGGCACCGGCGAGGTCGAGACCATGACCAACAGCACCCAGAACGTCTACCAGGACGGCGGCGGCAACCTGGTGATCAAGCCGCTCCGCGACGGCAGCGGCCGCTGGACCTCCGGCCGGGTGGAGACCCAGCGCACCGACTTCGCCGCCCCCACCGGCGGCAAGCTGCGCATGGAGGCCTCGATCCAGCAGCCGAACGTCTCCGGCGCGGCGGCCGCCGGGTACTGGCCGGCGTTCTGGGCGCTCGGCGCGGCGGCCCGCCCGGCCGGCGCGACGAACTGGCCGAGCATCGGCGAGATCGACATCATGGAGGACATCAACGGGCGTAGTTCGGAGTTCGCCACCCTGCACTGCGGCTCGAGTCCGAACGGTCCCTGCAACGAGACCACCGGCATCAGCAGCGGCGAACGCGCCTGCGGCGGGTGCCAGACGGGCTTCCACCAGTACGCGGTGGAGTACGACCGCAGCGTCTCTCCCGAACAGCTGCGCTACTACCTCGACGGCAACAACTTCTTCACCATCAACGCCAACCAGGTCGACGCCACCACCTGGAACAACGCCGTCCACCACGGCTTCTTCATGATCCTCAACGTGGCGATGGGCGGCGGCTTCCCCGCCGCGTTCGGCGGCGGCCCCACCGGCTCGACCCAGTCGGGAGTGCCGATGCTGGTCGACTACGTACGGGTCCTGACGAGCGGATCGGGAGGCGGCAACCCGCCGCCGTCCGGCAGCGCGATCACCGGGTACGGCGGGCTGTGCCTGGACGACCGTTCCTCCAGCACCGCGAACTTCAACCCGATCCAGATCTACACCTGCAACGGCAGCGGCGCCCAGCAGTGGACCGTGGTCAAGGCCGGCAGCACGCTGCACGTCTTGGGCAAGTGCCTAGACATCAACGGCGGTGGCACCGCGAACGGCACCCTGGTCGACCTGTACGACTGCAACAACACCGCGGCCCAGGTCTGGATCCCCCAGTCCAACGGATCGCTGTACAACCCCCAGTCCAACCGGTGCCTCGACGACACCGGATGGTCCACCACCCCGGGCACCCAGGTCGAGATCTGGGACTGCACGGGCGGCGCCAACCAGGTGTGGCACCTGCCCTCGTGAGCCGGTGACGGCCCGGCCGAGCCTCACCTCCTCCAGGAGATCCTCTTCAGGTGAGCCCAGGTCAGGGCCGCCACCGCGACGAGGACGCCGAGGAGGGTGAGGACGCGCAGCGTGTCCCGCAGCCCGGCGGTCACCCGGTCGAAGACGTGGCCGGCGACCGCCGGGCCGAGCGCCTCGGGCGGGATCGCGGCGAGGCCGGCATGGCGTACGGCCGACAGGCCGGCGCGCAGGGTCAGCATCGTCACGACGGTTCCGAGGCCGAGCGCCAGGACCGTCCGCCTTCGGTCGCGGGACAGGGCGACCGACACGAGGAGGCAGATCGCCGCCGCCCAGGGCAGCCATGCGGCGGTGCGGTCGAGCCATCGGGCGGCGGCTCGTGCCCGGCCGGCCGCCGCCACCCGGCCGAGCTCGAGCCGCACGGGCGGCGTCCCGGCCGCCGCCGGTCCCATGCCCGGCAGTTTCCTCAGGACCTGCTCGATCACCGGTCCCAGGTCCAGCCACAGCCGGCCGTCGGGATCGGCGCGTACGGTTCCGCCGGCGGCCGGGCGGCCGGTGAGGATCGCGACGAGCTGCCGGTGCGCGGTCCGGTTGAGGGTCACCCACAGCCGCTCGAACTCGGGGCTTCGCACGAACTCGGCGGTGACCCGCGCGGCCAGCCGCCGGGTGGCCTCGTCCAGCAGCCCGGCGAGCGGCCTCCCGCCCGCGGCTCGCCTCCGTACGTCCAGGCCCTGGGAGATCGCCGCGGTGACCTTGGCCGCGACCTCGTCCTGTACCACCGGGTCTCTGCCGAGCGGGGCCACGGTGGCGACGTACCGGCGGCTGTCCAGGAGGCGTCCGCGCAGCCAGACCGCCGGTAACGGCGGCGAAGGTCAGCAGCAGGCCCGCCGCCAGCGCCGCGACCGCCGCCACGCGACGGCGCCGTTCAGGTCCGCCCGCCCTCACCGCCGCGGCTCGTACGCGGGAGGCGGGGGCCCGGCCGGCTCGATGTGCACGCGCGGCAGCCGGCGCAGACGGCGGGGCAGCCGCCAGTTCCGGTCGCCCAGGATGTACATGATCGCCGGGACCAGCATGAACCGGATCAGGAACGCGTCCAGGGTCACGGCGACCGCCAGCCCGACGCCGACCTCCGCGATGAAGCGCGCGCCGCCGAGCACGAACGAGCCGAAGACGGCGATCATGATGACCGCGGCACCGGTGATCACGCCGCTGACCCGGCCCATGCCCTCCCGTACGGCGCGGGGGTTGTCCCCGTGGGTGTGCCACTCCTCCTGGACGCGGGTGAGCAGGAAGACCTGGTAGTCGGTGGAGAGCCCGAAGACGATCGCGAACGTCATCACCGGCACCGCGAAATGGACCGGCCCGGTGGACAGACCTGTCCAGCCCTTCTGGAACACGGCGACCACCACGCCCAGAGCGGCGCCGATGGACAACAGGTTCATCGCCGCGGCGGTGAGCGGGATGGCCAGTGAGCGAAACACTACGAGCAGCAGCACGAACCCGATCGCGACGACCACGGCGACGAACGGCACCAGCCGCCCGCCCAGCAGCGAGCCCAGGTCGACGAACGTGGCGGTGGGCCCGCCGACGTGCACCGCGACGCCGCCGCCACCGACGGCGCGCGGGATGACCGCGACGCGGAGCCGGCGCACCAGAGCGCCGGTGGCCGCCGACTGCGGCGAGGTCGCCGGGTAAGCCCGTAGCACGGCGGCGGTCCCGGACGGGCTGATACGCGGCGGGCCGACCGAGGCCACTCCCGGGTCGGCCGCGACGGCCTCGGACAGCCGCCCGAGCACGGCCCCGTACGACGCGGACGGCAGCCGCACGGTGAGCAGCAGCGGGCCGTTGAAGCCCGGCCCGAAGCCGTCGGCGAGCAGGTCGTAGGCCCGGCGCGTGGTCGCCGACGCGGGATCCGCGCCGGCGTCGGAGCTGCCCAGCCGCAGCGACAGCGCCGGCAGCGCCAGTACGGCCAGGACGGCGACCGTCCCCACGGCGACGGCCCACCGATGCCGCCGTACGAGGTCGGCCCACGCTCCGAGGCGTGGGGAGACCGCCGTGGACCCGGCCGGGTGCCGGCCGGGCACGCGCAGGCCGTTGACGCGACGGCCGAGCAGGGACAGCACCGCGGGCAGCAAGGTGAGCGCGGCGGCCATGGTGAACGCCGCCTCGACCACGGCCGAGACCGCGATCCCGTCGAGGACGCCGACCCCGAACAGCAGCAGCCCGAGCAGCGCCACCACCACGATGCCGCCGGCGAACAGCACCGCCCGCCCGGAGGTGTTCACCGCGCCGACGGCCGCCTGTTCCGGGTCGCGGCCCTCGGCGAGCATGCCGCGGAACCGGGACACGATGAACAGCGAGTAGTCCACGCCGACGCCGAGCGCGATCATCAGCGCGATCACCTCCGCGCCGGTGTTCACGTCCATCACATGCGTGACCAGGGCGTTCACGCTGACGCCGGCCGCGACGGCGATCAGCGCGGTCAGGATGGGCATCAGCATCGCGGTCACGGACCCGAACATGACCAGTAGCACGAGCACCGCGGCCGTGAGCCCGACCGCCGTGGCCGGGCCCGGCCCCTGACTCACGGTCCGTTCGACCGCCTGCCCGCCGAGCTCGACCTGAAGCGCGCTCGTACGGGCCGCCCGCGCGGTGTCGACCACCGTGCCGATCGCGTCCTCGGGCAGTTCGCCTGCCTGCGCGTCGAAGGTCACCGTGGCGAACGCCGTCGTACCGTCCCTCGACATCGCCTGCCCGCGCGAGGCGTACGGGTCGGCCACCTGGACCACGTGCGGCAGCCGCTCGACCCGCGCGAACATCGCCCGCATCCGATCGCGTACCGCCGGATCGGTCACCCGGCCGGCCGTGGTGTGGAAGACGATCTGGTCGCCGTCCCCGGCGGCCTGCGGGAAGTCGCGCTCCAGCACGGCGCGGGCGTCCTGCGAGTCACGGCCGGAGAAGCGGAAGGTGTTCTTGTACTCCGCGCCGCCGGCCTGGTGGGACAGCCCTGCCAGGGCCAGGACGAGTACGAGCCATCCGCCGATCACCCACCACCGATGCCGCACCGACCATCGCGCGAACCCTTCCATTCTGCTCCCTAAAGTACGCAGCGTTCTCTATCGGGCGACCATAGATCACCTCACATAGAGAACGCAACGGACTCTAAGGCGCGTACGGTGGGTGCGGAGCAGGGCTGCGCTATCGTGCGCTGACTCGGAGAAAGGGCGTGGATGGCTCCAACCGACGGCCGGGCCGACCACCGGACGGGGCCTCGGCGGCGCGGCGAGGTGCTCGAGGCCGCGATCCTGGACGCGACGCTGGCCGAGCTGAACGACGTCGGTTACGCGCGCCTGGCGATGGAGCGGATCGCGGCCCGCGCCCACACCAGCAAGGCGTCGCTGTACAAACGCTGGCCCAGCCGGGCCGAGCTCGTCGTCGCCGCGCTGCGCCACGGCCGGGGCCCCGCCGACCCGGCGCCGGACACCGGCAGCCTGCGTGAGGACGTGCTCACCCTGCTGCGCCGCGGCGCACGGCGCCTCGAAGGGCCGTTCGGGGAGGCGGCACGCGGGCTGATGGTCGAGACCCTCACCGACCCCGACCGGACCGCGCGCGTACGGGCCGGCATGTTCGTCGCCCGCGACCGGCTGATGCGCGAGATCCTCGACCGCGCGGCGGCCCGCGGGGACATCGCCGCCACGGCGATCAAGCCCCGCCTGATCGGCCTGGCGCCTGCGCTGGTGGACCACCACTTCCTGATCCACGGCACGCCCATCCCCGACGGCGTACTGACCGGGATCGTCGACGACGTCCTGCTGCCGCTGCTGGTGCCCGACGCGCGAGATTAGGCCTTGCTCAGCAGGCCCTTAAGCGGGGCTTAGCCCCGGCCTCCCGGACGTCCCAGCGCCTTAGTGTCGTACCGCCCTGCAGGCGTGACCTCGTCAATTCCCACCTCTTCGGGAGGTACCCCCATGAGCGCACACCGAGCGCGCCACCCTCGCCGGCGGCGGCTGGCCCTGTGGACCGCAGGCGGTCTGACCACCGTCGTCGGCATCACCGGTGCCGCCCTGTTCGTCACCACCGGACCGGCCGACGCGGCATCGATCAAGGCCACGTACAAGCGGGTCAGCGCGTGGGACGGCGGTTACAGCGCCCAGTACACGCTGACCAACACCGGCGCCGAGGCCATCCACGGCTGGAACCTGCAGTTCGACCTGCCCTCCGGGACGAAGGTGAGCAGCCTGTGGGACGGCGTCTACTCGGCCGGCGGCACCCACGTGCAGGTCAAGAACGCCTCCTGGAACGCCGACCTCGGGCCCGGGGGTTCCACCGTCGTCGGGTTCGTCGCCCAGGGCGCCACGAGCGCTCCGTCCGCGTGCCAGGTCAACGGCTCGGCCTGTGAGAACGCCGGCGACACGCAGGCGCCGAGCCCGCCTCCGCCGGCCGCCACGCTGACGGCCACGCCCGAGCCGACCAAGAGCGCACCGCCGACGCCTCCGAAGTCGTCGTCGAGCGGCGGTTTCTCCCCGTACGTCGACGTCGGCCTGTTCCCGCCGTACGACCTGGTCGACGCTGCCAGGCGCACCGGCGTCAAGACGTTCAACCTCGCGTTCGTCGTCTCCGGCGGCGGCTGCGCGCCCAAGTGGGGCGGCTCGCAGGAACTCGGCGACAACGAGGTGGCCAAGAAGATCGGTGACCTGCGCGCGGCGGGCGGCGACGTCCGCGTCTCCTTCGGCGGCGCGAACGGCACCGAGCTCGCCCAGGCGTGCACGAGCGCCGGCGACCTGGCCACCGCGTACAAGAAGGTGATCGACGCCTTCGACCTGAAGAAGGTCGACTTCGACATCGAGGGCGCCGCCATCGCGGACAAGACGGCGAACGACCGGCGGGCCGAGGCGATCACGACGCTCCAGAAGCAGGTCGGCGGGCTCGACGTCTCGTTCACGCTGCCCGTGCTGCCCAGCGGGCTCACCCAGGACGGGGTGAACCTCCTCTCGTCGGCCAAGGCCAAGGGCACCGACGTCGCGGCGGTGAACGTGATGGCCATGGACTACGGCGACGGCCAGGCGCCGAACCCGGACGGCAAGATGGGCGACTACGCCATCCAGGCGGCCACGTCCACCGAGAAGCAGGTCGAGCAGGCCCTCGGCGTCGGCGACGCCTGGAGCAAGATCGCCATCACGCCGATGATCGGCGTCAACGACACCAGCACCGAGGTCTTCCGGCCGGCCGACGCGACGAAGGTCGCCGCGTTCGCCAAGGAGAAGAAGCTGGCCTGGACGTCGATGTGGTCGGCGACGCGTGACAAGCCGTGCCCCGGCGGGGCGCAGAGCACCGCCAGCGCGACCTGCAGCAGCATCGACCAGGCCGCGGACGCGTTCACCAAGGCGTTCACCGGCTGAGACCCCGGACGCGGCCCCCGGGAGACGACGCTCCCGGGGGCCGCGCCGTACGGAGAGGGCGGCGCAGGGGAATGTGTTCGACTCTTGCGCCGGTCACGGACCGTTCCGCTACTTTGATCTTGTTTCGGCGGTGCCTCCGCAGGCTTCACCGTCGATCCGAAAATGGGGACGGTGTCGTCATGGCTGACTTTCGCAAGCGTTCCGCAGGAAAGGACGAGGCGCCCGCCTCGGCGTGGCCGGGCGGCCCGGCGGCACTCGAGAAGCCACCGACCGGTCACGGCGCCTCCGCGGACGACAACGTGCGGGTCACCATCGGCACCGACGGCCTCGTGGACACGGTGGAGATCAACCCGCGGGCGCTGCGGCAGGACGCCCGCACGCTCGGTGAACTGACCCGGGAGGCCGTACGCGCGGCGCAGCGGGACTGGTTCGGCCGGCTCGCCGACCACGACCCGGGCCCCGCCTCCGAGGACCGGTTGCGCGCGAGGCTGGAAGAGATCCAGGCGGAGTACTCCCAGCGCATGGAAGAGATCAACCGCGTGATCGCCGGCCTGATGCGCAGCCGATAGCACACCGAGGGAAAGGCCTGGAGCCACTCATGCCGAAATACGATTCCAAATCGCTGGAGGACGCGGCGAAAGCCATCGGCTCCGCGACCGTGGACACCTACGAGGAACAGATTCCCGCAGGCGGAAGCCAGTACGGCTCGTGGGACGCCATGACCGTCCTGCCGGCGCACGAGCAGTTGTCGCTCTACCGGGAGATCTCCGACGAGCACGCTTACAAAGGGTCGCGCTGGCAGAGCATCGGGGATTTCTCGCCGGAACCGCATGAGGTGTTCCTGACGAAAGGCTTCTTCGAGACGTTCGACCATTTCTACGACTCGGCGATCTCGGCGGTCACCACGACCGCGAAACAGGCCGACTACGGCGCCAGGGGCCTGTACCGGATGTCGGAGAACAGGAAGGCCGCCGAAGACGCCAACCTCACCTCCGTGTTCGGCGTGCTCGACAAGATGAAGAACCGGGACTGACGGCCGTGGGAAACGAGAAGATCACCCTGCCGGCGGACCTCCTGCACCTGGTCGAGCACTGGACGGCCGAGGGCACGATGAAGTTCCGCTGGCCGAGCGACGACGAGGTCAACTTCAAGGCCGGCGGTGACCGGTGGGGCGGCGTCGGCGTCGCGTTGGAGCTCACCCGGCTGAACCCCGAAGATGCCATCAAGGCGGTCCTCCAAAAGAACGAGGGGCCCGCCATCGAGGCCTTCGCCGCCTACTGGCGCGACGTCCCGGCCCGGAACGTCGACGATCTGCTCACCTCGTTCAAGGTGGTGTCGGCGGCACTGCTCGCCATGAACGCGGCGCTCATCGCCTACAAGCAGACCTCGATCGAACAGCTCGCGGAGCTCAAGAAAGAGCTCGACGAGAACCAGAAATGGGCGTGGTTGCCCTGGTCGGACGACAAGAAGATCCACGAGCACGCGCAGAGGATCATCGGCTCCTTCGACGACCTCAACGAGTACGACGTGGACGACTTCAACGGCACGATGAACAACTGCCTCGCGCTCATCAAGAAGGAGCAGGCGCTCTACGACGGCATCAGGGACCGCTTTACTCCCGCCGCCGAGAACGCCGGACAGTCGCTGTAACGCCTGCCGGGCACCCCCGCCGCGAGTGATCGGCACGGCCGAAACGGGCCGACCCCATCGCCGGCGGGATCCGTTACGCCGTCGACCACGGCGCCGGCGTCATCGCGGTCGACCCCAGCTCCGTCGAGAACGAGGTCGCCACCGGACTCCGGACCGCGATCGCCTACGCCCAGGCGAAGAACGTCGTCATCATCGGCACGGTCGGCCTTCGCTACCCGGAGGTGTTCCCCGACCCGGTGTCGGCACCCGGCGTGATCGGAGTCGGCGCCGTCACCGCCACGGGCCGCCGCGACCGGCGCTCGACCTCCGCGGGAGGTTCTGTGATCATCTCCGCCTCCGGCCTCGCACTGCCCGCCATCGGCCCGGACCACCGAGTGTGGACCCTCGGAGGCGGCGACGTGGCACTGACGTTCGCGACCGCGGCGGTGGCTCTGATCAGGTCGGAATACCCCGAGCCGACCCCGGCCCAGATCGGCCGGGCACTGTCCGCCTCGGCCCGCCGCCCGGAGGGGACGGGCCGGTACGAAACCGACCCGGGCTTCGGCTACCTGAACGCCATCGGCGCCCCTCGACCGGGCACGCACGCCGGCCGGACAGACCGCCCCCGCCATCGCCGCCGGGTCGCTCAGGCGAGGAACCCGCCGTCGACCGGTAGGACGACTCCGCTGATGTGGCTTGCGCGTTCGCTCAGCAGGAAGCTCACGGTCGCTGCCACCTCGGCGCCCGTGCCCACCTTGCGCAGCGGTGTGGCGGCGATCCGGGCCTCCACGCCGCCGGGGACCGTGCGCCGCAGCTCGTCGAGCATCGGGCTCTCGGTCGGGCCCGGGGCCACCGCGTTCACGCGGATGCCCAGCGGGCCGAAGTCGTGGGCCGCCGTACGCGTCAGGCCGATGACCGCGTGCTTGGTGGCCTGGTAGGCGCCCATGCCCGAGCTGCCGCGGAGGCCGCCGATGCTGCTCACGTTGACGATCGATCCAGAGCCCTGCCGCTCCATCACGCGGACCTCCTCGCGGACGCACAGCCACGTGCCCTTCACGTTCACGGCCATGATCCGGTCGAAGTCGTCTTCGGAGACCGCGTCGAGGCGGCCGCCGCCGCCCATCGCGGCGTTGTTGTACGCCCCGTCGAGCCGGCCGAACCGGGCGACCGTGGCGTCGACGAAGGCGGCGACGTCCGCCGCCTTCGCGACGTCGCCGGTCGTGTAGGCCGCGTCGTGGCCCGCCGCCGTGAGCTCGGCGGTGAGCTTGGCCAGCGGTTCCTCGGTGCGGGCGACGAGCATCAGGGCGGCTCCGTCCGCGGCGAGTACGCGTGCGGCGTCGGCTCCGATGCCCGTGCTCGCTCCGACGAGCAGGACGACCTTGCCGGCGAGCGGCGATGAGGTGGTGCTCATGAGATCCTCTCGGTGTTCTCGACGCCCCGGAGCGCGAGCATCGCGCGGGCGTCGGCAGGTGTGGCGATCTGTTTGCCCAGGTCCTCGATGACGGCCCGGACCTTGCCGACCTGCTGGGCGTTGCTCTCCGCGAGGCGCCCCTTGCCGATCCACAGGCTGTCTTCGAGACCCACCCGCACGTGACCGCCGAGCCACGCGCTGTGAGTGCCGAACTGTATCTGGTCCCGTCCGGCGGCGAAGGCGGAGAATGAGTAGTCCTCGCCGAAGAGCTTGTCGGCGATCCGCACCATGTGCTCCAGGTTCTCGTGGTCGGCGCCGATGCCGCCGAGGACACCGAACACCCCCTGGACCAGCAGCGGCGGCTCGGCGAGGCCCTTCTCGACGAAGTACGCGAGCGTGTAGAGGTGGCCGATGTCGTAGCACTCGTACTCGAACCGCGTGCCGGACGCGCCGAGCGTCCGCAGAGTGTGCTCGATCGCGTCGAAGGTGTTGACGAACGGCTGGGAGTAGGTGTTGAGGACGTACGGCTTCTCCCAGTCGTACCGCCACTCGGTCACCTTGTCGGCGATCCCCGCGTACACGAAGTTCATCGAGCCCATGTTCAGCGACGCGAGCTCGGGCCGGAGCCGTACGGCGGCCGCCAGCCGCTGCTCCATCGTCATCGCCGTCGAACCGCCGGTGGTGATGTTGATGACGGCGTCGGTGCGCTCGGCGATGGGACCGATGATCTGGTCGAAGACCTCGGGCTCGAACGTGGGCCGCCCGTCCGGCAGCCGGGCGTGCAGGTGCACGATGGCCGACCCGGCCTCGATCGCCCCCAGCGCCGCCTCGGTCACCTGCCCGGCGGACAGCGGGAGGTACGGGCTCTGGGACGGCACGTTGACCGAGCCCGTCACCGCGGTGGTGATGATGACCTTCTCGGCTGTTCGCATCAGTTCGTCCTCTCCATGCTCGGCGCCAGCGCCCGGTAGGCGTCGAGCTTCGCGTCGTCGAGCGGGCCGACCAGGCTGACGGCCACCTGTGTGGCGCCGGCGTCGTACTGCCGCCGCAGCGCCTCGCGTACCTGCTCCGGCGTGCCGCAGGCGACGAGCGCGTCGACGAGCCGGTCGGACCCGGGCGGCGCGAGGTCGGCCTCGGTGAACCCGAGCCGCGTCAGCTTGGCGATCTGGTGCGGCAGCGTCAGGTAGTAGGCCAGACGCTCGCGCGCGACGTCGCGGGCCGCGGCCCGGTCGCGGCCGACCACCGCCCACTGGACGACCGACAGGAACAGGTCCGGCCCGATCGTCTCGCGCGCCCAGCGGGTGTGCTCCGGCGTGACGAGGAACGTGATCAGCCCGTCGGCGCGTGCGGCGGCCAGCCGGGTGAGCCCGGCCGAGTAGGCGCCGAGCACCCGGGGCACGCGGCGCGGGAGCGTCGCGTCGATCCCGTCCAGGTAGTCGCGCATGAACGGCAGCGGGCCGACGCCTCGCTCGCGGGCCGCGCCGCTGACGCCGAGGCCCAGCACGTACCGTCCGGGGTGGCCGGCGGCGAGGTCCCGCGCCGCGGACGCGGCGGACTTCGGCACGCGTTCGAGGGCGCGGGCGACGCCGTTGCCGACGATCATCCGCCGCGTCGCGCCGAGCACGAGGGCGGCGGTGGTGAACGCCTCGCGCCCGGTGACCTCGGGGATCCAGACCATGGGGTGGCCGCTCTCCTCGAGCACGCGGACGAAGCGCACCACGCCGTCATGGTCGAGGCCGTCCGGCTCGGCGATCGACAGGGCGGTGACGGGCAGGGTCAGCGTCATCCCGCTTCCCGGAACGCCGTGACCAGGCCCCGCGCGGCCTCCGCCAGCATCGACGTGTCGTTGCTCAGCAGCACGAAGTCGCAGCCGTCCCGTACCGCCTGGGCCGCCCGCGACGGTACGCCGCCGAACGCCAGGCCACAGCGCTTGCCGGCGGCGTGCGCCGCGTCGATCGCCGAGCCGATCAGTTCGGCCACCTCGGGCGAGGACGGCGTGGACCCCATCGACATCGACAGGTCCGCGGCGCCGACGAACACCGCGTCGACGGAGTCCAGCGCGAGGATCTCCGGCGCCGCCTTGATCGCTTCGACGCTCTCGAGCTGCGGGACGCACAGCACGTCGTCGTTGCCGGTGGCGAGGTAGTCGGCGTTCGGGCGCAGCCCCCACGCTCCGGCACGGCTGGTGCCGCCGGCGCCGCGTACGCCGTGGGGCGGGAACCGGCACGCCTGCCCGGCGGCGGCGGCCTGCTGGACCGTGTCGACATGCGGTACGAGGATGCCCATGGCGCCCGCGTCGAGGATCTTCTGGATCGTCGACGCCGTCGTGTCCGGCACTCGTACGAAGGGCGCCAGACCGAGTGCGGCGGCGGTGTTGACCAGCCGGTACGCGGTCTGCAGGTCGATCGGCGCGTGCTCCATGTCGACGACCACGAAGTCGAACCCGGCGTACGCCATGATCTCGACCGGCTCACCGGAGGTGATCTTCAGCCAGGTGCCGAGCGGAGTGGTCTCGCGATCCGGCGCGAACAGCCCCGCGCCCGTACGTCCGCTCACGGCATCGGGTAGTCGTCGGCGTTGAGCACCCAGCCTGGTTTCGCGGAGAAGTCGGCGCGTGGCGGGCTGAAGACGTCGATCAGCTGGTTCACCCCGGGATCGCCGGCCGCGGAGGTGTGCACGGTGGGCGGCGGGATGATCGCGACGGACGGGCTGCCGATCCGTACGTGGTCGTCGTCGCGCCACCCGGTGCTGTCGCTCAGCCAGGGGGTGCGGATGTGGTGGACGTACTCGCCGCGCATCGCCAGTGACAGCTGCTCGAAGTCGTCGTGCGTGTGCGGCGAGAGCTTGTGCGGGTCGCGCGGGCCGGTGACCTCGGGCAGGAAGTTGACCATGAACGAGCGGGTACGGAAGATGCGGCCGAAGCGGGCCGGGTCGTCCGGGATGCCGGCGAGCGGGTAGAACCGCACCGCGTATCCACCGGGAGGCTCCGGCCACCGGCGCAGCAGCGCGACGCGCGGGTGGTCCTCCGCGTACGCCGCGGCGTTGGCGGCCCGGTCCCGCCACGCCGGTTCGGTGGCCTCGACCAGGCGTACGAGCGGGCCGTCGCCGTGCACGCCGAGGCGCGAGGCGCCGGGCGGGACCACGACCAGCCCGGGTGCGTCGATCAGCGTCGCGCCGTCGTCGGTGATCACCGAGAAGGCGGGAGAGGCGCCGGTGACCACCACGGCGAGCTCGCCGTCGAGCGTCCCGTTGTCGAGGTCGTCGCCGTCGCGCGCGTCGGTGTGCACGAGGACGACGTTCTGGCCGCGGACGATCGCGGTGCGCCCGTCCGGCGTCGCGGCGCCGGGCGACGCGAGGCGGTGGAAGTCGAAGTACTGCGGGGCCGCGATCGCGTCACCGCTGTCCGGACGCGGTGCGGCCGCGGTCGCCGTCGCGAGGGAGGAGCGTGGGTCGTCCTTCTCGTACACGGGTGGTGTCCTTTCGCTCAGGCGTCGAGGTTCAGCAGGTACGTCGGGTTGTCGCGGACCATGCGCCGCAGGTCCTTCTCCGGCAGGCCGAGGTCGAGCAGCGCCTGCGCGACGCGCATCCACGCGTCCACGGGTTTCGGGTTGGCCGCCTGCCCGAAGTCCGAGGCCAGCACCGTGTGCTCGGGGCCGAGCGTCTCGATCCAGGTCAGGAGCTTCTTCGGGTCCCATTTCTGGGAGCCCTCGGGGTCGTACATGCCGATCTCGTGCTCGACGTACGCGCCGAGGCCGACCAGCTCGCGGCACAGATCGGGATCGGCGCCGATCACGTAGTCGGGGTGGCTGACGACCATCCGCGTCATGCCGCGCTCCTTCGCGGCCTGGAACAGCGTGCGGATGTAGGCGGGGTACATGTGGCCGCCGTTGACGACGGCCTCCTGCGCCTTGATCTCGTCCAGGATCTCGATGGCCTCGGGATTCAGCTCCCCGGCGTCGTCGACGATGTCGATGCGCTCCAGGGTCAGGGGCACGGTGGTGGTCGGGAACGCCCCGTCCTCGGGGTGGCACTCCAGGTGGCGGCCCGAGGAGATGGTCGGGAACCACACGACCTTGCCGCCCATGCGCAGGCACATGCGCACGGCGTGGGCGTTGAGCCCGCCGACGGTGCTGTTGAGCGCGATGCCGCCGTACGCGGTGGCGGCGACCCCGGCGAGACGTCCCCTCATCGCCAGGATGTCCATCTGGGTGTTGTGGTGGTGGGACTTGGCGACCATGGCGCGCATCCCGATCCGGGCGCCGTCCTCCGCGGCCTCGACGTGGTCGAACCGGCGGGGGAACGGACTGGGCCCGGAGTGGACGTGCATGTCGACCAGGCCGTTCAGCACGGAGGCGATGGCGGGGCGTTGACTCATGGAGGCCACCCTTCGGTTCGTATTGTGAAGTCTACGTTCACTATAAGACCGTACGTCAACCCGATATCGCCCCCTTGTGTTGCATAGGTCACATGTCTACAGTAAGGATCCGTTCACTTGGTGAACACATAGTTCGTAAATGCTTCGCTGAGGAGACGAACCATGTCCACACCGCGCCACGTGCCAGTGCCGCAGCCAGAGGCGCCGGACGCCTCTCCCCCGAACCCGGCCCACGGTCCCGACATGGCGAAGGTGCGTACCGCCGTACGCGGCGGGATGCTCGCCTACTTCGTCGACCAGTTCGACATCTACCTGCCCATCGTGGTGCTGGCACCGGCGACGGCCTACTTCCAGTCGGCGTCCCTGAGCGCGAGCACGACGGCCATGCTGTCGTCGCTGGTGTTCGCCTCGACGCTCGTCGGCCGCCCGCTCGGCGCGGTGATCTTCGGCCACTTCGCCGACACGGTCGGGCGCAAGCGCACGACGCTGGTCGCGGTCGGCGGCTTCGGCGTCATCACGCTGGTGACCGCGTGCCTGCCCGGCCACGAGACGATCGGGATGTGGTCCGTCGGCCTGCTGATCGGGCTCCGGTTCGTCGACGGCATCTTCCTCGGCGGCGAGTACACCACCGCGGTGCCGCTGGCGATGGAGTGGAGCCCCAAGCACAAACGCGGCCTCTACGCCTCGATCATCACCTCGACCTCACCCGCCGCGTACGCCGTCATCGCCGCGATCACGCTGCTGATGCTGCAGCTCCTGCCCTCCGCCGGGCTGCACAGCAGCTACGTGCAGTGGGGCTGGCGAGTGCCGTTCCTGGTCGGCGCGCTGCTGTCGGCCCTGCTGTTCCGCTACTACCTCAAGCAGGTGCACGAACCGCCGGCGGAGCTGACCGGCGAGCGGCACAAGCTGCCGTTCGTACGGCTGGTGGTGCGATACCCCAAGGCGCTGGCGCAGGTGTTCGTGCTGATGACCGGCACGTGGCTCGCGACCAACATGGAGGCCGCCGTCACGCCCGCGCAGCTGAAGGCGCACCTTCTGCTGTCGAGCAAACAGGTCACGCTGACGATGCTCGTGATCAACGCGTCCGCCGCGCTGTCGTACCCCCTGTTCGGGCTGCTGTCCCAGCGCATCGGGCGACGGCGGTTCTACATGGGGTACGGCCTGGCGGTCCTGGTGGTCGGCTCAGGCTCGTACACGCTGTTGATGACCTCGAACGGCGGATTCGGCGCGGCGCTCGGCTGGGGCGTACTGATCGGCGTCTTCACCGTCGGCACCTTCGGTCCGATCGCGGCGTACCTGACCGAGCGGTTCCCGGCGAGCATCCGTTCGACGGGGTACGGCGTCGGGTACAGCCTCGCGCTCATCGCGCCGGCGTTCTACCAGTTCTACCTGCGGCAGTTCGACGGCGTCGTCTCGGCGCACCTCGCCCCGGCCATCCTGCTGGTGCTCGCCGGCGCGCTGATCAGCTTCGGCGGCTTCCTCGGCCCGGAGACCAAGGACGTGGACATGGCCGACGACGACACGATCCCCGCTCTGTCCTGACTCTCCTCTAGACGGCCCGCCGGCCGAGATCGTCGGGCCGGAAGTGACCGCCGAGCTCGCGGGTGAGCTCCCGTGCGGTGTCGACGACGACGCGCAACTCGGGGGCGTCGTCGGACATCGACAGGGTGTTGTCCGGGCCGACGATGGCGATGGTGGCGCAGATGCCGTACTCGTCGAAGACGGGCGCCGCCACCGCGACCACCCCGGGCGTGCTCATCGCCGAGCAGTGCCCGACGGCGCGGACCCGCTCGACGCCGGCGCGCAGCTCGTCGCGCGCCGGTCCGGGGAGGTTCGCCATCAGCCGGCCCATGGAGAGCTGGTCGGAGTGGTAGGCGAGGAAGACCTTGCTCTGCGCCGTGTCGAGCGGCAGGTGACTGCCGACCCGTACGGACACGACGACGATGGCGGAGACGTTCTCCTCGACCCGCGAGACCACCGGACCGGTGAGCCCCCAGAGACTGAGCACCACGCTGGTCTGCGTCGCACGCGAGAGCGCCTGCATGTGCCGCGGCGCGAGGTTGATGACGCGACGGGTGCCGATGGCGAAGGCGCCGAGTTGCAGCAGCAGGGCACCGGGTACGTAGCCGCCCTCGTCCCGGCGTTCGAGCAGACCTGCCGCGACGAGCGACGTGCAGTAGCGGTAGGCGGTGGTGCGGTTGAGCCCGAGCCGCTCGGCGACCTCGGACGCGGTGACCTCCGGCGTGGCCGGATCGAACAGCGACAGGATCTGACTGACCCGGCTCACCGCCTGGATATCCGCCTGATCCCCACGCTCCCCACGAGCGGCGTCCGGCGACCGGGTCGGTTTGGTCACAGAAGGCCTCCGCCGGACGATGATCTCGAGCCTGACTGGCATGTTCACTTGGTGAACATGCCAGTCAGGCTACCCGAATCGACGACGGCACTCCCGGCACGACGCACCCCGCCCACACCGCGGCGGCGTCGGTCGGCAGATAATCCCGCCGCTCGAGGCCCGGCCGTTCCGCGGCTTCGTCTACGGCCACAACACCGGCGTGGCCTGGGAGTTCAGGTTCTTCTCCATCATCCTCGACGGCGCCGCCGCCGTCCCGCTGCACGCCGCGTCGCCGCTGCCCGACGGGGCCGGGATCTCGCCTGAGGCACCTCCACCGCACGCGCCGGCCGGTCGTCGACACCTGTTAGGTTTGAAAACCAAACCAGAAGGGACAGTCGATGACCGCTCGTGCAACCCCGTACCTCAACTTCGACGGCAACGCCCGCGAGGCGATGGAGTTCTACCAGTCGATCTTCGGCGGCACGCTGGACGTCACCACGTTCGCCGACCTCCGCCGGGCGCAGGACGCCCGGCAGGAGGGCCTGATCGCCCACGCGATGCTGAGGGGAGCCGCCGGCGTCACGCTCATGGGGTCGGACATCCCGGAGGAGTACGAGCCGGGCGGTTCCTTCTCGGTGGCACTCGGCGGCGACGAGGCCGACCTCACGGCTTACTGGGACGGGCTCTCCGCGGGCGGTACGGTCACGGTGCCGTTCGCCAGGTCCCCGTGGGGGGCCCTCCACGGGCAGTGCGTCGACAAGTACGGCACGTCCTGGCTGGTCAACGTCACGACGACCCGCCCGCGGAGCGCCGCTGAGCCTTCATGAGCTGAACGATCGAACCACGGGAGCACGCCGGTCTCGAAGCGGGTCATGGCGCCGACCCGGTCGCCGGCGATGGCGATGACGAAGAGGCCGGTCTCGTGGCGGACCCCGTCAGGGGCCCGCGCGTACGCCCCGAACGCCGGCCGCCCGTTGGCCCGTGTCCGCACGAGGTCGAACCTCCGGCCCGCCCGGAAGGCGCCGCCGCGGAAGCGGGCCACGAGGGTCGCGGCCTGTGCACGAGGCCGGATCCGTTCACGCGGGTCCGGCCTCGTGTCATTTCAGGGCCGACTCTCGTACGCCCGCGAGGATCAGGTCGAGGCCCGTGCGGAACGCGTGGTCGCGCCGGTCTCTCGGCCAGGCGCCGGTGCCGGCCTTACGGGCCTGTTCCTCGATCGTGAAGCCGTTCGTGTAGGCCAGGACGGTGTCCACGGCCGAGACCGCCGTCTCCGCCGGGACGCCCTCGGCGGCCAGGGCGGCGACGAGATCCCGGAAGGCCGCGACGGCCTCGCCGCCCGGGTCGTGGAAGGTGGCGATCAGCCGCGCGCCGTCGCGGTGGGCCAGCATGACCTCGCGCATGCCGGTCGCGATCTCGCGCAGCCGCTCGTCCCACGTCCCGTCCAGGGGCGGGGCGGCATCGGCGGGCCGCGTCGCCAGGTGCGCGACCATGGCGTCCAGCAGCGCCTGCTTGCTGGGATAATGCCGGTAGAGCGCGCTCGCCCGTACACCGAGACGGGCCGCCAGCACGCGCATCGTGAGGCCGTCCAGGCCGACTTCGTCCAGCAGCTCGATCGCCGCCTGCAGCACCTCCGCGCGCCGCTGCCCCATCGTTTCCTCCCGGTTGACAGGTCCACGCCCGCCATGTGAACAATGTACACGTGAACGTCGTTCACATGGAACGAGAGGGCGGAGCCATGACCGAGCGGGATCTCGGACGGGTGCTGGTGATCGGGGCGGGGCTCGGCGGGCTGACGCTCGCCCACGCGCTCGTCCGTACCGGCATCGACGTGCGTGTGTACGAGGCCGACGACGCCACCGGCGACCGGGCGCAGGGCTACCGGATCGGGCTGCTGCCCGCCGCGATGGACGCGTTGCGCGCGAGCCTGCCGCAGCGGCTCTTCGCGCTGGTCGAGGCGACCGGCGGAAGCCTCACCGGGCCCGGCCTGCTGTTCGACGAGCGGCTCAACGTGCTCCATCGCGACCTGGAGGGCCCGCCGGGCGACGCGCGGGCGATGGACCGGCAGGTGCTGCGGCGCATCCTGCTCGGTGGGCTGGGCGACCGGGTCGCGTACGGCAGGCGGCTGACCGGTTTCACCGAAGGGACCGGCACCGTGACCGCGCGGTTCGCCGACGGTACGGACGCCACCGGCGCGGTGCTGGTCGGCGCCGACGGCGGTGGTTCCGTCGTGCGGCGGCACCTCGTGCCCGAGGTCGGCCTCGTCGCCGCGGACCTGTGCGGCGCGATGGGACGCACCCCGGTGACCGACCGCTTCCTGCGGCTGGTGCCGGGGCGCGGCACGATGGTGAAGGGCCCGGGGCTCACGCTGATGCTCGGGCGCATGGAGTTCGGTACCGAGCCGTCCGCGGCCGCCGCCACGCTCGCCCCCGAGCTCGACCTGCCGTACCGCGACGGCTACGTGCGCTGGGTGCTGCTGGTGCCGCCGGAACGACCGGCCACGCCGGAGGGCGGCGACGCGCGCGAGCTGGTCCTGGACCTCATCGACGGCTGGCACCCCGACCTGCTCGACCTCGTGAGCTCCGCCGACATGAGCCTCGTCGGCCGCTCCCGCATCCACGACCGGCCGATGCCGCCCTGGACGGCGGGCCGGGTCACGCTGCTCGGCGATGCGGCCCACCTGACCCTGGCGAGCGGCGGCAATGGCGCCACGACCGCGATGCAGGACGCCGTACGGCTGAGCGCGCTTCTGGCCCGGGTACGGCGCGGCGAGCGCGATCTGATCCCGGCGCTGGAGGAGTACCAGGCCGACCTGCTCGAACGCGGGAACGCGGCGGTGGAGTTCGGCAAGCAGGCGCTGAAGAGGTTCGTCCCGGCGGACCGGTCATGAGCGCCGGCGCGTACGGCAAGGGCGAGACCCGCTCCGCGGACGGGACGGTGATCGGCTACCGGATCTACGGCGACGGTCCCGGGCTGATCCTCCTGCACGGCGGGATGCTGGCCGCGCAGAACTTCGCGAATCTCGCCGGCCTGATGGCCGCGGGCCACACCGTCTACGTGCCCGACCGGCGCGGACGCGGACTCAGCGGAGGCCACGGCGACGACTTCGACGTGACCCGGGAGGTCGAGGACGTCCAGGCGCTCGTCGCCGCGACCGGAGCGTCGAAGATCTTCGGCCTGAGCTCCGGCGCGCTCGTCACCCTGCGCACCGCCCTCACCACACCCGCGCTCGACCGGATCGCCCTGTACGAGCCGCCTCTGCTCGCCGACGACTCCGAGCTCCGCGGCTGGCAGCCACGGTACGAACGGGAGGTCGCGGCGGGCAGACTCGCCGCCGCGCTGGTCACCGTCCTGAAGGGGCTGAGGGCCGAACCGATGTTCAACCGGATCCCGCGGTTCCTGCTCGTGCCTCTGCTGACGATCGGCATGCGCCTGCAGCGCCCGCCGTCCGGCGACGACGTGCCGATCAGGGACCTCATCCCGACGGAGCGGTACGACCTGCGGATCGTGGGCGAGATGGCCGGCACCGCCGAGGACTACCGGGCACTGCGGGCGGAGGTGCTGCTGCTCGGCGGGTCGAAGAGCCCCGCGTACCTGACCACGGCCGTGGAGAGACTCGCGACCGTGCTCCCCCACGCGCGACGGCTCACGCTCACGGGCCTCGGGCACTCCGGGCCGGAGAACGACGGCGACCCCGCCGCCGTCGCCCGGGCCCTGCACGGCTTCTTCGCCGAACGGTGACGGCGGCCATCACTCGATGAACAGCGGCCGTTCGCCGACCCGGACCACGTCTCCGGGGTGTACGGAGGCGGCCGAACCCCCGATCCGGCGGATCATCCGCGCGCCGGGAGGCGCGACGGTGTCGGCGGACCCGGCCGACGTCCAGCGGATCCACGCCGGATGCGCGCCATCATCGACGAACTCGCACTGCCACACATTGGCCGGAAGGCCGGACGGCAGGCCCTGCCCGCAGGCACGGATGCGGGCATGGGCCAGCCAGCGCTGGAGTTCGTCGACGGCCATGGCCGCGCGGGTCGGCGCGCCCTCTTCGGCCTGCAGCACCAGCGGGATCTTCGTATTGCCCCAGGAATAGAAGTACATCCGTTGGAGGTTCAGCTCGATTCCGTACAGGCCGGTCAGGTAATAGCGCATGGCGTAGTCGATCGAGCGCCGCTCGTCGAGGCGTTTCTCGAGCGCGATCTCGTAGGTGGTCCCGGTGCTCCATATCGGCGGACCGATACCCGCCCCGCGCATGACTCCGCCGACGACCTGGAGGATTTTCAGCATGGTCTCGGGAGGGTCGCCGGCGCTCCGCTGGTGCAGTTTCAAGCTCGCGACGTCGCAGTACTGAAAACCGCCGAGCTCGGCGAACCGCTTGAGTACGCGACGCCCCTCATCCGTCCATAGCCGTCCCATTCCCGGGCACACCACCGTGGCCTTCGGATCGGCCTTCTTTATGACTGTCTCGGCCTGCCGGGCCATCTCGACCAGCGTTTCGGCGGGGCCGGCGAAAAAACGCGGGTCGTTTCCCAGGACCCACAGCTCGTACGCCTCGATCCGCCCGCGGTAACGGCCGGCCAGTGCGCGTACGAAGGTCTTCCAGTCACGCATGTGATCCGGCGCCGCGGCCCGTGATCCGTCTCCGTACGGTGCCTTGCGAGCGGCGGGAGCGGCCCACCCCGGGGTTCCGCCGAGGACGAACAGGGCGGGCAGCCCGGCGTGGTTCGCCCCGGTCACGAGACGATCGAGCGTCGACCAGTCGAATACGCCGCGGCGAGGCTGGATCGAGGCCCACCGGGTGTTGCTGTCCCAGAAACGGACCGCCCCGACCCTGAATGACGGCATTTCACCCAGGTCAGAGGCGATCGTCACGCCGAACAGCGCCGGGTTCACGGGCGTCGGAGCCCTGACCCAGCTCGGGCCGTTGATCCACTGTGGCCGGGCGAGGTCCTTTCCGCCCGGCGGGGAGACGCTCGCCGACGTTGATGCCCCGTCGCCGGAATCCCCGCCAGCCTGGAAATGCGAACGCCGGCGCAGGTGCGCCGGCGTTCGTTCCGGATGGCGGTCAGCAGCCGATGCCGACGATCCAGACGTACGGGGAGTACCCGTGAATGCGAATCGTCTGACCGTAGTGGTATCGGGTGCCCTGGTAGGTCAGGTCACAGCCGTACGGCACGTCGAGTTCGTCGACGTCCTTCAGCTCCGGGTAGGCGTCGTCGGACCAGGTCTTCGGCGGGATCCAGCGCTGGCCGACGTTGCCCCGCATCCAGATGCCCTTACTGGTGCCGTTGTAGACCGACACGCAGAAGACCGTGCAGTGGTCGGCGGCCTTCATGGTCCCGGTGCCGACGGCCCCCGCCGTCGCCGGCTGCGCGGACGCCGTTCCCGCCAGCAGCAGGAACCCGCCGATGACCGCCGCCAGTAAGGCGGCCAGAGCGCGTGTACGTCTCATTCGTTCCTCCCCGTACTCTCGCCGGGGCGGCCCCCTGCCGCCTCGGTCTCAGCTCCACGGGGGAGCTGTGCCGGAAGTCTCGGCGGTCGCGGGTTCCGACTTCAAGGATTCCGGGACACTGGGATGTCACGAGGTCATGACCTGCGGGAACACCCGTGGGATGGGACGTTTCACCCAGCCGGGGCGCGGGGGCGCGCCGCCGTGAGGCTCAGGGGCGGGTGGCGGCGTACAGGATGTCGCGCATGCCCGGCAGGGACTCCCGGTCCTCGCGCCACACCAGCCGCAGGCTGAGGTCGGGGACCGGAAGGTCCAGCCGGACGAGGGTGCCCGCGCTCAGGCTGTCGGCGACCGCGAACTCCGGCAACAGTGAGATGCCGAGGCCGTGCTCGGCCCAGGCGCGCATGACCGGGACTCCGCCCGCCCTGATCCGCTCGGGCGCCGCGCCCAGGACCCTGTGCCCGGCCATCCAGAACGAGCACTCGGGCACGTTGACCAGGAGCCGCTGACGCCGCAGGTCGCCGGGCGTCAGGCCCGTACGGGCGGACAGCGGATGGGCGGGGGCGGCGACGAGCGCGAGCGGGACCGGGTCGAGGTCGACGAAGGCCAGCGGCTCGGGCGGGGCCGGGAAGCCGAGGTCGCCGACGTCGTCGCCGCAGTCCAGGAGCAGGGCCGCTTCGAGGCGTCCGCCGACCACGTCGGCCATGAGAGCGTCGCGGGCGCGGTCCGAGCGGATTTCGACGTCGACGTCCGGCCGGCGCTCGGCGAACCTCCTGAGCACCCGCGGCACGTACGAGCCCGCCAGCGTCTCCAGGGCGCCCAGCCGCAGTACCGGCCGTTCGGCGCGTACCTGATGGTAGGCCTGTTCGGCCTGGTCGAGCAGCCTCCGTGACCAGCCCCGCAGCCGCTCGCCGGCGGCGGTGAGGCGCATTCCCCGCGGGCCGCGCTCGAACAGCGTCACGCCGAGGGACGTCTCAAGGGTCCGGATCTGCTGCGATACCGACGACGGCGCGAGGTCGAGGGCGACGGCGGCGTCGGTGACCGTACGGTGCCGCACGACCGCCTCGAAGGTCCTGAGCTGACGCAACTCCACGGGCTGGGCAACGGCCCTCCGCGTTCGGAAATTCCGAACGCGGCGTACGGCGGCGCCGGTGGAGGCACGGGCCCGCCGGAACACAGGGTGGGCGCACCATCCCTCAACCGCCTGGAGCCGTACATGACCTTGCCCCGTGCCCTCGCGGGCGTCTCCCTCGGCTACTTCATGGTGCTGCTGGACACGACGGTCCTGTCGGTCGCCGAACCCGACCTGGCGGCGTCCCTGCACACCTCGGTCGCCGGCCTCCAGTGGGCCACCACCGGGTACACCGTGGCGTTCGCCGCGCTCCTGCTGTCGGCGGGCGCGGTGGCGGACAGGTACGGCGCTCACCGGATCTTCCGTACCGGCGTCGCGGTCTTCGCGGTCGCCTCTCTGCTCAGCGTGTTCGCGCCGGACCTGTGGACGCTGGTCGCGCTGCGGGCGGTCCTGGGCGTCGCCGCGGCGGCCTGCGTGCCGGCCTCGATGGCGATCATCGCCCGGCTCTACCCCGAGCCGGCCCCGCGCGCCCGTGCCCTCTCGATCTGGGCGGCGACCAGCGGCGCGGCGGTGGCGGCGGGCCCGATCGCCGGCGGCGCGCTGGTCGGCGCCGGCGGCTGGCGCTCGATCTTCCTCGTCAACGTGCCCATCGGCCTGGTGGTACTGCTGCTGACGCTGGGCCGGGAGGTGGCCGTCAAGCGGAACGAGCGCCGCATCGACTGGCTCGCGCAGTCGGCGGCCGTCGCCGTGCTGGCGCTCCTCACCGACGCGGTGATCGCCGCCGGCTCCCGCGCCTGGACCCATGCCCTGTGGTCCTCGGCCGGGGCGCTGGCGTCGGGCGTCCTGTTCGTGGCGCTGGAACGGCGCAGCCCGGCCCCGGTCGTGGACCGGGCGCTCCTGCGGGCCGGCCGGGTGCGCGCGGGACTGCTGGCCGGGGCCGCGGTGAACTTCGCGCTCACCGGAGCCCTGTTCGTCCTCCCGCTGCTGCTCCAGCGGGAACGGCAGCTGAGCCCGTTCGCGACCGGGCTGGCGTTCCTGCCGCTCACGATCCCCTTCGCCGCCAACCCTCCGGTCACCGGCAGGATCGTGGCACGGGTCGGGCCTCGCCCGCCGATCCTGACCGGCCTGGCCCTGCTGTCGGCCGGAGGCGCCACGCTCAGCGTCACGATCTTCACCGCGGGCGGCTATCCGCTCCTGGCGCTGGGCCTGTTGCTGACCGGCCTCGGCATCTCCTACGCCCTGCCGGCGCTGGTCGCGGCCATCGTCAGCGCGGCCCCGGACGGTACGGCCGGTTCGGCCGGCGGCATGCTCAACGCCGTACGCCAGGTCGGCGCGACGCTCGGCGTCGCCGTCATGGGCGCCTTCGTCACGGCGGGAACGGGCTGGTCGTTGCTGGCGTCCGCCGCGGTCTGCCTCGCGGCCCTCGGCGTGTTCGCCTTCGGCGGGGAGCCCGGGGCGTAACCGTGGCGCAGGCGGGAAGTGCACAGAGGGTGGCGACGGCGGAGACCGACGTACTGATCATCGGAGCCGGGATGGCGGGGCTGGCCGCCGCCCGGCGGTTGTGGCGTGACGGCGTCGACTTCCTGCTCCTGGAGGCCGGTGACCGCGTCGGCGGCCGGGTGGCCACGGACGAGGCCGGCGGATTCCTGCTGGACCGCGGTTTCCAGGTGGTCAACACCGCGTACCCGCGACTGACCGCCCTGGTCGACCTCGACGCCCTGAACATGGGCTGGTTCCGGTCCGGGGTGCTCGTGCGCCATGGCGGCCGGCTGGAGCGCTACGCCCACCCGCTGCGCGACCCCCGCGGGGTTCCGCGGATGCTGGAGTCGGCCCTCGGCGGCCTCGGCACCCTCGCCGACCGGGTCCGGCTGGCCGCGATCATCGCCCGGTACGCCGCCGTGCCCCCGGCGCGGCTGCTGGACGAACCCGAGACCACCGCCGCCGAGGTGATGAGCGGGCTGTCCTCCGCGATGCTCGACGGCCTGGTCCGCCCCTACCTCTCCGGGGTGTTCGGCGACCCACGCCTGACCACCTCCAGCCACGCGCTGGCGATGATCGTCCGGTCGTTCGTCCACGGCCGCCTCGGGCTGCCGCGTACGGGGGTGGGCGCGATGCCGGCGGCGCTCGCCGCGCCGCTGCCGCCGGAAAGGATCCGGCTCCACACACCCGTCGAACGGCTACCGGGCACGACCGCGCACACGCCCGGCGGGACGGTACGGGCACGGGCGGTCCTGGTCGCCACGGACCCGGTCACCGCCGCCCGCCTGCTGCCCGAACTCCCGGCACCCGCCATGCACGCGCTGACCACCGTCTACCACTCCGCCCCCGAACCGCCCGTGGAGGAGCCGACGCTCGTCCTGGACGCCGACGGGTCCGGCGGCGTGCGCATCGCGAACACCATCGTGGTCAGCAACGCCGTACCGGGTTACGCCCCGCACGGCCGGCACCTGATCGCCACTACCGTCGCCGCGCCCGACGCCGACCCCGCCGCGGTCAGGACCGAACTCGCGCGCGTCTACGGCACCGCGACCGAAGAGTGGGAACACCTGACGACCGTACGGATCCCGCACGCGCTGCCCGACGCCTCGCCGCCCCTCGGCCGGCTGCGCCGCCCGGTCGCGCTGGGAGACGGCCGGTACGTTGCCGGCGACCACCGCGACAGCCCGTCGGTCCAGGGCGCCCTCACCAGCGGCTGGCGCGCGGCCGGCGCGATCGTCACGCCGTGATGGTCCATCCGTGGGCGGGCACGGTACCGGTGGCCTGGGGATGGCTGCCGAGCACGATGGTGCCGCCGGGCGGGAGCGGGAGGTCCGCGTCGCCGAGGTTGAGCGCGACGGTCAGCCGGTTCCGGCCGTCGGTGGTCGCGTAGACCAGGTGGCCGTTCGCGATGTCGATGACGTCCGTACGCCCGCGGTGCAGCCAGGGATGACGGCGGCGCAGCCCGATGAGGTCCTGGTGCAGGCGGTAGACGGGCCGGCCGTACGGCGCGAGGTCCTCCGGGCTCGCCGGGAAGGCGGGGCGTACGGCGTCGTCCCCGCCGGCCCGGTCCTCCTTGACGCCGCGGAAGGCGTGTTCGTCCCCGTAGTAGATCGAGGGGGTCCCGCCCACGGTGAGCAGCGTCACGAGGGCGTGGGAGAGGTGCCGCTCGTCCTCGATCCTGCTGGCCAGGCGGGTGACGTCGTGGTTGCCCACGAACGTCAGCGGCGCGAACGTGTCGAGGTAGCCGTTGTGGCGCTTGAAAGCCCAGGCGAGCTCGAAGAGGTTGCCGTCGTTGAGCGAGCTCCAGATGGCCTTCCAGAGCTCGTACTGGGTGACGGAGTCCATGCCCGTCTCACGCACGATGGTGTCGTAGTCGCCGTGGATGACCTCACCCGCGAAGTACGCCGACGGGTGCGCCCGGCGTACGCGCGGCAGCACCTCGGCCCAGAACTCCCGTGGCACGGCGTACGCGGCGTCGAGCCGCCAGGCGTCGGCGCCGCGGTCGAGCCAGTGGGTCATGACGTCGGCGACGTACGCGGCCACGTCGGGGTTGGCGTGGTTCAGCTTGACCAGGTCGCGGTGGCCTTCGAAGGTCTCGTGCGACGGCTCCCCACCGCCCGCCCAGGTCAGGTGGAACCACGCGGCCTCCGGGCCGCCTTCCAGCGCGCGCTGGAAGCGCGGGAAGGCCAGGCCGACGTGGTTGAAGACGCCGTCGAGCATGACGCGGAGCCCACGGTCGTGCGCGGCACGTACGAGGTGGTCGAAGTCGTCGTCGTCGCCGAGCCGCGGGTCGATGCGCCGATGGTCGATGGTGTCGTAGCCGTGGGTCGAGGAGTCGAAGATCGGGCCGAGCGCGAGGCCGGACGCACCGAGCCGTACGGCGTAGTCGAGCCAGTTCTCCAGGAGGGGCAGGCGGTGGGCGGGCTCCCGGTCGGCGCCGCGGGTGTCCGCTCCGGCGAACCCGAGCGGATAGACGTGCCACCAGACCGCGTGGGCGACCCAGCCCGGTTCGCCGCTCATCTCTCCCCTCCCGGCGTGTCGGCGATCTCGTCCATCAGGACGGCGGCGACCCGCAGGAGTTCGACCTCGGCCCGGGTCCGGCCGGTGAGCGCCTCGGCCAGCCACGTCTCGCGCTGGGCCATGTCGCGGGTCAGCGCGTCGCATCCGGTCTCGGTGATGGTGAGGACGGAGGCGCGCCGGTCGTGGTCGCTGGGGCGGCGCGTGACCAGGCCGGCCGCCTCGAGTTCGGCGAAGGCCTTCGTGAGCGACTGCGGCTGCTGGAACGCGGCCGCGGCGACCTCCCCGGGGGTGCTCGGCCCCCGGCGGTACAGGTGCCCGAGCACGTTGATCTTGTTGGCGCTCAGCGCACCGGCCGGCCGCTCGGCCCGCAGCCGATGTGCCAGCCGGGTCACCCCACGCCGGATTTCCGCGACGGCGCCCTCTGTGACGGGCGCTGATACCTCACTCACATTAGTAAGCTATCACGTAGTACTTGATTCGATCGGAACGCACAGAGGCACCTGATTCCGTACGTTGTACGTAGCGAATCGGACGCCCAGCGATCACTTCTCCGCCGGGGAGCAGTCGCTCCGGTGGCCGGTCAGCGCGGTGTTCAGCGCGTCGGCGACGGTCTTCGCCGACGGGGCATGCCCGTCGAGGACGTTCAGGACGCACTGGCGGAACGTCTCGCTGAACTGCTCGTAGTACGGCGTCACCGGACGCGGGTGCGCGGTCCGGAGCGCGGTCTTCAGCGTCGCCGCGAAGCTCGCCAGCTCCGCCGCCGTCGGCACGTCCGGGTCCTTCGAGGCGCCCTGGCAGTTCGGGTCCTCGAACGCCGCCTGCCGGGTGGCCGCGAACCCGCCGCACGCGAAGAGACGCTGCTCGGACCGTACGCCGGTGAGCTCCCTCACCAGCCGGCCGGCCTCGGCGGCGTGCTTGGAGAAACGCGAGACCGCGAGGTACTGGCCGCCGAGGACGCTGTACCCCGGCCCGGGCAGGGGGCCGACGCCGAAGGCGCCGTGGACGCGCGGATCGGCGGTGAGGTTGCGGAAGGCGTACGGCCAGTGGCGCATCAGGTCCCAGCGGCGGTTCGAGGTCGTGTCGCCGCCGACGAACGCGCCGAGGGTCTCCGCCTCCTTGTAGGAGCGGGAGTCGCCCGCGGCCCGGTTCGCGGCGAGCTGCCGGAGACCGGGCAGGATAATGCCCGCGGCCGTCTCGACGCTGACCTTGTCGACCGCGCCGGTGAGCACGAGGCCCTCGGTGTTCCACAGGACCTCCAGGGCGTTGACGGTGAGGCCCTCGTAGTCGGCGAGCTGTGAGGCGTAGCCCGTGGCCAGCAGGTCACGCCAGTTCGCCGGCGCCGGTGTGCCCTTGCGGGCGTAGAGGAGACCGGCGTCGGTGTTCCACGGCACCGCGTACTGGGTGCCCTTCCACGCGCCCGCCTGGTACACCGCCGGGAAGACGCCGTCGGCGTCGGCCACCCACGCGGGGTCGACGTGGTCCAGGAAGCCGCGTTGCGCGAACTCCGCGACCCAGGGGGCGTCGAGGATCAGCACGTCGTACGCGCAGCTGCGGGCCTCCTCGGCGGCGGCCAGCTGGCTGCGCTGCTCGTCCGACGACGTCCCGACCTCCACGAGAGACGCGCGCTCGCCGCCGGCGCCCCGCCAGCCTTGGACGAGCGTGCGGCGCTGGCCGCCCGCGCTGACGTCGGTGCCGCCCGCGACGACCAGCCCGGCGTGCTCGCCGCAGCCGCGGAGCTCGGGTCGCGTGGACGGAGACGCGGTCAGGACTCGTACGCCGAGGAACGTGACCACACCGGCGACGACGGAGGCGACCAGCACCTCGGTCCGCTTCCTCATGCGCCGTCACCCCACAGGACCGCCGCGAGCACCGCGTCGGCGGTGTCGTCCGGCGGCTTGATCGACCCGTCGACGCATGTGTGGGGACCCAGCACGCCGGCGATCTGCTTGATGAGGGCGTCTCCGCAGGTCTTCGGCCCGGTCAGCACGATGTGCACCCGGAGGTCCGGGTACGCCTTGCGCAGCGCCGCCGCCGAGGCCGTCGTGCCCGCGTTGGTGCTCGCGAGCTGCCCGTCGGTCAGCACGACCAGGTCGTCGGGGTCGCCGACCTGTTTCGCGGTGTCGGAGATGGCCGCGGCGAGCGGCTGGTCGGACCCGTTCGCCCGCTCGTTCTGGATCCTGTCCCGCAGGACGCCGCGGTCGCCGGGCGGGTACCCGTCGTCCGCGCGTGGGTCGAGGCTCACCCGCGCGCGGGTGGAGAACTCCGACACCTGGATCTTGTCGTCGTCGCGCACGCTCTGCAGCAGGCTCCGCGCGATCTCCTGCGCGCGGTACAGGCGCGGCTCCCCGTCACCCAGCGGCGTGGCCATCGACCCGGAGATGTCGAACAACAGCTTCAGCGACACCGAGGGGCGTCCCGCGCGGTAGACGTTGTTCGCCTCCGCCCACTGCGCGGCGGCCTTGGCCCGGTCGGCGCCGGCGTTCAACGCGCCCTTGCCGCCGATGGTCGAAGGGATGGCCTGGCCGGGGTCGTACAGGCCCGAGAGCTCACGCAGCTCACCGGCGCTGCCGTCCGGGATCCGCCCATCCGGGGTGCGGAAGCCGCCGACGCCGGGCGAGCGCACCGCGAGCCAGGAACGGAAGTCCTCGACCAGGTGGTCTCTCGGCTCGTTGACCTCGCCGGGCCAGCGCACGTGGACGAAGGGGTGGTCGAGCACCGGGAGGTCGCCGGCGTAGTAGGGGTACATGCGCCACGCCGGTGCGGGGAACCTCGCCGGGTCGCCCGGCACCCGGCGGCCGCTCTCGCAGCCGGGCCCGGTCCCGATCGCGAGGTTGTTGTCATAGCGCGCCAGCGCGATCTCCGGGACGACCACGGCGGTGTGCGCGGGCGGCTTGCCGTGCGCGATGTCCTGCGCGCGGAACCGGCACAGGATCGCGGCGGCGTCGCCGGCGACCGATCCGCCGGAGCTCATGACCTTTTCGGCCTGCGGGGCACTCACGCCGTAGCCGTGCTGGGTCGCCGTGGACAGCACCGGCGTCGACACCAGCGCCGCCTCCGAGGTCTTGGCGGACGGCCGCGTCGGGACGTCCACGCCGCCGGCCTTCAGCCCGGCGTAGAGCGAGTCGAGGCTGCCCGGGTGTGCCCCCGGCGGGCTGTAGGCGTTTCCGAAAACCGCGATGACCATCGGCGACGTACCGACCGACCCGCCGATTTCCAGCTCGGCCTCGTCGTTCTGGTCCCCGGACGAATTGCCGAGATAGGTCTGCGCCTCGACCGCCGCCGCCGTCGTATCCGGAATCCATACGTCGGGCCGCGGGCCGAAATAGGTGGCCGACCCGGAATCGGATCTCGATATCTTCCAGCCGCGCGTGAATCCCGATTCGATGTCCTGTGTCGCGGAACCGGCCGAGACGGTGACGATGGCATTCCGGCAGCCGTCGCCCGACCGGTCCGCGACGTAGTGGGCCGCCGCTTCGGTGAGCGCGGGGACGTTCTCCTCCGCGGTGAGGATTCGCAGGTCGACCGGTGCGGCGCACGAATGGTCCGAGGCGATCCACACCACGCCGAACGCCATCAGGACCACGGCGGCCCCGGGCAGCCCGGCCACCAGCCACTTCACCGCACCGATCTGCAACCGGACGAGTGTCTTGAGGTAGTCCCTGGCGTGATCCGTGGGGTCGCCCGGCGGCCGGGTGAACAGGGCGATGAACAGAGCCGTCAACGCGATGGCGCCCCCGATGAACAGAAGCCCCTTCCACCAAGGCAGCCGGAGAATCAGCGCGGCGTAGACGCCGAGAACGGATTGAAGAGTGGCGAGCGCCAACTCCGCGTGGTAGTTCCGGCCATCCTTTGGACGTACCGGAGACATGCGGGCCCCCTGCCACCGTTTTATGGGTACTCAGAGGTAACCCTATGCCATCCACGCTTAAGGGACCTGTCCGGTTCTTGCCTTCACCGGGACATCGCGCGAGTAACCCATTTTCGGGCATAACAATAATTGTATTTCGGTGCCACGCGCGGTCAGCCGGACCGTCGGTCGTCCCCGTTGCTCAGGGAGTGGGCGGGGAGCGCCTCGCCGAGGGTGGCGTGGATGGCGAAGGCACGGTCCAGCCCGGTGACCTCCATGATCCGGGACACCGACGGCGTCAGCCCGGCGAGCGCGATGGTCCCCCCGCGCTGGGCGGCCAGACGATGCGCGCGTACGAGCACGCGGACTCCGGTCGAGTCCATGAACGTCAGGCCGCTCAGGTCGAAGACAAGTGAGTCCCACTGGTGTTCGGCCTGAGCGGCCCGTACCGCCTCTTCCGCCTGTCCGGCGTTGGTGACGTCGAGCTCTCCCGCGAACGTCAGGACCACAGTCTCCCCGGCTGTGCGCGTGCCAACGGTCAGCTGTTCCACCATCTGGTTCCCCGCCTCGACCTCAACCTCAGATCACTAGCTCCCAGCCGGATGATAGCCCGGCGAGGGGCGATTCCCGATCACGGTTCCGCCGAAGATGTGACACCGCCGCTCTGCACGTACTATCGCCACGTAAGAAGGTGATCGGGAGATGTGCGCGATGAGTGAGCCGGAGGCCGCGAAGCCGCGGCCCGGCACGGCGCCGTTCGTTCATCCCGCGCTGTTCTATCGAGGCGCCCAGGGCTATCTGGCCGGCACGGCGCCGTTCGTCCGTGAGGGGCTGAGGCTCGGCGACCCCGTCGTGGTCGCCGCTCCCGGGCCGAACCTTCGGCTGCTGCGCTCCGAGCTCGGCGAGTCGGCCACCGGCGTCCGCTGGGTGGACATGACCCAGGCCGGCCGCAATCCGGGACGGATCATCCCCGGCGTCCTCCGCGGTTTCGCCGACGCCCATGCGCACGGCCGGGTGCGGATGATCGGCGAGCCGATCTGGCCGGGCCGCAGCGAGGCCGAATACCCCGCCTGCGTGCAGCACGAGGCACTGATCAACCTGGCGTTCGCCGGCCGCGCGGTGACCATACTGTGCCCGTACGACGCCGAGCGGCTGGACCCGCGCGTCCTCGCCGACGCCGCCGCCACCCATCCCCTCCTGATCGACGACGAGGGCGAACGCCCCAGCGCCACGTACGCGCCCGAGCGCCTCGGCCGGGCCTATGACGTGCCGCTGCCCGAGCCCGCCGGCCTGCTCGCGGTGCTGGCCTTCGACGACACGAACCTGGACCAGGCCCGCGCCCTGGCCGTCGAGCACGCCCGCCGGTCCGGCCTGGCCGCCGACCGGGTCATGGACGTGGAGCTCGCCGTGAACGAGATGGCCGCCAACAGCCTCGCGCACGGCGGCGGGGCGGGCGACCTGCGAATCTGGAGCCAGGACGAGTACCTCATCTATGAGGTCCGCGACACCGGGTTCATCGCCGACCCGCTCGTGGGACGCCGCCCGGTGACCCCCGACTCGCCCGGCGGCCGCGGCGTGCTCCTGGTCCACCAGCTGTCCGACCTCGTACGGCTGCACACGAGGCCGGGCCGTACGGCGATCCGCGCCCACTTCGCCATCTGACGCTCACGTCCCGGCGACGACGAGGCGAGGGTGGAGGAGCGGGCCGAACGCCGCCACCGCGACGGCCAGGCCCGCGGCGACCCGGTAGTCGGCGCCCACGACGCGCACGGGCCGGCAGCCGCACCGCGTGCTCCCAGAGCGGGCGCCCGCGTGGTACGCCCCCAGCCCTCCCATGAGCAGCCCGAGCGCGAGATACCCCGCGACCAGACCGGCGGCGAAACCGCGCGGATCGTTCATCCGGGCTCCGGCACGCGTTCGAGGGCGGCCGGCGGGGCAGGGTGAAGGTCATGCGGCAGGTCCCGCCCGGCCGGGAAGCCGTCGCTGCCGGTCGGCCAGGCACAGGTCGTCGCGGAGCCGCCCGCGCGTCGTCGACGGCACGGTCTCGGCGCCGGCCTGGAGCGAGCCGACCCCGGCGTACGGGGTCAGGAAGTCGGCCGAGGAGCCGTACGGCGGTGCCAGGCGTGACGGCATCGGCGGCCTCCTCTGGAGCCGCGACCGCACCCGGTGCTTCCACTCGCCGAACACGACGGCGCCGTCGGGCTTTCCCAGCAGATGGAGGCTGCGCAGGACCTCCCACAGCGACCGCCGAGGCCAACCCGCCGAACTGCCCCGCGGGCCACTTCTGCGCCTACTCGGGTCAGGGCGAGTCCTGAGCGATCGTCATCAGGTCGGCGAGAAACCGGAGCGGCAGCGTCGCCGACCGATCCGTGCTCGACAACGGCTTCCGGGACCCGGTGCCCGTGCCTGCGTGAGCTGACGAAGGCGTACCGCGTCACCGCCGCCGACGGCGGTGACGCGGTCGCTATGTGGTCACCTTGTCGATGAAGGCGGTGAGGTTGGCCCGCGTACGGGCGATCTTCTCCTCCACCGGCAACGTCTCGTCCACGTCCCCGCCCGCCGCCGACTCCTTCACGCCGCGCGTGTAGAGGGAACAGGCCAGATCGGTGCAGAGGTACCGCCCGACCGTGTTGCCCTGGCGGCCGGCCTCGCCGGTGCGGCGCGCCGTCATCAGCGCCACGCTGCCGCTCGTACGGGTCGTCAGGCACAGCGAGCACATGCTCCGCGCCGTGAATCCGCGCGAGACTCCCCGCGTCGCCCGCAGTACGACGCCGATGAGCCCGCCGTCGTCACGCTCGGCGACGAGGTAGCCGCGCTCGGGCGCTCCCGGGTCGCGCCAGCCCAGGAAGTCGAGATCGTCCCAGGGCTGCTCTTCCAGATCCCTGGGGACGCCCAGCCGCTGGGCCTCGCCCTTGGAACAGTTGACGAACGACCTGCGGATGTCGCTCTCAGTGATCGGTCTCATGTTTCGCGAGGCTAGCTTCCCTAATATGATTAGGCAAACGCCTTATTGGTCTAGCGCAGGGAGCTCCCATGGCACGCGCGGGCATCACCGGCGAGCGCCTCGCGCGGACGGCGGCGGAGCTGGCCGACGAGATCGGTTTCGACCGGGTGACCGTCTCGGCGGTCGCGCGCCGGCTCGGCGTCAAGGACCCGAGCCTGTACGCGCACATCGAGAACGTGCGGGAGCTGAAGGTGCGCGTGGCGCTGTTGTCCCTGGAAGAGATGGCCGACCGGGCCGCCGCAGCGCTCGCCGGACGCGCGGGCAGGGACGCCCTGGTGGCGTTCGCCGACGCGTACCGCGGCTACGCCAAGGAGCATCCTGGCCGGTACGCCGCCTCCCGTTTCGAGCTCGATCCGGAGACGGCGGCCGCCAGCGCGGCGCCCCGGCACGCCGCGATGACGCGGGCGATTCTGCGCGGCTACGACCTGCCGGAGCCCGACCAGACCGACGCGGTACGCTTTCTCGGCGGCGCTTTTCACGGCTATGTGAGCCTGGAAATGGCGGGCGGATTCCGGCACACGCCACGCGAGGCCGACGCCTCCTGGAAATGGGCTCTCGACACCCTTCACTTCGCCCTCGCCAACCATCCGGGAAGATCGCACTGAGCTTTGCGGATCTTCGATAAGATCGCCTGGACGCGCCTTCACCGCCCGGGGTTTCCAGCGGAAATAAGCAAGATGCCAGCCTTGCGCCGTATTTCACTCAATACAGGGAGATAGCCCCCGATAAGGCGGCAGCTTCTTGGGCTGTCTATGCCCCTGCGGCCAGCAATTCGTTACCTTGCCGTCGCCGCCGCCGTCTGCCTAAGCTCTAGCCGCCAGAGACCCTCTAGGAATGGCCATATAATCCAAAAGGATTCGGCAGTGAAAAACCCCCCGCCAGCATTCAACTCCCTAAATACACTTAGCGAATCGCTGCATGCGGCATTCGATCCTCACCTTTTCCATGAAAATTCCGAGACGGTGGTCGCCCGCTTAAAGTCCCATCTTACGGACGTCTCCGTCAGAGGGCTCGAACTCACCGACCCGGCGATTCTCATCCGTGCCGCACGCGAGCTTATGACGACCGAACACGAAAGCGTCGCGGCCTTCGACGAGAAGAAGCTGGCGGCGATCGTCGACCTTTACGTCCGTACCGGGATCCAGGTTCACTCGCCCGGCTACATGGGGCGCCAGTTCTCCGGCACGGTGCCGCTCGCCGGCGTCATCGACTTCGTGAGCTCGGTGGTCAACCAGCCGTCGTCGTTCTACGAGGCGGGCCAGCTCCCCAACGTCGCCGAACGCATCATGGCCGACGAGCTCAACCGCTTCATCGGGTGGGATCCGGGGCGCTTCGCCATGGTGACCACCTCGGGCGGTTCCCTGGCCAACCTGACCGCGCTGCTGGCGGCGCGCAACAGCACCTTCCCCGGCATCTGGTCGAACGGGGAGTCGGGCACGTCCGTGCGCCCGGCGATCGCGATGAGCGAGCACGTGCACTACAGCCTGGCGCGTGCGGTCGGCGTGCTCGGCATCGGCGAGGCGCAGATCGTCCGGCTGCCGGTGAACCGGCGCCAGCAGATCGACGCCGACCGGGCGCGCGTCGCGCTCGCCGCCGCCGAGCGCCGGAACCTCCGTGTGTTCTGCCTGGTGGCATCGGCCGGCACCACGACGATGGGCGCGTTCGACCCCATCGACGAGCTCGCCGACGTCGCCGCCGAGCACGGCAGCTGGCTGCACGTCGACGGCGCGCACGGCGCGAGCCTGCTGGTGTCGGACCGGCTCCGCCGCAAGCTGCGGGGCATCGAGCGGGCCGACTCGCTGACCTGGGACGCCCACAAGATGATGTTCGTCCCGGCGCCCTGCACGCTGCTGTTCTACCGCAACGCCGAAAAGGCCATGGGAGCGTTCCAGCAGCGCGCCAGCTATGTGTTCGACGAAGATCCCGACATCTACGGCGCCTACGACAGCGGCGACAAGAACTTCGAGTGCACCAAGCGTCCGATGATCATGCCGCTGTGGACGCTGTGGGCCATTTACGGGCGCGCGCTGTTCGCCGAGAAGATCGAATATCTGTGCCGCCTTACGCACGACGCCCACGGCATTCTTCTCGCCGAACCAGACTTCGAGACACTGCACCATCCCGAGGCGAACATTCTCTGCTTCCGCTATCGCCCGCCCGGCGTCGAAAAAGAGCATCTCCACCGTCTGCAGCTGGAGATCAGAAAAAAGATAAGGAGCGACGGCCGCTTCTTCATATCCAAGGTCGACGTCGAGGGCGTGGCGGCATTGCGCGTCGTCATGATGAACCACCAGATCAACCCCGAACACATCCGGATGCTCATCGCCGAGATCAGGAGCACCGGCGAGCACCTGCTCACCAAGAACGCGGGAGATCAATAACAAAGGGAGTGCGCAATGGACACGATAACCGCCACCAAAAATGGCCACGCGCCCAGCGAGGTCGCCGAGCTCGCGGCCCGGCTGATCCCCGACGAGGAGCTTCAGCCCTGGTCGGTGGACGCGGTCGCCGGGCTGCCCTCCTTCGCGAGCAAGATGCGGGAGTGCGAACGGATCAACGGCGTGCCGTACAGCGAGGTCTCCCTCGACGTGCAGAACGCCCTGGTGCTGCGCCGCCTGCAGCAGATGGTCAACTCGGTCCTGCTCAACCCGCTGTGGCGGGAGCGGCTGGTCGCCGCGGGGGTGACCGGGCCACCCGCCACGTACGAGGAGTGGGAGCAGATCCCCCTCTCGGACAAGAAGGTCCAGCGCGAGATGTTCATGGGTTCGCGTCCGGGCCTCGTGGTGCCGCTCACGCGTGG
This sequence comes from Actinomadura sp. DC4, assembly GCF_030406325.1. GTDB lineage: Bacteria > Actinomycetota > Actinomycetes > Streptosporangiales > Streptosporangiaceae > Actinoallomurus. The sequence goes on along the minus strand of NZ_JAUEQY010000009.1, from coordinate 218,653 downwards.
CGGGTTCGAGGTCGTGGCCAGCGGCGGCACCAGTGACGGGCTTCCTCTTGAGATCGTCTATTCGCTGCGGGAGCTGCGCGACACCTACCGGATCGCCGGGCGCTTCATGGGCACCTACCAGCTTCGCGAATATCTTCCGGGCGCCGATCCGAAGTGGCTGTTCACCAACCTCGCCGACTACCAGATGTGGAGCAGCGGCACGATGGTGGGCGGCGTCCTGCAGCACGTGCCGGGCGTCAACTACATCGGCGCGGGCCCGGTCACCGCCCCGGTGCTGGAGCACATGTTCTCCTACCAGGGGCCGAAGGCGCTGATGGGGATCACCGCGGGCATCGCGGTCTTGGCCGACCTCGGCGCCGGGATGAGCCAGGAGGTGCGCGACAGCTTCCGCGTGGCGATGTACGGCAGCGGGGTGCTGCCGCAGCGCACGCGGGCCGCACTCCGCGCGCTCTATCCGAACGTCGCGATCCTCAGCTACTTCGCCGCGACCCAGGCCGAGACCATCGGCCTCCAGCTGCGCGACCACTCCCCCTACCTCGCGGCCGTGCCCGGCCTGCACCTCATCGAGATCGTCGACGAGAACGGGCGCGCGGTCGCCGAGGGCGAGGAGGGCGAGCTGGTCGTCACGCGCCTGCACGCGCACGAGACGCCGCTGCTCCGTCTCAAGCTCGGCGACCGGATGATCCGCCGGCCCGCCCTCAGCGGGCCGGGCCTGAAGACCCAGCAGTTCGAGTTCGCGGGCCGTACCGGAGACGTGCTGCACCTGAACGACAGCCAGTACTCCGCCGCGCTCTCCTACTCCGCTCTCCGCGACGACCTGCGCAAGGCCGTCGCCATCGACCTGGACGAGGTCGCCCACGACGTCCAGTTCGTCAACCACCGTGAGCACAAGACGATCACCCTGCTCGCGGAGGTCGACGACGTCGAGGGCCTGTCGCACACCGTGGACGTCGCGCTCGGCCCCGTCGGCCTCCAGCGCGTCTTCACCGGCGCGGTGCCCCGCGCCCTGTCGCTGTTCAACAACGGCGAGGCCACGCCGGCCGCGATCGAGCGGACCGGCTACAAGTTCCACCTCGCCTTCGTGCACCGGTCGTCCCCCGACATCGAGCGGACGGCCGTCGGCAAGGTCCCCCTCGTACGCGACCGGGGCTGAGGCCGGAGACCACCGACACCGCAGGAGAAGAAGACAGACCCGACGAAGGCAGGAGTCGCATGGAAACAAAAGTCAGCATCATCGTCCTCGTGGACGCCGTCGGAGCACTCTCGGACCGTACGCTCCACAACGGCAACCTCTCCCTGATGGACGACGGGAAGCTGGGCAGCCGCGGGCAGGGCACCACCGGTCTCTGCACCATCGTCCGGCCGGGCCAGGTCATCCAGTGGACCCCGATCGGGATCGACGTACAGGCACCGGTCGAGATCCGGAACATCACCTTCCTCGGCCCCGAGGGTCGCGCCGCGGCCCCCGCGGCGGAGACCGGCGGCGCCGAGCCGTCCGGCCTTCCCGAGAACCTCGACCGGGTGGTCTGGTCGGGCGTCGTCCCGGCCTACCTGACCCCCGGCGTCCCCTACCGGTACCGCCTCGAAGTGCAGATCCACGAGGGCGCCAACAGCGTCATGCACATCGACTCACCCGCGCTGATGTGCGCGTGACCCACGACAGGAAAGGCTGATCCATGGCACAGCAGCATGCGATCATCGTGCTCGTCGACGCCGCCGGCGCGCTCCAGTCACGGACGCTGGACGGCAACGTCTACCTCTTCGACAACATGAAGTTCCTCGGCTCCACGGGCGAGGGAACCGGCGACCTGGTCACGGTCGTCCCCGGCACCTACTGGAGCGACGGCTCACAGGCCACCGAACAGGTGCTGAACTGGCTCCCGTACAACCTCGGAGCCATCCCGCCGACGGTGCCCCGCAGCTACCAGACCGACCGGGCCCGCGAGACCGACCGGCAGGCGCTGCGCGAGCTGTCGTCGGTGGCGGAGGGGTTCTCCGACCCCGACGTCGACACCGCCACCGACCTGGACCGTCTCCAGCGCCGGGTCGGCGCGCAGGCCCGGCGCAAGCGCGGCGGCCGCAACGTCACCAGCAGCAAGATCCTCGACGTCACCGGCAACGTCGTGAGCGATGGCTCCCAGGCGTACAACTACCCCAACCCAGTGATCACCGACATCACGGGGACGGCGGTGGAGGAGAAGATCATGTACCCGGCGGAGTACGGCTCGCCGGACATGGTCTCCGACGGGTGGTACTGGGCGGCATCGGTCGACAGCGCACGGCCCGGGACCTACTCCTACACGATGCACATCCAGCTGCACGAGCTGGTGACCCGCAACGGCGAGCTGGTCTGGGAGTCGGTCGACCTGACCTGCTCGTCGGCCCTCAGGGTCACCAACGACCCGAAGTACAACGCCTTCACCGGTGCGGGCCTGGGCATGCTGCCCGTCCCCTGCGTCTAGCCGTCCACCACCACGCCTTCGAACGGGAGGACTCCGATGCCGATACGCGCCAAGGCGAAACCGACGGAACCAGGACCCAACACCGCCCCTGACCGCCCCATATCGATCACTGCGGTCATCGACCCGGTGGCCGCCCTGGCCGCCGGGACCGTACGCGGCAACCTCTACCTCTACGACACCAACAAGACCGGCGGCTCGACCGGACTCGGCGGCGAGGAGCTGCGCACCCGGGTGCGCAAGGGCGACCAGCTCCTCTGGAACACCCTTCCGCTGGAGTGTGAGACCTACGCCGCCATCTCCGCCATCCTGATCGACGCGGAGATCTGCGAGCCCAAGCAGAAGGTCTATCCCGGCACGGACATCTCCTACTGGTCCGCGACCGTCAAACGAGATCTCACCGAGCCGGTGCCGTACCGCATCCAGTTCCGGCTGGGAACCGTGACCGAGCCGATCACCACCGAGACGTCGCCTGCCCTGGTCGGCTCGAGCGCCGGCCCCGGAGCGACGGACTCGGTGAAGGAGTCAGCATGACAACGTCCCAGTACGCGGCGGAGGACACCAAGGGCCGCGGGCAGATGAACTCCGTCCAGCTCAACATCGTCACGCTGGTGAACGTCCAGAAGGCGACGGAGACGGGGTCGCTCGACGACGCGCTGTTCATGATGGACAACAGCATCGGCGGCGTCGGGCAGGGCAGCAGCGAGCTCGAGACGATCTGCAAGCAGGGCCAGGTCCTCAACTGGATCGTCCGTCCCATCGAGGGTGAGAAGCGGCCGGACGGCAAGTGGCCGCCGATGCCGAAGATCACCAATCTGGTGTTCCTCGACATCGAGAAGGGCGACGAGGAGGACGTCGCGGAGCGGCGGATCTTCACCGAGCTCAAGATCTACGGAATGCCCGACGCCATGCGGTCCCAGTACACCTCGGTCTACTACTACTGGGCCGGCGCGATCCAGAGCACCGCGCCGCCCGGGGTGTACCGCTACCGGCTCGTCCTCGAGCTGGAGCGGGAGAACTCGAAGGAGAAGCTCTACCTCAACACCAAGCGACACCCGTCGATCAAGGTGATCGAGGTCTGACGACACGGGCGCGGCGGGCGGAGGCCGCCCGCCGCGCTCGCACGTGGCGGGACGCGTCGGTGCAAGCCAGGCGGATGATGCTTTCCACGGCCTTACCGACCTGTCAGTCTGGTTTCTGTGGATCGGTTGAGTCCGGGCGGCCGGCGGCTGCTCGACGTCACGGCCGCGGTCTTCCACGCGGAGGGGATCCGGGCGACCAGCGTGGACAGGCCGATGGATCGAGCCGGAGTCTCCAAGCCCACGCTCTACGCCCGGTTCGGCTCCAAGGAGAACCTCATCGCCGCCGTGCTCGACCAGCGCCGGCGGCAGCGGCAGGCGGCCCTGACCGAGTTCCTGGCCGGCTGCGAGGTCCAGGGGGCCGGGCGGATCCTCGCCGTGTTCGACTGGCTCGCCCGCGGACACCGCCGATCGACGGGGCCAACGCACGCGTCGTTGTGGCCGATGACCGTACGGCCATGCGCCGGGCCAGGACGGCCGCCGCCCGCCTCCTGGGGCCGGTCGATGAGTGGGAACCCGTAACCACACGGAGGACCAGGTGAAACCAACCCTGCGGTCCGGGCCGACCGCGACGCTCGACTACCGCGTCCCGAAGACCCGCACGGTTCCGCATCTGCTGCCGGAGCCGGATGAGTTCGGCCGGATACCGCCGGTGCCGGCCACCGGCCACCTCGCCGGCCTGGTCGAGTGGACCTGCATGCGGGCGCTGTCGGACACCCCGCCGGACCGCACCGTCGAGCTGACCGCGGTCGACGGCCGCAGGCTCACCGACCGGGTCCAGGCCGCGGAGAGCTCCGCATGAGCACATCCGCCCGTCCGGTGTTCGACGCCCATCTCCACATCATCGACCCCGGCTTCCCGCTCACCGAGAACAACGGCTACCTGCCGCCCGCCTTCACCGCCGAGGACTACCTCCGGCGTACGGACCCGCTGGGGATCACCGGCGGGGCCGTGGTCTCCGGCTCTTTCCAGGGCTTCGACCAGGACTACCTGGTCGAGGCCCTCCGGCGGCTGGGCACGGGTTTCGTCGGAGTCACCCAGCTGCCCGTCACCGTGACCGACGAGGAGATCACACGGCTGGACGCCCACGGCGTACGGGCCGTGCGGTTCAACGTGCGCCGGGGCGGTTCGGAGACCCTCGACCACCTGGAGGCCCTGGCCCGCCACGTCCACGAGGTCGCCGGCTGGCACACCGAGCTCTACATCGACGCCGCCGACCTGCCCGACCTGATGCCCGTGCTGAGGGCCCTGCCGGCGGTGAGCGTCGACCACCTCGGGCTGACCGAGAGCGGCCTGCCCCACCTGCTCTCCTTCGTCGAGCGCGGCGGCCGGGTCAAGGCGACCGGGTTCGGCCGCGTCGACCTGGAGGTGACCAAGGCGGTCCAGGCGGTGGTCGCCGCCGACCCCCGGGCCCTCATGTTCGGCACCGACCTGCCCTCCACCCGCGCCCGGCGGCCGTTCGACGACGACGACCTCCGATTGCTCACCGACACGATCGGACCCGAGCACGTCCGGGCGGTGCTGCACGACAACGCCGCGGCCTTCTACTTTCACCACCGTGACTAGGCCGGATCCCCGGACTGAGGTGGGGTCGGATGGAGTTCCGCAACGCCCAGCGCCGTACCGCCGAAGAACTCCTGATCAGCGTCGAGCCGCGGCTCGGCCGCCACCAGCGGCTGATCCCCCGGCTGCGGGCACCGGTGTCCGAGACGCCCCTCGTACTGGCACCGGCTCATGCGCGTCCTGCACCTCAGCGGCCACCGCGGCGAGGCGCTCGCCGCCTTCGACCGGACGCGTACGGTCCCGAAGGGCGACCCCGGCATCGAGCCGGGCGCCGACCTGACGCACTTCCACCAGGAGATCCTCACCTCGCCGCCGGCCGGGCCCGCGGCTCCCCGGGACGGCGCGCCGCCGCCCCGCGTCGAGCGGCGGGTTCCGGCCGAGAGGGCACTGGAGGCCGCACGGGACGCGCCGGCGGCGTCGGCCCCGTGAGCCGGACGACATCGCGCCGACCCTGTACGCCCACATCGCCGACCAGGGCCTGCACGGGTGGCACTCCGGCGCGTATGTGCACCGGCTCGCGGTCGGCGACTCCGCGCCGGCCATCGGGGTCGACCGGCGGTCCAACGGCTGCATGGCCGCGCTCGACCTCGGTACGGCCTACCTCGCCGCCGGCGGCGCCGCTCGCCACGGCCGACCGGTTCGACGACATCCCGGGCGGGAGCTGGACGAGTCCGGCCTGCGGATGAAGGAGATCGAGCGCTGGGCCCTGTCCAACATCGGCCTGCGGGAGCTGCGGACGTACTACCTCGATCCGCTGGAGCTGCCGATGGTGTGGAACTGGGGGCGGACCGTCGGCCCCCTAGGGGCGGGAGACCGGATCGCGGGCCTGCACCGGCTGCGTCGGGCGGCGCCGGGGCGGACGCTCGCGCTGGTCGGCGTCGGTGTGGGCGTCAGCTTCACCTGCGCCGTCCTGCGGATCGAGGGCGCATGAGGCTATTCCGGCAGTACGCCGACGGCCCCGGCGAGCCGCACCACCGGCCCGGGGATGTCGCTCGTGTCGACCGCGTCCCGGCCCGGCCGCCAGTCCTGGACCGCGACCAGCCCGGGTTCCAGCAGCGTCATCCCCTCGAAGAAGGCGAGGATCCGCTCGTCGCTCCGGTACTTGATCTGGGCGGTCACGCCCTCGTACGCGCCTTCGACGCCGGCGACGACCTCCGGCGCGGTGCCGTCGGTGGAAGAGTGCGACAGCAGCAGCCAGCTCCCGGGCGCCATGGGCTTCCGCAGCACGCGCAGGATGGCGAGCGGATCCTTCTCGTCCGGGACGAACTGCAGCACGGCGGTGAGGACGAGGGCGACCGGCTGCGACCAGTCGACGAACGGCTCCAGGGTCGCCAAAATCGCCTCGGGGTCGCGGACGTCGCCCGGTACGAGGTGGATCCCGTCTCCGGCGTGCGCCATCGACCGGCCGAGCGCCAGGACCATCGGGTCGTTGTCGACGCCGATGACGTGGATGCCGGGATCGACGCTCCGGGCGGCGCTGAAGGCGCTCGGCTCGTTGGGCATCCCGCAGCCGACGTCGACGATCTGCCTGATCCCGGCACGCGCGGCGGTCTCCACCGCCCGCACCATGAAAGCGCGGTTGAACCGGGCCACCGGTTTGGCCCACGGCGTCTTCGCGACGACCCGCGCGACCGCCTCATCGTCGACGGGAAAGTGGTCTTTCCCATCAAGATACGCGTCATAGATTCGCGCGACGCTCGGCACATCGGTGTCGGGCTCGATGTCACCGGCAGAACGTTTCGGCTGATTGCGCATTACCGACCCCCTTCGTTTCGGCGCACTACGACCATAGCGACACCCGGCCGCCTTCCCCTGCGGGGAGCTATTGACATCCGGCGGAAGAATTCCCGGTTACCGACTTACGATCATCGTCCAGCGCGGTGCCCCACTCCACGCAGGCCAGGGCGCCGGTGTTGCAGTGCGTGGGCACGCGCAGCGGTCGCGAGCGCGACCGGCTCGGCCGCGGCGACGCCCCGCCGCAGGGCCGGCAGCACCGTGTCCACCCCAGGCCAGGCTCACGGCCGTCGCCCGGGCCCGGCGGACGCGGTCGATCTCCGTCCCCAGGGGCACGATGGCGTTGACGAGCTCGTCCACGGTGGTGATGGACGACCGCCGTACCTCATGGGGCAGAACGGTCTGGTCGATGCAGATGACCGCCGGGTTCCACCATTCGACCCCGGCCTCGTCTGAGCGCACCATTAGAGAAATCGTCCATGAAAAAGGAACGCATTACGTCCGCGCGAACCGGAGAACACGCTCCCGGCGGCCATGGACAGTGGTCGGCGAATCGGATAGGACTCAGCAGAGAGCGCATCGACAGGCGCCTGAATTCTCGCCGAGAGGAGCGTCATGTTGCTAGGTGAGGCCCGCGAGAACATCGTGGAGGTATGCCGGCGCCTGTCCGCCGCCGGCCTCATACCGGGCACATCCGGCAACGTCAGTGTGCGCGTCGGGGACCACGTCGCCGTGACGCCGAGCGGGCTGGACTATGACCGGATGACGCCGGAGCTGGTGGGCGTCCACCTGCTGGACGGCACGCCCGTCGACGCTCCGCTGGCACCCACCTCGGAGATGCCGCTGCACCTGGCGGTCTACGCGGCGAAGGACACCTCCGCCATCGTGCACACGCACTCGACGGCCGCCACCGCGCTGTCGACGCTCGTCGACGAGCTCCCGCCCATCCACTACATGGTCGCGCTGTTCGACGGGCCGGTCCGGGTGACGCCCTACGCGACGTACGGCACGCCCGAGCTGGCGAACAACACGGTCGAGGCGCTGCGCGGGTCGGCCGGCTGCATCCTCGGCAACCACGGCACGGTGACGATCGGCCCGGACCTGCGTACGGCCTGCTCGCGCAATGAGTACCTCGAATGGATCAGCGAGCTGTACCTGCGCGCGGCGAGCGCCGGCACACCGCGCCTGCTCGACGCCGAGGAGATCAAGCGGGTGGCCGCGAAGCTGACCGAGTACGGGCAGGAACCCCCGCGGTGACCGGCCGGGGGTGACCTCACGCGCCGACGCCCGGGCCATGAGCCGACGCCCGCCTGCAATCTCCATGCGCGTGCTAAGGAAACCACGGTCACGCTATTGGCGGACGCCATTTCCGGGAACAGCCCGAGGCGCCACTACGGCGATGGAAACAGGAAAGCGAATATCGGCGGTAACAGTGGCCCTACGCGACCGCCCGCCAGGCCACCGTCCACGACGAGGGAATGGTGGCACAGGTGATGGAGCGCAAAATCGCGGCGGCCAAGAGCACCCTCGTACGGTTCATCGAGATGCTCGGGTCCGACCCGGTGCACTCCCGCCAGGGGCCCTGTCCGACGCGGTCATCACGCGGCACTCCGTGGTGCCGAAGGCGACCCGCGTCCGTACGAGCGCGCTGTCCGGCCGTTACCTTCCGGCCGAGACGGACGACTCGATCGCGCTGAACTCCCCAAGTGACCGGGGCGCCCCGGGGTGAAGGCGGCGGCGCTCTCGTATGGCCGGAACCCGCAACGGTCCACCTTTTCGGACAGTCACCACCGTCGGAAACGACGACCGCCATGCGTCCGCGCCGATCCCGGCCACGAAATGCACCAGCGGTGGTACACGGAGTAATGCATTTATGCCTGTCCATTCAGAGAAATCGTTGACGAGACAGTTTGCAAATATTTTAATGATCCGCATGGCTGTGACACAGCACACTCCCGGTGAGTCGCAGACCTGCGGACTGCGCGGCTGCGACAACCCCATTACCCAGCCGACCGGTGGCGGGCCGCCCCGTATCTACTGCTGCAGCGAGCACCGCCGCGAGGCTCGGAAGGTCCGGTACGAGTCCAGGCAGGCGATCGTCCCGGAGCCGCGGCTCTCCCCCCGCGTCGCCGAGCCCGCCGTCCGTAAGTCGTCCGCGCCGGCCGGGCGGAGCCGCCCCGGCGCACGGCGAGGCCGCGCCGCGCTGGCGATCGCCGGCGTCTCCGCCGTCGTCGCCGCCCTCATCTCCGGCGACGTCGGCACCTCGCTGACGACCGCCGACCACGAACAGCCGCGCAACCGCGCGAACGCCCCGCAGGCGGCGACGGCCGTGGACACGACGTGGGTTTCGCGGGCCAAGGGGGTCCTCGCCCAGGTCGACAAGGACCTGGCGCAGATCGACAAGGCCGAGCACGCCGCCGCGGGCGTACCCCGCGACCAGTGGTCCCCCCGGCTGCGCGCGCTCATGAAGCGCCTCGAGCAGCGTAAGGCGGACCTCCTGCTGCTGCGCGCCCCGCTGCGGGCGGACCTGGCGACGGTGGAGTCGTACGGCCGCGCCAGCGCGAGCCTGGCCGCCACCCGGCAGCAGCTCGGCCTGCTGAACCAGGCCCGCGGGCCGCTGCGCGCGCTGTCCGGCTCCGCCCAGAAGCAGATGGCCTGGATCCTGCACGGGCTGGAGAGCCAGGCGGGACGGCTGTCGGAGCAGGAGCGATCGCGCCTGACCGACGAGGAGAACCTCCGAGGCCCCGCGCGGCAGGCGAGCGCCAAGCCGTTGCCGGACCTGCCGGACGACGTCCGTTCACTCACCCGCAAGGTGAACGACGAGGCCGCGGCCCGTACCCCGCCGCCACGGAGCCCCGCGCCCGTACGCCCCGGCGGGGACAACCCGCGCTCGGACCGGCCGTCCTCCTCGCCGCACACCCCGCCGGGCAAGCCGACGCAGACGACCGCTCCTCCGCACCCGTCGCCGCCGGCCGGGTCCACGAAGCCGAAGAAGCCGGTGAAGAGCACTCCGCCCGCCGCCGATCCGCCGCAGGCGGAGAAGCCCGCGCCGCCGCCGGTCGAGGAGACGCCTCCGCCGAGCACCCCGACGTTCAGTGGCGGCGGTGGCGGCGGGGACGTCTCGAGCGCGACGAGCGACGTGGGTTCGGACTCGGCCTCGGACGCGTCGGACGCGGGTGGCGACAGCGCCTCCGACTCCGGATCCGACGGCGGTGACGGAGGCGATGGAGGCGATGGAGGCGACGGGGGCGGTGGCGGTGAATAGCTCCTTCGCCGGGTGTAGGGGAATTCGCCCCGCGCTTTACCCGGCCGGACCCGGCCACTGACTCACCGGAAATCCCGTCCTAAGGATTTGCGCAGCGATGAGACGTACGAGACGACGCGGAATCGCCATCGCGATCGGTGGCCTGGTCGGCCTCGGAATCGTGTCCCCCGTGGCCGCGACGACGTTCGGGACCGGGGATCCGGCCCGTACGACGTCGACCCTGGTCGAGACGGCCAGCGGCAAGGTCCGCGGCGCGAGCCTGACGGGGTACGACGAGTGGCTCGGCATCCCCTACGCCGTGAGCCCCACGGGGAGCCTGCGGTGGACCGCGCCGCGGCCGGCGGCGCGGTGGGGCGGCGTACGGGACGCCACGCGGTTCGGCCATCGCTGTGTGCAGGGCAGCGGCTGGGATCCGGGTTATGAGAGCCCGACGCTGACCGAGGACTGCCTGTCCCTCAACGTCTACGCGCCGCACGGGACGCGGGGGCGGCGCCCGGTGCTCGTGTGGATCCACGGCGGTGGCTTCACGGGCGGTGCGGGCCAGGACACCAACCCGCGCAAGTTCGCCCAGCAGGCCGGCGCGGTCGTCGTGACGATCAACTACCGGCTGGGCGCGCTGGGGTTCCTTAGCCTGCCCGGGCTGCGCGGCGCCGGCACCTTCGGCCTCCTCGACCAGCAGGCGGCCCTGCGCTGGGTGAAGTCCAACATCGGCCGCTTCGGCGGCGACGCGCAGAACGTCACCATCGCCGGCCAGTCCGCCGGCGGCACCTCGGTCTGCGCCCAGCTCGCCTCCCCGGCCGCCAAGGGGCTCTTCGCTCGGGCGATCATCATGAGCGGCGGCTGCGGCCTGCAGTCCACCGCGGACGCGGACCGGTCGGGCCTCGCGTTCGTCCAGCAGGCCGGCTGCGCGGGTGCTCCGGACGTACTCGCGTGCCTGCGCGGCAAGCCGGCGGCCGACCTTCTCGCCGCCCAGCAGCGGGCGGGCGTACGGCCCTCGGTCGGCGGCGCCGCCTTCCCCGTCGATCCCGCGGCCGCGGTGCCGGCCGGGACGTTCAACCGCGTGCCCGTGCTGCTGGGCCAGGTGAACAACGAGCGGGCTCTGTTCACGTTCCAGAACTACGACTACGCGGGCCGGCCGCTGACCGCCGCGCAGTACGAGGCGCTCGTGCGGTCGGCGTACGGCGCGAACGCGGACAGGGTGCTCGCGGAGTACCCCGTGGGCAGGTTCGCCTCACCGGGCGTCGCGTGGACCACGGTGCAGAACGACTCCGCCTCGTACACCCGGCAGGTGCTCTACGGGCGGCTGTCGCGGTACGTGCCGACGTACGCCTATGAGTTCGCCGAGAGCGCGACGCCGCAGTTCACCTCGATCTACCTGATCCAGCAGAAGAGCGAGACGGCCCGCGCGTTCCCCTTCGGCGCCACGCACGTCGACGACCTCGGCTACATCTGGGACTACCTCGGCCAGACCCTGCCGTACACCGACGACGAACTCGAACTGTCCAACCAGATGATCCGTTACTGGGGCCGTTTCACGGCCCACGGCGACCCGAACGGCGCCTCCACGCCGGGCTGGCCCAGATACGGCCCGCAGACGGACGCGATGATGTCACTCGTCGCCTGTAGTACCTCACCGGCCACCGGACGCCCACCGGCCGCGTGTTCCGCGGTCACCGACCGGTTCGGCGTCGAGCACGACACGGCCTTCTGGAAGAGCCTCGCCTGACGCGGGCCTCTCTGGGGCACTTTGGTACTGGCAGGCATGCCGGTGTACCGCTGGCGGGATCCCAAGATGGGGGCTGGCCGCGCAGACGGGAGGCGTCGCGGCGGCGAGAGTGGGAGGTGAGCAAGGAACCGACGCGAAACCGCCTGGAAGGAGTGACATGACGATCACGACCGCACCGAACCCGACGACTCCCCCGCGCTGGGCGGTGTCCGCAGTCCTCGACTATCTCAACGGCGAAGCCGATCACCACAGCGACATCGCCAAGCGGCTGCGGTACGCCGACGACATCGATCGGCAGGAGCAGATCATCAACGCGATCAAGGCCGTACGCGACCTGGCCGCCGCGACCTTCCCCTCCCCCTGAGTTCGCGGCGGGCCCCCACCCGCCCGCGACCGTGTGATCCACCCCACTTCCCGTACCGGACCCATGAGTCCACTTGAGTGTTAGCGTGCATCAAGTGGACCTGCGGGTCCGTTCTTACGTCTTCGGGAGGCCCGGGTGAGTGACACAGAGGAGCAGGAGGCGTCGGCCGGCGCGGGGAGTGTGGCGGTGCTGGCGCTCGCCTCGGCGGCGTACTCCCTGGCGCAGACCGCGGTGCTGCCCGGCCTCGGCACGCTGAGCCACGCGCTGAACGCGTCCACGGCCGACGTCTCCTGGGTGATGAGCGGCTACCTGCTCTCGGCGGCGATCCTGACGCCGGTGTTCGGGCGGCTCGGCGACATGCTCGGCAAGCGGCGCATGCTCGTCGCCGCGCTGGCGATCTTCGCCCTCGGCAGCGTGGTGGCGGCGCTGTCCACCGACATCTGGATGCTCGTGGCCGCCCGGGTCGTCCAGGGCGCGGGCGGCGGCATCATCCCGCTCTGCCTGGGCATCATCAGCGACGGCTTCCCGGCCAGAAGGCGGCCCGCCGCGCTGGGCCTGGTCTCGGCGATCGCGGGCATCGGCGCGGGCGGCGGTCTGCTCATGGGCGGCCTGCTCATGGACCACGCCACCTGGCAATGGATCTTCTGGAGCGGCGCCATCACGGCCGGCCTGGCGGCGCTGGGCGCGCTGCGGCTGCCCGAGAGCGGCACCCGGACGCCCGGGCGTATCGACGTCGGCGGCATCCTGCTGCTGGCGGTCGGGCTCATCGCCCCGCTCTTCGCGCTCACCCGTACCTCGACGTGGGGCTGGGGTGACGCGCGCACCCTGGGGCTGATCGTGGCCGGCCTCGTCGTGCTGACCGTGTTCGTCTTCTACGAGCGGCGGGTGGCCGAGCCGCTGGTGGACATGTCAGTACTCGGGCGTCCGGTGGTGCTGGTCACCAACCTCACGACGCTGCTGTTCGGCTTCGGGATGTTCGGCGCGTTCGTCCTGATCCCGCAGCTCGCCCAGACCCCGAAGGCGGCCGGCTACGGCTTCGGCCTCGACGCCACCGGCGCCGGCCTGATGCTGCTGCCCGCCTGCCTGATGATGCTCGTGGCCGCGGGGGTGGCCGGGCGGATCGGCGTACGGGTCGGGTCCAAGATCCCGCTGTCGATCGGAGCACTCGTCGCCGCGGCCGGACTGGCCGTACTCGCCCTCCAGCACGGGTCCCAGGGTGCGGTCATCGGCTGGTCGATGGTGCTGTTCGCCGGGATCGGCCTGGGCATGGCGGGCATGCCCAACCTCATCGTCGACGCCATCCCACGCGACAAGACCGGCGAGGGCACGGCCGTGAACGCGCTGGTCCGCTCGGTGGGTTCGTCCCTGGGTTCGCAGGTGGTGGCGACCCTGCTGGCCGGCAGCGTCACCGTCGCCCACCCGCTGCCGACCGACGGCGCGTACGGGGACGCGTTCTGGCTCGGCGCCGGTGCGATCGCGGTGGCCGCGATCGCGAGCCTCCTCATCCCGCGCGCGTCCGTACCCGACCGCGCGCCCCTCACCGCCGGTGAAGAGCCCGCACCCCAAGGCCAGGAGACCTTCGGCTAGACGGACCCGGCAGACTTGTGGCCATGCCTCCAGCGCTTCCGCAGGACCCCGAACCGCCGTCGGCCGCCTGGAGCGGCCGCCGCGCCGACGCCCGGCGCAACCACGAGCGGGTCATCGCCGCCGCGATCGAGGTCTTCGCCGAGCGGGGATTGGAGGCCACCGTGCCCGAGGTCGCCGCTCGGGCCGGGGTCGGCAAGGCCACCGTCTACCGCAGCTATCCCACCAAGGCCGACCTCATCGCCGCCGTCGCCCGCCACCAGGTCATCTGGCTGACCGAGCGGGTCGCGGCGGCGGCCGAGGAGTCCGACGCCTTCACCGCGTTGCGGGAACTCCTCGGCGACATGTCCGAACGGCTCGCCGGCGACCGCGTCCTCGCCGCGGTCCTGCCGACGGACGACCAGTGGATCGAGGGCCTCACCGAGCAGTTCTCCCGGATCGTCGACGCCGCCCGGCGCCAGGGCCGGCTGCGCTCCGACGCCACGATCCAGGACATCCGGATCCTGCTGGGCGGATCCTCCCGTGCGCTCATCGAGCAGGGCATCCACGACCCCGCCCAGTGGCGCAGGTATGCCAACCTCGTCCTCAACGCCCTACGCCCGTGAGCCCCCGCCGCGCTCGGGCGTCCTCCCGAAAGGACGGCCGTGTACACCGCGTCCCTGTCCCGTACCCGTCCGAGGGTCCTCCCCGAACTCCTCCTGGTCACGGCGCTCTACTTCCTCTACCGGCTGGGGCGGCTGTTGGCCAACGGCAACGTCACCGAGGCCTTCGCCAACGCCGACCGGGTGTGGAGATGGGAGCGCGCCGTCCACCTGCCGGATGAGGCGTCCGTCCAGTCGCTGCTCCTGCACGGCGAGCTCCCGCAGAAGGCCGCCAACGTCTTCTACTCGAGCGTCCACTTCCCGGCGATGATCGTCTTCCTGCTGTGGATGTTCTACCGCCACCCCGCGCACTACGTCTGGGTACGGCGGACCCTGACGCTGCTCACCGGCGCCGCCCTGGTGCTGCACCTGGCCTTCCCTCTCGCCCCGCCGCGCATGATCCCGGCCTTCGGCCTGGTCGACACGGGACACGTCGTGGGCCCCTCCCCGTACGGGAAGGTGGACACCGAGGGCATGGCCAACCAGTTCGCCGCGATGCCCTCCCTGCACGTCGGCTGGGCCCTCGTGATCGCCATCGGCCTCATCGCCGCGGGCCGCTCCCGCTGGCGATGGCTGTGGCTGGCCCACCCGGCCCTCACCCTGTTCGTCGTCGTGGCCACCGCGAACCACTACTGGCTGGACGCCATCGTCGCGAGCCTGCTGCTGGCCGGCGCCCTTCTGATCGTCCGCCGCCCCGAAGCCGTCGAGACCGTAACACCGTTCCGGCGGCGAGTCCGCGCTCCGAGACCCGAACCCGACGACGCCTGAACGCCCGCCCGAGATCAGGGGTCGCCGCGCCGGTCCACGTCGGCGAGATACTTCGCGAGTTCGACGCCACCCGCCCAGAATTGGAGATGCCGCCGTCACAGTAGGCGACGTCACGGATCAAGTGCAGGGCCTCGATCTGCCAGTGCTGCCGGATCCAAGTGCTCGGTGCGGCCGTGCCATGGTGTTCCTCGACGTGCCCCACCCGGATCTGCCGCCAGGCAGCTGTTTGAGCTGGTGATACAACGACGGCTGGTTCTTCTTCACCACCAGGATGAAGTGGGCGTTCTTCTCCTCGGCCAGGAAACGGGTGTGGTCGCGCTGGGTGTGCAGCGCGTCCGCGGCGACCACCACACCCTCCAGGTCCAAAAGGCCACAGCAGTGGGTTCGAGCGTCGACAGCGTATTGGCACCGTACAGGCCCAAGGAGACGGACACGGTTGGTGTTGGCTTGGCTACGCAATCAATAACCGGAGCCCGGAATGGTTACCCACCGACAGCCGCAGATATCACCTGCTGCAGCCCCTTCCTTTTCTGAGATCAATGTAGGCAGGTCAGGTTGCAGAGCAAAGATCGAATGCGCCGCCTCGAGGCGTGCCGAGCCTCCTCCTGTGTCCCTGATCGAACGGAGTCTGTCTACGATCGCGGCCTGTCGGCTTGTACTGGGGTCGTCGGCGACGCGGTCGACGGCAATGCTCTGAGCGCCCTTATTCGTATCCGTCAGCTTACGAATCGCATTGTCGACGGCTTTGCGGTCAGCCTGATTGACGATGTGCTTCGCGATGGACGTTTTTCGGCTCCATATGGTGGCCTGGCCTGTTGCTGCAGCGGCGAACTTCCTGGCGGCCTTCGCGATGTCAACGTTGGCGATGATCCGGGCGGCGGCTGCCTTCGTTGCGGCCTTCACGTCGCCGGACTTCCGAACGGCCATGTCGGCAATCGGAGCAGCCGCTTTGGTCAGCTGATCCTGAGCGATGTTGTCCGTTGCCTCTAGAAAGGTGTCTACCAGCGGTGCCGCGAGCGGGACATCTTTCACGATCGCCTTGAGCGCATCTCCTAGAGGAGCGGACGCCACCTTCTCCACCTGGAGGAAGACCGCTTTCTTGTCCTCCTTAAGGATCTCGACGTCGTTGTCCGCAGGTCCGGCAGCGACATATTTACGCGCCCCCACGGCCTGTTCATGAGTCAGACTCTCCGGCGCCCGGATATTCTGGCTCTGAACGGAGTCATTGATAGTCCACTTCGACTGGAGGCCTTCAACACGACGGAGCCGACCCTTCTCTTCGCCGAGAAATTTCTCTCCGTTTAGATTGATGGCACCGTAGCGGCGAGCAGCGTTGACCCGATCGCTAGCTGACTTAATCTTTCTGTCTATGTCCGTAAGCGACAGTAATACCTTCTGGTACTTCGGCGGCATCGCATTGAGCACCTGCCCGTAGAGTCTCGATGCAACTTGGCCAGATAACTCGGCCTGGACTTTATCAGCCGCTGCGACGTATGCCTTTTGGTCGGTCACCGCCTTCAGCCGCAACTCGGCGCCCAACGTACTCACGGGGACGCTGAGGAGAGTTAGCGAAGCCAGCACCGCCAGCCCGGCAGCGAGGGGTCCACTGAAACGGCAGTAGCGACCGGCCACCCATCGGATCGAGCGAACGACGGCACGGGCCTCCCGACGTCCCGAACTCGCGCCGCCGTTGCCGTGCCACGACAGCAGCAGACAGTTCAGCAGGTAGACGCCGACCAGCAGGAAGAATACTCGGAACTCACTAAGCTTGATCCAGTTATCGAAAAAGGTCGAACCGCGCAAGCACCATCGCTGCAGCGCCAGTAGCTGCCCAACCGTCATAGAATTGTCAAAGAAAGTTACGAACGCTGCGAGGCATAGATAAAACGCGATCGCTAATCCGATGGGCACCAAGTACAGCACGGCTGAGCCGCACAAGTGGTAACGAGCCAGAGCCCGGAATCGGTGCGTCACCTTTGGGTCGATGTCGTCGAAGGCGTGCGCCCGCGTATACTCAGCACAATAGGTCACAGCGACCCAAATCACTGCGGCGGCAACCGTCAGGCTCCATGCACCGGCGATCACGCCGGCCAGGACAACTAGTGCCGTTAGCCAGTGCCAGGTGCGCCAGTTTCGCACACGAACCTGAATGAGAGGCCCACCAGAGGGCCACGCATGGCCTGTCGGTAACTTTCCTCCACCAGGCCGGATAACTTCCTTGTCTTGAGTACCGCGCGGGATTTCTAGGTCAATGAGCACCATCTTGCCGTCGGCTGTGGTGACAGCAGCCTGTTGCGTCGATCCGGACGCTGCTTGAAAACGACGCACCACAACGGAGTCCATTGCCGCATTCCCCATTTACGGTCACGCCCCAATTCTGGGCACAGTCAGCGAGCGTAGTTCCAGCGTAGAGATGCTACTACGCAGCGGCAGCGATGGTTCCATAATCGAATATCTCACGACGTCGCATAGGACTCTCCAGTCATGCGCGTAGTGACTCTCGCTCCATTGATCGTTTCTCGTGCACCAGCAGAACAGGGAGGCTAAACCGTGACATAGCGGCTGATCTTCTTGTTGTTCATAAGCGCCTCGCGCAGCGGGTCGCGCAGCGCGAGGAAAAGCCCCGAGCGGACCGCCAGTCTCGACGCGATGTCCGCGCCACCACCCCGGTGCCCCTCCGCGGGCCTTCGCCTGCTGCCACGAATGCGCCCTGCACCTCGGCCCGCGAGCGGCCGGCCGCTATCCGTCCGGCGAACACCGCCGGGTGCGGGTCGTCGACGCGGATCGACCGGAACCATGACGCCCGCACGGTGCCCGAGATCCGGCCATAACAGCCTGTCTCGGCGTGGTTTCGGCGGAACCCCAGGTCACAAGAGGAGAACCTTCCTGAAATAACTGAATCGCTTGTCATCCATCCCGTTTCCATCCGCGTCTCACCTCCAGGAACGAGGGGACGGGGATCAGGATGAAGCGAACGGTCGCGCTCGCAGTCGCGGCGTTGGTCGTCACAGTGCCGCCGGTGGCCGCGAACGCCACGGTGAAGAAGGCCAAGGCTCCCAGCAGTTGCGAGAGCCGGACCTTCACCTCCACGTCGGGGGCGAAGTTCAACGACCCGGAGGACCCGGACGCCCAGCTGGCGATCATGGGGCCGATCATCGACTCGATCAACGGAGCCGGATGCGGGCAGACGATCCGGGTCGCCATGTACAGCATCAGTGACAGTGAGCCCGGGCCGAGCTTCGCCGACGCCCTGGTCGCGGCGCACCAGCGTGGCGTCATCGTCAAAGTTCTCATGGACAAGCACTCCGACGACGCGACGTGGCAGTCGCTGGTCGCGGAGCTGGGCAACGACCCCAAGGCGCCGAGCTTCGCCGCGCTGTGCCCGGGCGGCTGCCTGTCCCACTACTCAGGATCGTTCCTGCACGCCAAGTTCTACATGTTCAGCGGCGGCAGCGACGCGAACCGGAGCGTGACGGTCAGCAGCGCCAACCCGACCGGCTCCCAGGCCTCCACCGCCTGGAACAGCAGTGAGACCGTCAAGGGCAACGTCGCCTTCTACAACTCGTACGCGAACTACTTCACCGCGATGTCGAAGGGCGCGGTCAGCGGGTCCGGCCCGCTGTCGGCCGGCTACTACGACACGAAGAACGGGACCAGCGCACGGACGCTCTCGCCGCCCTCCTACCAGTGGCCGCGCGCGACGAGCAAGGGTGACGTCTGGCTGGGCGTGCTCAACAACGTCAAGGCACCGGCCGAGCTCAACCTCGCGATGTTCCAGTGGACCGCGCACGGTTCGCCGGGCGGCTCCCACTACCTCGAGCTTCCCAAGAAGCTGGTCAGCCTGGCCGCCACGGGCGTCAAGGTGCACATCCTGATGACCGCGGGGCAGGTCGACGACAGCGTCCAGGCGTACCTGAAGGCGCATCCGAAGAACATCGACGTGCACGACACCACCCGCGGGGTCGACGTCAACGGCAACGCCCTGCACTACACGCACGACAAGTACCTGGCGATCAGTGGAACGTACGCCGGCGTCAAGAGCTCGAAGATCGTGTTCACGGGCTCGAACAACTGGACGATCAATGCCGCGTGGCACAACGACGAGTCGGACGTGAAGCTGATCGGCGCCACCCCGTACAACGCGTTCCTGGCCGACTGGCACAACCAGTACGCCCGCTGCTGCGGCACCTCGACGCTGCAGCGCAAGGCGGAAGAACGCGCCGAGGGAACGGTACGGGAGATCCCGATCGACCCGCGCCAGGCCCTCGAGTAGGACGGCCCGCCCCCGGGGACCACGGGGGCGGCCTTGACGGCAATAGATGTCGTATAATCTAATGTTGTGTAACACGTTCTGAGGAGCTCGCCATGACAGCGCACGACCCCATCGCCGACGTGTCGGTCATCAGCACCGGCACGGTCGCCATCCACCCCGAGCACGTCGGCCCGACGCGGAAAAACCTCTACTTCTGGCTGTTCACCTCGCGCCGGTGGACCGCGCCCCTGCCCGTCAACGCGTACGTCATCGAGCACCGCGACGGTCTCGTCCTGTTCGACACCGGCCAGGACCGCGCGTCCGTGACCGACCCGCACTACTTCCCCGGCGGCCTGAACGGGCTGGTCTACTCCCGGCTCGCCCGGTTCGACATCGGCCCGGACGAGACCCTGACGGCCGGGCTGCGCGGGCTCGGCCACGCCATCGGCGACGTACGGACCGCGGTCCTGTCCCACCTGCACCAGGACCACATCGGCGGCCTGCCCGAGCTCGGCGGCGCGGAGATCATCACCAGCCGGCAGGAGTGGGACTCGCTGCGGCGGCCGATGCCCGAGGCGCGGGGGCTGATGCCGGGCCACATCGACCTGCCCCACCTGCGGTGGCGGCACGTGGAGCCGGAGGGGCTCGCCGACCCGGCGATCGCGCCGTTCGGCCACGGGCACGACCTGTTCGGCGACGGCAGCCTGGTGCTGCTGCCCACGCCCGGCCACACGCCCGGATCGCTGTCGTTGCTGGTACGGCGGCCCGGCCTCCCGCCGCTGCTCATGGTCGGCGACCTCACGTACGACGACCGGCTCCTGGCAGGCGGCAGGCTGCCGGGCGTCGGCGACAGGCGGCAGATGCGCACCGCCGCCCAGAAGGTGAACGAACTCCGCGCGAACCTGCCCGGCATGGTCGTCCTGCCCGCCCACGACCCGGGCGCCGCCGCCCGCCTGGCCGCCGCGCTCCACCCGGAGTCCCGGTCATGACCTCCCAGGAGGCGACCCGCTTCATCGACGCGCCGCCCGCCGCCATCCGAGACGCGCTGCTCGACGCGCGGGCGCTGCCGGACTGGAACCCGGCGTTCCAGTCCATCGAGGCGCCGGCCCGTGCCGCCACGGGTGCCCGGTACCCCATCGTCGTACGCGGTCTGCACGGACACTGGGAGTACACCCTCATCGCCGAGGACCGGATCGAGGCGGTCTGGCAGATCCCGGGGTTCCGGGAGACCGGCGTCTGGCGGTGGGAGGCGCGCGGGGCCGGCACCGTGGTGACCCACGCGTTCGAGCACCGCGGCGGCCTCGCGCGCGTCCTCGCCGGCGCCTATCGCGGCGTCGCCGAACTGCGCCTCGACCGCCTGACCCTGCGTACGGCCCAGTGACGCGCCGGCCTCAGGTGGCGAGGCGGGCGATGGCGGCGACCGACCCTTCCACGTCCGCCTCGGTGGTGGTGGCGTTCGACACCGAGATCCGCATGTACCGCCTCCCGCGCCAGGTCGTGCCGCCCGCCCAGCACGTCCCGTCCGCCTGCACCGCCGCCACCACCTCGTCCGTACGGGCGTCGTCCCCGAAACCGGCCAGCACCTGGTTGAGGACCACCTCGTTCGCCACCTCGAACCCGGCCGCGGTCAGGCCGTCGGCGAACCGCCGGGCCAGCGCGCAGCAGCGGTCGACCAGCTCGGCGACCCCGTCGCGGCCCAGTTCGCGCAGCCCGGTCGCCATCGCCGCCGCGTGCACGCCGGGCCGGGCGTGCACGCGGCGGCGAGTCGTAGGGGAGGTACGGCCACTTGTGACCGTCGCAGGCCCCCGAGTCGGCCGGCTCCAGGCCGCCCACGAGGTGCCGGGTCGCGGGGCTCGCCGCGACCCACACGCCGAACGCCCCGTCGACGTGCGCCCAACCACCGGTGGACCGGTTCACGCCTCGCGGAGCGGTCGCACGCACCGGTGTTCACGTTGCCGCCTGGAGGCAAACGATGGCGGGGCCGTCCAGCGCGCCGGACAGCCCGCCGGGCGTGCATATGCGGCGTCCATCTCTCAGCCGCCGCCCGCCGCCTATGCCACCGGACGAACACGACGGTGCGCAACCAACTCGGGCACGAGATGCGGACACTCCCATCGCGTTCTCAAGGTGTGATTTGGGCGATCTTGTTGGCGGTGGTCTCGGCCACCCAGAGGCTTCCCAGTGGCCCGTTGGTGATCCCGTTGGGTCCGGCGTTCGGCGTGGGCAGGGTGGTCTCGGTGATCGCACCGCTGGTGGTCGAGGTGCCGACCTTGCCGGTGGCGAACTCGGTGAACCACAGGTTGCCATCCGGCCCGGTCTTGATGCTTCTGACCTGGGCGTCGGGGCTGGGTACCGGGTACTCACTGATCGCCCCGCTGCTCGGCAGCAGAGCGCCGAGCGCGTTCCCGGCGTTCTCGGTGAACCAGACGCGGCCGTCGGGCCCAGGAGTGATCTGCCACGGACGGACGTTCGGTGTCGGGATGGAGTACTCACTGAACAGCGCGCCCGCGTTGAGCCGCCCGATCTTGTTGCCGTCCCGCTCGGTGAACCACATGAAGTTCGGGTTGGGTCCGGTGGTGATCCCGAACGGTTCTGAATGAGGCGTCGGCACGTTGTACTCAGAGTAGGACCCGAGGATCGTGAGCCTGCCGATCTTGTCGACCGCTCCCGCTTCGGAGAACCAGATCGCCCCTCCGTACAGGGCGATGTGTTGCGGCCGTGCCATCACGTTGCAGAGTGTGAATTCGTTGATGGTGCCGTCTACGGTGATGTCACCGATCTTGTTGGTGTTCGTCTCGGTGAACCAGATGTTCGCGTCGGGACCGACTACGAGCCCCTCGGCCCCGGAGGCGGGCGTCGGGATCTGGTACTCGACGAAGATCCCGTTCGGGCTCATCCGCCCGATCTTGTTCGCACCCTCCTCGGTGAACCACAGGTTCCCATCGGGGCCCTGAACAATCTGGCTCGCCCCAGAGTCTTCGGTGGGGATGGCGAATTCGGTAACGGTCGGCGCTTTCCTGGAGTGTTCCTCCGGAGCCTTGATCACAGTCTTTTGCGCGCGTTGCGACTCTATTCCCGAATGGCACTTGAGTACAGCTTCACCCGGGACGCCGGCGAGAGCATCATGTGCTGACTGCGGAAGCGATGTGACGAGCATGGCAGCCATCACCCCGGCCCGACAGTACGCCCACATTCGCTTACGGTCGACGGCACTGCCGGGTCGTCCGAGAGATTTTATGCTAGACTTCTTTTCACACATATAGGTGCACTTTCTGTGATTTCTATCATTGTCAGGCAGGGGCGACGTACCACGTGACCGGATTCAGCATATTCCGCTGCCTTGGTGACCAAGACCGAGTACGCGAAGGGACCAATAGGGGCATTCGGTAACAATCGCTGCGGGAACTTGGTCAATGCCGGCGAGCGTTCGCTCGAAAGGCGCTCCGCCGTCCCCGGTTCACCAAGGGGACAGGCGGGGCGCTTCGCTGCGCTGACGGACCCGCTATCGCTCTGACACCGACTCCGCGCCGGTCACCGTCGCAGGTTCCCACTCAGGGTGTGATTTGAGCGATCTTGTTACCGATGTTCTCGATCGCCCAGAGGCTTCCCAACGGCCCATTGGTGATTCCGATGGGTCCGGCGTTCGGCGTGGGCAGGGTGGTCTCGGTGATCGCACCGCTGGTGGTCGAGGTGCCGACCTTGCCGGTGGCGAACTCGGTGAACCACAGGTTGCCATCCGGCCCGGTCGTGATTCTTCTGACCTGGGCGTCGGGGCTGGGTACCGGGTACTCACTGATCGCCCCGCTGCTCGGCAGCAGAGCGCCGAGCGCGTTCCCGGCGTTCTCGGTGAACCAGACGCGACCGTCGGGCCCAGGAGTGATCTGCCACGGACGGACGTTCGGTGTCGGGATGGAGTACTCACTGAACAGCGCGCCCGCGTTGAGCCGCCCGATCTTGTTGCCGTTACGCTCGGTGAACCACAGGAAGTTCGGGTTGGGCCCGGTCGCGATCCCGAACGGTTCGGAGTTGGGTGTCGGGATGTTGTACTCGGCGTAGGACCCCAGGGTCGTGAGCCTGGCGATCTTGTCGACCACCCCCGCCTCGGAGAACCACAGCGCTCCTCCGTACAGAGCGATGTGCTGCGGCCGCGCTGCCACGTTGCAGAGCGAGAACTCGTTGATGGTGCCGTCTACGGTGATGTCACCGATCTTGTTGGTGTTCGTCTCGGTGAACCAGATCTTCGCGTCGGGACCGACTACGAGCCCCTCGGCCCCGGAGGCGGGCGTCGGGATCTGGTACTCGACGAAGATCCCGTTCGGGCTCATCCGCCCGATCTTGTTCGCACCCTCCTCGGTGAACCACAGGTTCCCATCGGGGCCCTGAATGATCTGGCTCGCCCCAGACGCCGCCGTCGGGATGGTGAACTCAGTGACGTTCGGTGCCTTCTTGGAGTGATTCGCCTTGACTCTCCTCGTGGTCATACGGGCGATTCGCCTCACCTGCTTGCAGTGACACGTCTTGACGGGCTTGCCCAGGCCGCGCGGAACATCAGCGGAGGCCCCGTTCGGCACCTGGGGAAGCGAGGCGACGACGACGGCCGCGACGACGACCCGACAATAGAAACGCGTTCGCCTACCAGTAGGCCAACTGTTCAAACGTCCAGAAGATTCCGGGCCGCCGAATGATTGTCTGCGCATATAGCTGTACTTTCTGTGATCTTCACCGATGCCGTGCCGGCCCTTCGTTTGAATGAACGGCAACCATCGTGTTCCCTGATTTCGGGACATCGAAAACCGTGAAAGATACAAACCAATCAAAATGCGAACCGATGAAGGCTTTTTGTCGCATGCTGGCCGGATGGCCCAGAACGTCCAGTGATCCGGCTTGCGGCGAGCCTCTGCGGGAGCGCTCAGCCCTGCCAACGACCCCCAAAAAAAACCGACTGAGCTGGACAGACCCAACCGCAATGGAACGGCAGGAAAGCCCAGGCCAGCCCCTGCACACGTCCACCGCGCCGGGAGAGACGTCCATCGCCGTGGGCTGTCTGTCGACGTACTACGCAGACGATGGGTTGATCACCAGCCCGTTTCCCCCGGGCGCACAAGGCGCCTTCATCGCGAACCGAATGCGGGCCATCGCCGAAAGACGTGCCCGCGCGAAAGCGGTCGCGCGGCAACGCTCAGTCTCCCGGTATCGCCAGATGCCGCGGGTTGGCCACGAGGAGCTTGTCCGTCACCGTGTCCCGTACGGCGGCGGTGACCTCATCGAACCGGCCGTCCAGCCGCCCGTCGCGGATCGCCAGGGCCAGGCCGGCCTCGTCGCGGCAGCCGAGTGCCTCCAGGCGGCGGCGGTGCGCCGCGCGGTGCTCGTCCCTCAGCAGCAGCTCGCGCTGGGCGATGCCGAGCA
Source organism: Actinomadura sp. DC4 (assembly GCF_030406325.1). GTDB lineage: Bacteria > Actinomycetota > Actinomycetes > Streptosporangiales > Streptosporangiaceae > Actinoallomurus. Next base: position 193,812 of record NZ_JAUEQY010000009.1, on the reverse strand, counting down.
CCGAGCCGGCGACCAGGGCGTGGAAGCGCAGCCGCTCGTCCTCGCTCGCCGCCACCTCGTCCGCGAGGAACGCCCGTACGGCGTCGATCAGCGTCGGCGCGTCCGGGCGGTCGTGCGGCTCGGACCGCGAGGGCGGGCGGTCCGTGAGCGGGTCCGGGACGGTCTTCGGCGAGGTCAGCCCCAGGATCAGCAGCAGGTCGTGCTCCTGCTCGCACACCCTGCGGCCCAGCGCGGCGAGCTCGATCGACGGGTCGGTGCCGGAGAGGTAGCGCTCGGCCTGGTAACGGCACAGGATGGCCCAGCGCAGTGTGCCGTACACCTCCCACCAGTGCAGCGCCTCCGGCGACGGGCGTTCGCCGCCGGCCGCGACATAGCCCTCGACCAGGTCGGCGCGGCTGCCGAAACCGCCGGCCGGGCCGGGCGCGCCGAACCTCCACGCCTTGACGCAGAGCCAGCCGAGGTCCTCGACGGGGTCGCCCCGGTGGACGAGCTCCCAGTCCAGGACGCCGCGTACGCCGTCGGGGGCGATCATGAGGTTGCCGTTGCGGAAGTCGCCGTGCACGATGGCGTCGCCGGCGGGCGGCGGGCGGTCGCGGGCGAGCCGGCGCAGGGCGATCTCGACGGCCGGGCGCGGCTCGGCGAAGGCCTCGTACATGGCGACCAGGTCCTCCAGCGGGTCGCCGGCGGGCAGGCCGGGGACCTCGCCGGGCGGGAGCGCGTGGATGCGCGCCAGGATCCCCCCGAGCGTCCGGGCCAGCCCGGGGCGCACCCCGGCGAACCGCGCGTCGCGCAGCAGCCGGCGCGGGATGGTCTCGCCGGTGAGCCGTTCCATGATGAGGTACGGGGAGCCGATCGTGCCCGTGCCGTCGCCGTGGTCGACCAGCCGGGGCACCGGCACGCCGCCGCCCGCCGCGACCGTCAGGGCCGCGGCCTCGCGCGCCATCTCCTCCGGGCGTGGCGCCGCCGGCGGGTCGCGGCGCAGGATCAGCGGCCGCCCGTCCGCGTCGAACGCCCAGGTCTCCCGGCTCGCGCCGCCCGAGAGCCGGTGCAGCCCACTCACCTCGACCGTACGGCCGAGCGCCGTCGCCAGCCGGGCCGCCAGGTGCTCGGTGAGCTCGGCCGTCACGACTGCGGCTCCTCGAGGCCGAGCGCGCGGACCGTCAGCGCGTCGAGCGTGTCCAGGAAGCGTTCGGTGTCGTCGCCCTCGCCGTGCACCAGCCGCAGGTAGAGGGAGTGGTCGACCATGGCGGCCAGCGCGCGTGCCGCCATCTCGGCGTCGAGCCCGGCGTCGACGACGCCCTCGGCCTGCCAGCGGCGGATAGCGTGGGCCGAGCGGCCGGTGAACGCGGCGCGGTGCCGGCTGCGCATCTCGCGGAACTCCTCGTTGAACGTCGCGACCTGCTCGATGATCGCCATCATCCGCGCGTTGCGGAGATACGCCTCGTAGTACGAGCGATTGGCGCGGCGTACGCGCTCCGCCGGGGAGGCGCCGCTCAGCGGAGGGCGGCCGGGCCGGGTCATGTCCGTGAAGAGCCGGTCCGCGATCGCGCGGAGCACGGCCTCCTTGGAGTCGAAGTAGGTGTAGAAGGTGCCGTACGCCACCTTGGCCCGCGCGGTGATGTGGCTGACCCGCGCGTCGAGGAAGCCGATCTCCTCGAAGACCTCGCGGGTGGCCTCGATCAGCCGTTCGCGGGTGCGTGCGCCGCGCTGCGTGAGCGTCGGCGCGCTCTCCTCCGCCACCGCGCTCACCTCCCGGGCTTGACACGCGCCCCCGATGGACAGATCATCGCGACGAGTTGACGTGACTGTCAAGTCAACTTTGCGGTTCCGTGAGAGGAGCAGGCATGACAGGGACGAACACCGAGTTCCGGCTCGGCGGGATCAACCATCTCGCGCTCGTCTGCGCGGACATGCGGCGCACGGTCGAGTTCTACTCCGGCGTGCTCGGCATGCCGCTGATCAAGACGATCGAGCTGCCGAACGGCATGGGGCAGCACTTCTTCTTCGACTGCGGCGGCGGGGACTGCGTGGCGTTCTTCTGGTTCCCCCATGCCCCGGACGGCGTGCCGGGCGTCTCCGCGCCGGCCGGCCGGCCCGAGCAGGGCGACCTCGTCAGCGCGGTCGGGTCGATGAACCACGTCGCCTTCCACGTGCCCGAGGAGCACTTCGAGGAGTACCGCACGCGGCTGGAGGCCAAGGGCGTCACCGTCAGCCCGATCCTCGACCACGACGACAGCCCGTTCGGCGTCGCCCCCGACATGAACGACGGCGTCTTCGTCCGCTCGTTCTACTTCCAGGACCCCGACGGCATCCTGCTGGAGTTCGCCTGCTGGACCAAGGGGTTCACCGAGGCCGACGTCAGCCACGCGCCGAAGACCGCGGCCGACCGGCACGCGCCCGCCCACGCCTGAGAGGACGTCAATGCCCCGCCTGCGAGAGGTCCCCCGCGCCGAGGTCACCGACGAGCGCATCCTGTTCTTCTACGACCGCCTGTTCGGGCCCGACAAGGATCCGGCCGTCGACCACGGCACCGCCACCGGCACCCCGGGCGACTGGTGGACGGTCTTCGCCCAGTCCCCCGAGGTGTTCCGCCACGCCGTGCGCGGCTTCGCCCTCTACCGCGAGGCCAAGGTCGACCCGCTGCTGCGCGAGCTCGGCCAGTGCCGCGCGGGCTGGGCGCGCGGAAGCCAGTTCGTCTTCTCCCAGCACTGCAAGCAGATGCGGGCGATGGGCGTGCCGGAGGACAAGATCCAGGCCGTCGCGTACTGGCAGACCTCCGATCACTTCACGGAGCTGGAGCGGGCGGTGCTCGCCTACACCGACGGCATCGTCCTCGACGGCGGCCGGGTGCACGACCAGGTCTTCGCCGTCCTCAAACGGCACCTCAGCGACGAGGAGATCCTGCTGCTGACCTACATCACCTGCCTGTACGAGATGCACGCGACGATGAGCAAGGTGCTGCGGCTGGAGTTCGACGACCGGGACGAGCCCATCGTCGAGGTGGCCGCGCCCGAGGGGTACGGCGGCCGGGACATCGCCGACGACCTGGGCGGTGGCCGATGACGTTCGAGGTCCCCGCCCACGTACGGCCGATCCGCGACGCCGTCCACGCGTTCATGACCGAGCGCGTCGAGCCCGCCGAGCCGGTCCTGGCCGGGGGCGACACCGAAGCGCTCCGCGAGCTCCAGCGGGAGGCCAAGAAGGCGGGCCTGTGGGCGCTGGGCCATCCGGAGGAGCTCGGCGGCGGGGGCCTGCCGTTCCTGGATTACGTGTACGTGAACGAGGTGCAGGGCCGCAGCGAGTGGGGCCAGCTCGCGCTCGGCACGTTCACGCTCCAGGACTCGCTCATGCTGAATGAGTACGCCGGCCAGGAGTGGCGGGACCGCTACCTCACGCCGATGGTCGCCGGCGAGGTCTCCCCCAGCTTCGCGATGACCGAGCCCGAGCACGCCGGGTCCGACCCGACCGGGCTCCGTACGACCGCGACGCTCGACGGCGGCGAGTGGGTGATCGAGGGGCACAAGTGGTTCACCACCGGGGCGGCCGCCGCCGCGTACACCACGGTGATGTGCCGGACCGAGCCCGAGGACACCCCGCCGCACCAGGCGTTCAGCATGATCATCGTGCCGACGGACACTCCCGGCTACCGCATCGTGCGCGAGACGCCCGTGCTCGGGCTGAACGGCGGCCACTACGAGGTCCGGTACGAGGGCGTACGGGTCCCGGAGGGCAACCTGCTGGGCCCGCGCGGTCAGGGCTTCCGCATCGCCCAGCAGCGGCTCGGACCCGGGCGGATCTTCCACTGCATGCGCTGGCTCGGCCAGGCGCAGCGGGCCTTCGACCTGCTCTGCGACCGGCTCAACGCCCGCAGCGCCTTCGGCGGGCCGCTCGCGGACAAGCAGCTGATGCAGCGGCACGTGTTCGACTCGTACGCCGAGATCCAGGCCGCGCGCCTGCTCACCCTGCAGGCCGCGGACCGCATCGACGCCGGCGACGAGGCGCGCGTGGAGATCGGCGTCATCAAGGTCGTCGGCGCGCGGATGCTGCACAACGTGGTCGACCGGGCCATCCAGGCGTACGGCGCGGCCGGGCTGACCGACGACACTCCCCTGTCGCGGATGTACCGCCACGCGCGGGAGGCGCGCCTGTACGACGGGCCGGACGAGGTCCACGTGCAGAGCGTGGCGCGCCGCGTCCTGCGGGAGTACCGGAACGGCGGAAACTGGGAGTTCGGCGTCCGATGACCGACACCTCCTCCGGACCGCTGGCCGATCTCCGCGTGGTCGAGATGGGCCAGCTCATCGCGGGCCCCTTCTGCGGGCAGCTCCTGGGCGACTTCGGCGCCGAGGTGATCAAGCTGGAGTCGCCCGGCGCCGGCGACCCGATGCGCCAGTGGGGACGCGAGAAGCCGCACGGCCGGTCCCTCTGGTGGCCGGTCATCGCGCGCAACAAGAAGTCCGTGACCTGCGACCTGCGCACCGCCGAGGGACAGGGCCTGGCCCGGCGGCTGATCGACCGCGCCGACATCGTCGTGGAGAACTTCCGCCCGGGCACGCTGGAGCGCTGGGGCCTCGGCTACGAGGAGCTGCGCAGGTCCAACCCCGGCCTGGTGCTCGTACGGGTCACCGGCTTCGGCCAGACCGGCCCGTACGCCCCGCGGGCCGGCTACGGCTCGATCGGCGAGGCGATGGGCGGCGTACGCCACGTCATCGGCGACCCCGGCAGCCCGCCGTCCCGCGCGGGGATCTCGCTGGGCGACTCGCTGGCCGCGGTGTTCGCCGCCCTCGGCACGCTCGCCGCCGTGCACGACCGGCACCGTACGGGCCGGGGGCAGGTGGTCGACTCGGCCATCTACGAGGCAGTGCTGGCGATGATGGAGTCGCTGCTGCCCGAGTGGGCGATCGCCGGCTACCAGCGCGAGCGCACCGGGCCCGTGCTGTCCAACGTCGCGCCGAGCAACGTCTATCCGACCAAGGGCGGCGAGATGGTGCTCGTGGCGGCCAACCAGGACACGGTCTTCCGCCGGCTGGCCGCCGTCATGGGCCGGCCGGAGCTGGCGGAGGACCCGCGTTACGCGACCCACGGCGCGCGCGGCCACAACATGGACGAGCTGGACGGGCTGATCGCCGGCTGGACCGCGGGGATCGGCACCGGGGAGCTGCTGGGCCGGCTGCACGACGGCGGGGTGCCGGCGGGCCGTATCTACACCGCGCGTGACATGTTCGAGGACCCGCACTTCGCGGCCCGGGAGGCGATCATCCGCCTCACCCACCCGGACTTCGGCGAGTTCCCGATGCAGGGCGCGTTCCCCCGGCTGAGCGAGACCCCGGGCACCGTACGGCATCTCGGCCCCGAACTCGGCGAGCACAACACCGACGTCTACGGCCGCCTGCTGGGCCTCACCGGCGACGAGCTCACCGCCCTGTCCGGACGCGGCGTCATCTGACGGGCGGGCGGGTGCGGAGCAGGTTGATGACCGTGACGCTCAGGACCGGTGAGCCGTCCTCGTCCAGGAGCTCGGCGAGCGTACGGACGATGCCGCGGCTCGGGTCCGAGCGTGAGGGCCGGGTCTCCAGCACGTGCACACGCAGGCTGAGCCGGTCTCCCGGGCGTACGGGCCGGAGCCAGCGGAGCTCGTCCACACCCGGGCTGCCGAGACTGGCGACCGTGGACAGGTAGTACTTGGCGAACAGCTTCATCATGAGCGCGACGGTGTGCCAGCCGCTGGCGATCAGCCCGCCGAACGGCCCGTCCTTGGCCGCCACCGGGTCGACGTGGAAGGACTGGGGGTCGTACTGGGCGGCGAACTCCACGATCTCCTCCTCGGAGATCGTGAGGCCGCCGTACTCATGGGTGGTTCCCGCCGTGTAGTCCTCGAAGTAGCGGTCCTCGACCGGGACCGTGAAACCGTCGGGGGTCATGTCCTGTCCTCCGTGAGAAGTGGCCGGTCCGCTCCCCGTACGGGGAGCGACGGCAGGAGCGAGGCCGGCAGCAGGCCGGCGATGGCGATCGCGGCGAGCACGGGCAGGGCGGTGTGCGCGCCGTCGGCCGGTGAGCCGGCCAGGCTGGTGGCGACGGCGATGCCGAGGAGCGGCCCGATGTTCATCGCGGTCTGCTTGAGCCCGCCCGCGACGCCGGCGTACCCGGGAGGCGCGTCGCCGGTGACGGTACCCGTCGCGGTGACCATCACGGCGGCGAACCCCGCGCCGAGCACGGCGAAGGCCGCGCCGGTGACCTGCCACGGGCTCGCCGGGGCGAGCCGCGACAGTGCCAGGATGGCGAGGGCGAGCAGGACCGTGCCGGCGGCCGCGACGCGGCGCGGGCCGTACCGGCGCAGGGCGAGACCGGCGGCGGGGGCGCCGGCGACCATGGCCGCGGTCATCGGCAGGACGCGCAGCCCGGTGGCGAGCGGGTCCAGGCGGAGCACGTCCTGAAAGGAGAACGTGGCCAGGAACAGCGCGCCGAACAGGCCCGCGGTGACGACCAGCAGGAGCGCCATCGACGCCGTCACCGGGACGGACCGCGCCACGACGCGCGGCACGATCGGGTACGGGCCGCGGCGTTCGTGCGCGGCCAGCGCCGCCGCGAGACCGGCGGCGGCCAGGAGCCCGAGCACCGTCGGCGCCCCGGTCCAGCCGTGCGCGGGCACGCCGGCCAGGGTGTGGACCAGCGCCGCGAGCGCGGCGGCGAGCAGGGCCGCGCCGGTCAGGTCGAGCCGCTGCGCCTCGCCGCGTGCGGGCGCCGGCGCCCGTACCGTACGGGTCAGCACGGCGATCAAGAGTGCGAGGGGGACGTTGCCCCAGAACACCGCGCGCCAGCCCAGGTGCGCGACGAGGACGCCTCCGGCGACCGGCCCGGCCCCGGAGGCGAGCCCGATCGCGGCGGCGCGGACGGCCACGGGCGTGCCCAGCCGCTCGGCGGGATAGGCCAGCCGCAGCAGAGCCAGGGTCGCCGGCTGGAGCAGCGCGCCGAACACGCCCTGCGCGACCCGCATCCCGATCACCCAGCCCACTCCGGGGGCAAGCGCCACCCCGGCCGAGGCGGCCCCGAACCCGAGCGCGCCGGCGGACAGCAGCCGCGCGTGCCCGTACCGGTCGCCGAGGCGCCCGGCGATGACGAGGAGCGCCGCCACCGCGACGAGGTAGCCCGTGCTCGTCCACTGGACCTGCGCCACGCTCGCGCCCAGGTCGCGGCCCATGCTCGGCTGCGCCACCAGCAGCACCGTGCCGTCCACCGCGACCAGCGACGCCCCGGCCACACTGGCCGCGAACGCCGGGCGCGGCCGTACGGCGGCGGTCACGGGTTCGCCGGTCCGAGGTGCGCGTCCAGCACGGCGTCGACGAGCCGGCCGACGTCGGCCGCGCCTCCGGACAGGACGAGCTGCAGGCTGCGCCAGGTCCAGAGCTGGGCGACGCCGTGCAGGTTCGACCAGAGGACGGCGGCCGTGACCTCCGGCTCGCCGGGCCGGCACTGGGCGACGAGCCCGACGATGCCCTCGAACAGCGGGAGCGTCGACTCGCGCAGCCGGGGTCCGTCCGATGCGTCCTGCCGCTCGCTGTCGAGCAGGTCGTGCCGGAACATCAGCTCGAACATGCCACGGCGCTCCAGCGCGTACGCGACGTACGCCCCGGCGAGGGCGCGCAGCCGATCCCGCGGCGCCGTCACCCCGGCGATGGCGCCGGCGAACCGGGCGCCGAGGTCGTCGAAACCGCGCCGCGCGATGGCGGAGAGCAGCGCGTGGTAGGTCGGGAAGTAGCGGCGGGGCGCTCCGTGGGAGACGCCCGCGCGGCGGGCGATCTCGCGCAACCCCAGCGCGGCCGTGCCCTCGGTGGCGACCAGCTCCGCACCCACGTCGATCAGCCGCTCCCGAAGGGAGCCCTCCTCGCGCATGGACAGTGTCTACCAGAGGGCCGTAGACAGTGTCTACGGCTTTCTGTGGCCGACGAAGCGCTCGACGTAGGCGTTGGTGAACGTGCCGGCCGGGTCGTAGTGGCGCATCAGCGCGCGGAAGTCGTCCATCCGCGGGTAGCGGTCCGCCGCCGTGGCGGTGAACAGCTTCCCCCAGTGCGGGCGCGGGTCGTACGGGGCGAGGAGCTCCTCCAGCAGCGCGATCACCGGAAGGACGGCGTCCATGTCCTTGACCCAGGTGAAGTGGATGCCGACGGTGTCGCGGCCGTACGCGGGGCTCAGCCACAGGCCGTCCCCCGTCATCGTGCGGATCTCGGTGGCCTGCAGGACGGGCGCCACCCGGTCGCGCACCGCGTCGACCGTACGGAGCGCCGCGACGGCGTGGTGCCGGGGCACGAGGAACTCCGTCTGCAGCTCGACCCCCGTGCTGGGCGTCGCCTCGGGCCGGAAGTGCGGCAGCCGCTCGTGCCAGGGGCCGGGAACGCCGAGTTGCTCGGTGCCACCGTCCCCGCCGAACGGCACCTGCCGCTCGGCCGGGATCACGGAGAACCAGTCCTCGCCGACCGGCGGCGACCCGGCCTGGTCGTCCCGCCGTTTGGTCAAGACCAGCTCGAACACGGGGTCGCGCCAGAGGGTGAAGAGGCTGACGCTGTACGCCGCGGAGAAGATCTCGTCGAAGTGCCCGTCGATGGCCTCGAAGGGGAGCATGAAGTGGACGTACTGCCTGGAACGTGACGCTTCCCGCCCAGTTGGCCAGTTCGCCGGGCATGGCCACCTCGCGCTCGTCCATGGCTCAGAGATCATCAATTTATCCCGTTGAATCCGGGTTTTCCGGCGGTCCGTACGCTCGGAGGCGTGATGGTACGGACCGGCCGTGGACGCGTGCGCGGCCTTGATCGAGACGGCGTCGTCGCGTACAAGGGCATCCCGTACGCCGCGCCACCCGAGGGCCCGCTGCGGTTCCGGCCGCCCGCGCCGCCGGCCGCCTGGGACGGAGTGCGCGACTGCACGGCGTTCGGGCCGGCCGCGCCGCAGCTCCCGCCCCGGCCGGGGGTGCCGCCGGTGTGGCGGCGGAGTCCGGGCTGGACTGCCTGTCGCTCAACGTCTGGAGTCCCGGCGGGGGCGGGCTGCCCGTCCTGGTGTGAATCCACGGCGGCCTGTGGAAGTACGGCGCGCCGGGCATGCCGCAGTACGACGCCACGACGCTGGCCCGCTCCGGGGTGGTCGTGGTCAGCCTCGGCTACCGGCTCGGCTTCGAGGGCTTCGGGCATCTTCCGGGCGTCCCGGACAACCGCGGCCTGCTCGACCAGCTCACGGCGCTGGAGTGGGTGCGGCGGAACATCGCGGAGTTCGGCGGCGACCCGGGCAACGTGACGGTGTTCGGCCAGTCCGCGGGGGCGGCCTCGATCGCGTACCTCGCCGGGGCCCCGGCCGCCGAAGGGCTGTTCCGGCGGGCGATCCTGCAGAGCGTGCCGGCCGGGCACCGCGACGCCGCCGAGGACGGGGCGGTCACCGCGACGGTGGCGGCGGCCGCCGGCGTACCGGCCACCGTGGACGGCATGGCCGCGCTGCCGCCCGAGGCGATCCTGGCGGTCCAGGACGCGCCGCTGACCGGCCGCGACGCGGGCCTGACCGCGTTCGGCCCCGTCGTCGACGGCGACCTGGTGACGGGCCCGCCGTGGGCGGTGGCCGGACGTGAGGACACCGATCTGATCTGCGGTTTCACCCACGACGAGTTCGAGGGCCTCGGCGGGCCCGCTCCGCCGGGAGCCGCCCTGGAGGCGGTCGCCGCGTCATTCGGGCTCGGCGGCGACGCCTACCGCCGGGCCTACCCCGGCCGTACCGACACCGGCCTCGTCAGCGTGCTGCTGTCCGACGCTCTTATGCGGATGCCGAGCATCCGGGTCGCCGAGGCGCACGCACGCCGGGGCGGCCGGACCTGGATGTATGACTTCGCCTGGCGGAGCCCGGCGGCCGGCCACGGCATCGACGTCCCGTTCGTCTTCGGCAACGGCGACGGCCGGTACGCCGCGCGCTTCCTCGGCTCACCGCCGCACCCCGGCTTCGGCCCGCTGTCGGAGCGGATGCGCGCCGCCTGGACCGGCTTCGCCGCCACGGGCGACCCGGGCTGGCCCACCTTCGACCTCGACCGCCGCCGTACGCGGATCTGGGACACGCCCCCCACGGACGCGGACGATCCCATCGCCGCCTCCCGCCGCCTCTGGGCCGAACTGACCTGCGGCGATGGAAACAATGGGTAAGTGGTCACTTTTATCGGTGTCGCACGGTGCGGAAAAGCGCTCGCGCCATTGCTACGCTGCCGGTCGTGGGACGCCATGCTTTAGGCCCGGCACCTCCGGCTCGCCGTCGGGCGAGGGCGGTGAGACTCGCCGCTGTGACGGCCGCCGCGTGCCTCCTCGCCGCTGTCCTGTACGTGCTCCTCTCCGAGCGCGGCTCCGGATCCGCGGCGGGCCGGCCGCCGCCTCCGCCCGCTCTCCTCATCCGGGTGACCGGGACACGGTGCCTCGTCTTCGTCCGCCGGCCGGGCGGTGACGTACTGGTCAACACGACGCTGACCAGTGGGCAGTCCGTGCGTTTCGACGGGCCGCCGTTCGACGTGGTGCTCGGCGACGCGTCGGCGGCGACGGTCTACGTACGCGGCGTGCCGCGGCCGGCCGGGCCGACGACGTTCACCGTCTTCTGACGGCCGCTCATCCGGTGGGCAAGAGGCGCCCGCCATTCGCGTGGAAGAAAAGATCCCCCTTCACGGCTGGGGAAATAGATTATTGCCGGTACACCCCCCTGCTATTTCCGCGACGGAGATAGTACGGTTCCTTGCCTACCACCGGACAACGGAGTGGGGCGCATGCCTGGCATCGGTATCCGACCCGGAGACACGCTTTCTCGCGCACGCCTGGCCGCGGCCGTCGCGACGGTCGCCGTCGCCGGTCTGCTCTCCTCGTGCTCGGCGAGCTCCTCCAGCGGCGGCTGCCTCGAGATCCGGGTGGCCGTGACCCCCGAGCTCGAACCCGTCGTGGCACGGCAGGCCGCCGGGTTCGACCGCAAGGTGGACGGGCGCTGCGTCTCGGTCCGGGTGCGGAGCCTCGCGCCCTCCCACGGAGCGGCGGTGCTGACCGGGCAGGAGCTCGACCAGGATCCGAGCCGGCCCGACGCGTGGGTCCCGGACTCCTCCCTCTGGATCCCCGTGGCCCGCGCCACCACCCTCGGCGCGACGAACGTCGCCGCGTCGGGACCGTCGCTGGCCTCGTCCCCGCTGGTCTTCGCGCTGTCGGCGAAGGTCGCCGCGAAGATGCCGGCGGACCGGCCCCGGCCCTCGTGGAAGGAACTGCTGGTCCAGAAGGTCGGCGACGAGGGCGGCACCGCCCCGTCCGGCAAGCCGGCGTTCGAACTCGCCGATCCGGCCACCACGACCGCCGGGCTGGGCACGCTGCTCGCCATGCACCGGAACGCCCCGCACGGCGCGAGCGGGCTGGCCCCGTTCGCCGTCTCCCTGTACGGCTTCGAGTTCCGCACGACGCCCGACGTCAGCACACTCGTGTCCCACATCGCCGACGCGAGCAAGCCGGTCACCGGCATCGTCCCCGAGCAGGCGGTCTGGGCCCAGAACTCCGCCGACCCCGACGCCGCCCTCGTCGCGCTGCCCCCGGCCGAGGGCAGCATCTACCTGGACTACCCGTACGTCACCACGACCAAGGACCACCAGCGCGCCGACGCCGTCGCCGCGTTCGGCCGGACCCTCCGCTCGCCGGCGACGCGCGACGCGGTCGACGCCGCGGGGTTCCGCGCGCCGGACCACGAGGCCGGCGACGGACTGTGGCGCGCGGTCCCGGGCGGTGTGGAGCCCGACACCCTCACCCCGCCCAGCACGGCCGTCACCGCCCAGATCCGGCGGATGTGGAGCCGGATCGCGCTCGGCAGCCAGTTGCTCGTCCTGCTCGACGTCTCCCCCTCGATGGGCGATTCGGTGCCCGGTACGGACCTGACCCGGCTCGGCGCGATCACCAAGGTCGCCGCCCAGGGGCTGCGGCTGTTCGGGCCGACCACCGAGAACGGCCTGTGGATGTTCGCCACCAAGCTGGACGGCGACCGCGACTACAAGGAGGCCGTGCCGCTGGCCCGGCTGGACTCCACGCACGACGGCAAGACCCAGCGGGAGCGCCTGGAGGAGGCGTACGCCGGCGCACAGCCGAAGCCGCACACCCGTACGGGGCTGTACGACTCGATCCTCGCCTCGTATGAGTACATGCAGAAGAAGTACGCGCCCAACCGCAACAACCTCGTCGTGGTCTTCACCGACGGCAAGGACCACGACCCCGGCGCCGGGATCTCACTCGACACGCTCCTGGACCGGATCCGCCAGGAGAGCGACTCCATGCGGCCGGTGGCGATCATCCCCATCGCCTTCGGCAAGGACATCGACCCCACGGCGCTGAACAAGATCGCCGACCTCACCGGCAGCGAGGCGTTCGTGACGCTGAACCCGGACCAGATCCAGCAGGTCTTCCTGAAGATGCTGATCCGCCTCACCTGCGACCCCGAGTGCCCGGTGCCCTGACGTCACCTCATCACCGGAACACTTCCGAGTCGCCCGCCATGACGATCGACCGCACCGCGAGGGCCATCCCGGGCTTGCCGGCGGCGTGGCGGACGAAGCCGTGCATCCAGGCCAGGAGCGCCTCGGTCTGACGCCGATCTGACCACCGGGCAAGGTCGCCGGAAAATGATCGGGCCATGACTCGGTTCTGTCAATACCCTTATCGCGAAACACCACACGCTACCGCGACATGGTGCAGTTGAAGGATTTTGCAAGACCAATGTCCGACATTGGGCGAGGCCGTATCCGGACGCGATCAATGTCAGAAATCTGAGTCAAGATCAGCATGTTCAGAACCCGCACCCCGGGTTCCGTCCGGCCCCCGCCAGGAGAGACGTACATGCCCGATCTTCCCATTCAGCGGCGTGTCCCACGCCCGTCACGCCCGCCCGCGGTGCTGGCCAGGCTCGCGGGCGCGCGCGTCGGCGCACTGATCCTCGCGCTCGCCGTCACCACCCTCACCCTGATCGCCGCGCCCTCGGCCAACGCCGCTCCGGCCAAGCCCGCGGTCCCCCAGGCCAAGGCCGCGAGTCCGACGGCGCAGGGCCGGCATCCGACCAGCCGCGTGTGCCGTACCCTCGGCCGCGCCGGCGAGATGACCTGCCTCTCCATGGTCCGCGACGACGTCGTCGGGCCGAAGGGCGTGCAGGCGAACGACGCGCCGGCCGGCTTCGGGCCCGCCGACCTGCTGGACGCGTACGACCTGCCCTCGGCGGGATCGACCGAGACGGTCGCGATCGTCGACGCGTTCGACAACCCGAACGCCGAGGCGGACCTGGGCGTCTACCGCCAGCAGTTCGGGCTGCCGGCCTGCACGACGGCCAACGGCTGCTTCAAGAAGATCGACCAGCGCGGCGGCACGAGCTATCCGCCGCCGGACTCCGGCTGGGCCGGTGAGATCGCGCTGGACATCGACATGGTCAGCGCCGTCTGCCCGACCTGCAAGATCCTCCTGGTCGAGGCCGACGACAACTTCATGGACAACCTGGGCACGGCCGTCAACCAGGCGGTCGGCCAGGGGGCCAAGTTCGTCTCCAACAGCTACGGCGGCGGCGAGGGCTCCGACGAGAGCCAGGCCGACGACGCGTACTTCCACCACGACGGCGTCGCCATCACCGCGAGCAGCGGCGACGACGGCTACGGGGCGAGCTACCCGGCCGCCTCCCCGTTCGTCACCTCGGTCGGCGGCACGTCGCTGGCCAAGGACACCGGCGCCTCGCGCGGCTGGACCGAGAGCACGTGGGACGGCGCGGGCAGCGGCTGCTCCGCGTACGAGACCAAGCCCTCGTTCCAGAAGGACACCGGCTGCGCCCGCCGTACGATCGCCGACGTCTCCGCGGTGGCCGACCCGAACACCGGCGTCGCGGTCTACAACGGCGGCTGGCACGTCTACGGCGGCACGAGCGTGTCCGCGCCGATCATCGCGTCGGTGTACGCCCTCGGCGGCGCGCCCGCGGCGGGCTCGGCGCCGAACTCCTTCCCGTACGACCACCCGGACGCCCTCAACGACGTGACCAGCGGGAGCAACGGGAGCTGCAGCCCGGCGTATCTGTGCACCGCGGGCGCCGGCTACGACGGGCCCACCGGGCTCGGCACCCCGAACGGCGTCGAGGCGTTCCGCTCCGGGCCGCACGGCGTGATCGCCGGCACCGTCACGGACGGCACCGTACCGCTGGCGTCCGCGCAGGTGAAGGCGGGTGACGTCACGGCCACGACGGACGGCCAGGGGCACTACAGCCTCAGCGTTCCGCCGGGGACCTACGACGTGTCCGCGAGCAAGTTCGGCTACACCGGCGCGACCGCCCAGGACGTGGTGGTCGCCGACGGCCAGACCGTCACCGAGAACCTCGCGCTGACCGCCAAGGCGCAGGTCGACGTCTCCGGGCTCGTACGCGACGGGTCGGGCCACGGCTGGCCGGTCTATGCGACCGTACGGGTCAAGGACCAGCCCACCGCGGTCGCCTACACCGACCCGAGGACCGGGCGGTACACCCTCAGCCTGCCGGCCGACGACACGTACACCCTGCAGGTGGACCCGCTGTACCCGGGCTACACGCAGGACTCGCACGACGTGACCGTGACCTCCTCCGACGTGGTCCACGACGTCAACGTCTCGGTGGACCAGACCACCTGCAGCGCGGCGGGCTACGGCTACCACTACGCGGGCGCCACGCAGCCGTTCGACGCCGCGACCGCGCCGGCGGGCTGGACCGTCGACGACAAGGTCGGCAAGGGCCAGACCTGGGTGTTCAACGACCCGGGCGGCCGCGGCAACAAGACCGGTGGAACCGGCGGTTTCGCCATCATCGACAGTGACCACTACGGCTCGGGCAACACCCAGGACAGCACGTTGTTCAGCCCGGTCACCGACTTCAGCGCGCGTACCCACCCGATCCTGACGTTCGACTACGACTGGTACGGCTATACCGGCCAGGCCGGCGACCTCGACCTGAGCGTCGACGGCGGAACGACGTGGAGCAACCTGAAGCACTACACGGCCAGCGAGCGCGGGCCGCGTACGGAGACCCTGGACCTGTCCGCGGCGGCCGGCAAGAGCGCCGTGCAGGTGAGGTTCCACTTCACCGGCAAGTTCGGCTACTACTGGCAGGTCGACGACGTCTTCCTCGGCGACCGTACCTGCGACCCGACCACGGGCGGCCTGGTCGTCGGCCAGGTGACCGACAAGAACACCGGCGCCGGCGTCAACGGCGCGACGGTCACCTCGGTGGACCGGCCGGCCGAGCACGCGACCTCGGCGGCGACGCCGGACGACCCGAACCTCGGCGACGGTTTCTACTGGCTGTTCTCCTCGGTCACCGGCAACCACAAGTTCACCGCCACGGCGGGGAACTACGACGCGGGTGACGTCACGGTCAAGGTCGCCGCCAACTGGGCGACCGCGGCCGACGTCGCGCTGGGGGCGCCGCGGATCGCGGTCACCCCGGCCACGATCAGCAAGACGGTCGGCTGGCAGAAGTCGGCCACCGCCGCGGTGACCCTGAAGAACACCGGCACGTCACCCGTGACCGCGAAGATCGGCGAGCAACCGGGCGGCAACACGACCGCCGCGGCCGGCGCGCCGCTCCAGCGGGTGAAGGGCGACTTCTCGAGCGGACGCCTCCAGCACGGCAAGGCGTCGGGCGCGAAGGCCGGCGTGACGCCGTCCGCTCCGCCGTGGACGGCCATCGCCGACTACGCCTCGCCGGTCATGGACAACGGCGCGGTGGCGCTGAACGGCAAGGTCTACTCGGTGGCCGGCGTCGACGGCGCGAGCGTGCTGAAGACGGCGTACGCCTACGATCCGGGCACGCAGGCCTGGACCGCCATCGCCCCGCTCAGCGGCGGCCGTGAGGCACCCCAGACGACGGCCACCGGCGGGAAGCTGTACGTCACCGGCGGCTGGGGCGACAGCGGCGACCCGGTGGCCAAGACGGAGATCTTCGATCCGTCCACGGGCGCCTGGACCCTCGGCGCGAACAACCCGAAGCCGTACGCCGGCTCCGGCGCGGCCGTGCTCGACGGCAAGATCTACGTCGTCGGCGGCTGTCTCGACGAGTGCGGCGCGACGGACGTCCAGGTCTACGACCCGGCGGCCGACTCGTGGAGCGCAGGGCCCGCCTACCCGGAGTCCACCTCGTGGCTCGGCTGCGCGGGCATCGACGGAAAGGTCTACTGCGCGGGCGGCTCGGCGGACTCGAGCAGCAAGCACGGCTACGCCCTCGACCCCGCCTCGGGTACCTGGTCGCCCATCGCCGACCTGCCGATCGACCTGTGGGCGATGGGCTACTCGGGAGTCAACGGGAAGCTGATCGTCTCCGGCGGCGTCACCAACGGCACGAGCACGATCACCAACCAGGGCTTCGCCTACGACCCGGCGGCGAACTCCTGGACGGCCCTGCCGAACTCCAACAACGCCCTCTACCGCGGCGCGGCGGCCTGTGGCTTCTACAAGATCGGAGGCTCGCTGGGCCAGTTCAACGCGGTGAAGAGCGACGAGGTGCTGCCGGGGTATGACCAGTGCTCCGCCACCGCCGACGTGCCCTGGCTGTCGGAGGACAAGACCGAGGTGACGATCCAGCCCGGCAAGAGCGCCAAGGTCACCGTGACCCTGGACGCGAACGTCGCGGCCATCACCCAGCCGGGAACGTTCACCGCCCAACTCACGATCAGCGCGAAGACGCCGTACACGATCACCCCGGTGGACGTGGCGATGACGGTGAACCCGCCGAACACGTGGGGCAAGATCACCGGAACCCTGACCGGCGCGGGCTGCACGGGAACCCCCGCAGCACTCACCGGGGCGACGGTCCAGATCGACTCGTGGGCGGCGTCGTACACGCTCAAGACCGACAAGAACGGTCAGTACGCGCTGTGGCTGGACGTCCGCAACAACCCGCTCACACTGATCGTGGCCAAGGACGGATGGGCACCGCAGACCAGGAACGTCAAAATCACCAAACTGACCTCGACCACGGCCGACTTCACTCTCAAACCGGACCACACCTGTAGCTGATTCACCGAGCGATGCGGGCCGGCGCACCCCGGCCCGCATCGCTTTTTTCTCGTCAGTAGTACTGGCTGAAGAGGTCGACCGCCGGCCAGGTGGTGAGGGCGTTCGCCACATTGTGCAGGGGTGCGCTGATCGTGTTGTAGTCGTACAGCAGGCCGGACGCGTCGTCGCGCTGGTCGAGCAGGACGGCCCAGGTGATGCCGTCGTACCGGCGCGTCACGATCGTCGCGGTGCCGGGCAGGCTGCCGTCGTGCCAGGTGTTGCGGCCCCCGGTCACGTCGCGGGCCATCCAGCCGAAACCGTAGTAGTAGCCGTCGGCGTTCAGCCCGGTCTCCGGTTTGGCGAACGTCGCGTCGACGGACGCCTTGTTCAGCACGCTCGTCGTTCCGTCGAAGATCTGGGTGAACTTCACGTAGTCGACGGCCGAGGTCAGCCAGCCGCCCATCGCGGTCCGGTTCTCGACGTTGAACGACCCGTACGGGGAGGGCACGGTGGTGCCGGCGGCGTCGAACACCGAGGGCCCCGTGTACTGGGAGTAGTACGGCACCTCGCCCGTCGCTCTGGTGAGCGACCGCCCGGGCCGGTTGCGGGTGATCCCGAGCGGTGTGAGCACCTGCTGCTGGACGTAAGTGGCGTACGGGAGCCCGGAGACCTTCTCCACGATCTGCCCGAGGAGCAGGTACCCGTAGTTGCTGTAGGCGTATGTGCTGCCGGGCGCGTGGTCGAGCGGCACCCCGGCCCCGTACTTGACCATGTCGGCCTTGCCGATCGGCAGCGCGATCCCGAGTGCGGCGGCGATCGTACGGTCGAGGTAGGTGGGGTCGGGCGTGATGTCGCGATCCCAGCCGCCGAGGTGCTGGAGGAGGCGTCTCACGGTCACCTGGGACAGCCGGGGGTCGGCGGTCCTGCCGCTGGGCGGGGTCATGTCGATCAGCTGCGTGACGGGTGTGGAAAGGCTCAGCCTGCCGTCCTGTACGAGCCGTGAGACGACGGTCGCGGTGATCGCCTTGCTGAGGCTGCCGAGGCGGAAGAGCGAGGTCGGCTGGACGCTCAGGGTCGTGTCGTCGCTCCAGGTGTAACCGCGGGCGAGGATGAGCTTGCCCTTGCGCATGACGGCCAGCTGCCCGCAGGGGATGTTCCGCGCCTGCATGAGGGTTTTGAGCGCCGTGTCGAACCCGGTCAGGCCGGCGCCGGCGGAGCCGGTCATGCGCCAGGTACGGGTCGCGGCCCGCGCGCTTCGCGTACCGACCAGTGTGGGGGCGGCCACTCCCAGACCCGCTAGACCGAGCAGCCGCCCGAAGTTCCGGCGGCTCACCTGTGCGTGCGTCAAGACGTCTCCGTATGTTCGTGATCTTCGTCAATCACCTTAGTGAAGATCATCCGGAGAAGTCCGAATGGCACGCGGCGTCCCGTACGTCGTCGGTAGAACGTTAGGATAACGAACGTTTGTCTCACTAACGAAGGATCGCCATGGCCACGATCGACGTGCTCGGCTCGGTCATCCACTACGAGGAGAGCGGGGACGGGACGCCCGTGGTGTTCCTCCACGGGAACCCCGGCTCCTCCCACCTCTGGCGCAACGTCATCCCCCGCGTCGGAAGCGGACGGCTGCTCGCCCCCGACCTCATCGGCATGGGACGGTCCGGCAAGCCCGACATCGCCTACGACTTCCACGACCACAGCGACTACCTCGACGCCTGGTTCGACGCCCTCGGGCTCGACGGCGTCGTCCTCGTCGGGCACGACTGGGGCGGGGCGCTCGCCTTCGACTGGGCCGCACGGCACCCCGGGCGCGTACGCGGCATCGCCTTCTTCGAGAGCATCGTCAAGCCGATGGCCTGGGAGGACCTCTCTTCTCAGGCGCGCGAGCGGTCCAGGCGGATCCGGACCGAGCAGGTCGACGGGGACCTTCTCGTACGCCAGGCGTTCACCGGCGGCGTGCTCACTCCAGTGGACGACAAGGATCTCAAGGAGTACCTCGCCCCGTACCCGACCCCCGAGAGCGGGCGGCCCGTCCTCGCCTGGGCGCGGCAGATTCCGCTCGGCGGCGAGCCGGCCGCGCTGATCGAACGCATCGAGGCGTACGACGCCTGGCTCGCGAACAGCGAAGACGTGCCCAAGCTGCTGTTGACCTTCGAAGGCTCGCCCACGCTGCTCATCGGCAGGGAGATGGCCGACTGGTGTGCGAGGAACATCGCCTCACTGGAGACGGTCGCCTGCGGTGAGGCCGGGCACCACGTCCCCGAGGACCGCCCGGAGGAGATCGCCACAGCGGTGGCCGACTGGATGGACCGCCACGACCTGCGTTAGAGGCCCACGCCCACGCGGGTGCGTGAACCCTTCACCATGACGAGGACGGCGTTCCGCAGGCTCGGTGACGACCGGCCCAGCCCGCAGCCAGAACGGCGGATCCGACGGGTTCCGGTGGCGGTGACCGTCTGGATGGCCACGCTGGCCAGCGCGATCGCCAGGGTCTCGTCCGCACGGGCCTCCAGGCGCACGCCGACCCAGTCGCTACCCGCGCCGCCGTACGGCCGGATCGTGACCTGGCCCGAGGTGAGCAGCACCTCACCCATCCGGGTGATCGCAGGCCGCCCCAGCCGGAGTTCGACGGTGCTGTCGTGATGCAGGTGGATGATCTGGCTTCCCTCGATCGCCAGCGCCTGCCCGACGCCGCAGTCCGGCCGGACGCGGACGACCCCCGGCCAGGTCTCCACCTGTGCCAGCACCCGCGCGGCGGGCGAGACGTCGCTCGTCACCGAAAGCTCCATGGCCGCATCGTCTCGTCCGCACCCCTGCGGATGGAACACCCCAGCACTCAATCGTTATCCCACCAGATACCTCGCGTTCACGGCAGGGCCCGCGAGAAAGCCCGGACGGCGGCCGGTTACAGAGCGAGGCCGGATGTTACGCCGACGTCACTCCGGGTGCCGTTCGCCGCAACGAAGGGTCCGCATGGTGGGGTCCATGGCACTCAGAACAGCATGGCGGAGGGAGGCGGTGGAGTTCGGCGCGCTGTTCACGGCGGCCGGCCTCGCCCACGTCGTCTCGACCGAGCTGGGGCACCGTGAGTCCGGCTCGGCACTGCTGGTCGGGCTCGGCGGCGCCCTCTGCGTCATCGTGGCCGGTCACCTGTGGTGGGCGCACCGCCGCGAGCGCCGCCCGCACACCGCCGTCCCGCTCTCGCCCGCCCGGCTGTGGCGGGTGCGCGCCCAGGTGCGGGACACCCCGGGGCGGCTCGCCGCGCTGGCCGCCGCCATCGCGGGCATCGACGGCAACATCATGTCCCTGAGCAGCCAGTCCGACGCCGACGGCACCGTCGACGAACTCTACGTACGCCTCCCGGCGGGGGTCTCGGCCGACGCCCTGGTCGGCGCGCTCACCTCGGCCGGCGGCCGGGCGGTCTGCGTCCTGCCCGCCACCATGCACGAGCTCGTCGACCCGATCACCCGTACGCTCCTGCTGGCCTCCTCGGTGCAGGCCGAGCCCCGCAGGCTGCCGACCGTACTGGCCACGATGCTCGACGCCCAGCTCATCTCCGGCGACGGGCGGCCCGACGACCGCGAGACGCTCTCGCTGGTGGCCGCCACCGGCGGACCGATCCGCCTGCACCGGCCGGGCATGCCGTTCACCGCGAGCGAGACCGCGCGGGCCCTCGCCATGCTCGAACTCGCCGGACACGTGAACTGCCCGACCTAGAAGAGAAGATCCGTCTCCGCGGCGTCCAGCAGCCGCTGAAGATGCAGCCCGCGCCGTACGTCCAGTTCGTGGGGCATCCGGTACTCCACCGCGTCCGCGAACTCCCCGATCATCGTCGCGTACGTCTCCTTCCCGGAGGCGAAGGTGCCGTCGACGACGGCCGAGCCGCCCGGCCCGAAGATCTCGACCTCGGCGCGGGCCGGCTCGTCCGGCGACGCCGTCGCGTACAGGGAGGCCTCGCTGTACCGGCCGCCCTCGTGTTCGAGCATCAGCCCCACCCAGCCGCATGGATCGCCGTGGGCCCGGATGAGTTCCGTACGGCCGAGCACGGCGTCGAGCAGGTCCAGCACGTCCACGCCCAGATCGAGCAGGATCCCGCCTTCGACCCGCCACGGGCGTACGAGCGCGCCCGCGGCGAAGGCCCCGGAGATCAGCCGTCCCGTGCCTCCCCGGGGATCCGTCCGCTTGACCCCCGTCGAGAGGAACGCGCGGACCGGATCCGCGTACCTCCACGTCAGCGCGACCTGGGTCACGACGTCGGCCTCGGCCACCACGGCGGCCAGTTCCTCGGCCCCGGCGAGGTCGCCGGCGATCGGCCGGGTCAGCAGGACCGCCTTCCGCCGGCCCGCGGCGAGGGCGGCGAGGGGAGGCTGCGCGGCGGGCGGTACGGCGAAGGCCACGGCGTCGCAGTGGTCGAGCAGTTCGTCGAAGGTGCCGAAGGCGGGCACCGAGAACCGCACGGCGAGATCACCCGCGGCGTCCGGCGAACGCCCCCACACGCCCGCGAATCCCGCTTTCGGGCAGCACGCGAGCGCCGGAGCGTAGCCCTCGGTGGCCGCGCGGCCCGTACCGGCGAGACCGACGGTGACCGCCATGAATCCACGGTAACCCCCATTCCACCCAGGGCCTCGGGTGAGGTAAGCAGGGAGGGTGCGGTCTCGGCGGCGCGGTGCGGGGCGTTTCCGGCCAGGTCACCTCCTGGTGGCGATCCCGCTCGCGCTGATCGCGGTGATCGTGACGGTCGATCTGGCCCCCGAGCCCGACATCCATCTCGGGCCGCTGCTCATCGTGGCGCCCGCCATCACCGCGTCGTTCGCCGGGCCCTGGCTCGTCGCCGCGGTCGGCCTCCTGACGGTCGCCGGCGAGGTGGTCACGAGCATCGGTGTCGAGGAGCAGGACCGCAACGCGCAGATCGCCGCGGTCGTGCTCGTCTCGGCGTTCATCGTGTTCTTCTCCTTGCTGCGCGACCGGCGCGGCCGCGAGTTGTCCCAGGTCAGACTCGTTTCCGACACCGTCCAGCGGGTCCTCATGCGCCCGCTGCCCGACCGGATCGGCCCGCTGCGGATCTCCTCGCTCTACCTGACCGCCGAGCGCGAGGCGCAGATCGGCGGCGACCTGTACGCCGCCGCGCGCATCGACGGCGGCACCCGCCTGATCATCGGCGACGTCCGGGGCAAGGGCCTGGCCGCGGTCGACACCACCGCGCAGATCCTGGGCGCGTTCCGCGCCGCGGCCCACCAGCGGGCCCTGCTCCCCGATCTGCTCGTCTTCCTGGA
Organism: Actinomadura sp. DC4; assembly: GCF_030406325.1. Classification (GTDB taxonomy): domain Bacteria; phylum Actinomycetota; class Actinomycetes; order Streptosporangiales; family Streptosporangiaceae; genus Actinoallomurus. The sequence goes on along the minus strand of NZ_JAUEQY010000009.1, from coordinate 171,524 downwards.
CGACGTGGCCTGCGTCGAGGCCGCACGGCCGGGTGAGCCGGACTCCCACTCCCAGGAATGTTTCGTCACCGCGGCGGTGCTCGACATCCATGACTCCGGGGCCTCGATCCACGTCATCAACCGGGGGCATCCCCCGCCGCTGCTCCTACGCGGCGGCCAGGTCACGGAGCTGCGGGCGAGCCACCCCGCGCCGCCGCTCGGGCTGGGCGCGCTCGTCCCTGCCGGGCACGACGTCGACACGTTCGCGTATGAGCCGGGCGATGTTCTCCTGCTCTACACCGACGGTGTCATCGAGGCCCGCGACGCCACCGGCACGTTCTACCCGCTCGCCGAGCGCGTCGCGGCCTGGCCCGAGCGCGAACCGGCGAGCCTCGTCGAACACCTGCACGACGACCTCCTCGCTTACGCGGGCGGCCGGCTGGACGACGACGTCGCCGTGGTCGCCGTCGAACGCCTGGGGTGAGCCGTCAGGCCGAGGGCGATGTCGACGAGCATGTCCTCCTGCCCGCCGACCAGGCCGCGCCGGCCGGCCTCGATGAGCAGCGTGCGCACGTCGGCGCCATACGTCGCGGCGGCGGTCTCGGCGTGCCGCAGGAAGCTGGAGTAGACCCCCGCGTAGCCGAGCGTCAGGGTCTCGCGGTCCACCCGTACGGGCCGGTCCTGGAGCGGCCGGACCAGGTCGTCCGCGGCGTCCTGGAGGGCGAACAGGTCGCAGCCGTGCGACCAGCCGTCCAGCGTCGCGGCCGCCACGAACGGCTCGATCGGGCAGTTCCCCGCGCCCGCGCCCTGGCCCGCGAGCGAGGCGTCGACGCGCGTCGCGCCCTCCTCGGCGGCGGCGAGGGAGTTGGCGACCGCCAGCGAGAGGTTCTCGTGCGCGTGCACGCCGATCTCCGTACGCGGGTCGAGGACGTCGCGGTAGGCGCGGATCCGCTCGCGGACCCCCTTGGTCGTGAGGCGGCCTCCGGAGTCGGTCACGTAGACGCAGTGCGCCCCGTACGACTCCATCAGTACGGCCTGACGCGCCAGGTCACCCGCCGACGACATGTGACTCATCATCAAAAACCCGGACACGTCCATGTCGAGTTCGCGGGCCGCGGCGATGTGCTGGGCGGCGACGTCCGCCTCCGTGCAGTGCGTGGCGACGCGGACCGAGCGCACGCCCAGGCCGTACGCGCGCCGGAGGTCCTTGACCGTGCCGATGCCGGGCAGCAGCAGGGTCGTCAGCCGGGCCCTCGTGACGGAGGCCGCGACGGCCTCGGTCCACTCGGCGTCGGTGTTGCTCCCCGGCCCGTAGTTCAGGCTCGTGCCCGCGAGGCCGTCGCCGTGCGCGATCTCGATCGCGTCGACGCCCGCAGCGTCGAGCGCGGCGGCGATCCGGGCCGCCGCCAGGGGCGCGATGCGGTGCCGCAGGGCATGCATGCCGTCCCGCAGCGTCACGTCCTGGATGAAGAGGCGTCTCATGACGCCTCCGCCAGGACGCCGATCCGCTCGCCGACCCGCAGGGCCGCCGAGGTCATGATGTCGAGATTGCCGGCGTACGGCGGGAGGTAGTGGCCCGCCCCCTCGACCTCGAGGAAGACGCTCACCTGGTGTGTCACCGTCTGCTCGCCGACGAGTGTGCGCGGCCGTACGGCGACGGGCGTGATCTGCACCGGCTGCTTGAGCCGGTAGCCGGGAACGTAGGACGCCACCTCGGCGACCATGCGCCCGACCGCGCGTTCGATCTCCTCGTGCACACCCGGGCCGGCCGCGTCGACCAGGCAGTACACCGTGTCCCGCATGATCAGCGGCGGCTCGGCCGGGTTGAGGATGATGATCGCCTTGCCGCGACCGGCGCCCCCGACGGACTCGATCGCGGCCGACGTGGTCTCGGTGAACTCGTCGATGTTGGCCCGGGTGCCGGGACCGGCCGACTTCGCGGCGATCGACGCGACGATCTCGGCGTACGGCACGGGTGTCACCCGCGCGACCGCCGCCACCACGGGGATCGTCGCCTGGCCGCCGCACGTGACCATGTTGAGGTCGGGGGCGTCCAGGTGCCGGTCCAGGTTGACGGCCGGGACGACGAACGGGCCGAGCGCGGCCGGCGTGAGGTCGACCAGCCGCTTTCCGTACGGCGCGAGCGCGCGGGCGTTGGCCGCGTGGGCGCTCGCCGAGGTCGCGTCGAAGACGACCCGGACGTCCGCGAACTCCGGCAGCGCGATCAGCCCCGCCACGCCCCCGGCCGTCGTCGCCACGCCGAGCCGGCGCGCCCGCGCCAGCCCGTCGGACGCCGCGTCGATACCGGCCATCGCGGCCATCTCCAGGTGCTCGCTGTGCCGCAGCACCTTGACCAGAAGGTCGGTCCCGATGTTGCCCGAGCCGATCACCGCCACCTTGGCCCGGCTCACGTACCGCCTCCGGTGAAGGACACGGCGACCTCGCCGATACCGCTGATCTCCGCGTGGAAACGATCGCCCGGGGCGACCGGCACCACCGGGCCCAGCGAGCCGGACAGCACGATGTCGCCCGCCCGCAGCGGCCGGCCGTGGTCGCGCGCCGTCTCGGCCAGCCACGCGAGGGCGATGAGCGGATCGCCGAGACACGCGCTCCCCGTCCCGGTCGACACCACCTCGTCCCCGCGGCGCATCGTCATGGCGCAGGCCGGCAGGTCGAGGTCGCCCGGCTCACGGCTCTCGCCGAGCGTGAACAGGCCGGCGGAGCCGTTGTCGGCGACGGTGTCCACGATGCTGATGTCCCAGCCGGCGACCCGGCTGTCGACGATCTCCAGCGCGGCGACGACGGAGCCGACCGCGGCGGCGGCCTCGGCCTGGCCGATCACGGCGCCGGTGAGGTCGCGGGCCAGCACGAACGCGATCTCGCCCTCGATCCGGGGCTGGAGCAGCCGGGTGACGTCGACCGGCTTGCCCTCCGGGCAGTCCATGTCGTCGAACAGGACCCCGAAGTCGGGCTGGTCGACGCCGAGCTGGGCCTGGACGGCCGGGTTGGTCAGACCGATCTTGCGGCCGACGATCCGGGCGCCCGCCGCGAGCCGGTCCGCGACCCACGCGGACTGGACGGCGTACGCCTCGTCGATGTCCCCGGGCGGCAGCACGTCGCGTACGGGGGCGCAGGGGCGCCGGTCCGCGCGTGCGGCGGCCAGCCGGTCGATCGCCTCGTGTGTGCTCATGCGTTCCACCCTGTCAGCCGACCTCGAAGGTCGTGGCGATGCCCATCCCGGTGATCCATTCGGGCACCGGCTCGTACGCGGTCCACCGGAACGGCGTGGCCACGGCGGCGAGGCCGACCAGCCACGTACGGATCTCGTGCCCGCCGCTGCCGGCGTTCTCCTCCAGGCCCGCGTCGCCCAGGGCCGTGACCGCCGCCAGGTCACCGGTCGTGAGCTGCTTGAGGAACCAGCCGTCCCACGCCGCGTTGACGCGGGCGCCCGGGTCGCCGGCCATGGCGCGGACCCGGGGCTCGCGGGCCGCGGCGAAGGCGCGGGCGTCCTTGCGCCCGTGGATCATCGACGCGCGCCGTTCCCCGGTCACCGAGGGGTCACGCGGGTCGTTGGATGGCAGCCAGTGCGACAGCCCGCCGCTGGCGACGAGGAGGACTCGCCCGGCGAACGCCGAGCCGCGGACCGCGGCGCCGAGCGCCTCGCCGAGCCGGACGCAGCGCTCCATGCCCGGCAGCGGAGGCGCGGCGGTGTTCACGACCAGGGGTACGAGCGGGATCTCGGTGCCGCCCGTCGCCATCTCATAGCTCTGCACGACCCCGTGGTCGACGGTGAGCGCGTACGACAGCGACACGTCGAAACCGGCCGCCGTCACTCCGTCCCGTACGGACCAGGCCAGTTCCGCGGCGACCGGCAGCGGGCCCGGCGTGCTGCCGTAGTCGCCGAAGCCGACGGCCTCCTCGACGCCGAGGACGAACGGCGGCATCGCGTCGTAGAAGTTCGCGTGGAAGTGGTCGGGGCCGATCACGACGACGGCGTCGGGCGCCAGCCGGCGTACGGCCCCGGCCACGCGCGCGGCGTCGGCGAGGAACCGGCCACCCGGTTCTGACGCGTCGCGGGGCGGCAGCAGCGTCGCGAAGGGTGAATGCGACATCCCCACGAGCCCGACGATCTCGCTCACGGGCCCTCCTTCGTCGGCGGAGTGACCGGACGCACCGTGTTGTCGCTTCGCTCGCTCATGCCGGATCCTTTCCGAGCAGGAGGAAGTCGCGGTGTACGCGCAGGTAGGCGTCTGGTTTCTCCCACTGCGGCCAGTGGCCCGCGTCGTCGATCACGTGCAGGCGGGCGTCGGGCAGCCAGCCGAGGAGCATCGCGGCCTCGTCCATCCCGCCCGTGGGGTCGTGCTCGGTCCACAGCAGGAGCGTGGGCGCGGTCACCCTGCCGACCCAGGAGGGGTCCCAGGCGAAGTCCTTGCGCACCTCGGGGTCCTGCAGGACGAGCGTGTTCGTGATCGCCCGTACGAAACCGGGCCTGCTGTAGACGGCACGCCGGAGGTTCACCAGCTCGTCGGTGACCATCTCCTTGTGGTGGAACAGGAACTCCACCCTCCGCCGTACGGTCGCGTCGTCGGGGCTCAGCACGGCGGCCATCGTGCTGTCCCGCATCCGGGCCATGACCTCGGGCTTGTTCGCGATGTTGCCGGGGGTGTTCAACACGAGCCGGGCCACCCGGTCCGAGTGGTGCGCCGCCGTCCACGCGACCACCCAGCCGCCGAGCGACTCCCCCGACAGGTGCGGCGCGTCGATGCCCAGGGCGTCCATCAGGCCGAGCAGGTGGTCCGACAGCACGTCGATCGTGTACGGCCGGTCCGGCAGACCGGACCAGCCGTGGCCGGCCATGTCGTACGCGGTGACTCGGAAGTCCTGGGCCAGACCGGCGATGTCGCGTGCGTACGCCTCCAGGTGGCCGCCGGTGCCGTGCAGCAGGATCAGGTCGGGCCCCGACCCGGCGCGCAGCACGCGCGTACGGACCCCGCCCACGTCGACGTGGCGCAGCTCGTGGTCGACGTCGGCCAGCTCGCCCCAGATGGAGATGTGCTCGGGCAGATCGGTCACGAGGCCTCCTCTCCGAAGCGGGCGCGGGCTTCCTCGACCGTCGCCAGGCCGGCGCTCTGCCGCCGCCCGACGCCCAGGAGGCCGAGCAGGCGGGAGTTCTCGATGGTCAGGAACTCCACGGGGTGCTCGGCCGAGTCGTTGTAGTGGCGGTGCCAGGTCCAGGGCGGGGTGTAGACGAAGTCGCCGGCGGACCAGGAGGCGATTTCGTCCTCCACCTCGCTGTGGCCCTCGCCGGCGATGACGAAGTGGACCGTCTCGTGGTGGTGCCGCTGCATGTCCGAGCTCAGCCCGGGCGGGATCGTCTGCCGGAAGATCTCGAACGTGGCGGTCGGCAGCTTTCCCGCGATGGACAGCGTGGTCGGGTTGTGCACCTGGTCGGCGGGCAGTGTCTCCAGCTCCGCGGCCCGTACGACGATCGGGCGCGCGGCGCTCGGCCGTACGGCGTCGCCGATCCCGCCGAGGAACTCCGCCATGCTGAACTCGGGTCCGGATTGGGCCATCGAATCGTCTCCGTCCTTCCGGTCACGCCGGGGTTAGCCTGACCCGTATGCGCTCTGAGAACCAACGATGAGTCCCGCTAAGCGGGACGGCAGCTCCGACGGGATGGGCGGGCTCGACCGCGCGGCGGCCATCCTGGGCGCCTTCGACGCCACGCACCGCGAGCTGACCCTCGCCGCCCTGGTCGCCCGCTGCGGCATGCCCCGCTCGACCACCCACCGCACCGCCGACCGCATGATCCGGCTCGGCTGGCTGGACAAGCCGAAGGACCGGTACCGCGTCGGCAACCGCCTGTTCGAGATCTCCAGCCTGGCGCCGATCCGCCACGAGCTGCGCGAGACCGTACTCCCGTACCTGCAGGACCTCCACAACGCGACCAAGACGACGGTGCAGCTCGGGGTCCTGGACGGCACGCAGGTGCTGGTCGTCGACAAGATCACCGGGCACCGTCCGATGCCGATGCTGTCCCAGCCCGGCGGCACGATCCCCGCGTACTGCTCCGGGCTCGGCCGGGCGATCCTCGCCCACTCCGACACCGCGACCATCGACGCCGTGCTGGACGCGGACCTGCCCGCGCGTACGCCGCGCACGCTCACCAGCAAGGTCGCCATCCTGCGCGAGCTGACCGCGATCCCGCCCCGCGGCCTGGCGGTGGACCGCGAGGAGGGCAACATCGGCGTGAGCTGCGTGGCCGCCCCGATCTTCGGCCCGCTCGGCGACGTCGTGGCGGCCCTGTCCGTCACCGGCCCCACCGGCCTCGTACGGGTCGACCGGGTGGGACCCGCCATCCGGCTCGCCGCGGCGGCGGCGTCACGGGCCTACTCCACGCGCCGCTGAAGACAGCGTCCCGCTCACGGGGACGCTCGTTTGCGGATCGCCGGGGACCGCGCCCACGCTGTGATCGCTGACACACCGGCGACTGAAGGAGACGACAGTGACCCTGGGCGGTGGCTACATGCTCCCCTCGCGCGAGGGGCACGCGATCGCGGCGATCGGGCTCGGCATCACGATGAAGACCAACGGCAAGTCGACCCAAGACGCCTACTCGCTCTTCGAGTACGCGATCCCGCCGGAGACCGACGGCCCGCCCGCGCACGTCCACACCCGTGAGGACGAGTCGTTCATCTGCCTCGCCGGGCGGCTCGAGGTCCACCTGGGCGGCCGGGACTACGTGCTCGAACTCGGCGACTACCTGTTCCTGCCGCGCGACGTGGTCCACACGTTCCGCAACCCGTACGGCGAGGAGTCACGGGTCATCTCGGTCGTGTCACCGGCCGGGCTGGAGGGGTACTACGAGGCGCTCGCGGCCCTGCCGCCCGGCCCCAAGGACATCTCGGTCATGAAGGGGATCATGGCCGACTTCGGCATCGAGCTCCGGCTCCCGTCCGAGGCCCGGTAAGCCGTGCGCATCGCGATCATCGGCGCGGGTGCCGCCGGCCTCGTCACCGCGAAGGTGCTGAAGCAGGCCGGGCACGAGGTCCAGGTGTTCGACAAGACCCCGGACGTCGGTGGGGTCTGGAGCCGTACACGACGCTATCCGGGCGTGACGACGCAGAGCCCGAAGGCGCAGTACGCGTTCTCGGACTTCCCGATGCCGAAGGACTATCCCGAGTGGCCGTCCGGCGAGCAGGTGCAGGCGTACTTCGCCGCCTACGCCGCCGCCTTCTCCATCCCGCTTCGTCTCGATACCGAGGTGACGGCCGCGCGTCCCGCCGACGGCGGTTGGAGCGTCACGGCGGGCGGTGTCCCGGAGACCTTCGACCGTCTCGTGGTGGCGAACGGGGTGTTCTGCGAACCGGCCGTCCCGTCCTATCCGGGGGTCGCGGAGTTCACCGCGGCCGGGGGACGGGTGTGCGCGGGAACGTCGTTCCACTCCGCCGCTGAGGCGCGTGGCCGTCATGTGCTGGTCGTGGGATACGGCAAGTCGGCGTGCGACGTGACCGTGCCGATCAGCGACGTGGCGGCGAGCACCGATGTGATCGCCCGGCAGATGCTCTGGAAGGTGCCGCGGAAGATCGGCGGCTTCGTCAACTTCAAGATGCTGCTGCTCACGCGGATGGGCGAGGCGCTGTTCCGCTATGTGCGCCTGCGCGGTGTCGAGAGGTTCCTGCACGGACCGGGGAACGGTCTGCGCCGCCGGATGATCAACTCCGTGGGGTCGGTGTCGGTACGGCAGTTCGGCCTCCGCCGGCTCGGGCTGGTGCCCGCCGGTTTCATGGAGGACATCGTCCGTGGTGCGATCGGGCTGGCGACGGAGGGCTTCTTCGAACGGGTCGCCGACGGCCGCGTGAACGTCCATCGCGACACGACGATCGCCCGGCTGCTCGCGTCCTCGGGTCGTCCCTTTGCTTTGCTGAGTGACGGGACGCGGCTGCCGGCCGACCTGGTCGTGTGCGCGACCGGCTTTACGCAGGGGGTGCCGTTCTTGCCTGCTGACGTCCGGTCGCGGCTGTTGGACTCGCGAGGAAACTTCATGCTTTATCGGCAGATCTTGCCGCTCGACGTGCCTGGGTTGTACTTCAACGGTTACAACTCTTCGTTCTTCAGCCCGCTGAACGCGGAGATGGCGGCGGTCTGGATCGCCGCGGACCTCGCCGGCGCCGTGCCGCTGCCCGGTGCCGAGGCCATGCGGCAGGCGGTCGTGGACCAGCTCGCGTTCATGGACATCGCCACCGACACGCACCACTGCCGGGGCACGAAGATCATCCCCTTCTCGATGCACAACGTCGATGAGGTGCTGGGCGACCTGGACCTGAACATCAAGACCCGCGTACGGGCGTCGCACTGGCTCAACCCGATCGACCCCGCGGCGTACCGGGGCGTCACGCCCGCCCTGGTGGATCGCCTGTCACGCGCGGACCCAGGTCATCCGTCGGCACCGCTGACGAGCCGTCCGTCGGTGGGCAGCGGAGGAGATCTGAGGGAGGCGGTGCTGGAGGAAGAGGACGAGCGAACGCCGGGCCATCGCCGGTGAGCGTCCTGAAACGACGAACAGGCGTTGAACCGGCCGGAACGTGTAACAGGTGACGCGAAGTTCAGCGGCAAGTGGCGGTGACCGTGCCGGCGGCCTCGATCGTGTGGTCGGCATAGTCGTCGTAGATCTGCAGGTCGATGGTTCCGTTCTTGGTGGGGCCGAATGTGATCGTGATCGCCCGGCCGCGGTTGGTGCGCTGGTCCCCGCGGACGTTGCCGCCGATGCGGTGACTGTCATAGTGCTTTCCCGGAAGGGTGTCCCAGGCCTGGTAGGTGACGTTGTCGGCGGTGATCCGACGGGAGTCGGGGACGTCAATGCGGAAAGTGCAGGTCCTACCTGCCCCGGGATTGAAGACCCAGTTCGCGCCATCGCTGCTGTCGGTCGTGCGATGGATGAGTGCGTCTCCGCAGCCAGCGGTCGCGGTGCCTGCAAGTGGGTCCCAGGATCCGGTGGTGTCGATCGCCAGCGCATGGCCTGTCGAGCAGGACGGCCCCGATGTCGCAGTCCAGACGAGCGGTGATGCCGGGGACGTCGCGCCGCGATGCGCGCCGACGGCCGACGGGGCCGTTGAGTCCGAGGGCATGAGGCCGGTGCCGGCGATGGTGACGCCCGCAACGATGCTGACTGCGGCGGCGCCCAGTCCGAGCCGTAAGGCGGTCCGGCGTTTGGCGGCCTGTTCCAGTAACGCAGCAACCTGCTGGTTCGATCGTTCGGTCCAGACATCGACGGATACCGGCGGCCAGTCCGCCTCCGAAGGCTGGCCGACGTAGCTGTCGATGATCTGTGGCGCGGTCGGGCGACGTGCCGGGTCCTTGTCCAGGCATCGGACGATGAGCGTGCGAAGTCGATCGTCGTGGCAGTCGAGCGCGGCCGGGTCGGGATCGGTGTGGACGATGCGGTGCAGCACCTGATCGGCGGTTCCGTCGCCGAACGGCGTGAGGCCGGTGGCGGCATAGGCCAGCAGCGACCCCAGGGAGAAGATGTCGGAGGCTGCGGTGACCGGACGGCCCTCGGCCTGTTCAGGCGCCATGAAGGGGACGGTGCCGACGCGCGCGCCCGTTTGGGTCAGCCGAGCATCTCCTTGGATCTGTGCCACCCCGAAGTCGATGATCACCGGGCCGGTGGCGTCCAGAAGCACGTTCGCCGGTTTGAGGTCGCGGTGAAGAATTCCGGCGCTGTGGATGTGAACCAGAGCGGTGGCAATCCCCGCAGCGAGCCTGAACACCGTGGCAGGTGCGAGCGGTCCGTCGGTATTCACCACCTCATCGAGTGGGGGACCCGGGATGTAGGCGGTGGCGATCCACGGCCGGTCGGCGGTTGGGTCGGCGTCGATGACGGCAGGTATGTGCGGGCTATCGATGGTGGCCAGGGCAGTGATCTCGGCTGCGAAACGCCGGCGAAATTGCGGGCCCTCGATGAGGTCAGGCCGGATGACCTTTACCGCGGCGGGAGGTTCGCCCTTGGAGATGCCGAGGTAGACCTCGCCCATCGCGCCACTTCCCAGCCGTCCCAGCAGCCGGAACGGGCCGATACTTGCCAGGTCCGACCGAGTCGGCCGCAGGATGGCGACGCGTCTCGGCTCGGCCGGTTCAGGCGAGTGCTCCAACGTAGGTGTCAGAGGAGCCAGTGGCTCTTCGCTACCGGTCCGTGACGTGTCGGCTTCGAGGATCGTTTCGTTATGGGTCGCCTCAAGCCTGGCCCGCAGCCGACTCCAGCGAGCCTGCCACTCTTCGATGTCGCCGTCGCAGGCTTCGACGAAAGCACGGGTTACCTGCCAGGACGGTAACTGATGTCCTGAGGCGGCGACCGACAGGACCGACGCGGCGTAGTGCGTTCTCTGTGCAAGGTCGCGGTAGGTGGGCGATCGAGGCGCCTGTGTCTTCAAGGCGCGAAGGCCGAGTGCGAACTCGCGGAGAGGACCATCCGGAACGGGTGCCTCACGCCTGCCCATGAACCTACCTCGATCACCGGATCCACAGCGCTCGTACCTCGCGCGAACATCAGTATTCAAGGTCCGGCACGAGTGGTCAAAGGCTTCTCGGCGAGCCGACCGCTGCCGCAGGTGGGTGATGGTGACGGCATCCGCGGACGGAACCGGACAACATCAGAGCGGGTGTCGCCATGAGCACGGAGGGCCCCGGGACGCATTTCATGCGTCCCGGGGCCCTCCGTGCTTACGGCTTGGTCATGAAATGGGTTCGGGGTTGATGACGGGGCTGTGCGGGTTGGGGAAGGTGAAGTCGGCGCTGCACGCCGCCGGGACTCCGTTGAGGACGAAGTCCGTTCCGGGAAGTCCCGTCTGGACGAGCCCGCTGCCGTGGAAGTGAAGGTTCCGGCCGCCGTTGGTGATCGTGACCTCCGCCGGGTCGGCGCGCTGTACCGACCAGATGTTCGGGCCGACCATGTAGGGATCTCCCTGCTGCTCGGCTGACTTGGCGGTTCCGTCGGGGTTGAGCTGCACGAGGACGTCCCAGTCGAGGGTGGCGGCGCCCTCCCAGGACACGCAGGTGAGCTTCGCCGATGCCGGTGTGCCGGTACCGGCGTGGGCCGTCCAGGCGGCCGTGATGGACATCGTCGTCGTGGCCGCGATCGCGAGCGCGAGCGCGAAGACGCAACGCCGCAGATTGGACGGAGCGTCGGTGATCGAATCTAGGAGACGGTTCACAACAGGTCCTCCTTCTGGTGAAGCGGTCGATCCCAGATTTAGAGCCTGGATTTTTGTTCGTCACCGCCCCCGTCTGGCGAACAACCAAAGTGCGAACAAAAGAGATCGGTTCGCAGCGACGCAGCGCTTACGGGCTGAGAGAACACTCGATGATCGGTTCAGGGAGGATATGCACGGCGGTGGCTTTGACGCGGGCACCTTTCTTATCCGGATCCTTCATCAGGGCAGCGCGACTCAACCCTCTCCAGGATCAGAGCCTCGGCAGAGCCCGCGGCGATTCACCTCAAGTCACACCGGGCTTCCGGAGTGGTGCCTCCCCTGGCGATATCACCCTCAGATGTCCACTTGTGATCCCATCACGACCGTGCGTTGTTCGGGGAGGCTGAAGTACTCCGCTGGGCTGGCGGCATTGTTGGCCATGGCCAGGAACAGGCGTTTTCGCCACATTCGCATGCCCGGCTCTCGGGTCAGGCGCAAGGAGCCTCTCGACAGGAAATAAGACGCGTTCTCCGAGTCGACGTTCAGCTCCGGGCCCTGCTTCTCCGCCGCGCGGCGCAGAGCCGCCGGGATGTCCTGCTCGTCCTGGAAGCCGTACCGGACCGTGAGGTGGATGATGCCGTCGTCGCGATAGCCGAGGTCGTCGACGCTGATCTGCTCCTCCGGCGCGACGTGCGGGACGTTCTGCGCGAGCGCCGAGACGATCACCACGTGCTCGTGGACGATGTGGTTGTGCTCCACGTTCGCGCGCAGAGCCAGCGGTGTCGTCTCCTTTGACGGGTGCGGGAAGACGGCCGTTCCCGGAACACGGGTCACCTGGGCGTCGCGGAGGCCCCGGATGAAGTCCGGCAGCGGGCCCTCCTTCTCACGACGGCGCGACATCACGATCTCCCGGCCCCGCTGCCACGTCTTCATCAGCGTGAACACCGAGACGGCGATCAGCAGCGGCAGCCAGCCGCCGTGCACGACCTTCGTCAGGTTCGCCGCGAAGTACGTCACCTCCGCGCCGCCGATCACGACCCCCGCAAGAACGATCTTCCACACCGCCCACTTCCACGCGGCCCGCGCCACGGTCAGGAACAGTGCGGTGGTGATGATGAAGGTCGCCGTCACGGCGACCCCGTACGCCGTGGCCAGGCGTTCGGACGAGCGGAAGCCCAGCATCAGCGCCAGTACGCCCACGAACAGGATCCAGTTGACCGCCGGGACGTACACCTGTCCGACCTCTTGTGGCGAGGTGTGGCGGATGCGCAGGTACGGCAGGAAGCCCAGGCGTACGGCCTGCCTCGACACCGAGAACGCACCGGTGATCACCGCCTGCGAGGCGATGACCGTCGCCAGGGTCGCGAGCACGACCATCGGCAGCCTGGCCCAGCCCGGGAGCAGGAGGAAGAACGGGTTCCGTACCGCGGACGGGTCGCGCAGGATCAGCGCGCCCTGGCCCAGGTAGTTCAGCGTCAGCGCCGGGAAGACCACGGCGAACCACGCACGGCGGATCGGCGAGCGGCCGAAGTGGCCCATGTCCGCGTACAGCGCCTCGGCTCCGGTGATCGACAGCACCACCGCGCCCATCGCGATGAAGGCGATGTACGGGTGGTCGAGCACGAACGCGGCGGCGTACGTCGGTGACAGGCCCGCGAGGATGCCCGGCCGCCGGAAGACCTCACGCAGGCCCGCGACCGCCAGCGCCGCGAACCAGAGCACCATCACCGGGCCGAACAGGCTGCCGACGCGGTGTGTACCCCACCGCTGGGCAATGAACAGCAACGTCAGGATGGTCGCCGCGACCGGGACCACCACGTGCGACAGGCTGGGCGTGGCCACCTTCAGGCCCTCGACGGCGGACATCACCGAGATCGCCGGCGTGATCACGCTGTCGCCGTAGAACAGCGAGGCGCCGAAGACCCCGAGGGCCATCACCGCGGCGGCCCGGCCGCGTACGTCGCCGAGCACCCGTCGTACGAGGGCGGCCAGCGCCATCACGCCGCCCTCGCCGTCGTTGTCGGCGCGCAGGATGAACACGACGTACTTCACCGACACGATCAGCGTGACCGACCAGAAGACCATCGAGATCACGCCGTACACGTCACCGCTCGTCGGGCGGACCGCTCCCCCGTCGATCGAGAAGACCGTCTGCAGTGCGTAGAGAGGGCTCGTGCCGATGTCGCCGTACACGACACCGAGCGCACCCAGCGTCAACGCCAGTCGCCCGGACCTGGCAGCGTGCGAAGAAGTCATACGGTATGCCTACCGGAAAACGGCCGCGCGTCCGTCATCAGTGGTGGAAGGCGGTCGCCTCGCCGGGGCCATAGATGGGCGCCGACTGCCTGCGCAGCCACGGCAGCAGGCTCCGCAGGTTCTCCACGAGGCGGTCGGCCAGGTCGAGGGAGAAGCCGTTGCGGCACACGACCCGGAGTACGGCCAGGTCCTCGCGGTTCGGCGGGAACGTGTACGCCGGGACCAGCCAGCCGAACTCCCGCAGACGCCGCGACACGTCGAAGACGTTGAACCGCGTGGCGTCCTCGGTGGTCGTGAAGGCGAACACCGGGAGCTGGTCGCCGCGCGTCAGCAGCCGGAAGCAGCCCAGGGACTCGATCTCCCCGGCGAGGTGGGTCGCCACGTCACGCAGGGCGCCCTGGACCGCGCCGTACCCCTCCTGGCCGAGGCGCAGGAACGTGTAGTACTGCGCGACGACCTGCGATCCGGGCCGGGAGAAGTTGAGCGTGAACGTGGACATGTCGCCGCCGAGGTAGTTCACCCGTTCCACGAGTTCCGCGGGCAGCGCGTCCCGGTCGCGCCAGAGGACCCAGCCGACGCCCGGGTAGACCAGCCCGTACTTGTGGCCCGAGGTGTTGATCGAGGCGACCCGCGCGAGCCGGAAGTCCCACTCCAGCTCCGGATCCAGGAAGGGCGCGATCATCCCGCCGGACGCGGCGTCCACGTGGACGGGCACCCGCACGCCCGTACGCTCCTCGAACGCGTCGAGCGCGGCGCAGATCCCGGCGACCGGCTCGTAGCCGCCGTCCATGGTCGACCCGAGGATCGCCACCACGCCGATGGTGTTCTCGTCGCACGCCGCCGCGGCCTGCTCGGCGCCCAGGTGGAACCGCTCGCCCTCCATCGGGATTAGACGGGGCTCGACCTCCCAGTAGTTACAGAACTTCTTCCAGCACACCTGGACGTTGGTGCCCATGACGAGGTTGGGCCGCGCGCCGGCGGCGTACCGGCCGGCGTTGCGGCTCGCCCAGCGGCGCTTGAGCGCCATCCCGCCGAGCATGCACGCCTCGCTGGAGCCGACGGTCGACTCGCCGACCGGGGAACCGGGGTCCGGGGCGTTCCACAGGCGGGCCAGCATCGCGAGGCAGCGCTGCTCGAGTTCGGCCGTCACGGGGTATTCGTCCCGGTCGACGAGGTTCCGGTCGGCCGTGTCCGCCAGCAGCGCGTGCGCCTCCGGCTCCATCCAGGTGGTCACGAAGGTCGCGAGGTTCAGCCGCGGGTTCCCGTCCAGCATCAGCTCGTCGCGGATCAGGCGGGCCGCGGTCGACGGCGGCATCGGACCGTCCGGCAGGCGGTGTCTCGGCAGCACCTCCTCGACGCCGGACGCCGGGTCCGTCGCTCCGATGAGCGGGTTCACCCGGAGCGGCCGTCTGTGGTCCTTCGCCACCGTCACCCCCTCTGAACTGCGGCAAGTCTCGCAGGCGGTCGCTACAGGTGGGGCAGACGGCGGACAAAGGCAACGTATGGACGCCGACGTTTGGCGTCGAGGCGAGTCTGGAAGGAGTCCGCCCATGGAGTTCGGGGTGGGGACGTTCGTCACGGACGAGAGCATCGCGCCGGCGGCGTTGGGAAGCGCGCTTGAGGAGCGTGGCTTCGAGTCCCTCTTCGTCTCCGAGCACTCGCACATCCCCGTCAGCCGGGCGTCGCGCTGGCGTGGCACGGACGAGCTCCCCCACAAGTACTTCCGCACGCTCGACCCGTTCGTGATCCTCACCGCGGCGGCCACCGTGACCGTACGGCTCAAGGTCGCCACCGGGATCCTTCTCATCGTCGAGCGTGACCCCATCACCACCGCGAAGGAGATCTCCAGTCTCGACGTCGTCTCCGGCGGACGGGTGATCGTCGGGGTGGCGGCCGGGTGGGACAAGGAGGAGATGCGCGACCACGGCACCGACCCGGCGACCCGCGGCGAGCTGATGCGGGAGCGGATTCTCGCGATGAAGGAGCTCTGGACCAAGGAGCAGGCGGAGTACCACGGCCGGTTCGTGAACTTCGGCCCCACCTACTTCTGGCCCAAGCCCGTACAACGGCCGTGTCCGCCGATCGTCATGGGCGGTGGCGGGCCGAAGACGCTGGACCGCGTCCTGGAGTACGGCGACGGCTGGATGCCGAACTACGACCTCGGCGTCGAGGAGATCGGCCGCCGGGCCGCCGACCTGCGACACCGCGCCAAGGAGGCCGGGCGGGGACCCGTCTCCGTGTCGGTCCACGAGACGCCCGCCGACCACGACGTCATCGCACGCCTGGCCGACGCCGGCGTCGACCGCGTCCTGCTGGACCTGCCCACGCTCCCGGCGGAAGAGACCTACCGGGCCCTGGACGGCCTCGCGGCGGTCGCCCGCTCGTTCGCCTGAACACACCGAAACGATTGCGTACACGTCCTGGGCGCCACTAGTGTACGAAACGGTTTCGTTTCGATGAGGAGCACGAGTGACGGGACGCGGCGAAGCACGCGAAGAGGCGATCCTGCTGGCGACGCTCGAACTGCTGGCCGAGGTCGGCTACGACCGGATGACCATGGACGCGGTGGCCGCGCGCGCCCGTGCCAGCAAGGCCACGATCTACCGCCGGTGGCCCGGCAAGGCCGAACTCGTCGTCACGGCCGTCAAACGACACGCGGGGAGCCCGGCGGCCGCCCCGGCCGACACCGGCGACCTGCGGCAGGATCTCGTGGCCGTGCTGGAGGTGATGCGGGCCGGCCTCACCGGCCAGGACGCCGCCCTGATCCTCGGGCTCATGATCGCGATGCGCCGCGACCCCGGACTCGCCCGTACGGTGCGCGGCCAGGTCGTCGACGACAAGGGTGAGGTCTTCGGCGCCGTCATCGCGCGTGCCGTCGAACGCGGCGACCTGCCGGGGACGGTCGACCACGCGCTGTTCGCCGAGATCGGCTCCGCCATGTTGTTCTCCCGGCTGTTCGTCACCGGCGACCCCCTCGACGACGCCTTCATCGGCCATCTCGTGGACGCCGTACTCCTGCCTCTCCTCGCCCATCAGAGATAAGGACCCCGGCCATGTGGCAGACCATCGTCCTCAGCCTGCTCGGCGGTGTGAGCGCCGGCAACGCGTTCCCCCACTTCGTGCACGGCATCACCAAGAAGCGCTACCCGAACGTCACCGGCAACGGCCCGGTGCCCAACCTCGTCGCCGGGTGGGCGGGGCTCGTGATCGCGGCTCTGCTCCTCCACTGGGCGCACGTCCTCAGGCACCCGGAGGCCGCCTTCGGCGCCGCCGCCGTCGGCGTCCTCCTCATCGGGCTGTTCCACGCCGGCCCCGGTGCCTTCGGCCGCCCGGAGCGAGTCGGATGATCAGCTCTCCCGAAGAGGACTGAACCCGTACTCTCCGGGTACCAAGCGGCGACCAATAGGAGGGGTTAATGGGGATACGTACGGGATGGGGACGCCTCGGCGGGCGGCGGAAGATCAAGCGGGTGGCCCGGGAGGTCTTCGACTGGCGTGAGCTGCGGCCCGGCCAGAGCGAGGCGATGGACTACCTGCTGCGGGGGCACGACGTCCTCGTGGTCATGCCGACCGGCAGTGGCAAGTCCGCCGTCTATCAGATCCCCGCCCAGCTGCTCGACGGCCCGACGATCGTGATCTCACCGCTGATCGCGCTCCAGCGGGACCAGATGCTCTCGCTCGCCGAGCGGAACGCCGGCGGCGCCGTGGTCGTCAACTCCTCGCAGTCCGCGGGGTCCAGCGCGGACTCGCTGGAGCAGATCCGGGCGGGCAAGGCGGAGTACATCTTCCTCGCGCCCGAGCAGCTCGCCAAGCCCGAGATGGTGGACCGGCTCGCCGCGGCGAAACCCTCACTGATCGCCATCGACGAGGCGCACTGCGTCTCCGCGTGGGGACACGACTTCCGGCCCGACTACCTCCAGCTCGGCCGGGTCATCGACCGGCTCGGCCACCCGCCGGTGATCGCGTTGACCGCGACGGCCGCGCCGCCCGTACGCGAGGACATCGTCGCGGCGCTCGGGATGCGGAACATCCGGCAGGTCATCCGGGGCTTCGACCGGCCGAACCTCGCGCTGCAGGTCCGCCGGTTCTCCGAGGAGTCCTCCAAACGGCGGGCGCTCGTCGCGGACGCGGCCGGCCGCGCCGGGCAGCTCGGCCTGGTGTACGTCGCGACCCGACGCGACGCCGAGGCGTACGCCAAGGAGCTGAACGCGGCGGGGCTGCACGCCGAGGCCTACCACGCGGGGATGAAGGCGTCCGAGCGCGAGCGCGTGCACACTCTGTTCTCCAGCGACGGGGTCGACGTCGTCGTGGCCACCTCGGCGTTCGGCATGGGGATCGACAAGCCCAACGTGCGCTACGTCCTGCACAGCGCGCCGCCCGAGTCGCCGGACTCCTACTACCAGGAGATCGGCCGCGCGGGCCGCGACGGCGAACCGGCCGAGGCGATCCTGTTCTACCGGTCGGAGGACCTCGGCCTGCGCCGCTTCTTCACCGGCGGCAAGCCGGACGAGGCCAAGCTTCGCCAGGTCGCCACGCTCCTCCACGAGCACGACGGGCCCGTCAAGGCCCGCGCCCTGCGGGAAACGGTCGGCGTCGGCGCCTCCAAGCTCACCGGCCTGGTCAACCTGCTCCAGCACGCCGAGGCGGTCGAGGTGACCGGCGGCGGCGAGATCCAGTACGCCGGCGACGGCCCCAAGCCCGACGAGGCGGTGGCCGACGCGCTCGAACTCGACCTGAGCCGGCGCAAGGTGGACGACTCGCGCATCGACATGATGCGCGGCTACGCCGAGACCACCGGGTGCCGCCGCCGCTACCTCCTGGAGTACTTCGGCGAGCCCTTCCCGGGAAACTGCGGGAACTGCGGGAACTGCACGGCGGGCCCGGTCGAGACGGCCGAGAACGACGGCCCGTTCCCGATCCACGCCGAGGTGCTGCACGCCTCGTGGGGCCCGGGTACGGTCATGCGCACCGAGCCCGACCGGATCACGGTCCTGTTCGAGGAGAACGGCTACAAGACGCTGTCCCTGGAGGCCGTCCAGCGTGACGCGCTGCTGACTCTGGCCTCCGCCGGCAAGTGACCGAGAACGCGCTGACCGGGTTCTACCCGGCCGCGGAGGACACGCGGTTCGACGACGCGCCGTTACCGTCGGCGCTGGTGGCGCCGCAGGACGAGCGCTTCACCCCGAACGAGGAGATCGCCGCCATCCGCTGGTGGAGCCGCGCCGATCCACCGGCCGGGGACGTCGCGCCCCTCGACCTCGTCCTCGGCCGACTGGCCCGCTAGGCCTGCGCCGTGGGGCGTACGACGACCTCGCCCACGTCGATGTCCGCCGGCTGTTCGATCGCGAACGCGATGGCGCGCGCGACCGCGGCCGGCGGCATCGCGATCTCGTCGCGGAGCGACGCGAGCCGGCCCCGCGTCTCGGGGTCCGTCATGCCGTCCGCGAAGTTCGTCCGCGTCATGCCCGGCGAGACGACGGTCACCCGCAGGTCGCGGCCGGCCTCCTGGCGCAGGCCCTCGGACACGGCGCGTACGGCGAACTTCGTGCCGGCGTAGACCGACTGGTTCGCCACGATGCGGTGGCCGGCGGTCGAGGCGGTGTGGACGAAGTGCCCGTACCCCTGCTCGCGGAAGACGGGCAGCGCCGCCGCGATGCCGTACAGCACGCCCTTGAGGTTGACGTCGACCATCTCCTCCCAGTCCTCGACGCGCAGGTCGTCGAGCGGGGAGACCGGCATGACCCCGGCGTTGCTGATCAGAACGTCGAGGCGCCCGTACCGCTCGCGGGCCAGCCCGACCAGGCCGGACACGTCCTCGCGCCGCCGGACGTCCGTCGGCGCCTGGGCGACCTCGCCGCCCGCCTCCGCGATGCGGCCCGCGAGCGCCCGGAGGCGGTCCGGACCACGTGCGCCGAGGACGACCTTCGCGCCGCGTTCGGCGAGCAGGAGCGCGGTCGCCTCGCCGATGCCGCTGCTCGCGCCCGTGATCGCGACGACCTTCTCCGTGATTCCCGGCATGAGCTCTCCTCTCCGCGACCACCGGTCGACGATCGCGGGAAAACGAATGTAAGTGGGCTATCACTAAGTTAATGTAAGAGGCCTATCACCGCCAAATCGAGGAGGCGACCGTGGGCAGCCGCCGCTATCACCACGGCGAGCTGCGCGAGGCGCTCATCGAGGCCAGCTTCGACCTGCTCGCCGAGTCCGGCCTGGCCGCCTTCTCCGTGGCTCAGGTGGCCCGCCGGCTCGGCGTGAGCACGGCCGCGCCGTACCGCCACTTCCCCGACCGCGACCACCTCGTGGCCGCGGTCGCGACCCGGGCCGCCGAAGAGCTGACGAAGGCGTTCCGGGAGGTGGCGGAGCGGGCGGGCGAGGACCCGGTCGAACGGTTCGCGGCGACCGCCGGGGCGTACGTGCGCTACGTGAGCGAACGCGGCGCCGGGTTCGGTCTCATCTTCGCCGCCGAGCTGGAGCGCCTGCGCGACGGCACGCTCGCGGACGCCGGCCGCCGGCTGATGGACCTGCTGCTGGAGCTGGCCCAGGAGGTCACCGACCAGGGTCCGGACGCGGCGTTGACGCTGCTCGAACGCCACCTGGTCACCGCGCACGGCTACGCGACGCTCCACCGGGACGCGTTCTTCGTCCGCCGCTTCACCGGCATCGACTCGGTGGCCGAACGCGCCGTGGCCGCCAGCCGGGCCCTCGCTAGGGGCGAGTGATCGCCTGTTCGAGCAGGTCGCGCAGGGTGTCCTGCTGACCCTTGGTGAGGCCGGCCAGGGGTGAGTCCCGGCTCAGGAGGTCGAGGAGGCGTTCGCGCAGGTCGGCGCCCTCCGGGGTGAGGACCAGCCGTTTGGCGCGGCGGTCGGTCGGGTGCGCCCGGCGTTCGATGAGCCGCTGTTTCTCGAGTCTGTCGACGACGAAGGTGGCGTTGGAGGGCTCGCAGCTCATGCGCTCGGCGAGGTCGCGCATCGTCATCGGGCCGGTCATCTCGCGCAGCGCGGTCGCCTGCGGGGCGGTCAGGCCGAGCGTGGCCGCGCGGTCGCGCACGTGGTCGGCGATCTGCTGGGCCAGCCCGTTCACCAGGCCGCACAGCTCCCGTTCGGCCTGAGACTCCGAAGTCACCGCACCACTGTATCAAGCCAACATATTTGAAGCTTGAATGGTTAAAGCTTGTTTTTAGAGAGGCGCACGATGAAAGGGGAGGTGTGCCGGCGCCTCGTCGAAGAGCTCGCGGCACCGGACACGATCGGTTTCGGCTTCCACTTCGCCGACGTCGTCTTCGGACGGGTACGCCGCGGCGGCGACGGCCCCGCCCGGAAGCCCCCTCTAGGACTGATCCACACTGAGGCGGCGATGAGGTCGGGCACCCGGCCGAGCAGCCGGGCGCCCTCGATGGGGTCGGTGTAGTCCCGTGTGTGCACGATCCGGCCGTCGCGGACCGTCATGACCATGAGGTAGGACTGCGTGAACTCCCGGCCGGTCGCCACGAGCCGCCCGTGCAGGTCGTACTCCGTGATGATCACCTCCGGGTCGGCGGTCTCGTGGATCGCGACGTTGTCCAGGCGCTCGTACTTCCGGACCGCCCGGCCCGCCCCGAAGCGCGCGCGGAGCTCCTCGCGGCCCGTCTCGATCCGTGCCGGATAGAGGGCGGCGTGCGCGAAGGGCATCTCGATGACGACGTTCGCGGCGTAGCACTCGGCCATGTCCTCGGGATGCTCGCTGACGGCGGCGCGCAGGAAGCGCTCGACGGTGTCTCGGGGGGTGGCAGGCATGATCGGCGGTCCTTCCGTTCAGGGGGCCCTAGAATCGGAGACGGTGCCCCGGTTACACTGTACCGGAGAGTGCGCCCCGTTTACGGCCGAGGAGATGACGCGTTGGCGAACGACAGGCCGTTGCGGGCCGACGCGCGCCGCAACCGGGAACGCCTGCTCCAGACGGCGAAGACGGCGTTCGCCGAGGAGGGGCTGTCGGTGTCCCTCGACGAGATCGCCCGCCGGGCCGGCGTCGGGCCGGGCACGCTCTACCGGCACTTCCCCACCAAGGAGTCGCTCTTCGCGGCCGTCGTGGACGAACGCCTGCGTGACCTCCTCGACCACGCGCGGGCGCTCCTGACCGCTCCCGACGCCGCGGCGGCCCTGTTCGCGCTCGTCGAACGGCTGGCCGGCGAGGCGTCGGCAAAGCGCGACCTGGTCGACGCCCTCGCCGGGACGGACGTCGGACCGGAGGTCGCCGCCACCGCGGCCGGCCTTCGCGCCGAGATCGGCCGGCTCCTTTCCCGCGCCCAGGAGTCCGGCGCGATCCGCCCCGACGTCACCACCGCCGACCTGATGGCCCTGCTGTCGGGCCTGTTCGTCGCGCTGCGCCCCGGCGGGGCCGATACCGGACGCGCCGTCTCCGTCCTGTGCGAGGGCCTGAAGGCTCGTACGGGCTGATCGCGGCCCTGCCGCCGCACCTCCCCCACCGGCATCACGGGTCCCCATACGGGTTATGGTCCGGCAGTAAGGTGTGTTATGCGCTTGACGCCATCGGTATCGGTACGGCGCCGCACACGGCCACCGCTCGCCCTCGGGGTGATCGTCGCGGTCCTGTGCCTCGCGGTCGGGACCGCCGTGGCCGGCCTGCTCGAAGACGCCGCTCCGGCCTACACGCTCAACGACGTCTACCTCCCGGGCATCGTGCTGATCGCGTACGTGTGGGGCCTGGCGCCCGGGCTCATCACCGGCTTGGCCGGCGCCATCGCCTTCGACCTGTTCGTCACCGGCCCGATCGGGAGCCTGCAGCCCCTCACGGGTGACTTCCTGGCCACCCTTGTGACCTTCCTCGTCGTCGCGGCGCTCGCCGGAGCGGTCTCCTTCCTGTCGCAGTCCCTGGCCGTCGAGGCGGACGCGCGTACCGACGCCGACCTGTCCGCCCAGCTCGCCGGCCTCCTGCTGCGCGCGTCGGACCTGAGGACGGCGCTGCCCACCGCCGGGCGGCAGCTCGCACGCGCGCTCGGCCTGCCCTCGGCCCGGATCCATCCGGGCGTCATCCCGGCCGACGAGCGGCACGCGACGTTCCCGCTGCGCGACGAGGGCCTGCTCGCCACGCTCGTCGTCCCGGCCGGTCTGGGGACGCCCACACTCCGGCGGCTGCAGGACCGGGCCGTGCCGTCGCTGGAGTCGCTGCTGCGGGCGGCGCGGCAGCGTGAGGACCTCGTTAACACCGCCCGGATCAACTACGACCGGCTCCGCCGGATCGCCGACGAACAGGCCGCGCTGCGCAACCTCGCGACGCTGGTCGCGCGCAGCGTCCCGCCCTCGGACGTGTTCGACGCGGTGGCCCGCGAGATGGCCCACGTCCTGGGGACCCGGCACACGGTCGTCGCCCGCTACGAGGACGACGGCACCGCGGTGATCGCGGCCGGCACCTGGAACTACGAGGAGATCGTGTCCTCGGGAACGCGCTGGGAACTGGAGCCGGGAACCGTCTCGGACCTGGTGTTCCGTACGAGGAGACCGGGGCGGGTCAGCGCCTACGAGGGCGGCGGCAAGCTGTCCGCGCGGCTGCGCGACCGCGGGGTCTTCTCCTCGGTCGGCTGCCCGATCATGGTCGGCCCCGAGCTGTGGGGCGTGGCGATCGCCTCCTCCAGCTCGCCCGAACCGCTCCCGGAGGACACCGAGGAGCGCATGCTCGACTTCACCGAGCTCGCGGCCACCGCCATCGCGAACGCCCAGAGCCACGCCGACCTCATCGCCTCGCGCGCCCGCGTGGTCGCCGCCGCCGACGAGACCCGCCGTCGCATCGAACGCGACCTGCACGACGGAACGCAGCAGAACCTCGTCTCGATCGGGCTGGAGATGCGCGCGATCGAGGCCGCGGTGCCCCCCACGCTGCCCGAGATCAGGCACCAGCTCGCCGACGCCGCGCGGGCCATCGACAGCGTCGTCGCCGAACTCCAGGAGATCTCGCGCGGCCTGCACCCCGCGATCCTCGCCCGCGGCGGGCTCAAGCCCGCGCTGATCACGCTCGCGCGCCGGTCCTCCCTCGAGGTCGAGCTCACCATCACCGAACCCCGCCCGCTGCCGCAGCGCCACGAGGTGACCGTCTACTACATCGTCTCCGAGGCGCTGACCAACGCGACGAAGCACGCCCAGGCGACCACGGTGCACGTCGACCTCGCGATGAGCGAGACGCTCATCCGCCTCTCGATCCGCGACGACGGCATCGGCGGGGTCGACCTGACCCAGGGTTCCGGCCTCACCGGTCTCACCGACCGCGTCAACGCGCTCGGCGGGCGGCTGGAGATCCTCAGCCCGCCCAGGGGAGGTACGACCCTGCGCGCCGAGATCCCCCTCGACGGGGTCGGCTGACCCTCACGCCAGCGATACCCCGACATAGACCGTGTTGGCCGACGTACGCCCCTGGAGCGGGTTGTCGAACTCCACGACGTGCGCCGCGTGACGCGGGAAGACCTCCGAGAGCACGGCGCCGAACTCCTCGTCCGGCGGGTCGTTCGACCACAGCGCGAAGACCCCGCCGGGGCGCAGCCACGAGGCGGCCCCGCGCAGGCCCTCCGGGCGGTAGAAGGCGGCGTGTTCCGGGTGCAGGACGTGGCGCGGCGAGTGGTCGATGTCGACCAGGACGGCGTCGACCGGCCGTTCCCGGCCGGCGGCCGACCCGAAGAAGTCGCCCTGGACCAGCCGGCACCGCGGGTCCCCGGTCAGCCCCGCGCTCAGCGGCAGCAGCGCGCGCTCATGCCACTCGATCACCGCGTCCAGCGCCTCCACCACGACCAGCCCGCCGACGCGCGCGTCGTCCAGTACGGCCTGCGCGGTGTAGCCGAGGCCGAGCCCGCCCACGACCACGTCGAGCCCGTCGCCGGGCAGCTCCGCCAGCGCGAGCCGCGCGAGCGCGATCTCCCCGGCGGTGAACGCGCTCGACATGAGGAACTCCTCGCCGAGCTTGACCTCGTACACGTCCTCGGTGAGCGCCGGATCCCACCGGCGGCGCAGGCTGATCTCGCCCATCGGCGTCTGACGCCAGTCGATCTCCTCGAACCGCGCGCTCATCCGTACCGCACCTCGTCTCCGGCGCACCGGGCGATGCGGCCGGCCTAGAACCTACTGGCTGGAGGCCCTCCGCCTAGGCCGCTGCGGTAAAGGTCCTGCGACGGTAGGCCGTCATCGCGCCGCCGGTGTGCCGCCACGTGACGTGGTGCGGGCTCGACCCGACGGGAGTCCAGGCCCGGTCGAGCAGGTGAAAGAAGGCGTCGTCGGCGCAGTTGCCCCCTCGGTCCTGGCCGATGTAGACGAGCAGGTCGCCGGGGTAGACGCCCAGAGTCTCGGCGGCCCAGGGCAGGTCGTGGGAGGGCCAGCACAGCAGGAGCACCCGGTCGCGGTGGCGCGCGGCCGCCGGGTGCCCCTCGCGCAGCATGGGCGCGTACTCCGTGCCGTCGGTGTAGGGGTTGGTGGCCGCGTCGGCGGGCTCGTAGGCGATGACGTCGATCCCCGCCTGCCGCGCCTGCCAGGCCCAGTAGCCCGAGCCGGCCCCGATCTCGACCAGACCGCGGTCGCCGACGATTTGGGCGAGCCAGCCGATGTCGCCCGGCGAGGGGATCGCCCAGGCGTACCGCTTGGTCAGCGTGTGATGCCCGACCGGGAGCTCGCGGGCGAAACCGTCGGGGCGGATCCCGGCGTCGAGGACGGCTGGGAGCTGCCGGACCAGCT
Organism: Actinomadura sp. DC4; assembly: GCF_030406325.1. GTDB lineage: Bacteria > Actinomycetota > Actinomycetes > Streptosporangiales > Streptosporangiaceae > Actinoallomurus. The sequence continues at coordinate 146,396 of NZ_JAUEQY010000009.1, read as the reverse complement.
CCCAGTACGGGTTGTCGACGCCCGCAGGAGTGATCTGGTCGTGCGCGCTCCCCGCGATCCGGCAATGGTCCTCGCCACGGGGACGGTGCGCCCACCACTGGCGAATCTCGGCGAGCTCGGCCGGCACGGTCACCATGATCTCCTCGGCGGACTGGTCAGAGAGTACGGGAATTTCTCACTTTGTCCTCAGGTGGGCGCTAAGGCGGCTCTCACGTTCAGTGCCGATCATCGAGGCACGCACAGAGAGAGGGGACGGGGTCATGGGGACACCGGAAGAGCGGGACCGGCGCGTGTCGATGGTCCGCCGCGTCACCATCTGGGTCTCGGTCGGTTCGCTGGCGGCGGCCGGGGTGATCGGCGCGATCCTGGGCGTCGGCCGGCCGGGGGCGGCGGACACCACGAGCACGACGACGTCCGGCTCGGACACCACGTCCGGGCCGGGCGGCGGGTTCACCACGTCCACGCGGGCTCCGGGCGCGTCGTCCGGCGCGGGCGGCGTCACCTCGGGGGGATCATGATGACGACGGCTCAGGTGAGTTACGCGCTGTGGGGCGGTACGGCGACCGTCGCGGTCACCGACCCGGACCGGCTCGCCATCGCCCGCGCGGCCGTGGACGAGGTGGTCGAGACGGTCGACGCCGCGTGCAGCGGCTACCGGGACGACTCCGACCTGGCCCGCGTCAACGCGGGGGCGGGTTCGGGGGTACGGGTCGGCGCCACGTTCCTGGAGGTGCTCCAGGTCGCGCTGCACGCCGCCGACCTGACCGGAGGGCTGGTGGATCCCACCGCCGCCGGCGGCCGGAGCACGGCCGGGCCCAGGAACCGGGGCTGGAGCGCGGTCCGCGCCGGCCCCGGCACCGCGTACGTCCCGGCGGGCCTGCGGCTGGACTTCGGCGCGGTCGGCAAGGCCTTCGCCGCCGACCGGGCGGCGGCCTCGGCCAGTGCGGCGGCCGGCTGCGGCGTACTGGTCGCGCTGGCGGGCGACATCGCGGTGGCCGGCCCGGTGCCCGTGGCCGGCTGGCCGGTGCGAGTCTGCGACGACCACCGGCTGGGCCCGCGCGGGCAGCTTCCGCCCGGCCAGGACGTCACACTGCGCGCCCCCGGCGGGCTCGCCACGTCCAGCCTGGCCGTACGGACCCGGCGGCTCGCGGACGGGCGCACGGCCACGCACATCGTCGACCCGCGGACCGGCATGCCCGTACGCGGACCCTGGCGTACCGTGTCGGTCTCCGCCGGGACCTGCGTCGACGCGAACACCGCGAGCACCGCCGCCCTCGTACGGGGGCACGGTGCCGGCGGCTGGCTCGCCGCGCACGGCCTCCCGTCCCGGCTCGTGCACGGCGAGGGCTGGGTGCACACGGTCGCGGGCTGGCCGGACGACCACAGCGAGCGGCCCGGAGTGCGGGTGGCCGGATGAGCGCCCTCTGGTACGCGACGCGGGCCTTCGGCCTGGTCTCGATGGTCCTGCTCAGCGCGGTGGTGGTGCTCGGCCTGCTCGTCGCGGGCCGGCGCCCCCCGGCGCACCGCGGGTCGTACGTCCTGAGCGGCCTGCACCGCTCGCTGTCGCTCGTGGCCGTGAGCCTCATCGCGCTGCACGTGGTGACGAGCGCCGCCGACTCGTACGTGCCGATCCGCTGGGTCGACGTCTTCGTGCCGTTCGCCTCCGCCTACCGGCCGCTCTGGCTCGGGCTGGGGGTCATGGCGGCCGACGTGCTGATCGCGCTGGTCGTGACGAGCCTGCTGCGGACGCGGCTCGGGCGGCGTACCTGGCGGGCCGTGCACTGGTCGGCGTACGCCTCGTGGCCGGTCGCGGTGGTCCACGCGCTGGGCATCGGCACGGACGGCCGGATCGTGCTCGCGCTCACCGTCGTGTGCGCCGGCGCGGTCGCGCTCGCCGCCGCCCGGCGCGTCGCCCTGACCACACGGCCGGTCCTGGTACTCGGGGAGGAGCGATGAGCCGCCTGCTGGCCGGCTCCGCCGGACCGGACCTGGACCTGCACGTCGAACGGCACGGTCCCGTGCCGCTGCTCGGCGCCGTACGGCCCGGACGGCTCGGGCGGCTGGCCGGGCAGGTCGCCGAGGCGGGGCTGCGCGGGCGCGGCGGCGGGTGGTTCCCTACCGCGCGCAAGCTGGCGGCGGTCGCCGGGCACGCCCGTGGCCGCCCACCCGTGGTCGTCGTCAACGCCATGGAGAGCGAACCGCTGAGCGCCAAGGACGCGCACCTGCTCGCGGTCGCCCCGCACCTCGTGCTGGACGGGGCGAGCCTCGCCGCCGAGACCATCGGCGCGGGCCGCGTCGTCCTCGCGGTACGCGCGGACGGGCGCGCGCTGAACCTCCTGGCGGCCGAGCGCTTCCGGCGCGGCGCCGACCCCGTACGGATCGAGGTGCACCAGGGCCCGGACCGCTTCCTTGCCGGGCAGGAGAGCGCGCTGGCGGGCTGGATCGACGGCGGCCCCGCGCTGCCGACGACGCGGCGTCCGTACGAGCGCGGGGTGGACGGGCGGGCGACCTTCGTGGGCAACGCCGAGACCCTCGCGCACCTGGCGCTGATCGCCCGGCGGGGGCCCGCGTGGTTCCGGTCGGCGGGCACCACCGAGGCGCCCGGCACGCTGCTCGTCAGCGTCTCCGGACCGGGCGTGCGGGTACGCGAGGTCCCGGTCGGCACGCCGGTGGGCGAGGTGGCGGAGCCGGGCGCGGCCGTCCTCCTCGGCGGGTACGGCGGAGCCTGGCTGCCCGGCGACCGGGCGGGGGCGCTGCCCCTGGCACCGGAGCCGCTGCGGGCGGCGGGCGCCACGCTCGGCGCGGGGATCGTCTCGGTCCTGCCGTACGGGACCTGCGGGCTGGCGCACACCGCCTCGATCGTGCGGTGGCTGGCGAGCCAGGGCGCCCGCCAATGCGGCCCGTGCCTGTTCGGGCTCCCGGCGCTCGCACGCGACCTGTCCGGCCTCGCCGCGGGGACGGCCGGCGGCACCGTCGTCGACCGGCTGCGCGGCCGCGCCGCCGTGATCCCCGGCCGGGGCGCCTGCGCCCACCCGGACGGTGTCTCCCGGCTCGTGACCAGCGCGCTCCAGGTTTTCGCCGACGAGGTCGAGGCGCACCTGGGGTCCCGCTGCCGCGCGGCCACCGAAACCTTCCAGAAGACGGGATGACCATGATGGAACTCCAGATCGACCCGATCGCCTGCGACGGCGCCGGCCTCTGCGCCGAGCTCCTGCCCGAGCACATCACCCTCGACGAGTGGGGCTACCCGATCGTCGAGCTCCGCCAGGTGACCGCGGAGACGCGGCGCCACGCCCACCGGGCCGTGACCCTCTGCCCGAAGCTCGCGCTCCACCTCAGCCGGCAGGCGTGAGACGCTTCGACGGAGAGCGAAGTGATCTCCCCTTGGCGTCGCAACTTCCGGCGCTACTTCGGCCTCGGCCCCGAACTCGGCCACGGCTTCCGCTCCGAGACACCGCCCGAGGGCGGGTGAGCGTCAGGGCCGTACGACGCGCATGCGCATCGTCGTCAGGTCGCCGGTCCACGCCACGTCGACCGGCTCCAGTTCGACGTGGCCCGTGCTCTCGAAGAGCCGGATGCCCTCGCCGAGCAGCACCGGCACGAGGTGGATGAGGATCTCGTCGACGAGCCCCTCCCGCAGGCACTGCCGGCCGACGTCGGCGCCCATCACCACGAGGTCCTTTCCCCCGGCCGCCGCCAGGCCGGTGGCCACCGCGTCGCGTACGCCGGAGGACAGGAAGGTGATGGACGGGTCCTGCGGAGGGGCGTCGTCCGGCCGGTGCGTGAGGACGAACTGCGGCCCGCTCCACGCGCCGCCGTACGCCTTCTGGTCCCCGCGCATCATGCCCCGGTCATAGCCGCGCCGCCCGGCGAGCACGGCGCCGATCGAGCCGATGATCTCCCCGACCGTCTCCTTGGACAGGCCGGAATGGCCGGCCGCGAAGTCGATCGCGCCCTCCGGGTCGCCGATATAGCCGTCGAAGGACATCGTCGCGTGGATGAAGACCTTGCCCGCCATGCGTTCTCCTCGTCCTCGGCGCCGTCGTCGGCGCACGTCGTCCACCCTGCCGACATGGGGGATGCCGGATAAGGTCCGGTTTTATGGCCATCGAGTGGACCGGTTCGGGCCCCGAACTGCTCATGCGGCTGGACCGGGAGAACGGCGACCCTCTCCATACCCAGGTGGAGTGGGCGCTGCGCGAGGCGATCCAGTCGGGCCGTCTGCGGGCCGGCGAACGGCTGCCCTCGACCCGGCGGCTCTCCGCCGAGCTCGGCCTCTCCCGCGGGCTCGTCGTCGAGTGTTACGCCCAGCTCCAGTCCGAGGGCTACCTGAGCACGCGCGCCGGGTCGGCCACACGGGTGGCGGCCGGCGCCACCTCCCTTCTCCCGCCACCGCCCCCGGCGGCCGAGCCGGTACGGCCGCGGATCGACTTCCGGCCCGGTGTGCCCGACCTGACCGGGTTCCCCCGCCAGGACTGGCTGTGGGCACTGGGCGAGGCGTGCCGTACGGCCCCCGTCGCCGATCTCACGTACGGCGAGGCCGGGGGCAGCGGCGTGCTCCGTGCGGTGCTCGCCGCGTACGCGCGCCGGGTCCGCGGCGCGGTGGCCCATCCCGAGTGGATGGTGGTCTGCGCCGGTTTCGCCCAGGGGCTCGGGCTGATCCTCGACGCCCTGGCCGCGACGGGCGCCGGCCGCGTCGCCTTCGAGGAGCCCGGCCCGGCGTACCGCGACGTCGTCACGGCCCGCGCCCGGGTGGAGGCGGTCCCGGTCCCGGTGGACGAGCACGGCATCGACGTCGCGGCGCTCGCGGCGAGCGGCGCCCGCGCGGTCGTGCTGACCCCCGCGCACCAGTTCCCCACCGGCGTCGTGCTCTCGCCGGAGCGGCGGCACGCCCTGCTGGCCTGGGCGCACGAGCGCGACGCGGTGATCGTCGAGGACGACTACGACGCGGAGTTCCGCTACGACCGCGAGCCGATCGGGGCGCTCCAGGGCCTCGCACCGGACCGGGTGGCGCTGATCGGCACGGTCAGCAAGTCGCTGGCGCCGGCGCTGCGGCTCGGCTGGATCCTCTGCCCTCCGTCGCTGGCGGCCACGATCGCGCACGGCAAGAGGTACGACGACCGCGGCTCCCCCGTGTTCGACCAGCTCGCGCTGGCCAGGTTGATCGAGTCGGGCCGCTTCGACCGGCACCTGCGCCGCATGCGCGGCGTCTACGCGGCCCGCCGCGGCACGCTCATCCGCGCCCTCGCCCGGCACGCCCCGGCGGTGGAGCTCGGCGGCCTCGCGGCGGGCCTGCACGCCGTCGCCCGGCTGCCCGATCACCGCCAGGAGGAGGTGGCCGTCGCCGAGGCGCGGGCCCGCTCGATCGGCCTGTACGGGATGAGCGCGTACCACCTCGACGGCCGTACGCGTCCCCCGCGGCTCGTCCTCGGCTTCGGCCACTTGCGCGAGAGCGAGATCGAGGAGGGCGTCGCGGCCGTCGGCGACGCCCTGGGGTGAGGTTCAGCGCCAGGGGATGTCGACCAGCAACGCGGTGCCGCCGCCGTCGGGGCTGATGATCCGCATTCCGCCGCCGAGCGCCTCGACGCGGTCCTTGAGCCCGACGAGGCCGATCCCCTCTCCGGGCGCCGCGCCGCCGACGCCGTCGTCGCGTACCGAGAGCCGGACGGCCCGGTCGTCGGCGGCCACGCTGACGCCCGCCGCAGACGCGTGCGCGTACCTCGCGGTGTTGCTCAGCGCCTCGGCGACGGCGTGGTAGACGGCGACCTCGATGGGGTCCGGCAGGCGTCCGCTGACGCGTACGTCGAGGTCGACCGGGATCGGGCAGCGCCGCGCGAGGGACCGCAGGGCGGGACGCAGGCCCGTGCTGGTGAGGATCGCGGGCACGGTCCCGCTGGAGACCTCCTGGAGGTGGCCGAGGATGCCGGACAGCTCGCGGATCACGTCGGCGAGCTGCTCCTTGAGGCCGCATAGGCCGGGCGGGACGGACCCCTCGGCGGTACGGAGCTTGAGCGCGAGCGCGACGAGTTCCTGCTGAGCGCCGTCGTGCAGGTCGCGTTCGAGGCGGCGGCGGCTCTCGTCGGCGGCGGCGACGACCCGGGCGCGAGAGGCGAGCAGGTCGCTGTGGTTCTGGGCGTTCGCGATGGCCATGCCCACGAGCTGCACGAACTCCGACATGCGATCTTCGGTGACGCCGGGCTGGGGTTCGATCTGGGAGTAGAGGTTCATCGCGCCCCAGAGACGCCCTTCGACCATGACGGGGAAGCCGACCACGCACCGGATCCGGTGGATCCTGGCCCAGATGCCGATCGCGCTGGTGGAACGCGCGTAGTCGGCGTCCGTCATCCGCGCCGGGCGGGCGGTGCCCCGCACCAGCGCGGTGACGGACGGGGCCTCGATCGGCCAGCGCCCGCCGAGCGGCGGCATGATCTGCCGGCATCCGGGATCGCTCCAGTAACCGACGACGGTGGCCGTGTCGTCGGGTTCGAAGCGGACGAGGTTCGTATGATCGGCCCGGAGCACCTGCCCCACCTCGGCCGCTACGGCACTGAAGATCTCCGCCGGGGCCACCCCGCCCGCGACGAGCGTCGCGACGCGCCGGAGCGCACCCTGTTCCTCCACGACACGGCGGAGCTCATCACTCCTCAATCGTCATCCCCCGACCACGATCGCTGCACCGTTTATGGCGGTAATAGCAAGCTTGCCCGATTCGGGGTCACCGGTCCAGCGCCGCTCAGCGCTGGATCACTTGATCAGGCTTGGCGGGCCGCCTGCCGGGCCTGACGCTCCGAGCGACGGTCGACGAACTTGGTGGCGACCGTCTCCAGGCCCTCCAGGAACTCCGCCAGTTCGTCGCGCGCCTTGTCGCCCTCGCCGCCCAGGCTCCCCTTCTCGAAGATCCCCCACTGGCGGAGGACGGGGGTGACCACGTCGTCCAGGTGCACGCGCGGGTCGTAGATGCCCGCGTTGGCGATCGTCAGGGACTTTCGCAGGAAGCCGTCGATGGTGTGGCCCGGCATCTGGAAGTCCCGTACGACGTCGGTGATGGCCCGCATCGTCTCGCCCGGGGCCAGTTCGAGAGCCGCCGCGAGCAGGTTGCGGTAGAAGAGCATGTGGAGGTTCTCGTCGGCGGCCACGCGCGTCAGCAGCCGTTCGCACACCGGGTCGCCCGAGGCCCTGCCCGTGTTGCGGTGGGAGACCCGGGTCGCGAGCTCCTGGAAGGAGACGTACGCGAGCGCGTGGAGCATCTTGTCGCCGTGGTCGGCAGCGTATCCGCCCTGCATGTGCTGCATCCGCGCCCGTTCGAGCGCGACCGGGTCGACGGCACGCGTGACGGTGAGGTAGTCGCGGATGACGATGCCGTGGCGGTTCTCCTCGGCGGTCCAGCGCTCGACCCAGGTGCCCCAGGCGCCGTCGCGTCCGAAGATCGTCGCGATCTCGCGGTGGTAGCCGGGCAGGTTGTCCTCGGTCAGCAGGTTGACCACCAGCGCCTCGCGCGCCGCCTCGGGGATGTCGGAGTCCTCGAGCGACCAGGCCGTACCCTCCATCGGGCCGTCGTAGTCGCGGCCCCGGCTCCAGGGGACGTACTGGTGCGGGAACCACTCCTTGGCCATGGACAGGTGACGGTCGAGCTCGGTCGCCACGACCGGCTCCAGCTCCATCAGCAACTGAACGGTCGTCTTCGGCCCCGGCGTGGGCGGCATATGGGTCTTCCTCTCGTCGTACACGTCAACGGGCCAGCTTGCCCTGCAATGGCCCCACCTGGGAAAACGTAAGCGTACGGTCACTATAAGTGACCGTACGCGGGTGTCCTCATAGGGGTGGCGGAGAGGGTCGTAACGCTCAGAAGTGCACGCCTCGATCGCCGGCCGTCGCCGGAACGAGGCGGGCGGCCACGACGAGGGCGAAGTTCACGAGCAGGGTGTACGGCTCGTTGCTTCCCTGCTCGGCGACCCGGATGCGAGCCACCATCCCTTCCTGCATCCAGGAGGCCATCTCGTCCTCGTTGGGCGGGTCATCGACGAGCAGCAGTTTCCAGTCGGTCATGTGACCGGTCACGCGCAGATGGAGTTCGCCTTTCGGCGTCGATTCGCTCATTGCCTTCGTGCTCCTGGCAGGGTCGGCGCGGGGGTGGGGTCGGTCAGCCTCCGTTGCGCCTGGCCTGCTCTTTCTTGATCGCGCGTACGACTTCGTCCACGTGGGGGCGGCATACCGGGTCCTTGGAGTGACGGCCGTTGAACCAGTTGGTCTCGACGACGAGGTCGGCCGGCTCACCGCACAGGCACCGGCCGGGCGCCGCGGGGTCGGCCGGTTTCACGGCCGGCCGCCGGCTGGAGGTCTCGAAGGCGAGTCCCCAGCCGTGGGCCGCCAGGTCCATCTTGGGAGCCCATCGGTCCTCGCGGCTCATGCGACCACGGAGTGACGTCCCGCGCCGAGTTCGGCCGAGGCGAGTGTCGCGTGGACGTTGAACGTGCGGTCGAGACCCGTGATGTGCAGGAGTTTGCGCACGTTGGGGCGCGGTGCGGCGAGGACGACCGGACGGCCCTCGGCCTTGGCCCGGCGCTGGGTGCCGACGAGCAGTGCCAGCCCGGAGGCGTCGCAGAAGGAGACGCCGGACAGATCGAAGATCACCGGTGTGGTGGTGGCCGCCAGGATGCTGATGATCTGGAGCCGGAGCGCGGCGGTGGTCTCGATGTCGAGTTCTCCGCCGACGGCGAGGACGGTATGGCCGGGCATCCTGCGGCAGAGGAGTCTGCCGCGGCTAATGGTCTGATTCATCATGGGATCTCCGATCCGAGATTCCGAGAGTTCTGGTTGGCCGGGGGTGCGCGTCGTCTAGGACGCGGGGCGCGCCCGGTCGAAAGAGGTGGCGTCGAATCGTCGTGGAGCGCACCACACGTCGCCGGTCGACGAAGTGGTGACCTGTAGCGGCGTCATGCTCGCCGGCCCGTCTCGACCTGTCGGAGAACGAGGTCGAATAGTGAGACACCGGGGCGACGCCGACTTGGCTGCCAGCGCGCGAGATTTTTCGGCCACTCCTGAGCTTACCGCAAGGTCCCGTGATCGCCCGGGGCCTATCCGGCGTCCGGGGCGGTGCGGAGAGGGGCTCCGACGGCGTGGAGGTGGCGCAGGACCTGGCCGTACGAGCTGAGAATGGTGCTCTCGTGGTAGGTGAGGCCGTGCCGTCCGCAGTGGGCGCGGACGAGCTCCTGAGCCCGCCGGAGGGTGGGCCGGGGCATGCTCGGGAACAGATGGTGCTCGATCTGGTAGTTGAGGCCGCCGAGGACGAAGTCGGTGAGTCGCCCGCCGCGGATGTTGCGGGAGGTGAGCACCTGACGGCGCAGGTAGTCGAGCTTGTCCTCGTCCTGCAGGATCGGCATGCCCTTGTGGTTCGGCGCGAACGTGCAGCCCATGTAGAGGCCGAACACGCACTGGTGCACGATCAGGAAGACCAGCGCCTGGAGGGGCGAGAGGAAGATCAGGAGCACCGTGAGGTAGCCGGCCAGGTGCACGCCGAGCAGCAGCGCCTCGACCGGCTTGGAGCGTGACCGGCCGGTCTCGCCGTCGAGCAGCGCCCGGATGCTCGCGACGTGCAGGTTGACGCCTTCGAGCAGGAGCAGGGGAAAGAAGAAGTACGCCTGGCTGCGCGCGAGCGCCCGCGCCGGCCGGCTCTGCCGCGTCCGCGCGACACCGGAGGTGAAGGCGATCACGCCGCTCGCGATGTCGGGGTCGCGCCCTTCGTGGTTGGGGTTGGCGTGGTGACGGTTGTGCTTGGTCACCCACCAGCCGTAGCTCAGCCCGACCAGGAGGTTGCCGTGCAGGAGCCCGAGCAGGTCGTTGACGCGCCGCGACCCGGCGATCTGCCGGTGTCCGGCGTCGTGCCCGACGAACGCGACCTGCGTGAAGACGATGCCGAGGAACGCGGCGACGAAGAGCTGGTACCAGGAGTGCCCGAGCAGGACGAACGCCACACCGCCGAGCGCGAACAGGCCGAGGTTCACCGAGATCTTCGCCGTGTAGTAACCGGGGCGGCGCTTGAGCATGCCGGCCTGCCTGACCTGGCGGCAGAGGGCGGCGTAGTCGCTTCCGGCGGATTTCGCGGCGGCTTTTATCGTGGGGGTGGTCTCGTCATCGGCAGGACGCAGGGCACTGGACGTCATCGACTCTCCTTCGGAGGGGAACAGGTTGCAGGACCACAGCGTTCGTACGCTGCTGCGACCATCCGCCGCCGAAGGCACGTGCCGACCTCGGGAAAACGAATAATCCGGCCACCGGCGGACCGCGGGATTCGTCCCGGGCCACCGGCCTCCGCCAACGAGCCCAACGGGGCAGGGTGTCGGGGAGTTCCCCTGGCCTGGTCCCGCCTGGCCGAGGGCGGTCCACCGGGGGCCCTGGAATGCGTGTGATAGCGTATTAATAGTTGTGGTTCCCATGAACTTTATGTGCGCCTGGCGATTACGGCTTGGGCGCATTTTTTGTTTTTGGCCGCCTCGATAGCGGCCAGGGTCATTGCAGCGACGCTCGGGCCTAGCCGTGCCCGATTTCCGCATTTCTCAGAAAGAAGAAGATCATGGCCACAGGAACCGTGAAGTGGTTCAATTCCGACAAGGGCTTCGGTTTCATCCAGCCTGATGGCGGCGGTGCGGACGTGTTCGCCCACCACTCGAACATCGCGACCCAGGGCTTCCGCGAGCTCCAGGAGGGCCAGAAGGTCCAGTTCGACATCACGCAGGGCCAGAAGGGCCCGCAGGCGGAGAACATCGTCCCCGCCTAGGACCACCCAGACCTACCGCCGGGCCCGTACCTTTCCGTACGGGCCCGGCGCGTTTGATTTCACGGCACGGAGCGGGCAGGCCGCTTATCCCACGTCGAAGATGGCGCAGGCCGTGAGCTCCTCTCGGCAGGCCGGCCAGACGGTGATGGCCACCCGTCGGCCGGGGGTGTCCTCTCTGCGCGTCGGGGCTCCCCGGCCAGGACCGCCTCTCCGAATCCCAGCCGTCCCGCGACTGCTCGCCACCCCCTCAGCTCCACGCTCCGTGACGTCCCCGGCGCCTTACCTGAAGGCACCGGTAAGCCGCCGGACAGGGGTGTTCTTCGCGCCACAGACCTGCGTGCCCTCTCCTCTCCGGTCCGCTCTCCGGATCCGAGGGATGGTCACGGTGCCGTCAGAGGTGTACAGAACTCGTAAGCGTCTGTGGAGGGCGGTGGCTCCGACGGCGATCCTCGCGACAGCGGCGCCTGCCCCGGCAGGCACCCGGCGGTTATCGACGCACCGCCTCCACCCGTCCGGCCCCGGGAACCCCGGCCTCTACCTGGCCGGATCCGGGAACCCCGGCCTTGGCCCGCTCGGACCCGGAGAACCCCGGCCTCCGCACGGCAGGACCCGGAGAACCCGGCCTCCGTCCGCTCCCAGGAGAGCGTTTGGCCGCGGGACACATGTCGCGGGGCCGCGCCGCGACCAGCAGATGCCGCCGCCCGCCCCGGGGTCGGGTCGATGGTGAAGCGCATGCCGAGAGCGGGGGCCGCCGGCGCCTCGGGCTGCCTCCGCTCTCGTGGACGGTTCAGGCGGATCCGCGGATGTCCTCTGGTCGACGACCCCACCAGACTCGAAATCCTCCGCCGACCCCGCTCGGCAAAGACCAGCCCCGCCCGACAGCCTCGCCCCACCACGGCCGCCCGTCACCGCCGCCCAGCCTCCTCACCCAGCTACCCCCCGCCCCCCTGCCCGGCCACCCCGTCCCCCCGCCCGGCGGTACCCGCCGACAGCCCGCCGCCGACCGCCTTGTCCTTACCTCCCGCACCTCCCGCGGCTGCCCCGCCGGGCCGCCCGCCCTCATCCCACAAGCCCACCGACGGCCCGTCCCGCCTCACGAAACCCATCCCACACCCGGCGAACCCGTGCCCGCCCATGTCCACGCCCACCAGCCACCCCCTCACCCCCGCCATCACGCCGTACCCCACAAGGCATCAAGGCTCTCCGCACTCCTCCGCACCGCACCCCCTTGTCCCCACATGAACAAGCGTTTATTCTCTGCGGATACCGACCAGTCGGTATGGCCGTAGCAGGCCGGACACGTCCACCGGGGGATCTTCGATTTCGAGGTGATGCGTCATGGCACCTGCCGCGCTGGAACTCTCCGGCGTGCGGGTTCGGTTCGATGGGCTGGTCGCTCTGGATGACGTCTCGCTCGAGGTTCCCCAGAACCACGTCGTCGGCGTGATCGGACCCAACGGCGCCGGGAAGACCACCCTGTTCAACGTCGTCTGCGGCTTCGTACGGCCCGACGAGGGCGAACTGCGTCGGAACGGGCAACCCCTCCGACGCAAGCACCGGGCGCACGACCTCGCCGGACTCGGCATCGGCCGTACGCTCCAGGGGCTCGGGCTGTTCCCCGGCCTGACCGTGGCCGAGAACGTCATGGTCGGCGCCGGCACGAAGGCGAAGACCGGACTCCTCTCCGCCCTGCTCGCACTCCCCCGCGCCGACCGGGACGAGGCCCGGCTCCGCGAACGAGCCCTCGCCAAGCTCGCCGAGGTCGGCGCGCCCGATGACATCGCCGACCGGCTCCCCCACCAGCTCCCGTACGGCGTGCAGAAGCGGGTCGCGCTGGCCCGCGCGCTCGTCTGTGATCCCGATCTGATCCTCCTGGACGAGCCCGCCGCCGGCCTGTCCGCCGAGGAGATCGGCGAACTCGGCGCGCTCATCAAGGCGCTCGGGCACTCGGTCGTGCTCGTGGAGCACCACATGGACCTGGTGATGAAGATCTGTGACGAGGTGATCGTGCTGGACTTCGGGAAGGTCATCGCCCGCGGTACACCCGAGGAGATCCGCGACGATCCCGCGGTGATCGACGCCTACCTCGGCGAAGAGGTCGCCACCGAGGCGACGTCGGGGCCGGGCGAATGAGCGCGGCGAAGAACATCCTCGAGGTGGAGGACCTCACCGTCGCGTACGGCGCGGTCCGCGCGCTGGGCGGCGTGACCCTCGCGGTCCCCGAAGGAAGCGTCACGGCCGTCCTCGGCGCCAACGGCGCGGGCAAGACCACTCTCCTGCGCACCCTCAGCGGGCTCCTGCGCCCCCGCGACGGCCGGATCGCCCTGGACGGGCGCGACATCGGCCGTACCTCCGTCGAGGACATCGTCCGCGCCGGGCTGGCTCACGTACCCGAGGGCCGCGGGGTGATCGTTGAACTCACCGTCGAGGAGAACCTCCGGCTCGGCGGGCTCATCAGGAGAGACGCCGACGGCTGGGCGCTCGGCGACGTGTACGACCTGTTCCCGCCGCTGAGAGAACGGGCCAGGCGCCAGGCCACCACGCTGTCCGGCGGGGAGCGCCAGATGCTCGCCATCGGACGGGCGTTGATGAGCAACCCTCGGCTGCTCCTGCTCGACGAGCCCTCGCTCGGGCTCGCGCCCCGGCTCGTCGCCCAGATCATGGCCGTGCTCCTCCGCATGCGCGACGACCGCGGGCTGACCGTGCTGCTGGTCGAGCAGAACGCCCGGAGCGCCCTGTCGATCGCCGACCGGGCCATCGTCTTCAACCTCGGTGTCATCGCCATCGACAAAGACGCCCGGCTGCTCGCCGGTGACGACCGGCTCCGCCACGCCTACCTGGGGTTCTGATGCTGCGCTTCGTCAACCTGACTCTGGCCGGGATCACCGACGGCATGGTGTTCTCCGCCGTGGCCCTGGCGCTCGTGCTGATCTGGCGCGCCACCCGGATCGTCAACTTCGCGCAGGGCGGCATGCTCATGTTCACCACGTTCCTGGCGTGGACCGTCGTACGGCACGGCGGGTCGTACTGGCTCGCCCTCGCGGCGGCCCTCGCCTCCGGGCTCGTGCTCGGCGCCGTGGTCGAGCGACTGCTGATCCGGCGGGTCGAGGGCGGGCCTCCGCTCAACGCGGTGATCACCACGCTCGGGCTGCTGATCCTGCTCCAGGCCGGCGCGGGCATGATCTGGGGCGGCACCCCGCACTCGTACCCGCCGGCGTTCACCATCCAGGGCTTCACCCGCGACCTGCTGCTGTCGCCCTCGGACCTGTTCGTCATCGGCGCCGTCGCGGCCACCGCCGTCGCGCTCCTCCTGCTCTTCCGCCGTACGGACGTCGGCCTGAAGATGCGGGCGGCGGCGTTCGCGCCCGAGGTCGCCCGGCTGCTCGGCGTACGGGTCGGGCGCATGCTGACGCTCGGCTGGGCGCTGGCGGCGATGGTCGGCTCGCTGGCCGGCGTGCTCATCGCGCCGTCGGTGTTCGTCGGGCCGAACCAGTTCGACTCCGTGCTCGTCTTCGGCTTCACCGCAGCCGTCATCGGCGGCCTGGACAGCCCGGCCGGCGCCATCGCGGGCGGGCTCGTGCTGGGCTGCGCGCTCAGCTACGTCTCGGGCTACGTCAGCTCCGACATCGTCACCCTCGGCGCCTTCACGGCGCTCATCACCGTACTCATGATCCGACCGGCCGGCCTGTTCGCGGGCCGGGCCGGGCGGCGGGTCTGAGAGGAGCGACCGTGCTGCGACACACTCTCGTACGTCACGCGGGCCTGGCCGTGGTCGCCGCGATCGCGCTGTACGTGCTGACGAACGCGGTGGACCCCTACCGTGACCTGCAGCTCGCCCAGGCGGCGTACTTCGCCTGCGCCGCGGTCGGGCTCACCGTGCTGACCGGGCTCAGCGGGCAGATCTCGCTCGGCCAGGGCGCGTTCATGGCGATCGGGGCGTACACGACCGCGCTGCTGATCAACGGGCGGCACTGGCCGCTCGCCGCCGCGCTGCTCGCCTCGGCGATCGTGGCCGGCGCGGCCGGCCTGTTCGTCGGCGTCGCGGCGGCCCGGCTGCGCGGGCCCTATCTCGCCGGCGCGACGCTCACGCTCGCCGTCGGCCTGCCCGAGCTGGCGAGCTACGGCCCGCTCACCAAGCATCTCGGCGCGCAGAACGGCCTGTCCGTGACGCCCTCTCCGCCGCCCCTGTCGCTGGGCGAGGCGTTCCCGCTCGAACGCTGGCAGGCATGGATCTCCTGCGCCGCCGCCGTCATCACGATGTTCCTGCTGGCCAACCTCACCCGGAGCCGCTTCGGGCGTACGTTCCGCGCCGTACGCGACGACGAGATCGCCGCGTCGCTCGCCGGGATCCACGTGGCGCGGACCCAGGTGCTGGCCTTCGTCGTGGCCGCCGCCTGCGGGGGGCTCGGCGGCGGGCTGCTGGCATTCGTCTCCACGCTGGCGGCCCCGGGCGCCTTCACCATCTCCCTGTCGCTGCAGCTCGTCAGCGCGATCATCCTCGGCGGGCTCGGCAGCCTGGCGGGCGCGATCTGGGGCTCTCTCATTCTCGTGCTGGTGCCCACCTGGGCCAGCGACCTCGCGCAGTCGGCGCACCTGTCGCACAACGTCGAGTCCAACCTGCCACTCGCGATCTACGGACTCGTCCTCGTCGTCGTCATGCTCGTCTTCCCCGCAGGCGTGCAAGGAGGGCTTCGAACTCTTTCCGGACCGATTCTGGCCCACGCTAGGAGAACCGAATGATCAAACGGATGATGGCCGGGCTGACCGCCCTGACCCTCGTGGTCGCGGGGTGCGGTTCCGGTGACAACGACTCGGGCGGCGGCAAGAACAAGGCGTCCGCGCCGGGAATCACCGCGACCACGGTGACGATCGGCAGCCACCAGCCGCTGACCGGGCCGGCCGCCCCCGGCTACAGCGAGATCGCCCCCTCCTCGAAGGCCTACTTCGACTACCTCAACGCGAACGGCGGAGTGAACGGCCGCAAGATCGTCTACAAGTACGCCGACGACGTCTACAACCCGACCACGACCGTGGACGTCGTGCACCGGCTCGTGCTGCAGGACAAGGTGTTCGCGATCTTCAACGGGCTCGGCACGCCGACGCACACGAAGGTCGTGGACTACCTCAACGCCCAGCGCGTACCCGACCTGTTCGTCGCGTCCGGGTGCGGCTGCTGGGACCAGCCCGCCAAGCACCCCTACACCTTCGGCTGGCAGACCGACTACGTACGCGAGGGGAAGATCCTCGGGCAGTACATCAAGCAGAACTTCGCCGGCAAGAAGATCGCCTACTTCTACCAGAACGACGACTTCGGCCAGGACGGCGTCAAGGGCCTGGACATGTACATACCGAAGGACCAGGTCGTCAAGCGCGAGTCGTACCAGCCGACCAACACCGACATCAGCCCCCAGGCGCAGGCGATCGCGGCGGCCAAGGCCGACGTCGTCGTGCTGTTCACCATCCCGGCGTTCACCGCGCTGTTCCGGCTGGCGTCGCTGAAGCTCAACTTCAAGCCGCAGCTCGCTGTCAGCAACGTCGGCTCCGACCCGACGACCCTGAGCGGCCTGCTGGAGAACTTCGCCAAGCAGGGCGGTACGAAGATCCAGGGCAACCCGCTGATCCAGGGCATCATCACCGACGCGTACGGGGCGCCCGCGGGCGACACGTCGAACAGCTGGGTCCAGCTGTTCAAGAAGATCCATGACACCTATGTGCCGAAGCTGCCCTTCGACGGCAACGTGGTGTACGGGATGGCGGTGGCGTACACCTTCGCCCAGGCGCTGAAGGCCGCCGGCACGAATCCCACCCGTCGCGGCCTGGTCGACGCGGTGGAGAAGGGCGGCCTCACCGGCCCCGGCCTCGTGCCGTTCGCGTTCTCCAAGGGTTCGCACGCCGGGTACGCCGGCGCCCAGATCGGCAAGATCAGCGGCAACACGATCACGCTGAGCGGCACCCCGCTGACCACCGACGACGGAGCGGGCGCGATCCAGCCGTACACGACGGCCCAGCCGCCGGCCCCGGCCAACGGCGTCCCCGCCGGCTGACGACCCGCCGCCGGGACCATGGGCCCACGTGGTCCCGGCGGCGTCCGCTTCCCTTGGCGGCAGGTAATCGAACATCCCCGGCAGCGCGTCAGATACATGGGCGTAAGGCTGTCTGAGGGGGAAATCACTGTGATGACGATGGCCGGCCGGTACGGGGCCGGTGCCGCCGGATTGGCCGTGCTCGTGACGCTTCTCGGGTGCGGGGCGGGTGCGAAGGGCAGGACGTCGAGCGATCCGCGTCCCGCGACGCCTCGGCAGGTGCTGGAGAGGGCGGTCAAGCGGCTCGGTGCCGTGACGACCTACCAGGCGTCGGTGTCCTTCTCGACCCGCGTGAACGGCAGGAGCGACCACCTGGACGGCGAGGTCGCCGGCAGGCCGAAGGACCAGGCCATGCAGCTCGACGTCCCGTACACCGTGGGCGACGACCTCGACGAGGCGATGGGCGACGTCGGGTCCACCCAGGTGCTGCTCGGGGGCAGGCTGTACGTGGAGGACCTCAACCTGATCCAGGTCCTCCACAAGCCGTGGATCGGCATCGCGATCGGCGACCTGACGCCGACCGATCCGATCATGGGCCTGGTGGCCACCATGCACCAGACCGACCCGCTGCCGCAGGCCAGGATGTTCACCGCCTCCAAAGACGTGCGCGCGGTCGGCCAGGAGACGGTGGGCGGGACGTCCACCACCCACTACCAGGGCACGTTCGCTCTCGGCGACGCGCTGAACCGGCTGGACGCCACCGATCGCGCCGAGGCACAGGCGATCAACGAACCCTACGGGGACACCGTGAACTTCGACGTCTGGATCGACGGCCGGCAGCTGATCCGCCAGATCGGCCTCGTCAACCGGGACGGGACGAAGCGGCGGCTGAACGTCACCATGAACTACTCCACCTTCGACACCCCGGTCACGATCACCGCGCCGCCCCCGAAGGACGTGAAGAACCTCAACGACCCGAAGGACATCCCGGCCTGAGGCTCAGTCCGAGCCCGCCCGAGTGATGGCGGTCTCCACGCCGGCCACGCGGTCGGCGAGGAGGCCCAGGGCGCCGATCGCGCGGGTCATCGGGTCGTCCGCGTCGCCGCCCAGGGCCAGCGAGCGCACGTACGCCGCCTTCACCTCCGACCACCGGGCGCCCTGCTCGGCGGTCAGCGTGCCCCGCAGCTCGGCCAGCTTCAGCAGGTTGGCCTCGGCCCCGGAGGCCAGCGTCTGCGCCTCGCCCAGATAGTGGTCGTCGATGACCGCCTCCAGCTCGGCCTCGTTCATCACCGGCACGATGCGCTCGGCGAGCTTGTTCATGTTCCGGTACGAGCCCTGGAGCAGGAACGGCGGCTCGGTACGCGAGGCGTCGTTCCGCGCCGCCGAGGCGATGTAGGCCTGGTTGCAGGCCAGCACCACCTGTTGCACCCGCAGCAGCCGCCGCAGTACGGCCAGGATCTGCTGCAGCTCGGTCGCCGAGTACGGGTGGGCGAGCTGATCCGAGAAGACCGTCGTGTCCCCTCGCGCCAGCCGTACGAGCAGTTCCACGTCGGCGCGGTCCCGGGTGGACAGCGGGGCGAGCACCGGGTTGGAGGTCAGTGCGTTCTCCACGTAGCTGAGCGCGAAGAGCTCCTCGCGGCCGGACAGCACGTCGCCGAGGTTCCACACGTCGGCGCGGTTGGCCAGCATGTCCGGGATGCGGAACCGCTGCCCCGACTCGGTGAAAGGGTTGCCCGCCATGCACACCGCGAACCGCTTCCCGCGCAGGTCATAAGTACGGGTGCGGTCCTGCCAGACGCCCTCCATCCGGCGCTGGGCATCGCACAGCGAGATGAACCGCTGCAGCAGTTCGGGCGAGGTGTGCTGGATGTCGTCGAGATAGAGCAGGACGTTGTTGCCCATCTCCAGCGCGAAGGAGATCTTCTCGACCTCCTGGCGCGCGGTGGCGTTCGGCGCCTCGGCCGGGTCCAGCGAGGTGACCGACTGGCCGAGCGCGGGGCCGTTGACCTTGACGAACATCAGGCCGAGCCGTCCGGCGACGTATTCCATCAGCGTGGTCTTGCCGTACCCGGGCGGGGAGATGAGCAGCAGCAGGCCCATCTGGTCGGTGCGCCTGTCGTCTCCGGACGCGCCGAGCTGCTTGGCCAGGTTGTCGCCGATGAGCGGCAGGTAGACCTCGTCCAGCAGCGCGTTGCGGACGAAACCGCTCATCACCTTCGGCCGGTACTCCGCCAGCCGCAGCCGTGAGCGCTCCGCGGCGATCAGCTCGCCGCGCCGCCGCTGGTACGCCCGGTACGCGGGCACCCGCTCGGCGCGGAACCGGTGGGTACGGGTCAGCACCTCGTCCAGCCGCAGCGGCAGCCGGCGGCCGGTGACGCGCGGGTGCGTGCCCAGCAGCCCCTCGACGGTCGTGGTCAGCTCCGCGGAGGACTCCGAGCGCGGCAGCGACTCGCACAGCGCGATCGCCACCGCCTCGGGCAGGTCGTCGGCGGGGGTCCCGGCACCGCGGAGGTACGCGCTCAGCCACGCCTCGACGAGCTGGTACCGGTCCGCGAGATCCTCCAGCGCGCGCAGGTCCTCCTCGTATCCCGGCCTGTCCCCGAGCGCCCGCCGGAACCCGTCGAGGACCGCGCGCGCCCCCGCCCCCGTGACGAAGGCCGGCGGGCCGGTCAGCTCCTCGAACAGGTACTCGCCGGTGAGGTCCGAGCCGCCGGGCAGCCCGCGCTCGGTGGCGAACGACGCGGCGGCGCCGCTCAGCTCGGCGCGCAGGTCGGCGACCGCGTCCGCGTCGCCGAACGCCGCGCGCGCCCGCGCGAGGGACCGGGCCCGCGCGCTCCACGACGTACGGGCGGCCTCGGTCGTGCCGTGCGCCCAGAACAGCTGCGCGGCGGCCCGCGCGCCGGGCGGATAGCGCAGCAGTCCGGCATCGGCGTGCAGGCGCAGCAGCGCGTCGAGGATCAGCGCCGCGTCACGGTCGTGGACGCCGCGCTCGTACCCCTCGTCGTAACGGGCCTCCGCCGCGCGGCGCACCTCCGCGAGCAGACCGCCGTCCGATGCCGCCTGACGCAGCGCCTCGACCGGGGACCCGGCGAGCAGGTCCGCGGCCAGGTGCTCGGCGCGGTACACCTCGGGAGTCTCCGAGACCAGCGGCTGGTCCCAGTACGGCCGGGTCGCCTCGAAGCCGGTGTCGCGGACCGGCAGCCGGTAGTCCGTCCCGGTCACCGCGTACGCCATCGTGCCCTCGAACGGCACCAGCGTCAGGTCGACCGGCTGGGTGTTGACCGCGAACCGGTGCCGGCCGAGGCGGATCGTGTTCCCGTCGCCCTCGTACAGGTCGACGCGGTCCCGCAGGACCCGCCCGGCGTCCTGGCGCGCGGCCTTGAGCCGCCCGTCGAGCTCCTCGGCGCGCACGGGATCGCCGAGCGTACGGAGCTGCTCGGCGACGCTGCGGACCTTGGCCACCATCGGGTCGGCGGCGAAGTAGGTGTTGATCTCATCCAGGGAGTCCAGCTCGCCGACGCGCCGCTGGATGCCGGTCAGGATGCGCTGGGCGGACTCGGCCAGCCGGTCGGCGCGGCGCACCTGCTCGTCCAGGAGCGCCTGCTTGCGCCCGGAGAACGCCTCGTAGATCTCCTCCCGCTTGGCCGACAGGCCGGCGACGAAGTCGTCGAACTCGGCGAACCGGGACTCCAGGTTCTCCAGCTGAAGCATCAGCCGGCCGAGCTGGTCGTCGCACTGCTCGGGCGTGCCGGCCATCGCGAGCGCGGCGGTGACGGACTGGCCGAGCAGCGCGAACTCGGCCGCGAAGGCGGCCCTGCCCTCGACGTCGAGGAGTTCGCGGCGGCGTGCGGTCAGGTTCGCCTGCGCGTGGTTGATCTCGGCGAGCACCTCCCCGATCCGCTCCAGGATCGAGGTCCGCAGGTTGGCGTCGGCGACGTCGAGCGCGCCGACGACCTCGGTCAGCGTCTCCAGGCCGTGGGTCTGCTCGGCCAGCCGCTCGCGTACGGGATCGGCCTCGGCGACCGTCGCGATCGCGTCGGCCTCCGCGGCGAGCCGGGCGATCTTCTCGTGGTAGCCCGCGAAGGCGTCCTCGGTCTGGAGGAACGCGACCGCGCGTCCGCCGGTGGCGGTCAGCTCGCCGGTGAGCCGCCCGGCCAGCTCGTCGATCCGGTCCATGTCCGCGTACCGCATCTCGCGCAGCGTCATCAGCCGGCCCTGCGAGCGGCGCAGCTCGGCGAGCCGGGTCACCCACGCGTCGGCGGCGCCCGGCGCCTCGCTCCTGGCCCGCCGGATCAGCGCAGTGATCCGCTCGGCCGCCTCGGTGAGCGCGCCGTCGGCCTGGGCGGTGAGCCGCTGGACGTTCTCGAGCTCCTCCAGCACCTGGTCGGCGGCGCCGCGCACCGCGTCGAGCGGCTCGCGCAGCCCCTGTTCCCCGAACCAGAAATAGCGGTCGAAGGCACGGTCGCAGGCGGCGATCAGCGCCTCGAAGACGGCCGCCGACGGCGTCGTGTCCGCCACCGTACGGGCGATCGACAGCGAGTCGGAGATGCCGCGTACGAGGTCGGCGTTGCCGATGCGCTCCAGCGGCCCGGTGCCGACCGGCTGCGCCGCGGCGTACGCGTCGGACAGGTACGGGGTCTGCCACACCTGCATCTGGTGCACGCGCGTGGGCTCGGCCGAGTCGGCGCGGAACACCACCATCGTGCCGTCGTCGTACAGAGAGTAGCCGTGGCAGGTGATCGGGGTGGCGACCTCCTTGCGGATCACGTTGTACGGCAGCAGGAGGTAGCGGCCGGCCGCGCGGGCGTGGAAGACGTAGAGCACGTCCTCGCCGTTGGTGGACCGGACGAACCGCTCGTACTCCAGCTTGTCCGTGTCGGTGTCGAAGGTCTTGGCCGCCCCGGTGACCAGGTAGTAGCCACCGGGGAAGATGATCCCGTGGTCCTCGGGCAGCCGCCGGCACGCCTGCCCGATGCCGTCCAGGCGTACGACGTCACGGGTCCGGGTGTTGAAGACCAGGTACCGCCAGGCCTCCTCCTTGTACGGCCGTACGCGCAGCAGGATCAGCGCGCCGACCCGCGCGTAGTGCACCTCCGCGTCGGCGAGGCTCTGCAGCGGCTCGTCCACCGGCTCGGCGTAGATGCCCTCGCCGGTCTCGGTGTTGTTCTCCACCTTGACGGTCAGGTCGCCGCCGACGGTCTCGACGAACACCTCGTCCTCGATGGAGATGTGCGGGTGCCGGCCGAGGACGTGGTCGTCGCGGGTCGTCTCGGTCCACGCGAAGTCGTGCGACGGCGGGAAGACGTGGTCCGGCTCGCCGAGGTTGTCGTGGTAGACGACGGTTCCGTCCGAGCCGACCGTCCAGCGCAGCACCCGGGTGTCGTGCTCGGCCTCCAGCCCGGTCTGAAAGACGGCGAGGAGCTTGCCGTCGAGGTGCCGTAGCTGCAGCAGCCGGCTGTCGCGGTAGTAGCGGTACAGCTCGGTGAAGTCGTGTTCGAGCCGCGGGTCGCGCAGGAGGCCGGAGTCCGCGGGCTCGAACCGGAACTCCTCGCCGTCCCGTACGAACCGGTGCAGCGCGAACACGTCGTCCACCGAGGTGCTCGGCTTGAGCCCGATGAACACGTTGTAGCCGAACAGCAGCAGGTCGCCGACGGCCGCGATGTCGCGCGGCACGCAGTTGTGCTCGGTACGGATGCGCTCGGCGCCGACCAGCCGCAGCTCGGTGCCGCCGAAGATCTCCAGGCGCCGGGCGTTGAGCGCCTCGGCCCGCCGGGTCAGCTCCTTTGCCTGCTCGCCGAGGCGGGCTCGGAGCACCTCGAAGGTGCCCGCGTCCAGCCTCGGCTCTTCGGTTCCTTCGTTCACTGGTCGATGACGGCGACGGACGAGACGGCCGCGTCGGCGACGCCCAGGCGTTCGGCATGGTCCAGCAGCTCCTGGGCCTTGGCGCCGTCGGTGCCGCCGCCCCTGATGCGCTGCATGAGGAGCGCGGACAGCGTGAGGTTCTTCACGTCGTCGGTGCCGACCGAGCCGAGCAGCCGGGTGAGGTCGTCGGGGAAGCTGCGGGACCCGTTCATCCACGGCTTGGTGAGACTCCGCGCGACGTCGGAGTGCTCGACGAACCCGTCGACGCCCTTGCCGACGCCGATCGCGCCGACGACCTTGTCGAAGAACATGGTTTCGCCGCCGACGATGTCGATGTCGGCCGCCTCCATAGCGGACGCCAGTACCGTTGCTTGTTCTTTGGCGACCTCGCGCTGCACGTTGAGACCGGCCAGCCGGATCTCCTTCTCGGCCTCCAGCCGCAGGCGGTACTCCTCGTGCCCACGGGTGGCGTCGTCCATCGCGGCCATGCCGGCGGCCTTGTCGGTCAGGCCCTCCGCCTCGGCCTTGAGCTTTTCGCGGATGCCGTCGGCGGCGGCGAGGGCCTTCTGCCGGTCCACCTGTGCCTCGGCGAGGCCGACCTTCTCGATGGCCTGGGCGTCCCGCTCGCGCACCTGGACGTCGGCCAGGCCCGCCGCGGCGGTCTCGGCCTGGATGCCCTCGGCCAGGCGGATCTTGGCGCGGGCGTCGAGCTCGGCGGTCTGCTGCCGTGCCTCGGCCATGAGCAGCGCCTCGCGGGCCTTGAACTTGGCGGCCTCCTCGGCGGCCTCGGCCGCCTTGATGTCCTTGACCAGGCCCTCCTGCGCCTCGGCCTCGGCCTGGATGACGACGGCCTGGCGCGTGCGCTCCGCCTCCTCGACGACGCGGAGCTTCTTGATGTTCTCCTCCTGCTCGGCGACCGTCTTCTCCACCGCGATGCGCTCGCGGATGACGTCGGCGATCTCCCGCTTCTCGCCCTCGACCTCTTTGTCCTTGGAGATGCGCGACAGCTCGGTCTCCCGCTCGCGGGCGATGACCTCCAGCATCCGGTCCTTCTCGATGCGTTCGGTCTCCACGGCGATGACGCGTTCGCGGTTCTTCTCCGCGACGGCGATCTCCCGGTCGCGGTTCTTCTGCTGGACGCCGAGCTGCTCGTCCGTACGGATGTGCGCGCTCTGGGAGGTCAGCCGCTCCTCGGCCTGGACCTTGGCGATCTCGGCCTCCTCGCGCGCCCGGATCGTCTCGATCTCACGCTTCTTCTTGACCTCGGCCTCGGCCTGCCGGCGCTCCAGCTCCAGAATGGCCTCACGCGCGTCGACGTTCTGGCGGGTGATCTCCTTCTGCTCGTTGCGCTGGTACTCATTGGTCCGTACGTGCTCGATCGCGGTCAGCTCGGTGATCTTCCGGATGCCCTGCGCGTCGAGGATGTTGGTCGGGTTGAGGCTCTCCAGCGGCGTCTGCTCGAGGTGGTCGATGGCCGCGTCCTCGAGGTGGTAGCCGTTCAGGTCGGTGCCGATGATCTGCACGATCTGGTCGCGGAACTCATGCCGGTGCGTGTACAGGTCGACGAAGTCCATCTGCTTGCCGACCGTCTTCAGCGCCTCGGAGAACTTGGCGTTGAACAGCGTCTGGAGCGTCTCCTCGTGGCTCGCCCGCTGGGTGCCGATGGCCTGGGCCACCGCGATGACGTCCTCGATGGTCTTGTTGACCCGTACGAAGAAGGTGATCCGGATGTCGGCGCGGATGTTGTCCCGGCAGATCAGGCCCTCGTGACCGGTGCGCTCGATCTCGATCGTCTTAACCGAGATGTCCATCACCTCGGCCTTGTGCAACACGGGCAGCACGATCGCCCCGGTGAACGTGACGTGCACCTTCTTGATCTTGGAAACGATCAGCACGCGTCCCTGCTCCACCTTGCGGAACAGCCGGAGCATGAACGCGGTGCCGACGACGACGAGCAGGATGGCGGCGATCAGCACGCCGATCCCGATGGCCAGCGAATCCATCAGTGGTCCTTCTTGCGGGGAGAGTTGTTTTTCAGCGAGGTGGACGATGGGGATCTAGCTCCGCGTCGTACGGCATCACCCAGAAGAACTCACCGTCGGCGTCGTAGTCGAAGATCAGTGCGGTACTTCCTGCTTTGAGGGCGGCTTCGTCCTCCCGGTTCCGTTGCTGCCGTACTTGAATCACGGCGGCCGATCCGTCGGCGGCGCGCACCTCCGCCTGACCGAACGTCAGGTCCACCCGGCCCGTACGGATCACGCACATGCGGCCGACGAAGTCACGCCTGGTGGGAACCTGTTCTTCGGTGAGCATCCGCGCGAGCGGGGGCTTCAGCAGCCGGGTGAGCAGGCCGGCGAGCAGGACCGCGGCGACGAGCACGGCGGTGGAGGGGAGCCGCCCGGACAGGTCGGCACGGTGCAGGAGCACGCCGCCGGCCAGGCTCACGAACCAGGCGAACGCGACGAACATCGAGATCAGGACGGCGACGACCGGGCCGATCATCACGTCGAGGACGCCGAGCGCGACCAGGAGCCAGTAGAAGAGCACGACGATGAGAAGCAGGCCGAAGCCGGCCCCCGGAAACTCGATCGCCACCCGTACGAATTCGTTCATTGCGCCTCCCCCGGACATACCTGTAGTCGTTGCCGACCAGGCTTCCCGGCGCACCAATGCGGAACTCTACATCTCGGTAGATCGCCGGATATGTGACTTATGCGACACAGCGCAATTCCGGCCGTCCGTTAGTCAGTTGATGTTCCAGAGCCGAACGGCGCCGTCCCCGCACGCGTCCGCGAAGATCTCCTCACCCGGACTGAACGCCCCCACGGCCTTCGGGCAGCCGCCCGGCAACGTCGCCTGCTGCTTGCGTGCGGAGACGTCCCACAGCACGACCGGGTCGCCGTGCCCCATGGCGAGAGCCTTGCCGGACTCGCTCCAGCCGACGGCCGCGACACCGTCGCCGGGCGCGGTGAAGTCGCCGGTGGCCCGGCCGGCGTTCACCTGCCAGATCTGCACCTGACGGGAACGCGCGGTGAGCAGGGACTCCGCGGACAGGCTGAAGGCCAGGCCGCCGGCGTAGGCGTCGTCCCCGCCGGTCAGGCTCACCCGAAGTCCGTGGGCGGGCACGTCCCAGATCCGGACCGGGTTCTGGCCGGAGCCGCCGCTGGCGAGCAGCTTGCCGGACCAGTCGAAGGCCAGGACCTCGATCCCGTTGGTGTGGCCGCCGAGTTTTCCCACGTCGCGGTGGGTCGCGGTGTCCCAGAGGCGGATCGGGTTGTCGTAGCTCTTGCTCGCGGCGAGGGTGTTGGCGAAGGCGAGGGTACGGCCGTCGGGGCTGAACGCCAGGCTGTAGGCCACGCCCTTCCCGGTGATGGTGTCCGCGAGCTTTCCGGTGGCCACGGTCCACAGCCGCACCGTGGAGAACTCGTTCTTCGACGGGGTCGAGACGGCGAGGGTACGGCCTTCGGGGCTGAGCGCCACGTGCGACTGCGGGTCGGCGTGGCCGCGGAGCATGCCGAGGGACCGGCCGTCGGCCACCTTCCACACGCCCACTGTGCCGTCGTTCCCGACGGCGGCGACGGCCCTGCCGTCCGGGCTGAACGTCACCGCGCCGACCGGGCCGCTGAGCCCCGTCAGCTCCGTCCTGAAGCCGGCGGCCTTGGCCGCGCCGACGGAACCGGTCGCGTGTCCGCCTGAGCCGTCGCCGCCGTGCTGCGATACGACGACGATGACGATGACGATCGCGAGGACCAGCGCGGCGGCACCGGCCAGGAGGACCTTGGATCGGCCCGCCCGGTCCAGGAGTCCCACTCCGCGCGGCGCGACCGGAGTGGGCCGGGGAGCCTGGTCGTGCTCTGGCTCGGGTTCGGTTTCCGGCTCGGGCGGTGGCGCCGGGGCGGCCGCTCGTACGGGCGCGGGCTCCGGAGCCGGTTCGGGGTCGGGCGCCCGTACGGGAGATGGCTTCGCGGCCGGCTCGGCCGGGACCGGGTCGGGTTCTCGTACGGGCGGCGCTTCGGCAGGCGGCGCTTCGGCGGGACGCGGCTCGGCGGGAGGCTCGGGCGGCCGGGTGAGGAGGGAGTCCAGGACCGTGGTCGCGGCGGCGGACACGCGCTTGCTGTCGTCGTCGGCGAGGTCGCGGATCCGCTCCAGGACCTGGCCACGTACGACATCGTTGCCGATCCGGTACAGGTGGGCGAGGCCGTCGAGCGCGGCGAGCCGTTCTCTGGCGATCGGGCTCTCGATCGCGTTCGCGAGGTGGGCCGGCAGCGACCACCCGACGTTGCGTGCGATGACGGTGCGGCCTTCGACGTTGTCCAGCTTCTTGGGCCGCTGCTGCGGCATCTCCGCCACGACCCGGTCGTGGACGTAGCTGTACAGCTCGTCGACGGTGATGTCGCCGTCATTGTCGAGGTCGGCGCCGCCGTCGCGGAGCCCGGCCACGAGGTAGCGCGTGAACACGGACTGCGGCGCGTCGCCCTGCGCCTGGTCCCCCTCGAAGGAGTACTGCGTGGCGTCGGAGGCGGTCAGCACCGTACGGCCGCGGCCCTGGAAGCGTTCGAGAGTGTGCACCGCCGTGTCGGCCTTGGGGAGGCGGCCCGCCGGGAACGCCCCGCTGTAGCAGCAGTCGAGGATCAGCACCTTCTGCCGTGAGACGCAGCCCTCCATCGCCTGGTCGACGTGCTCGGCGGACAGGCCGGTGAACAGCAGGGCGTCGCGGCGGGTGTTGGTCATCGCGAGGTACAGCCGGCCCTCGTCGTCCTTCAGGCCGTGGCCGGTGAAGTAGAGCAGGGTGAGGTCGTCACCGCGCCGGTCGCGGTAGAAGTCGCCGATGGCCTCGCCGACCCGGTAGTGCGGCTCGTTGATCAACGTGGTGACCTCGAACCCGGCGATCTCCGGATCGCCGAGTACGCCGGCGAGCGCCTCCGCGTCGTGCGCCGGCGCGGTCAGTTGCCGCAGCCCGGTGTCCTGGTACTGGTACGTGGCGATTAAAAGCGCCAGCCGCCGGCCCATCGCTAATCGCCCGAATGGCGTCGGACAAAGGCGTCGAGAAGCTCTTGCCGCTGCGCCTCCGAGGCGCGTTCGAGCTCGATGGTGTCGCCGTCGATCGTCACCGAGACGCGGTGCCGGCCCGACTGCCGGTCCAGCCAGTCCCGTACCGTGCCCATCAGCGTGGTGAACACTCCGCCAGAGGCGCTGAACGCCACGACCAGGGCTCCCAGCGTGACCGGGTCGGTACCCTTCGCCCGTTCGGGAGGCGGCCCCGCGGCCACGGTGGAGACCGAGGCGACCTCGAGCCGGGCGAGTTCGCCGCGCAGGAGGCGGACCAGCCGCTCGGCCCGCTCCGGGTCCGTCTCCGGGTCGGCGTGGACGACGAGCGAAAGGCTCGCCGTGCCGGAAGCGCCCTCGTTGTGACCGCTCATCGCGCCCCCAGCGCACCTTTTCCCCGTACGTTTCGCCGGATCATTTCAGTAAACGGCCGGAGCGTGAAGCGAATCCTCCATCCGGGCGACGTTAAGTCGATTTACGGACAGGCGAAATAAAACGGACCGGAAGTGCGCAGCTCAGGAACCGCCGGCGCGCAGCCCCTTGTCGATCGCGGACCACACCATCTCCCGGTACGGCCCCGGAGGCACCGCGCCGACGTGCGCGGCGGCCAGCTCCAAGTGCTCCCGCGCCTTGCCCTGGTCGCCCAGATCCTGATGCGTCTTGGCCAGGTTCAGATGAAGAGAGGCATAGAAGCCCTCGACCCGCTCGTCCGCCACCGCGTCCGCCCGGTCGAGGCACTCCTGGTTCCAGCGCAGGGTCTCCTGAGGGGTCGGCTGGTGCCGGGCCAGGTAGTGGGCCGCGACGCACGCCTCGTAGTCGTCGCCGGCGGTCTCCCACGCCTTGCGGAAGAGGTCGCGCGCGTCGGCGTCGCGGCCCTCGGCCTCGGCCCGCATGCCCTCTGAGCACAGCCGGACGACGGGGTTGTCGGGATCCATGGTCTCTCTCAATCGGTGGAGGATGGGTGTCACGCGCGGACCGGCATGACCAGGGTGGTGAAGCCGCCCTGGTCTGCGGAGCGCACGACGACCGGCTGGACCGGCGACGCGATCTCCAACAGCACGTCGGGGCCCACGCCGGCGTCCAGCGCCCGGAACAGCACGTCCGGGTCGAAGGCGATCCGCAGAGGCGGCCCCGTGGTGATCGCGGCGAGCTCGCCCGTGACGGCGTCGCCGCGCGTGAGCGTCAGCCGCTGCTCCTCGGCGCGCAGCGTGACCGCTCCGCCGCCGGAGAGCGCGCCGAGGAGAGCGGCCCGTCCCGTGATGATCCGGTGCCGGAACGCCGGGAGTTCCTCCAGCATCGTCCGGTAGTCGGGGAACTCCACACCGGCCGTCGCCAGGGCCCGTACCTCGCCGCCGCCCCGTAGCCGCGTGCCCTCCCGGTCCACCTCGACGCCGACCTCGGGCAGGCGCATGGCCCAGGACGAGACCTCCTCCATGTCCTCGACCGCGACCGCCACGCGGCACGGCGCACCCTCGGCTGAGCCGGAGCGCAGCGTACGGACCGCCAGGCGGTACCGGTCCGTCGCCGCCAGGCGCAGTTCCTCGCCGTCGATCTCGATCAGCACACAGCCGAGCACGGGGAACTCCCCGCGTACGGGATCGGCCGCGACCGCCGGTGCGACCTGCCGGATGGCACCGGCCAGCTCCGCACCGCCGACGCGCGCCATGGTCCGGTGCCGCCCGCCCGGCAGGTCGCGGAGGATCTCCTCGATGGCCGACCGGGCCGACAGCGCCGCCTGCCGTGCCCTCCCGGCGTGCTCAGCCAGCAGGGCGCGGGCGTCTTCGGGGGACCCGTCGAGCACGACCGAGGCGTCGGTGAGGGGTACGCCCGCCTCACGCAGCCGCCGTACGAGGACCGCGCGGGCCTCCTGGCTCGCGGCGTAGTAGCGGTAGCCGGTCGCGTCGTCAACGAACGCGGGGTGCAGCACGGCGCAGTCGTCGTAGAACCGCAGGGCGCTCGGGGCCAGCCCGACCTGGCGGGCGAAGGCGCCGATGCTCATCAGCGGGTCGGTGTCGTCCATGGGGGCGATTGTCGGCGTTCAACCTGCTTGAAGGTCAAACCAGATCGGCCGCGGACCCATGCAGGATCGGCCACACCTCGGCGGGGACGGTGTCCGCGCGGGGAAGGTCCGCGGCGATCTCGTGCGCGCGCTCCTCGTTCTCACAATCCAGCAGGTAGAACGTCACGAGGTGCTCCCGGGCCTCCAGGTAGGGGCCGTCGGTGACGACCGGCGCCCCGTTCTCCCGCCGTACGAGCCGAGCGGTCACGGGGTCGGCCAGGTCGTAGGCGCCGAGCAGCTCACCGGTCTCGAAGTACCTCCGGCTCCAGGCGGTCTCCCGCCGCCACGCCTCGCACGCGTTCCCGTAGACCGCCACCAGATACTTCATCCGCGTCGTCCCTCCTTGCCGCGCCGTCACCCTGACGTCGGAGCGGTCACGCCGTTCTCGACAACCCCGGCGGCTCGCTGCAGCAGGTGGACGCCGCGGCCTGGCGTACGGCCTGGGACCTCAAGGTGTACGGCTACATCGACCTCACCCGGCTGGTCTACGCCCGGATGAAGGAGCGCGGGCACGGCGTGATCACCAACGTCATCGGCACGGCGGGCGAGCGGCCCGACTTCGACTACATCGCCGGGAGCGCGGGCCCTCGGCGGCCGCAGCATGCGGGACGGCATCCGGGTGGTCGGGGTGAACCCGGGGCCGGTCGCGACCGAACGGATCACCGCGCTGATGGGCACGCGCGAGGGGTTCGAGGAGCACCTGGCCTCGCTCCCGCCGGGGCGGATCGCCGCCCCGCGCGAGATCGCCGACATGACGGCCTTCCTCGCCTCCGACCGGTCCGCCTACACCAGCGGCGTCATCGTCACCGTCGACGGCGGGCTCTGCGCCTCGACCTACGGGCGGCGCGACCCGCCAAGTCAGGCCTTGCTCTGCGATAGTGGGACGCAGACGATCTTCCCTACGTGGCACAGGCTCATCGCTTGGAGTAACCATCATGGGCATCTCGGTCTCTGACGTCGTCACCTCCGCGCCCAGCGTCTGGGGCGCGACCAACGCGGCGGCGGCCTCCACGGTCTTCCCTCTCGCCGCGTTCGTCGCGCTCCCTCTGGCGACGCTGGTGTCCGACCCCGCGCAGATGTGGCATGCCGGGGAGCGGTACGGCAACATCGCCGGGCGGATCCGGTCCGCGAGCGAGGACATGACGAAGGCCGTCGAGCACCACGCGAGCGCCGACCGCTGGAGCGAGCGCGGCAAGGACGCCTTTCTCGCCAACCGCGTCAAGCCGTACCAGGACACGCTCGAACAGGCCGCGGCGATGTACGACAACATCGACGGCACGCTCAAGGGATGTGCCATCGGGTACAGCGCGCTGGGGCTGTCGTCGGCGGTGATCGGCTCGGCGGTGCTCGACTACGTCGCCCGCATGCTCGCCATGGCCGCCATTCCCGGCGCGAACGTACAGACCACCTTCGTCACCAACGTCGAGATGCTCGACGCGGCGAAGTACGCCAAGAACCTGATCAACGGCATCGCCAAGGTCAACGGCATCGCGACGACGATCATCGACGTCCTCACCTCCTCCTCCGTCAGCGCCAAGGCCGTGCTGGGCACGCTGGGCGCCGGCGGAGCCGCCCTGGGCGGCTACTACGTCGGCAGCCGTGCCTCCCACGGCTTCGCCAAGACGGAGACCACGCTGGACTGGCCCAAGCAGCTCGCGCCCGGCGTCACCCTGCCCGCCGGCTACCGCGCGCCCTCGGCGGCCGACCAGAGCGCGATCAAGAAGATCGAGCCCGCGTCCATCACCGCCCTCGGCAAGGACCTCGACGCCGGTGCGGCCGAGACGCTCGGCGCGGCGTACGAGGACACGCGCGGCAACGACGTCGGCTACCCCGGCTTCGGCGTGGTCGGGCTGCACCTCACCCACGCGCACAGCAAGATGCGCGACCACGCCGCCGAGCAGCTCGCGGCCTCCCGCGACACGCCGGGCACGTGGCTGCCCGGCCTGCGGACGCACTCCGGCAACTGGATCTTCGCCGAACAGACCGGCACCGACGAGGTCAGGCACGGCCGACACGGCAAGTGACGGCCGCCCGCGACCTCCCGTCCAGACAGAAGGCGCTGAGCGCCGAGAAGCCGGCCCCGCGCCGGGTCGGGACGCGGGGCGACCCCATCGGTTCCTCCGGCTTCGCCGGCTGGTCAGGCCGGGAGGACGTACTCCGTGACTTTCGGTGAAGTGCTTCCGGCGAACGCCTTCGTGTCGAGGTAGACCGCCCTGATCCGGTGGACTCCGGGGGAAAGCCCGGACGTGGTGAGTACCGCGTGCCCCGCGCCGTCGAGAGTGACCGCGCCGAGGATGGCCTTCCGGCCGTCGGTGAACACCACCTGGCCCGTCGGTATGGCCGTACCCGTGGTGGCCTCCACGGTGGCGGTGAAGCTCACGGGCTGGCCCACCGGTACCGAGTTCACCGACGAGGTCAGCGTGGTGGTGGTACCGACGGCCGACTTGGCACAGTTCGGGCGGGTGATCGTGTCAGTGTCCAGCGTGACCGCGGCGCTGCGCGCCAGCACCCGGCCGTCCACGATCACACCCGTCGTGACGGTGATCGACGCCTGCGCCATGATGTTCCCTCGCAAAGTGGAGTCGGTTCCGAGCGTCGCGGAGCTGCCGACCGACCAGAACACGTTGCAGGCCTGGGCGCCGTTGACGAGATTCACGCTGCTCGCCGACGCCGTGATCAGCGTGGACGCCGCCTTGAAGATGAACACGGCGTTCGGGTCGCCCTGAGCGTCGAGCGTCAGCGTTCCGGTGATCCCGAACGTGCCGGCAGGAGAGTCGTACACACCGGGTGTCTTGGTGGTGCCGCCGAGTTCGACGGGGACCGTTTCGGTGGCCGGACGGGCCGCGGCGTTGTCATAGGCGGTGGTCAGGTCGTTCTTTGCCTGCGACGCGGCCGCATCGGCGATGTGCTCGGTTCCGTTCACCTGCCCAGGGGGAAAGCCCGTCACCGAGGTGCCGGGACTCAGGCCGAGATCGCCGGTGACCGTGGTGGGACCCGTGTTCGTGACCGTCGACCCGGCGAGAACCGCGAAGCTGGCGGCGGCACCCAGTGGTACGGGGGCCGGGGCGGTGCTCGCCCTCGCCGGGCCGGCCACGCCGACCAGGACACCGGCCAAACCGGCCAGAGCCAGGGCGCGTGCCGGCCGGGATGGTCGCATGATCTTGCGGATGACGCCTGTGAAACCTCTTGTCCCCATGGGTTCCCCTTCACGGAGGCCGACTTCGGAGTGCGCCGCAGGATCCCCAGCGCGCCGAGGCTCTCGCCCCGGGTGCCTCCGGTCGTTCGACGCGTGACCGCACGACCGCCCCATGCGGTCGTGCGGTCACGGATCTGCCCGACGCTCCTTCGAAAGGATCTCGGTGAACCGCAAAGAAACGCCCTCGCGCGCGGCTCAGTCCCCCGAACCGAAGGCGGCGTCGAACGCGGTCGCCGGGGGCTCGATCTCGGTCAGCCTGCGCACGTACGCGAGCGCGTCCGGGGCGCCGGTCAGCCGGTCCATGCCGGCGTCCTCCCACTCGATCGAGATCGGCCCCTCGTAGCCGATGGCGTTGAGCGCGCGGAAGCAGTCCTCCCACGGCACGTCGCCGTGCCCGGTCGAGATGAAGTCCCAGCCGCGCCGCAGGTCCGCCCACGGGAGGTGGGAGGACAGCCGGCCGCGACGGCCGTCGCCGGTGCGGACCTTCGCGTCCTTGCAGTCCACGTGCCGGATGCGGTCGGCGAAGTCGAGCAGGAAGTTCACCGGGTCCAGGTCCTGCCAGACGAAGTGCGAGGGGTCCCAGTTCAGCCCGAACGCCGGGCGGTGGCCGATCGCCTCCAGAGTGCGGACGGTCGTCCAGTAGTCATAGGCGATCTCACTGGGGTGCACCTCGTGCGCGAAGCCCACGCCGGCCTCGTCGAAGACGTCGAGGATCGGGTTCCAGCGGTCGGCGAACTCCCGGTAGCCCGCCTCGATCATCGACTCGGGCACCGGCGGGAACATCGCGACGGTGTGCCAGATCGGCGACCCGGTGAACCCCACGACGGTCCGTACGCCCAGCCGGCCGGCGGCACGCGCGGTGTCCTTCATCTCCTCGGCGGCCCGCCGGCGCACGCCTTCGGCGTCGCCGTCGCCCCAGATGCGGGCCGGCAGGATGCCCTTGTGCCGCTCGTCGATGACGGCGTCGCAGACGGCCTGCCCGACCAGGTGGTTGGAGATCGCCCACACCTTCAGGCCGTGCTTTTCCAAAATGTCCAGGCGGCCGCGCACGTACGCGTCGTCGCCGAGGGCGCGGTCGACCTCGAAGTGGTCGCCCCAGCAGGCGATCTCCAGGCCGTCATAGCCCCAGCCGGAGGCGAGCCGGCACACCTCCTCGAACGGAAGATCGGCCCACTGACCGGTGAACAGGGTGATCGGTCGCGGCATGGTTCCTCCAGGGGGTCAGATGTCGGTCCAGACGCCGCGGCCGGCGGCGCTGCGGCCGACCGCGTCGAGCACACGCTGCACGCCCAGGCCGTCCGCGAAGGAGGGAGCCGGGTCGGTGCCGTCGGCGATGGCCGCCAGGAAGTCGCGCACCTCGTGGGTGAAGGTGTGCTCGTACCCGAGCAGGTGCCCCGGCGGCCACCAGGCACCGGCGTACGGGTGGTCCGGTTCGGTGACGAGGATCCGCCGGAAGCCGGCGGTCCGCGGGTCCTCGGTGCCGTCGTAGAAGGAGAGTTCGTTCATCGCCTCGAAGTCGAAGGCCAGGCTGCCGTCCGACCCGTTGATCTCCAGGCGCATCGCGTTCTTGCGGCCGGTGGCGAAGCGCGTCGCCTCGAAGGAGGCGAGCGCTCCGCCGGACATCCGGCCGAAGAACAGGGCGGCGTCGTCCACCGTCACCGGCCCGCGCCCGGTCGCCGCGGCGGCGCCGAGGCCGGCGGACTCTCCGGCGAGCGGCCGCTCCTTGACGAACGTCTCCAGCGTCGCGGAGACGCCGGTCAGCCGGTCGCCGGCGACGAACTGCGCGGCGTCGACGATGTGCGCGCCGATGTCGCCGAGCGCCCCGGACCCGGCCTTGTCCGCGTCGAGCCGCCACACCAGCGGGAAGTCCGGGTCGACGATCCAGTCCTGGAGGTACTGCGCCCGTACGTGCCGGATCGTGCCGAGCCGGCCCTCCGCGACCAGGTCGCGGGCCAGGGCGAGCGCGGGCACGCGGCGGTAGTTGAAGGCCACCATCGCGCGTACACCGCCGGCCCGCGCCCGGTCCGCGGCCTCGGCCATGGCGACGGCCTGGCCGACCGTGTTGGCGAGCGGCTTCTCGCACAGGACGTGCTTGCCGGCCTCCAGCGCCGCGATCGCGATCTCGGCGTGGGTGTCGCCCGGCGTGCAGATGTCGACGATGTCCACGTCGTCCCGCTCGATCAGCGCACGCCAGTCGGTCTCGGCCGCTCCCCAGCCGAGCCGGTCCGCGGCCGCGGTGGCCTGGTCGCGGGACCGGCCGGCCAGCGCGGCCATGACGGGCGTGTACGGCAGGTCGAAGAAGGCGCCGGCGTTGCGCCAGGCCTGGGAGTGCGCCCGCCCCATGAACGCGTACCCGACCATCCCGACCCCGATGGTCTCGCGCGACGTCCCCGTCACTCGAAGGCCAGCGGCAGGTAGGCGTCGACGTTCTCCTTGGTCACGACCGCGGAGAAGAGCGTGACGGACGCGGGGATCTCGCGTTCGGCCAGGTCGCCCATGCCCTTGCTCTGCCCGAGCAGCCGGCCGATGCGGACCGCCGAGGCGGCCATCGTCGGCGGGTAGAGCACGGTCGCCTTGAGCACGCTGTCGTCCTTCTTGATGGAGTCCATGGCGCTCTTGGAGCCCGCGCCGCCGACCATGAAGAAGTTCGACCGGCCCGCCTGCTTGATCGCCTGGAGCGCGCCGATCCCCTGGTCGTCGTCGTGGTTCCACAGGGCGTCGAACTTGGGGTGCGCCTGCAGCAGCTCCGCCATCCGGGCCTGGCCCGACTGCACGGTGAACTCCGCCGCCGCCCGGCCGACCCTCTTGATCCCCGGGTAGTTGCGCAGCGCGTCGTTGAAGCCGCGCGTACGGTCCTGCGTGAGCGGCAGCGTGTCGACCCCGGCCAGCTCGACCACGGTGCCCTTTCCGCCCAGCCGCTTGCCGATGTAGTCGCCGGCGTTGAGTCCCATGCGGTAGTTGTCCCCGCCGATCCAGGTCCGGTACGCCTGTGCGGTGTCGAAGACCCGGTCGAGATTGATGACCGGGATGCCGGCGGTCATCGCCTTGCGGCCGGTCGGCGTCATCTGCTTGCCGTCGGCGGGCAGGATGATCAGGACGTCGACCTTCTGGTTGATGAGCGTCTGGATCTGGCTCGCCTGCTGGGCCGCGTCGTTGGACCCCTCGGTGATCTTCAGCTGGACGTCGGAGTACCTCCCGGCCTCCTTCTTGGCGTTCTCGTTGATCGCGTTGAGCCAGCCGTGGTCGGCCTGCGGGCCGGCGAAGCCGATGGTCACGTGCTTGCCCGGGGCCGCGTTCGCCGCGGTGTTCTTCGTGTCGGCGACGTCGCCGCTCGTGGGGTCGGCGTTGCTCGTACAGGCGGCGGCGAGCGCGCCGGCGCCCACCAGGGTTCCGCTGGTCAGGAAGCCTCTGCGTCCGAACGCTGGTCTGGTCATGATCGTCCTTTCGGCACCGTGCTGAGGGAGGGATTCAGGTGGGATCGGCGCCGGCCCGCCGTTCGGCGACCAGGCGCTGGACGAGGACGGCGATCACGATGATCACGCCCTTGGCGACCTGCTGGGTGGCGGTCGTGAGGTTGTTCAGCGTGAAGATGTCGTTGATGGTGGTGAAGACCAGGACGCCCAGCACCGAGCCGACCAGGGTGCCGCGGCCTCCGGTGAGCAGCGTCCCGCCGATGATCACGGCCGCGATGGCGTCTAGCTCGTACAGGTTGCCGTTGGCCGAGGTGCCGCTGCCGGTGAGCACGATCAGCATGAGGCTGGCCACGCCGCAGCAGAGCCCGGACAGGACGTACAGCAGGAGGGTGTGCAGCCGGACGTTGAGCCCGGCGAGCCGGGCGGCCTCCGGGTTGCCGCCGATCGCGAACGTCCGGCGCCCGAACGTCGTGCGGTTCAGCACGATCCAGCCGGCCGCCACGACGAGCGCGAACATGATGACCAGCGGCGGGATCCGGCCGAAGAGGAACTCGTCCTTGTAGCCGAGGTTCACCAGCGTCTGGTTGTCGGCCTTCAGCGTCTGGGTGTGGCCGGACGAGATGTTGATCGCCAGGCCGCGCGCGCTGGCCAGCATCGCGATGGTCACGATGAACGCGACGATCCGCCCGTACGCGATGATCAGCCCGTTGACCAGGCCGCAGCCGACGCCCACCGCGAGTGCGCAGAAGATCACTCCGCCGGTGCCGTACATCTGTGTGGCCTGGGTCGTCGCCCACACCGTCGCGAGCGCCACGATGGCGCCGACCGACAGGTCGATGCCGCCGCCGATGATGACGAAGGTCATGCCGACGGTGACCACGCCGCTGACCGAGGCCAGCGTGAGGATGACGACGACGTTGTCGTAGGTGAGGAACTCCGCCGGCTTGGTCAGCGACCCTGCGAGGATCAGGACGAGGAGTACGCCGAGCAGCCCGAGATTGCGCAGCTCGGCGAGCCGGAACCTCCCGGTGCCCTGGTTCGCGGCCGCCTCGATTCGCGCCCGCTCGTCGGCGGGGGGCTTCTCGGCGGCGTCCGTTCGCATGCCCTCCGGCCCGCTCATGTGCGGCTCCCTTCCATCACGAGGTCGAGCACCTGGTGCTCGTCCAGCCGCCGGGCGTCGTCGTCACGGATGACGCGGCCCTCCCGGATCACCAGTACGCGGTCCGCGAGCCCGAGCACCTCGGGGATCTCGCTCGAGACCAGCACGATGCCCACGCCCGAGTCGGCGAGCTTGCGGATGAGGGCGTACAGCTCGGCGCGGGCGCCCACGTCGACGCCGCGCGTCGGCTCGTCGAGGAGCAGGAGCCGGCAGCCCTTGAGCAGCCAGCGGGCCAGCAGCGTCTTCTGCTGGTTGCCGCCCGAGAGGGTGCGGATCGGCCGCCGCGGGTCGTCCGGGCGGATGTCGAGCGCCCGCACCTCGCGGCGCGCGTCCGCCATCTCGCGGCGCCGGTCCAGCCAGCCCAGCCGCGAGTAGCGGCGCAGGGAGGCGACGCTGACGTTGCCCGCGACGGTGTCGAGCAGGAGCAGGCCCTGGGACTTGCGCTCCTCCGGCGCCAGACCCATGCCGGCGTTTACCGCGGCGACGACGCTCCCGCCGCGCAGCGTACGGCCGTCCAGGACCACCCGGCCCGCGGACGGCCGCCGCGCCCCGTACACCGTCTCCAGGATCTCCGAGCGGCCCGCGCCCACCAGGCCGGCGAGGCCGACGATCTCCCCCGCGCGTACGGAGAAGGACAGGTCGGCGAAGATGCCGGGCAGCGCCAGGCCCTCGACCCTGAGCACCTCGGGCGCCTCGCCGTCGTCCGGCTCCGGGCGGGGTGGGAAG
Organism: Actinomadura sp. DC4; assembly: GCF_030406325.1. GTDB lineage: Bacteria > Actinomycetota > Actinomycetes > Streptosporangiales > Streptosporangiaceae > Actinoallomurus. The sequence continues at coordinate 108,138 of NZ_JAUEQY010000009.1, read as the reverse complement.
ACGTACTCATAGCTGCGGCCGGTCATGTACGCCACCAGCGTCTTCGTCGGTATCGTACGGGCGTCCAGCCCGGCCGCGACCGTACGGCCGTCCTTCAGCACGGTGACGCGGTCGCCGATCTCGCGGATCTCCTCCAGCCGGTGCGAGATGTAGATGACCGCGACCCCGGCGGCGGTGAGCTGGCGGATGACGCGGAAGAGGTTGGCGACCTCGTCGTGGGCGAGCGCCGCCGAGGGCTCGTCCATGACGATGAGGCGCGCGTCGTAGGAGAGCGCGCGGGCCATGCTGACGATCTGGCGGGCCGCCGCGGACAGCCGGTCGACCTCGGTGGCCGGGGAGATCTCCGGGTGCCCGAGCCGGCCGAGCAGTTCGCGTGCCGCGCGGCTCATCTCCCCGCGGCGGGTGAAGCCGAACGCCGACTGCTCGTGGCCGAGGAAGATGTTCATCGCGACCGACAGCCCGCCGACGAGGTCGAGCTCCTGGTAGATCGTGGCGATGCCGAGGCGCAGGGCCGCGGTCGGGCTGGTGAGCTGGGGGGTCTGGTCCTCGTACCAGACGATCTCGCCCTCGTCGGGCTGGTGGGCCCCGGACAGGACCTTGACGAGCGTGGACTTGCCGGCGCCGTTCTGGCCGAGCAGGCAGTGGACCTCTCCCGGGCGTACCTCCAGGTCGACTCCGTCGAGTGCCCGTACGCCCGGGAACTCCTTGACGATCGCGCGCATGGTGAGCAGGGGCGGTTCCGGCACGGGTGCCCTCCCTCATCCGCCTACGTGGCGGCGAAGATGTGGTCGCTGATGAGCCGGGTCGCCCCGATGACCCCGGCGGTGTTCTTGAGCTCGGACAGCACGATCGGCAGGTTCCCCGTCGCGAGCGGCGGGGAGCGGCGGTAGACGACACTCCGGATCTCGGCGAGCAGGATGTGCCCGAGTCCGGCGACGCCGCCCGCGATGACGACCAGACCCGGGTTGAAGAAGCTGATGAGGCCGGCGAGGACGTTGCCGACGCGCCGGCCGCCCTCGCGTACGAGCCGCAGCGCGGTCGGGTCGCCGGCCGCCACGGCGGCGGCCACGTCGAGCGCGGTCAGCTCGCCCGCCTCTTCGAGCCGGTCGGCCAGGAAGGGCGAACGCCCGGCGCGTGCCTCGGTGACCGCGTCCCGCGCCAGGGCGGCGCCGCTGAAGGTCGCCTCCAGGCAGCCGACGTTGCCGCACACGCACGTCGGCCCGTCCTCGTCCACCTGGATGTGCCCGATGTCGCCGGCGCTGCCGGACATGCCGCGGTAGACCTTGCCGTCGACCACGATCCCGCAGCCGACCCCGGTCCCGATCTTCAGCAGCAGGAAGTCCTCGACCGAACGGGCGAGCCCGGCGTGCAGCTCGCCGAGCGCCATGATGTTCACGTCGTTGTCGACCAGGACCGGGCAGCCGAGCCGCTGGCTGACCGCCTCGCGTACGGGGTAGCGGTCCCAGCCCGGCATGATCGGCGGCACGACCGGCATGCCCTCACGGAAGCTGACCGGCCCGGGGACCCCGATTCCGACGCCGTGGATCTCGTCGGCGAGCCCTTCGCCACGCAGCTTGCCGAGCAGGTCGAGCGCCCGCTCCAGCACGACGTCCGGCCCTTCGCGCACGTTGCACGCCATGGCGACGTGGCCGAGGATCTCCAGCTCGCCGTTGGTGACCGCGACGTCGATCGAGGTGGCGCCGATGTCGATGGCGACCACCCGCAGCCGCGCCGCCAGCCGGACGATGCTCGACCGGCGCCCTCCCCGGGAGGCGGCGAGGCCGGCCGGCTCGACCAGGCCGAGCTCGACGAGCCGGTCGATCTCCACGGCGAGCTTGGAACGGGAGAGGTGGACGACGTCCCCGAGCTCCGCGCGTGACCGTGGGCCTTCGTCTCGCAGCAGGCGCAGCAGGCGCTCCTGGTGCACGTTCTCAGGCCGGGTCGTCATCCGCGTCACGCCGTCCTCCGGGGGTCGTGGCGAGGACGCTACCCAGCTTTGTCTGATCTGAGAAGACCTATTTTTGATTTCAGACGAACTTTCCTCTTTTCGAGGACAAAGGTTGGCCCGGGACCTCTGCGCTGGAAGAGGGCGGGGCTGCTTTTCCCTGTGCCGGTCGGCCGTTTCGGGCCGTCAACGCTCTTCATCGGCACGCGCCCGGATGAGATCATTTGCCGGGACGGACGTCCCCCGAGGAGGCGGCAGTGAGTCAACCCCCCGGCGATCCAGGCCGCGAGAAGGCGAACGAGCCGGAGGTGAGCGCGACTCCCCCCGCCCCGCCCGACCCCGAGGCCCCGGAGCCGACCGACTCCGCGCCCCCGGAACCCGAACAGGACACGAACGCCGCCGCGAACCCGCCGGCCGGCCACGACGAACCGGACGGCGGCGCGGTGCCCGGCACCTCCGAATGGCCGAAGCCCGAACCGAGCGACACGGTGAACGACTCCGTCCCGCCGGAGTCCGAAACCGAGCGCGAGACGACGGGCACGGCACTGGGCGCCTCCGCGTCCCCCGAGGAGCCCGGGCAGGACACGGGCGCGGCCCTGGACGACTCCGCACCGCCAGAGGCCGGCGGCGGCGAACCGGGCACCTTTTCGTGGCCGGAGCCCGCACCCGCCCGTGGTACGCCGGGCGCGGCACCCGCGGATCCCGGGCAGTACACGAGCGCCGCCGCGGTGCCGGAGTCCAAGACCGGCGAAGAGCCGGACGCGGCACTCAGCGCGTCCGCGCCGCCGGAGTCCGAGCAGGACACCAACGCCACCTTGAACGACTCCACGCCGCCCGCGCCCGGCCGCGAAGCGCCGGACACCGGTGTGGCCCCGGGTGATCCCGCCGCGTCGCCGACGCCGGTGGCCGGGCCCGCGGAGCAGCAGCCGTGGTGGGCGCAAGGCCAGGGGACTCCCCTGCCGCCCGGCATGCCGCAGCCGCCGCCCGGACAACCCGGACATCCCGCGCCGCCCGGACAACCCGGACTCCCCCCGCCGCCCGGTATGGCCGGACCGCCCGGACCGGCGAACCCCGCCGGTGGACCGCCTCCGCCGTACCGGCCGCAGCCGGCGCCCGCCTGGGCCTATGTCCAGCCCGGTCCGCCGCCTCCCGGCCAACAGCCCCCCGGGCCGCAGCCGCACCCCTGGGCGGCGGCATCGCAACGACCCCCGGCCGGCGAGACCCCCGCCGGGCGCGACCGGCTCGCCGTGCACCTGATCTGGGAGGGTGTCCTCGCGGTCATCGTCGTCGCGCTCCTCATCGGCACGGCGGCGTTCACGCCGCACCAGAACCTCACCGTCGCCCTGGACCAGGCCGGGTACGTCGGCCTGGTGGCCGTCGGCCTCGCCTTCTCGCTGCGGACCGGTTCGCCGAACCTCGCCGTCGGGTCCATCCTCGTCTTCTCCGCGACACTCGCCGCGCACCTCGTCGTCGCCGATCAGTGGAGCAAACCGGCCGCGTTCATCCTGGCGATCCTGCTCGCCACCCTCATCGGGCTACTGCTCGGCATCCTGGTCGCGGTCCTGTCGGTACCCGCCTGGGCGGCGAGCCTCGGGGCCGTCGCCGTGATCCAGGCGATCACGCTCTCCTTCAGCGGCGAGGGCCCGATCATCCCCATACGGTTCGAGGGGTCTTATCCGACCGCCCTCTGGTACGGGCTGTTCTTCGTGCTGTCGGCGGGCGGCGCCGGTCTGTGGCTCCTGCCCGCCGTACGCCGGACGCTGAGCGCGGCCCGGAGCGACGGCGAGCCCGGCAGGTGGACCGGCCCGCGAGCCGGCCTGGGCGCCGTCGCGGGGCTCACCGGGTCGAGCTTCCTCGCCGGGCTGGCCGCCATCCCGGTGCTCATGCGCTTCCAGGAGGCCGACAGCAGCAGCATCAACCTGACGACGGTCGCGTTCGCCGCCGTGCTGTTCGGCGGGGTCAGCGTCTACGGGCGGCGCGCCGGGGTGTTCGGCACCCTGCTCGGCGTCACGATCCTGGCGCTCGTCCAGACGCTGGCCGCCTACAACGACGCCCCGTTCTGGGTGACCACGCTCATCGTCGGCGTGGCCGCCCTGCTCGGCCTCGGCGCGAGCCGTGGCATCGAGAGCGTCACCGACGTGCTGAACCGGCGTCCCGCCAAGGCCGAGGCCTACCCCCAGCAGCCGCTCATCCGCTGACTCAGATCGCCCCGGAGAAGGTGTCGCAGCGGGACGGGGCGCCCGTGTCGTACCCGGTGGAGAACCACTTCTGCCGCTGCGCCGAGGTGCCGTGCGTGAAGGTCTCCGGGTCCGCACGGCCCTGGGCGCGCTTCTGGATGCGGTCGTCGCCGACCGAACCGGCCGCGTCCAGGGCGTCCGCGATGTCGGTGCTGGTGAAGGGCTTGCTGAAGAACCCGGTCTGTACGGCGTGCTTGGCCCACACTCCGGCGTAGCAGTCGGCCTGCAGTTCGAGCCGTACGGAGCCGCTCGTCGCGCCCTGGCGGCTGTCTCCGACCTTGCGCATCGTGCCCAGGGCGTCCTGGACGTGGTGCCCGTACTCATGCGCGACGACGTACGCCTGGGCGAACGGGCCGCCCTTGGCGCCGAACTTGTCGTGCAGTTCGGAGAAGAACCCCAGGTCGAGGTAGACGCGCTTGTCACCCGGGCAGTAGAACGGGCCGACCTCGGCGGTCGCGCTGCCGCACGCCGTGGAGGTCGAGCCGCTGAACAGGCGGGTCGGCGCCACCGAGTAGTCGCGGCCGCTGTCGGCGAACTCCCCGGTCCAGTACTTCTGGACGCTGTTGACCACGCCGACGATGCGGCAGTCCTCGGACTGGTCGGCGTCGGCGCCCGTACGGCACTTGGAGGACAGGTTCCCCGACGACGACGACGCGCCGCCGTCGCCACCGCCCCCGACGATGTGTCCCGGGTTGATGCCGAAGATCAGGGCGACGATCAGGCCGACGACTCCGACCGCGCCTCCCCCGAAGGCCATGCCGCCGAACGGCAGCCCCCCTCCGCCTCGTGAGTCCTCGACCTGTGATGCGTCGAGCTGGGCGTCGTCGTCGAAGTCCACGGCGGTCCTCCCGGGGGGTTCTGGTCCGTCACGACGCCTCGATCCCCATTGGACGGGGAATCTAACGCGCGGGGGCCCGTACCTTTGGATTCGGCCGCTCGGCGGGACGCCTGAGGCGGCGGTCGAGGAGGGTCATCGCGAGGACGACCGCGCCGGCGGCGACCAGTACGGCCGCGAGAGTGTGCAGGCCGGAGTCGGTGACGTCGTCCTTGAAGATGACGCCGGTGACGGTGGCCGAGGCGATGGACCCGAGGTAACCCGACGTACGGAACAGCCCGGAGGCGGTGCCGATCTGGTCGGCCGGGGCCTGGGTGTAGACGGCCGTCTGGTTGCCGACCGACGTGGTGCCGATGGTGACGCCGAAGACCAGCATCACCGCCACGAGCAGGATCGCCGGGCTGCGCACGTCCACGAACAGGATGCCGATCGAGGCGACGAGCATGGACCCGCCGGCGACGATCAGCGGGCCGCGTACGAGGTTGCGGCGCGACAGCGGCCAGGAGACGAACGCGGACATGGCGCCCATCGGCAGCAGGAACAGCCCGGCGCCCTCGGTGGACATGCCCCGCGCGGCCTCCAGCCACTGCGTGACGCCGTACATGACGGTGTAGGAGCCCAGCAGTGTCAGCGCGGTGCGCAGGTACGTACGTGCCAGGGCTCCGTTGGCCACCAGCCCGCGGATGTCGAAGAACGGCGTCGGCGTGCGCAGCTCCCACCAGACCAGCGGGACGGCGAGGACGAGCGCGAGCGCGGCCCAGCCGACCTTCGGCAGCGCCATCACGAAGACGAGCAGCGCGGTCATGGTCGCGGCGAAGCCGACGATGCCGAGGACGTCGACGCGGGCCGCGACCTCGCGGGCGCGCCGGGGCCCCTCCGCCGGGCGGTCGCGCGGGATCCAGCGCGCGGTCATCGCGAGCGCGCCGAGCGTGAGGGGGACGTTGATGAGGAACGCCGAGTGCCAGCCCAGCCACCCGACGAGGACGCCGCCGACGGGCGGCCCGACGGCGGCGGTCGCCATGCCGGCGATGGCCAGGCCGCCGAGCACTCCGCCGGGCGGCGCGGCCAGCCCGGCGGACTCCGCACGGCGGCGGACCAGCACCATCGCCGACGGATAGCCGGCCGAGGTGCCGATCCCGATCAGTACGCGCGCAGTGATGAGCATCGTCAGGTTCTGGCCGATACCGCCGACGACGCCGCCGAGGAGGACGAGCAGGATGCCGGCGAAGAACACCCGGCGCGGCCCGAACTCCTCGGCCAGCTTGCCCGCGGTCGGCTGGGCGACCGTACAGGCCAGGTAGAGGGCGGACACCAGGATGGTCGTGCTGCCGACCGAGACGCGCATTGCGCGGGCGATGGGCACGAGCGCGGTGGCGATGATGGAGCTGTTGACGGGGTTGAGCGCCGCACCGACGAAGAGAGGTGTCACGAACCTCCAGGTGAAGGCCTTCTCGGCCGTCACAGCGCCGGGCCGAGGTCGGCCGCGGCGAACCGCTCCAGGAGTTCGATGGCCCGGTCGAGGCCGGCACGCTCCTCCGGCGCCACGAGCGTGTCGATGGCGCGTACGAGGAACGACCGGCGCAGGGCGCTCATCGAGTCGACCAGCCGGCCGCCGGACTCGTTCGCGCTGATCAGCGTCTTACGGCCGTCGCCGGGGTCGCGCTCGGTCCGTACGAGGCCGGCCGCCTTGAGGACGGCGACGTTCTGCGCGATCGACTGGGGGCTCACGTGCTGGGCGGTGGCGAGGTACGCGGCGGTGACCGGCCCCTCCTCCACGATGTTCTTCAGCACGGCCACCTGGGAGACGGACAGCCCCGTCTCGTGCAGCCCGGCCTCCGCCCGAAGCCGCGACCGCAGCCGCGTGATCGCCACACTCAGCCGCTGCGCCGCCTCCGCCGTATCGCGACCTTCGTACGATTTGTCCATCTTTGGACCTTAGCGCTTTGCCAAGTTACTTGGCCAAGTTGCTTGTTGATCGCCACCCGACCGCCGGCGGCTGAAGGCAGCACACTCGGAGTGGCCGCCCGTATCGGCGCCGGGGCAGGATCGTGGGGCGGCCCACAGATTCGCGCCGGCCGGGCCGGCAGTGACTCCTGCGAGCCGCCGTGAACGCACGTACGCCGCGATGGAGGATGACGATGACCGATGTGACGCAATACGCCGGGTCAGCCACGGATGGGTCCGCCTCCTTAGGGCCGAGCGTCATACCGGCCGGTGACCCGCGGTACGCGAGCCTGCTGCGCGGCCAGAACCACCGCTTCGTGCCCAAGCCCGACTACGTCCACATCGTGACGAACACCGCGCAGGTGATCGACGCGGTGAACCAGGCCGTCTCGGCGGCCAAACGCGTCGTCGTCCGCAGTGGCGGCCACTGCTTCGAGGACTTCGCCGCCTCACCCGACATCGAAGTCCTGATCGACCTGTCGGAGATGAACAGCGTCTTCTACGACGCGGAGCGCCGCGCGTTCGCGATCGAGCCGGGTTCGACGCTCGGTCACGTGTACACCGTGCTGTTCAAGCGGTGGGGCGTGACCATCCCGGCCGGTGAGTGCACCGAGGTCGGGGCCGGCGGCCACCTCGCCGGAGGCGGGTACGGCCCGCTGTCCCGGCGCTACGGATCGGTCGTGGACTACCTCTACGCCGTCGAGGTCGTCGTCGTCGACGAGAGCGGTACGGCCCGTGCCGTCGTCGCCACCAGCGAGGCCGACGACCCGCACCGCGACCTGTGGTGGGCGCATACCGGCGGAGGCGGGGGCAGCTTCGGCGTCGTCACGCGCTACTGGGTGCGCTCCCCCGGCGCCACCTCCGACGACCCGACCGAGCTGCTGCCGAAGGCGCCGAGCCGCTGGCGCACCGAGTACATGATGTGGCCGTGGGACTCCCTGGACGAGGAGACCTTCACCAAGATCATGCACAACTACGCCGGCTGGTTCGAGGCCAACAGCGACCCGGACTCGCCGTACGCGAACCTGTCCGGGTTCTTCCACGGACCCGGCCGTACGGGGGCGGTGCTGGTCGGCGCGTCGGTCGACGACGACCTGCCGGACGCGCGCGAGCTCATGGCCGCCTACTTCGAGGCCATGCAGAAGGACGTCGGCGTCGAGCCCCAGACGATGGCCGGGCCGGTCCAGCCCTGGCTCTACACGGTGTCCTTCCCGGGCTTCGGCGACCTGGGCGACCACATGACGCGACGGTTCAAGATGAAGGCCGCCTACCTCCGCAAGGGCTACACCGACGCGCAGATCTCCACGATCCACAAGTACCTGACCTCACAAGACGCCGACCCCTCGCTGATCCTCATCGGGTACGGCGGCAACGTGAACAAGGTCGAGCCGGCCGCGACCGCGACGGTGCAGCGCGACTCGATCTTCAAGGTGATGGTCATCTCGGTGTGGGCGGACGAGGCCGAGGACGAGGAGCGGCTCGCCCGCAACCGGGAGTTCTACCGCGACATCTACGCCGAGACCGGCGGCGTCCCGGTCCCGGGCGAGGTCAGCGACGGCGCGTACATCAACTATCCCGACGCCGACCTGGCCGACCCGGAGTGGAACACCTCCGGCGTGCCCTGGCACACCCTGTACTGGAAGGACAACTACCCGCGCCTGCAAGAGGTGAAGAAGCGGTACGACCCGCGCGACGTCTTCCGCCACCGGATGTCGATCCGGCTGCCGGAGTAGCCGGCGCCGGGCACGACGGGCGGTCCGCCGGGCGGACCGCCCGTCGCTGTTTTTTCGGTCGGAAAGTTTCCAAACAGCGCATGATCGAAGAAGCTGAAACCGTCGGCCGAGCCAAGAGTGAGAGCGGCTTCCGGCCCCGCGGCGCCCCCACGCCGCGGTGCCCACCCCAGTCATTTGGAGGATCCGGCAGTGAACCACATGGACCACATGGCGAACATGCCAGGCATGCCGAACATGCCGGGCATGAGCCATTCCGTCTCCCCCTGGGACACCACAGGCGCGATTCTGCTCCTCCTCTGGGCCGTCGTGATGTGGGCCGCCGTCGCGGTCCTCGCGTACTCGAACCGCGGGCCGGTCAAACGGTGGATGTTCCACGGCTCGGTCGGCGTGATCGTGCTGGGCGTGATCGGGCAGATCGGCCACTTCCAGGAGCACGTCGCCCAGGCCGGCTACTGGGTCGGGCACCCCAACGCGCAGCCCTGGATGACCCCGTGGGGCACCGGGCTGGCCAACGGCTTCGGCCGGGTGGACCAGTCCAAGCCGTCGCTGGGCATGGAGATCCTGCACCTGACCGGCAACTTCATCTTCCTCGCGGGCCTGGCCGGAATCATGGTCATCACCTACCGCGCGCAGCAGACCCGGGCCCGCAGGTGGGGCAAGATGGGCGTCTGGATGCAGGGCATCCACGGCCTGGAGCACCTCTCCCTGACCCTGTCGGTGGCGTTCGGCGCCAAGCAGGCGATCGGCCTGTCCACCTGGTTCGGCCTGCTCGACCCCGGGCCCGGCCTGTGGACGTACCGGATCTGGTGGCACGCCATCGCCAACGCCATCGGCACGACGATCTTCGCGATCGCTCTCTACCACCTGTGGCGGGAGCGCGCGACGGTCGCCGCCGCGTACGAGACGACCGAGACCGAGACGGCCGGGGAGCGGGCGCCGCGCAGGCGTACGCCCCGCCGCCTGGCCGACCCCTCGACCCCGGCCGTCGCGCTGGAGGAGTAGGACCACCACCTACGTCGGCGAACGGCGAGAAGCCGCAGTCGTCACACGTGCCCAGCCGGTCGAGCGGCAGATGACGCGCCGCCGCCAGCACCCGGTCGCGTACCTCCTCGGGCGTCTCCACCCGGGGGTCGATCGGGTCGATCACGCCGACGAAGATCCGCGCGGTGGCGGGCAGGTGCTCGGCGATGACGGCGAGGACCTTGTCCGGGTCGGGCTCACTGGCGAGCTGGACGTAGAAGCTGCCCGCCTGGAGCTGGAAGAGCCTGGGCAGGAGCCCGGCGTAGTCGACGTCGAGGCTGTGGGTGGAGTCCTGGTCGCCGCCGGGGCAGGTGTGCACGCCGATCCGCGCCCGTTCGTCGGCGGAGAAGCGTTCGAGGACGCGGTTGTTGAGCGCGACGAACTCCTCCAGGACGCCGCCGCTCGGGTCGAGCTTGAGCGAGAGCCGCCCCTCGGTGAAGTCGAGCTGGACGGTGTGGGCGCCCGCGTCGAGGCAGCCGCGGATGTCGGCCTCGGCCTCGTCGGCCAGGTCGTCGAGGAAGGCCGTACGGGGATAGCCGTCGATGCCATCGGCCGGGTAGAGCAGGCTGAGCGCCGACGGCGCGATGACGGCCTGCTTCACCGGGACGCCGGCGTGCTTCTGCGCCTCCCGCAGGTAGCCCTCGGCGTGGGCGGCGTAGCGGAACGGCCCGGCCGTCAGGCGCGGGAGCTGCCGCTGGTGCCCGTCGGCGAACGGGATGACCGCGCCGTCGGGGGCGAGCCCGTCCGCGATCGGGTAGGTGGCGAAGCTCGGTTTGGTCTGCTCGCCGTCGGTGACGACCGGCGAGCCGAGTTGTTCCAGGCGGCTGATGGTGTCGCCCAGGGCCTGGTCCTGGGCGGTTTTCAGCTCGGCGTCGCCGATCCGGCCGGCGGCGTGAGCGGCCATGACGGAAAGGAGTTCGGGAGAGCGAGGGATGCTTCCGATCGGCTCGGTGGGGATGCTCATTGCGCGAGCGTAGGGAGCCCGTTCGTAGCCGTTCAACCACCGTAGGTGACCGCTTTAGGCCTTTCATTAATTCACTGATGCGCGGGCCTTGTGCTACCGGGCGGCATTTCTCCGAAAGTGCGGAATCCTTGGCATTGACAGGGTGGGTGGACCCTAAGGATCATCCGACCGGACATAACTCCTCGTATACCCCCGAAGGAGCACTAATGGCGCATATCGCACTGAACAGCGACGAGCCCGGGATTCGTGGCCTCTTCCACTTCCGTCCGGAGACCGCTCTGCCCCTGAACCAGCTGGCCGAGGTGCTGTTGCGCGGCGACAGCACGCTGAGCCGTGGCGAGCGTGAACTGGTCGCCGCCTACGTGTCGTCGCTCAACCAGTGCCATTTCTGCACCTCTTCACACGCGGCCTTCGCGGCGGCCCAACTGCCCGAGGGGATGGACCTGGTGGACCAGGTTCGAAAGGACCCCGAATCCGCACCGGTATCGCCGAAACTGCGAGCGCTGCTGGACATCGCGGCCGCCGTACAGGCGGGCGGCCGCAACGTCACCGGCGAACAGGCCGACGCCGCGCGCGCCCTCGGCGCCACCGACGTGGAGATCCACGACACCGTGCTCATCGCCGCGGCCTTCTGCATGTTCAACCGCTACGTCGACGGACTCGGCACCTGGGCCCCGGACGACCCGGCCGGCTACGCCGCCGCAGCCGAAATGATCGTCGCCGCCGGCTATGTCGGCACCATGCCGCAGCAGTGACCAGCCCGCCGCGCCACGTCCCCAGCGGAGCCCGCGCCGGCGCGTGACGGGGCCGGGCGGAGAGCCCGGCCCCGTGCGCGTCAGGTGCCTGAGAGGGCCTTCACGACCTCGGCGTAGGACGGGGCCGGGTTCATCATCATCTGCGTCATCAGCACCGGGATCAGCTTGCCGACCCGCTCGCGGAACTCCGGGGTGTCCATCGTCGGGGCGGCCAGCATGTTCACGTACTGGGCCGACGCGTCCGCCAGGACCGGGTCGTGTTCGCCCGCGTCCAGGAGCATGAACGGGTTCGGCGGCAGGCCCGCCAGGATGGCCTCCAGCGGCTCGTTGGCGACCGCCGCCCGCCACAGCGCCGTGCGGCCCTGGTCCTGCAGGATCACGTCGTCGTACCACGGGCGCAGCCACTGCTCGTTCTCCCGTACGCCCGACACCGGGTCGCCGGCGGCCACCGCCGTCGCCAGCCGGATCGCCTGGCCCAACCCCAAGGCCGCGCCCCGGCCGAACGTCGGGTCCGTCACGCACAGCGCGTCGCCGATCGGCAGGTAGCCCGACGGGGCCGAAGGAGAAAGAGTGCGCATCACGTTGCGCAGGCCCGCCATCGGGACGACCTCGCTCACCGGCGTACTCACGCCCGGCTTCAGCCACGGCTCGAACTGCGGGAACAGGCCCAGCACCCGCGAGAACGCGGAGGCGTCGCGCAGGTCCTTCAGCGTCTCGTCCTCCGGCAGCCGGCCCACGTCGATCGAGAACGAACCGTGGTCGTGGCTGAACAGCGCCACGCCGTACCCGAGGCCGTCCACGACCGTCACCGTCCCGTAGCGGGTCGGCGGCGGCGCGACGCCCTCGGCCAACCGGTAGAAGCGGCTGTTGTACACCTTGCCGCACTCCACGTCGGCCACGACCTCCGTCCACGACGGGGCCAGGCGTGAGCGTGCTCCGCACGCGTCGACGACCAGGTCGTACGGCACCACGTCATCGGAAACACGCACGCCGCTCACCGCGGACCCCGAGGTCACGATCTCCTGTACGGAGGCGCCCGCGTGGTACGGGATCGCGTCACGGTCGAGCGCCCGGCGCAGCGCCCACTCCACCACGCTCCGCCTCGCCGCCAGCATCACCTGGTCGGGGGTGGCGCCCGGCGAGGCGAGCGGCACCTCGCCGACGCCGTTCGCGATGAGGTCATCATGCACGTCGGGCAGGTGCGAGATGAGCTGCTTGCGGAACAGGCCGAGGAAGACGTGCGGATGCCGGGTCTGCGGCGCGCCCGGACGCGTACGGGCACCGGCGTCCAGCACGTCGGACGGGCCCTCCGGGTCGCGTTCGTACACCTCGACGTGCTGTCCCTGGCGGGACAGCAGAAGCGCGGTGCAAAGGCCCGCGACACCGGCGCCGACGACGGCTGTGCGTTCGTTCAAGGTCTTCTCCAAATCACCATTCGGTCAGGACGTGCCGTGGCCCGTGGAAGGAGGCGTTGGGCAGGTAGGTGAACTCCTGGCCGGGGACCAGGCGCATGCCGGGCAGCCGGCGGGTGAGCTCTTCGAGGATGATCCGCATCTCCAGCCGGGCCAGCGGCGCGCCCATGCAGTTGTGGCTGCCCACTCCGAACGTCAGGTGGCGCTTGGCGTTCGGCCGGTGGATGTCGAAGCGGCCGGGGTCGGGGAAGACCCGCTCGTCGTGGTTGCCCGAGCCGATGACGAGCAGCAGTCGCCCGCCGGCGGGGATGGTCACGCCGCCCAGGACGACCTCGCGCACCGCCGTACGCCGCCAGCACAGCACCGACGAGGAGTAGCGCAGGCACTCCTCGACCGCATTCGGGATCAGCGACGGGTCCTCGCCGAGCGCCTGCCAGACGCCGGGCTCGGCGAGCAGGTGCCGCAGGGCGTTCGCGGTGGCGTTGGTCGTGGTCTCGTGCGCGGCGACCAGGCCGCTCATCATCATGTTCTGCAGGTGGTTGTCGTTGACGAGTTCGGGGTCCTGGCGGTGCACCTCGATGGCGCGCGGCACCCAGCCCCGGCCCGGCTCGCGCTTCAGCCGGTCGACCAGCTCGCCTGACAGCCGCCACCAGCGGCCCACCTGGTCCGCGATCTCGACCTGGTGCTCGGCGGAGGGCTTTCCCCAGGTGAACAGGCCCATCTTGATCGTGTAGTGGCGGGCGCGCTCGACGTCCTCGTCGGGCACGCCGGCGACGAGCAGGCCGACGATCGCCGGGACCTCCCACAGCAGGTCGTCGACCATGTCGGCGTGGCCGCGCGAGGCGAACGCGTCGATGTAGCGCGTGACCAGGTCGCGGATGCGGCCCTCCAGCTTGGCGACCTCGTCGGCGGCCAGCGGCGGGGCGAGTTCCTTGCGCCGCCGCAGGTGCAGAGGAGGGTCCTCGTTGACGAGTACGGGACCGGGCGCGAAGTCATAGGAGGCCAGCCGCTCGCGTGCCTCCGGCGCCAGCGGCGTCAAGGGGTCCAGCGCGATCGCGGCGGAGTAGGCGCGCGTGTCGCGGAACGCCTCCTTGATGTCGGCATAGCGGGAGACGACCCAGTAGTCCAGCTCGGAGCTGTAGAAGACCGGCTCGTGCGCGCGGGCGGCGGCCAGTGCGCCGGCCGGGTCCTGCTGGTACTCCTCGCCGAACGGGTCGAAGGACATCGGGCAGCCGGACTGCGTCTGCGTCACGACAAAAGCTCCTCTCAGCGTGGCGCGCGAAGCACCACGGCGCAGTTGATCCCGCTGAACGCGACGCTGTTGGACACCGCGGTGCCGATGACCGCCGGCACGGCCGCGCGCCCCGCCAGCGTCGGGGCGGGGTCGAGGGGCACGTCCAGGTTCGGGTTGGGGTGGACGAAGCCGTCGCGCATCTGGAGCAGCGTCGCCACGATCTCCAGCAGCCCGGCGGCGCCCATGCAGTGCCCGATCAGCGGTTTGGTGGAGTTGACGAGCGGCCTCGCGCCGAACACCTCCGTCAGCGCGTGTGCCTCGGCCTCGTCGCCGACGACCGAGCCGGTCCCGTGCGCGTTCACGTAGTCGACCTCGCGGGGCGAGACGCCCGCGCCGTCGAGTGCCGTACGCAGCGCGGCGACCTGCCCGGCCGGGTCGGGCCGCGTCCCGCGCCTGCCGTCGAGCCGCTGCCCGTGGCCGGCGATCCGGGCCATCGGCTTGGCGCCGCGCGCCGCCGCCACGTCGCCGTCCTCGAGGAGTACCGCCGCCGCGCCCTGGCCGTACACGAAGCCCTCGCGGCTCACGTCGAACGGCCGGCAGAGCCGCGCCGGGTCCGAGGAGTCCGAACCCGCCATCGCACCGCTCGCCTGGAAGGACCGCAGCTCGGCGTCGGACAGCTCGCAGAGCGGCGCCACGACGAGACAGCGTCGCAGGACGCCCGCGGCGATCATCCGGCTCGCCAGGACGACCGCCACGGTCCCGCTCGCCGAGGCCGCCCCGGCCTGCCAGCCCTCGCCGCGTACGCCGGTCGCCTCGCTCACCACCCCGATCACGTCGGTGTCGAGGTGGGTGAGGGCGTGCGACGGGCGCAGGCTGGCGGGACGCGCCTCGAACCGCCGCGCCGCCTCCGCCTGGTAGGACAGGTTCAGGTTGTTGCCGGCGACGACCAGGCCGGTCTCGTCCAGGTCGGCCCCGGAGAGCCCGCGTACGGCGGCGGCCGAGACGCAGGCCCCGGTCCGCCCGGGCAGCGCGGCGCGGCCGGTGACCCGGACCAGCCGCCCGGCGGTCGCGGGGTCGACCCGCCGCTCCGCCCAGCCGCGCACGTCGAAGCCGCCGAGCCAGGCCGCCGCGGGCGTACGGGCCTCGGGGCCGGCCTCGTCGCGCGTCGCACGCACGCCGCTCCGGCCCTCGCGGAGCGCGGCCGAGAAACCGTCCAGGTCCTCGGCCACGGAGGTGAGCACCTCGGCGGCGGTGACGACCACCTCACGTCCGCCCACGTCAGCCCCTTGCCGCGGGCACGGGTCTGGTCTGGGGCGCGAAGCCGAGCGGTGTACGGGCGAAGGGGTAGCCGGGCAGCCGGACCCGCCGCGTCGGCGTGCGTTCCCACAGGGCCGCCCAGTCGGCGTCCTCTCCCTCCAGCCAGGCGGCGCACACCGACGCGGCCTCCGGCGCCAGCTCGTCGAGGCCGTCGACCGCGAGCTTGTCCAGCCGCTCGATGAGTTCCTCGCGCGACCGCGCGACGACGACGGCCCGGTGGGGCAGGTGGTCGCGCCCGGCCTGCAGGGTCCAGGCGGTCGTGGTCAGCGCGGGAGCGCCCGTACGGGACAGGAAGGCCGAGAGCCGGGCGGCCAGCTCCGGCAGCGCGTCGGGCCGGGCGGCGCTCAGGGGTACGGGAACCGGCGCGGGCCCCCACTCGCCGGCGTCGGGCGCCGCGGCGGACGGCGCCTCCTCCAGGACGACGTGCGCGTTCGAGCCGCCGACGCCGAACGAGCTGATGCCCAGCCGCCGGGGCTCATCCGAGCGCGGCCACGGCACCTCGCCCTCGGGGACCTCCGTGGCGGTCAGGCCGGCGTCGGCGCCCAGGCGCAGGAGCCCGGTGCTCGCCGGAATGGCCTCGTTGAGCAGCACGAGGACGCCCTTGACCAGGCTCGCCGAGCCCGCCGCGGCCTCCAGGTGGCCGACGACCGCCTTCACCGAGCCCATCCACATCCGCCCGTCCGGGCCGCAGCCCGCGGGCACGCCGCCGGGCTCCGAACGCAGGAGCACGCGCAGCCCCTCGACCTCCAGGGCGTCCGCCTTGGTGCCGGGCGCGTGCGACTCCAGGTAGCCCAGCGCGCCCGCGCCGAGCCCCGCCTGGTCGAGGGCGCGCCGCATCAGCCGGGCCTGGGACTGCGAGTCGGTCTTGGTGAGCCCGCCCGCGTGGCCGTCGTGGTTGGTCGCGACCCCGGGGATCACCGCCACGACCGGGCTCTGGGAGGCGAGCGCGTCGTCGAGCCGCATGAGCACGAAGGACAGCGCGCCCTCGCCCCGGATGTAACCGTCCGCGTCGGCCGAGAACGGCCGGCAGACTCCCGAGGGGGACAGCGCGCCCATGTACGCCATCGCGGCGGAGTACCAGCCCTCGACGACCACGTTGGAGGCGCCGACGAGAGCCGTGTCGATGTCCCCGGCGCGTAGGGCGGACACGGCGAGCGCGACCGCGCTCAGGCCGCTCGAGCAGCCGGTGTCGATCGTCATGCTCGGCCCGCGCAGGTCGTACTGGTGCGACAGCCGGTTGGCGAGGTAGGTCGACAGGCCGCCGACGGCGGAGTAGCGGTCGACGGTCCCGGTCCGCATCATCCGCTCGCGGAAGTCGGCGGTGGCCGAGGCCACGTAGACCCCGACCTCCTCGCCGCGCAGCGAGGACGGCGGGATGCCGGCCGCCTCGAACGCGTGCCAGCTCGTCTCCAGCAGCAGGCGCTGCTGGGGATCCATCCAGACCGCCATGCGCCGGCCGATGCGGAAGAAGTTCAGGTCGAAGGCGTCGACGTCGGGCAGCAGCGCGGCGGTGAGGCCGCCGGGCCCGACGACGTCGGCGTCGTAGCCGGGGCGCCGGGACTCGGGTACGTCCTGGGCCACGAGGCGGCCGGCCGCCAGCGTCTCCCAGAACTGTTCGAGGTCGTCACCGCCCGGGACCCGGCAGGCCAGGCCGACGATCGCCACGGGCGTCGCTGTCATGTGCGCTTCTCCTCGGGTCGCCAGATCTCCTCGGGCCGCCCGTACCGCTCGGCGACCAGCCGCCGGCGGTCCGGCGACTCCCATGCCTCCTCGTGCCGGGGGATCTCGATCGCGGTGGCGGCGTCGCTCGCCCGCAGCATCCGCCCGGCGAGCTGCGCCTTGAGGAGTTCGAGCGTCCGCCGCGGCGCGCGCGCGATCCCCTCCGCCAGCCCCAGCGCGACCGGCAGCACCTCGTCGTGCGGCACGATCCGTACGGGGGCCGAGCGGGCGCGCAGCTCCGCGCCCCGGTAGCCGCGGGCGGTCAGCAGCATCTCCGCGCCGAGCGTCGAGCCGAGCCGCTCCGGCAGCAGCCACGTCGTCCCGTACTCCGGGGCCAGCCCGTAGTTGGCGAAGTTGGCCGCGTACACCGAGCGCTCGGACAGGACCGGCACGTCGGCGTACAGGCCCTGGGTCAGGCCGCCGCCCAGCGCGTGGCCGCGCATCGCCGAGACCACCGGCAGCGGGCAGTGCGGGAAGGCCCGCATGAACGGCTCCATCACCGCCCGGTCGGGCCGCATGAGGTAGCCCTTGCTCGCGCCGGTGGCGAACAGGTGCGGCAGCCCGGTCACCAGGAGCACGCGCGTGCCCGGGTCCGCCACCGCGAGCTCCAGCGCCTTGGCCAGGCCCGAGACCATGTCGGAGGTGACGGCGTTGCCTTCGCTCTCGTCCTCCATGCGGACCCGCGCCACGGGCTCGCCGGTCACGACCGTGACCGGCCCGCACATTTCCTCGCTCATGTCAGCACCCCCTCCGCGCGCAGCCGCTCGATGCGGGCGCGTACGGCGGGGTCGGCGACCCTCCGCCGCAGGACCCGCCGCGCGTGCTCGGGATAGTCGGCGGGCAGCGGGTGCAGCCGCCGGCGGCAGGCCTTCAGCTCGCCGACCAGGTCGGCGGACGGCATCCGCCGCAGCGCGAGGAGGACCCGGCGTACGGACTCCCACGGGCGCTCGCCGGCCTCGTCCACCAGCCCGATACCGCGGGCCGCCTCGGCGTCGTGGCGTTCGGCCAGCACGCTCATCCGCAGCATCCCGTGCTCACCGGTCCGCGCCGTCACGAACGGCATGATCAGCGCGGGGACCAGCCCGAGCAGCAGCTCGGTCAGCCGGAAGCTCGCGTCCGGGCCGGCGAAGACGAAGTCGCACGCGGCCGCCACCCCGACGCCGCCGCCGACCGCGCTCCCCTCGACCACCGCGACGCTGGCGAGACGGCCGCCCGCGAGCGCGGTCAGCAGCTCCCACACGACGTCGCCGGGCTCGTCGAGGCCCGACAGGTCCATCCCGGTGCAGAACACCGGGCCGTCCGCCGCGAGCACGACCGCCCGGCAGGCCGGGTCGGCCTCGGCCGCGCGCAGCCCGTCGAGCAGGCGCCGCGCCGTCGCCGCGTCCAGGGGCCCGCCCACGTCGAGGCGGACCCAGGTCGCGTCGGCTACCGGGCCGGCAGCCATGTGTACTCCCTGCGGTAGTCCTGGATCGTGGTGAGGACCGCGCGGGGGCGGGCGCCCGCGCCCCACGAGGCGAGCACGTCCGGCTCCGGCTTGGCGTCGCAGGCCCCGAACATCGTCGTCGCGCCGGTCTCCATGGCCTCGTCGTACTCGGCCACCGTCAGCCGCCGCCGCGCCGTCAGCTCGCCGGCGAACCCGGCCGACTCGACGATCTCCGCGGCGCCGGACGGGACGCGGCAGCCGAAGAACTCCGAGGAGCACCCCGAGCCGTAGCTGAAGACGCCGAGCCGCTCTCCCTCGCCGTACGCGATCGCACTCGACATGGCGAGCAGCGTCGTGGCGGCGTAGACGTTGCCGACCTCGCGCGGGAACCGCAGCGAGGGCTCGACGCGCCGGGTGAAGTCCTCCTGCACCTCGCCCGGACGAAGGTCGCTGAGCTTGCGCAGCCCCGTACGGTGCGCGCCGCGGACCATGCCGGGGAACGGCGTGTGCATCGCCAGCAGGTCGAAGGACCGGGCGAAGTCGGCGCCGGGGACGCGGGAGGCGTAGTCGAGGAAGGCGCCGCGCAGGCATTCGAGGTAGGCCATCAGCGACAGGTCGGTGTCGACCACGTCGACGTCCGCGCGCGGGCGGGCGAAGTCGGTGATCTCGTAGCCGTAGCAGCCCGACGTGCCCGGGGTCAGCTCGACCACGCGGGGCCGCGCGCCGACCAGGACCGCCACCGCGCCGGCGCCCTGCGCGGGCTCGGCATAGGTGCCCTTGTTCGGCCCGGGCAGGTCGGAGGCGATCACGAGCACCCGGCTCTCCGGCTCGACGGCGACCAGGGCCGCCGCCATCTGCAGCGCGGCGATCCCGCCGTAGCAGGCCTCCTTGACCTCCAGGAGCCGGCACGTACGCGGCAGCTCCAGTAGCCGGTGGACGTACGTGCTGGCCGCTTTGGACAGGTCGAACGCGGACTCGGTGGCCACGATGACCGCGCGTACGGTCGCCTTCTCCTCCTCCGTCAGCGCGTCGGTCAGCGGGCGGGCCGCGGTCGCGGCCATCGCCACGACGTCCTCGCCGGGCGCGGCCACGCTCTTGTTCCGCATTCCCAGGTTGGCGATCCGCGCCCGGTCCAGGCCGCGCGCCTCGAAGAGGTCCTCGACGTCCACGTACGCACTGCCGCAGTAGGCGCTGATCGCCTCGATGCCCACCGTCATGCCGCTCACCCCTTCGCTCATCGCGATGCGTTCGCGCCGTCCCACAGCGCGTCGATCAGCCCCCCGATGTCGTGCACGTCAGCGAGCCGGTCGGTGCTCAGCTCCAGGCCGATCCGGTCCATCGCCCCGGCGACCACGTCCAGCCGGTCGAGTGAGTCGCAGCCGAGGTCGGTCATGCTGCGGTCCTCCCGGATCTCGGCCGGGTCGACGTCGGGGCGGACGGCCGCGATGGTGTCGCGCACCACCGTGAAGACCTGCTCTCTGCGCATCGTCACCGGCGCCGTCACGCGGCCGCGGACTCGGCCAGGATGTGGTCCACCAGGGCGCGCGGCGTGCCGAGGTCGTGCAGCTCCTCGATGGTCTCGGACACGCCGAGCTCGCTCTTGAGCTGCGCGACGTACTCCACGGCCAGGATCGAGTCGAGGCCGAGGTCGATGAAGCCGGTCTCCAGGTCGACCTCCTCCGGCTCGACGTAGAGGATCTCGGCGAGCAGCCGGTGCACGGTCGACTCGACCTCGTCGCGCGCCGGTGCCTCCGTGGGTTCAGTGCTCATGGCTGTTCTCCTCGTTCGAAGGATGGGGTCATGCCTGCTTCGGCCAGCGGACCGCGGCCGCCGAGGCCATCTCTCCCGCGCCCGCGAAGCCGGCGAGCAGGACGAGCCCGCCGTCCGCGAGCCGGCCCGCCCGCAGCGCGTGGTCGAGGCTGACCGGCACACCGGAGCCGAAGAGGTTGCCGTACGAGTCGTAGGTGTCGAAGTGGCGCGCGCGGTCGATGCCCAGCGCCCGGCCCCAGTTGCGGAGCAGGAGACGGTTCGGCTGGTTCGTCACCAGCAGGTCGATGTCCTCGGGCGAGGCGTCGATCCGCTTGCAGACCTCGGTGACCACCTCGGGCACGATGAGGCTGCCGCGCTCGATGATGTTCTGCGCCTTGGTGTTGTCGAAGGCCACGTCCATCTCGGCGGTGCCCGGCTCCCAGTACAGCCGCCCGTCGCCGAGCTTGAGCTCGACGTCGGGCGCGGACTCGGGGAAGTGGTGCACCTGCGTCGCCAGGATCGGGGAGCTGTCCGAGGCGGTGACGAGCGCGACCGCCGCGCCGTCGCCGGGCACGGAGGCGTGCGCCGACTGGCGCACGCCCGGCTGGGTGAAGATCTTCCCCGCGGTCTGGGCCGTGCACAGCAGCGCCGTACGCGCGTTGTTCGCCCGCATCAGCGGCACGACCAGGCTCAGCATGTACGGGAAGACCGCGCAGTGACCGTTGTGCAGGTCGATGATGGTGTCCGGCCGGCAGCCGAAGCGGCGCGCGAGCTCGGCGCCCGAGCCCAGGAACGGCACGTCGGGCAGCGCGTTGTGGGTGATCAGGATGTCGACGTCGCGCGCCGTGTCCGAGCCGTGCCGCTCGAACAGCGTGGCCGCCGCGCGCTCGATCAGGTCGGCCCCGGTGTCCTCGCGCGCGGCGTACCTGCGAAACTCCGGCGCGCGGAACATCGGGTTGCGCAGCAGCGGGTCGTCCGGGCGGGAGTAACGCTCGAAGTACTCCCGCCCGACCTTGTCCGGCGGCAGGTGGCTCGCGACGTCGACCAGACTGACCGGCGTCACCTCAGCGCTCCTCGCCGGTCGCGACGATCGGGATGCCCCGGCTGTGGCGGTACTCCAGGATCGCCTTGATGTTCTCCAGCTCGATGAGGTGGCCGGGGTAGAACTGGTCCCAGAACTGGCCGACCCACTGGCGGTCCGGGCTCGGCGCCAGCTCGGGGTAGGGGTTCTTGTCGTAGTACGGGTGGTGGCAGTTGGTCCACAGGATGACCGAGCCGGGCTTCTTCAGGACCGTCTCCGCCGGGACCACGCGGAACAGGTAGATCATCCACAGGTCCTCGCCCTGGTCCCACGCGGCGTGGTAGTCGGCCGTCATCGCGTCGGGGTTGGAGTCGATGCGGACGTAGATCCGGGTGTTGCCGGACAGCTTGTCCCAGCCGACGTACAGGCCGGAGTCGTCCACCGGCTCCAGGTCACGGACGCTGTAGGTGTACTCCTCCTGGCTGTGCATGTCGGCCAGGTAGTCGAAGGTGTCGCGCGGCGGGCAGTTCACGTACGTCTGCAGCGTGCAGAAGTCGCCGTACACCTCTTCGCTGGTGTACGTCGGCTGGTGCTTCTGGGCGACGAGCTTGAAGACCTCCTCGTGCGGCATGGTCTCCACGCGCGCGACGCCCTCGATCTCGGCAAGCTCGGCCTCGGACACTCTCATCGCGGCGGTCCTTTCATCGGTTCGCGGCCAGGTGGGCCGGTTGCAGTAGCGGCAGGTACGGAGGGAGCTCCTCGGGCCGTACCTCGACGGAGACGAGGCGGGGCGACCGGCTCTCACCGGTCTCGGCCAGGAAGTCGTGCAGCTCCTCCAAGGTGGCGACGGTGGCGGACCGGAGCGCGGGGAACATCGCGGCCCCGGCGCCTGGATCGCTCGGCCGGAACCGGCTGTAGGCCGAGTCCCCGCCGTAGAACAGCTCCTCACGCGACAGGCAGGCGGCGTGCGCGTTGTTGTTGAAGATCACGAAGGTGATCGGCAGGTCGTACTCGACCGCGGTGTGCACCTCGAGGCCGTGCATGAGGAACGAGCCGTCGCCGGCGAGCAGGAACGTGCGCCGGCCGTTGGCGAGGGCGGCGCCGATCGCCGCGCCGAAGCTGAAGCCCATCCCGCCCATCCCCATGGCCAGGAGGCATCGGCCGCGCGAAGGCGCGGGCAGGAAGTGCATCACGGCGCATCCGGTGTTGCCCGCGTCGGAGATGACGTTGGCGTCGTCCGGGATGACCGCGGCGACCTCCTCGATCACCTCGCGGCAGGCGATGCGGGCGCCCTCGGTGCGCTCGTGCGGCAGGAACTCCACGCCGGGGTGCGGCGGGCACGGGCGGGGCGGCCCGCCGATCCGATCGGCGGCCAGCCGCAGGTCGGCGCGCAGCTCGCCGTCGACCAGCAGGACCGGCGCCCCGTCGTCGACGTACGGCGCGCCGCGCCCGAAGCAGACGATCGTCTTGCCGCCGAGGCCGTCCTCCAGCCCGCCGCGCGCCATCTGCGGGAATCGGGTGCCGACGAAGACGCAGGTGGCGGCCTGATCCAGCGCCCGCCGTACGCTCGGGTGGCCGCTGGCCCCCACCGAGCCGACGAAGCGCGGGTCCAGGTTGTCGAAGACGTCCCTGGCGTCGGGCTCGACCGCGACCCACGCGCCGGTCGCCGCGGCGAACTCCGCCAGCTCCGCGCGTGCGTCGGCGCGGGCCACGCCGCCGCCGGCGATGATGAGCACCGGCTCGGCGGTCAGCGCGGCGAGGGCGTCGCCGACCGCGCCGGCGGCGGCCCGGCCGGGGGTCAGGCCCGGTTCCGCGTACGGGCTGCTCGTCTTGGCCTGCTGCACGTCTTTGGGCAGCAGGAGTACGGCGGGGCCGCGGGGCTCGCTCAGCGCGGCGCGTACGGCACGGGCCACGACGTCCCCGACGGTCTCGGGATCCTCGACCCGCTCGCAGAACCGGGAGATCGGGGAGAACAGGGCCTGGGCGTCCATGGCGCCGCCGAGCCCGCTCTGGTCCTGGAACGCGCCGCGGCCCTCCAGCGCGGTGGGCGGCTGCCCCACCAGCGCGATGACCGGCACCTCCGAGGCGTACGCCTCGCCGAGCGCGGGCACGAGGTTGAGGGCGCCGCCCCCGGACGTGGCCATGACGGCGGCGAGCCGGTTGCCCGTCCGGTGGTACGCGTCGGCCATCGCCGCCGCGGAGAACTCGTGCTTGGCCACGACGGCCTCGACCGGCGCGGAGGAGCGGAACACCGCGTCGAACAGGTCCTCCACGTTGGCGCCGTGCACGCCGAAGACGTGCCGGACGCCCGCCACCGTGGCGAGCTGGTCGACGATGTGGTCCGCGACCCGGCGCGGCGGGTCGTCAGGCGTGCTCATTGACCACCTCGGCGAAGATGCCCAGCCCGGCCTCGATCGCCGCGACCGGCGCCGTCACCCCGATGCGGAAGCTCTGCCGCGCGTGCGGGTCCTCATGCAGGTGCGGGAGGTAGAACGGGGTCGAGGGGGCGAGCAGCACGCCCCGGTCGCGCAGCGTGAAGAACAGCTCGGCGGCGGGCACGCGCAGCTCCGGCAGATGGATCCACTGGAACTGGCCGCCGTCCACGGCGTGCAGCCGGAACGGCACCTCGACCTCGGCGTCGAGACGCTCGCGCACCAGACGGTGCCGCTCGGCGTACAGGCCGCGCAGCTCCTGTTCGCACAGCTTGACGTAGCGGTCGTCGCTCAGCAGGAAGGTGGCGGCGAGCTGCACGAGCTGCGCGGGGAAGGTCGAGACCCGCGACTGGAGCTCCGACAGCTCCTCGATCACCGGCGGCGCGGCGAAGACGAAGCCCAGCCGCTCCCCGGCGAGGGCGCCCTTGGAGAAGCTCTGTACCAGCATGACGTTGTCGCCCCACGGCATGCCCATCTCGCCGAAGGCGAGGCCGGGGATGACCGGGGCGTAGGCGTTGTCGACCACCAGGAGCGCGCCGGCCGAGGCGCACTCGGCGGCGAGGGCCGCGATCTCCTCGTCGCCGATGACGTTGCCGGACGGGTTGCCGGGCCGGGAGACGATCACCGCGCCGACGCCCTCGTCCAGGCGCCCGGCCGGCGGGACGTAGCGGAACTCCCGGTCGCCCAGCTCGGCCACGTCCGGCAGGAGCATGTCGTACGCGGCCTCGGGGTGGGTCCGGTATCCGGGGTACTCCGGGCCGAAGAACACCACCCGGCGGCCGCGCGCCGCCGTCAGCGCGGAGACGGCGTGGAACGCCGCCTGCGCGCCCGGCGTGATCAGGACCTCCTCCGCCGAGATCGGCAGGCCGAACCGGTCGCCGTAGAGCAGAGCGAGGCTTTTGCGCAGGTCAGGGTCGCCGAGCACCCCGTGATAGGAGCCGACGCGGGTGGCGAAGCTCTCATGGTCGACGGCGTCGCGGAACGCCTCGCGCACGCGCTCGGCGACGGGCGGGTGCGCCATCGGCATGCCCGTCGCCAGGTTGTGCCACCGCCCGTCCCGCGCCAGGAGGTACGGGACGAGGTCCGCCCAGTCGTCGACGCGCCGCGTCACCGGCGCACCTGGTCGCGGTGCCGGTCGCCGATGCCGCCGGGCAGGTCCAGCCGGCCGATCGGGGAGTAGTCGTAGCGGTCCACCGGGTCCGAGGACGGGGACTCGATCCGCTCGTTGGCCTCCAGCACCCGCTCGCGCACCTCGTCGCTGGCGAAGATGTGCCCGATGCCGTCGACGAAGGTGCAGCCGAGGTCGGTGAGGACCAGCCGCCGGTCGGTGACCTCCACGAGGCCGAGATCCTGCAGGCGGCGCAGCTCCGGCGCGAAGAGTTCGGTCCCGTCGATGCCGAAGGTCTTCTCCAGCCCGGCGAAGTCGACGCCACCGGCGCGGATGCCGAACATGACCGCCCGGCGTACGCGCTCCTCGTCCGCGAGGGTGTGGCCCTTCCAGACGCCGGTACGGCCGGCCGCGACCGTCTTCATGTATTCGGCGTTGTCGCACACGTTGTAGTACTGCGTGCCGCCGATGTAGCCGAAGCTGCTCACGCCGAGCCCGACGAGGTTGTCCTCCTCGATCGAGTCGAACTTGTTCTGCTGCTGCTGGGAGTGCTCGCCGGCGCGGGAGTAGTAGAAGACCGGCCCGCGCCGGAAGCCCTCCGCGCCCAGGACGTACTCGGCCATGTAGTGCATGACCAGGCGGTCCTCGGCGCCCGGGAAGTTCTCGGGGTTCTTGATGTACTGCCGGGTGATGGGGTCCGAGCGCTTGAACATCAGCGGGAAGATGTTGAACTTGCCGACCCCGGCCGCCAGGAGGTCGGTCATCGTGGAGTACCAGTTCTCGAAGGTCTGGAAGGGCAGGCCGAAGATGAGGTCGACGTTGAGGTTGTCGATGCCGCGGTCGGCGAGCAGCCCGAGGAGGCGGTAGACCTCCTCCCGCCCGTGCCCGCGGTTCAGCGTCGTGAGCACGCCCTCGTCCATCGACTGGATGCCGAAGACCCAGCGGTTGACGCGGCCCGCGGCGATGGCGTCGAGCCGATCCTCGTAGTCGGGGCGGCGGACCACGCCGGGGTGGAGCTCGAACGTGATCTCGGTGTCCGGGGTCACCTCGACGTTGCGCCACAGGTGCTCGAACAGGCCGGTGAGCTGATCGGCATTGAGATAGGAGGGCGTCCCGCCGCCGAAGTAGACCGACGACGCGGCGAGCCCCCCATCAGGGCCCACCGCCATCTGCTCCGAGACGACGCTGATCTCGCCGTGGATCGCCTGGAGATAGGCGTCGACCCGGTCGGTGCCGGCGTTGATCTCCTTGTAGAAATGGCAGAAGGTGCAGTACTGCTCGCAGAACGGCATGTGCAGATAGAGGTTCTGTGAAGGGGTCATCCCCTTGTAGACCTCGCTCTGGTCGATGTCGTGCAGGTATTTCAAGGGCGGATAGGTGCCGACCAGGTAATACTCCAGCGGAGTGCGGTAAACGCCGGCGGCGCGCAGTGGCTCGGTCTGGATGGCGGCGACCTGGGCACGGGCGTATTCGAGAGTCTCGCTCAGGCTCGGCGGTGTGGAGATGCCGCCGGGACCCCGTCGGAGCTGCTGTTCTGACAACAATCTTCCTCTCCGGCCCGGGGCGTTTTGGGGGGCGTGCCGGGTCGCTGCTGTGGAGCGAACAGAAAAGTAGCAACGGGAAACCGATTTTGGCCAGACTTCCCATTGGATAATTGTCGACCGTCCGAAATAGCCTGTCGTATCCGGATTGGGTTCTGCCAAAGTCGCACTAAAGCATTGATAAAGCGACTCAACCTGGGGATATCCCTACTTGACAGTCAGGAGGGCACGGTCCAAGGATGGGGCGGCCTAGGGTGCGGAGTTATTCGTTTCGGCGCTGACCTTTATCGCGGCGAGGGAGAGACCGACGTGACGGTGGACGATGGCACGCTCAACCTGGCCGATCTGCGGCGGCAGTACGCGTCGGACTCCGACGCCTGGCTGGAGCGGCTGCCCGCGGACCCGTGGGAGGAGTTCGCCCGGTGGTTCGCGCTCGCGCACGGCTCGCACGTGACCGAGCCGAACGCCATGGTGCTGGCCACCGCCTCCCCCGAGGGCGCGCCGCTCGTCCGTACGGTCCTGATGAAGGGTTTCGAGGCCGGCGAGGTCTACTTCTTCTCCCAGCGCGTCTCGCGCAAGGGCCGGCACATCGCCGCCAACCCGTCCGTGGCGCTGCTCTTCCCCTGGCACCCGATCGAGCGGCAGGTCGCGATGACCGGCGTCTGCACCGAGGCCGACCCGGCGCTGACCGAGCACTACTTCGCCGAGCGCCCCCGGCTGTCGCGGATCGCCGCGTGGGCGAGCGAGCAGTCCAGCCCGCTCGCCTCCTACGCCGAGCTGGACGAGCGCTTCCACGCCGAGCTCGCCCGCCACGAGGGGATCGACGAGGTGTCACTGCCCCCGCGCTGGACCGGCTACCGCGTGCGGGTGACCTCGATGGAGTTCTGGCGCGGCAAGGCCAACCGCCTGCACGAACGCGCCATCTACCGGGAGACCCCGGACGGCTGGTCGGTCGAGCTGCTCAACCCCTGACGTCGTACGCGTCGCGGGCGGCCGCGACCTCCTCGATGTGGGTCTCGGCCCAGTCCTTGATGGCGCGCATCACCGGCAGCAGGCTGACGCCCAGCGGGGTGAGCGCGTAGTCGACGCGTACGGGGACCGTGGGCGTGACCTCGCGCGAGACCAGCCCGTCGCGTTCGAGGGTGCGCAGCGTCTGGGTGAGCATCTTCTGGCTGACGCCGGCGACCGTACGGGACAGGTCGCTGTAGCGTCGCGGCCCGCCGGCGAGCGCGTTGAGGAGCAGGCTCACCCACTTGTCGCCGATCCGGTCGAGGAGCTGCCGGGCCGGGCAGGCCGCGAGGTAGGCGTCGTAGGCCCGGCGTGCCTCTTCGCGCCGCTCGGCCGTGGTGCGGGTGGTCATCGGGCTCGCTCCTCGGGGTGCTCTACGCACTCTGGAGTGCGTACTTCCCCGCAGAGAGTAGCTCTCCGTACGGTCGGTGGAAACCGTTCCGTTTCCTTGGGGGAGCTCATGCGCGCAGTCGTCGTCCGTGCCTTCGGTGGTCCGGGGGTCGTCGAGATCGCGGACGTGCCGGTGCCGGTCGCCGTCGAGGGCCAGGTCCGCATCCGGGTGGAGGCCGCGACGGTCAACCCGGTCGACCTGTTCACCCGGTCGGGCGGGCTCACCGACGCCGGCCTGCTGCCCGTACGGGACGTGATCGGCCTCGGCTGGGACGTCGCGGGGAC
The DNA here is from genome assembly GCF_030406325.1 of Actinomadura sp. DC4. Lineage (GTDB taxonomy): Bacteria > Actinomycetota > Actinomycetes > Streptosporangiales > Streptosporangiaceae > Actinoallomurus. Next base: position 80,066 of record NZ_JAUEQY010000009.1, on the reverse strand, counting down.
CGTGTCGTCTCTTGGGCCCGGCGTGGTGGGTTTCGCGCCGGGGGACCGTGTGATCGGCCTGTCCGACCGGCTGGACGTGCCGCTCGGCACCCAGGCGGACGAGGTGGTGCTGGACGCGGACGCGGTCGCCATGGCGCCTTGCGGGCTCTCGCCGGTCGCGGCCGCGACGCTACCGCTGAACGGCCTCACCGCGGCACAGGCGCTCGACCTGCTCGGCCTGTCTCCGGGGGAGACGGTGCTGGTGACCGGGGCCGCGGGCGCCGTCGGCGGCTTCGCGGTCGAGCTCGCGGCGGCGCGTGGGCTGCGGGTGGTGGCGGTCGCCGGGGCCGACGACGAGTCGCTCGTACGGGGACTGGGCGCGGCGTTGTTCGTGCCGCGTACGGCGCGGCTGGGCGAGGCGGTCCGCGCGCTCGTTCCGGGCGGCGTGCACGGGGCGGTGGACGCCGCCGTGGCCGGTGTGGCCGCCCTCGACGCGGTCCGGTCGGGCGGAGCGTTCGTCGCGCTGGTCGGAGGGGGCGAGCCGCCGGCGCTCCGCGGGATCCGGGTCGTCAACCAGTGGATCCACGCCGACGGCGCCCGGCTCGCCGCCCTCGTCCGCCTGGTGGAGGCGGGCTCGCTGACACCGCGCGTCGCCGGAACCCTGCCCCTGGACCAGGTGGCGGCGGCCCACGAACGCCTGGCCGCCGGCGGCCTCCGCGGCCGCCTCGTCCTGACCCCCTGAAGGGCGCCGGGGTCGCTCCCCCTGCGCCCGGGACGGCGACGAGGCCGATCAGCAGTGGACTGAGTGGCGGGCAGCGGAAGTCCGCGGTGTCCCGCGCCTTACCGGCCTTAGGCTTGTACAGAGGGGGTCGGTTGAACAGGTCACGTGCGCACGGCTACCCGCGTCTCCCCGGCGGACGCCTGGACGGCAGCCCCACTGACTTCTCCGCCGGTCCCCCGCACTGGGCGTCTCACGCGGGCGCGCTGAATGAGGCCGTACGGGACGCCGTGACGGCCGCCCTGTCAACGGCCGAAGAGGAAGCTCGACAGCGCCGGAAAGCTAAGCGGGGACGCCTACGAACTGCTCGGCGATCCCTCCGCGGTGGACGTCGCCCTCCACCGGACCGTACGGCGCGCCGCCCTGACCAGCACCGGCACCCCCTTCGCCTGGCGTCCGGGCATGGAACCGCGCCTCGGGCTCGTCACCGACCTGGTCGGCCTCAGCCTGCCGGCCCTGCTCACCTCTCTCAAACGCCATCACCGCCGGATGACGCCCGATCGCCCCTGATGCCGGCCCCATGAACGAGGACTCGGGCACCTGGAACCCGCCCGGCGCCGCGCTGTTCGACGCCGTCGAGCGTAATGATCTGACCGCGGTCGAAGCGCTGCTGTCGCGGGGCGCCGACGTCGACGCGCCGGATCCGCGCCACCCCCCGTGGTACGCCGCACCCGCACTGGTGACGGCGGCCGGCCGGGGATACACCGAGATGGTGCGGTTGCTGCTGGCGAACGGCGCCGACGTCAATGCCCGCGATGCCGCGGGCGGCACCGCGTTGATCTGGGCGTGCAACGGAGAACGCGCCGACTGCGCCCGGCTGCTCCTTGCCGCCGGCGCCGACCCCCGCGCCCGCAACGATCTGGGGTACACGGCCTACGGCCGCATCCCGGAGCGGAACGAGGAGCTGCTGCGGCTGCTCGAAGAGCGCGACGGGCCGCATTAGGGGGTCTCGCGGGCTCGCTGGTAGTGACGGCGGGCCTTCATCCGGTTTCCGCAGGTGGCCATGGAGCACCAGCGGGCGTTGCCGGCCTTGCTCCGGTCGAGGAGGAACAGCCGGCACTCGTCGTTCTCGCACGGCTTCAACCGGCCCGTCTTCTCCAGTTCGCTCCAGGCGAGCACCGCGCGTACGGCCAGGTCACGCTCTGGTGGCACCTGCAGGACCCAGTGGACCGACCCGCCGGACACGTCCGGGACGTAGCTGACGCCGTCGAGGTAGGAGGTGAGAGCGTCCGCCTCACGCTCGCCGCGGATGATCGCCTGCAGGACGTCGCGCACCTCCCGTACGGCGTGCCGCTCCTCCGGCCCGGCTCCGCCGCCGCCGTGCTCGTGCAGCCACGCGCGGGCCTCGGCCGGGTCGGCGAGCCGGTCCTGCGGCACGCCGTCGATGACCGGCGTGCTGTTGAGCAGGTCCAGCAGGACGTCTTCCATCTCTAACCTCCATACTCCACTTGACAGGTTAGCGTACGCCTGCTGTAGTCAAACCATCAAAAGCCTTCAAGGGGGTTAGAGATGGTCTTCCACCGCTACGCGACCGTACGAGGCCGCCGGCTGTTCTACCGCGAGGCCGGGCCGGCCGACGCGCCGGTGCTCGTGCTGCTGCACGGCTTCCCGACCAGCTCGTTCATGTTCCGCGAGCTCATCCCGGCCCTGGCCGACCGCTACCACGTCATCGCGCCGGACCACCTGGGGTTCGGCCTGTCCGACGCGCCGCCGGTCGAGGAGTTCGACTACACCTTCGACGCCCTCGCCGAGTTGACGGCGGGCCTACTGGGGCGGTTGGGGATCACGCGCTACGCCATCTACGTCCAGGACTACGGCGCCCCGATCGGCTGGCGGCTCGCCCTGACCGACCCCGACGCGATCACCGCGATCATCACCCAGAACGGCAACGGCTACGAGGCCGGCTTCGTCCCGGACTTCTGGAAGCCCGTCTGGGAGTACGGCCGCGAGCAGACCCCGGAGACCGAGCCCGGCGTACGGGGGGCGCTGAGCCTGGAGGCGATCCGCTGGCAGTACGTCACCGGCGTGCCGGACGAGAGCGTGGTCAGCCCGGACACCTGGCATCACGACTTCGCCCTGGTCTCCCGGCCGGGCAACGACCGGGTCCAGCTCAAGCTGTTCGCCGACTACCCGACGAACCCGCCGCTGTACCCGCGCCTGCACGAATACCTGAGGTCGAGCCAGGTCCCGCTGCTGGCGGTCTGGGGCCGGGGCGACGAGATCTTCGGCCCCGACGGCGCCCGTGCGTTCGCCGACGACGTACGAGAGGCCGAGATCCACCTCCTCGACGGCGGCCACTTCCTTCTCGAGAGCGCGTTGACCGACGTCACCGGCCTGATCAGAGCCTTTCTCGACAAGACCGTGCCACCATCGGCGGACTCCTAATCATTCACATCGTGCGATACCGCCATTAAATCGCCCGACACTCGCGCGAATGGAACGCCTGCGCTCCCCAACACTTTCGATGTGGTGGCGATTAGGGTCACCCTGCCGCTAAATTCAGGCAGGACACTTCAACGCCCCCCGACCTTAGGGAGATCTGCCGATGGTGGCGCAGAACGAACCCTACGAATCCCCGGCGATCCGCGCGTACGCCATCACGCTCACATCCTGGCGAGAGCGCGCGGGCCTTTCCAAGACGCAACTCTCGGAGTCGCTCGGCTACACCGCACAGCTCATCGGCCAGATCGAGGGAGCGAAGAACATCCCCTCGAAGAAGTTAAGCGAAGACCTCGACACGTTCTTCAAGAGCAGCAACCTCTTCGTCGAGCTCTGGACGCTCATCAACAACACACGCCATCTCATCGCCCTGCCGCCGGGGTTCTCCAAGTACGTGGAGCTGGAGGCCAAGGCCACCAAGGTCTCGAAGTTCGAAGCGCTTCTCATCAGCGGACTCTTCCAGACCGAGGAGTATGCGCGGGCGATCATGAGTTCGTTCATGACGCCCGACGTGATCGAGGAGGCCCTTCAAGCACGGATGGCACGCAGAGAGATCTTCGACCGCCCGGCCTCGACTCCAACGTTCTTCATCGTCGACGAATGGGCGCTGCGACGCGTCATCGGATCGCCCGAGATCACTGGCGCGCAGCTCGATTATCTTCACGAACTCAGCACCCGGCCGAACATCAATATCCAGGTACTTCCTCACGACACGGAACACTACGTGGCCTTCTCTGGCAGCTTCACGATTCTGGGGCTCGACGACGAGCCGGATGTCGCTTACATCGAGGCAGCGGGGCAGGGAAATCTGATCACGGGCCCGGCCTCTGTCGCGCACTGCACTATGCGCTATGACTTGCTTCGGGGTCACGCGTACTCTGTGGCTGAGTCGCGACGCGTCATCCGGACGATAATGGAGAGCCTATGAAGTCTCCGGACCTGCCTACCCCTCACTGGCGCAAGAGCACGTACAGCGGCGCCGAAGGCGGGGATTGCATCGAGGTCGCCCTTCTGGCGCCTCACGCGGCGTCACCTGAAGTGCCCCGCACTGGGTCGTAGGGGCGTTCTCCCCTCACTGGCCGACGACGCGGGCCTTCTCGGCGGCGTACTCGGCGTCGGTGAGTTCGCCCTCGCGGTGGCGGCGGTTCAGGTCGACGAGTTCGCGGATGCGCAGCGTGCTCGGCGACACCGGCTCGGGGATCGTGTCCTGGGGCTCCGGGATCGTGTCTTGGGGGGCTGGGATCGTGTCTTCGGGCTCTGGGGGCAGGCCGAGGAGGACTTCGATCCCCTCGACAGGGCGGCGGTCCGCCGGGCCTTGACCGAAGTCGATCATGACCCGGTTGCGGTTGTGCCGGCTGACCGCGACCTCCACCGTCGTCCCTGTCCCGAATCCCCTCTGGCACACCCGGCAGACCGTCTCGTACGGACGTCTGCCGGCGACGCTCACCCGCAGGCGGTACTTGTACACGCGGGATCCGCCGTACCGCCCGCCGCCGGCCGAGACGGTCATGCCGGTCGCCTCGGCCGAGAGCACGTCCGCCCTTCCCCGCAGGCCGTGGGCGAGCAGCCGCCGGTCGCCGTGCTTGTACACCGCCATGGCGAGGGATATGGCATAGACGAACGGTCCCCACCAGAGGACCGACACCACCGCGACGGCCACGGGGACTCGCGCCGTCTCCGGCAGAGCGTGAAGGCGCTCGATGCCGATGGCCAGCGGCAGGAAGGCCGCGCACATCACGGTGAAGACGGTCCAGCAGAGGAAAGAGATCCTTCCCACGGTCATCAGGAAACCGCCTTCCTGACATGCCGATATGTGTCACCTATATGGATGATCGGTTGCCTCGCCTGGTTCACCCGAGCAACGCGGGAAAAGCGACCTCGGCGTCGTGTCCGGGATTCCACAGCGAACGATGAGAGCTGGGGCGCGCCAGTAGCTCCGCGTGGGTGCCGCGGTCGGCGACCCTGCCGTGGGAGAGGACGATGATCTCGTCCACCGCCTCCAGACCGGCCAGGCGATGCGATGCGTCACGAGCAGGGTCGTACGGCCCTCGGTGACGCCCAGCAGGTCCGCGGTCAGGCCGGCGTCGCGCAACAGCTCGCCGGCGGTCGCCACCTCCAGGTGCTCGGTCGGCTCGTCCAGCAGCAGGAGCCGACACGCGCGCCCAGGCCCGAGGGCAAGCCGTCTCCACCCACGGCGACGACCGAGCACGGCGCGTCGCGTCGCGAATCCTCCCTCGCGGGCGGGTGGGCGGGTGGACTGCAGGTTCTGCCCAGCCGAGAAGGGTGTTCCCGACGATCAAATGTCGGACGATTGCCCCCGATAACGCGGACCGCGGCAATTCCGAAGAAGCCCGGCCCCCTAGCCGGAGCACCGGAGAAAACGAGTGATTCTTTTCAATGCCCGTTATGTCTATGTCGAACGGCCGCGCCATTAGCTATTATGTTCGAATGGCTGGGATGGTTCTTCCGGGGGGAGGGATTCGGCGTGAATGGTCTGTCCGCCGATGACCTGACGCCTCTCGATCTGTTCGGGGCTGATGCCCGCGATGTGGGTGATGGCGACCTTGTCGAGTTGATGGTGGAGGCGCGGCGGGCGGTCTCGCGGTTGCAGGCGGTGGAGTTGGCGGCGGTGGCGGAGCTGGCGCGTCGCCGTGCCGCGGAGGAGCAGGTCTGCGGTGTCGGGGTGATCCCGGCGGGTGAGTACGTCAATGACGAGGTGGCCGCGGCGCTCACCTTGACGGCGGCGTCGGCCGATGAGCTGGTTCGGTTCGCGACCGGGTTGGTCGGCGGGTTGCCTGCGACGTTCGCGGCTTTGGCGTGTGGGGATTTGGATTGTTGCCGGGCTCGTGCGGTGTGGCAGGGGATGGGACAGGTCGGTGTTGAGGTCGCGGGGGAGATCGAGGCGCGAGTGCTGGCGCGGGCGGCGGGGCAGACCACCGGTGAGATCCGGGCGAAGATCCGCCGGCTGGTCCGACGTCTGGACCCTGGCGCGCTGTCCCGGCGGCGTGAGCACGCCGAGCGGGCGCGTGATGTGCAGCTGCTGGCCACTGATGACGGCACCGCGCACCTGACCGGCCTGGACCTGCCCGCCGACACCGCGACCGCGGCCCGTAACCGGATCAACGCGATCGCCGCCGGCCTCAGAAGCGACGGTGACCGGCGTGCCATCGGGCAACTACGCGCCGATGTCTTCCTCGGCCTGCTCTCCGGCACCCTCAACACCGGCGAACCCCCGCCGACACCACCCGCCAGGCCCCCGCGACACCGGCCCACGGCGACGAGAGCTGGACGGGGATCGATGACGCGATCGCCGACGCCATCGCCCACGCCGCCCGCACCCATCTCCCGGCGCTCTCCGGGCTTCCCGCGCTCGCCGGACTCGTCGGGCATCTGCGGCCCGACACCATGCCCGAACGGCACCGGCACCTCGCCCGCCTCATCACCCGAGCAGGCGAACGCATCGCGGAGTCCCTCGTCGGCCTGAAGACCCGCTGGTGCGTACCGGCCCCGGCACTGGACTCGGCGCATGGCCACCACGACCACGGCCACCACGGCTACCGGGTGCCCGCCGCCATGCGCCGTCTCATCGAACAACGCGACCGCCGATGCGGGTTCCCCGGCTGCCGGCGCCCAGTCCGCCACTGCGACGCCGACCACACCACCCCCTACCATCGGGACGGCCCGACCTGCCCGTGCAACATCGCCATGCTCTGCCGCCGCCACCACACCCTGAAACAAACACCCGGATGGCGACTCCACCACCTATGGCCCGGCGTCCTCCTCTGGACCACCCCCACCGGACACTGGCGAATAACCGCCCCCGCCGACCGCGAATAACACCCTTTGGCGCTTCACCCATTGCCGCCGCCCGCTCCTCACCACCCCGCTCAGTCGCTGACTCGTAGCGGGTCGTAGCGGCGTTCAAGCTCCCACATCGAGCGGTACGGACCGAGGCGGGCCAGTAGCTCCGCGTGGGTGCCCCGGTCGGCGACCCTGCCGCGGGAGAGGACGATGATCTCGTCCACCGCCTCCAGACCGGTCAGCCGGTGCGTCACGAGCAGGGTCGTACGGCCCTCGGTGGCGCTCAGCAGGTCCGCGGTCAGCTCGTCGGCGGTCGCCACGTCCAGGTGCTCGGTCGGCTCGTCCAGCAGCAGGATCGGGAAGTCGGCCAGCAGCGTACGCGCCAGAGCGATGCGCTGGCGCTGGCCACCTGACACCCGTGCCCCGTGTTCGCCGACACGCGTGTCCAGACCCTCCGGCAAGGCGGAGACCCAGGACAGCAGGCGCGCCCGTCGCAGCGCGTCGTGGATCTCCTCCTCCGTCGCGGACGGGCGGGCGAGCCGTAGATTCGCCCCGATCGTCGTGTCGAACAGGTGCGCGTCCTGGCCGCACGATCCCACCACCCGGCGTACGTCGTCGCCGGACAGCGAGCGAACGTCGACGCCGTTCAGCGACACCATGCCCCCGGCCGGTTCCAGGAGCCGCAGCAGCACCGTGGCCAGCGTCGTCTTGCCCGAACCGCTCGCGCCGACGACCGCGCACCGCCGCCCCGGCCGAAGGTCCAGGGACACGCCGTCGAGGGCGTACGGCCCATCGGGCGTCCACCGGGCCCGCAGGTCACGGACGCGCAGGACGTACGGCGCCGAAGGCAGAGCGGCAGGCGCGAGAGGCTCGCGCACCGGTTCGTCCCGGTCCAGGACGGCGAAGACGCGAGAGGCGGAACGGCGGACCCGTTCGAGGTACTGCGCGGCGAGCGGCAGCCCCGCGACGACCTCGAACGTCGCCAGCGGCAGCAGTACGACCACCGCGAGCAGCACGCCGTCGAGCCGCCCCGAGCGTACGGCCGGCACACCGACCGCGAGGCCGCCCCAGACCGCCAGCCCCCCGGCGAGAGTGGACAGGGCCGCGCCGGCCCCGGCGGTCGTGGCCGACCGGGCCGCCGTGCGGGTGTACGCCTGGTCGAGCCGCGCGGCCTCGGCGAGCCGGGCCGGCGCGGCACCGTACACCACCAGCTCCGGCGCGCCCTGGAGCGAGTCGACGACATGGGTGGTCATCTCGCCGCGCAGCTCGGTCCCCCGCCGCTCCGAACGCCGCGCCAGGACCGCCGACAGCCACGGCGCGAGCACCCCCGCGACCAGCAGGGCGGCGAGCAGCACCACCCCCGCCGACGGCAACAGGGCCCAGGCGAGCCCGACCGACGCACCGCCGACGACCGCGGCCACGGCCCCGGGCAGCAGCGCCCGCAGGTAGAGATCCTGCACCGCGTCCACGTCGGCGACGAGCCGGGCGAGCAGGTCGCCGCCGTGCAGCCCGGACCGCGGCACGAGCCGCTCGTACACCCGCGCCCGCAGGTCGGCGAGGATGCGGAAGGTCGCGTCGTGGCCGGTCAGCCGCTCGGCGTACCGGAACACCCCACGCCCGATCCCGAACGCCCGCACCGCGACGATCGCCACCATGAGCGTGAGCACCGGCGGATGCTGCGCGGCACGCGAGATGAGCCAGGCCGACGTCGCCATGAGCCCGACCCCGCTCCCGAGCGCCAGCACCCCGAACAGCACCGCCAGCAGCAGCCGCCCACCGGACGGCCGGGCCAGCGCGAGAAGCCGCCTCATCCCGCCACCTCCGCCGGCTCACCGCGGACCGCGAGGTCGCCCGGCACACCAGAGAACAGGTCCGACGCGAGCCTCTCACCCGCCGGACGGCTCGGCGCGAGGAGCCCTCTCATGGCCGCCACACCCTCGACCCCGACGCGCACCGTACGGTCCGCCGACATGGAACCCCTCGCGACCGGCCGCCAGACCGCATCCGCCCCACCGCCGAGCCGCAGCGCGAGAAGCCGTCTCATGCCGCCACCCCCGCCGGCTCGACCCCGACCGTTCGGTCGGCCAGTGCCGCGAGCGCCGGACGGTGGGCGACCAGGACGACCGTGCGGCCGGCCGCCAGCCGCCGTACCGCCGCGACCACCGCCGCCTCGCTCTCCGCGTCCAGGTTCGACGTCGGCTCGTCCAGCAGCAGCAACGGCGCGTCCCGCAGGAACGCCCGCGCCAGTGCGACTCGCTGCCGCTGCCCCGCCGACAGGCCAACACCGCCCTCCCCGATCGGCGTCGCGAAACCACGCGGCAGCGCCTCGATGAAGTCCAGGGCCGAGGCGGCACGCGCCGCCTCCCGTACGTCGGCATCGGAAGCGTCCGGACGGCCCAGCCGGATGTTGCCCGCGACCGTGTCCGCGAACAGGTACGGCCGCTGCGGCACCCAGGCGACCTGGGCATGCCACGCGGACGGGGCGAAGCCGCCCAGGTCGGCCCAGTCGACGAGGACCCGCCCCGCCGACGGCCGCACGAACCCGAGCAGTACCGCGAGCAGCGTCGACTTCCCGGCCCCGCTCGGACCCGTGAGCGCCACGACCTCCCCCGGATGTACGGTCAGCGAGAAGTCCGACACCGCCGGGCGGTCCCCGTACCGCACCGTCACCCGGTCCAGGCGAAGGGTCGCCCGCGCCGGAACGTCGGTACGGACACCCGACGCGGGCAGCGGCGTCGAGACCACCTCGAAGATCCGCGATGCGGCGGCCAGGCCTTCGACGCTCGCGTGGTACTGCGCGCCGACCTGGCGCAGCGGCAGGTACGCCTCCGGCGCGAGGATGAGCACGAGCAGCGCCGTCCGCAGCGAGATCTCCCCGTTCACCAGCCGCAGCCCGATGGAGACCGCGACCAGCGCCACCGAGATCGTGGCGAGCAGTTCGAGGACCAGCGCGGACAGGAACGCGACCCGCAGCGTCGACATGGTCGCCCGCCGGTAGCGGTCGGTGACCGCGCGGATCGCCTCCGCCTGCGCCCGCGCCCGGCCGAAGACCTTCAGCGTCGGCAGGCCCGTGACGGCGTCGAGGAAGTGCCCGGCGAGCAGCGTCAGCGTCCGCCACCGGCGTTCCATCTTCGCCTTGGTCGTCAGCCCGACGAGGATCGCGAAGACCGGGATGAGCGGCAGGGTCAGCGCGATCGTCAGCGCCGACAGCCAGTCGCCGAACAGGATGCGCAGCCCCACGGCGGCGGGCACGATGACGGCCAGGACGAGCTGCGGCAGATAGCGCGAGAAGTACCCGTCCAGAGCGTCGATCCCCCGCGTCGCCACGGTGGCGAGCTCTCCGCCGCGCTCGCCGGACAGCCACCCCGGCCCGAGCCGTACGGAATGTTCCAGCAGCCGCCCGCGCAGCTGCGACTTCACCGCGGCCGACGAGCGGTGCGCGGCGACCTCCTGCAGCCAGGCGACGAGCGAACGGCCGGCGACCACGGCGAGCAGGAGCAGCAGAGGCGTACGCGAAGAAGCGAGCGAGGCGCCGCCGAGGAACGCCCGGCTGATCATGTCGGCCAGCAGCGTCGCCTGCGCGATGATCAGCCCCGCCGTGGCGGTGCCGAGCGCCACGGACGCGACCAGGTAGACCCGGGTCGTACGGGCGTACCGCAGCAGGCGTGGATCGAGGGGTTTCACTTCGCCGCTCCCGGGATGTGCGCGACGCCGATCCGGCGGCGGAACACCCAGTACGTCCAGCCCTGGTACAGCATGACCAGCGGGGTGAACACCACCGCGACGATCGTCATGATCTTGAGGGTGTACGGGGTGGCGGCGGCGTTGGTCGTCGTCAGGCCGTTCGCCGCGTCGATCGTGGACGGCATGACGTGCGGGAACAGCGCGAGGAACAGCGTCGCGACGACGAGCGCGATGGCCGCGCCGGTGCCGGCGAACGCCCAGCCCTCCCGGCCCCGCGCATTGGCCACGGTCGCGGCGGCCAGCGCGGACGCGGCCGCCGCCACGGTGATCCAGGTCGCCGGCCGCCCGTACAGGAGCTGGGTCAGCAGCAGATAGAGCCCGCCGACGGCGAGGGCCGCGACCACGGCGGCCCGCGCGACCCGGCCCGCCCGCCGCCGTATCTCCCCCGTGGTCTTCAGCGCCAGGAAGACCGCGCCGTGCAGCACGAACAGCGTCAGCGTGGCGGCCCCGCCGAGCAGGGCGTACGGGTTGAGCAGGTCGAGCACGGTCCCGGCGTACTCGTGCCCGGCGTCCAGCGGCACCCCGCGTACGAGGTTGGAGAAGGCCACGCCCCACACGAACGCGGGCACGAGACTGCCCCAGAAGATCGCCCGGTCCCACCGGCGGCGCCAGCGCGCGTCGTCGCGCTTGCCGCGGTACTCGAAGGCCACCCCGCGCACGATCAGCGCGAGCAGGATCGCCAGCAGTGGCAGGTAGAAGCCGCTGAAGAGCGTGGCGTACCACTCGGGGAACGCGGCGAAGGTCGCGGCGCCGGCGACGATGAACCACACCTCGTTGCCGTCCCAGACCGGGCCGATGGTGTTGATGAGCACCCGGCGCTCGGTGTCGTCGCGGCCGAGCAGCGGCAGCAGGATGCCGACGCCGAAGTCGAAGCCCTCCAGGAAGAAGTATCCGGTCCACAGGAAGGCGATGATGATGAACCAGACGGTCGTGGTCGCCATGACGTCCCTCTCAGTAGGCGAAGGTGAGTTCGGCCTCGTCCTCGCCGCCGGGCCGGGCGAGCGCCTCGTCCTCCGAGAGCGGCCCGGCCTTGACGTAGCGCACCATCAGCCCGGCCTCGATGACCATGAGGACGCCGTACAGCGTGGTCAGCGCGATGACCGAGATGAGCATCGACGTCGCGCCGACCCTCGGTGAGACGCTGGAGGCGGTCTTCAGCACGCCGTAGACCGACCAGGGCTGGCGGCCCATCTCGGTGAAGATCCAGCCGGCGGAGTTGCCGACGAACGGCAGCGCGAGTGAGAGCACGCCGATCCGCCACACCCAGCGGTTCGCCGGCAGCCGCCCGCGCCGTAGCAGCCACAGACCGAGCAGGGCGATCAGCGCGGTGGCGCCGCCGACCCCGACCATGATCCGGAAGTTCCAGTACGCGAGCGGGATGACCGGGCGGTAGTCCCCCGGCCCGTACTTGGCGACCTCGGCGGCCTGGACGTCGTCGATGCCCTGGACCCTGCCGCTGAAGCTGCCCGTGGCCAGGAACGACAGGAGCCGCGGCACCTTGACGCTGAACACCTCACGCCCGCCGTCGAGAGTGCCCACGGTGAAGATCGAGAACGAGGCGGGCCGCTCGGTGCGGTACAGCGCCTCGGCGGCGGCCATCTTCATCGGTTGCTGGGAGGTCATCACCTTGCCCTGGAGGTCGCCGGTGACGGCGACGCCGAGCGAGGCGACGAAGGTGACGGCCAGGGCCATCTTCAGCGACGGCCGGAAGACCTCGACGTGCCGCCGCCGGGCCAGGTGCCAGGCGCTGACGCCCACGACGAACAGGCCCGCGGTGACGAAGGCGGCGGTGATCGTGTGGGGGAAGGCGACGAGCATCGTGGAGTTGGTCAGCACGGCCCAGAAGTCGGTCAGCTCGGCCCGGCCTCCGTGGATGCGGTAGCCGACCGGGTGCTGCATCCAGGAGTTGGCGGCGAGGATGAAGTACGCCGACAGCAGCGTGCCGACCGCGACCAGCCAGATGCACGCGAGGTGGATCCGCTTGGGCAGCCGGTCCCAGCCGAAGATCCACAGCCCCAGGAAGGTCGACTCGAGGAAGAAGGCGAGCAGGCCCTCGATCGCCAGCGGCGCGCCGAAGACGTCGCCGACGAACCGGGAGTACGCGCTCCAGTTCATGCCGAACTGGAACTCCTGCACGATGCCGGTGACGATGCCCATCGCGAAGTTGATCAGGAAGAGCTTGCCCCAGAACTTGGTGGCGCGGAGGTAGTGCGTCCTGCCGGTGCGCACCCACGCCGTCTGCAGGCCCGCGACGAGCGCCGACAGGCCGATCGTCAGGGGGACGAAGAAGAAGTGGTAGACGGTGGTGATCCCGAACTGCCACCGGGCGATGTCGAGCGGGTTCATCCCGCGGCCCCCTATCTACTACAGCTCGTAGTACTACATCTTGTCGTAGACTACCGCCCGTAGTACTACACAACGTAGCTTTAGAGCCCGTACGGGCTGAGGGGTATGTCACGTCGCGGGACGGGGCTCCGTCGTAACCGGCGAACCCTCCAGAACGGGAGACCCGCCGTGACCATCCTGATCCGCCTCGCCCTGGCCGTCCTCTTCCTCGACGAGCTCGTCGTCGGGTTCTGGAACCAGGCGTTCCCCCGGAGCTTCTACGACCACTTCCCGACAGTGGACCTGATGCCGCCGTTCAGCGAGCACTACGCCCGCGACTTCGGAGGCGCCACGCTCGGCGTCGCCCTGCTCCTCGGGATCGCCCTGGTCGTCCCGCGCCGGGCCTACGTCGTCCCGGCCGCACTGGCCTTCTCGGTCTTCGCGGTCCCGCACTTCGTGTTCCACGTGGAACACCTGGAGAACGCGACCACGGGCCAGGCCGTCTTCCTGACGACGGCGAACGCGGCCGTAGCGCTGCTCGGCCTGCTCACCGTCGTCCTCGCCGGTGCCGGCGGCCGGCGTGACGCCGGCCGCCGGCACCCCGTCACGTCAGGCCGCTGACGTGGCCGGCCGGCCGAGATGGCGGGCGTAGAACCCCACCTCATGCTCGATCTCGAACCTGGGGATCTGGTGGTGCCCGCCCGGGTTGGCGTGCAGCGTCTTCTCCTCCGAGGCCAGGGCGTCGAACAACGCCAGACCGGATCGGCGGTCGATCTCCGCGTCGTCCCAGGGGAGCAGGAACAGGATCGGGATGGTCACCAGCCTCGCCGCCTCCGTCAGGGCCTCGTACACGAGGGGTGCGCCGAAGACCGCCGCGGTGATCCGGGGTTCGACCGCCGCCAGCGACAGGCCGATCACGGTGCCCAGCGTCGTGCCGCCGTACCCGATCGGGGCCTCGGCGCCGATCTCGGGCAGCGCCTGGAGGGCGTCGAGGGTCGCCTGCCAGTCCGGCACGGCGCGCTCGGCCAGTGCGGCGTTGTACTCGGCGATGATCGGGCCGATCGGCTCACCCGCCGCCCGCGCCTGCGGGATGGCGATACGGGCCCGCTCGTCCTGCGCCGTGCGCGGCCGGTCGCCGTGCCCGGGTGCGTCGATGGCGGCCACGGTGAACCCGCGATCGGTCACGTAGCGGCGGGCCCGGGCGAGAATTCCCGGTGTCCTCTTGTCCAGGCCGCCCGTGTGCCCCAAAAGAATCAGGGGCGCGTTCTTCGAGCCGGAGACGGGTGACCAGAGCACGCCGGGGACTTCCCCCACGGTGAAGTCGCGTTCGACGACGCCGGCTGACGACGTCTCGGTGGTGAATCGCAAGGAATGCATGGGTTTCTGCCTTTCGGGAGTGCCATGGCGCTCCCGGCGACCCCTACGTCAGCCGCCCGACCGTGAACACGTGGGGAGCACCCACATCATTACCGCGTTCATGGGTCTCACCTCCTCACGTCCTGTCACGACCTCGCCGTACGCTAACAGCCGGGGCGACACCCCGCCCAACCCTTTTCCGGCGGACGTAGGGTGTAGGCGCCTCCGGGAGACGGCGGAGGCGGCACTTCGCCGGGGAGGTGGGCATGCCGCAGAACGACGAGCTCGCCATCGCGCTGGCGGACATGGCCCGGGACCTCCTCGCCCAAGAGACGCTGCAGTCCACTCTCGACCGGATCTGTGAGTACGCCGTCGACCTGGTCGAGGGGTGCGAGGCGGCCGGCATCTTGACCGTACGCCGCCGGGGCGCCGGATACTCCGTACGCAGCCTGGCCTGCACGGACGACCTGGTGGAGGCCTCGGACTCCCTCCAGGAGGAGGTGGGCGAGGGCCCGTGCTTCGACGCCACCCGCGACCGGCGTGAGGTGCTGCGGATCGCCGACCTCGCCGACCAGGCCGAGCGCTGGCCGCGGTTCACGCCCCGCGCGCGGGAGCTGGGGATCTCCAGCATGATCGGCTTCCTGCTGTTCACGTACGACGAGAACCTCGGCGCGCTGAACATGTACTCCTCCCGGCCGCACGCCCTGACCGAACGCTCCGAGCGGATGGGCTGGCTGCTGGCCTCCCACGCCGCGGTCGCCTTCGCCAGCGCGCGGTCCGACGCCGACCTGCACGCCTCGATCGCCTCACGGACCGACATCGGCCAGGCGACCGGCATCGTCATGGAACGCCTCAGGCTCACCGAGGACGAGGCGTTCGCCCTGCTGGCCAAGGCATCACAGGACGGCAACGTCAAGCTGCGCCACCTGGCCCGCCACGTCGTCGACACCGGCGAGATCCCCGGCCGCTGACCTGGGGCGTACGTTGGAGTGGATGGAGTTCACCGAGGTGACCGTGGCTCCGCCGGGGCGACGATGAGGGCCGCCGGCCGGCCGGCGCTCGTGCGCAGCGACCCCGCGGAGCCCGGGATCCGGCGGCAGCGCTGCGGCCGTGGCTTCCGCTACCTCCACGACGGGGCGGCTCCCGTACGCGACGCGCGGACGCTCGCCCGCATCAAGGCGCTGGTGATCCCGCCCGCCTGGCAGGACGTCTGGATCTGTCCCGACGCGAAGGGGCACATCCAGGCCCTGGGCACCGACGCCGCGGGACGGCGGCAGTACCGCTACCACGACCAGTGGCGCGAGGAGCGGGACCAGGAGAAGCACGACCGGGTGCTGGCGTTCGGCCGCATCCTGCCGTGCGTCCGTGAGGTGATCGACCACGACCTGCGAGGTACGGAGCTGAGCCGCGAGCGCGTCCTCTCGGCCGCGATCCGCCTGATCGACCTCGGCTTCTTCCGCGCGGGCAGCGGGGAGTACGCGGCGGACAACGGCACGTACGGCCTGGCCACCATCCGCCGGGAGCACGTGGTGTGCTCGGGCGACACGATGGTCTTCGGCTACCTCGCCAAGGGCGCCAAGCAGCGCGAGCTGGCCATCGTGGACGACCAGGTCATCGGTGTCGTACGGAGCCTCAAGCGGCGCCGGAGCGGCGGCGAGGAGCTCCTGGCGTACCGCGACGGCGGGCGCTGGCACGACGTGACGGCCACCGACATCAACGACCATCTCCACGCGGTGACGGCCGGCGACTTCACGGTCAAGGACTTCCGCACCTGGCACGCCACCATCCTGGCCGCCGTGGGCCTGGCCGTCTCCGCCGCCGCGGCCGGCGCGACCGCCCGCAAACGCGCCGTCGTAAGGGTCGTGCGCGAGGTGGCCGACTATCTCGGCAACACCCCGGCCGTCGCGCGGGCGTCCTACATCGACCCGCGCATCATCGAGCTGTACGAGCGCGGCGTCACCGTCGAGCCCGCGCTCGCCGACCTCGGCAAGGACCGCGGCCTGGGCGAGCTCGCCACC
Source organism: Actinomadura sp. DC4 (assembly GCF_030406325.1). Taxonomy (GTDB): domain Bacteria; phylum Actinomycetota; class Actinomycetes; order Streptosporangiales; family Streptosporangiaceae; genus Actinoallomurus. The sequence continues at coordinate 63,626 of NZ_JAUEQY010000009.1, read as the reverse complement.
GGCGGGCCGGTCGAGAGGGCCGTCCTGGAGCTCCTCGCCGGTCAGTCCACGCCGACGAGCTCGGCCGCGACGCGGACGCGGAAGCCCTCCAGAAGGTCCGCCTGACGGTCCGCCCGTGCCAGCAGGTCCTCCAGGCGTCCCCGGTCGAGGCGGTCGTCGCGGTCGGCCAGCGTCTGGAGCGTACGCCAGCAGGCGCCCTTGCCCTCGACGCCGAGACGCATGGCCTCGAACTCCACCAGGCCGCTCAGCGGGGACCGGTCGAGCAGGCGGCCGTTCGGCTTGAGCCGGCCGGCCTTCTCGGCCACCCAGCCCAGCAGCGCCTTGTACTGCCGTACCGGGACGCCGAGCGCCGCCATCATCTCGATCAGTGCGGCGCGGTCGCCGGCGACCTCGGCCGCGAAGTCCGCCAGAGCCTGGGCGTCCTTGGACCCGCGATAGGTCCGGGCGATCCGCGAGGCCAGCTCCGTACCGAACGTGGCGCCGGTCAGGTGGTCGTTGAGATAGATACCGAGCAGGGCCGCCTCGGGCCGTACGTCGGTTTCGGTGGTTTGGGATACGTCCATGTCGTCCCCCTCTACGGGAGCCCTACCCCGGATCGCCGGTCTATCGCCCGCGCGGGCGCCACCAGGCGGTGGCGCCGGTGAGCACGAGGCCGGCCAGGCTGAGGACCAGCGTCACCCTCTCCGGCGGCGCCCACAGCACCGCCCACGTGCCGCCGCCGACCGCGGCCAGCCCGAGGCACCACAGCATCACGTGACTCCTGCCCCGCCTTGTACGCCTCACGTGCCCTCCTCTTACGGCGACCGCCCCGCGCGATCTCCCCGCCCCCGACCGGTGCTTGCCCTGTCCCTATCCACGGGAGACATTTGATCGAACAAACTTTCGATCGCGTTTGTCGCGCGCGGTCCGGTACAGGGTGAGCAGGTGTCCGGCCAGGGCGACGGTGACGAAGACGGCGTTCGCCGCGCAGACACCGCCCCAGCCGTGGTGGTTGTACAGCGTGGTTCCGGCCGCGGACCCGAGGGATCCGCCGAGGAAGGCGGCGGTCATGTAGAGGGTGTTGACCTGGCTGCGGGCGTCGGGCCGGTCGGCGAAGATACGGGCCTGGTTGGCGATCTGGGCCGACTGCATGCCCACCGTGACCGCGAACGTCCCGGCGACGAGCCCGATCGGGCCGGTGCCCGCGACCGTGAGGACCACGACGCCGACGACGGAGGCGAGGACGGCCGCCGCGGTGACGGCGAGAGGGCCATGGCGATCCGTACGATGGCCGGCGATGGGGGTGAGGGCTCCGGCGGCGAGGCCGACGAGACCGAAGAGCCCGGCGGTCCCGGTGGACCAGCCGAAGCGCGGTCCGGTCACATAAAGGGCGAGTACGGTCCACGTGCCGGAGAACACCGCGAAGCTGCAGAACTGGACCAGGCACGCCTGGCGCAGGGCCGCCTGCCTGCGGAGGAGCCCCGGCAGCCCGGCCAGCGCACGCGGATAGCTCCCTCGGCCGATCGGCTCCTCCGGCAGCGCGGGACGCAGCAGGACGCCCGCGAGAAGCGTCAGGACGGCCGCCGCGGCGTACACGAGCCGCCAGCTCGTGGCCTGGGCCAGCAGCGAACCCAGCAGCCGGCTGCCGAAGATACCGGCGATCAGGCCCGTGACCAGCGTCCCGACGGCCCGGCCCGCCTGTCCGGGCGGCGCGAGATGCCCGGCGAGCGGCACGAGGATCTGCGGTGCGACGGTGAGGATTCCGATCAACGTCGCCGCGACGGCCAGGACGCCCAGGGCGGGCGCCACGGCGGCGATCACCAGGCCGGCCGTGGTGGCGGCCATCAGGATGGTGACCAGCCGCCGGGGCCGTACGAGGTCTCCGAGGGGCACCAGCAACAGGATCCCGGCGGCGTACCCGAACTGGGTGAGTGTGGCGACGAGCCCGGCGTGCGCGGGGCTGACCCGCAGGTCGGCGGCCATGAGCGCCAGCAGGGGCTGGGGGAGGTAGACGTTGCCGACCGCCACGCCGCAGGCGACCGCGAACAGCAGCGTCGCCCCACGGCCGAACGGGCGGGTGGCGGACATGCGAGCCCTCCGGAGGGGGTCGATCAGGGTGGCGGGCGCCTCGGGGCAGACCCGAAAATCAGGCTACCTTCGACGAAAGAGCACGTCACAAGGGCCAGGGGATGCCTCCGGCCGCCGAAAGCCGCGCACTCTCGGCCGCCGTCGATAGCCTGGCCGCATGACCGATCCGGCGGCGAGGCTCGCGCCCGGCTGGGTCTTCGCGGTCCTCACGGTCGCCCTGGCCGGTCCGGCGGCGTTGCTCTCCGTCGACACCGTGCACACGGTCTCCCGGGTCGCCGGCGAGCGGCCCGGCACGATCACGGTCTCCCTCTGCGTCTTCGACAAGTACGGCACGCACGAGACGATCTACCGCTGCGACGGCGACTTCGCCGCCCGCGACGGCTCGTTCGCGACCCACGACGTCGCCTTCCACCACGCGGGCCGCCTCGCGCCTGGAGATCGTGTCGCCGGGATCGTCTCCGGTCCGGGCGACCGTACGGCCGACGTCGAGAGCCGCTGGGAGATCGGGGTCAAGCTCGCCGCCACGCTCGCCTCGGCCGCGGCCCTGGCCGGCGTTCTCGTTCTCTGGCGCCGCGTCCGGAGGCTGAGAGCCGCCGGTACGAAAAGTCCAGCCAGGTAACGGGATATTTCCACCCCTTTGGGCATTAAGCGAGATCATGGCCGGATGGACTCTGCGGGGGACGCCGCCCGGTCGCTCCCGGGCTACCAGATCATGGGGGAACTCGGTCAGGGCGGCTACGGGACCGTCTACCGCGCCCGCCAGCTCTCCGTCGGCCGCGAGGTCGCGCTCAAGATCGACAATCGGCGGCTGACGAGCGACCGGGACAAGCGGCGGTTCATGCGCGAGGTGACCGCGGCGGGTCAGTTGTCCGGGCACCCGCACGTGGTCGCCGTGTACGACGCGGGGGTGCTCGCCGACGGCCGGCCGTACATGGTGCTCGAACTGTGCCCCAACGGCTCACTCGCCGACCGGCTCCGTGGCAGGGGCCCGATCCCCGCCGCCGAGGTCCGCGACATCGGCGTCCACATCGCCGACGCGCTCGCCGCGGCCCATGCCGCCGGGGTGCTGCACCGTGACGTCAAACCCGCGAACATCCTGGTCAACCGGTACGGCGGCGTCGCGCTCGCCGACTTCGGGCTGGCCGTCGTCCCCCGGCCCGGGATGGAGTCGTCGGCCACCCGTGAGGCGCTGACGCCGGCCTATGCCTCGCCCGAGGTGTTCGACCTGGCCGAGCCCACCGTGGCGGGCGACGTCTACTCGCTCGCCGCCACGCTGTACGCGCTGCTGTCCGGCCGGCCGCCGTACTTCCCGCCGAGCGGTTCGCCGAGCATGGTGGCGCTCATGGCGGCGCGCCTCGGGCCGGTGCCCGACGTTCCCGGGGCGCCGGCCGGGCTGGTCGCCGTGCTCCGCGGGGCCATGGCGTACGACCCCGGCGACCGGCCGGAGAACATCGCGGCCTTCCGTGACGCGCTCGCCGAGGCCGACCTGTCCCAGCACGCGGGCGCCGCGCCGCCGTACTGGCCGGTGCCGATCCCGCCCGGGCCGGGTCAGGCACCGCCCAGGCCGGGTCAGGCGCCGGCCGGGCCGGACACCGAGCCCGCGGTCCCGGGCCGGCGCGGCGGGATGAGCGGTCCGCTGATCACCGCCGCGATCGTCGTCGCGGTCGCGATCGTGGCCGCCGGCGCGCTGGTCGCGTACTCGATCGGCGGCGGCTCGGACCACGGCACCCGCACCTCCACCGCCGGTGCGGGCGCATCGGGCCCGAAGAAGGACCCGTACGGCGGCGCGGAGACCACCGCGCGGAACTGCCCGGCGGCCGGCGTGTCCGGGGCCTCCGCGCGCTGCACCGCGACCGCGGAGTGCTGGAGCGGCATCGTGGCCATCAACGGCAACGTCCAGATCAACCGGTCCGACTGCATGGTCGGGCACGCGTACGAGACGTTCGCGATCGCCCCGCTGCCGGCCGACGGCCAGACCTGGAACGAGCACACGCTGGAGCAGCACCCGACCGTACGCCGGCTCTGCTCCCGCGACGTCATGGCACGGTCACGCTACGGCGACGCGCTGAGGTACTCCCCCGACAAATGGTCCATCGAGGTCATCCCGCCCTCACAGTCCCAGTACGAGAGCCAGAACCTTCGGACGTTCCGCTGCGTCGCAACCATTACCGGGCTGCAGGTCCGCGGCGCGATGTTCCGTCCCCGTTCTTGATTCAGAGGTCGCTCATGTGGGCTGTGGTCGTTTCCTTTCTCGCGGGCGTCGCGCTGACCGTACTGGTCATGCGCCTCCTGTCCCGCCGCAGCGGCACGTCCCGCGTGACCGCGCCCGGGGACGCCGGGATCGAGGAGTCGATCACGGCGTTCGGCGAGCAGTTGGAGAACCTCGTCTTCGACCCGGGCGCGCCGGGCCACACCGAGGCGATGGTCGCCGACTACCGCGCCGCGCTCGAGGCGTATGACAAGGCCAAGGCGATCCCCGAGGACCGGCCGAACCGCGAGGCGCGCGTCGCCGCCGCGCTCGGCAAGGGCCGCGCGGCGCTCGTACGGCTCGACGCCCGCCTGGGCCACCGTCCGATCCCGCTCGACGCGATCGAGGACGATCTGGCCCCCGCGCCGGAGGTACGGGCGAGCGAGGACCGGCACCTCACGGCGGGCAGGAAACCGGGCGAGTACGAGATCCTGCTCGACCGCCCCGAGCCCGGGGGGTACGCGATCGCCGACGTCACCTACCGCGGCGACGCGAACTTCTTCGTCAACCCCGTGACCAGGACCGATGGCACGTTCGAGACGGGCCAGACCATCGTCAACGCCCAGCGGACCTACCACGGACGCCACCTCGTGGACCCGTCGATCACCCACTTCAAGGTGAAGCTGACGGGCGAGTCCTGCGACTGGTCGGTACGGCTGCTGCCGGTCAGCGCGGCGCTGCCGCTCTCCGGCGAACGGCACGGCCGCGACTTCGAGGAGGTCCTCTCCTACGACGGCTCGCGTACGAGGGTCACGGTGCAGGTCAGGACCACCGGGACGTGGCGGCTCAGCTTCGAACGGCCGGGACGGCGGGGCGGCACCGACTGGATCCACGGACTGGGCGACGGGATGAAGGAGCTCAACGTGCCCGGGTCGGGCTGGCTCGTCGTCCAGGTCCCCGACGGCGGTTCGTGGTCCTTGCAGCTCCCTTCCTGAATCGCCCACGATCCCCGGTTTGACCGGTTGACCTGCGCTGATAGTGTGAAAATGCCTTTATTCGGCCCCTTCACCAACTCATCGAGGGACGAGAAGTGGGAGCACGGGATGCGCTCCACTGGGCCACGATCGGGCGAAGAGAACTCGCGCTGCGTTCGCGTGCCCTGGTGTCATCCCTCGCCGCGACATCGAAGTCCGTCTGCGCCGACCGGATCGAACTCCGGCGGCTGGCGGAGTCGCAGGGCGCGCTGCGTCACGTGGCCACCCTGGTCGCCCGAGGAGTCTCACCACCGGAAGCGTTCAGGACGGTCGCGGGCGAGCTCGGCAGCCTCATCGGAGCGGACTACACCGCGATCAACCGCTACGAATCCGACCAGACGGCCACGGTGGTCGCCCACTGGTCCGACCCGCATGTGCCCGACGCCCTGGCCCCGCTGGGCGGACGCTGGCCGATCGCCGCCGACACCGCCGCCGCGCTCGTGCTCCGTACCGGCAAGGCGACCCGGATCACCGGCGACTCGATCAGGAGCGAGATCGGCACCTGGATCCGGTCGAACAAGATCTCCCACATCGTCTCGTGCCCCGTGTGGGTCGAGGGCCGGCTGTGGGGGGAGACGGCCGTGATGTTCTGCGGCCCGGAGCCGCCGCCCGCCGACACCGAGGAACGCCTGGGCGACTTCGTGGAACTGGTCGCCTGCACGATCGCCCAGGCCAAGAGCCGAGCGGACCTGATCGACTCCCGCGCGCGAGTGATCGCGGCCTCCGACGCGACGCGACGCCGCATCGAACGCGACCTGCACGACGGGGTCCAGCAGCACCTGGTGTCGATCGGCTACAACCTGCGCTCGGCGGAGGGGGTCGCGTCGCAGGATGAGCTGAAACAGGCCTTGTCCGGCGCGGCCGACGACCTGTCGGGCGTGCTGTCGGAGCTGCAGGAGATTTCGAGAGGCCTGCACCCGGCGGTGCTGTCGAAGTCGGGCCTGGACGCGGCGTTGAAGACCCTGGCCCGCCGGTCACCGGTGCCGGTGGAGCTGCACGACCAGGCCCCGAACCCGCTGCCGGAACAGGTACAGGTCGCCATCTTCTACGTGGTGAGCGAGGCCTTGACGAACGCGTACAAACACGCGGAGGCGTCAACGGTCCACGTGGACCTGGCAGCCGCCGACGGCGAGGTCCACCTGACCATCCACGACGACGGCCACGGCGGAGCCGAGTTCGGCCAGGGCTCAGGCCTGATCGGCCTGAAGGACCGGGTGGAGGCGTTGTCGGGCACCTTGCGCCTGGCCAGCCCTACGGGGGTGGGCACATCGCTGGACGTCACCATCCCGGTCGAGGCCGCCTGAGGCCTCCCGAACCCCTCCAGGCGGTTCGGGCAACAGGTGATCGGAACCTGCGATGTCGTCGTGCCCCGCTCGTTCGTGCCGGGCAGACGACCGACCGAGGGATGAAGTGGAGGAGGCACTCGCCCGGTCGTGCCGATCGGGACGACCTCTCCTGTCGCGAGCCGACCACGGAACAGATTCAACGCACAGGCGTATGCTCGGCGCCGGAGGTAGGCCGTGACAAGTTTGCAGAACGCCGTACAAGCGTCGACCCGGCTCGATGATCGAGTCCTGGGACGGTGGCTGCACAATCGGACACCATTGCCCCTGGCGATCATGTCCACGATCGCTGCAGTCGTCTTCGCGGTATTGGCTGCCATCCTTACAAGGAATGTCTGGATTCTTGGATTCGTACCCCTGGTCTCGGCCTCAGCTTGGTACGCGCGGGCCCGTCGCCGCACGCGCAGCTAGCTCAGGTCAGCGGGAAGCCAGGCCAAGATCCGCTCTTGCCACGGATCTGTGAGTGTCTTTTCCGGCGCTGCCGGGCCGGCGTTATGGTGAGCCATCGTGTGGAGCGATGTTCTGGCCTTCCTCGATCGAGGAGATCGAGTACGGCGAGGCGCTCACGGACGATCCAGGCGAAGAACTCGTGGCCGCCAGTGTCGGCGCTCACTACCTCAGCGATCCACGTCGACGGAATACGCCTCAGCACCGGCGTCCCGGACCTCTGGCCGGCCGAGCAGAGCTCGCCCCGGTTCCAAGCACTGTTCGGCCCGGTCAAGGAGACCTCCTGGCGACCGGCCCGCCGGTGATCCCCACGCAACCTTCTAGCCGTACGCTCCTACTCCACCGCGCTCAAAGACGACGACACCGCCACAGCGTCACGCACTTCGACGACCACGGCCACGCATGTTCCGCTCGGCCCCGGCGGGAGATGATGTGGCGTGATCGTCCAATGGAACGCCCCGACGGTGACGCTTGCCGCCGAACACGCCGGTCGCCCGTCGGCCGGCGGCATCACGACCCTCGTGATCGGGGTCGTCCTGCTCGCGCTCGGCTCGCCGGCGGTGAGGGCCTTCCGCCAGATTCTGGACCGTTCGGACCGGACCCCGGAATCGGTGCTGAGGTTCCTGCGGAAGATCCCTCCGCCGGGAGAGGAAACTCGGCCGGACCGGCCGCCCCGGGAATGGGTCGTCATCTCGGCCTTTGCCGTGGTCGGCCTGCTGAGCATCCCGCTCGGGATCTACCGCATCGTGACGGGGAGGCCGTGACGCGAATCGCGCGCCCCGTCCACGGTGGCCTGCGCCGCTTCCAGGGAGTACCAGCCGGCTACCCGGGACGTCATGCGGTTGGGGTCTGTTCGGCTGGGACGGTTAGCTGGGGTAGTACTCGTCGTTCTCGGTGGAAGGTCAGCAGGCTCGTCACCAGGACCAAAGCCGTGAAGACCGTTGTGATCACGGCGAGGCTCGCGAAACCGTACCGGCTGTCCGAATGGTCCGTCACCGCCGACACCCCCAGCATGACGACCACCGTGCCCGCCAGGCCGTACGCGTTGGCGAGGCCGAAGACGCGTCCCACCTCACGAGACGGCACCGACGTCAGCAGCAGTGCCCTGGAGGCGATCCGGGCCTGCCCCAGCACCCACGCGCCGACCAGTACGCCCGGTACGAGGCCGAGCGTGCCGAACTGGGGTTGCAGCACCAGCACGATCCCCGTCAGGAAGAAGCCGGCCAGGGCGATCGGCAGATCCTCCGTCCGCGGGCTGATCACGCGGTACGCCGCGGCGGCCAGGAGGAAACCGAGACCACCGAGCGCGTCGACGACCCCGAGAATCCCGCTCCCCCGATGCAGCTCGGCGATGACGAAGATCGGCAGCAGCGCGTTGAAGACCGTCACGACGATGCTGCTCTGCGCGTACAGCAGGATCAACCTCCCCGTACGGGCAGGCACCGCCGTAGAACGCGGAACAGCGTCCGCCGTCACCACCCGCACCGACCCCGACGGTCCCCGCCCCATCGCGAACACGCACGCCGCCGAGGCGAGAAACGTCCCCGCGTTGAACACGAACAACGGCATCGCGCCCAGCCACTGCACGGCGAAGCCGCCCACGGAAGCGGACAGCAACATCCCCGTCTGCATCGCGATCTCATAGTTCGCGTTGAACCGCCGCAGCTCCGAGCCCCGTACCCGCTCCTTGATCAGCGCCGCGCTCGCCGGTACGAACAGCGCGCTCACCGCCGCCAGCGCGAAGTTGGCCCCGTAGATGACGAAATGCCGCGGCCCGCCCGCCGCCACGCCCAGCGGAAGGGCCAGGGCCGCCACAGCGCTCGCCAGGTCGCAGCCGAACCACAGCCGCCGCCGGTCGAAGCGGTCCGCCAGCCGCCCGAAGAACGGCGACAGCACCGCCTGCGGAATGGCCACGGCGATGAAGAGCCAGCCCACGGCGAGCATCGTCTTCTCGGTCCGTACGAGCAGCAACGAGGCCGCGATGACCTGGATGTTGTTGCCCAACGACGTGATGAATATCGCCGGGATGAACAGGCGCTCGGCCCGGCGCGTGTGATCGTCCAAAGGGTCCTCAACGAGTAAGGGGAAATACAGGGACCATCCTGCAGGCCGAGAGCGGAAACGGCCCCCGAACTGGCCGTTGTCGGCCGGGCCCCGCGCCAAAAGGAGAGCGCTCTCCTCCGTGCTATAAAGACCGGCATGAGCGACGAGCCCATCCGGGTGTCGGGGCCTCCCACTCTGGAGGACGTGGCCCGGGTGGCGGGGGTCTCACGCGCGACGGTGTCGCGGGTGGTCAACGGCGTGCGCAACGTCGATCCGGAGATCCAGGAGACCGTCCGCCGGGCGGTGGCCGTCACCGGCTACGTCCCCAACAACGCCGCCCGCTCCCTCGTGACGCGACGCGTCGGGTCGGTCGCCCTCGTCGTCTCCGGCGCCGGGGAAGAGGACGAGATCGGCGAGGACGGCTTCTCCACCAAGCAGATCTTCGGCGACCCGTTCTTCGGCCGGGTCGTCGGCGGCATCGTGGGCTATCTACGCCCGCGCGGCATTCATCCGGTTCTGATGCTCGCCGACACCGCCGACGCCCGTCAGCAGGTTCTCGCCTTCCTCCGGCAGGGCAACGCCGACGGCGCCCTGCTCGTCTCCACCCACGCCGAGGACCCGCTCCCCCGCATGCTCACCGAGGCCGGCCAGCCGGCGGTCCTGTTCGCGCGGCCGGCCCGCCCGCTGCCGATCAGCTACGTCGACTGCGCCCACCAGGACGGCGGCCGGCTCGCCGCGGACCACCTCGTGGCCCGCGGCTGCGAGCGCGTCGCCACCATCGCCGGTCCGCTCGACGTGCCGGCCAGCCAGGACCGGCTCGCCGGGTTCCAGAGCGCGATGGCCGGGCACGGCCGCCCGTACGTCCCGGTGGTCGAGGGCAACTTCACCCTCGGCAGCGGGATGACGGCCATGGAACGCCTCCTGGTCGAGCACCCGGACGTCGACGGCGTCTTCGCGGCCAACGACCTCATGGCCCAGGGCGCCATCCTCGTGCTGCGCGAGGCCGGTCACCGCGTACCGGACGACGTCGCCGTGGTCGGTTTCGACGACAGCAGCGCGGCGCTGGCCTGCCGCCCGCAGCTCACCACCGTGCGCCAGCCGGTCGAGAACATGGCGGCCGAGATGGCCGGCCTCCTGCTCGCCACGCTCGACCGGCCGGACCGGCGGGTGACCTCGGTGGTCTTCGAGCCCACCCTCGTCATACGGCACAGCGCCTAACTCTCAGGCACGCTCAGCTCCCATAGACCCCCAGCTCGTACAGCGAGTAACCCCAGCCCGTACCGCGCTGCGTGCCGTTCACCCGCACGTACCGGCCCGAGCCGCCGACCGCGAAGTCGTCCACACCGCCGTCACCGGCCGAGGTCGAGGAGACCGTCCGCCAGTCGGTCCCGTTGTCGGAGGCCTGGATCGTGTAGGTCTTCGCGTACGCGGACTCCCAGACCAACTGGACATGATTGAACGCATGGACCGAGCCGAGGTCGACCTGGATCCACTGCGGGTCGCTCCAGTCGCTCGCCCAGCGCGTGGTCAGGTCGCCGTCGGTCACATTGCCGGGCACGAGGTTCTCGTACGGCTGGTACGACGAGGCGGTGGCCGGCCGGCCGCGCGCGAAATTCGTACCGCCGACCGGAGGCGGCACGACGCGGAACGACTTCGTCTCGACGCCGACGTTGCCCTTGCCGTCCTGGGCGAAGATGTAGACCTTCCAGACGCCGAGGGCCTGCGGCGCCGTCACGCGGAACGACCCGCTGCCCGTCTGAGTGAAGGAGGCGTTGACCAGCGTCGCGTCCCCGGTGGCGTACTTCCCGCTGACCTTGATCGTGTAGCTGACCGGATCGTTCTGCGGGTCCCGTACGGAGGCCGTGACGTCGAACGGCTGCCCCGCGGCCACGCTGGAGGAGACGGCCATGTTCGAGATCACGGGCGGGGTGTTGACCGGGGCCGAGCCGCCGTACGCCTGCCGGACCGTGTAGTAGGACAGCCGCTTGAGACCGCCGGGGATGAGGTTGAACCACACGCCGCCGAAGTCCTGCTCGGTGCCGTAGTGGAACATCGTGGCGCCGAGCGCGACCCCGGGGTGGGCCTTGACGCAGTTCCAGGCGTTGGTGTACCCGGCCGCCTTGGCCTGGTCGGCCGGCTCGCTCGGCACGCCGTTCGCGTCGTTCGGCACCTCCCACTCGCCGGCCGGGCCGGTCTCGGTGATGATGTACGGCTTGGTGTAGCCGCCGTCGATCCACGTCTGCTTCACGGCGCAGACGCCGTTGTAGGAGTTGACCGCGTACAGGTCGAGGGCGGGACTGTTGGCCTTGTAGTACGGCCAGGCGCCGGTCCACGCGTCGGTCGAGGTGACGGGGTGGTTCGCGTCGATGCCGTGGATCTTGACGGCGACGTCGTTGACGAAGCTCGTGTAGGCCTTGCGCTCGTTCTCCAGCGCGGAGCCGGAGAAGCAGTTCTGCATGCCGAGGACGGACTCGTTGCCGACGTTCCACAGCAGCACGCCCGGGTTGTCCTTGTACGTGGTCACCCACTTGGCGATCTCGGCCAGCATGTTCGACTTGTACGTGGAGTCGGTGACGTAGTCGACGCACCCGCCGCTGCCGGGCCCACCGCCCGGTTGCAGCCAGAAGCCGGCGACGACCTTCACGCCGTGCGCCGCCGCGGAGTCGAGCAGCGGCTTTGAGGTGCCGTCCGTCCCCCAGGTACGGATCGTGTTGACGCCCATCGACGCCAGGTCCGGCATGTACGTCTCGGCGTCCGCGACCGCGGGCCCCCAGGTGAGACCCTTGACGACGTACGGCGCGCCGTTGACCTGCAACTGCCAGTTCCCCTGGCCGCCGGTCACCTTGACCACGCTGCCGGCCGCCGAGGCCGGCGACGCGAGGGGCACGGTGACGAAGGCCGCCCCGATGAGGCCGATGAGCGCGGCGACGCGTCGGCGTCCCCCGGGACTGCGGGCAGGGTGCATGGTCTCTCCTCGATACGGGGCTCGCGGGGCGAGGAGAGCGCTCTCCAGCCCCGAGGCTGACCGTCGAGCGCGAAGCTGTCAAGAGCCCAGCGACCTCCCGGCCCAGACGAACGAAACTCGGTCTTGACAGCCCGTCATGAGCCACGTCACACTCAGGCCACCTCGGAGAGCGCTCTCCCCCGCCTCTTTCGACCAAGACCAGGACGCCGTACTCCTCCGCACGGCTCCTCGGGAGGTCCCGCATGGCACGAAAATCGTCCCTGCTCTTCGGCGGTCTGCTGGCCGCCGCCCTCGCCCCCGTCACGGTGGGCATGCTGCCGCTCGGCCACGCCGCGTACACGGTCCCGGCGGCACACGCCGGCCATCACGCGGTACCGGTGCCCTCCGGCGACGACCCGGACGGCGACGGATACATCCCCGCCAATCCGCCCGTGACCGGCGTCGTCCCCTCGCACGGTGATCCGCCGCACCGCTACTTCCACGAGTTCCAGGCGAACTGCGCCTACACCCACCACCAGCCGGACGACCCGATCGTCTACGCGGGCCAGCCCGGCGCCTCCCACGACCACACGTTCATGGGCAACACGACCACCGCCGCGAACAGCACCACCGCGTCGCTGAGCGCGGGCGGCACCACATGCCGGGCCCCGGGCGACAAGTCCGGCTACTGGGTGCCGACGATGTACAACGGGAGCACGCTCGTCACGCCGAACTTCCCGCAGGTCATCTACTACAAGACCGGCGTGCTCGACTACACGAGCGTACGGCCGTTCCCCAAGGGCCTGCGGTTCGTCGTCGGCAGCCCGACGGCCACCGCCGACCAGTTCATGCACAACCCCGGCACGGTCGAGGGCTGGGAGTGCGGCAACAGCTTCAAGAACGCCGACATCCCGCCGACGTGCCCGGCCGGCACCCAGCTCAACGTTCGCTACCAGGCACCGAGCTGCTGGGACGGCCGATACCTCGACGTGCCCGACCACAAGAGCCACATGGCCTACCCGGTGAACGGCATCTGCCCCGACGACCACCCGGTCGCCCTGCCGATGATCGAGTTCAAGATGGCCTTCCCGGTGTCCGGCGACATGTCCCAGGTCCGCCTGTCGAGCGGACGGGGCTACTCGTTCCACTACGACTTCTTCAACGCGTGGGACCCGGCGACCCAGAAGGCGCTGGTCGACCACTGCGTCGTCGGCGGCCTCCAGTGCGACGCGCGCGGCTACGACCAGACCCACCCCGAGGCCGGCGCCGCCCTCAACGAGAACTACGAACTGCCCTGACCTCGCATGCGATGCGGCCGGGATTCCTCCGGCCGCATCGCCGGTTGCGCGCCGGGGGCATCGGCCCGACACTGAAGATCCTTATACGGCAGAGAACCAAGGGCGGTACGACGTGCGCCTGCTCCCGTTATCGGTCGTCGCCGGGCTGCTCACCGCCTGCTCCAGTGCTCCCGCCTCGACCGACGAGTCCCCCCGTCCCACCGTCGCGAAGGCCGCGCCGAGCCCGACCGCCGAATGGGTCGCGGGCCAGTGCGTCACCGCGTCGTTCGAGGGCGACACCGAACCCACCGGCCCCTCGGCCGCCCTCCCCTGCACCGCCCCCGGCGCCGCGGGCCAGATCATCAAGGTCGTCACCCACCTACGGGACTGCCCGAGCCGTACCGACGGCACTATCCAGGCCCCGGCCGGCGGCGCGGTCTGCGTCCGCAACGTCGCCGCGCCGCACCCCGCCGACCCCGGCAAGGGCGGCGGCATCCTTCGCGTCGGCGACTGCATCTACAGCGACGACGACGCCGAGCCGAAGGAGCGGCCCTGCTACGACCGCCAGGGCCCCGGCAAGATCAGGAGCTTCCTGCGCAAGAAGTCACAGTGCCATGACGACCAGGGCCATCTCGACGGCTACTTCACGACCCGCCGCGAGGACGAGAAGCGGCCGGTCATCTGCCACGGCGAGGGCGCGAACGTCCTGGACCCCGGACCGGCCTTCGAGAACGGCGAGTGCGTCAAGAAGCCGGCGACCTTCAACGCACCCCTGGGCACCATGAGCCTCGGCCTCGACACGATCGACTGCGACGCCGAGTCCGCCTGGGCGAGGGTCGTCGCGACCGTGCTCACGCACTGCCCGGCGAAGTCCACGGACTCGGCCATCGACATCAACCACTACCCGAGTACGACCTGCCTGCGACGACTGTAAACATTTCCCCCGATATGGCGTCATACGGCATATGGGAAAAAGTCCGCTGTGGCGCCGGCGCCGGGTACGGATCACGGCCGTCGTGATCGCCCTGGTCCTGCTGGCGCCGGTGGCCGCCGGGACCGCGTTGCGGCTGGAGGACACCGGGACCCCGGACGCCCGGGCGCGTACCCGAGGGCACGACGCGGTCTGGCTCGGTCACGCCTGGGTGGACGGCCGCCGTACGGACGCGGACGTGGCAGCCCTCGCCGGGCGGATCCGCGGCACGGGCATCCGTGACCTGTACGTGCACGCGGGCCCCCTCGACGGCGACGGCTCGCTGGACCCGGCCAAGTCCCCGCAGGCGGCCTGGGCGGTACGCGCCCTGCGGACCGCGATACCCGGCGTACGGGTCCAGGCGTGGCTCGGCCAGCAGGTCGGCCGGGCGAAGGGGGATCTCGACCTCGACGACGCCTCGACGCGCACGCGCGTCGTCACCTCCGCGCGGCAGGTGCTGGACAAGGGCTTCGACGGCGTGCACTTCGACTTCGAACCCGTCCCGGACGGCGACCGCGGGCTCCTCGCGCTGCTGGACGCCACCGCCGCCATGGCCCACCGGCGCGCCCGCGTCGTCTCGATCGCCTCCCATCACGTCGAGCCCGTCGCCGGGCTCACCTCAGCGGGCAACGCGATCGTCGGGCACAACAAGTGGTGGACGCCCGGTTACCTGCGTCAGGTCGCCCGCCGCGTCGACCAGATCGCGATCATGAGCTACGACACGGCCCTTCCGCTCCGGTCCCTCTACGGCGGGTACGTGCGCCGCCAGACCGACCTGGCGCTGCGGAACGTGCCGTCGGCGACCGGCCTGCTGATGGGTCTCCCGGCCTACCACACCGACGACTGGGGGCACCACGCCTCCGCCGAGACGGTGGGCGCCGCCGTACGAGGCGTACGGCTCGCCCTCGGCGGGAACCCCCGGCAGGACTTCGGCGTCGCCCTGTACGTCGACTTCGCGGCCACCGACGCCGACTGGTCGGCGTACCGGCGCGACTGGGTCACGCCGTAGCGCCTCACTCGCGCAGCCCGATCGCCTCGACCGGGCGCATCCGCAGCACCCGCCGGACCGGCACGTATGTCGACACGCCGCCGAGCAGGACCACGCCGCCGATCACCGCCACCCACCCCGAGAGCGGGATGTACGGGGTCGCCGACCCGGTGATGCCCTTGACCATCGGGATGAGCGTGGCCGCGGCGATCGCCGCGCCGACCGCGAGGGACAGGCCGAGCAGCAGGACCTGCTCCATCCGGACCATGCCGAACACCTGCGGCCGGGTCGTCCCGGACAGCCGCAGCACCGCGAACTCCCTCCGCCGCCCCAGCGCGTACATGGCCAGCGTGTTCACCGCCGCGATCACCACGTACACGAGCAGCACGCCGGTGACCATCTGGTTCGTCCAGGCGTTCTCCTTCAGCTCCTGCCCGAGTCCGACCTGGTACGCGTCGCGGTCCACCACGACGGCGCCGGGGCCGAGCAGGGCCCGTACGGACGAGACCGCCCGGTCGCCGCCCGCCACGAGGACCGCGTCGTCCAGGCCCGCGGTGGTGTGCGGGAGCAGTGTGTCGTGCGGGACGGTCATCGACGCGAAGCCCAGGCCGCGGGTGTAGATGGCGACGACCCGCAGCCGCGCCACCGCACCGTCGCCGAACCAGCCGCGGAACTCCCCGCCAACCCGCAGGTGCAGCGACTGCGCGGTGAGCTCGTCGACCGCGACGGTGTCCCCGGTCAGCCCGGCCAGGTTGCCGCGGATGACACCGAGGTCCATCGTCTGGGCCAGGTCGGCCGCGTCGACGCCCTGTGCGGACATGTCGCTGATGCCGCCGCGCGGCGAGAACAGCCGGCCGTGCGTCACCCCGGTGACGGCCACGACGCCCGGCGTGCGCCGGATCGCCGCGGTCACCTCGGGCCGTACGCCGGAGGTCACGACGTGTCCGGCCAGGACGCCGGCGCGGCTCTGCCGAGCGGCGACGTGCAGCTCCGACGTCTGTACGAACCACAGCGAACCGCCCAGGGCCACCGCGAGGACCAGCGAGCTCACCACGGCCGACAGCCGCCGCGCCGAGGTCGCGGTGTTCGCGGCGGCCAGCCGCCCGGTGACGCCGGCGAGCCGCAGCGCCCGGCCGAACGTCGCCGCCGCCACGCGGATCAGCAGCGGGCTCAGCAGCGCGACGGCCACGACCATCGTGAACACGGTCGCCACCGACACGCCGGCCGCGCTGTCCCCCGACACCGACGCGGACACGATGCAGAGGGTGACCCCGCCGGCCAGCGCGACCAGGCCGAGGAACGTACGGATGAGGCCGACGCCCCCGCGCTCGACCGCCGTCTCAGCGAGCGCCTCGGTGGGTTTGATCCGGCTGGCGCGCAGGCTGGCGATCCACGCCGCGACGACCGCGATGAGCAGGGCGGACGCGGCGGCGACCGACGGCGGCAGCCATGACAGACGCGTGTGGAAGGAGTCCGGCACCATGCCGCGCGAGACGAACTCCTCACGCAGCCGGTGCGCGCCCGCCAGCCCCGGCCAGACGCCCGCCGCGCCGGCCACCACGCCCAGGGCCGCGGCCTCGCGCACGACCATCCGGCGCACCTGGCGCGGCGTCGCCGCGAGCGCGCGGAGCAGGGCGATGTCGCGGTGCCGCTGCTTGACCGACAGGCCCACCGTGCCGGCGATGACGAGGATCCCGATGAGCAGCGCGCATCCCCCGAACACGCTGGACACGGCGATGACGAACTCCCGCCCGTTGTCGACGGCCGGCGACTCGACGCTGCCGCGGCCGGCGCCGTGGAAGACGCGCGGGTACGCGCCGGACAGGCGTTCGGGCTCGGGCGGGAGCGCGTGGCGTACGGCGTCGGCCAGGCGCTTGGCCCCGACGCCGGGCTCGCCGAACACCGCGAGCACCTGGGGGGCGTTTACGGCACCGCCGGTGAAGACCGTCTCCGGAGCGTTCCCCGAGGCGATGCCCGTGACGGTGACCGTACGCGCGCCGAGGTGGACCTGGCCGCCTGGGTTCGTGTGGACGCGCTCGGCGAGGCGTTGGTCGAGGACGACCTGGTCACCGTTTCGAGGGGCGCCGCCCGCTGTCAGGCTGAAGGGCGCGAGCCGTGCCGCCGCCCAGGGGTGCGTCTCCACCGGCGTCGTGCCGATCCGGTCCGGCACGGCCGCGTCGGCGACCACCGTACGGACGCCGGGTGCCGCCGCGACGCGGGCCGCCAGCGACGGGTCGAGCGTTCCGCGTCCGGCCAGCGGGTAGCTCTCGGTGTCACGGTCGTCGCCGTGCCCCTCGGTGACGCGGATGTCGGTGGTGGCGACGAGCACGGGCGCGGCGGCGTACCGTGCGGTCGCGCCGTGGAACCGGATCCCCGACTCGAGCATCGCACCGCACGTCGTGACGATGCCGACCGCGAACCACAGCGCGAGCAGTGTCGCGATCATGCTCGCGGGACGCTGGGCCAGCATCCGCCAGGCGATCCTCGTCATGACGCCCTCCCGCGCATACCGAGGTGGGCGAGCCGCTCGGCGATCGCGTCGACACCGGGCGCGCGCAGGTCGTCGACGATCCGGCCGTCGGCCAGGAACACGACCCGGTCCGCGTACGAGGCGGCCACCGGGTCATGGGTGACCATGACCACGGTCTGCCGCTCGACGTCGACCGCCTGCCGCAACAGGCTCAGCACCTCCGCCGCGGTACTCGTGTCCAGCGCGCCGGTCGGCTCGTCGCAGAAGATCACCTCCGGCCGTACGGAGAGCGCGCGGGCGATGGCGACACGCTGCTGCTCACCGCCGGAGAGCTGGGCCGGGCGGTGCCGCAGCCGGTCCTGCAGCCCGACCCGCCGTACGACCTCGTCGAGGCGGCGGCGGTCGCATCGGATGTGCGCGAGCCGCGAGGGCAGCAGGATGTTTTCGCGTACGTTGAGCGCCGAGACGAGGTTGAACGCCTGGAAGACGAACCCGACACGGGTCCGGCGCTGCTTGGTCAGGGCTGTTTCGGACAGTTGGGCGAGGTCGGTCCCGGCGAGCCGCACGGTGCCGTCGGTGGGCCGGTCGAGCCCCGCCGCACAGTGCAGGAGCGTGCTCTTGCCCGATCCGGACGGCCCCATCACCGCGGTGAAGGTACCGCTGAAGAAGTCGATGTCACCGATGTCCAGAGCGCGCACGGCCGAACCGCCCCGCCCGTGGACCTTTCGCACACCCCGCAGCTCGACGGCCGCCTCGACGGCCTCGCGCGAGTACCCGGTCTGGGTCGGGTTCGGCACGTTCACTTGAGATCCCCGCTTCCACCGCTCCCCGCGAGTTCGAGAAGCCGAGAACGACGCTAGGCGGCATGCTCCCTGGTCACGATGGTGCGAGCCGCCCAGTCGCCCGGGGGTTACCCCCAGCGGGCCAGCCCCCGACGAGATCGCACAAAATCGACCAATTTATCTGTTAGGCCGCCAGTTATTGCTTTTCAAATGGCTGATCGCGCACGATCTCCGCCATGCGAACGCCTCTCGCCTGCATTGCCGCAGGAGTGCTCCTCGCCGGGTCGGTCTCCGGGCCGGCCGACGCCGCGCCCGCCCCACCGGCCCCCGTCAACAGCCTGGCTCGCACCCCGTACCCCGGCTGGAACACCTACTACGGCCTCGGCTCGACCTACGACTTCGCCACGATCAAAAGTGTCACGGACTCCCTGGTCAGCCGCGGCCTGAAGGCCGCCGGCTACAAGTACGTCTGGCTCGACGGCGGCTGGTGGTCCGGCACGCGAAACGACCAGGGCGACATCACGGTCGACGCGAAGCAGTGGCCCGACGGGATGAAGGCGGTCGCGGACTACATCCACAGCCGTGGACTGAAGGCCGGGATCTACACCGACGCCGGCAAGGACGGCTGCGGCGGTGCGAACCAGGGCAGCTACGGCCACTACCAGCAGGACGTCGACCAGTTCGCCTCATGGGGCTATGACGCAGTAAAGGTGGACTTTTGCGGCGGCACGAACCTCCACCTCGTGCCCTCCGAGGCGTACGGGAAGTTCCGGGACGCCCTGCGCGCCAACGGCCGGCCGATGCTGTTCAACATCTGCAACCCGTTCACCCCCGGCGCGGCCGGGCCCGGTGACCCGCCTCCGGAGCGCTCGGTCTACGAGTCGTACAAGTTCGGCCCCACCACCGGGAACTCCTGGCGTACGGACACCGACGTCGGTTTCGTGCACAGCGTCCAGTGGGCGGACGTCCTGCGCAACCTCGACCACGACGCGGCGCACCCCGAGGCGGCCGGGCCCGGGCACTGGAACGACCCCGACTACCTCGGTCCCGAGCTCGGCATGACCTCCGCCCAGGCGCGGGCCCAGTTCACGATGTGGTCGGTGCTCGCCGCGCCGCTCATCGTCGGCAGCGACGTACGCGCCCTGTCGCAGGACACGGTCGACATGCTGACCAACCGGGACGTACTCGCCGTCGACCAGGACCGGCTCGGTCTCCAGGGCACGAAGATCGCGAGTCAGGGCTCGGGCGACGTGTGGGTACGGCGGCTGGCGGACGGCGACCGCGCGGTCGCGCTGCTCAACCGGGGCACCACGCCGCTCACCATCACCACCTCGGCCTCCGCGACCGGCCTCCGCCACGCCGACCGGTACACGCTGAACGACCTGTGGTCGCACACCCGTACCGAGAGCGCCGGCGTCATCCGCGCCAGCGTCCCGCCGGGCAGCGCCGTGCTCTACCGCGTCTCGGCGGGCGCGCCCGGCGGTCTCCCGCCCGCCACCGCCCTCGACGCGCCGACCGTACCCGCGACCCCCGGCTGGGCCGGCGACCTCGCGCTCCCCGGTACGCCCACTCAGGTCACCGCCGCGTTCGTGAACACCGGGCGGACCCCGGTGACCGACGTCCGGCTCACCCTCGACGCACCGTCCGGCTGGAAGGGCGGCGGCACCGCGCATACCGGCAGGTGGCAGGTCACCCCGCCCGCCGGGACCCTCCCCGGCCGCTACCCGCTCACCGTCACCGCGCGGTACCGCTGGGGCGGGCGCCACACCGAACAGCGCACCGGACAGCTCCTGGTCCAGGTGCCGGCCACGCCTCCCGGCGGCGGATACCTCAGCGACCAGCCCTGGCTCGACGCGAGCAGCGGCTGGCAGGTCCCCGCGCCGGACGCGAGCGTCGGCGGCAACCCGATCAGCCTCGGCGGCACGTCGTACGACCGCGGCCTCGGCGTCGCCTCGCCGTCCACCGTCGACTACTACCTCGGTGGCGCCTGCACGAGCCTGACGGGTACGGCCGGCATCGACGATGCGGTCAACGCGGTCGGGCCCGAGGGCGGCACGGCGTCCTTCACCGTACGAGGTGACGGGCGGGCGCTCTACGGCAGCGGCAACGTCGACCGTACGGCCGAGCACGACTTCACCGCCGACCTGACCGGCGTACGCATGCTGACGCTGCAGGTCGGCGACGCGGGCGACGGCGGGTACAACGATCGCGCGGACTGGGCCGGGCTCAAGCTCTCGTGTACGGCGCCGGGCGCCCCGTGGCCGTCCTTCGCCACACCGGCGGCGGCGACCGCGACCACCGCGCACGACGGTTACCCGGCCTCAGGGGCGATCGACGGCCGGCAGGCCACGATCTGGCACGACGAGTTCAGCCCGCAGGCGCCCCTGCCGCAGTCGATCACCATCGACCTCGGTTCCGTACGGGCGGTCGGCGGGCTGACCTATCAGCCTCGCCTCGACGCGGGCACCACGGGCACGATCACCGGCTACCGGGTCGAGGTCAGTTCCGACGGATCGGCGTTCACGCAGGTCGCCTCGGGCGAGTGGGCGGATGACAAGGCGCTGAAGCCGGTCGCGTTCCCGTCCGCACAGGCACGGTTCGTACGGCTGACGGCGACCGGGGGCGACGGCGGCTACGCCTCCGCCGCCGAGGTTCGCGTTTCCGGCTGATCACCGAGGGGGGCGGTCCTCCGGGCCGCCCCCCGGTCGACCTCCTCGAACAGCGCCGCCGCCCGCCCGGCCGTGCCCAGGGCCCGGCTCCCCGTACTGACCAGCCCCAGGACCAGGATGCCGACGCCGAGCCCGGCCACCAGCCACCACACGCCGTGCTCCGCGTCGGTGAACGCCGTACCGCCGCTTGCGAAGGACGACCCGACGATCGTCCCGGAGATCGCGACGCCCAGAGTGGTGCCGGTCTGCCGTCCTGCGGAGGCCAGCGAGGTGGCGACCCCGGCCATCGACCGGGGCATTCCGCTCACCGCGGTGTTGGTGATCGGCGGGTTGACGGTGCCGAGGAAGACGCCGAACAGCAGGTAGGCGGCGAGTACGGCCGGCAGCGGGGTCGCGGGCGCGAGCCCGATCGACACTCCACCGCCGAGCGCGAGCGCCGCTCCGGCGACCATCAGCGGCAGCCGTGGCCCGCGCGCGCCGACCAGGCGGCCGGCCAGCGGGGCGAGCACGACGATCAGCGCTCCGACCGGGAGCAGGCTGAGCCCGGCGGCGAGCGCCGACATGCCGCGTACGTCCTGGAGGTACTGGGTCGTCACGAACAGGAACGCCCCGAACCCGCACAGCGCGAAGATCGCCATCAGGATCGCCGCGCTGAACGGCACGCTGCGGAAGAGCCGCAGTTCGAGCAGCGGGTCGGCGCGGCGCGGCTCGTACGCGAGGAGACCCAGGGCGCTGATCACGGCGACGGCGAGCAGGCCGAGGATGGCGGGCGAGGTCCAGCCCAGCCCTTTCGACTCGATGATCGCGTACACGACGCTGCCCAGGACCAGGATCATCAGCACCTGGCCGATCGGGTCGAACCGGCGCGCCCGCGGAGCACGGGACTCGGGTACGAACAGCGCGGTGCACACGATCGCGGCGATCACGATCGGCACGTTGACCCAGAAGATGGCGTACCAGCCCAGGCCGTCGACCAGCGCGCCACCGAGGATCGGCCCGAGCGCCAGGGCGAGGCCGCTCATCGAGCCGAACACCCCGATCGCCCGCGCCCGCTCGGACGGGTCGGGGAACGTCGTGGCGACGATCGCCATCGCGACGGGGTTGAGCATCGTGCCGCCGGCCGCCTGCAGCACCCGCGCCACGATCAGCCAGCCGATGCTCGGCGCGAGGCCGCACAGGAGCGAGCCGAGCCCGAAGACGGCGAGGCCGACCTGGAAGATCCTCCGGCGTCCGACGCGGTCCGCGGTGGAGCCGGCCAGTACGAGGAAACTGGCCAGGACCAGGGTGTACGCGTCGACCGTCCACTGCAGGCCGGACACGGAGGCGTGCAGGTCGCTGCGGATCGTCGGCAGCGCGACGTTGACGATGGAGATGTCCATCACGACGACGACCACGCTGGCGCAGCAGATCACGAGCACCAGAAGCCTGCGACGCCGGCTGAGCTCACCCTCCGTTTGATCACTCATGCCCATGACGTTAGGAATGAGAGTGCGCTCTAAGTCAAGTGGCCCATCTCGATGAGGTAGGCCAGGCCGAGTGCGAGGTACGCCTGGTGAAGCCGGATCGGGTCGGGGAAGACCGACCCTAAGGCCCGGTCGCCGGGGGCGAGGCGCGCGAAACCGTCGGCGGCTTCCGGGTGATTTTCCAGGATCTCTGCCGTCTGTTCGTACCAGGTATGGATCTGCCGCGGTGACTGCGATGTCGTCAGGCACCTGCCGGCGTCGACCTGTCGCGCGATGTCCTGGCTTCTGCAGGTCGGCGGGTGGGTCTCGTCCGGAACGTTGAGCAGGGGCCAGCCGGGAGAGAACTTCTTGAGCTTCGCCGCCGCGGCGGCGAAGTCCTCATATGCGCTCTCCAGCCGGTTCCCGGCGCCGCGGCAGTCGATCCCGAAGAACGTCGGGAAGCCCTGGGGCCCCTGCCGGTCGAACCCGTCGACGTCCCCGACGAGCGCGGTGAGCCAGCGGACGGCCTCCTCGGCCCAGCCGAACGCCTCTTCGAGCGCACGCCGCGCGCCCGGCTTGAGGCATCGGTCCGCCGGGTTTCGTCTGGAGGGTGGTCCGTACTCGCGTCCCCGCCACGGCTTGAGCAGTTTTTCCGCTATGGCTTCCGCTTCGAGACCCAACTGTGCCAGTTGCGGAAGGAGCCGTTCCCTGCCGGCTCGCTCTTGATCACGGATGACGCGTCGGGCTTCCTTCGCCTCCATGGCCACCAAGCATCCCGCAGCGGAAAGCGTCATTGTGTGCGCTTCGCCACGCCCCGGACGGCCCCCGGCGTAAGGCCGGAGGCCGTCTCGAGGGCTTTCCCACACGCCGCTCGCGGCGGCTCGTACTGAACGGTCAGCCTTTGTTCTGGGTCCGGTAGGCGCTCGGACTGGTTCCGTGCACGGAGCGGAACTGGCGCGAGAAGTAGAACGGGTCGGCGTAGCCGAGAGCACGCGCGATCTCCGCGACGGACCGGTCGGTGGTGTCGAGGAGTTCGCGCGCCCGCGACATCCGCAGGCGGGTCTGATACTGCAGGACGCCCGTGCCGGTCGCGCGGCGGAACAGCGCCGCGAAGTGCGACGGGCTGAGCCGGGCCAGCGTGGCGAGCTCGGCCACGCTGGTCCGAGCGCCGAGGTGCTCGCGGAGATACCGCTGCGCCTGGTGGATCGCCTCGGTGCGGCTCGCGGGGGCGCCGGTCTGGCTCGCGGCCAGCAACGCGAGCAGGTGCCACGCCGCGCCGGCCGCCGCTTGGCGGCCGCGGACCGAGTCGTCGCGCTCCATCAGCGTGAGCACCTCGTCGATCAGCGATACCGCACGGTAGACGTCCCCGACCCGTACGACGGGTCCGGTCAGCGCGCCGACGAGCTCGGCCACGTCCGCGCCGCCGAGGTGCAACCACCAGATCGTCCAGGGATCGTCTCCGGCGGCACCGTACTCGTGCGGCACGCCCGCCGGGATGACGAGCGCCTGACCCGCCTCCACCTCGGCGCGTCCGGACGGCAGACGGCACCATCCCGCGCCCTCGACGCAGATGATCACGATGGCCTGCGGGCTGCCGTTCGTACGGCTCCGCAGGTGGTCGGCGGCGTACGGGAAGTGGCCGCAGTCGGTGACGAGGAGCCGGGAGGTGAGCGGGAGGTCGAGCGCCTGTCGCATCAGCGGGCGGGCGAGCACGCTGATGCGCTCGCCGGTGAACCCGTGCATCCGTGGCACGGTCACAATCGTACTTTCGTCCAGGCCGAACCGTACCTTTGGCCATTCCCCGCCCCGCCCCGATCTCCCTAACCTCGAACCATGTCGACCAACAGCAGACTCGATCTGCCGCCCACCCCCGAGGACCTGCGTGCCGCCCCGGTGGCGGTCTGGCGCGAGGACGTGCTGATCGACACGTACGAGCCGGCCGCCCCTGATCCGTACCCCGCCTTCCTGGAGAGCCGCGTCTACCAGGGCTCCTCCGGCCGGGTCTATCCGCTGCCGTTCTACGAGCGGATCGCCGAGACCAAGGCGCCGAAACGGTGGGGCGCGATCCACCTGGAGAACACCTGGTTGCGCCTGATGGTCCTGCCGGAGCTGGGCGGCCGCATCCACGTGGGCTACGACAAGACCGCCGGATACGACTTCTTCTACCGCAACAACGTCATCAAACCTGCGCTGGTCGGGCTGGCGGGTCCGTGGATCTCCGGCGGCGTGGAGTTCAACTGGCCCCAGCACCACCGCCCGGCCACGTTCCTGCCGGTCGACGTCGAGATCGAGCACGAGCCCGACGGCGCGGTGACGGTGTGGTGCTCCGACCACGACCCGCTCACCCGGATGAAGGGCATGCACGGCGTACGGCTGAGACCCGACCGTGCGGTGGTGGAGCTGCGGGTCCGGCTCTACAACCGGACCGAGGACGTCCAGACGTTCCTGTGGTGGGCCAACGTCGCGGCGCACGCGAACGACGACTACCAGTCCTTCTTCCCCACGGACGTACGCTTCGTGGCCGACCACGCCAAGCGGGCGATGACGACGTTCCCGCGCGCGTCGGGCCGCTATTACGGCGTCGACTACTCCTCACGCGGCGGCCTCGACTGGTATCGCAACATCCCGGTGCCGACGTCCTACATGTGCCTGGGCAGCGAGGACGACTTCTTCGGCGGCTACGACCACGGCGCGGAGGCGGGCTTCGTGCACTGGGCCGACCATCGCATCGCGCCGGGCAAAAAGCAGTGGACCTGGGGAAACGCCCCGTTCGGCTGGGCCTGGGACCGCAACCTGACCGACGGCGACGGCCCCTACGTCGAGCTGATGGCCGGGGTCCACACCGACAACCAACCGGACTTCTCCTTCCTGGCGCCGGGTGAGACCAAGACGTTCCACCAGTACTGGTATCCCATCCAGCGCATCGGCCCGGCCCACCAGGCCACCCTGGACGCGGCCGTGAGCCTCGGCGTCTCCGACGTCCGTGTACGGGTCGGCGTGGCGGTCACCTCCGTACGGTCCGGCTGCCTGGTCCGGCTGCGCGATCCCGGCGGGGAGATCGTCTGGGAGACGGCGCGTGACCTGGCCCCGGGGACGCCGCTGGTCGCCGAGGTGGAGCTGCCGGGGTACACGCCGGAGGACCTGGAGCTGGCCGTCGAGCATGAAGGCGCGACGCTGGTCGCGTGGCGCCCGCGTGCCGTCTCCGGTGAGGCCGAGCCGCCACCGCCGGCGACCGAGCCACCGCCGCCCGAGGAGATCGCCTCCGCCGATGAGCTGTACGTGACGGGCCTGCACCTGGAGCAGTACCGCCACGCGACCCGTTCGCCGGAGCCCTACTGGCTGGAGGCCCTTCGCCGCGACCCGGGCGACGCCCGCAGCGCGGTGGCGCTGGCCGCCCGCCGCTACCGCGACGCAGAGTACGAGGAGGCCGAACGCCTGCTGAGGCGGGCCGTCGACCGGCTGACCGTACGCAATCCGAACCCCTACGACGGCGAGGCGCACTACCGCCTGGGCCTCACCCTCGTCCGGCTGAACCGCCTGGACGAGGCGTACGACGCGTTGGCCAAGGCCGCCTGGAACGCGGCCTGGCGAGCCCCCGCCCACTGGGTGATGGCCCGCCTCGACTGCCGCGCCGCCCGGTGGACCGCCGCCCTCGGCCACCTCGACGCGGTCCTGTCCGCCGAGGCAGGCCTGCTCCAGGCCCACGACCTGCGCGTTCTGGTCCTCCAGCGGCTGGGTCGTTCGGCGGAGGCGGAGGCCGCGCTGGCCGCGGTGAGACGCCTCGACCCCCTGGACTGGTGGTCCCGTGACCAGGCAGGCATCCCCTTGGACTGCTCTCCCCAGACGCGCCTGGACGTCGCCCTCGACTACGCCGCCGCCGGCTTCACCACCGAGGCCCTGCGCGTCCTCGACCAGAGCGGGCGCGGAGCCGCCGTCGGCGAGCCGGGCGCCGCTCCGCTGATCGGTTATCACCGTGCGGCCCTGCTGTCCGAGCTCGGTGACGAGGAGCGCGCCCGCGAGGCGGCGGAGTCCGCGCGCACGGCCGACCCGCGCTACTGCTTCCCGAGTCGTTTGGAGGACGCGGCCGCACTGTTCACGGCGCTCGACCACGACCCGTCCGACGGACAGGCGTCGTCGCTGCTGGGCCACTGGCTGTACCACCACGGCCGCCACGAGGACGCGATCGCCTCCTGGCGACGGGCGGTCGAGCACGACCCGTCCGACGTCGTGGCCTGGCGTAATCTAGGCGTGGCCGCCTTCAATGTTCACCACGCCCCGGCCGAGGCCGCATCCTGCTACGAGCAGGCCCTGACGCTGGCCCCCGACGACGCCCGCCTCTGGTACGAGTCGGACCAGCTGGCCAAGCGCGCGGGCACCCCGCCGGTGGACCGCCTGTCCCGTCTGCGACGTCGCCCGGACGTCGTGACGTCCCGTGATGACCTGACCGTGGAGTACGTGCTGCTGCTGGTCACGACCGGCGATGCGGAAGAAGCCCTGAAGCTCCTGACGGACCGCAGGTTCCAGCCGTGGGAGGGCGGCGAGGGCCAGGCCTTGTACGCCTGGGAACAGACGCGGCTGTCCCTGGCCCACACGGCTCTGACCGTCGGCGACGCGACGGCGGCGGCGGCCCACGCCCGAGCCGCCCTGGACCCCCCGGAGTCGCTGGGCGAGGCCCGCCACGAACTGGCCAACTGCGCCGACCTTCTCCTTGTCCTGGGCGACGCCTTGGCCGCAGCCGGTGAGAAGGAGGCCGCCGAGCACGCCTGGTCCCGTGCGGCCGAGGCAGAGGGTGACTTCCAGGAGATGAGCACGCGCCCGTACAGCGAGAAGACCTATTTCTCCGCCCTGGCCCGGCACCGCCTGGGCCACGGGGAGGAGGCCGCGACACTGGCCGGCGGCCTGGAGGCGTACGCGACCGAGCTGGCGACCACCCCGGCCCGCGTCGACTACTTCGCCACGTCCCTGCCGACGATGCTCCTGTTCACCGACGACCTGACGTCCCGTCGCAGAACGACCGCGACGTTCCTGTCCGCCCAGGCCGCCGCCCTACGCGGCCAACGAGACGAGGCCGGGGCCGGCCTCGCCACCGTCCTGGCCCACGATCCCAACCACCTGGCCGCAGCCACCCTCACCACCTCACTGACGGTTGAGGGCCCGTCTTGAAATCTCCGGTCCGCCGCAAGCGGTCTCCAGGTAATGGAGGAAGGAGCCGGCCCTGTCCAGCCGTCCACCGACGGCAGCACCGCCACACGCCACCAAGGTGACGATCCCGCACCGCCCAAGCGACCCCGCCCCATCCAGGCGGTGGTTCCACCCCGCCGGGATGACAGTCCCGCCACACCCTGGCGACAGTCCCGCCCTGCCGGGATGACCGTCCTGCGACGGTGTTAGACCGTGGGGCCCTCCGCTGCTTTGATCGGGCAGGTGAGCAGGTAGTCGTACAGCTCCTCCGGCGTCGCCTCCCGGCCGGAGGCGTCGACTCGCTCGTTCCACGTCTCGATGGCCTGGCGGTGTTCGACCTTCGCGTCCTTGTCGCGGAGAAGGTCGCGCCGGTAGGCGGGGAGGTCCATCGCGGCGAGGTTCCAGGAGTCGGGGCCGCAGAGGGTGTCCTCGCGGAGCGTCACCACGCTGCGTTGCAGGCTCAGGGGGAAGTTGCTGCACACGAGGGGACGGTGAGCATAGACGCCGCACCGCGCCTTTCCGGACGCGATCTCCATGAGGAACACGCAGCCGCTGCCCTTGCCCCCCACGTGTTGCATGTACAGGCCCTTCGCGGGGCCGCCCGCCTTGAGGCGGAAGCCGTCCTTGTCGGTGTCGAGCAGACGGAGGAAGTCACCGGGATGCATGGCGGTGCCCTCGGCGAGCACCTGGACGTCCCTGACGGTCACCCCGACGCGATACTTGCGGCAGCACTGGCCGGCGCACCCGGCACATCCGGCGGAAGCAGCGCTCATGCCGTCGCCTCCTCGGGCCAGCCCGCGCCGGTCTCACGCGCCGACTCCGCTTCGAGCAGGTAGCGCTGGAAATCCTCGATGCCGAGCTCCTCGGCGGACTCAGAAGCCAGCGCGTTCCACCGTTCGACCACCTCGAACCAGTGATCCCGATCGGCCGACCAGGTGCGGAGGGCCTCGGTCACCGCCTCCTGGTCCAGATCCTCCAGCGTCCACTCCCGGCAGTCGCACCCGGGCTCGCGGCGGATCGCCGGGGCGCCGTCCTTGGTGTCGGCGGGGAAGATCCGGCAGGAGACCGGCGCGAGATCCCCCAGTCCACAGCCGCGTGCGCCGCTGGGAGTGCGAATCGAGAAGACACAGCCGTTCGTGGCGTTGGCGATCTTGAGGAAGACCCGCCGCCGCCCCTTGTCGAGCACGATCCCGGTGGGATCGTCCGCGATCGCGGGTGCGGTCTCCGTGAAGTGCCAGGGCTCCAGAGCGAGCGTACGAGAGATCCGGACGATGTCCGCCCCCGTGACCTGCCGCGGCCCGCGCGCACAACGAGCCTTCGCCCGGCAGGCGTGCCATTGGGCGCGTGCCTCCACCGATCTGTCCAGAATCAACGCTCCATCCCCTTCGGTATGGCGATGCCGACCGGCCCCTTCTCCGGCATACGGAGCAAACGCCCAGGCGGTTCACTCCGGCGGTGGTGTCGTCGGCGATCCCCGGCAGCCGCCCGTGGTGTGCGCCCTTCCAGGTGGACCAGCCGCGGCTGAGCAGCCCGAACCGGCGAGTCGCTCATCCAACCGGCCGTCAGGCCGGCCCGTCGTACAGAAGCCGAGCCGGTCACACGGACACCGCTCGGACCAGGGTCCGGTCCGCTGCGGGGCCGTGGATCTACCTCATCGTCGCGACCGGCGACATCTGCGAGGACATCCCACTAGGCCCAGGCCGCCGCCGCGTGGCGTACGGCCAACGCGGCGCGACGCCGCCCCGCCGGCCCGAGCGGCACCGCAACGGGGAACACGCCTTTCGTGCGGCTCACAGCCGTGGAGAGGTTGAGAATGTGGGGGTGCCCCTGCCTCGCACCTTCACGTTCCCCAATCGTCCCAGAGTCGCAGGAACCTTTCCCAGTTGCCTGGGTTGAAAGGCCGGGGGACGATATCAATGCGCTGGGACAGACCTGTCGCGCTGGCGAGCGCGTTGAGCGTTCGCACATAGTTGAGAACGTTGATCAGGCATATCCTGTCTGATCTGGCAAGCTCTTCCCCCCGATTGAGGCGATGGAGAGCCGCTACGGCCGCCGCCAGCTCCCTCGGCGGGTACGGGTGGAGCGCGTCGACGAGAATGTAATCTCGCGAATTCATGAAGACGATGTTGCCCGCACCGACGGTGTCCATGATCTCGTCTGTGTGTTTCGTGTAGGCGATCGAGTTGTGAACGAACGTCCGGACGGCCGCCTGAGTGGCGGGATCCGATTGCAGCAGGTCCACTATCCGGCCGATCGAAGGACTCCGCTGAACGGACAGGAACAGCTGTGGATCGAAACCTGCCGGACCGTGAAGTTCGAGCCAGCGCCGGCTGGCCGCCACGTACTGCTCAGTGTCAGGCTTGTCGTCCATCTCTGAGTATCCCGTTGAAAGGTCAGGATTACTCAGGCTCTCCAGTCCGGAGATCTTTTCTTGGGTCGTCATCAAGGTGGGCAGGACGTAGCTTTGATCGGGCTCCACCCGCCTCCCGTCGGCGGCCAGCTCCCGGAGCATACGTCCAGGCCACTCCAGCTCCCGGACATGAACGGTTTCCGGGATCACGTGAGCGGACCCGTGAAAGTCTTTCAAGGCTTGATATCGATGCATTCTCTCTTCGGCGATGCTCGTCATCTTCGCCAAGACCTCATCGGCTCGGAAGTCTTCCGGATGCCATCCCTCCTCGCGCCAGCCCAGCAACTGTCCCGTGGTGTTGTGATCCACCTTGACGACACTGTCACCGGCCCCGTAGACGAGATTCTCGCCGCCCTTGGTCATGAACACCGGATCCGTACCGAAGAACCCGTCGAAGAGCTCACGGCCACGCACCGCGTACGGGGATTCCGTCGGTTTCCAGCCGACCAGGGCGGCGTCGAGAGCCGTCGTGAAACCGTCCCGGCCGTGAAACGCTCCTCGGTCCACCTCGTCGTGGAGCCGGGCATGGCCGGCCGGGTCGAGGTCCCCCAGCCTCTTCAACGGGGATGCGAGCCGCGGATCCACGCTCAGATCGGCCCACCGGAGGTGCGCGGCAGCGCCGCCATCGAGCGTCCTGGCCGCATCGGCCGCCGGCCCCGCGGAGCCGGCAGGGGCATGCCCTTCGCCGGCCTCGTCCGCGCCGGCGTGGGAACCGCCCGGCGCCGCGTCGGAGGCGAGCTCGGTGGCGCGGTCGGCCGGCGCGCCCGCGGGGAGACGGGATCCGCCGGCGAGAGGTGTCGGCCGGCCGTCCAGCCAGGCGGCGAGCCGGGCCGTGTCCTCGAGCCGGCCGGCGAGACGTCCGCCCGCGTGTGCGGCGCCATCGAGACCGGCCATTCCGAAGCCGAACATGGCTGCTTCTCCGAGGTCGGCGTGCCCCTTGCGGAACGTGAGCTGGGCGGCGACGTTGCCGAGGGTGCCGCTGGCGCCGACCACGCCGAACCGCGACGCGACACCGGTGAGGCCGCCGGATTCCATCCAGCTCGACAACGCGGTGGTGAGCGGGTTGCGCTGTCGTCCGATCCATCCGCCGGCCGCCCCCATCACCCCGCCGGTGATGGCGCCCTCTCCCGCGGCCGTGAAGAACTCTTCGGCGTCGAAGCCCTTCTGGAGGCCCTCGTGTACGCGGGCGTACTGGCCGGCAGCGTCCAGGCCGCCGTTGTACAACACGCCCATCGCGACGGCTCGCAAAAACGCCCTGAGTGCGATTCCTTCAGCCGCTGTGGCCGCGAAGGCATCGACGACCGACGCGCCGCCGACCATCCACGAAGTCGCCAGTGCCATCGCCCATACCGCGGACAGGAAGGCCACGGACAGCTCGAACTGCAGGCGGGCGGCCCGCTTCTCCTCGATCAGAGCGTCGACCCAGTCCGCAAGCTTGCGACATATCAAGGCGTGCCGCTTCAGGCCGCGTTCGTCGCCGTCGCCGGTCAACACCGCAGCGAACGAGGTGAACCTCTGTGTGGCCTCGCCCACGTTGCTGGCCGTGACCGCGTGAGCATGATGTCGCACGTCCTTCGCCACCGCGTCGGCCGACTTCGCCGCGGCAGTGAACGCATTCCGTACGGACGCGAGCCGTGACATGTTGCCGTCCGGCCACCGGCATCCCACGACCAGCCGCTCCAGCAGTCCGAGGATCCATTCCCCGTCCGCCGGCGGCGGGTCGGAGTCCACGAGACTCGCCGTCACCGGCGGCAATTGATAGAGATCTTCCAGCGCGACCGCGTTCCGGCCCCCGTGCGACGGCAAGGCCCATTCTCCATCGCTCGCCTCATCGGCCAGCAGATAGGTCTTCCCTGACACGATCAGCTTGCCGCCCGTGGTGCGCAGCGAGTTCACCATGTCCTCGAGATCGGCCAGCATCGCGTCCCGTACGGTGGCGAAGCCGGCCGCCTCACCGGTCCCGTGGAAGAACGCCTGCCCGATGTCGTCCGCGCCCCAGCACGCCCCCGCCGAGGCGAGTTCACGGCACAACGCGTCGACCGCCGAAGCAAGCAGGTCCGATGCCTCGACCACCCCTTTCCCGGAGGTCATCCAGGTATCGGCCCGAGCCTCGAATCCTGCCGCGGTCACACCATCCCCCCTCCGACGCCCAGGGAACGATATCGGCAGCGCGGGCCGGTGAAGAGACCTCTCACCAGGGCGGAGTCAGAGGTGCCGTCACAACGGCGACGCCCCGCGGGATCGCGAACACCTCCGCCTACCCTGCCGCGAGTCGGGAGCCGATCTGCCGGGCCGCGGCAGGCGCCTGCCGCACTCCGGCCGCGTACGCCGGCGCCCACGCGGCGCGGTCGGTGATGTCCGGGCCGAACGCCGCGATCGCCTCGGCGTCCGGGACCAGCCGTACGGCCCTTTCGTCCGCTGTGGTCTCACCGGACAGGTGCGCCATCGGCTCGGCGACGATGAGGAGGTCCGCGGCTCCGGCCAGGTCGACGTTGAGCCCCGCCCGGAGAGCACCGTCGATGTACCGCCGCCCTCCGATGGTGATCGGCGGCGCGGTCGCCGGGAACGCGATGCTCGCCGCCACGGCCTGGGGCAGCGAGGCGGCGCCGTCCCGATCCCAGACCACCGCCTCGCCGGTCTCGGCGTCGACCGCCGGGATCAGCAGCGGCCGGTCCGGCCAGTCGGCCCCTCCGACCAGGTACCGCATCCCGGCGATGACCGTCTCCTCCTCACCGGCCGAGGCGAGGACGGCCAGCCGCCCGACCCGGCGCACGGCCTCCGCCCGGTCGAGCCTCGCGTCGCCGAGCACCGCGAACACCTCCGCCAGCCGTTCCGGATCGCTCCGCACCTCCACAGCCTCACCCCGACCCGCCTCGGCGAGCCTGCCCGGATCGTCCCGCGCCCCTGCGGGCTCTTCTCGTCCCGTCTCCGTGACCGACCGCAGATCGGCTCGTACCCCGCTCCCAGAGCCGGGCAGGGTCGCGAGCCGGTCCAGGTCTCCCCCGCACGCCAGGATCGCCCCGACGATCGCACCCGCCGACGTGCCCACGATCAGGTCGACCGCGCCGAGGTCCACCCGCTCACGGCGCAGTCCCGCCGCCAGGCCGGCCAGCCACGCCGTCCCGACCGGCCCACCGGGCCCCAGCACGAGCGCGCTTCTCACCACGTCTCCTCGACCGGAAACGCAACGATCCGACGCGGATGAATCCGGATGAAGGCGGCATAGATGTAGTCGACCGGGCTGAATGCCATGAGCCGACCCTAGGAAAGCGGCGTCCGCACCGCATCGGCCATAAGCCCGGCCACGCCCGCGACGATCGCCCTAGACCCAGACGAGCGGTCTGGACCAACGGAATAGGCTTTGGCGCCGGCGGTACACCTCCGAGAACGAAGGCCCGAACACGATGCGCTGGTCTCAGATGCACATTCCGACTCTGCGGGAGGACCCGGCCGAGGCGGACGCGGCAAGTCATCGGCTGCTGCTCCGGGCCGGATACATCCGGCAGCTCATGGCAGGCCACTACTCCCTCCTGCCGCTCGCCGTCCGGGTGCGCACCAAGGTCATCGACGTCATCCGGCAGGAGATGGACCGGATGGGCGCGCAGGAGTTCGTGCTCCCGATCATGCACCCGGCCGAGGTCTGGCAGCGCAGCGGCCGGTGGGAGGTCATGGGCGAGGAGATGTTCCGGCTGAAGGACCGCAGGGGCGCGGACCTCGCCCTGGGCATGACGCACGAGGAGATCTTCGCGACGCTCGCGGCAGAGCTCCGGTCGTACAAGAAGCTCCCCCAGACCTGGTACCAGTTCCAGACCAAGCTGAGGGACGAGCCGCGCCCCAAGGCGGGCCTGTTGCGCACCCGTGAGTTCACGATGAAGGACTCCTACAGCTTCGACCTGGACCAGGAGGGCCTGGACGCCTCCTTCACCCGCCACCACGACGCCTACGTACGGATCTTCGAGCGGCTCGGCATCCCCGCGATCCCCGTCGAGGCCTCCAGCGGCACGATGGGCGGGTCGGCCTCGACCGAGTTCATGTGCCCCTCCGACGCCGGCGAGGACGTGATCGTCCACTGCCCCGCCTGCGGATACGCCGCGAACATCGAGAAGGCCACCTCCCGGCTCCCGGAGACGAAAGACGGTGAAAGAGAGGCGGAGCGCTTCGACACCCCCGGCGCCCGTACGATCGAGGACCTGGTCAAGGGGTACGACGCCCCCGCCGACCGCCAGATCAAGACGCTCGTCCACCTCGTCGGCGACCGGCTCACGCTGACGCTGCTCCGCGGCGACCACGCCCTCAACGAGCAGAAGCTGAAAGACGCCACCGGAGCAAAAGAGGTACGGCCCGCGCAGGCCGGCGAGATCCACGAAGCCCTCGGCGCGCACCCCGGCAGCCTCGGCGCGGTCGGCGTCACGAACCTCCCGGTAATCGCCGACGAGGCCCTGCGCGGCCGCCGCGACATGTTCACCGGCGCCAACACCGACGACGTCCACCTCCGCGGCGTCGACGTCGACCGCGACATCACCGTCGGCACCTGGGCCGACCTGCGCGAGGTGGCCGCGGGTGAGGCCTGCGTACGGTGCGGCGAACCCGTACGGCGAACCCGCACGATCGAGGTCGGGCACATCTTCAAGCTCGGCACCCGGTACGCCGAGGCCCTGGGCATCGACGTCCTCGACCCCGGCGGCGACCGCAAGCCGGTGATCATGGGCAGCTACGGCATCGGCGTCGAACGCGCCATGGCCGCCATCGTCGAGACCCACCACGACGAGCGCGGCATCGTCTGGCCCGAAACGGTCGCGCCCTTCCAGGTGGCGGTCGTCGTCGCCCAGTCCAACGACGACGAGACCGCGAGAGAGGGCGAGGCGATCTACGAACGGCTCCGCGCCGCCGGCATCGAGACCATCGTCGACGACCGCCCGGAGCGAGCCGGCGTGAAGTTCCGCGACGTCGAGCTGTCCGGCATCCCGTACCGCGTCACCGTCGGCAGACGCGGCCTGGCCGACGGCACCGTCGAGTGGACGGTGCGGGCCACCGGGGAGACCGCGAAGATCGCCCTCGAAGACGTCGTCGACCACGCGCTGACGTCATCCGCATGAGACGAGCCGTCCGCCCAGGGATCACCTTACGTTCGCTGAACTGGGCGAACATCCTTGGGATCCCCACGAAACGACCCCACGAGGATGACATGTGCCCTGAAGGACGTTGCGAGCACCACTCCGAACCCGCGGCGGCCGACGGCCAGAGCGCAGGGCTCGACCGACGCCGGCTGCTGATGGCCGCCGCCACCGGCGCCGCCGCGGTCACCCTCGCCCCCGTCTCATTCACCCAGGGACGGGCGTCCGCCGCGACAACGCCCCAAGACGTCACCCGCACCGTCACCGGCCACCTCGACACCGGCGCGGCCGACTTCGTCTACGTCCCGGTCGAGGTCCCGAAGGGCGTGCAGAAGATCGCCGTCGAGTACACCTACGACAAGCCGGCCGTGCCGGCGGGCACCCCGGGCAACTCCTGCGACATCGGCGTCTTCGACCAGCGCGGTACCAAGCTCGGCGGCCGGGGCTTTCGCGGCTGGTCCGGCGGATTCCGCACCGCGTTCGAGATCAGCAACACCGAGGCCACCCCCGGCTACCTGCCCGGCCCGGTCCAGTCCGGCACGTGGAACATCGTCCTCGGCCCGTACCAGATCGCACCCCAGGGCATGAACTACCAGGTCAAGATCACGCTCACGTTCGGCGCGCCGGGAGAGGCGTTCACGCCGAACTACCCGCCGCGGCGGGCCAAGGGCCGCGGCCGTGCCTGGTACCGCGGCGACGGTCACCTCCACACCGTGCACTCCGACGGCCGGCGGCTCCCCGGAGAGGTGGCCGCCGGCGCGCGCGAGGCCGGGCTCGACTTCATGGTCTCCACCGACCACAACACCTCCTCCTCCCACGCGGTCTGGGGCGAGTACGCCGGGCCGGACCTGCTGATCATCACCGGTGAGGAGGTCACCACGAGGAACGGCCACTGGCTCGCGCTCGGCCTCACCGCCGGAGAGTGGATCGACTGGCGCTACCGCTCGCGTGACGACGCCTTCGACCGGTTCGCGCGCCAGGTGCACCGCTCCGGCGGCATCGTCGTGCCCGCCCACCCGTACTGCCCGTACGTCGCCTGCCAGTGGAAGTTCGGGTACGACGACGCCGACGCCGTGGAGGTCTGGAACGGCCCCTGGACCTACGACGACGAGTCCTCCGTCGACATGTGGGACGCCAAGCTCGGCGAGGCCGTGCGTACGGGCAGGCGCTGGCTCCCCGCGATGGGCGACAGCGACGCCCACAGCGTTCCGCAGGTGATCGGGCTCCCGCACAACGTCGTGTACGCGGACGACCTGGACACCGACGCCATCATGGACGGCCTCCGCGCGGGCCGTAACTGGATCGCCGAGTCGTCCGAGGTGGAGCTCTCCTTCGGCGTCAGCGGCCACCGGCGGCAGGCCGGCATCGGCGGCACGCTCACCGCTCCCGCCGACGCCCCGGTCGACGTCACGCTGGAGGTCGCGGGCGTGCCGAACGGCACCGTCCGGTTCATCACGGACGAGGGCCAGATGCACCAGGAGTCCCTCGGCGCCTCCGGTACGGGCACCGTCGTGTGGCGCACCACGACCTCGCTCGCCGCGTACGTGCGCGCGGAGGTACGCCACCCGATGGCGGACGGCAACCCGGGCCACGGCAACACGATGGGGCCGGCGCTGATGTGGGGCCCGATGGCCGCGCTGACCAACCCGATCTTCCTCAAGCGCTCCTGACGTTCACGCGGTCAGCCAGTCCGGGCGCAGGTGGGCGGTCTCGTTGACGCTCTGCAAAACCCAGCGCCCGGACGACAGGCACACGCGGGAAAGGGACGCGTGGGCCGGGCGGACGAAGTAGTCGCGGTCCAGCGACAGCGTGTCGGCCAGGTGGGCGTTGATGACGCCGCTGTGGCACACCACCGCGACCGTGCCCGTCGCGTGGTCCGAGGCGATCTCGGCGAACGCCCGGCGGACCCGCAGGCGAAACTCCGACGCCGGGTCCGGCTTCAGGAACGACTCCCAGCGCCCTCCGGACACGAACGCGGCCGCGGCCGACGTCCACGCCGCCGCGTCCCCCAGGTCCCCGCGGAACACCGTGATCTCCCGCAGCCCGGCCGTCTCCCGAACGGGCACGCCGAGCCGCCCGCCGACGATCGCGGCGGTCTCCCCCGCGCGGGCCAGATCGCTGCAGAAAACGGCCGTCACCCCGTCCAGCGCCAGCGCCGCGCGTTCGGCCTGCCGGCGGCCGAGCGCGCTCAGCGGCGGGTCCAGCAGCTCCGACTCGCGCCGCTCCGGCTCCGGAAGCGGCTGGCCGTGCCGTACGAGGACCACCTCCCGCTGCTCCACGCCGAAGGCGGTGGCCGCGGCGATCGCCCGGTCGATGATCCCCGGGATCGTCGCGGCGTCAGGCATGGGACAGCGTCACGCCGGCTCCAGCAGACCGCCGTGATGCGGCCAGCACCGCCCGTACGCCTCCCACGCCAGCCTCTGCAACGCGGCCAGCCGCGACGGTGAGGCGTAGAGATGCAGGTCGGCCAGTGACTCCCCGGGCGCCAGCAGCGACTGCAGCCAGTCCGTACGCGGCGCGCCCAGCGGACGGCCCCACAGGTCCAGGCCCTCGCCGACGTAGGAGTGCCGTCCGGAGTCCCGGCAGGCCGTCACGGCGATCGGCGACGCGCGGTGGTACTTCTCCTCGCCCGGATGCGCGACCACGCTCCCCGCGTCACCGACCTCGGTGGTCAGGTTGAACACCACGGCCGGCCCGTCGAGGACGTACGTCACGTGCCAGATGCCGAAGGGCACGGCCATGAGGTCGCCCGGCCCGCAGACCTGCTCGTACAGGAACGGGCGGCCGTCGCGCGTGTAGCCGCCGACCAGCATCGCCACCCGCCCGGTCAGCGTCTGGAAGATCTCCAGCTGGCCGGGGAGGTTCCAGTGGCCGGTCGAGCGGAACGGCTCACCGCCCGGCAGCGTGCCCGGCTGGTAGACCACGAGGTCGGCGAAGATGTGGTCGCGGCTCTCGGCGGCGGCGTGCTCCGGCGTCCCGGCCGGCACGCACCGTTTGCTCGCCTTCTCGCGCGGCGGCAGGAAGTCACGGATCGCGTGGTACAGCACCGGGTCGTACCCCGCCTCGTGCCGCGCGGCCACGGCCATACGGTCCGCGAGGTACCCGCCCGTCCCGAGCACGTCCGACAGCGTGCGGTGCGACGGGACGCAGCGGTCGCCGTCGATCGCGACGACGCCCCCGGAGTCGGCCGTGATGCCGGAGACGCCGAGCGCGAGCGGGCTGCCGCCGGTCACGCGCCGGTCGTCGACGCCGATGATCCCCCGGTGCCGCAGGTGCTCCAGCACCGTACGCCGCACCGAAAGGCGGTGGCCGGTGAGGTTGTCGGACGAGCGCATCCCGATCATGACGCGGTCAGCTTCGCCAGCCAGCCGGCGGCGGTCTGGCCGCGCAGCAGATCGCGGCCCGCGGCCTGCGCGGCCGAGACGCCGCCGCCGTTCATGCCGTCGAGCAGGGCCTGCGCGGTGGACTCGACGTCGAAGGGCTCGATCGGCGTCACGTGGCCGGCCAGTTCCTCGTACGCCCCGGCGTTCACCGAGAGCAGCAGCGGCGCGTGTTCTCCGAGGTAGAGCGCTTCCTTGGCGACGAGGTTCATCCCGTCCAGGGTCGGGTTGACGAGCGTGAGGTCGGCGGAGCTCAGCGCGGCGACCACGCAGTTGCGGGTGGTGGCCAGGTCGGGATAGACGAGCGAGACGGCCGGGCGGGTCGGCAGCCCGAACCTCTCGTTGATCCGCGCCACCATCTTCTCGCACTTGCGCTGCAGGTCACGGCTGCGCTCGGTGGTACGGCTCGGCGGAGTGGCCACCGCGCAGAACCACCACTCGTCGGCCAGCCCCGGCTTGCGCTCCAGCACGCTCTCGTACGCAGCGAAGCCGCGCGGCAGGTTCTTCCACAGGTCGATGCGGTCGGCACGGGCGATCATCCGCCGGCCCTCGCCGAGCCCCTGCAGGTGCTTCTCCCACAGCGCGGTGTCGGACGAGCCGCGCAGGCGGTCCACCGCGTCCACGTCGAGCGGGAACGGGGCGACCGAGACCCGCGTCTCGTGCCCCTCGAAGACGACCCGCCCGTCCGAGGCCGAACAGCCCGGCAGGAAACGCGCGCAGCAGGCCAGGAACGCCTCCGCCCAGCGGGTGGAGTGGAAGCCGACGATGTCGCAGCGCAGCAGGCTGGTCAGGATCCGGTCGCGGATGCGCGCGGGCAGCAGGCCGAAGTAGTCCGGGTCACACCACGGCAGCCCGTGGAAGAACGCGAGCCGTCCCCCGGCCCGCGCGCCCAGCATCTCCGGGACCAGGAACAGGTGGTAATCGTTGATCAACACGAGCTCGTCCGGTGCGTTCGTCATCAGCTTCGCCAGCCGGTCCGCGTACGCCCGGTTCACGGTCTCATAGCCGGTCCACGCGTCCGCGAACTTCCGGTCGAACAGCGGCTCGCGCGCGGTGTCGAACAGGTAGTGGAACAGCCACAGCATCAGCCGGATGCCGATCTCGGTGTAGTGCTGTTCGAGCACCGCCTTGGACTGGCGCACCTGGTGCAGCGTCACGCCGTCCGGCAGCGTGGTCACCTCGACCGCCTCCGAGCCCGGAGGGGCTCCGCCGGGCGCCGTGCAGATCCAGTCGCCGCCGTGTTCGCCGAGCAACGTGACCAGCAGGGGTACCAGCCCGCCGGGCGAGCGGGGCATCAGCCCCACTCCCTCCTGCCATCGGGGGGCACTGTTGCTGCAAATGACCAGTTTCATGCGTTGCCCATCCTTAGGTCGGCGCCGGACTCGCGGCGTGATCGATGCTCGTTGAGGCCGACGAGGTCGTCGGCGATCGCGTCCGGCACCTCGTCGTCGAAGCGGGACACGCGGCCGTAGCGGGCGGCGAGGAGGCTCGTCACCGCCATCACCAGGCCGAACGCGACGTACATGAGGCCGATGCCCCGCCCGGGGCCGGTGCCGATCACCGCGCCGACGGTGCCGGCCAGCCGGCCGTCCGGCGTGAGCATCGCCCCGAACACGTGGGCCCACAGCGGGGCCAGCACGGCGAACCCGAGCGGGATGGTCGACCAGGAGATCACCTGGTTGACCGCGAAGACCCGGCCCTGCAGCCGCTGCGGCACCTTGGTCTGCACGATCGTGGCGTACGTGCCGCGCACGATCGCCAGGCAGTACAGCATCCCGGCCAGGCCGGCGGCGATGAGGACCAGGGAGGGGCGCAGCCCGGTGAGGACGCCGAAGCCGCCCTGGACCGCCGTGCCGAGCACGACCGCGCGCATCCGGCGGCGTACGGGACCGCCCCAGATGACCATGGTCAGGCCGCCGAGCGCGGCACCCGCGCCGCCGAGGACGATGACCGGCCCGACCGAGGACAGACCGGCGAACGACAGCACGAGCGGGGAGACCGCGACCAGCATCGCGGACAGGAACAGCGTCTGGACGGCGAAGTAGCCGAGCATGGCGCGGAACCCCGGCCGCTCCAGCGAGTAGCGCAGCCCGCCGAGGATCTCCGCGCCGAGCGGTTCGCGCCGCCGCAGGGCCATCGCGGCCGGGAAGCGCACGGCCAGCACCACGGCGACCGCGACGGCGAAGCTCACCAGGTCCATCGTGAGGATCCCGCCCAGGCCGACGGCCGCCATCAGCCCGACCGCGACCAGCGGGGCGGCGAACTGCGCGATGCCGTTGAACATCTCGACCACGCCGTTGGCATGCCCCAGATAACGCTTGGGCACGAGCTGCGGGACCGCCGAGGCGTAGGCGAGCCGCTGGAAGGTCAGGGCCACCGACAGCCACGCGACCAGGGCGTACACGAATCCGAGGCGCAGTGAGCCGGTCGCGTACAGCAGGGCGACGGTGCCGACGGCGGCGCCGGACAGCGCGTCGCCGGCCAGCATGACCCGCCTGCGCCGGCACCGGTCGACGACCGCGCCGGCGAGCGGCGCGGCCAGGACGCCCGGCATGATCGCCAGGACGGACAGGATGGCGTACTGGGTGAGCGAGCCGACCTTGAGATAGGTCCACAGCGGAAGGGCGAACTCCGTCACCGCGGACCCGGCGATGGAGACGAGCTGGCCGACCGAGACGGTCAGGAACCGCGCCATGCTCGGCTGGACCTCCGCCGACGCCTCCTCCGGCGCCGAGGACACCCCGCCGACCCACCAGCGCGACCGCGACCCGGTGCTCGGCCGCAGCGTCCCGCCGGCCAGCGCGGGATGCGTGCCGGTGATGATCTCGGCGAGCTCGCCGGCCCGGTGCTTGAGGAAGAAGTGCCCGGCCTCCGGCAGCACCACCAGGGCCGTACGGTCGGACAGGAAGTGCCACTCGCGGTAGCGCTCCTCGGCGAACTCCGTCACCGGGTCGCGCTCGCCGACGACCGAGATCACCGGGCAGCGCAGCCGGGCGCGCGGCCGCTCTCCGTAATAGGCCTCGGCGGCCTCGCCGTCGTGGCGGATGTTGCGGACGATGAACGCCACCTGGTCGGCGTCCAGGCCTTCGAGGTCCGCGCCCATCGAGGTCAGCCAGTTCGC
Source organism: Actinomadura sp. DC4 (assembly GCF_030406325.1). Taxonomy (GTDB): domain Bacteria; phylum Actinomycetota; class Actinomycetes; order Streptosporangiales; family Streptosporangiaceae; genus Actinoallomurus. The sequence goes on along the minus strand of NZ_JAUEQY010000009.1, from coordinate 21,756 downwards.
CGTGACCCGGTCGCTGCGCAGCCCCTCGCGGCCGGCGATCCGGATGAGCCGGTCCAGCAGCCGGCCGCTCGGGCGGGCGAAGGGGTAGGTGGCGCCCAGGTAGAGCGCCGCCGGTTCGCGGCCGGCCTCCTGGAGCCGCAGCGCGATCTCCACGGCGAGCGCGCCGCCGACGCCGCAGTGCCCGTAGAGCACGACCGGCCCGGTGACGCGCTCCCGGATCTCGGCCACGCACGCGGCGGCGATCTCCTCCAGCGGCCGCGTCTCCTCCAGCCGGCCCAGGTCGTGACCGGGGATGGCGACGGAGTACAGCGAGCAGTCCGGGCCGACCGCGTCCGCGAGCGGCTTGTAGACGATCGCGCTGCCGCCGCCGTACGGGACGCAGACGAGCGACATGCTGCGGCGGCCGGACGGGGTCAGCTCGTGCAGCAGACCCTCCTGCCGTACGGCCTCGCCGGTGCCGGTGGCGAGCTGGGCGAGCCGCCGTACGGTCCGGTGCTGGAACAGGTCCATGACGCTGAGCGGACGCGCGTCCGCCGGCAGGACGCCACGCTGGCGTGCGACGACCCGCGCGGCGAGCAGCGAGTGGCCGCCCAGGTCGAAGAAGTCGTCGGTGGCGCCGACCCGTGCCACGCCGAGGGCCTCACGCCAGATCTCGGCGAGCGCGGTCTCGACCGGGCCCTCAGGGTCCTCCGGGTCGGGGGCCGGCGAGACCGGCGCCGGCGGCCGGGGCCGCACCGGGTGGCGGCGCGGAGTCGGTTCGAGGACGCCGAGCTCGGACAGGCGGGTGTCCGGTACGGCGCAGCCGACGGTGAGCACCTCGACCAGGTCACGGGCCAGCGCCTCGACGGTGGCGGCCTCGAACAGGTCGGCGTTGTAGACGAACTCCGCGCACGCGTCGCCCTCGCCCCAGGTCACCTCCAGCGTCAGGTCGACCTGTGCCGTACGGTGGCCGACCTCGAACGGGGTGACCTCCAGGCCGTCGAGCCGCAGCTCGGCCACGCCGCCGGGGTCGAGCCGGAACATCGCCTGGAACACAGGCGTACGGCTCAGGTCGCGGGGCAGGTCCAGCTCGGTCACGAGCCGGTCGAAGGGCACGTCCGCGTTCGCGTACGCCTCCAGCGCGGTGGCACGGGTGCGGGACACCAGGTCGCGGAAGGTCGGGTCCCCGGACAGGTCGCCGCGCAACGCGAGCGTGTTGACGAACAGGCCGATGAGGGGCTCCAGCTCGACCTCGTCGCGTACCGAGACGGGCGTGCCGACGCAGACGTCGTCCAGGCCGCTGTGGCGCGCCAGTATCGCCTGGTAGGCCGTGAGCATGGTCATGAAAAGCGTCGCGCGCTGCGCCCGCGCGAACCGCGTGACCTCCGCGCACAGCGCGGCCGGCAGCGGCTGCCGTACGGTGGCGCCGCGCGAGGTGCGCACGGGCGGGCGGTCGCGGCTGCCGCGCAGTTCGAGAGGCGGCACTCCGGTGAGCTGCCCGAGCCAGTAGTCGAGCCGCCGCGGCGCGCCCTCGCCGGGCTCGCGGCGCTGCCACAGGGCGTAGTCGGCGTACTGGATGGGCAGCGGCGGCACGTCCGTCTCCCGGTACAGCGCGCCGAGCTCGTCGCACATCAGCCCGAGTGACCAGCCGTCGGCCACGATGTGGTGGACGACCAGGCACAACAGGTGCTCGTCCTCGCTCCGCCGTACGAGCGTGGCCCGCAGCAGCGGCCCCGCGTCGAGGTCGAACGGCGCCTCGATCCGCTGGACGAACAGCTCGCGGGCGCGCTCCTCGCCGTCCTCGTCCTCCAGGAGCGCGACGACCAGCGGCACCGGCTCGGGCGGGTCGACGACCTGCAACGGGACGCCGTCCGCGGTCGGGAACCTGGTGCGGAGGCACTCGTGCCGGGCGACCAGGTCCGACAGCGCGCGGGCGAGCCGGTCCGGGGCGAGCGGGCCGCGGAGGCGCCGCGCGACGAAGACGTGGTACGCGGTGTCGGCCGGGTCGAGCTGGTGCAGGAACCACAGCCGCTCCTGGCCCCAGGACAGCGGCAGGTCCGCCTCGTCCGGGGAACGCGGAACGATGATCGGCAAGTCCGGCAGCATCCCGGCCGTCATGTCGTCTCCTGACGTCGTCGGTGGGTCAGCGGTCGCTCTGGCCGGCCGCCGCCACCACGCCCCGGACCGTGGGGGTGTCGTAGAACACCTGCAGCGGAAGGTCGAGGCGCAGCCGGCGGCGCATGCGGGCGGCGATCTGGGTGATGGTCAGCGAGTGGCCGCCGAGGTCGAACAGGTCGTCGTCCAGGCCGATCCGCTCCGCGCCCAGCACCTCCGACCAGATCGCGCGGACGTCCTCCAGCAGCCGGCCGTCGCCCGTGACGGCGTCCGCCGCGGACACCGCGGACGCGGCGACGCGGGGCAGGGGCCGCGCGGCCAGCGCGGCGTGGTCGAGCTTGCCGTTGGGGGTCAGCGGCAGGTCGTCCAGCACGACGAACGCGGCGGGGATCATGTAGTCGGGCAGCCGCGTGGTCAGGTGCGCGCGCAGCGAGGCCGCGTCGGCGGGGTCCGCGGCGGGCACCACGTACGCGACGAGCCGCCGGTCGCCGCCCGTGCCGGCGACGACCACGGCCGTCTGGGCGACGCCGGGGTGCGCCCGGATCGCGGCCTCGACCTCCCCCGGCTCGATGCGGTTGCCGCGCAGCTTGACCTGCCGGTCCATGCGCCCGAGGTAGTCCAGGTCGCCGTCCACGCGCCACCGGGCGAAGTCGCCGGTGCGGTAGAGCCGTCCCCCGGGCACGAACCGGTCGGGGACGAACCGCTCGGCGGTCAGCTCCTCCCGGCCCAGGTAGCCCAGTGCCACGCCGGGCCCGCCGATCAGCAGCTCGCCGGGGATGCCGGCCGGCACCGGGTTGCCCTGCCGGTCGACGACGTACAGCCGCATGTTCTGGATCGGGCGGCCGATGGGCAGCCGTGTCCGGCCGACGACCTGTCCGGGCTCGCAGTGCCAGGAGCTGACGTCGATGGCGGCCTCGGTCGGGCCGTACAGGTTGTGCAGCTCACCGGGCATGCGCCGCAGGAACTCGGCGGCCAGCGCGGGCGTGAGCTCCTCGCCGCTGCAGATCGTACGGCGGAGGCTGACGCAGGACGAGACGTCCGGTTCCTCCAGGAAGACGCCGAGCATCGAGGGCACGAAGTGCACGGTCGTGATCGCCCGTTCGACGATGACCTGGCGCAGGTAGCCCGGGTCGCGGTGCCCGCCCGGGCTCGCCATGACGAGGCGGGCGCCGGTCATCAGCGGCCAGAAGAACTCCCAGACCGACACGTCGAAGCCGATCGGCGTCTTCTGCAACACGGCGTCGTCGGCGCCGAGCGCGAACTCCCGCTGCATCCAGTCGAGCCGGTTGCAGAGCCCCCGGTGGCTGTTCAGCACGCCCTTCGGCGCGCCGGTCGAGCCGGAGGTGTAGATGAGGTACGCGGGGTCGTCCGGGCCGGCCAGGGGCTCGGGATCCTCGGCGGGCTGCTCCCCGGCGGCCTGCTCCAGCAGCACGGCCCGTACGCCGGCCGGGAGCCGGGGCGCGAGGAGGCTGGCGGTGAGCGTGAGCTCGGCTCCGGCGTCGGCGAGCATGAACGCCAGCCGGTCGTCGGGCTGGTCCGGGTCCAGCGGCAGGTACGCGGCGCCGGCCTTGAGCACGGCCAGGAGCCCGACGACGAGGTCGGCCGACCGGCGGGCGAAGACGCCGACCACCCCGCCCGGCCGTACGCCCTCCTCGCGCAGCAGGTGCGCCAGGCGGTTGGCGGCCGCGTTCAGCTCGGCATAGGTGAGCCGCTCGCCGCCGGCCTCGACGGCCGTCGCGTCCGGGGTGGCCCGTACCTGGGCCGCGATCATCCGGTCGACCGTGGTCGCGTCCGGGAAGGGGCGCGCGGTGTCGTTCCACTCCTCGACCACCTGCCGCCGCTCCTCCTCCGTCATGAGCGCGAGCTCGTCCAGGGGCCGGTCCGGGTCCCGCGTGACGTCGGACAGCAGCGTGCGCAGGTGGCCGGCGATCCGCGTGACGGCCTCGGAGCGGCCGGCGAGCGTGGCCGCCGTGCCGTCCGGCGCGTCCACGATCTGCAGGTGCAGCGCCCCGCGCGCGGCATGGTTGAAGCGGTTCCAGCCGACCCGCGCGCTCAGCCCCTCGGGCCAGACCGGGGCCTCGGCGCGCCGCCGGTAGCTGACCGAGACCGGGGCGAGCGACAGGCCGGCGGGCACTCCGGCGGCGACGTGGCTGAGCGGCACGCGGCGGATCGGGTAGAGCTCGCGCAGCTCACCGCGGGTGGCGCGGGCGAAGTCGGAGAAGTCGGCGTACGGTTCCGGGCTTCCGCCGACCGGGAGCTGGTTGACGTACATGCCGATCCGGCCCCGCGTCTCCTCGGTACGGGTGCCGAGGTCGACCGCGACCGTCACCGGGTCGTTGCCGTAGCGCATGAGGAGCGCCCGCAGCGCGGCGAGGAGGAGTTCGAAGCGGGTGACGCCGAGCCGCTCGGCGGTCACGCCGACCGCGCGTGACAGTGTGGCGTCGATGCCGACCTCGGCCACCACGGGCCGCGCGCCGGCGGTGTCCCCGGGCAGCGTGACCTCGGCCGGCGGCGTCCACCGCCGGGCCCAGAACTCCCGCGCGGCGGCCTCCTCCTCGGGCGGGCGGCGGCGCGCGGCCGGCGACGGCGCGGGCAGCGGCGGCCGGGCCGTGCCCGCGATCGCCGCGCGGTAGCCCTCCGCGAGCTCGGCCACGAAGACGTCCTTGGATCCGCCGTCGAACACCAGGTGGTGGGCGACCACGACGAGCACGTGCCGCGCCGCGTCCAGGGTCACGAGGGTGAACCGGCACAGCGGTCCCTTGTCCCGTACGAACGGCCGTACGGTCTCCTCCTCCACGTGCCGTCCCGCCGCGTCGGCGCGGCCGTCCTCGGGCAGCCCGGACAGGTCGATCAGGTCCAGCTCCGGCGCCGGGACGGGCACGAGGTAGGGCACGCCGTCCGCCACGTGCACGGCGGTGGCGAGCACCGGGTGGCGGCTCACCACGGTCGCGCACGCGGTCCGCAGCGCGCCGGTGTCCAGCGCGCCGTCGAAGCCCACCGTGAGCGGGAGATGGTAGGCGGTGCCGGCCTGGCCCAGTTCCTCGGTGAACCAGACGCCGGCCTGTTCGGGTGACATCGGTACGGGTGCGGTCATCGGTTACTCCCTGCCGGTGTCGGAGCGCCGGTCACGGCGCGTGCGACCGTCTCTTTCAGGTCGTCGGCGAGATGCCCGACGGTGTCCTCGACGAAGGCGTGCCGGTTGTAGGTCAGCCGTCCTTCGATCCGGCCGCCGGGCAGCTCGGCCAGCTCCAGCTTCGGCACGCCGCGGTCCTCGCCGGGCAGCGGCCAGCTCCACACGAGGCCGTGCGGCAGCGCGAACGCCTCGGAGATCAGCCCGGGAAAGTGCGGCTCGCCCGGCCACCGGCTGAACGGGATCTCCACCGGGAACGGGACGGCCGCACCAAACTCGGCGAACGGGTACGCCTGGCGGTCGGTCGCGGCGAGCAGCCCGTCGCGTACGCGCTCCACCAGGACGCCCAGCGGCGGGTCGTCGCCGACCGGGACCCGGACGAGCAGCGACTGGGCCAGGCAGCCGACCGCGCTCTCGAACTCCGGCCGGGCCCGGCCGGTGACCGGGGTCAGGGCGACGAACTCGCTCGCCCCGGTGTGCCGCGCCAGCACGGCGAGCCAGCACGCGGCGACCAGCGTGAACGCGCTCGTCCGGTGCCGTTCCGCGACGGCGCGCAGGCCCGCGGCCAGGTCGGGCTCGAACAGAAACCGCTGCGACGCGGCCTGGTAGGTACGGGCGAGGCGGCGGCCGGGGAAGTACTCGACGGCCGCCGGCGCGCCGTCGAGGGCACGCCGCCACAGCGGGCGCGTACGCGGCCACTGCCGTCGGTTCCACGCGACCACGTCGGCGCTCTGCGTCGCGGGCGGCAGCGAGGGCCGGTGCCCGGTGCGCAGCGCGGAGTACAGCAGGCCGAGCTCGCGCAGCAGGATGCCCATCGACCAGCCGTCCACGACGAGGTGGTGGATGACGAGGGCGGCGAGGTACTCCTCGGGACCGACCCGGACCAGGACCGCGCGGACGAGAGGACCGCGCCGCCAGTCGAACGGCCGCGCCACCTCGGCGGCGACGAGCCCGGCGGCGTCGCGCTGCCGCTCCTCCTCCGTCGCGCCGACGGCGTCGCGCGTGACCAGCTCGGGCGGCGGCTTCTCCCGTACGGTGGCGGTCCAGCCGGCCGGCCCGCGCGCGAATCGCGTGCGCAGGCCGTCGTGCCGGCGGACCAGCGCGTCGAGGGCGGCGGCCAGGAGGGCGGGGTCGACCTCCTCGTGGACGCGCACGGCGACGTGCATCGGGCCGACGTCGCGCGGCGGGTCGAGCTCGTGCATCCAGGTGAGCAGGTGCTCCTGCAGGGAGCCGACCGCGTGCTCGTCGGACCCGCCGTCGGCCGGCCGCCGCGCGGCGCGGCCGGCCGCGTCGATCCAGGCCGCCTGGCCGGCCAGGTCGGGGTGGTCGAAGACGAGCGCCGCGGGAACGTCGACGCCGAACTCCTCGCCGGCGAGCGTGGCGAGCTGCGCGGCGCGCATCGAGTCGCCGCCGAGGGCGAAGAACTCGTCGCTCGCGCCGACGCCAGCGGTCCCGAGGAGGCGGCCCCACAGCCGGGCGAGCGCGGTCTCGGTCGCCGACGCGGGCGCCGGTCCGTTGCGGCGTTCGCCCAGGGCGAGGACCGCGCGCAGCTCGCCCTTGACCACCTTTCCGGCCGCGTTGTACGGGAGCGCGTCGACGCTGCGGATGTGGGCGGGCATCTCGTGGCGGCCGAGCCGCTCGGCCAGGAAGGCGCGCAGGTCGCCGATCTCGCCCGCGGGGACGACGGCGGCGGCGAGCGCCTGGCCGAGCACCGGGTGCGGGACGCCGACGACGGCGGCCTCGGCGACGGCCGGGTGCTCGTGCAGCGCCGCCTCGACGCGGAGCGTGGAGACCGCGAGCGCCCCGGACTTGACGACGTCGTCGGCCCGGTCGACGAGGTGCAGGTAACCGTCGGCGTCCTGGTAGCCGAGGTCGCCCATGGCCACCCAGCCGCCGGCGAACACGCCGTCCGCCGCCTGCCCGTGGTAGCCGCGCGGCGGCGCGTACGAGCGGAGCCAGACCGCGCCGGTGCACTCGCGCGGCACTGGCCGGCCGTCCTCACCGGTGATCCGGATGTCGCCGGGCCGCGCGGGCCGGCCGAGGGCACCGGGCCGCTCGGGGTCGAAGACCATGGTGATCTGCGCCGGGGCCGCCTCGGTGGAGGTGTAGCTGTTGGTCAGTGTCGCGCCGGGCAGCGCCTCCGACAGGGCGAGCGCCACCGCGGGCGGCAGCGCGGCGGCGGTGGAGCCGAACAGCAGCACGCTCGACAGGTCGAACCGCTGCGGGATCCGGCGGTTGACCAGCTCGATGGCCATCGACGGGACGACGAAGACGCTGCCCACGCGGTGGCGCTCGATCAGCGCGCCGAACTCCTCCGCGTCGAAGCCCGGCGCGATCACCGTCGCAGGCCGGGCCACGAGCGCGTTGACCAGCATCGTCTGGGCGGCGTTGGAGCCGAGCGCGAACGCGTGCAGGCAGTGCTCGGAGTGCGCGAGCGGCCGGGGCCGGGGCGCCGGGTCGAGGCCGTACGTGAGGTTCGCGTGGGTGGCGGTGACGCCCTTGGGCCGGCCGGTCGTCCCGGAGGTGTAGAGGATCTGGGCCGGGTCCGCCGGCCGTACGCCGAGGCCGAGCAGGTCTTCGGCCCCGAGAGCAGGCTCGGCCTCGGCGGTGGTGGTCGACCATCCGGGGGTCTGCGGCGCGGACCCGTCGTGCACCGTGCCCGCGACCTCGCACTGGCGCAGGAGGCCGGCGATCGCGTGCGGCCCGAGGTGCGCGCCGAGCGGTACGGCGACGCCGCCCGCCTTCTGCACGCCACAGTAGGCGACCGCGAAGTCGAGGTGGCTCTCGGGGCCGAAGACGAGTCCGGCGGGATCGCCGGGGCGCAGCCCGCGCTCGCGTACGCCGCGGGCGACGGCGTCCGAGCGCCGGTCCCAGTCTCCGTAGGTCAGGGTCCCGCCGCCGGCGAGCCGCAGGGCGACGCGGCCGGGCTCGGCCTCGGCACGCGCCCGCAGCAACGCCGGGACGGTCGTGGGCTCGGCCGCTCGCACGAGGCTTGGCGGCTCAGGCACGTGGGCACCGTTCAACCAAGGCGATCAGCCTCCCGTCTCCTCCGCACGCAGGGGTCACGGAATGCGAGACGGTGACCACCAGTGCGCATGCATGTTATGCATACGCGTTATCTAAAAGTCAACCGATGGACTTCTACCGGTATGGGAGGTTCTGCGCGCGGGCCGACTAGCCGAGGAGAGCGCGCCAGGCCAGGGTGGTCACCCTGTTGTCGGCGGCCTCGACGGAGGCCTGGACCCGTTCCGTGTCGGCCGGGCCGATCTCGCCCGTGGCGTCGGCGAGCCACCAGGGACCGGACGGGGCGAAGTCGCGCATGCGCAGCCGCGACCGGTGCGCGCCGGGCACGAACAGCGTGTGCGGGCGGCCGTCCGTGCCCCAGTAGTGCACCTGGAAGACCTTCATCCGGCCGCCCGGCGCGAGGACCTCCAGCACGTACGGGGCCGTGCCCTTGGGCTCGCTCAGCAGCAGGACGATCCCGCCGGGCAGCGCCACCGCGTACGCCCCGCCCGCAGCCGCGATCGCGCCCGGGGCGGCGCGTACGACGGGCAGCGGGATCGCGTCGTCGCGGGCCGTGCCGGAGAGCACGAGGAGGTCGAACGCCCAGTCGCCCTCCGGGACGCCGGTGAACTCCGCGCGCCCGGCCTCGTCGAGCCCGGCGAGGTGGCGGAGGGCGCGCGTGCCGCCGTCGGCCCGCAGGACCAGCCAGATCCCGGCCGGCACCACGACCTCGGAGTCGAGGTGTGCGGCCGTGAGCTCGATCGCGTACCGGCCGTCCGGCGCGGTCCTGGCCGCGACGAGTGCCAGGTCGAGGTCGCCGGTGAGGACGTGCGCCCGCGGCGTCTCGGCCGACAGCCGAACCTCGGCGAGCGCCTCGCGGAGCGCACGGTCGAAGGGCGGCGCGGCCGGGGGCTCCGGTGCGCCAGCCTCGTCCGCGGCGTCGAGCGCGGAGGCGGCCAGCGGGCCGGCGTGCTCGTGCACCCAGGCGGCGTCGCGCTCGGGGTTCGCGGCGGCCAGCAGGTCGCCGACGAGCGACTCAAGGCTGTTCGGCTCCGGCCGGCTCTCGCCCATGGGCACCTCCTCTCACCTGGGACGGGCAGTACGGGCAACGACGTCGCAACAGCGGGTCGGACAGCAGCGTGCTCGCGATCGTCACCGCAGCCCGCATCGCCTCGCCCGGCGACGCGCGCCGGCCCACGTCCTTGGTCCGCAGGACCTGCGCGACGAGGCGCTCCCAGTGCTCTTCGGCGACCAGCCATTCACTGCCGTGCGCCCGGACGTAGCTCACGGCGAAGCCCGGCGGCACGCGATGGCCGTTACGGGTGAAGCACAGCTCCCGCAGGGGCGGGATGCGGTCACTCATCGTCGTCTCGAGTGAAGATCTCCTCGGCCGACCCGGTGCGCCGCGACGTGATGGCGTCGCTGACGACGTATCCGGCGATGCCGCCGACCACGGCCGGTACGAGCAGCCACCCGGCGACCGAAAGGAACCAGGCGAGCACGGGAACGCGCGAGCCGGCGGGCGAGGTGATCCCGATGCTCACGTCATAGGCGCGCCGCCAGCCGATCGCGAAACCGCTGGCCACGAACAGCCCGACGTAGGTCATGAGAAGCGGCAGGCCGCGGGTGAGCGCCCAGTAGCGGAGCCCGTGATAACGCTCCAGCGAAAGACGCCAGCGGCGGAGGGAATGGCGGTAGGGCTCGCGCGGAGGAGGCGGCAGGTCGACGCCGTCTGCCGAGCCCTCGGGCGGTGCCGCCATGGCGGCATGATAGTCGCGGCGAGGAGGAATCCGGGAGGCGTTCATTTCTCTCGCCGTGCCTTTCTCAGCACACCTTGCTCATTTCCCGCCCGGGGACGTACCTCTTCCATTCTTCCCGGGTCAGACGGCGGTGCGCGATGGCGCAGACGGCCGTTTTCAGGTCGGCCGGGCGGGCGATGTCCCACTGCTGTACGCGCCCGATGAAATCAGTGGTGAACAGCGCCTTTCCGCCCGGCCGGAATTCGACCGCGGTCAGGTCGACGGCGAGCCTGCCGTCGATGGTGGTGTCGTCGTTCACCACGGCGGCCGTGCCGCTCCCAGGCGATGGCCAGGGCCCCGCTGGAAGTCGGCGTCGGCGGTGAAGGTGGGCATGACGCGGGGGTCGGGGAACAGCCCGGGCGGCCCGCCGGGCACGACCTCCATCTCGAGGACGACTCCCGCGACGCCCGTCCAGCCGTCCGTGAGCGCGTCGAAGAGCACGCCGATCCGGCTCCGCCGCCCGCGCCGCACGTCGCCGCGGAGCAGGTGGAGCTGGAGGGCGACCATGGCGTCGGCGGAGCCGGGGAGCACCCGCGCCGCCTCCCAGTCGGCGGCCACCGCCCGCAGCGTGTCCTCGTCCGCCGGGCCGGCGGCGAGGCGCGCGACCGCGAGCGTACGGCGGCCGGCCGCGTCGTCGCCCGACTCCCCGTCGACCACCTCGGCCGCCCAGCAAGACGCCGTGGTCCAGTCCCGGAGCCGCGCGGCGTCGTGCCGTACGGCCTCGGCGCAGGCCGCCCACCAGAGCCCCTCGTCGAGCAGGATCCGGACGCACTCCTCGGCGCCGATCGCGTCCTCGGGGGTGTCCTGCCAGCCGCCGTACCGGAGCCGGAGGGCGTCGAACTCGGCGAGCCTCGGGGTCTGCCTGCCTAAGCCGGCGTCGTCCTGTTCCCCGGCCGCACGCATCAGCCGGCCGGCCAGCCGCACTCGCTGCAGAACTTCGCGTCGGCGAGGTTGTTGCCGCAGTTCGTGCAGAACTTCTTCGTGGCCTGGGGCGCCGCCGCCTGCGGTGCGCCGCAGTGCCGGCAGAACTTCCCCCCGCCCGAGTCGTTGCCGCACGCGGCACATCGTCCGACGGCCTCGTCGCGGTAGTCGACCCCGCCGGTCCAGTCCTGCGCCCGGATCTTCTGGTTCAGCTGGTCGACCTGCGCCGCCGCCTGCATCCCGGCGACCTCCTGAGCGAGCTTGGGCGAACAGGTCGTGCACATGCCGCGCTCGCCGTTCCAGCAGATCTGGTTGCAGACCCACTGCCCGCAACGGTGACACTGGGTGAACTGCGGCGAGACCTCCTCGACCGCCTTGGCCAGCATCTTGTCGCGGGTCGACCCGCGCTCGCCGTACCCCCGCAGCCACTGGGCGTCCCAGCCCAGCTCGGAGGCCTTGCTCCCCATCTGCCCACCGAGCATGTCGCCGCCCATCTGCAGCAGCTTGCCCCCGAACCCCGACACCGAGTGCTGGAACGAGGAGGAGTAGCCGTTCCCGCACCGCTCGCAATGGAACTCGAACTGGTAACCGTTGTCCGTCGAGCGGTCGGTGTAGTTGTCGGTGAAGAAGACCATTTTCGCCATGGCCCGTACGCCCCTTTGCCTGATCTGCGGATCCCCCGGTTGAACCCGCCTATTTAGGATGCCTAAGCGGCCAAGGACGATGGTGCGGATTCTGTCCGGATACGGCCACGTTCCCCCTGGACAACGGGGTGATCATGCGGTCGGCGACCATTCGGTCACACGGTGTCGTTCACCGCTGTGAGCTGGGGCGCTATGCGGTCGAGGGCCTCGGTGCAGACCTCGGCCCATTCCTCGTCCTCGGCGACCCACGTGGCCGGGCTGCCGAACTCGATCTGGCGGAGGTCCGACGTCACGGCCTGCCGGAGAGCCGGTACGGCCTCGGCGGCGGGCGGGCCGATCTCGCCGAGGCGGCGGACCGCCTCGACGCCGGGCCGGCCGGCCCGTACGTGGGGCAGAAGTGCGGGCACGACCGGTTCGGGGTCGCCGGTGAGCGACCAGTAGGCGGTCGCCGAGCGGACCGCCGTCGTCTCGTCCCCCGAGTCGAACAGCTCCGGCAGCAGGGGCGCCAGGCCGGCGCCTGCCGGGCCGAGATCGGCGAGGGCAGCGAGCGCGTGCGACCGGTCGTACCCCTCTCCGCCCGTGATCCGCTCCCGCAGGACGCCGAGTGCCGCGTCCCTGTCTCCCGCGACGAGCCAGACGGCGCGCGCCGCGTTGATCGCCACGATCGGCTGGTCGTGGGTGAGCAGCGCGCACAGTTCCGGGAGCGCGCCGGCGGCGGCCGGGCCGAGGTCGCCGAGGACCCGGGTCGTGACGTGGGGGTGGGTGGCGCACTGCCGGCGGAGCTCCGGCACGACGGCGCGGATCGTCGCCTCGCCGGTGCAGAGGCGGCCGACGGCGCCGATCACCGCGATGCGGGTGTTGCCCTCGGGCGTCTCCGGGAGGAGCCGGACCAGCGCGTCGCGGCAGGTGGCGGCCCACGGGCCGATGAGCCCGATGGCGGTCTCCAGCCCGGACAGGTCGGCCGGTTCGGCGGCGAATCTGGCCGCCAGGTACTCCGCGGCGCGTGGGTCCCGCAGACGGCACAGGGCGTTCAGGGCGGACGCGGCCGGGGTGTTGTGCTCGGCCGGTTCGCTTCGGAGCAGGTCCCACAGCGCATCCGCCGCCTCAGCCGCGGCCCGGCCCGCGCCGGCGAGGTGGCTCGCCGCCCAGTAGCGGACGTCGCGCTCGGGGTCGGACAGGCGCAGCGCCAGGTCGCCGACGAGCCGTCCGGCGGCGGGACGCCACGTGAGGATCGGGTACTCCGTCGCGTACACCGCGCCCTTGCGCACCTCGCCGTCCTCGTGCCGCATCCAGCCGCGCAGCAGCCGGATCCGCAGGTCCCAGTCGTCGGGCAGCCGCTCGATCACCCACAGCAGCGGGTCCTCGGCGAGGGCGGCCCAGGGCAGGCGCGGCAGGTCCTCCAGCGAGGGCGGGGTGTCCCGCTCCAGCACCTCGACCACGGGCGGCTCGGCGGCGAGCGCGGCGGCCAGCCGGGGCAGCGGGTGCGGATCCCGCAGCCACGCCTGGACGCGGGACGGGGTCGCCGCGTCCAGGGCGCCGGCCGCGAAGACGACACTCGCGCGTACGACCGGGTCGGCGTCGATGTGCTCCAGCAGGGCCGGATCGGCCGTCTCGCCGGAGACGCCGAGCGTGTGCGCGGCGGCGGCGCGTACGTCCGCCGACTCGTGGGCGAGCAGCCGCAGGTACGTGGGCGCGCCGGCGGCCACCGCGTCCCGGGTGCCGGTGTCCTCGTCCTCGGGGTCGCCCTCGGCGATCGCCGACAGCAGGCCGAGCAGCCCGGCCGTGTCGGTGTCCGGCGCGGCGAGCAGTTCGATCAGGAACGGGACGGCGTGCGTGGTGGCCTCGTACACCGTTCCCTGATGCCAGATCGTGCCGAACAGCTCGTTCAGCGCGTCGCCGTCGCCCTCGGCCACCCCCCGCAGGACGTCCGGTACGTCGGAGGCCGCGCCGTACGCGTGGTCGAGGTCATCCCAGGCGATCTCTTCAAGTCCGTCCAACACGGGGGGCAATGTACCGCCGCCGGTGGCATCCGACTGGAATACGCCGAGCCGGCCCGCATCGCATCGGCGACCCGGCGCGCGGCCGGCAGGGAGCAGGGCGGCAAAGGCCCGGAAACAGATGATCGTGGCCGTGGCCATTGGCCGCACGCGGTGATCGAATGTGCCACGGCGCTGAGCAACGCGAATCATCACGGCCAACGCGACGCCGTCGATCCTTCGACTGGCGCCCTTCTGCGCGTACGACCTCACCGCCGCGCTGCCGCAGATCAGTGCGGCTGGAGTTCTAGGGCTGAGTGGCGGCGTATTTCTCCTGACTCGGCATCATGATCCACAGAGCGATGTAAATCAGGAACTGCGGGCCGGGCAGCACGCAAGAGATGATCGCCAGCAGTCGGACGGTCCAGGCGCCGAGTCCGTAGCGGCGGCCGAGTCCGGCGCACACACCAGCGATGACCCGGCCCTGGCGCGGACGGTAAAGACCGTTCATGTCAACGTCCTCCTCAGTCATCGGGTACTTCCCACACTAAGGAGACGTAATACGCACGCGCATCGCCCCATGGGGCTGTTCGCCCGTCCTCCCGGCGGCGGAGCCTCCTAGGCCGGACGTCGTAGAGATCGGCTACGCGGACGCGAGGCTCGTGTAGGCGGCGAGGATGATGCCCGCGCCCCGGGAGTCGCCGGTGAGCTCGGCGCCCATGCGGTTCATCACGTACGACACCGTCAGGTGCGCGTCCAGGTCGACGACGATGACCGAGCCGCCCCAGCCGCCCCACGCCACGCTGCGCGGGCTCGGCAACGGCAGGCCCGGGGACGGGAGGGCGTAACCCAGGCCGAAACGGACGTGGATGCCGAGCATGGCGTCGACGCCGTCGGACTGCTGGTCGAAGACGCGTTCGCAGCCGGCCGTGGACAGCAGGGGGCCTCCGCCCGCGGCCAGGACCGTCTGGACCAGGGCGACCGAGCGGGCGTTGCCGTGGCCGCCCGCGGCGGGGATCTCCGCGCGGCGCCACTCCTCGGACCAGGTCACGTCCGCGGTGAGCGGCGGGTTGTCCAGGCTCGGCGCGCTCTCGTGCGGGATGACGTCGGCGACCCGCGCGTCGTGTTCCGGGGGCAGGCCGATGTGGAAGTCGGCGCCGAGCGGGGTGGCGAGCTCCTCGCGGAAGAACGTGCCGAGGGTACGGCCGGTGATCCGGCGTACGACCTCGCCGATGAGGTAGCCGTGCGTGAGGGCGTGGTACTCCGACCGGCTGCCGGGCTCCCACGACGGCGCCTGCGCGGCCAGCAGCGACGTCGCCTTCTCCCAGTCGTACAGGTCGGCGACGGTCATCGGCGACGTCCAGTTCGCGAGCCCCGAGGTGTGGCCCATCAGGTGCCGTACCTCGACGTCCGCCTTGCCGGCGGCGGCGAACTCCGGCCAGTACTTCGCGACCGGCGCGGCGAAGTCGAGTTCGCCGCGGTCGGCCAGCAGGAGCGCGCAGAGGGCGGTCACCGTCTTCGTGATGGACCAGACATTGATGATCGTGTCGCGCTGCCACGGACCGGCCTGCGTACGGCCGCCCCAGATGTCGACGACCGGCTCGCCCTCGAGGAAGACCGCCACGGAGGCCCCCACGTCGTCGCCGCTGGAGAGGTTCGCCTCCAGGGCCTCGCGTACCGCGCCGAAACGTGAATCACAGAACCCGTCAGTCGTCGCCATGAACCGGACTGTACGCCCCATGCCTTCGGCGCGACTCCGCAGGCCGCAGGGCCGCAAGGGCGCCGGGCAGCCGGCGCGGACCGCCGGACGACACCCTTGTCGAGGCCGACCATAAAGACACAAATGTACGATGGACGAGCGAATCAAAGCATTGGTCAAATCATACTAAGAACTGATAAATCTCTGATCGAAGCGAGGATTTCTCCGACGGCGAGCTATTGACGACGCGAGTCGCGCGATGAGCGGAACGCAAACCGGACGCACCGGCATACACCTTCGTCGACCACGGGACCGTCCGCGAAGGACATCCCGCTCGGGATGCGGCCCGAGGCGGCCACGCCGTGCTACCGCCTCGCCGAGGCGACCGTCTTCGTGAGCGGCGTGAACGGCGACCGGCCGCCGACCGTGCTCACCGTCGACCCGCAGGGTCTGTCCGAGGGCATGATCCGGCTCGCCGCGCAGAACGACCGTGTTCGCGCCGTGGCACCGGAGCAACCGGGCCAGGCGTCGTACGCGACGGCCAACGCGCGCGTCGACGCGCTCGTGGAGTGGCGGCGCGCGCATGGCCTGACCGGCGGCACCATCAACTGGCGCACCGGTCGGACGTCGGCGGCGCGGCGGGGCCGACCGTCGCCGCGATCGACCCGATCACGCCGGATGAGGGCGCGGACGCACTGGAGGCGCTGCTCGCCCACGACCAGACCGCCACCGGGGTGCTCCGGTTCAACCCGAACCGCGCGCTCGCCACATTTCCCGAGCTGCGGCAGCGGCCGTACTTCGCCGCGCTACTCGGCGCCACCGCCCACGACCTCGCCGGCGACGACTGGCCGGGGCCGTCCGCGCTCGAGAGCGTGGACACGCGGACCGCGCGGCGGCTCGTACACGGCCGGGTGCGGGCCCGCGTCTCCGCCGTGTTCGACGGGGAGACCGACAAGGACGTACGCCGCTCCCTCCACGTGAGTTCGGTCGAGATGCCCGAGCTTGCCCCGGACGAGGCGCTGGTCGCGGTCATGGCCTCGTCCGTCGACTTCAACAGCGTCTGGACCGTCGTGTTCGAGCCGGTCCCGACCTTCACGTTCCTGAACGCACGGGGCCACGAGGGCCGGTGGGGCGCACGGCACGGCCTGCCGTACCACATCATCGGATCCGACGCCGCCAGGGTGATCGTCCGCACCGGCGTGGCGGTACGCCACTGGTCGGCCGGCGGTCGCCGGTCAGGCCTCGTGGACGCGGACGCCTCCGACGTAGGTCTGCGACACCCGGGTGGCGGCGATCTCCTCGGGTGGGGCGGCGAACGGGTCGCGGTCGAGTACGGCCAGATCCGCGAGCCTGCCCCGCTCGATCGTGCCCGTCTCGTCGAGATGGTTCACATGCGCACTGCCCGCCGTGTACGCGGCCAGCGCGGTGGCGAGGTCGAGCCGCTGACCCGGCAGGAACGCCGGCGTGCCCTCGCCGACCTCCGGGAGGCGGCGGTTCACCGCGACGTGGATGCCGTGGATCGGGTCGGCGCTGCTGACGGGCCAGTCGCTGCCGGCGGCGAGGGTGGCCCCCGCACTCCGCAGGTCGCCGAACGGATACTGCCACGCCGCGCGCTCCGCGCCCAGGAACGGGATGGTCAGGTCGTCCATCTGCGGCTCGTGGACCGCCCACAGCGGTTGCATGTTCGCGACCGCGCCGAGCATGCGGAACCGCGCCACGTCCTCGGGGTGGACGACCTGGATGTGGGCCAGGTGCGGCCGGGTGCCCGTCCAGCCGTTGGCGCGCCGCGCGGCCTCGACGGCGTCGAGCGCCTCGCGTACGGCACGGTCGCCCAGCGCGTGGAAGTGCACCTGGAAGCCGTGCGCGTCCAGCTCCTGGACGTACTCCCTCAGCGCGGCGGGCTCGATGAACGAGATGCCCGCGTTGTCTTTCTGCCCGATGTAGGGGGCGAGCATGGCGGCGGTGTGGTTCTCCGCGATGCCGTCCTGCATGATCTTCACGGTCGTGGCTCTCAGGCGGCCCTCGGTCAGGTGCTCACGCTGGTCGAGCAGGTGCTCGATCTGCTCGGCACCCCTGCCGCGGTCCCACCAGAGCGCGCCGGCCACGCGGGCGGTGAGCCGCTCGCTCCGTACGGCGGCGAGGTAGGCGGGCGCTCCGTCGGCGGTGACCGGGTTGTCCCCGACGATCGCGTCCTGCCAGGCGGTGATCCCGTACGAGTGGAGGAGTTTCTGGGCGCGTAGGAGGGCGTCGAGGAGGTCCTGGCCCGTGGGCGCCGGGAGGAGGTCGCCGACGAGCCGCATCGCGCCTTCTTGCAGCGTTCCGGTCGGGCGGCCGGCGGCGTCGCGCTCGATCCGGCCGTCGGCGGGGTCGAGGGTGTCCGCGGTGATCCCCGCCATCTCCAGGGCGCGGGAGTTGACCCAGGCGCCGTGGTGATCGCGGTTGGCGAGGTACGCGGGGCGGTCGGGGACGAGCTCGTCGAGCTGCTCTCTCCGCGGGGTACCGCCGGGGAAACTCTCCATCGACCACCCGCCGCCGGTGATCCAGGGGAGGCCGGGGTGCGCGTCGGCGTACGCGCGGATCCTTCGCCGGTACTCCTCCGGCGTCACGGCCCCGGTGAGGTCGCACAGGCCGAGCTCGAGCCCGCCGCCGACGGGGTGGACGTGCGCGTCCTGGAAGCCGGGGATGAGCAGCCGCCCGCCGAGATCGACCACCTCGGTACGGGGCCCGATCAGCTCCCGGACGTCGTCATGGCCGACGGCGACGATCCGCTCGCCCCGCACGGCGACGCTCGTGGCCCGGCTACGCGCGGCGTCCCCGGTGTACACGGGCCCACCGGTGAAGACGAGGTCAGCGGCACCGTCGTTACGAACAGCCATGCCGAGCACGCTACCCACGCCCACCACTCCTCGCGCCCGCCACCCCGGCCCGCACGCCCCCGCACCGTCGCGTCCACGCGCCACCATCTCCGCGCCAATGCCTCCACGCCAACGGACCACCACGCCACCACCTCCACGTCAGCGCACCTCCATGCCACCACCTCGCGCCAGCGCGTCCGCGCCTCCCCGTACCTCCGTGCGCCGCAAGACCTGCGGTGCACTCGTGCCTCCGCCCGTTCGCGTCCGCGCGCCGGCCGCGTCGTCGCGGGCGGACAGGCCGAAGGTCCCGGTCCGATGGGGCCGCTCGGCCCTCTCGCCGGTGCCGCTGAGCGGCCACTCTCTAGAAGGAAACGAGGAGGTCGGAAATGCAGGTCATCCCAGGACCGCGGTACGTGCTCACCGGATTCGACGGATCGCCCAACTCGGCCGTCGCGCTGCGTCGCGCCGCCACCGAGGCACGCGAGCGCCACGCCCGCCTGGACGTGGTCCGGGTCGTCCCGCGCGCCGTCGGGTTCGCCCGGGTACCCGCCGCGTGGCTGCGGCTGCGCGGCGAGGTCGCCGGGCTCCTGCCCCGCGCGCAGCACGTCTCGACCCGTCTGCGGATCGTCCGCGGCGACGCCGCCGAACAACTCACCCGCCTGGCCGCCCGCGCGGACGTCCTGGTGGTCGGCGCACGGGTGAACTCCCGCCACGGCGCACCGCTCGGCGGCCAGACCGTCCCGGCCATCCTGTCCGGCGCCTCGTGCCCGGTCATCATCTGCGACGACGGCGCGGAACCCGGCACCCGCACAGGCGGGCACGCGCAAGACGACACCAGACGCCGCTGAGACCCACCCCGGAAAGCGGTCACCCCTTCCGGAGACCACACCTACCCGCCGACGCCTACGTCCTCCGGCCCGCTCCGGACGGTCCGGCGAAGCGCGGCGGCCGTCATGTCACAGGCTGATGGCGTGCTCGCCCGGCCAGGGGCGCCGGGCGGCGACCGGCCCGGCCGGCTCACGTGACGTCCCGGACGGCCGCCGCCACGCACTCTGCGGAGACCGGGGGCTCAGGCGTGCGGGCCGATCACGGTGACGGGACAGTCGGCGTGGTGGATCACACCGTGGCTCACCGAGCCGATGTGCGGGCCGCCGCCGTGGCGGTGGGAACCGACGACCAGGCGTTCGGCTCGGGTCGAGCGGTTCACCAGTTCTCGGACCGGCTGGCCCGAGGGTGTCTCCTCCACGACTCGTACCTCCGGGTACCGGGCTCGCCACGGCCCGACCGCCTCCGCCAGGCGGCTCTGTGCGGCCGTGAGCGCCTCTCGTACGCTCACCGGATATCGGCCGTCCAGCAGCGTGGGGGGCACCTCCCAGGCGTGCACGGCTCGTACCCACGCACCCCGCGAGGCCGCCGTCTCGAACGCGTACTCCAGAACGTGTCCCGACTCGCGCAGGTCGACGCCGGCCACCACCTCGTCACGTTCCTCCCCCGTGCCGCCCCGGACGACCACCAGCGGGCAGGGTGTACGGCCCGCCAGGCTCAGGCTCGTCGAGCCGAGCAGCAACCCGGCGAAACCGCCGCGGCCCCGGTGGCCCACGACCACCTCCGACGCGCCGCCGGCCCGTTCTCGCAGGGCGAAGCCCGGTGCCTCGAACATCAGCTCCCTCGTCACCTCGACGTCCGGCGCGGTCTTGACCACCAGTTCGGTGGCGCGGAGGAGGAAGTGTTCGCCGGCCTCGGCGAGCAGGTCGATGTCCCACGGCCCCGAGTGGAGGGTGCACTCGGCCGGCCGTACGGCGTACACGACGTGCAACGGGCACCGGCGGCGGGTCGCCTCGGCGGCGGCCCACTCGACGGCGCGTTCGGCGGGGGGCGAGCCATCGGTTCCGACGACGATCGGGTTCGTCATGCGTTCTCACCTCGCGGAAGCGTCTCTCCTGGGACACAGCCTCGGCCGCCGGCGGCGCCGAGGCAGGGGCCGGAGGTCCGTGCCCCGGCAGGACCTTCGACCTCGATCACACGGCCCTCAGCTCGCCCGGTCCTCGCTCTCGGCCGCCGCGACGAGCCTGCCGCCGGAGACCTGCCTCGCCGCGATCTGGGTGTACGCCCCCGGCGGATGCCGGCGCCCCATCACCGGCCCCGCCTGCCCGATCACCGTGACCCACCAGCCCGCCGAGGTGACCGGGTCGATCTCGTCCGCCTGGAACGCCACCACCGTGCCGTGTACGGCCGCGGCCAGCGCGCAAGACGTACGGATGGTGACCCGGTCGCCCTCGAGGAGGAACGCCACCGGCGTCACGGCCGGCAGCGCCTGGTCGGTGTACACCACCCGGCCGATCGGCACCGATGCCAGGAGGGCGAGGCACCGCTCGCGGCCGAAGCCCGGTGCCTCGCCCTCCTCCGTCCTCGTCACCTGAGGACGGGGAACCGGGAGACGATACGGGTCCCGGCCCACCAGCGGCCGAGGCCGAGCGTGTCTCCGGCGCCGACCAGCGCGAGGCCGATGATCACCAGTGCGTACACGAGGTGGTCGTCCATGAACACATTGCTGTCCGGGGGCAGGACGACGCTCCACATCATGACGAGCAGGACCGTGCCCGCGATGGCCGCGAGGCGCATGCCGACGCCCAGCAGCAGGGCCGCGCCGATCGCGCCCAGGCCGAGCATGAACAGCCAGTCGGCCCAGACGTCGCCGGCGATGGAGTGGTAGAAGCCCTTGAGCGGGCCGGCGGCGGAGAACTTCAGGAACCCCAGCGTCGGATGGCCGCCGTGGATCCAGGCCTGCTTGGACGCGGTGCCGTGGCCGAGCCCGAACAGTTTGTCCAAGAACGCCCAGGCGAAAACGAAGCCGAGCGACAGCCGGGCGAGCGCCCATACATAGCGGACGACTCCGGAACCGTCCTGCGCCGAGTCGGCCTGGCGGGCCGCGGGGATGTGGTCGGCGATGGCCATGTCGTGTTCACCTCTTCCGTGCAGCCGGAGGGGTTTCCGGCTGCCCCCAATCAACGCCACCGGGTAGGGCGCGCCGCAGAGGCGAAAGAACGGGCGCCCGCAGGACCTTCGTCCCGTGCCCGGAAAACCGCGGGAAAACGCGAGAAAACGCCGGTCGCCGCGAGACGGCTCCGGCGACGGCCTAGCCGTGCTGGAGCGGGACCCGCCACTCGAGGACCGTGCCCCCGCCCCTCCCCGGCCGTACGGCGAACTCCCCGCCCAGGCTCTTCGCACGGGAGGCCATGTTCTCCAGGCCGCTGCGCCGGCCCGTCTCGGGGACGCCCACGCCGTTGTCACTCACCCGCAGCAGCAGGTCGTCGCCCGCGATCACGCTCACGTCCGTACGGGTCGCGTGCGCGTGCCGCGCCACGTTGGACAGGGCCTCCCGCAGGACGGCGGTCAGGTGGTCGGCGGTCGTGTCGTCGACGGCGAGGTCCAGCAGCCCGTCGAGCCGCACCGCGGGTGCGAAACCGAGGCTCGCGGTGGCGTCCTCCACCACGCCGTGCAGCCGCGACCGCAGCGTCGGCTCGTCCTCCCCCGAGGTCTGCAGCGCGAAGACGGTGGAGCGGACCTGCCGGATCGTGTCGTCCAGGTCGTCGACGGCGCGCTGGACCCGTACGGCGACGTCGCGCTTCTGGGTG
>NZ_JAUEQY010000090.1 GCF_030406325.1 Actinomadura sp. DC4 | reverse complement strand
AAGTCCATGCCGCCCGGGTCGGGGGCGGCCGGGGCCGCCTGCTTCTCGGGCTTTTCGGCGATGACCGCTTCGGTCGTCAGGAACAGAGCCGCGATGGAGGCGGCGTTCTGCAGTGCCGAGCGTGTCACCTTGGCCGGGTCGATGATCCCGGCCTCGAACATGTTGACGTACTCACCGGTCGCGGCGTTCAGGCCCTTGCCCGGCTCCAGCGAGCGGACCTTCTCGGCCACGACGCCGCCTTCCAGACCCGCGTTGATCGCGATCTGCTTCAGCGGCTCCTCCAGCGCACGCCTGACGATCGAGGCGCCGGTGGCCTCATCACCCTCCAGCTCGATCTTGTCGAACGCGCCGATGGCCGCCTGCAACAGCGCCACGCCACCACCGGGCACGATGCCCTCCTCGACCGCGGCCTTGGCGTTGCGCACCGCGTCCTCGATGCGGTGCTTACGCTCCTTCAGCTCCACCTCGGTCGCCGCACCGGCCTTGATGACGGCCACGCCGCCGGCCAGCTTCGCCAGACGCTCCTGGAGCTTCTCACGGTCATAGTCCGAGTCGCTGTTCTCGATCTCGACCCGGATCTCATTGACCCGACCCGCGATGTCATCGGTGTTACCCGCGCCATCGACGATCGTGGTCTCGTCCTTGGTCACCACGACACGCTTGGCCTGACCGAGCATGTCCAGAGTGGTGTTCTCCAGCTTCAGGCCGATGTCCTCCGACACCACC
>NZ_JAUEQY010000089.1 GCF_030406325.1 Actinomadura sp. DC4 | reverse complement strand
ATGTGTGCGTGGCTCGGCGTGTCACGGTCGGGATATTACGAATGGCGGCATCGGCCGGCGTCGGCCACTGCCGAACGACGCGAACGTCTCAAGGCGCGGATCGCTACGATCTTTCACGCCCACCACGAGACTTATGGATACCGGCGCGTACACGCGGTGCTGGAACGTCGCGGTGAGCGGGTCAGTCCAGAGCTGGTGCGGCAGCTGATGCGTGAGCTGGGCCTGCGGGCCTGCCAACCAGGGCCCTGGCGGCCCCTCACGACCGACGCCGACCCACACCATCGCATCCCTGACCTGGTCGAACGGAACTTCACCGCGCCTGCGCCAGGTACCAAGTTCGTCGGTGACATCACCTACATTCCCACCTGGGAGGGGTTCCTTTATCTGGCCACGGTGATCGATTGTTACAGCAAGAAGGTCGTCGGATGGGCGATGGCGGATCACTTCCAGACCTCGTTGATCGAGGCGGCGATCGACATGGCCGCGTTGAACGTCCAAGTCGCCGAAGGTGCAATTTTTCATTCTGATCGGGGATCGAATTACACCTCGCTCGGCTTCGCCGGCAAACTCAAGGCGATGGGGATACGCCAGTCTGTCGGCAGGACTGGTGTCTGCTGGGATAACGCGATGGCCGAGTCGTTCTTCGGTACGTTGAAGAATGAGTGGTTGAATCGGTTCGAGTTCATGGATCGAGCGAAGGCCCGCCGTCAGGTTGTCAGATACATCGAAGGCTTCTATAATCGACAGCGACTTCATTCTGGTCTCGGCTATAAGACGCCTCAAGAGGTCGAGGATGAGTATCTGAGTCCCCAGGTCGCTGCTTAAGTCAGGCACAACGCAGCTGTCCGGAAACCGCAGGGCCCCTCA
>NZ_JAUEQY010000008.1 GCF_030406325.1 Actinomadura sp. DC4 | reverse complement strand
AACGCCCGCCCGCGCACTCCGCTGCCCCCGCCCATCACCGAACCCGACCAGATCACCCGGCTGGACGTGCGAAGACGCCAACGCCTCGGCGGAATACTCAACGAGTACGAAAATGCCGCTTGACCTGCATGGACGGGGTTTTCGGCAGGGACAACGCTGGCCGACCTTCTCGTGGAGCTGGGCCGCACCGCCGGGACCGCAGGATCCGCCGCACGGTCGATTCGCTGAGCTGGTACTCGAGCCGGATCAATTCACCATGCACTCTCGATACCCCCAACGGGGGTTCCCCCTCGCCAGCCGGAACACCAGATCCTGAATCTGTAGGCTGACCCCACGGCGGCCGGGCTCACATCTTCGATGATTTCGCTGACGGCGGGGGCGGCCGGTACTCACCGCCGACCGGACGAAGATTGAATAGAGGACCCGGGAGGACATGACCGCTGAGACTAGACGCCCAAGTCAATTACCCTGCACGAGTTATGGCACGGCAGCACAGGTTGCCACACCATCATGCTCACGTCACGAAATCGCAGACCAACACCCACGATCTTGTTTCCATGCCCCAAAAGCCGAATTACGGGCACCCACAGGCCAAACATTTCTACTCAAAGCTGCGTTGATCAACACTGCCAGAGGAACGCGGCCTTCTGGCAAGGAGAACAGGCAAACGAGTATCCACAGCCGCCTCCGCCGAAGTTCGCCGCAGCGCGAAGGTCGTTACCTTCTTCAAATTGCGCCACAAAAGTCATGGGCTGAGCGCATGAGGGACACGACTGCGTCTCGTCCCCCTGCAGCCACGACGGAATCCCGCCCAGTTGACCGAGAACGTCTGGCAGCGGCCGGTCACTTGCCCTACACCAGCTGTTGCGGGCTTCGTCATAGCCATCAACGCCGATCTTCGTGTACTCGATTCTGCACGCATCGGGCAATAGAGTGTTGCCCTGTGCCGGCACAGCTGCAGGCACGAGCCCGACATCGGGGAAAAGCAGCGCCCGGTTGCCGCCCGAGGCCGGATCCCAATCCGAGCATAGACCGGGATCGTTCTGGCACATAAAGATCGACAACATGCCCCGCCTGTTCGCCACCTGTACAGCATCGAACGAGCTGAGGTCCTGCAAAAGAAGCTGAGCCACGAACTGCATCGGCCTGGCGCATGTAGCGCACGTTGGCCAGCTGAACCCAACCGGCATGAGCGGCATGCCACCGATGCGCGTCGACGATGAGCACGCCTCGGCCTTCCCGGCATATGTCATCAAGATAGTCATGACTGAGCATCCCAAATCACCCGTGTAAACATGGCCAGATACGGGTTTGTCAAGATGTGATGTGTACCACTAGGACATTCATAACCCATGTGAAAACACTAACGAGATAAGCGTTTTCAGACTTACTGCGCATCACACTCGGCACTTTGCGTGTTCCCATTAGGCATTGTTGACAATTATCTCTGTCATAGCCCAGCCTCATAGACACATAATCAAGTAAGCTAAATGAAGCAGCGGTCAACGACATCGCACACTTTGAGAGAGTCTATCGAGGCAGCACCCGCCTCTCGAGGACAGCTTTATCTCGCTACTCAACGATTTTATAGCGCACCGACGCGCCGTCGGGAAGATTTAGGAGTTGAAGTGCCAAATCAGCCCGTAGACGCATACTCTTCACAGAATCAAGCATATACAGATTATCAATCGAGAATTCACCACCCAAGACAAATGGGATCTTGGGAGTCAAGCGTGTGTTTTCCGCGAGCACACCGTAGCGCGACTGCCATTCATGCGCGAACGGATAGCCTGTGTGGCGGTTATAGTCATCCAAGACTAGCCTCGCCCATTTTTCTACACTATCAGCAAAAACTTCTCCTTCACCCGTTTCTGGATCGAACGAAAATACTCGATCGTCTTTAATAGAAAACTGATAACCGAAAACATCTTCAGCAAAGAAGAAATGTCCTTGTGTCATACCGCCATAAGCGTAGCGCCATAGACTCTCAGCGTTCCACTTTTGCAAATCCATCGCTGAGCCAGTGGCGCACGACGGGAAAATATGAAGCGCAGACTCGAAGGCATAGAAGCCATTTCTACTACTCAAAATTGCTTTCAATTCCTCCTCGCGTGTACCGGATCGCAGGCCATTTTCGATATTAACGTGCGGACCAACAGGTGGTCCGGCGACAGAAAGAAGCGCGCTGACAGCTGAAGCCATAGTTAACACACCACAATATGTACGAGCTCTCCGTCAGAGAGACCGCTACATTGGTGACGGATCGACGATCCTGCACCACGGTTATCGGATGGGTCAATCGCCCTAACACTTGACCCGCTCCCTCCTTCCTCAAACATCGCTGGCGGATACTCGTCGCGGTCCTTACCAGAGACCGAGGGGTTGCCACGCATCGATTCGCCGCGTCTTTGCGAAGCTCCAGCCCGATCGATCGTCAAATATGACGGATGACCGGCGTCTTGAGCATCTTCAACATGCTGCGCTGCCTCAGGATGGCGACTCCGGCTAACGACGATGTCGGGGACGCCGTCGCAGTTATGCACGAGGACTGATGCGGTCCCCGCTTGTACATAGTACGTGTGAAGGTGTGCGACGGTCAGGTTGCGGGCTTGCTGATACCCACGGTAGCGCTGGATGCGGAGGACCTTGAGGGCTTTGCCCGCCGGAGTGGACAGGTTGTCACCCGGGGCGAGGTTGGCGGCGTCGGTCCAAGCCCGGGTGTCTGGTGTCCAGAAGGGGTGGCCAGCAGTGGCGACGATCACACCCGGTCGTTTGCCTCGTGGCGCCTCGGTGGTGATGCGGACGAGGTCCTTGTGCCCGACACCGATGATGGTGGCGACCACGGGCATCGCGCGTGTTCGCCCAGTTTTCGGATCGGCTGCCAGGACCTTGTCGCCGAGCTTAATCTTTTCGATCGGGCTGTCGGTGCCGTCGGCGAGCCGGACTTTAATGCCAGGTGCGAAGCTGTTGACTCGGCATACCGCGGCAAGGTCCTTCTCGGCAGTGCGAAGTTCGCCGCCGACTTTGAAGATGTCCTTGACCGCTTTGGTGATGGTGCCGACCAACTTGCCGACGGCGCCGACCAACTTGGCCGCCTTGGCCCATTTCCAGGGGCTTCCGTAGCGCGAGGCGATCTTGCCAAGGACTCCGCCGGCGAAGCTGAGCATCACGTTCAAGGCGGTCTCGCCGCAGGCGGCCAGGTCGCCCTTGGCGAAGCAGTCGATCCCGGCGGTGATGCCGAGTTCGTCGGCGGCGATCTTGATCAGTGCACCGACGGCGTTGGCGAGTTTCCGTTTGAGGGCCAGTTTCTTCTGCTGGGCCGCCCACAGGCGCTTGGCGGCGGCGGCCTGAGCGGCACGCCGTCTGGCCGCTTCGGCGGCCGGGGAGCCTTGGCCTTCGTGGTAGTAGGCGTCGCCGTAGTAGGTGCCGTGCCAGGGCGTCCAGGAGGGCGCGTAGTGCTTGATGTTGCCGACCGTCCAGCCCGCGCATGAGGTCGAGCTGCCGTGGCTGCATTCATCGACCATCTGGCCGCTGGGATCGGAGTTCGTGACCGGGCTGTCGTTGCTGTAGGCGTAGCCGTTCATTTGCTGCGGGTCGCTGGTGTCGATCATCGGATCGACGGACAGGAACCGGCCGTTGTCGGCGTCGTACTCACGAGCCCCGAGCTCTGTCAGCCCGAGCGTGCTGTCCTTGGTGCCCCCGACGAAGCCCCGCTCCCCCGGCCAACTCACCGGGTCGGCGCCGCGCGGAGACCCGTACGGGGTGTAATGCCGCTCGCTGACCTGGTTGGTGGTCGCGTCGATCGCCCGGGTCGCGGTGCCCTGGTGGTCGTCGGCGAGTATCTGGACGCCGTTGACGGTCCGCACCGCGACGGTGGCGTCGCCGAGCGTGTAGTAACGAGTCCCGGCCACGCCCGTAGTGTCCAGGCGTAGTTCCATGTCGCCGAGGTAGAGCGTTGTGGCGCCGGGTTCGCGGCGTAGCAGGCGGTCGCCGTCGGCGTCGTAGACGAACGAAGTGGTCTGGCCGGCCTTGGTCGAGGTGGCCAAGTTGCCTTCGGCGTCCCAGGTGAACGTCTCGTCGTCTCCGCCCACGGTCTGGCGTGTGGTGTTGCCGGTCTCGTCGTAGCCGAAGGAGTCCACGCTCTGACCCCCGGCGCCTCCGCCGGGGATGACCGGGGAGTCGGTGGTCACCGACTGCACCGCGTGCGGGCGGACGCCGCCCGCCGCCGGGTAGGCGTAGGTCTTGGTCGTGTCCTGGGCGGATACGCCGCCCAGGTCGTGGTCGGTCTGAGTGGTGCGGTTGCCCGTCAGGTCATAGCCGAAGGACTGCCAGTACGGCGCCGGGCCGGTCTTGTCGATGCTGCTCGCCGAAGGATCGGCCGAGCAGTCGTCGTTGCCGGTCCACGCGTTGGTGATCCGTCGCAGGTAGTCGTAGCGGAAGCACTGGTTGTCGGCCGGTTGGCTGCTGCCCGGCCGGTCGGCGACGTTAAGGACATTGCCGGCGTCGTCGTAGTTGTAGGTCGTGTTCTCCACGCGGAACGGTGCGGCCTTCTGCCGGTCCGTCACCACGTTCTTCAGCCGGTTGGTGCCGGTCTCGTAGGTGTAGGTGCGCTGCACCAAGGCCCCGGATGTGGTGCCCATCAACTGGGTGGAGAGGTTTCCGAGGCCGTCGTAGCCGGTGTCGGAGACGTAGCTGGTGGTCCCCTTCAACGTCTTGGGCCGGCCTAGCGCGTCGTAGCCGTACTTCAGTGTCTCGTCGGCGAGCCCTCCGGCGGCGGGCAGCTTCATCGTCGCCATCGAGCCGTCGTTGTTGTACGTCATCGTTGTGTCGTACGTGCGGGCGAGATCACCGTTGCCGTCGACGGCGGGGATGGTCACCCGGGTACCGAGCGGCCGGTAGGCGTCGTCGTAGCCGGTGATGTCGGTCCGGTACGCCTTGGCGGGGTCGCCGTCGGCGTAGCGGATCGCGCTGACGGCCTGCCCGAGGACGTCGACCGTCGAGCCGTCAGGCTTGGTGATCTTGTCGTACAGCCACTCGGCCAGCTTCGGGCCAGCGGGGGTGTCGGCGTGCTCGGTGGTCTGGCGGCCGAGGACGTCGTAGTCGTAGAACAGCTTCTTGCCGCGGGCGTCCTCGCTGGAGGCGGTCTGATCCAGGTCGGTGTAGGTGTAGCTGGTGGTGCCCTTGTCGGGGTCATCGACCTTGGTCTTGCGGCCGAGCAGGTCGTAGTGGGTGGTCCACACGTTGCCGGCGGGGTCGGTCACCGTGGTCGGGCGCTGCGCGCTGTCGTAGCCGTAGCGGGTCTCGTCGTAGGTGCCGCTCGCGGTGTCTCCGTGGTACTGACGCAGCGCGACCGTCTTGCCCTGAGCGTCGATGATCGTCGTGGTCGGGGTGCCGCCCTTGGGGGGTACGACGCTGAGGGTGTCGCCGGTGTAGCTGGTGGTAGTGCGCCACTTCTCCACGCCGAGCTGCTGGAACGCCTGGACGGTGGGGCGGCTCTGGCCGTCGTAGGTCGTCACGGTCTGGCCCGGGACCTCGTTGTCCGTCGCCGCGTACCACGTGGCCGAGGGCGGGCTGCCGTTGAAGTACGGGGCGTTGGTCTTGATGACCTGGCCGCTGGAGTTGTAGAACGTGTCGGCGATCGTCCGGCCGGTGACGACGCCGCTGCTGTCCGTCTTGGCGGGCGCCTGGGTCTGCACCGGGCGCAGCAGCCCGTCGAACAGGGAGTACGAGGTCGAGTACGTCGAGCCGTCGGCGTTCAGTTCCGCGCTGGTCACCACGGCCGGTTTGTCCTTGGCGACGGTGTAGGTGAACTGGGCGGTCGGTGACATCGCGGTGGTACGGCCCGGCATCCACACCTTGGTCAGGCGGCCCAATGGGTCGTACTGCTGGGAGATGGTCTTGCCGTTCGCGTCCGCGACCGTCTTGCGGGCGGCCCACGCCGGCTCGTAGGTGGTCGTCTCTTTGTATCCGGCGGGATCGGTGACCACGGTCTGGTTGACCAGGCCGCCGCCGGTGACCTGCGTGTACGCGGTGGTGGTCTTGTGGTCGGCCTTGCCGCCCTCGTAGCTGGCGGTGACGCGGCCGTTGGGGTCGTACTCGCTCTTGGTGTCGGTCTGCCAGTCCGCGGCGCCGCCGGTGAATCCGGTCAGGCGCCGGGTCTCGGTCACGTCTCCCGTCGTGGGCGCGTCGCCGAAGTCGTTGCCGTCGAAGAGGTTCTGCGTGCCGGAGATGACCTTGTCGTCGGGCAGCCCGGCGTCGGAGGCCGGGCAGGCGACCGAGGCGGTCAGTTCACGGCTGACGTAGTTGAGCATCCCGGCGGTGTCGTTGCGGGCGTAGCTCGTGCGCGTGCAGGTGTCGTCGTCCCCTGTGGACAGATCTCCGGCGTCCTCGGACTGCACGGTCAGGCCGTGGTCGTCGTACTGGGTGGTGGTCTGGGTTCGTCGCCATGTTCCGTCGCCCAGGAGGGTACGGGTGGCGGTCGATCCCGTACGGACCATGGCCGCCGTCGCGGCGCCCCAGGACTTGACGCGCTTGGCGGTCGCCGCGCTCACCCACGGCGTGTTGACCATCGCGCTCTGGATCTGCCCGTCCGGCTTGTCGTAGACGAGCTGCTCGCGTGTCTGGCCCTCCAACACCTCGGAGTCGGTGACCGCGTGCCCTTCGGAGTCGGTG
This sequence comes from Actinomadura sp. DC4, assembly GCF_030406325.1. GTDB lineage: Bacteria > Actinomycetota > Actinomycetes > Streptosporangiales > Streptosporangiaceae > Actinoallomurus. The sequence continues at coordinate 338,537 of NZ_JAUEQY010000008.1, read as the reverse complement.
ATCTGTACGTCGCGATGGCCGGACTTGAGTTCGTCGCCGTCCATGCCGCGGTAGAACAGTGACTCGGTCTGGGACTGGGTGTCCCCGTCGGCACCGGTGGTGATTTTGACCTTGCCGTAGCCGCGCCACTGGGACCAGGTCTTGTACTTCTCCTCGACCAGGCCGTCATCGTCGTCGTGGTGCCAGGCCGGAGCGTCTTCGTAGGTGTAGCTCGTCACGACCGGCGGGGTGCCGGAGATGCGCGGGTCATTGCCTACGGATGCGACTGGATACTTCTGGAAGTACTCCAGCTTCTGGCTCGTCGCGCCCTGCGGCGTCCAGTACAGCGGGAAGCACCGCTTGTCGTTCTTGTCTTCTGCGGGCGGCAAGTTCGTCTGCGTGCACTCGGCCGGGACATAGTTGACCGAGGTCACCCCGCCCGACTCCGAAGTGATCGAGGAGACCCGGAATTTGATCATCTGCGGGCCCTGCAGCGGGTCCACCCGGTTCGGCAGCTTGGTCCCCTCGAAGGTCACCTCGGGCAGCGAGGCAGTCGTGCCGCTGACGTTGCCGGTATGGGTGATGCCGTCCAGCCACAGACCTTTGTCGGTCCCATCGCCAGGGTCCTTCATCTCCTGACGCAGCGCCCACGTGTCGACCGGGTCGTATTTCGTGCCGTTCCAGATCTGCGTCGTGACCCCGGTCAGCCGCTTACGGCTCCAGAACGTGGGAGTGTTCAGGTTCGTGCAGGAGGCGCCGGACTTGCAGTTCTGGTCTACCGGCACGTCCGGCCAGTACTTGGCGTTCGCGGTGGTGAACTGGCTGTCGGAGCAGGTGATGGTGCCGGTGGGGAAGCAGCGTTCGTCGGTCTTGAAGGTGACCTGTGCCGGTGCCTTCGCTGTGAAGATCGTGTCCTTGCGCTGGCCGTAGTCGATCCGGGCCAGCGTGCCGCCGCGCGTGTACTGCACGCCGGTGGACTTCAGATTCCGCCCGTAGTAGTTGGTCTCGGGCGAGTACCAGTACGTCATCGTGTTGCCGTGCGGGTCCACGACGTAGTCCAGATTCCAGCGCCACGCCTGCTGGCACCAGGATTTGTCGAAGGTGTCGGCCGCGTCCGTACCGGACTTGTGGCAGGGCTCGTTCGCGTCGTTGCCGAAGACCGGCACGGTCCAGGTCGAGTTCGTGATCGGGCTGTTGTTCCAGCCGGGCAGGTGCCCCAGCCCGAAGTAGTACTGCGTGCCGTCCGGCGTGGTGATGCGCCAGTGCTCGCCCTTGTCGCCGGTGGCTCCGGTGTCGCCGTCGTCGCCGTTGGTGGCGCCGAGCAGCTTCTCCACCTTCGAACCGTCGTCGTCCTTGGGCTTCCACACCCCAGTCGCGTCGTCGCGTATCAGCTCGGTGGACTTGCCGTTCAGCGACATCGTCGCGTTGTCGTAACGCCAGCAAAGGTCCTGCTTCTTGGGCGTCAGGCTGGAGTCATCAGAGCAGGAGCGGTAACGGCGCTCGACGTAGCCGGGTGAGAAGTCGAAACCGGTACCCACCCAAGACGACTGGTTGTTCGTCGACGCGGTCTGCCCGTCCACCGCGCTGGAGGAGTAGCCCAGGTTGATCTGCGGGACCGGGCCGCCCAGCGACGGCGGCATCCGTAGCGGGTAGGACCAGGAGAAGTCTCCGGTCTGCGCGCCGACCTGCCACGTGGAAGACGGTGACAGCGACGTCGCGGCGAAGCTGCCCGCCGAGCCCGACGCGCCGGCGGCCAGTGCGACCACGCCGGTGCTCTGCTGGGCCGGTACGGCGACCTCGCCGGCCACCAAGCCCTTGGCGACGTCGTTGTTCGAGACGAGCGGTGTCTGGGCCTGGCATTCAGGTCGTTCCGGGGCCGTCAACGCACATTCGGGCAGTTGCACCAACCGCAGCCGGGACGCCCAGTCACCGCCCACGGCATGGCGGAACTTGGAGTAGTCCACCTGCACCAGCGCACGGCCCGGACGGCCCGGCTCCAGGTTCCTCGGAGCAGATGTGGCGCCGCTCGCGGCCTGTCCCGGTTCCGCCGCCAGCGTGAGGAGCAGCCCATTGACGCCGGCCCGCGTCGACGACGCCTGGTCCAGGACACGGACCCGTACGGCGCCGGCGGCCGCCTGGGCGGAGCGCGCCTTCCCGGACGGACCGAGCCTGACCGGCAGCCCGGCCGCCTGGACCGACCCGCTCGCGGGGATGCCGACCTCGGCCTCCCCCGCCTTCGGCCAGGTCACCGCAGGAGGCGGTTTCGGCTTGGACTGCTTGGCGGCTGTCTGTGTCCGGTAGCCGGCATCGTGGCCAGGCACCGACCGCTGCTGCGCCGCCTTGGCCGGATGCCAGGCCGCGACCGCGTCCGCCGGCAGTGCCGACAGCAGGCCGACGGCCAGGACGACCACGAGCATCGCCGCGATGTGCGGCACCATTCGCATCCAGCGCGTGCCACGCCGACGACCTGTCACCGATGCCTCCACTTGTGACCTTCCAAAACACCTGCGACTGCGACGGGCCGTCATCAAGAGCCGATGTCGCTGATCTCGTCGGCGGTCAGTACGCCGGTGAACACGTGAACGTCGTCGACGCCACCGGGCCACGGATCGGCCGCGGCGCCCTTGTACCTGGACTGGCCGAGCTGGAACACGCCACCCGCGCTCCATGGCGTGGTGAACGCGGTCTCCGCCTGCAACCCGCCGTCGACGTAGAGCCGGATCTTGCGCGCGGCCGCGTCGTAGACACCCGTGAGGTGGTGCCACTCTCCGTCCAGAACGACGGCGCTCGCCCCGTGCGCGTGGGTCCAGTCCGCAGTGTCGTCGTCGGCGTTGGGAAAGGTGAACGACCAGTAGCCGTCGCTGCCGGACATGCGGTACCCGAGGAAAAAGCCGCTCCGCCGGGCACCGTCCTGGCTGACGGCGGTAGCGGTCGTACCGAGCTTGGCGAGCTTGACCCAGGCCGTCACTGTGAAACTGGTGTCGGTACGGACGACCGAGGTGGCCGTCTGGGCGTGCTCCTTGTTGACGTCGTTGAAGTTGAGCGCGCCGTCGATCTGACCGTCCGGTGTCCAAGCGGCTGCGGAGCTCAGCGTGGCGTCCCGGCCCCGGCCGCTGGAGTCGGCCACCGCCGCACCGGATCCCAGATCACCGGTCCAGTGCCCTTCTTCTACGACCGGCCGGTTCGCCAGATCCGCGACGCCGCCGGTCGAACCGTCCAGCGCGTCCGGTTCCGTGGCGGACACGACCCGGTCATAGACCCTGATGTCGTCTATGTCGCCCTGGAAGGGGTCGTCGTACCCGCCCCCGGTCCGGACCCGGCCGATCTCCACCGGACCAGTCGCGTCCCACGGTGTTGTGAAGGATGGCGCCGACGTCTGCAGGGCACCGTTGACGTAGAAGTTCAGCCGCTGGGCCGGCGCGTCATAGACGGCGGTCAGGTGGGTCCAGACGTTCAGCACCGCCAGGGTGTCCGCCTGGACGAGGGTGTTCGCTGCGTCGGCGGCATCGGAGACACGCCGGTTGAACGTCCACTTCTTCGTCGACGGCGAGTAGTAGATCTGATAACCGCTGAAATTGGTACCCGACTGGCTCACGGCGGTGGAGTAGTGACTGCCGTCGGTAAGCCGCACCCACACCGAGACCGTGTAGCTCTTGTCGGTGTGCACCGCGGCCGTACGGGTGGTCGCGTGGTCGCCGTTGCCGGTGAACCGCAGCGCCTGGTCGACCCGCCCGGCAACGCCCGGAGTACCACCCGTGAGCGTCGCGGTGTCACCGCCTGCCGAGTCGGCCAGGTCGGGACCGCTGGTCTCGTCCACCTTCCACTGACCCACCGGCCCAGAGCGCGACGCCAAATTGAATTCGAAGACGCCGGGGCTCAGGCTGCGGTTGTTCGCCGCGTCGAAGCTGAAGACATACAGGCGGACGACAAAGTCCTGCGTGTACGGGACTGTGAGGCTCACCTGGGCTGAGCCGTCGGTGCCCGCCACGATGGACGGTGCACCCGGTGCACCGGCGGCGACGTCATCGCCCCACGCGTACTGATACCGGGTGACACCGGTCGCACCGTTCGGCGCGAACGCGAACGCCGCCGAACGGCCGATCACGTCGTTGGGCTCACCCGACGAGCTGTCCGCCAGATTCGAGGAGGTCACCGCGGGCTCGGTCTCCGGGGCGCTCTTGTCCACCCGGTAGTAACACCAGCCGCTCGCCGTACCCGCGTACGCGGTGTCCACCGGGGTCACCCGCCAACGGAACGCCTGGCCGTCCACCAGCGTGGCGGCCGGCAACACCATCGAATGCTGAGATCCCGACTTCGCGCCCGCCGTCGTCTTCGTAGCCAGGCTGGCCCCACCGGTCGTACCGCTCCAGACCTCGAAGCTCGCGTGCGGATTCTCCGGGTCGGCGTCGGAGATCGTCGCGACCAGCGAGGGCGCGGAGTTGCCGACCACCGCCGGCGCCGCCGCGGTGCCGCAGCCCGTCTTGGGATTCGACAGGCCCAGACCGGACGCGGTCGGAAGCGAGTCGAAGTTCACCGTCAGATAGACGTTGCTGAAGTACTTGTAGGACTGGCTGCTCTCGCTCTCGGCCTTGAGCTGCAGGTAGACCGACGAGGCGCTGCCCGTGACCGCCGGCTTCGCGTCCAGCTTCACGTCATGCGCGTCACACCCGGGCTCCCCGCCGGAGGTATTGGACGAGTCCAGGAGAGTGCCGACCGCAGGCTTGTTCGACCATCGCGTCGAGCTTGAGAAGGACGCGGACTTGTGCAGCTCTACTACGGACTTGGTGCAGGTGAAGGAGCGGTCCAGGAACGCGTGGAACTCCGCCGCGATGATCTTCTTGTGCAGTGCCTTGGAGACGTTGTACTTGAAATAGGCCCGATAAGTGTCCGAGCTCGGACTGCCGGGCCAGCCTTCATAGTGACCGGCCTTCGCCTGCTTCCACTCATTCCCGTTGTAGGAGTGCAGGCCAGAGGAGGAGACGTCGACCCACGCGGTGCCGGTGCCGCCCAGCTTCGAGGTGGTCCAGTCCGGGTCCAAGACCACCGGGAACTGGGTGTCCGGCGAGGTCATCATCTGCTGGTCCGGGGTGACGACCAGGTCCCGCCCGGACAGCGTGACGTCCATCAGCGCCTGATGGGCATCGTCATCGGGCTCATCCGCCGCGACCGCCGCCGTGCGTCGCTGCGGCGCGGTACCGCCCGCGGAGTCCCACATCATCGGCGTCGGCGCGTCGAACACCGGCGTGCCCGCGGCGTCGACGACCTCGACGTTGCCCTCGCCATCCGCGCGCAGCGTCCCGTCCTTGACCGTGGTGGTGAACCGGACCTGGGCAACCTTCGGATCGGCCGCCGCCTCCCGGGTCTTGACGACGACCTGTTCGGAGAAGCCCTGCGCTCCGGCGCGTACCCGCAGATCAATACCTGGCACGCCGGGAATCGCGTCCGCGTACGTGGCGGTGTCACCGGCAAGGGCCGGTTTGGGCAGCACCCACGGCCAGGCCAGCGACAGTGATTTACCGTCCTTGGTGATCGTCACCAGCGCCGAGTCACCACCGCCGGAGAACTTCAGATCCGCCGAAGTCGCCTTCGGTGCGACCGTTCCGTTCGCGCCCACGACGAGATTCGTGTCCACCGGCACCCAGCCGTCGGCACGCTTGACCCACTTCGGAAGAACGTAGGTCTCCAACGTCATCGAGCCATCGGGATTGGCGAGCAGACGCTGCGACTCCGAGCGCTCCGCCTCCACCTCTACCGACTCACCCGAAGCCCGTGCCTGCGCCAACGCCGCCGACTCCGTCTTCTTCCCGCGATGCCCTGCGGTGCCATCGGCGTTCGCCGTCCCCGGAACCTGGAGCAACGACACGGCCAGCGTCATCGCCAGTGCGGCCTTCCAGAACCCGCTGCCGACCTCTCGACGGCGACTCCCTCGACCCGCACGAACCCCCCGAAAGCACCGCAAACCAGTCAAAGACTCCCCCAGAAGGCAAAGCGGGTGCAAAAACGAACGGAACGTAACACCCACTTAAGGAGTTCCGACAGCCAGAAAAGAGTGATGTAAGTCACGTGCTTTGGGAGTAAACCCGGTGGCCTAGTCGTCTAGCTGCAGAGATCCGCCGAAGCGACAGAGGGCCGCCGAGAACCATCAGAGTCACGGCCGCGACCGGCCATCGGGGCGCACCGCACACCTAACCATCCGTAACCATCCCGACCGATACCCGAAGCCGTCGATTCACTCCCTCGACATCCATCGACGACTGGACCTTCGGAGATCACCGACGGCCGCACCACCCTTGTTTCGGAGTGGCAGGCGCCGCGGGCGTGCGCTATGCCGCGGCTGGCCGGGCCAACGCCGAGACCACGCTGTGGATCGCGGGGCTGGACGGCTCGCGGACCGAGGCGCGCTGGGACCGGGGCGCGATCGAGTACCTGCCGGGCGCCGGGTGGGGACGCCCACGGCCCGTACGCCGTCGTGCAGTCCCGCGACCAGCGCACCGTCTGGTTCCTCGCGATCGACCCTAGCGGCGTCCGGACAACGGTCCTGAACGAGCGGCACGACGAGTGCTGGGTGCAGTTGGTCCCCGGCCTGCCAGCTCGCACCGGCTCCGGCGCTTTCTCGCCCACGCCGACCGGCGGGCACCCGGTATCTGGCCAGCCGCGAAGCGAACGGCGCCGAACCACACGCCATCACCGACGAACTCGCCGAGATCCGTGCCCGCTTCACCCGACTCACCGCCTCGCGCCCAGTCGGCTGGGCAGCGTGAAATCCCACTCGCCACAGGCCGCTGAATGCGGAAATCGGGACAGGCCTTAATGCCCATTTAAGAGCACAGGGAGCTATTCCCGGAAAGTCAAGCAGGGCTCTTTCTGTTCTGCCATTCTGAGATGTTGTTGCTACGTTGTAGTGAGAGGCCGTTTTGACTGATTCATCACTCTCACCGTCCTGGCTACCCGACCAACCGGTACTACTGGCGCAGCTGGCCACCGGGATCATGGAGTACGCGCAGCTGGCGGCTTCGGACCAGGACTTCAGCCTGCCGTATCCGGCGAACCTGCAGTTGGCCTTGAACAAGCTCACCCTGCTGGCCTGGCATCAGGGCGCCCCCGCGCCGGCCAGCGTTGTCGGACTCCTTCAGCTCGCCGAGGAGCAATTCGGGAAGTGGACGATAATTCTCCCCGACTCCGACATCGACCTGGACGAGTCCCTGCTCGCCTACGGCCGCCCCACGAGGGCCTGTGAGGAATTGGGCAGTCTACGCGGTGACGTCGAAGGCGAGATCCGTGAGAACGCGTTGATGCGCGCGGTCATGGACAAGGCCCGATCCGCGGATGCTCCCCACTCGTACGTCGCCTTCCGTGAGCTCCTGATCAGGCGTCCGGCGATCACGGAGCTCGAACTGGACACGCAGCTGTCCAAGCCTGACCTGGCGCTTCTGAGCGCCGAGGTCCGGGAGGCCTACGATCCCGTGCCGCCGGAGGCCGTCGCCGATGGCGTCGTACGCACCTGTGGCGGCTGCGACGGATTACGGCTGCCCCTGGACGATGACCGTACGTGGGTATGCGCCGATGAGTCGTGTCCCGCGCCGGGAACGCCCGGCGCTGAGCATGCGGTCAGCGAGGGAGCCCGGTGGCTGCGGCGCGAGCTACGCACGTTCGTCGTCGCGCCCGGACACGCCGAACTTCGCATCGCCGATGCGGTGGCCGCGATGGGCGTTCCGGTCGCGCTGTGGCCCGACTTCGATGCCTGTGATCTTTCCGTCTTCGACGATCGGCACTGGGTGGCCGACGTCAAGGCGTGGCGTAACCCGGTGCGGCTGGCCCATCGCCTCCGGGACCGGTTGTTCGCCGTCCCTGCGGAAGCGGAGAAGGCCTTCATCGTCATCGGGCGTGAGCAGGTGAAGGCACACCCGCGGTACGTGGCACGGCTACGCAAGGCGTGCCCGCAGGTGCGGCCGGGACAGCGGGTTGTGGCGGTGTCGGAGGCCGAGTTCCTCCGCCTCGTCCGCGCGCGGGTGGAGGCGGAGGCATGAGGCAGATCGATGTGGCGCGCAAACGGTTCGCCCGGGCGCTCGAAGGCCACTATGACCCGATTGGGAACCAGCCTCCGCTGGCCCGTCTCATGGACACCGAGCTGTGCCTGTACCTGTTGGAGACCGTTGCCGATGGCCAGGCGGCCAGCGGTGTACCGGCGTTGCTCGACGGTTATCGAGCGCTGTGGGATGCCGTACCGAACCCGCCGGCGGACGCACCGATACGGCTCGCCAATGCGCGCACCGTGCTGTGGCGTACCCAGCGCCCATACGGATGGGACGGCGCGCTACGGGCCTACGAGTCGGTCTCGGAGGAGGTGCGCGGCTATCGCCTGGACTCCCTTGGCCGCCCGTCGCGCCGCCGGCAGTGCCGCGTCGCGCCCGAACGGTGGGAATGGTACGAACAGCTGCTCACCGAGCCCCTGCCGTTCGCTTCGGCCGAGGTACGATTCGCCGCGCCGGGCCCGTACAGAATGAGTTCCACCGCGCGCGGGTTCGGGGTCACCGTGCCCGACGACCTTCCCCCCGCACCGGCCTCTTCCCTCCACGACCTGACGGTACGACCACGCGAACCGATCGAGGTCCCCTGGCAGGAACTGGTGAAGACCGCGGCCGCAATGGATGAGGCCGACAGCAAGGCCGAACGCGAACCACAACGCTGGCGAGAGCGCCTGTCGGACATCACGCTGCAGGCCCGGATGGCCGACGACACATTCACCGATGCGACCGTCCTTCGCATCGACCGGATGCTGCACATGGTCGGCCTGGTCAGCGTCGGCAAGAGCACGCTGGTGAAGGTCCTCGCGACCTGGGCGGCCCAGCATGACCGCCACGTGGCGATCGTTGTCGGCGACAACTCGGCGGCGCTGCGTATGGTGCACGAGCTGTCGTGGTACCCCCGCGTGGTCCCAGCCCCGATCATGGGGCAAAATCGGACCCGGCACACCGAACGGCTACACCGGCTCCAACCGCCCCCACCGGGTCGGCTCCTACCCACCGAGCCGCACGGGTTCGACCTCGTCAGCACGGCGTGCCCGCTCGATACTCTCCGTCAGGCCGCCACCCCGTTGCAGGTACGCGAAGCACCGTGCCAGCACCTGATCGAAGCCGACCCCGACGCCTCGATGGACAGATGGCGGGACCGCCCGCGGCACACGTGTCCCCTATGGCACCGCTGCCAGCGGCACGAGGCAGCGCGCCAGCTGGTGCGGGCGAACGTCTGGATCGCGACTCCGTGGAGCCTGGTGCACACTCAGGTGCCATCACCGCTTTGCCACGACCAGATGCGGTACCTCGAGGCGGCGTGGCGCCGCAGCGACCTGATCCTCGTCGACGAAGCCGATCAGGTACAAGCGAACCTCGATGAGATGTTCGCCAGCGCACAGGTGCTGCTCGGCCCCAGCGAAGAGGCGTGGATCGACGAGATCGGCGCTCGCGTGCAGGCGAAGCTGCGGGCCGCCGGCCGTGCTCCGGTCAGCTCGCGGCAGATCCGCCGATTCATCTCGGCCCTCAACCATGCCCGTACCGCCGCCGACATCATCTACCAGCTGCTGCAGCGTGATCGGGTCCGGCCGGGCAGGCCGGTACTGACCTGGCTGGACCCGGACTATTTCACTGCGTGGGCATTGTTCGACAGCCTCGCCAAGGACTGGGCCGGCTACGCCGTCCCGCGTGGACGCAAGCCGCCTTCCGGCTGGGACCAGGACCCGCTCTACCTACTGCTACGCGCGCAGTTCGACGCGTTCGTCGACGACCCGACCGGCACGTCGGGCGAGGTGGCCGCCGGGCTGGTCGCGCTCGCGGAGACCCAGCTGTCCGACATGGAGGAGGATGTGCGGGAGGAAGACGTCCGGCAATGGCTGGCCGACCTCAGCGACCAGGAGCTAGTCGAGGGAAGGAAGATCGCGCCGGCGGACCTCGAACGCAGCGTCTGGCGTCTCGAGCTGGCCATCGCGGTGGCGGTGATGGCACACCGGCTCAACCAGATGCTCACCATGTGGCCCGAGGTCGCTGCCGAATTGGACATGTTCGACACGCTGCCGGCGGAGATCCGCAAACCGCCGAGCGACCTCGCCGTTACGGTGCCGGAGTCCCCGATGGGCAACGTGCTGGGGTTCCAGTACATCGAAGAGGACACGGGCCAGCGTGACGGGCAGCTGGGTGAATTCCGGTTCTTCCGTTACTCCGGAGTCGGACGGGCTCTGCTCGTCGGACTACCTGACCTGTTCCCTGCCGAGGGTCCGGGCCCGAATGTGTTGCTGCTTTCCGGCACGAGTTGGGCCGGCACCTCGCCTCGCTACCACATCGATGTCCCGGTCGAGGCGATCCTGCGCCCGTCACCGGACAAGCTCGCCGTCATCGCCACGACGACGTTCGCTCTGGACATCCAGCACGACGGCGAGCGGAGTACACCGATCTGGGTCTCAGGCCGCTACGGGAGCGAGCGAACCAGCGCCCTGCGGCGGATGGTCAAGGCGTTGACCCGGCCAGGCGCTGGGCCCGGCCGCCCGAACCGGCTCGAGCGTGAGCGTGCCGCCCTACCGGCCGGACGTCAGAAGGTCATGCTGCTGGTCGGTAGCTACGCCGAAGCCCGCACCGTCACGGACGAACTGCTGCGGCAGAAATCCTCCTGGAAGGGCCAGGTCAAGTGCCTTGTGGGCGACGACGAGCAGGAGACCGGCTGGGACGATGCGCACCTACTGCGCCGCGGTGAGATCGCAGACTTCGGCACCGACCAGGCGTGGCTGCTGGTCGCACCGATCCTTGCCGTGGAGCGCGGGCACAACATTCTCAATGCCGAAGGCCTCGCCGCCATCGGTGCCGCGTTCTTCCTTGTCCGCCCCCACCCGCGGCCGAAAGACCTCGGCTACGTCACGCAGCGGATCAACCAGTACGCCCTCGAACAGCTGCGCTCTCGCACCATCGACGACTGTCCGACACACGAACGCCTGTCCGCCGCCGGCAACCAGCGCCGGCGTGCGGCGCAACGCCAGTGGCGGCGGCTGCTGCACGCCCTGGTCGCCTACAGCCAGCTCGGTGAGGACGAACGCAAACGCGTCGCCTGGACCCAACTGGTGACGATCTGGCAGGTCGTCGGCCGGCTGCTGCGTGGTGGTCAGGCCGCGAAGGTGTACTTCTGCGATGCGGCGTTCGCGCCACTGACCGCCGCCCGCAGCGAGGCCGACACCGACCTCGACGATGCGACCACAAGCCTGCTGCACGGTATACGCGACGTGCTCACCCCCCACTTCGACCCCACCGCTACCGACTCCGACCGTCATCTGGTCCAAGGGCTCTACCAGCCCCTGTACCAGGCCCTGACCGCCATGGGAGATCGCTAAATGGCCCCCCGATACGGCGAACTCGCCGTCACTGTCCTGCGCCTCGACGCAACCACCCCGATCGAACGCGACTACCACCTCATGCGCTTCCCCTGCCGGTGGAAAGAGCCGCTCCGCCAACTGGCGAGGGCACGACGCGGCGGTGACGTCGCCAGCATCCCGATCACCTCGCTCAACAACGCGATCACAGCGCTGGTCCCCGACTGCGTCGTTACTCTGACCTACGCCGGTCGCGGCGACGACGACCAGGACTGGCTGCTCGCCTACCGACAGGTGAACCCGGCAGCCATCTTCAACCTGGTCGCCGCATGGGTCCGCGCGCAAAAAGCCACACCGGAGCAGATCTCCTCGACGCTCTCCCAGATGCAGGCCTCCGACCTGACCTGGACACCTGTCCGCATCAACTTGGCCGCGCCTGATCAGAAGGCTCAGGCCATGCGCCTGCTGCCGATGGAGATCGCCGCAACCCTGTCCCGGCCCGACGCCCAGTGTCCCTACGGTGACCTGCGATTCCTGCGATGCCCCAGCGAGAACGGCGCGGAGATCATGTCCTGGCCGCCCGAGCGCGTCGAGGATCAAACACCCTTCTCCGTGAAGATCGGGATCACGGCACAGACCCTGCCGACAAGCAGCGAACTACTCATCTACCTCTCGTTCGGCGTGCGACGCTGGATGCCGGTGCGCGGCAAGCTCGCCTTTGACCATGGCCACTCGGTCTACCTGGCACCCACCGTGCCGTATTTGTCCGGGCTGGAAAACTCCCGCCACTTCGGCACTGCGAAGATCAAGCTGTCCAAGGTCATCGACGGTGAGGGGACGAGCAGCTACCTGCCCAGATGGGATGACGCCCTCGCCGGGGTACTGGACCAGGCCGGTTGTCTCGGCCGTCTCCCCGACCCGCAGCAGCTCGCCGACAAGCCCCTGGACTATCTGCAACGCCATGGCGACGCCGCTGCGCTGGTCTACAGCACAGGCATGCTTCCCTCGGAGAAGATCAGCGCGGGCCTGTCCGTTGCCGATCGCGACGCGTTGATGGGATGGGTCGTCGGCGAGCTGGCTCCGCACCTGCGCCCGGTCCCAGCGCTGCCACGCGAGAAGACCACCGTGTACAAGGGCCTCAGCGGAATCGCCGAAGGCGCCATCCCCGCAACGAACATCAGGGAGGTCGTCGGTCCCCGCCTCACCGTCGAGCTGCTCACCGACACCGACCGCGCCACCCAGTACGCCCTCGACCGCTTCGGCACCCGGCTCGGCGTCACACCGCCTCGCGCTGAGCAGCTCGGCGAAGCCGAGCTCCTGTTCGACCTCGGCCGGCTCACCATCGGATTCCGCCGATTGGATGCCCCCACGATCCGCGCCGATCTGGACCGCAACGGACGCAAGCAGCAGGCCGCCGTGGAGGCTCGGATCGATCACATAACCCAAACACTCGGTGAAGCCATGCACCCGACAGTCACTCTCGTCGAGATCGCTCACCCGGACACCTACCACGGGCGGCGCCGCGGCGACGACCCAAAATTCGCCATCCGGCATGGGCTGGTGCGTAGTGGGCGGCTCAGCCAGTTCATCACCCCGGTCACCGAGCCCAGACGCCCACCACGAGTACGCGAGGGTAAACAGCCGTCTGACCCGAATCGTGAGCGCATCGCCGCCGCCGTCGACGACTTGTTCCGGCAAATCGGCGTGCGCCCGGCATCGCTACCTACACCGGTACCCGACACCCTCGCCCGGCAGCCCGCATTCCTGGCCGTCTGGATGATCCGCCAGAACAAGGGGCGCGTCTGGGGCGTCGCCCGCCAGGTGCCCGTGGCCATCCTCGTCGACCCGACCGGTCAACACGTGCAAGTCCGGGCACCCGAAGTGCCATGGCAGCCCCTGCACACCGGATTGATCGAGGTCGGCAAGCGCTACCTCAACGCCGATCTGAAGTGCGGCCCGGACGCCGTCATCCGGTTCATCGACGATGCCCTCGCCGAAGCCATCGGCGCCTACCCCGACACGCTCTTGTTCACCCATGCTCAGAACCTTCGGAGCGTATGGGGCAGCCTCGCCAACAGCCGCATCGCACTCGACACCCTCAGCCTCGACGGTGACCCTCGCCCCATCGCCAAGCTGCCCGGCCTGCGCCACATCCGCGTCCGTACGGCGGAAAACGGGGAAACACCAGAGTGCTACGGCATCAGCGGTGATGACACCGGCCAGCCCAAAGGGCTTTGGAAGTTCCTACTCCCCCGCGTCTATGGCAGCACCGTCGGCAAGCCGAGTACCCGCTCGGGCGCGCTCAAGGGCGTATCCAAAATCGTGCCGGCCGAGCACGACGGGAAGCACATCGCACCGAAGCCGAACGCTCAGGTATGGAACCCGCAGTTCGTCGAACTGCTCGTGGCCAGCATCCAGGACGGCGACCAACCCGAACCCTGGGCCGCGCTCGCTCACGACCTGCGCGACGCGGCACCGTACGTCCGGGACAGCACAATTCTTCCCTGGCCGCTCCACCTCGCTGCCCAGATCGAAGAGTACCTATTGCCGACGAGGATCACCGATTCGTTCTTGGGGACGTGATCTTGACGCGGATGAGTCAGTCACGCCACCGGTGGGCCGCGTGTAGTTCTACCCACGAGCGGTTGAGATCGTCGATGCTCTGGTGACCGCGGCCGGTTTCTGATCCGCCTGGTAGAGGGGGTTCCATGCCTGCGATCAGGCTCGATATCCGCCAGACCGCCGCGCTGCTCCTCAACCGGCACGGTGAATACCTGCTCGGCAGGAGGGCATCCTGACCGCATGACGACAGAGGCCTCCACAACCCTCAGCCAGGTCGAGCTCGTCAACCTTGTGCATGCCGAAAACCTCATCCATGCAGGTCAAGCAGCATGCTCGTACTCGTTGAGGATTCCGCCCAGGCGTTGATGTCGTCGCACGTTCAGGCGAGTGATTCGGTCAGGATCGGTGATAGGTGGAGGCAGTGGATGGAGCGGGCGGGCGTTCGCGATGCCCTGATGAGGTCGATGCTCGTTGAAGAAGCCTTCGAACTCGCGCAGCGCGTGAAGCAGGTGGCCGTGGTTCCAGATCAACGTCCGGTCGAGGAGCTCACGACGGCAGGTCTGCACCCACCGTTCCATGATCGCATTCATTCTCGGCATCCGGACTCCGGTCAGCACGACCTCGAGGCCCGCATCGGCCAGGACGGCGTCGAACAGCGCGGGGAACTTGCCGTCTCGGTCGCGGATCAAAAACCGCGCCCGGCATCCGACGTCTTCCAGGTCCCTGACCAGGTTCCTGGCGGCTTGGGCCACCCAGCACGCGGTCGGGTGGACGGTCGCGCCCATGATGCGGATCCGGCGGGTGCGGTGCTCGATCACCGCCAGCACGTACATGCGCAGCCCGGACAGGGTGGTGGTCTCCAGGAAGTCACACGCCAGCAGGGCGTCGGCCTGGGAACGCAGGAAGGCGGCCCAGGTGGTGCAGGCTCGTTCGGGTGCGGGGTCGATCCCGGCGTCCTTGAGGATCTCCCACACGGTCGACGCGGCGACCTTCACCCCCAGCACGAGTAGTTCGCCGTGCACGCGCCGGTATCCCCAACCGGGATTGTCCCGGACCATTCGCAGCACCAGGACGCGGATGGAACGCACGGTCGGCGGACGACCCGGCCGTTTCGGCTTGGACCGGGCAGCATGCCGACCCGCGATCAGGTCGCGGTGCCAGCGCAGCACCGTGTCCGGGCGTACCAGCAGCCGCAGCCGATGCAGCACCTCCGGCCTCAGACGGTGAACCAGCGCCGCCAGGATCGCTCGGTCGAGTGCGGTGAACCGCACCTTCTTCCCACCCAGCTGGCGTTCCAGCACGGCGATCTGATGCCGCAGCGCCAGGATTTCGATGTCCTTGTCCCGATCGCCCACTGGAAGAAGACGCAGCACCGCGAACTTGTTCGTCACCGTCAAGTACACCAGTCGCAACAACACAGCCGGCCATCATGCCGCAGCCGCCCACCTGACACGCAGGCGCACCGAAGTGATCAACCACCACCACGCCCGAACCCGACGATCAACCTCCACCCCCCTCACCTGCATGGATGAGGTTTTCGGCAGGCACAGCGGTCGACGATGGAAACTGGCGCGAAGAACTATTTGCCGGAGCTGTTAATGGAGTGGAAAGAGAGGCGGGAAGGTAAGGATAAAGCCGTTCTCAACAGAGTTATGGTCCCGGCTGGCGATCCCGAAGCGATCACCCGTTATCTCGAATCCGTTTTTGAGCCGCCGCTAAAGCGTCTAGAGACGCTGGCGGAACTCTTGCAGAACACTGGGGAGCTCACCGAGAGCAATCTCACGGAGCTGAACCGCATTATCCAATCCATGCTCGATTCTTCCGGAGGGGCCGATCAGCGTACGGCATCGACCCTGATGGAGGCTGCGGATGTACTTTCCCACCTGGACCTGGCCTCCACCGCGAACACGTTAATGGAAGCCGCCGACATGATGGCCCATCTCCCACAGCAGCGGCCGGGCGATGAATGGTAGGCGAGATCTGATGGATCTATGAGTACGAATAGCTGCATACCCGCCCGTTACCATTGGCAACTTTATGAAGCCGGTCGGCATTCGCTTGCCGTCTCTTTCAGGCACACCATCCTCCCAGACACACGGTCAGCCTTCCGAGATCGTTGAGCTGCCGAACACCCCCATACTCGGACGGTGTCAGAGCATTTCCCGGAGCCTTGCGGCGAAGGCATCCAACGTGCCGGTCGTGCCGTCCTCGCCGCAGAGGAACGCTGTGACCGTCCACGAACATCACCGGCGTCGTACCGAGGCGTTCTGCCCTAGCCACCATCGTCCGCCCGGCCATCATCCGGCCAGACTCGGATCCCATAGCGAGGACCACACGACTTCGACGCCCACAGCGCGTCGAAGTCGTGCCGGTGGTGCGTACACGTGACTATGTCCTGCGAGCCCGCTCGCCAGGCTTGATGAGGTTTCGGCAAGGACAGCGGCCCCATGCGTCTTTGATGAAGAACGTCATTATGGTGGCGGCGCTAGCAATAGATCTTGGTATTGCAGAGCTAAGTACAGCAGAGCGGCAGCCGGTGGAGCGAGTTTAGAGGAGCCGAGAAGGTCATTGACTTCAGCTTCTCGTAGAGGTAGGCCAGTAATTCCTCCGTGCCGGGGACCACTGACTACGGTGCCCTCGTCGTTTGCTTCCACTAGCGATGCGAATATTCTGTCGAACAGATTTGCTTCAAAAGTCGCGACCGTGAGCAAGCAGGGGGTGAGATTATGCGCTTCCAGCCCAACTCCAAAGCTCCAGACGCGCAGATCGCCGGCAGAGACCGCTTCCTCGAAGTCAGAGTATGGGGGTTCCGTATAGTCAACCTCCATACCACCCTCACCCTTCGCTTCCGGCGCCCCCAACATCTCCTCGTTATATTCGCGCATGATATTTCGCCAAATACTCAGATCTCGCCGATAACCAAGTGGCGAGATAGACGCAGGTTGAAACATCCCGCCAGGAAGGACATTGTAGGCGGCCTCGCCGGTCGCAACTCGACCAGCCTTACGATACAGCAGAAAAAATGTTCCCCGCCCATCCGGAGTGCGCCTGATTGTTAGGGTACCGATGGAGGCGAGCACAATTCTACTTTCAAAGGAAAACGGATCACGCACCAGACTGGCGCGCATCGGTATTTGAGCCCATGTTGGCGACGATGCTCGATTCTTCGTGGCACTCGACAACTCGTGCGCTAGGGCCTCCGCCTGATCGATTAGATCGAAGTACCGCCCCCGGCCGAGGATTATCTTCGGACCGTCAACGTCACGCCAGTTCGCATAAACGACCCGAAAACAAAACTGGTTTTCAAAGAGAGCTGGCTTCGCCAGGCTACCCATAGCCGCCGAGTAGGTAGCGAATTTTTTCCATCGCGTTCGCTTCGGCAGCATCCGCCGAGCCAATTTTCGAAGCTCCAGGTTATCCGGAGGCTCTGAGTCATCCCACTCAACGCGCACGGAAGAAAGCGGTACGGGAGTCAGCGCTTCCATCGAATCTTCGATCAGCATGCCGCTGTTTCCGATGCGCCTTAGCGAAGAGCGTTCTGCGGTGTGGATATTAGCAGCGAGATCACAAAGAGCCGAAAAGTGTTCTCGCATTTTAATGCGTTCCGCGCGAAATTCTTCTTGGGAACCAGTAACGGCAATCTGGTCCAGAGCACGCCACGCATAGTAAACGCCACCAATCGCAATGAGGGTGGCTGGCGCAAAAATACTCAACCAATCCATTTGATCCTTACCCCCTTGCGGTTGTCAATTCTATAACGCGGTTGGCTTACTCGGCCGATCCGCGCCCGCCTGGAGCAAGTCACGAAGCCCTTGATGAATGCGAGCAACGGCCGAACGACGACCAGGAGGCCGACCATCGCCAGGTCTAGCGCCACGTTGCCATTTGTTTCATTTGCGAGGTTTGTCCTAGTTGAGTGCAATGCTCCTT
Organism: Actinomadura sp. DC4; assembly: GCF_030406325.1. Taxonomy (GTDB): domain Bacteria; phylum Actinomycetota; class Actinomycetes; order Streptosporangiales; family Streptosporangiaceae; genus Actinoallomurus. The sequence goes on along the minus strand of NZ_JAUEQY010000008.1, from coordinate 320,719 downwards.
GTTGAGATAGGACGCATGTTGTTCACGCCCGGTGTACACGGTTGGCGTAGATCGGTCAGGAAGTGAATTTCGGTTGCGCTGGTGCGTCTGTGACCGGTGAGGTTGATGGGTGCGGATACAACGGGTGGCGATCAAGAACTACTGGTGCCTGCGGGACGTGGACATCCGGTTCGATGAGGTCACGACCTTCATCGGCCCGAACGGGGTAGGTAAATCGGCGGTCTTGCGGGCCCTGGACTGGTTCTTCAACGGGACTGCCCAGTCACTGACCGACGAGGACGTGTGGGCAGGCGCTGACCGCAAGCAGATCAGCGTTGAGGTGCAGTTCTGCGATCTCACCGAGCTCGATCGAGCGGCGCTCGGCAAGTACGCGGCCGGGGGTGCGCAGACCGTCCGGCTGTGGCGCCGCTGGGAGGACGGCACGGCCAAATTGTCAGGTCACGCGCAGGCCTACCCCGCGTTCGAAGACGTGCGCCGTCTGGAACGGGCCGGTGAACGGACTGCGGCGTACAGGGCACTGCGCGACGCCAGGCCTGAGCTGGGCCTTCCTGCCGTCCGTGGCGCGCAAGTCGCCGAGGAGGCGATGAGCGCCTGGGAACGGGAGCACCCCGAGGAACTGGTCGCCACCGAGCTGACGGCCGACGGGCACTTCTTCGGCTTCGCCGGCCAAGCGAAGATGACGGGCCTATTCGACTATGTCTTCGTCAGCGCCGACCTCAGAGCGGTCGAGGAGGGACGCGATGCCAAGGGGTCGGTCATCGGGCGGATCATGGACCAGGCCGTCGACCGTACGCAGGCCGAAAAAGACCTACTCGAACTGCAGGCGGTGTTCAACGACGACCGCGGCAAGATCCACGCCGAACACTTCGAGGCCCAACTCGATGAGCTGTCCGATGAACTGACCCGTGAGGTCGAGCACCTGACGAGGGGCCGCAGGCTTCGTGTCAGCTCACATATCCCCGAGCTGCGGGTACCACAGGCCCAGTTCCAGGTGTCGGTCGAGGACGGCACCGCCAGCACTCGTGTCGACCAGCAGGGTCATGGCTTCCAACGCGCCCTGTTGATCACCGCGCTGCGGGTGCTGGCCGAACGCAACGCCAGCGAGGCGAGCCGCACCGTGTTCCTGGCCATCGAGGAACCCGAGCTGTTCCAACACCCGTTGCAGGCCCGAACGTTCGCCTCCGTCCTGCGAACGCTCGCTGCACAGACCGTGCGCGGCGTTCAGATCGCGTACGCGACACACAGCCCCTACTTTCTCGAAGCCGAGGGGTTCGACCAGATCCGGCGGATCAGCCGCACCGTCGAGGACGGCGCCCCCTCCAGCCGCGTTCACGCCACCACGCAAGATGAGGTCCGTCACCGGCTCGGAGCAGCCGTCAGCGAATGGCACATGTCGCAGCAGTTCGCTCGTGCCTACCTGACTCAGCTCCCTGAGGCGATGTTCGCACGCGCGGTAATCCTTACCGAAGGTGTCAGCGACAAGGGTGTGCTCGAAGGGTGCGGGTTGCGCCTGGACCCGCTGAACAGCAACGGCATCATCGTCATAGAGGTCGGTGGGAAGCAGAACCTCCCACTGGCCCACGCCATCCTCACCTCGCTCGGCATCCCCACGTTCATGGTCTTCGACGGCGATGCCCGCCACGCCGAGCGCAGGCCCAAGGACTCCGACCAGGACTTTAAGGGCAGGATCGAGACAGAGCGGAAAAAGAATCACCGTCTGCTCACGCTACTGAACGAAACGCCCGAAGACTGGCCCCAGACCAAGGTGACCAAAAATTATGCGGTCTTTCACGACACGCTAGAAAACTTCCTCGACGACGAATGGCCCGATTGGGCGATCAAGAAAAAAGAGCTCGCCACTCAAGGCCACGGAACCGAGAAAAAGAATGAACACACCTATCGTCAGGCGACCTTGGAGACGGAAGCTGATCCACCTGCGCTGCTGATGACGATCATCGACCACGCTCTCCTGATGGCCAAGGAGAACTAGCCGCTGCATCACCAGTTACGCAGTAGACCCAACACATGCATGTTCGACCCGTGGAGGAAGGTCATTCTGCATCGGAGGGTGGATTGTCGTCGTTGACGCTGCGGGTTACGGTCGCAGCGGGTGTTGGCAGTCGAGCGATCGGCAGGGGTGCAGGTGTCACGGGGCGCTAGTTCGTCTGGACCGTATGGCCAGTGGGAAAAGGCCCGTCTGGCGGAGCAGCGGGCTCAGGAGCAGGCACAGCGGCAGAAGGAACGAGAACGTAAGGCTCGTGAACGTGAGCGGGCCCAGGCCGAGGTGGCGGCTCGTGATGAGGAGGCGGTGACACGAACACAGGCGGTGGAGGAACGAGTAGCGCAGCTGGAGACGTTACTGCGAGGCTCCTTGGCCCGGAGGCCTCGGATTGATCTGGCCTCCCGGCGTCGGCGCGCTGAGGTGCCACCACTTGATCTCGGTGAGGTGGCTGCGCCTGAACGTGCCCCGCGTTGGGAGGAGTTCGCGCCTGAACCGCCCCGCGGACTGGCACGGATGTTCGGTGGGCAGCAACGCTATGAGATAGCGGTAGCCGACGCCGAACGGGAATTCGCCCAGGCGCAGGATGAGCATCGCCGGCGCGAGTCCCAGCGACAGCGGAAGGTGGTCGAGGCACGCCAGGCACACGAGCAGCGGGTGGCCGAGGCTCAGCGCGGCACCTCCGCCTACAACATGCACCTCGACGAGCTCGCCGCCGGTCTACGCGAAGGCGACCGGCATTCGGTCAGCGAATACATGGAACTCGTGTTACGTGAGTCGCCTTATCCAGCAGGTTTTCCGGCCGAGCGTCGCGCCGGATACGTTCCCGAGTCTTCGTTGCTGGCCGTGGAGTGGTACCTGCCAACGGTCGAGGTCATCCCTCAGCACAAGAGTTTCCGGCACGTAAAGACACGTAAAGCGGTCGAACCCACCGCGCGGCCTCTGCCGGAGATCCGACAGATTTACCAGCGGGTGATCGCGCAGGTGGCGCTGCGGACACTCCGGGAGGTGTTCGACGCCGATCCCGGCGAGCTGATCAGCACCATCGTGTTCAACGGCCGCGTCCACGCCGTCGATCCCGTGACCGGCCAGCGAATCCAGCCACACTTGATCACGTTACGTGCCACACGGGAACAGTTCGCGCCTCTCGTCCTCAGCGAACCGAAGTTCGACCCGGTCGCCTGCATCCGCCGGCACTTCTTCGCCGACGTCTCCCCCCATCCGGACGAACTCATCCCCGTCGAACCCGTGATGCCCTACAGCATGGCCGACCCCCGGGCCGTCGATCCCGTCGACGTCATCTCCGACATCGACAAACGCCCCAACCTGCTCGACCTGACGCCCAAAGAGTTCGAAGCCTTCATCCAGAACCTGTTCGCCAAGATGGGATTCGACACCCAACTGTTTCAGGCAAGCGGTGACGGCGGCGTGGACTGCGTCGCCTACGACCCCCACCCCATCACCGGCGGCAAATTCATCATCCAGGCCAAGCTCTACACCCACACCGTCCAACCCACACACGTCCGCGACCTTTGGGGCACCGTTCAACACGAAGGCGCCACCAAAGGCATCATGATCACCACCTCCGGATACGGACCCGACAGCTACAAATTCGCCGGCGGAAAACCACTCAACCTCATCGACGGCAGTGGACTGCTCGCCCTCTGCCACCAACACAGCATCCCCGCCCGAATCTTGAACAACCGAAAGAAGAAGCGCTCCTGACAATCTGGTGGTGATTTGTGCCGTGGTGGGCTGGGTGATGTTCCTAGGGTGGCAATGTGGATACTGACGGCGCTGGGCACGAGGTCGCCGCGCCGGCGGATGCCGGTGGGGCGGAGCGCGGTGGATTACGGCACGGGAACCGGATTCTGCGGCCGCAGGGTCGGTTGCCGTGGTGGGTGTGGGTACTGGATGTCATTTCGGTGCTGTTGGTGGTCGCCGTAGGGGTGACGACCAACCAGGTTCTCAACAATGGAGACTGGGGTTCACTGGCCTGGGGGTGGCTGGTCGCGGACATCGCCTTGGCCGGTGCGGCCGCAGTCGTCACGCACAAGGCATCGGTGGCGCGCGCCCGTACGGACGCGCCTGTCGGCCCAGATGTCAGCCTTGGGCCGGACGGTATCGGTGGCGATGTGACTGAGCGATCAGGCGCGGGATGGATTCGAGCCCGTGATATCACTTTCAACTATCACCAGGCGCCGGAGCCGCCGCCTCCCGATGCGCTGATCCCGCCGGAGTCCGGTACCACCACCGCCGATCCCAGCACGAGCGGGAACGCGGCGGCGTCCGGACGGCTGGTCCCACAGTCCGAAGCGACTGGCCAAGCGGAGCCGATGCTGGACCGTGAGGACGAGCAGGACAGTTTGCGGACCGTTCTGACCCGAGACACAGGCGGCATCGTCATCGTGCACGGCCAGCCCGGTGTCGGTAAGACGACTCTCGTCGACGCGGTTCTTGCAAGCATCGAGCATCCGGGGCACCGCCCCCGGGTCCACCGGCACGAGGCTATCCCCAGCATCCCTTTGGACGTCCGCACGCTGACCGACGACCTCACCTGCGAGACGACGCCGGCCGACACTGCCCGGCTCGGCAAGTCCTCGATCGCCCGATTCGAAGCGGCACTAGGCAGGCTCGACGACGAACCGGTTCTGATCATCATCGAGCGTGCCGAGAACCTGCTGCACCCCGGGACCCGGCAGTTGGCCGACCTCGACTTGGACGAAGCATTCGAGATACTGACCACGGCCGACCGAGCCAACGTCACCCTGGTGCTCGTCAGCTCCGTGATTCCCGAGTCAAGCCAGGCCAGCACCTGGCGCGAAGATGCAGATCTGTTCCGTGTACCAGGCCTGCCGAACGAGTACTTTCTGGAGTACCTCCGATCCCACGATCGCCATCACCCCTCCGGGCTGGCCACGCTGCCCGCCGAGCTACACAGACCCCTATGTCGAGCGCTGCGCGGAAACCCGCGTGACGCCAGCGTCGCGTACGGCATCCTGGCCCTGAACGACAGCGACGTCGACGCTCCAGCCCTCGTCCGACAGATCGCTGCGATGCCGCGCAAGGATGTGCCACAGCGACTGGCCGAGATGCTCCTCGACGGCCTAGGCCAGGTACGCCGACGTGTCCTGGAGGCGCTGGCCGCATTCGGGGTGCCGGTCGGCGCGGAGTCCGTAGCCGCCATCCTCACCGGCGAGATCTCCGCCGATCTCGTCCAGACCGGGCTGCGGCAACTGGTCGCCCGCCGTATCGTTCTCACTACAGCAGACCTCTACTACCTGCCCACGTCGGAACTTCAGCAGATCCTGAACGAGGCATTGGACCGCGCCCCGTCGGAGTTGCTGCACCGCGCCGCGTACGAACTGCGTCGGCATCGGGCGGCACCGGTGCACAACGTGGACGATCTGCGAATTCACTTCGCCGAACTGGCAGCGCTACTGCGATCTCGCCGTTTCCCCGCCGCGTATCCGGTGATCGAGTCGATCGACCGGTTTTTGCAGGAATGGAACTGCGGCCACCTGTTACTAGAGCAACGCCAGGCAGTGCAAGGCCAGCTGAGGGACTCGCACCTAGAGATGGCCAACGATGACCAGCTTGGTTACCTTTACGGCTTGCGTGGAGATCTTCGAGACGCCAGCGACGCATACGGACGAGCTCTAGACTACGCAGAAATTCGTAAGGACGAGGCGGACAAAACCAAACTGCACGTCAATCTGGCCACGATGTACTGGCAGCGTAATGAAACGCAGCAGGCATACAACTATTACGATTTCGCTCGTCAGGATGCCCTTGAGAACGGCCAGCCGGTAGTCCTAATGGGTGCGTTGCAAGGGCTGGCCGACTGCCTGCGACACCAAGGCAAGTACGACGAAGCCATCGAGCGCGCCAAGGAGGCGCTTAGGATCCACCAGCGACTCGACGTGGTATCCACCGACGGCTCCGCCGCCTCCCAAGCATTCCGATGCAACCTCGAGCTGGCCCGTTGGCACTCCGAACTCGGACTTGTAGACGACGCGATCCGATATCTCGGGGCTGCGGAACGCGCCGCGACCGGTCGCAACGACGAGTGGCTGCTTGGTGCCTTCCTGGACAGTCAGGCAGAGCTGCGGTTCAGCTCCGGAGACATCGACTCAGCCCTGACATTATCCACCCAAGCCGTGGAGCACGCCCTACGGCTGAGTGATCCAGTCACATTGATGCAGGCCCGAACAACGGCCTGCATGGCGTACCTAGCGCGTGAAGACCAAGCGGCTGCCGCTCGGGAAATCGAGTGGGCATACCGCTACCGGCGCCCAGGACGTTCACTGGTCGTCCTCGCGCTCCTCGCGCTGGCGCAGAGACAGCGGAACAACACCAGGAGGGCCGAAGCCCTCTTCCAGCAATTGTACGAGGAAGCGACAAAGCGCATCAGCACGGACGGTGAAGACTTCGGCGCCTGGGACTTCCGAGGATTCGCCCTCTGCGGCCAGTATCCGCAAGACGGGACTCTCGACAAGGCCATAGAGGCGTTCCAGACCGCCCGCGACCTGACGACTCTCCCTACACCTGTACTCGTTGATCGCATGAGATTCCTGCTCACACAGCTAGACCAGTGCGATCAACGGCCAGGCCGCCTCCAACAGGTCATCGATGCCTGCGGTACGGGATCAGCGGGCTGACACTTCCGAGTGACCGGGGCCGACCGGAACATCGACGAGCCACCCCAGCTCTTGCGCCCGAATGATCGCCTCGGTGCGTGAGCCCACTCCCATGTGGTCATACAACGCCCTCAATAGACGGAACATCGCTCGCTCCGAGTAGCCGGCTTGAACGGCCAACCGCGCCACCGTCGTCCCTGCCGCGAGCTGGCGCAACCACGCCACCTGTTCCAGCTGCGGGGACCATCCCGTCGCGCCGCCAGCGACCGAACCAGCGGTCAACACAGCGGTGACGGCCGCAGGCAGCACCGTCTGCCCGTCGATCGTCGCCTCGACGGTGCGACGCAGCGTCGCCGCCGTGACCGCCCTCCACAGCACAGAACTAGCACCAGCCCGTAACGCCGCGGCCCCCAGCGTGGGAGAACGCTCCTCCAGAAGCGCGATTACCAAATGTGCCACGGATACGTCATGTAACTGCCTGAGAACGTCCCACGAACACTCGGACTCAATCGTCAGCAGCACCATGGACCGGTCTACACGGCGTACCCACTCGAGCACGTCAGACGGCGTCTCCACGGCGTGACCTGCCGCGGACAACACAGCGACGACCCCCTGCCGGTACATCGGCAGAGGGTCCACAACCGCAACAGGAACGGTCACCGTTGCCACCCTAGGGAACATGACTCGCCAGGGTGGCGGTACCTGGCAGATACACGCCGCTACGCGGTCGCATCAGCGCAAAATCTGGTCATGGACCTGCAGCGAACGCATTTCTAACGTCTAGGTGGAACCTGGCGCGGGGAGCTCCACATGGTCTATGACGACGACACCTACAATCCACAACACCAGAACATTGAACGTGCCGACCGAAGGATTGTCGACATCCAGAACGTTCCTAAGGAAGTACAGGACCGAATCGCAGAACTGAAGAAGCTAAACCCTTCCTGGGAGCCAGAGGACGTCTTTAGCCAGATGCTCGAGGATAAGTACGAAGTCGAGCTCGACGAAATCTACGCCGTCCTTTCCACGATCGGTTGGGCCCTCTAGCACGATTGTACGTGCCGATAAAATTTCGCCCGCACCACTTAGGCTGCCTCCGATACTGCCAGCGCGGAGCAACGCCAACGCATCGACGCTATGTTTGCTCGCTGTTTGCTCGAACGTCGCGGTACCGCCCGTCACTTAGCGCCACTACACGGTGTGGGAATCGGGCGAGGCACGGACGAATCGGCAAAGGCTGGCACTGAACAAACCGATATGACATAGGCGCTGTGGACTTTTAATCCATAGGTTCCGGGTTCGAGCCCCGGGCGCCCTACCACTCATCTTGCCGCTGACCTGTGGTTTCTTTCCCTTGAGAGACCTTGTGTTGATCCTTTCGGGAGTGTGGGTGCTCCCTGGGTGCTCTTCGGTCGCGATCTTGTGCAACGTGACCTTCGAGGGAATGCTGTGGGTGCCCAGAATTGGGCCACCGGTTGTGACCTGGGATTCTCGTTCGGCGCGCAGATACGGTCTGGGAGCGGCAGAGTACGGGTTCGTGGCTTTGCGACTGGTCTATCTGATCTTCATCCGGGTCCTCGGCGCCCTTGCCCTGCTCCCCCGCTCGGGCGCCTCCAAGGACGCTGAGATCCTGGTGCTCCGCCACCAACTGGCCGTCTTACGCCGTCAGGCCCCCCGGCCTCGGCCATCGTGGGCCGATCGGGCCCTGATCTGCGCGCTGGCCAGGCTGCTCCCGAAATCACGCCGGGCAGGGCTGCTGGTCACTCCTGGCACACTGCTTCGCTGGCACGCCGATCTGGTGAGGCGGCGATGGACATGCAAGCGCAAGACGCCTGGTCGCCCGCCGACCAAACCGACAATCCACGCGTTGGTGCTGCGCCTGGCGGTGGAAAATCCGCGTGGGGCTACAGGCGAATCGCCGGGGAGTTGGCCGGCCTGGGTCGGAAGGTAGGCGCTGCCACGGTCTGGAGGATCCTGCACAAGGCCAGCATCGATCCTGTTCCGCGACGCTCCGGACCGAGTTGGGGTGAGTTCCTGCGTGCCCAGGCGTCCGGGATCTTGGCCTGCGATTTCTTCCACGCCGACACGATCACCCTCGCCCGGCTGTACTGCCTCGCCGTCGTGGAGCACTCCACTCGCCGCGTCCATGTCCTGGGTGTCACCGCCAACCCGACCGCCGACTGGGTCGCCCAGCAGGCTAAGAATCTGATTCTTGAGCTGGGTGATCGGGCTGGCGGCTTCAGGGTTCTTGATTCGTGACCGCGACGCGAAGTTCACCGCAATGTTCGTCTTCCGGGCCGAGGGGATCCGGGTCGTACTCACCGCACCGCAGGCTCCACGGATGAACGCGATCATGGAACGTTGGGTCGGCAGCGTACGACGTGAACTCCTGGACCGGATCCTCATCATGAACGCCCACCACCTACGCAAGGTCCTCGCCGAGTATGAGTCCCATTTCAATAGCCACCGCCCACACCGGACCCTGAACCACGCCAGTCCGCTTCGCGCACTTCCAGACCCCATCGACGCCGACATCAAGATCACACGACGAGACAGACTCGGCGGCCTCCTCCACGAATACACCCAGGTCGCATAGGGGTAGCCGAGTTACGGGCACCCACAGCCACCACAGGCACCGCAGGCGAACGCGATCGCCGAACGCTGGGTGGGCACCGCCCGCCGCGAATGCACCGACCGAATTCTGATCTTCGGCGAACGCCACCTGCGGGTCGTGCTCACCGAATGCATCCAGCGTTACAACCAGCACCGCCCCCACCGATCGCTCCGACAAACCGCGCCAGAACCTCGCCCCTGTGTGGCGAACATCCAACACACAAGGGTCACCCGCCGAAAGATCCTCGGCGGCCTGATCAATGAATACTCGCAGGTCGCGTACGTAATCAGAGTTCGAGCCCCACACCGTCAGATAGGCGATCGAGGGGATTCACAGGGAGTCACGGACACGCGTTTACCGCCCCCCGAGCTGCACGACAGAAACTCACAAGATCACAGTCCGAAATCGTCCAAACTGGCTGCGCGAGTCCGGTGCGGCCAGTTACCCCGAGTTCGGGGATTGCGTCAGTTGGGTGCTCCACTTACTGTCGGCAACACGCGTAGTTTTAATCATACGCCGTTCCGAAGGCCGCCGAGATGGGCGAGCGTTATGTCGGATCGCTGCGACGCACGACGAGGAATACTATTCGGTAGATGTAAAAAGGAGGAGCTCCATGCCGGAGATCACGATAGCGACAAGGAGACCTGGCCTCGTACAGGCATCGACCTAGAGATCTACACCCGAGCATTGTCATATATAGAGGAAAGGAACGCGGAAACGGAGAGGAGACAACGTCTCGCTAGACAGTACGAGGAGCGAAAACGAAGAGGCGAACACTAAATCTCAACCTGCACCGCTGGTCGCGCTAGGTGATATGACACTGCACGGCACACTTGCCCCACCGTTGTTTCGCGTCCAGAGTCAACGCCACCGGCTATTAGGACACAACCCGGGGTCATAGGTCAGACCGAGAGTGGCCACTTTTGATCGACCAACTGCGTGACAACGACTCTAGACTTCCGTGGATACCCTGGACAACGGTGGACGCATCTCCGCAGGTAGAGGTAGGTTCCCGATGGCTATACAGCGATCGAGCTACGTAGTGACCGTGGCGACAGAAGATTTTGGATCCCAATCCGGCCATCTGCTCGTCGTTGCCGGAAGTCATCTATAAGACTGGACAAACAGGTCCTTTATGGCGAAGGGGGCTCCATGGGGTGGCTTATCTTGATCTTGCTGCTCGGCTACCTGATCGTCGCATCCATAACGGCGAAACGTTATTACTTGCGTCGTCACGGCGTTCTGCCCAGGCAGGGCGAGCCTGGCTTGTCCTGGGCGGGCCAAATCGGGTTGGCCTGGCCCGTCACGATCTTCTTACGTTCGGTCCAGAAACCAAACCAGTGCAACCACCCTCGCCACAATCCTCACCCCCTTGCCCGGCCCTCAACCACCGCCATGAGCTACCCCCACCCACCGATCAAGCAGCCAGCGATGAGGGACCTAAACGAGCTCTTCCCCGACGCGCCGGCTGATCAACGCATGAGCCGCCCCCCGCCGCCTACCAGCAGAGAGCGACCCATGCGCAACTTGGACGAGGTGTTTCCCGACCGGTCGTCCGGTCACCGCACGATCCCAGCCCCCCATGCTCCCGCCGGTGAACGACCCATGCGCGATCTGGATCGCTTCTTCTCTCACGAGCCGGGGGATACGAGTCCACCTCAGTCTAGAGAAACCCCTGTGCCCGCGACACCTAGAGATACCGGCGTTCGCATGATAGCTATGATCGAGGAGGCCCAGATGAGGCCAGACATCCAAAACGCGCTCGACGAACTCCCCCCGAACATGAAACAAGAAGCGCTCACGTCCTGCAGTCAATCTCTAGAATTCCTTAACACCAATCTCAACCCCGATGAGACGGTGCGTCATATCTCTCCCGCTGCGACCCAAAAGGACGCCCCGACGTCTTGCCTTCTCGTCGTGACCGGCAAGCGTCTCATCTTCGTAGCACCTCGCCCACAGGCCGTCGCGTGGCAGCTCAGCTCTGTTACAAGGCACCAATCCACCATGGGCTACTTCTTCATCGAAGGAGATGCTCGCGAATACTCGCTGGGTCTCGACCCCGCGTGGGGAGCGAAGTTCGAGAACCAGGTGGCGCGCGCGGTGGCAACCTCTGTCCTGGCCGGTCTCTGAGGAACCGTTTGCACCTGACGCCCTTAGTTCACTTTCGACCAAGACAGCCCGGCAGACCTCGGCGGATCCGCGCTGGGCGCACCCGCAAAGAGTCGATCGATGAGAGCACTAGGATGGGGCACCAAACATAATCGGCGGTCGCCCAGATCTCACGCCGCAAGCCGGTCGGGTCAGCGCCGTTTCATTGGTTGAGACGCCCATCGACACATCCACCACCAGGTCTGCCAGCGCGACGCCGCCCCGGCCGCTCCTCGATTCGTGCTCCGTGCTCCCGTTGGAAGCACGGAGCACCGGGAGCACGAACCATTCCTCAACCGTCTCGAACGGACGTGAAGAAGTGCCATCAATCACCGCCGACGTGCGACACCTCGAAAATCCGCAGGTCAGCAATTGATGGGGACGACGTTGACACGGTAGTGGTCATCACAGGCGTGCCACGATCACCAGATTCACCATCACGAGGCTCGTCCAACTTACACTGTTCTTTTAGGGAGGCCTCCATTGCAGGGCGCGGGTCGGTAGACGACCTGGCGGCACCAGCGAGGGCTCGAGGTCGACGACTGCGCCGGGGCCCAAAATGTTCACGGACGGCGACTAGCGAGAACGCCGGTTCTCTAGTTACCTCCCGTACGGCGCCCCGTTACTCATGCTTTGTCGGCGTAGCGGATGGCCGCGAGTGCCGCGGCATCGAGGGTCTCGCCGGTCCCCTCGCCGTCGTAGCCGTCGCCGGTTCGGCTCGCTCGAGCTCCGCAAGCGCGCCCTTGGGCATGTCGTGTGGGCGCAACGGTGAACGGCTCATGTGACCTCCTGTTTTCTGGCATTGGTGCAGGTTGTGATGCATATTTGAGCATCGGCGTGCAGAGGAACAATCGCGATGGCTAAGCCACGGAGCACGAGCTCAATCTGGGCTGTGCTTGTGGGGCTCCAGAACCCCGATTTGAGCACTGACCTGCTGGTTTCTCAGCGAGATCACGCGAACGTCGGGCAGGCTGGATCGCCATGGTGTGGTCGCTGTTGTACGGCCTGACGCGGAACACTCTCGGTGTGATGTTGCTGCGGATCCGCGGTGACGCCGCCAAGGACACCGAGATCCTCGTGCTGCGCCATCAACTCGCGGTGTTGCGCCGGCAAGTCAACCGTCCAGCTCTTGAGCCCGCGGACCGAGCGCTGCTCGCCGCCTCATCGCGACTGTTGCCACGGGTCCGCTGGAACGCATTCGTCGTAACGCCGGCAACGTTGTTGCGGTGGCACCGCGAACTAATCGCCAGAAAATGGGCCTACCCGCACAAGACACCGGGACGACCACCGATCCGCGCCGAGATCCGCCAGCTCGTGCTGCGCCTAGCCGCGGAAAATCCGTCCTGGGGACATAGGCGGATCCAGGGTGAGCTGCTCGGGCTGGGTTACCGGGTCGGGGCCGCGACCGTCTGGCGGATCCTGCATCAAGCCGGTGTCGACCCCGCGCCACGCAGGACCGACACCTCCTGGATCACCTTCCTGCGCGCTCAGGCGGCCGGTGTCCTGGCCTGTGATTTCTTCACCGTCGACACCGTCTTCCTCCAGCGAATCTATGTGTTCTTCGTGGTCGAGATCGCTAGTCGCCGTGTCCACGTCCTGGGCGTCAACCGCCACCCAACCGGTGCGTGGGTGACGCAGCAAGCCCGGAATCTGCTGATGGACCTGGACGAGCGCGCTCAAGGTTTCCGCTTCCTCATCCGCGACCGGGACACCAAATTCACCAACGCCTTCGACACCGTTTTCACCGCAGCCGACATCAGAGTGCTACGCACTCCTCCCCAGGCTCCGAAAGCTAACGCCTTCGCCGAACGGTGGATCTTGAGTGTCCGCCGCGAGTGCACCGACCGGCTACTGATCTTCTCCCAGCGCCACTTGGAAGCCGTCCGGAAGATCTACGAGGGCCATTTCAACGGTCGCCGCCCGCATCGTTCCCTCGCCCAGCGACCGCCCGCTCCCCCACCACAAATGATCTCGACCGACGACAACGTCACCATCCACGGGACGCGACTACTCGGCGGTCTGATCAACGAATACCGCAACGCCGCATGACGCGCACCGCCCTGAGATCGACGCGAACCTCCTGCTCACGGCCCAACCCGAATATTGAAGCCCCACAGGTGCTGAAGTACGCCTGCGCGCAGCTCGGCAAGCCGTACGTCGTGGGCGGTGCCGGGCCGAACTCATTCGACTGCTCGGGGTTGACGATGATGGCCTACAAGCAGGTGGGCATGAACCTCAACCACTGGGTGCCCGACCAGTACGACGTCAGTCGGCACATCTCCAAGTCGCAACTGCAGCCGGGAGACCTGGTCTTCTTCCACAGCCTTGGGCACCTCGGCCTTTACATCGGGAACGGCAAGTTCCTCCAGGCGCCGCACACCGGTGATGTGGTGAAGGTCTCCAGCCTGAGCGAGGCGTGGTACACCCGGCGTACGACTCCCCCGACGACTGACCGAGATCTCCCGCCGGCCGGCCGGAGTCCGATACTTGGCCGACCCGAGTGAACCGATGGATCGCGCCGTAAGGCTCGCGTGACCAAGGACACACGAGCCTTACGGGCGCCCCTATTCGGACGTTCTGAGCTATCCCTAGGGATTTCGTGGCTCGTTCGCGCGTACCCACGCTGGCCTCAACTGGTCGGCCGGCGCGTTGGTCCATTCGGCCTGCTTCACCACTTCGGAGAACTGCCGGGTACCTGGCCGTAGCTCGGAGTTCTCGGTGCCGGGTCTCACGACGACGGCCTGGCTGGCGGTGAGCTGTCCCGTCGAGGGGTCGATGAAGAGTTGCCAGTCGATGGTTCCGTTCTCCCGGGTCGTCTCTCGCATGGTGACCGCCTGGCCGGTACGGCCGGAGGCGTCGGTGGCCGTGACGATGCGCACACCCTTCAAGCTGGCGAGGACCCGGTACGTGGCGATTCGCACCTGGTCAGGGACCGGCTCGTCGATGAGGAGCGAGGAGGCGTTCGTAAACAGGTACAGGTCCGGGTACCGCAGTCGTTTGTGGTCGAACTTGGTCGCGTAGTTGAGCAGCCACGCGCGCAGCTTCGCCGGGTCGGAGGGAAGCCTGCGGGCCTGGGTGACGCCGAAATCGAGTACGGCTCCCTCCGACCTTGTCGGTCCGCGCCTCGGCTCATCCGGATCCTCGTCATCGGTCGGCCCCACGGGGGTCACCCCAGGAGGTCTCTTGTCGTGGTCCCATGCCGTGCGGTCGGCGGCACTGGCCGGCCTGACGTGCAGCTGTTCTTCGCGGTCGGCCCAGCTTTCGGCGGACCAGTTCTTGCCGAGGCCGTCCTCGGTCTTGGCTGCAATCAGGTAATGCCCCTGGACGAGTTCAAGGGTGTAGCGGACCCCAGGCTCATGCTCGGAGTGCACCACCCCGGCGCGTTCGTTCACCGTGTGCACGTACCACAGCCGTCCTTCGGTGACGTGACGGGCCTTGGCGTCGGCCGCCGCGAGCAAGAAACGGCTGGCCGGTCCGGTCTGTCCGGCGAGCGGCTCGGGGTGATACAAGGGGCGGGTCGTCCACGCGTAGTGAACACCGGCAGCGACCGTGACCACGGCCGCGGTCGCCACCGCGATCACCGCGATCCTCGGGCTCGGCTTGTCCCGCCGGTAGAGGCGAGGACGGCGTTTGATGGTCTCGTCCGTCAGGCGCCGCCGGGCCTCGGCGATGGTTCGCGCAGGAGCCGGCCGCTCCTCGCTCAAGAATTCGCCCACCACTGTCAGCTCATCCATCGTCATGCCCCTTCACGGTCGATTTGCGTCGACGGATCAGCGCCACCCAACGCCGCGCTTATCTGTTTACGGGCTCTGCTCAGCCGAGAGCACACGGTGCCGTACTTCACCCCGAGCGCTTGGGCCACCTCGGGATAGGTGAGATCGGCCAGAGCCACCAGCAGCAGCACGTCACGGTCACCCCGGGACAGATCGGCCAGCGCAGTTCCAAGCCGGGCCCCGACCCCGGCGGCCGTAACCCGAGCGGCCACCCGATCCTCATGGCCCTCGATAGCCGGGTCGCCGCCGATCCGGGCCAATGCTCGGTAGCGCCGCACCTCGTTCCTGCGGTGCCGGCTCACCAACCGGGTGGCGATGCCGTACAGCCACGACCGCGCCAAGCCCTGATCGGCGTCGAACCCTGCACGCTTGCGGAAAGCGACCAGGAACGTCTCCGAGGCGATGTCGTCGGCGGCGTCGGCGCCCAACCGGCGGTCCACGTAGCGGTGGATCTCTGCGTAGTACCGGTCGAAAATCTCGGTGAACCGGTCAGGCTCCTGACGGGACGCCTCGATCAACTCAGCATCGGTTTTCGCGTGTTCCTCCCGCAGCATACGAGTCAGGTCTGTCACCGTCAGTTCCGTGTTATCGGGGGGGCAGTGCACCAGCGGATCCCCTCGACTGGTCATGAGAATTTGTCATACCCCTACTCGCCCGCAGCCCCGCAACCCCTTCTCGGCGCCCCTCGTCCCAATCCGTGCCGTGTCCAGGGCAGAACAGCGTGCTCGTCACCGAGCCGGAAGCAATGCTCATGACCTGTGGATCGGGCTCGGGAGGGCCTACCTTCCCGAGTGGTCGATTGAAGTTCATCGAGTAGGCCGACGTTGCAGCGTCGGCCAGGAAGGCTGTGCGTGCCGAAAATGTCATCCACGTCCGGACGTGCGTGCGTATGCAGGATGCCGCCGAGGCGATCACGGCGCCGGACCGTGAGTGGGTCTAGGTCCACAAGATCAGGTGCGCCTTAAGCGGACTGGCCTGATGCTGTGCCGCTCGAATATTGGATTCGAGTGCTAACCTGCAGGTTCAGACGGGAGGGGTCTGGGCATTTAGTCGACACTCGATTGCCACACCCCCGCCGGGCGCCAATGCACATCAGCGTACGGCGCTGACCTGCGGCGCCTCGAGAAACCGGAGGTCAGCCATTGATAGGAACGACCTCGACACGGTAGAGGCCATCCACCAGCAACGAAAGACCCAATCCCCACAAGTTGGCCCTGGTAAAGATGCAGGTCACGGAACGACTCGTCTAACGACGCGCGGCCCGGACCTCGCCGCGGTCGGCACGCGCGGTGATGGTCCACCGGCTCGCTGGATCGTCGGACACGGATGATCTGGCGGTCCCTCCTGAAGCGGAGACCGTCGGGGATCTGATTCACCAGAGCCGTCCCCCCGCGCGCCGGACAAAGCCGATAACGCAGCTACCGAACGTCGTCTCAGACAGAACGATCACAGACAACAACCGTGCTCTGCTGCGCTCACCTTTGCGACAGCCTCGGATCAGGACCGGAAGGCGAACGAGGCATGTTTGCTCGGTGTTTGCTCGTACGCCGCGGTAAAACCCGGCAGCACGCGACACCGCACTAGAGTGACTGAGCGGGAATAGAGCAATGGACACGGACCAAATGGCATGTAGTGACATCAAGCAACATCGTCCGGCACGCCCTTCTCCAGATCAAACCCGGTAATTACTCCACAGCTGCGGCTTTTAATCCATAGGTTCCGGGTTCGAGCCCCGGGCGCCCTACCAGTCTTGACCTGCTGTTTCGTCGGTATGGGCGGAGCTGTGGTCTTCGTGGTGGGGCCAGGGTGCGGCCGTTGTGGGGGCCGGATCTGGGCGACCTGACGCCGCAGCACCGCCACTGCGACGAGTTCTGGAGCGGTACAGGCGGGAAAGTCCACAGACAGTCGTAGGCGGTGCGTTCCCGCCTGCGGCCGCGTGCCGAGCGGCGTGGAATCGTACTTCCCCCGCGTTGTGCGAACGAGAATGAGAAAGGGCCCCCGCCGTTGGGCGAGGGCCCCTGCTCAGCAGATCTGCGTCAGAAACGCTTGAACCACTTGCCGGTGACCTTCGGCTTCTTGGAGGTCTTCGTGATATCGCACTTGGCGATGTACAGGTGGTATGTGCGGAAGCTGGTCGTGTATGTTTTGAACATTCCTGTCGTGCCGTGCTCGGGGTTCCTGATGGCCAGGATGACGCCGTTGCCGTGAGCGTCGACCGCCTTGAAACGAACGCACGCGTAGTAGTTGCCGGTCCGCTTGTCGGTGACGGTTCCCGAAAGCTTCAGATGCTTCGCTTTCGTGAACGAGTAGGAGCCCTTGCCCGAGACGCCCGCCGGCGTGGTGTAGTGCGTCTTCCAGCCGTGGGTCGTCGCGGCGGCCGACAGGTCGGATCCTCCCGCAGTGGTGCTGGCGGTGCCACCGAACGTGTTGGTGGCGGCGACGGCGGGCGAGGCGGCAACTGTGATGGCCGCAATTGCTGCGACGGCCCCCGTCGCGAGAAGAGCCGCTATATGACGCATCGATTTCCTCCGTGATGAAAAAAAGGGGGGGTAACAGCCAGAGACGGTAACAGTTTCCGGAGGATCGTGTTTGCTCATTACTTTTCGTGGCCCGTGGCCGAAAAAGGACGGAACCATCCTCCGCCGTCCGCCATCTAACGGCGGGGCGAGAAGGATTTCGGTTCGGTGCGAGACCGTGTGCCGGCCAGGCGAGCGATCCTTCCGGACCGGACGGCGTTGCCCTTCACCTGCTCCAGCGGTGACGGCCGTACGGCTCGGCCTCGGTCTGCCCGAACCGGCGCGAATCTCCTGTGCCAAACTGGTGAGTGCCTTGGCGGGCCCAGACCGAAAAACCGTACAATACCTTATACCGTTTCGAGGCTGCAGACTAAGGACGGTAGGCAGGTTCGAGACCGCCGGCCACAGCAAGCAGTGTCTGTCCACAGGTGGTGCGTGCGCCGATGAGGGCAACTCCGTCGTACGTCCCGGTGGGATCGCCCTTGTGAAAAGCGATCTTGAATTGCAGGGCCTTGGACTTATGGGCTTTGAGGGTGCCAAGGGTCTGGTCTTGGCTGTACCACTCGTGGTCAGGGCTCGCATTATTCCGGGTTAGGGCGAGGTGGTGCCAGGAGCCGCTGCCCCAGCGCCAACTAACGGTGGGGGCCGGTCCCCAGTGATTGTGGTTGGCGGGGACGGCGATGCTGTAGTCGAAGAACACGCCTTTGAAGGTGGTGCCGGTTTTGTCGTGCAGGGTGGTGTGGACGGTGACGGCCTGGCCGGCACGGTGCGCGGTCGGGATCGAGTGGTTGAACGGTGCGCTGATCGCGCCCTCGCGGCAAACCGTGGACGCTTCGGCCGCAGACTCGCCCGCCACGACCGTTCCTGCGTAAGTCAGGAAGGTGGTCGCGACGCCGACGGCGAGCATTTTCGACATCATTCTTTTACTCCTTGAACTGGCCATTCGTGCCGTAGGTCCGATCGGCCACGAAATTCGTCCCCGGCGAGGAACTCTTCGTCGAACCGTCGCCTGGTCGCGTCGGCCGCCGGCGCCATTTCGCCGTCGACGCGGGACCCGGATAGCCGTCCTCCGATGTCGCGGCACCGTCGAAACCGCACGACCGCACTGCGCCGCAGCGGAGAGGAGGAACGCACGAAGACTCGATCACTAGACGACGAACAGACGAAGGCCGGGACTTCCAATCGTGAGACGCCTTGATCGTTAAGCAGGTTTACCCCTGTCCTGCTCAGAAACCGGTCACTGACCTGCCGCGTGTCCAAGTCCGCAGGCGAGGGCCTGATCGGGACCATGACACGGTAGTGGTCGCGGACGAACGAGGCATGTTCGCTCCGTTCCGGATTCGAGCCCCGGGCGCCCTACCGTCCATGGCGTCACCTACTAAAGTCGGATGCCGCTCCGACTCGGGCAGTGGAAGGTCCGACCGTATGCCCGATGTGGCGGGCCGCCCCGCCGGGCCAGGCTTTGCGGTATGAACATCTCACGCGAAAGAGTCCTCGCGGTGATCGGCGCCCCGGCGGCGGCCCTGGCGGTCTGGGTGGTGGCGGTGCCGCTGGCCGGAGCCACCTTGACCGTGCGGGCGGGTGACGGCACGCAGACGGTGGGACCGGCGTCGATCGTGGCGGCGAGTCTGCTGGCCGCAGTCGTGAGCCGGGTCCTCCTGGCCGTCTTGGAACGCCGGGTGGTCCGGCCGGGCCGGGTCATGGCGATCATCACCGTGCCTGTGCTCGCCGCCTCCCTCTCGGGCCCGCTCGGTGACGCGGTCGGGACGACGGCGAAGCTGGTGCTGGTCGCGCTGCACCTGGCGGTCGCGGCCGTCATCGTGGTCGGACTGGTCCTCGATGCCCGCCAGGAGTGCGGCCCGGCCCGGGCTCCCGGGCGGCCCCGCCATCGGGACGCCACCGCTCGTGGCTGACCCCACACGAAGTCCCCGCCCGGCAACCGCCGGTCGAGGACCTCGTTCTCAGTGGTGGCGCGAGGGAAGGCACCGGCGAGACGGTCTCCGCCGAGACCGCCAAGGCCGGCGAGCCCCACAGCCTCGGCGCCGGATGCGTTTCAGCCTAATTCGGCAGCGCTCCGTGGTACGTCTCCTACGCCGGCAGGACCATCCGCGTGGACTTCAAGCCCGAAGAGATCACGTCGACGTCCGCTGACCATTTCTCAGGTTTCCGCTGATCGTTTGAGTCGGCAAGAGCGACTTGACGGTAAGGTGCCGCCTGCTGCCGGAGTCTGCTCCCGAGCATCGACATGCACGGGGGGAAGACGGAAGGACCTGGATGGGCGGAGCGAACCCGGCCGGTGGTCACTATCTGGACGTGACGCCGGCCAAGATCGTCACCTCGGCCGTGGGCATCGACGACGCCGGGCTGGCGTTGGCGTCCGGGCTGTCGACCCTGGTCACCGCACTGCACGGCCTCGGCTCTCCCTGGGGAAACGACAGCCTGGGACAGGTGTTCTTCAACGGCGAGGGCCGGTCGATCGGTTTCCGCGACGCCCGCGACGCGACCGTCGACGGATTGTGGCAACTGTCGCTGGCTCTGCGCGGTCACGCCGTCAAAGCGGTGCGGATGGCCCAGATCTACGCCGAGGCCGAGCCGGACGGCGACAACCCGGCGTTCAACCTCCACCTCGGCGGCGCCCGGTCGCCGCAGACGCCGCCGCCCGCCGGCGGGTTCACGGCCGGTCTGGTCCATGACGACCCGCCCCCGCCGGGGACCGAGTGGCTGTTCGGGCTGCTCGAAGAACTCGTCGTGGGCTGCAAGCCGCCCGCCGGCGACGCTGCGGGCATGGACGCCGTGGCGACGGCCTTCGACGCCATGGCCGACGTCGTCGACTACGTCACCGGCGAGGCGACCGCACACGCGAAGGCCATCACCTCGAACAACGCCGGGGCGGGCATCGAGGGGTTCGCCGTGTCGTTCGCCCGGCTCGCCCAGACAGGGTCCGGTCATCTGATCGATATCGCCAGGGCGTGCCGGGCGATCGCCGCGTACTGCCGTCACCTGGCCGTCGAGATCAGGTCGGCGAAGACGCAGTTCACGGCCTCGGTCGTACTCCTCGCCGCGCTGTGGGCGACGGCACGGCTCCTCTCGATGGCGCCCGGAGGCGCGCTCGCCCAGCTCCCGGCGCTCATGGAGACCAGGAACGTCGGCGTGGCGCTGGTCCGGATGATGCGCAGCGCGGCCGTGCGCACCGCCGCCGCGGCCGCGGTGTACGTGGGCGGCCTCAACACCGTCGGGCAGCTCACCCGCGAGCACTACGGCCTGCAGACCGAGTTCGACTGGAAGAACCTCACCGAGTCCACGGGTCTGGCCGCCCTCGGCGGCGGCCTGATGGGCGCCGCGAACGTCCGGCTGGCGAACGCGGCGGCCGCGGGCGATCCGTTCGCCGACTTCCTGGCCAACCGCCTGCCCGGCCGGATCGTCACCAACACCGCGCTCGGCTTCGGGGCCAACGTGGGCGCCGACGCGGCGCTCAACGACGGTCGCGTCGACTGGGGCAGGGACCTGCTCATGGCCGGTGGGATGGCCGTCAACGCCGAGGCCTTGGGCGCCTTCCGGACACCCCAGGAGACGGTGGGCGACGGCCCCCTGCTCGGGTCCGATCACGACGGCGGCCTGCCAATGCCTGAGACGTCCTCATCCGACCACACAGCGCTTGCCGGGCACACCGACACCGGGCCCCCGCCCGCGGCGCACTCGGCCATGGAAGGGGCGACGCACCTTCGCTCCGACGACGGCGTGCTCGCCGCGCCGCAGGTACGGGCCTACATGGACGGGCTGCCGCCGGTGCCCGGCCTCGGCGGCGCATCCGATGCGAGCACCCTGGCCGCCATGGCCGCAGGCCCGCCCAGGAGCCCGGGGGCGGAGGTACGGTCGGCGCTGACCGACTTCTCCGGGCGGTCCGCCGGCATCCCGTCCGACCGCGTCACCATCGACCGCGTCGGCGGGGGCGACGGCCCGCGCGGCCGTTCGGGAGCACCGGTGTTCCTCGTACGCGACACCGCCGGAGAAGGCGTCGCGGCGATCACCAAGCTGTTCCCGAAGCCCGAGGAGTTCATCCGCGAGATGTCGGTGACCGAGCGCTTCGACCGCCCCGAGTTCACCCGGTTCCGGGTACCGGAGGTGCTCGACGTCGGCGCGGCGCATGTCGGAGAGGGGGTTCCGGCGGGTGTGGCCACCTTCTCCGTCGCACCCGGAGACGCGCTGGTCGACCACTTCCAGTCCGTACGCGACGCACCCGCCGGCGATCGGGCGGCCGAGTTCGAGACCCTCCGCCAGGCGACCGGCAAGATCGCCGAAGGCCTCGCCGACCTGCATTCCAACACCCTTGTCGAGGGGCGTACGGCCCGCCCGGAGTACCTCGGCGAGTACATGGACAACCTCAGCGGCTTCGCCGACCACCTCGTGACCCACCGCCAGGCCTACGAGTCGCAGGGCATCCCGGTGGACCGGCTGCACGACGGCATCCGGCAGGTGCTGGACGAGATGCGCCGCGATCCCGGCCCCGCGTCCGTCTTGCACGGCGACCCGAACCCCGGCAACTTCTTCTACGACAAGACGGACGGCAGTGTCACGTTCATCGACCTTGGGAACTCCGACAAGTCGATGGACGCGGACGGAGCGGGCATCGCTCCACCGAGCCGTGACGTCGAGATGTTCCGGCACGATCTGGAGGTGTACTCCCGGATGTTCGACCTGCCGAAGTCCGACTTCGCCGAGTTGTGGCGCCACTTCCAGGCGAGCTACACCGCGGCCGGCGGACCGGCCATTCCCGACGTCGCCTACCGGTTCTCCGCCGTGCACGATTCGGTGCACACCATCGTCAACGCCCCGAAACTTGCCCAGGCCATGCCGGAGCACGAGCTGCGGGCCCGCAGGGGCGTGGCGACGGACCAGCTACGTGAGCTCGGCCTGTTGTGACCGCGAACGACCGGCGTGCGCCGAGGAGGACGATCACATGAGCGACGAGCCGAGCGACCGTGTCCGCTGGTCGTCTCCCCTGCCGGACGCCCCCGGTGGAACACTGTTGCCGGCCCTCGACACGGCCTGCGTCGTCGCCACACCGGCGTACATGTGCCTGACCTCCTCCGAGGACGGCGTCGCCTGGTCGGCCGAGAAGGAGACACTCTTTCCCGGCACTCCGGTGCTGCTCCCCGGTGACCTGGTCGCCCGGCCGGAAGACGGGATCCTGGTCGTACGGGACGTGCGTACCGGCGAGACCACGGCGGCCTGGCCGGAGCCGGCGATGTCCGCGCCGGCGGCCGCCCCGGATGGCGACCTCGTCTTCTGCCGTTGGACCGCGGAGGGCGGGGGCGAGCTGAAGAAGGCCGGACCGGACGGGACGACGCGATGGTCCCTTCCGCTGTCCCGGCGGCTCTCGGCGGCTCCGCTCGTCCAGCGCAACGTCGTCATCGTCGGCGACGGCCCACGCCTGCGCGCCTTCGACCTGAACGGGACGCCGCGCTGGACGGCGGACCGCGACGGTGTCCACGCCACCGGGCGGCCCGATGCGCCGGCCGCCGGCGACGGCGAGATCGAGGGACCGGTCGTGGCCCTCGGCGACGCGCTGCTGGCCGAGCTGAGGTGGGACTCCGGCGCGGGCCGGTACCTCTTCCACCCCAGATCGGCGACGACCGTACGGCTGGAACCGGCGATCCCCATCCACGGAACGCCGACCCCGGTCGACCGGCCCGGCGGTGGCCTGGTCGCGCTGGGCCCGACCGGGGAGAACACCTGGGCGGTCGTGCTGGTCGACCTGGACGGCCGGGTGATCTGGACGCACCGCAGCGCCGCCGAACCACGCGTCCTCCTGGCCACGACCGGCGGCGACGTGCTGCTGTTCTGCAGCCCGACGCTCGACCGCTGGCGGAACTACCACCAGTGGTACGACCTCTCGGAGGAGTGTTTCGTCCGGCGGCTGGACCCGTCCGGCGCCGAACGCTGGACCTGGCGCGCCCCGGCACCCCTGACGTACCGCCCCGCCCTCGACCGCCTCGGCCGGATCTACACGGCGGCCCCGGGACACCTGTGGATCCTCGATCCGTCATGACGGCGTCGTGTCGGTGGTCTGGCAGGTGCGGTGGGCGTCGGGGGTGTTGACGCCGTAGGGGTCGGTCCAGAAGTCGGCCGAGGTGAGCAGGTGCTGCCAGGTGACGCAGGCCTCGAAGCGGTAGGTGTCGCCTGGGCGGGCGTACAGCTCGTCGGTGAACTTCGCGGGTCCGGTCTCGAAGGGGGTGCCGCGGTAGTAGTACGTCCAGTGGCCGAGTGAGATCGGCGGGAACGGGACGCAGCCGGCGGTGCCGGCGCATTCGTCGGCCAGGGTCTTGTCGATGACCGTGACGTTCACGTCCCGGACCAGGTCGGGATAGGGGACTCCGGTGATCGTGGCCAGGGCGTCGCCCGGACCGGTGGTGGAGACGGTGACGGCGCCGGTCAGGGTGAACGGGCGCGGGGTGCCGGGGGTGGCGGCGGTGCCCGTGGGAGTGTCCGTGAAGCTCTCCCCGGTGGCCGGGTTGGTGAAGCGCAGCCGGAGACCGTCGAGGGTCTGGGCGATGTCGCCGCCGGCCGAGCCGGTGCCGTACGGGGCGGCGCTCGCCGTATAGGCGGCGGGCCCGTTGCCGGTCGTCTGGGCGGTGAGCGTGACGGGGGCGGCCGGGGTGAGCGGGCCGGTCACCGGCGGCGGGCGGAAGGTGAACTTCCAGCCGCGGCAGGTGCCGCCCGGGTGCTTGCCGTGCTCGCGGCCGCAGGAACTGGTCGCCGGGCCCGGACGGCCAGGGCCGGTGGTGAGGTAGTCGACGAACGGCGCGAAGCCGGTGGCGCCCTCGTCGGGCGTACAGGTGTGGACGACCAGGTAGGACTGCGCGGGATTGTCGCGCCGGTTTCCCAGGTCGCGTACGTACGCGTAGAAGCAGGACGCCGACGGCCAGGTGCCCTGGTCCTTCATGCACGCCGGGTCGAACCGGTAGGCGCGGATCCGGTCCGCGCCCTGGCTGAACTCACGGCGGCACTCGGTGGTGGCGGCGGGTGCGTAGGAGCCGAGCGTCCAGGACGACGAGCACGCCACACCGCGGGCCAGGCAGGCGTTGTCGCTCTGGTCGCCGCGCAGCATCCAGGACTCCACCGGGAGAGCGTCGCCGTCCATCCGGGTGCGTTGCGGCATCAGCAGCAGCCGCTCGGGGTGGCCCGGATCATTGCCCGAGCCGAAGCAGATCCCCGCGACCTCGCCGTACGCGCACGGGGTCCGCCACCCGCCGCCGGAGATGGTCAGCCCGGGGGCGCCGAAGGCCAGCTCGCCCTGGCCACGGCCGTTGAAGCCCTGCAGGTAACTGTGGTGCCGCTGGTTGATCATCAAGTCGGTCAGCAGCTCGGGCGGCCGGTAACGGGCGGAGGCGGCGATCGTGCCCTCTTCGGCGAAGTTGATCCGGGAGTGCGGCACGGGGGCGAGGTCGCCCGTCCAGACCTGCATCATCGGGCTGACCTCGTCGGAGTCGAACAGCCGGTCGGTACGGTACTCGGCCCGCCGCCGGAACGTGGTGTTGCGCAGCTCGCCCATCGACTCGGTGGCCGCCTTGGCCACGATCAGGTCCAGTACGGCGCGTACCTTCGGGCGCAGCGGGTCCTCCAGCGGCGCCAGGTCGTACAGGTTGAGCAGGCCGATCATCTGCAGCCGCGCGTAGACACGGGAGTTGTACTCCACGAAGTCGTGGGCGATCCAGGCGCTCAGCATGGCGTCGAGCCTCGCCCGCAGGCCGTTGGCGGCGTTGTCGGCGTTGTCATTGCGGACGTACGTCGTCAGGGCGCTGTTCGTGCCGGCCTCGTACACGTCGCCGGTGAGCATGGGGAGCAGGGCGTTGTGCAGGTACCGGGTCGACTCGATCATCAGCTGATGGTTCTCGGTCTCGGGCACCGGGAAAGGCCCGAGGTTGCAGTTGACGGTGTCGGCCGGCACCGGGCCGCCCTCCAGCCACGCCACGCGGGCCATCGCCGCGTCAAGCCCCTCGGCCCGTGCCGCCGGGTAGTGGTAGCGGGCCAGTACCCAGACCCGCAGGGCCATCGCCATCGCGAGATCGGCGTCGCCGTCGAAGCACGGAGGGCCGGACTTGGTGCCCGGCCGCCCGGTCAACTGTGGCATGTGCAGCAGCTCGTCGGAGACGGTCTCCCAGCCAGACGCGCTCCGCCGCGTCTTGCCGTCGAACACCACGTCCGCGAACGGCGTCTCCCAGTCCGGGGCCAGCGCCGTCAGGCACGTCCGGGCGCCGTCCTGGGTGATCGGCGGGTACGTGGTGCCCTTGCCGTCATCGCCGCCGTTCATCACACGCTGGACCGACGACGTGCCGATGTCGGTGTCCAGCATCCGCAGTAGCCCCACCTGGGCGAGGACCACGGCCGGGTAGTCCTCTCCCCATGCGGCCGGTAACGGCTTGCACGCCTGAGCCAGCAGCGGCGGTACGCGGTACTGCTCCCGGGCACCGCGTAGTTCGACGACGTTGTCCGGCTGCTTCACCGTCGAATAGTCGAAATACCCGACGTCGGCCCGCGCCGCCCCATCGAGGGCGTACAGGCCCGACATCATCAGCAGGACAACGGTAAGGATTCGGCGCATACCGCCCACCCTTCGCCCGGCGGGCGCCGACCACATGAGTACCCCCTTACTCATCCGGCGTTCGTGGCAGGACCCGGAGGCTTTCGCCGGACTGTTCGACCGCTACGTACAGCAGATTCACCGCTATGTCGCTCGGCGGCTGGGGATCGATGCCGCCGACGACATCGTCGCGGAGACCTTCCTCGCCGCGTTCCGGCGAAGCCTGCCGTCCAGGGTGAGGGCGGGCCTTTCCGGGTCTTCCCGAAGCTCGACGGCGTGGGTCTCCAGCACGGCGTCCTCGACGCGGCGGGACGGCGCGGGGACGCTTTCACGTCCCTTTCGGGCAGTGACGATTTTCGGACGCAGATCATCATCGACTCGCGCACCTACCACCACCTCGGATCGGCCTCGGTCGACGTAAGGACGGGAAAGCCGACGCAACTCGACGCCCTGCTGGAGACCGCCGTCGCGGACAAGCCGTGGCAGCGGCCTTGGCCGGGCCTTTCGTGGGCACGCGATCGGCGAGTCCCTGCCGGTCGCTGGATCCCAGGGGACTGCACCCGGTCTCCCACGGGTCATGGCACCCACGACACGTGCTCCGTTTCCGGACAGCGCCCAGGACAGAGTGCGTCCAGGTGATGCGCCGGCCGCACAGGTCGACATGCCCGACGCGACCCGTAGCCGCACGCTTGATCACTTAACGAGTCCGATGGAAGGCGTTATCTCGTGCCCTGGATCGGGTAGCTCTCTTGCTGTTCCGGATATCAACATGTCCAGTCCGGCCGAAGCCGTCCGGGAAGATCGAACTGAATACTGATAACTCAGCGAGTTTTCCACATCGCATGCGATAAGGCTTATCGTGAGAATGCTATTACCGAGTTCCCGGCCACGCCGCACAAAACTCAAACACGGACGCTCGTTCGCCCCCACAATAGTCGGCCTCAGTGTTATCACCGCAGGAATTGCGGGAATCATCGTCCAGCGTGGCGAATATCTACTCGGCACCGCCTTTATTATCTTCGGCGGTTTTCTCACCGTAGCAGCAGAGTCCATTTCCCACACAAGAAACAGCCGCCACACCTCGATCTCTTCACCGGCACGAAACGAGGGACCAGAATATTCGATCCTCGATCTACTTCCGGCGGCATCGCGTCACTTCGTAGGCCGCAATAAGGAGCTGGACCGCCTATGGGCGCTCATCAACCCTCATTCTCACGCCGAAATAATAACGATCGCCGCAATCCACGGAATGGCCGGTGTCGGGAAGACCGCGCTGGCCGTTCAGTGGGCAAACATGATCCGCGACTACTATCCCGACGGACAGCTCTACGTTGATCTTCAAGGATTTTCACTGGAAGCACCCGTGGCTCCCCGAGAAGCTCTTATCAGACTCTTGGGCGCCCTGGGAATGGAGCGGACATCGTTACACCTGAATCTCGCCGGCCTAAGAAAGATCTATGTGAAACTCTTGTCGGGAAGACGGATACTCGTCGTCCTGGACAACGTACGGGACGAAGAACAGATCATACCTCTGCTGCCGCCGAGTTCAACCAGCATGACCGTTATCACCAGCCGTAAACACCTCGGCCGTATCGACAAGATGGGAGACGTACGCCCGATATCTCTGAGTCTGCTGTCCCATGAAGAGGCGAAGGGCCTTGTCGCCAGCCATCTTGGCAGCAGCAGGGTCAAGGCGAACCTTCGCGCACTGGACGACCTCGTCGAACTTTGCGCGCGCCTTCCCCTGGCGCTGACAATAGTCAGCGCCAGGGCAGCCAGGACACCTACCACTCCACTCGCGCGGATCGCCGACGAAATCCGCCGCTCCCGGCGCGGCCTGAGCAGCGACCCACAAGCTGAGCCCGGAACCGAATCCGTGTTTCTCTGGTCGTACGACACACTGGACAGCAGACATGCAAGCACCTTCCGTCTGCTGAGCCTGCATCCCGCCTTTCCCTTTACCCCGGCGGCCGCAGCCGGGATCCTTGGCGTGACCATCGATGATGCGACATCGCAGCTCAGCGAGCTGAGCAACGTTTACATGATAATACGGACCGCATCCGATGAATACATATTCCACGACTTGATACGTGAGTTCTCCATCGGGCTTCGCAATACCGAGAGTACCGCCGCCGCCGTCACCGAAGCACGGCAGCGCATGGTCGATTACTATCTCCAAAGTGCGAGCTCCGCATCTGCCATGAATAATCCGCTGCGCGCTCGAATCCATATACAGGAGCCGGTCGGCAAGGTGACGGCGGAGAAGTTTTCCACGTACGGCGATGCCGCGAGCTGGCTCGACAAGAACTATCTGCTTCTCCTTGAAGTGATCAGTGTCGCTTACGCGGAGTCGCTCGACACCTATGCCTGGCAGATCGCCTGGGCAGTAGGCGACTCGATCGACCGGAATACTCACTGGCAGAAGCTTGTCGTCGCAATGCAGACGGCGTACAGAGCCGCAGAGAGAAGTGGCGACGTCCAAGGGCAGGCGTTCACGAGAAGATGGCTGGGGAGAGCTCATCTAAAGCTCGGAAATTACGCCGCGGCCCGTGCGGATTTCGTCCACGCGCTGTCGCTTTCTGCGTCCATCGAGGACTGGAGCGAGCAGGCTCGCGGTCACCATCATCTCGCGCTCCTAGAGGAGGCGACGCAAAACTACGAAGAGGAACTGAGGCTCGTCAAGCTCGCTCTTCCATTTTACCAGTTGGCGAATGACCCGAGCGGCGCGGCGCGCGGGCTGAACGCCGAAGGCTGGTGCTACACACTCCTTGGACGCCACGCCGAGGCTGTCATGATCTGCGAACGCGCACTCGAGTTACTCCGCTCACTCAGCGACCGCCAGGGCGAGGCGGACACATTGGACAGCCTCGGCTACGCCTACGCCAAGCTAGGTGAATACGCTAAGTCAATCGACGCATATAACCAAGCAATACGTCTTTACGGTGTCGTCGGCAACTTCCCCGCCGAAGCCGCCAGCCTTCGTTATCTGGGTGAAGTGTACGCCAACTCCGGGATGACCCGAGAAGCCAAGGAGACCTGGCGCCATGGGCTGGAGATCCTGTCGGAGCTCGATCTGCCAGGAGAAGAGGATTTGCGGCGCCGGCTCTCGACCTTCAACTCTCCCAAGAGCCGGATCTTCCCGATTCGTGGGACGGGTCGCGCATCCGCTATCGCACGCTTCCTGGGACGATGAGACGAAAGGATGATCCTTCCGGGGCTAGATCAGCCCGGCCTCCGAATAGAAGATCCATCGGTGGGTTCGCCAGCGGATCGCGTCGGCGGAACGAAGCCGGTCGCCCGACGCCGGGGACCTCCCGCAGCCAGCGCAGCAGGTAGGACAGGTCGGGGATGGTCTCCCCTGAGCGACTGAGCTCCACCGGCGGAGGCAGCCGGACGTCCTCCAGCAGCACCGGGATCGCGGCGCAGCTCCTCGTGAAATCGATTCCTAAGCCGATTCCGCGCCACCACCCGCACCGTCTGCGGCAGGCCTGCCCTATCGGGCCACTTTCCCGACGAGGTCGGTGGTCGCGGTCCACAGGCGAGCGGCCAGGTCCTCATCGAGACCGATGTCGCCCTGCCGGCGAACGGCCGGATGGCCACGGAGACCGCCCAGGCCGTCGGGCCCGACATAGGAATTGCCGGGGACGTCCTGGGTGGCGGCATAGAGCACCGACAGCGCCCCGCGTTCCGGGGGGTTGGTGAGGAACGTGAAGCGGTTGACGATGTTCGACCGTGAATGGGCGGCCAGAGAGGTACGCGCGATGCCCGGGCTGGCGAGCACCGACCGGACCGGACTGCCCTCGGCGGTCAGCCGGCGCTGCAGTTCGAGGGAGAACAGCACGACGGCCAGCTTCGACGCCTGGTAGGCGCTCATCCCGTTGTACTCGCGCGTACGCCAGTCGAGGTCGTCCAGGGAGATCGCGCCCCGACGGTGCAGCTGGCTGGTCACGTGCACGACCCGGTCGGTGAGGTGTTCGAGAAGGAGGTTGGTCAGCACGAAGGGACCGGTGTAGTTGGTGGCCGTCTGCAGATCGAGACCGTCCGCCGTACGCGTGCCGGGGACGTCCATCACACCGGCGTTGTTGATCAGAATGTCGAGGTCGCCGGACCAGGAGCCGGCGAAGGCGCGCACCGAGGTGAGGTCCGCCACGTCGAGCGGCCGGACGTCGAAGACACCGGGCAGGCCGGCGACGGCGCAGCGGGCCTTGCCCGTGTCGCGTACGCCCAGCACGACGCGGGCTCCGGCCCGCGCCAGCTCACGCGCCGTTATCAGGCCGAGGCCGCGGCCCGCCCCGGTGATCACCACCGTACGGCCGTTCAGGTCCGGGAGGTCGTTCCCTGTCCATGGCATCGTCTTGGCTCCGTTGTTCGCGGTTCAGAGGCGACCAGTGAACGCACCGGGCGGCGGGCGGAGGAAGGACACGCTCAACCACTGAACGGCGGGTCGTGGCTGAAACGCCCCGGATGACCAACGATGAGAACCATGGACGGTACGTTCGACCGCTCGTCCCTGGGCGCCTTCCTCCGCACCCGGCGGGCGGCGCTGCAACCGGAGGACGTCGGGCTTCGCCGGGGACAGCGCCGGCGCGCCCCCGGCCTGCGGCGCGAGGAGGTGGCGGAGCTGTGCAGCATGTCCGCGGACTACTTCGCCCGCCTGGAGCGCGGCGACGGGCCGCAGCCGTCGGAGTCCATGGTCGCGGCCATCGCCCGCGGCCTGCGGCTGACCCCGGACGAGCGCGACCACCTGTTCCTGCTCGCCGGCCACCGCGCCGCCCGCCGCGACGTGCGGGCCCGGCACGTGAGCCCCGGGCTGATGCGCGTCATGGACGGCCTGACCCGTACGACCGCGCAGGTCATGGGCCCGCTGGGCGAGACGTTGCTGCAGACACCGCCCGCCGTGGCACTCCTCGGCGACCAGACGCGGTACACCGGCAACGCGCGCAGCGCGCCGTACCGCTGGTTCACCGATCCGGCCGCCCGCGAGCGGTACCACCCCGAGGACCACGGCGAGAACAGCCGCGTCAACGTCGCGCAGCTTCGCGACGCCGTCACCCGGAACGGGCCCGGCTCCCCCGCGGCGGATCTCGCCGGCGTCCTGCGGAACGCCAGCGAGGAGTTCGCCCGGCTGTGGGAACGCCACGAGGTCGGCCTTCGGTGGAGCGACACCAAACGATTCGTCCATCCCGAGCTCGGACGGCTGGACCTCTTCTGCCAGCTCCTGCTCGATCCGGACCAAGGACAGTCGCTGCTCATCTTCACGGCCACCCCGGGCACGGAAAGCCACGAGAAACTCGCCCTGCTCACGGTTCTGGGCACCGACCGATTCGCGGCCGGTACGGATTGACGCCGCTTCGGAAACACGCGTCTCTGGAGTTTGCTGGAAAACACTGGAAGCTTGGTATTACTCTGGCCCCATGGAGGACGCACTCGACGCTCTCGAGCGCCGCATCGCGCAACTGCGCCAAGCGGTGCGCGAGGCCGTGGCCCAGCGAGATTCCGGGCGCGCCAAAGAGCTGCGGGCGGAATTGCGTCGTACGGAACGCGCCTGGGACACCCTGATCAGCCCACCCGAGGCCGACGAATCCCGGACGGAGGCCGGCACCGCGTCCGGCGGATCGGTCGCGACATCGATGCTCCCGGTACGTGAACAGGTCCACCAGGCACTCACGCTGCTCGGCGTACCCGCGGCGCCGAAACTGATCGGCGCCGTGCACGAGGCGTTCTTCACCGGCACGCTGCCCGCGTCGCGGCTCACCAGCCTGCGCCGGGACGAGGAGCGCTCCTACCGGTCCTCTCCCGGGGCCAGGCCGTACTACCTGTGCCCCGCGCTGACCTATGACCATCTCGCGCCGGCCCGCGCGCTGCTGACCGTGAGCACGTGGCCGATGGAAGAGCGTGTCGTCGGCCCGCTGAGTCCCCGCGTTCACTTCCTCGCCGCCGCCATCAGCATCGCCGAGGCCGTGACCACTTTGCCCGCCGTCGCCGAGAGCGGCGAGCCGGCACCGGTCGGAGCCGGGCGGCTGCTACAACAGTTCGCCGTGAACATTCCGGGGGCAACCATCGCCGACGCGGGCGCGTCGAAGACGGGCATGGATCCCGGCCTCGTACGGGCCGCCGCTCAAGCCGAACTGGACGTGCACTATGACGCCGATCATGACACCCGGGTCACCACGGCCCGGCGCGCCCGGCGGCAACTGGACGATGCCGGGCAGTTGTTCGGAACGCGCTTGAAAACCATTCGCGGTGCCGCCCGTCAGGGCTGACCGACTGTGACTTCCCCAAGGACCGACGTGAATCCCCTAGATGACCGACTCGACGCACTGCGTGGGACTGTCCGGCCGCTCAATTACAACGCGCGCGCCGTGGCCGCACTGACCATCAACCCCGGATGCGGACGCCGCGCCGTGATGGACGCCGCCGGTGTCGACAAGACACGGATCGCCGCCCAGACGGGTTTCCCCGCTCCCTTTGGAATGTCCCCGTTCGCGCTCGCCCACGGCAACGCGTTCGAGGCTCAGGTCAAGGCGAACGGCTGTGCCGAGCTCCTGCGGCTGCTGCGGGACAAGCTCGCGCTGCCCATCCCGGAGGTCTCCTACATCCCGCTCGACGTCGTCGGTGACCTGGTCGACCGCAACGTCCGCTACCGGCGCACCCGCAACGAGCTGCTGCAGGCCGCGCAGAGCGACGGCGACGAACCGCGCACGTTGTTCGACCACCCTATGCTGCGGCTCCGGGTCGGCGGCCACGACGTCTTCCTCGAACCCGATGTGGTCACCTTCCAGCTCGGCGGCCGGTTCCACGTCATCGAGATCAAGTCGTTCGCGGTCATCGACGGTCAGGCGGACGGAGACCAGGTCGCCGCCGCCACCAAGCAGGCCGCCGTGTACATCCTCGCGCTGCGCGAACTGCTGGCCGAGGTGGGCGTGCCCCCCGAGGCGGTCTCCCACGACGTCATCCTGGTGACGCCGGAGAACTTCTCCTTCCGCGCCACCGCCACGATGATCGACGCGCGCCAGCAGATCGACGTCGTACGCCGCCAGCTGTCCCGGCTGACCCGTATCGACACACTGCTGGACGCGCTGCCGGACGGCGTCACCCTCGACCTCGCGCCGGACGCCGACGGCACGCCCACCCGCCCGAGCGAGGAACTCGTCGACGCGCTCGGCAGCGTGGACTCCCGCTACCAGCCGAGTTGCCTGGCCAACTGCGAGCTCGCAGGCTTCTGCCGCGACGAGGCACGCACCGCCCAGTCCGTCGACGTGCTCGGGCCGACCGTACGCGACGACCTCGGAGGTCTGGACACGATCGGTACGGCGCTCGACCTGGCCCGGGGCAAGCGCGCTCCCTCGGCGGACCAGCGGGAGGTCACCCGTGCGCTGCGGCACGCCGCCCGCCTACGGGACGCGCTCCTGGGCGGCGCGGCATGACCCTGCTCACCACGCTGGCCCACCTGAACGCGGCACAGACCGGGCACGCCGAGCGCCTCAGCACCGTACGGCACCGGCACCTCTCCGACCGGCCGCTGGTCATCGTGCCGTTGAACCTCGCCGGAGAGGCGGCCGCTCCGCTCGCCGCGATGGTCGGCACCGACCGCCGTGAGCCGACGCTGCTGACCGTGCCGCAGCCGCGCAACCGCGGGCTGCGCTTCGGCTTCTTCGCCGACCTGGCCCGAATCGTCATGCCCTACATCGAGGCGTGCCGGGCGCAGACCGAGGCCCTGCCCGCGACCAGGAACCGCGAGGAACAGGACATCTACCTCGACGCTCCGCAGACGATCGTCCCCAACCGGGTGGCCCTGTCCTACCTCGGGCTCCTGGGCCGGTCGACCCGGTTCCGGCGTGCCGACGGACCCAACCCGGTCGACGCCTCGGTCCCGCTGCTCGGCCAGTGGCTGACCTTCCTGGCCGAACGCGCCGAGCACCCCGACTCGGCCATGCTCCTGCCCCTGACCGACCTGCTGAGGGCGCAGTGGGCCACCGGGCAGAGCCCGCTGGAGGACGCCAACCTCGCGGCGCTGCTCGGCTGGATCGACCCGCCCGCCGGGATGAGCGGGCTGCAGGCGGCGCGGGTCGCCGAGGACCCGCTCCAGTGTCCGCCGGCGGGGCCGGCCACCGATCCGGGGTTCGACGGAGTGATCCTCAATCCGGCCATCGAGAGGTACGAACAGGCCGTCAACGGCGGCGATCCGAGCGCCGTCCAGCGAGCCGTCGCCGCCCTGTCCCGTGAGCTGAAGACTCAGCTGAGGCCGACCTGGGACCTGATGTGGCGCGGAATCGACCGGCTACGCGCCATCGGCGAGGCGCCGAGCGCGGAGACCCGGTGGCGGTTCGACCGGCAGGAGTTCACCTCGTTCAGCGCCTACGTCGCCGGGGGCGGGCGGCCTCAGCCGAGCCGCGACCGTGCGACCACCGCGGCCGCCCGGCTGCACCGCCTGGAGCGCGCGCAGGCCGCGTACGACGCGCAACGTGCGCTGGAGGACCCGTTCGTCATGGCCGAGCTCCGCACCGTCGGCGAGGCCTTCGGCGGTACGGTCGTGGACCGCGAGCCGACGCGGACCTCGGCCAGCGACAAGGGCCGCCCCATGCTACGGCCCCGGTTCACCGTCCGTACGGATGACCCGATGCGCATCGAACCCGGGAGCCCGGTCGTCCGCCCGGAACGCCCCAAGGACAAAGTGCGGATCTCCAGCGTCACCCAGGACGACGACGCCTGGCTGGTCGTCCTGGAGGTGACCAGCGGGATGGGCACACCCGGCAAACCGCGCACCGAGGCCGTGCCCGAACGCGGCGACGAGGTCCTCTACACCCACGACCCCGGCTGGTCGAGCCCGCGCGAGTTCCCGCCGATCGAGGAGACGCCGTGGACGCACGGCGGCCCGCCGGCCCTCAACGATTCCCGTGACGACGGTGTCGAGGAGTCATGGTGAGCATCGCCGATCCGGTGGCCGCGGCGGAGACCGCCGTACGGACGATCCTCGCCGACATGGCGACCATGGCGGCCGGTCCCCGGCGCGGCCTCGTCGTCGACTCCCCGCCGGGCGCGGGAAAGACCACCCTCGTCGTACGGGCCGCGATCACGCTGGTCGAGGGCGGCGAGCGCTGCATGATCGTCGCGCAGACCAACAACCAGATCGACGACCTCGTCCTACGGCTCGCCGCCGAGCATCCGACGCTGCGCATCGGCCGCCTGTCGGCCACGGAGTACACCGCACCGGCCCCCCTGCTGGCCCTGCCCAACATCACGATCGCCCGGAAGGCGGACGACCTGGGCCACGCCGACGTGGTGCTGGCCACCGCGGCCAAATGGGCCACCGTGAAGGACCACCGCTGGGCCTGGGCGATCGTGGACGAGGCGTACCAGATGCGCTCCGACATGCTGCTGTCCATCGCCGGCCGCTTCGAACGCGCCCTGTTCGTCGGTGATCCCGGGCAGCTGGACCCGTTCTCGATCATCGACACCTCACGCTGGATCGGCCTGCCGTACGACCCGATGCAGAGCGCGGTGGCCGTGGTGCTCGCCCAGAACCCCGAGCTGGCCCCGCCGCACCGCCTCCCGGTCTCCTGGCGGCTTCCCTCCTCGGCGGCCCCGATCGTCTCCGCCGCGTTCTATCCGTTCGCCGGCTTCAGCGCGGCCACCGCCGACGGCACGCGCCGCCTGGAGTTCACCGCGGCCGGGTTCGGG
Organism: Actinomadura sp. DC4; assembly: GCF_030406325.1. GTDB lineage: Bacteria > Actinomycetota > Actinomycetes > Streptosporangiales > Streptosporangiaceae > Actinoallomurus. Next base: position 284,767 of record NZ_JAUEQY010000008.1, on the reverse strand, counting down.
AGCGCGGTCGATGAGACCCTGGCGATGGCCGCCCGTACGGGCTGGGCCCTCCACGAACTGCCCGCCCGCCATACGCTGCGCACCGACGCGGAGGCCGCCGACGCCGCGGCCCAGATCGCCGCACGCCTGCTGACCCTGGGAGCGGTCGGCGTCTGCGAACGCCGTCCCGGAGGCCAGGACATCGGCCCGTCGCGCATCGCGATCGGAGTCGCCCACCGCGACCAGGCCGACCAGATCCGCCGGGCGCTCGCACGCATCCCCGGCGCGGCGCAGATCACCGTGGACACCGCGAACCGGCTGCAGGGCCGGGAGTTCGAAGTCACGATCGTGGTCCATCCCCTGTCGGGCCGCCGCGACGCCACCGCGTTCCACCTCGAAGCCGGGCGGCTGTGCGTGCTCGCGTCCCGCCACCGGCAGTCCTGCATCGTCGTGGCCCGCGCCGGCATCGCCGACCTCCTCGACGCCCATCCCTCCACCGAACCGGTCCATCTGAACGTCCCGGCCAAGTTCCCCGACGGCTGGGAGGCCAACCAGGCGATCCTCGCCCACCTGTCCGACCACCGCGTACGCGCCGTTTGACTCCGAGATATCCACCGGATGGCCGCTGGTCATCCGGACCAGGTCCGGTGGGAGGAGTTCTGACGCACGCCTACGGGTTGGTCCGAGCGAATGGTTCGCCGTCTATTTGCCATGAAATGTCCGCCCTCTTCGCTAGGCTCTGCCGCGGCAAGGCTGTAGCGCAGAGGTCGTCGCGCCTTACAGCGGGTTGGAGGACGTCGGTTCGAATCCGACCAGCCTTGCCCCAAATCCTGGAAGTGATCGGCGGGGGTGTCGGTGGCGGTGGTCGATACCGACCTGGCTGAGACGCCCTCGCCCGGCGAAGGCGCCCCGGCTGAGATCGCGGCCTGCCTGGAGATCATGGCCCAGGCCCGCGCGGCGGAACCCGGTGATCCCCGGTGGGCGGCCGTGCACGAGGCCGCGGCGCAGCTGTACCGGGCGGGGAAGAAGGCGCGCAAGGCGGCGCGGCACGCCGAACGCAGGCGGCGTGATCAGGTGGCCACGGCGGGCTCGGTCCGCTACCGGGAGCAGGATCCCGGCCCGGCGGCCGACCAGGGTCGGCCCGCGACGGCGTGGCGTTCGCTGGCGGGGACGCGGTCCTGTTACGTCTGCAAGGCCGCCTACGGGCGAGTGCATCCCGAATACCACCTGCTCTGCCCGGACTGCGCCGAGGAGAATCTGGCCCGCCGGTACGCCCGGTGCGATCTGAGCGGCCGCCGGGCGGTCGTGACCGGTGGCCGGGTGAAGATCGGTTTTCAGCTGGCGCTGAAGCTGCTGCGCGACGGCGCGGAGGTCCTGGTCACCACCCGTTTCCCCCGGGACGCCGCACGAAGGTTCGCCGCCGTGCCCGACGCCGGAGAGTGGCTGGATCGGGTGCACGTTCACGGGGTCGACCTGCTCGACGTGGCGGCCGTGGCCGGTCTCCTGGAGGCCGTCCACCAGCGGTTCGACTCTCTCGACATCCTCGTCAACAACGCGGCCCAGACGATCCGGCGGCCCGCCGCGTACCACCGTGAGGTCCGTGCGGCGGAGAGCGTCCCCCTGACCGGCCCGACCGCCCGGATCGACGTGGCGGACACGCCGATCCGGGCGATACCGGCCGCCGGCCACGCACCCGTCCCGGCGAAGCCCGTGGAGGCGCTGTTCCCCGCAGGCCGTACGGACGAGACCGGTCAGCCGCTCGACCTGCGCGACCGCAACAGCTGGAGTCTCCGGCTGCACGAGGTGGACCCGGCCGAGTGGATGGAGGTGCAACTGGTGAACTCCTTCGCGCCGTTCCTGCTGACGTCGCGGCTGCGCGGCCTGCTGGAGGCCGCGAGGAGCCCGGACCGGTACGTCGTGCAGGTCTCGGCGATGGAGGGCAGCTTCTCCCGGGAGTACAAGACCGTCCGCCACCCGCACACCAACATGGCCAAGGCCGCCCTGAACATGCTGACCCGTACGGCCGCCGCCGACTACGCGGCCTCGGGTATCCACATGAACAGCGTGGACACCGGCTGGGTCACCGACGAACGCCCCCACCCGGACAAGACCGCGCAGCGGGAGGCGGGGTTCCGGCCGCCGCTGGACGTCATCGACGGCGCCGCCCGGGTCTATGACCCGATCGTGCGCGGTGTCGGCGGCGACCGGATGGCCGGCCTGTTCCTGAAGGACTACCGACCGGTGGATTGGTGATGATGGAGCCGACGCCCGTACGCTGCCCCGCGATCGAGCACCCCGACGTGCCGCCGGCCGATCCGGCGGACCTCGACCCGCTGCTCGCGCGGCTGGCCGGTGAGGCCCCGGTGACGCGCGACGAGACCTTCCCGCTCGGCACCGTACGGCCCGGCGGCCGGGTCGACCTGTGCAAGCAGGGCCTCGGCCCGGCCGGGGCCGCGCGATTGCTCCCGGTCGCGACGACCTCGCCGCACGCCGTCCATCTGCTCCTCGGCACCAACGCCATCGGGAGCGACGGGGCACGGGCCGTCGCCGGCTCGCTCGTCCCCGGCCACGGCCTGGAGACGCTGTACCTCGGCTGCAACCGCATCGACGCGGACGGTGCCGGGGCGCTCGCCGACCGCCTCGCCGGGGACGCGACCGTACGGGCGGTATGGCTCAAGCGGAACCCGGTGGGCGACGCCGGAGCCCGCGCGCTCGCCGCGATGTTGCGGCGGAACACGACGGTCCGCACCCTCGACCTGGTCAACACCGGGCTCACCCGGGACGGACTGCGGGTGCTGCTGGCCGTGCTCACCGAGCGGCCGGAACCCGTCGAGCGGCTGTTCGTCGGCGGCAACGGGCTGGGAACGGAGTCGGCGGACCTGCTGGCCGCGCTGATCCGGGACGCGGGCGTCCGCGAGCTCTACCTTCCGGCGAACCATCTCGGCGACGCCGGCGTGGCGACCCTCGCCGCGGCGGCCGACCCCGCCCGGCCCGTACGCCTGGGCCTCGGCGGCAACGGCATCGGCCCGGACGGCGCCCGCGCGCTGGCCGACGCCCTCGGCGGCATCGAGGCGCTCGACCTGGGGCGTCCGCCGTCCGAGCGGAGTCTCGGCGCGCCCGCGAACGCCACCGGGGACACGGGCGCGGCCGCGCTGGCCGCGGCGCTGCCCGGCAGCCCCTTGCGGCGGCTGGAGCTGCGCCGTACCGGGGTCACCGGCCGTGGCGCCAAGACCCTGCTGGACGCCGTTCCCGACGACACCCGTCTGGAGTACGTCGGCTTCGGCCCCGGCGTGCCCCGCCGGGTGAAGCGGGCGCTCGCGCCGCGCCTCCGTCCCGCCGCCCGGCCCCATCCGGACCTGCACGCGATCGGAAGCCTCTACCGGTGAGCGCCACCTCCCGTTCGTATCCGCCGCACGAGGCATCGCGGTTGCGGCGGATCCGGCGGTACGCGGTGCCCGAGTGGATGATCGAGCAGGCGACCGTACGGCGCCTCGCCGGCGACTGGCGCGGCGCCTGCGCCGCCGCCAACATCGATGTCGCCGTCGACCTGGCCGACGTCGCGAACACCCACGGCGACGCCGTCGCGGCGGCGGTCGAGGACGACCTGTCCCACTTCGCCCCGGACCTGCTGCGCTGGCACCTGCCCCGCCTGGACCGCGGGCGTACGACGATCGTGCCCGACCAGGTGATGGTCCTGGGGCGGCCGGGCGGGCACCCGGAGGCTCCCCGCCTGTACCTGTGGACACCTCACTGGATGGTCCACGGCCCGCAGCGGCTGTCCCTGCGCGCCGGGCCGGTCCCCGGCGGGGGCGCCTACCTGGAGACCGACTGGGCCTACTGCGCGTTCTGGCGGAACGTCGTCCAGGACTGGAGCACGTCACGTCACCTGTGGGACGTGCGCCACGCCGGCGAGCTGCGGGAACGCTGCGGCGGCGGCGAGGACCGCGCCCCGTTCCTGCGCGGCGACGGCACGCCGCGTTCGGCGGAAGAGCTTCCGGCCGAGGACCCCGGCCGCGCCGATCCGGCGGCGTTCGCCGAATGGGTCACGCTGCTGCACGAGCGCGGCGAGGTCGAGGCGGCGTTCGCGGCCGCCGGCATCGAGCTGGACGCCGCGCCGGTCGAGGTCGATCCGTCCTACAGCGTGAACGGCGTCGACCCGCTCGACGTTCTCGCGCGCATGCCCCTCGACCTGGCCCGGGTGGAGACGGAGGTCCGCCGTCTCTCGGCGGCACTGGGAACCGGCCGGTTCTGGATCCCCTACCGGCAGTACGCGGCGCTCTCCTTCGAGAGCGGTGGATCGGGGCTGCGCGTACGGATCGTCGAGTTCGAGATGGGCTCGGAGCCCGGGGACGCGGTGCTGCCCGAGTCGTCCTGGCGCCGCCTGCCCGATCTGGACCTCCTGCGGGACGGTTACCCGCCCGAGCGGCTGCACCCGCTGGTCCGCGACGCCCTGACCCCGGGTCGCGCCGGCGACCCGGTGCGGCCGCCCGATCCGGAACGCTCCGAGCCCGTACGGGTCCGCTGCCGGGGCGAGTGGCACGAGGTCTCCTTCCGCGACGGCCGCCTCGACATCCCGCACAGCGCGGAGGAGCAGCAGCGGGAGACCGCCATGCGGGCGTTCGGCGGCGCGGTCGCCGGCTGCTTCGCCGTAGGCCACACGTGGACCTCCGGAACGGGGCGGCTGCCCAAGGCCCTGCGCGACCGGCGGAGAGAGCTGTTCTCGCGGGTCCAGCACGGCGACCTCCCCGGGGTCCTGCGGCTGCTGGACAGCGGCGTGGATCCGCGCGTACGCGACGGCCGGCGGCGCACCCTGCTCCACATGCTGCACCTGCTCGACACCGGCGCCGATCCGGACGTACACGGCCGCCTGCGGCGCGAGCTGGCCCACCGGCTGCGGCACCTCGACCACGACGGCCTGCTCGCCCGTCTGCTGGCCGCGGGCCTGGACATCGACGCCACGGACGCGGAGAACCGCACGCCGCTGTTCGCCGCGATCTGCGGCCACGGCTCGGTGGCGCTCGTACGGGCACTGCTCGACGCCGGGGCTCGGATCGACGTGACCGGCGAGATCCACGGCGAGGACGTGTCGCTCCACCGGCTGATCAACCTGCTCCAGCGCGACGAGCTGGACTTCATCGCGGACCGGATCGAACACGAGCACCCGGAACTCCTCGAGGAAGAGTGAACGCCATCGACTCCCCGCCGCGCCTTACGCGGACGTATCCACCGGACGAGGCGTCGAGCCGCCGGCGGATCCTGCGGTACGCCGTGCCCCGGTGGATGATCGAGCGGGCCACGGAGCGGCGCCTCGCCGGGGACTGGCGCGGTGCCTGTGCCGCCGCGAACGTCGAGGTGGCGTTCGACCTGGCCGACCTCCCCCGGAGGCATCGCGGCGCGGTCGAGGACGACCTCCTCCATCTCGCGCCCGACCTGCTGCGCTGGCATCTGCCACGCATCCTGGGAGGGCGTACGACGATGCGCACCGGCCTGACGATCGCACTGCGCGGCTACGCCGGCGCGCGGTACCTCCACGTCACCACGCCCACCATGGCGGACGGGCCGCAGCGGTTGCGCCTGTCCTACGGCCGGATCGACCATGCCGACATCTCAGGCGTCCATCACTGGAGCACGCTGCGGCATCTGTGGGACGTACGGCACACCGGTGCGCTGCTGGAACGCTGTGGCGGCGGGGACCGGCCACCGTTCCTCGACGCGGATGGAACCTCGCGCGCCGCCGGGGACCTGCCCACCGCCGACCCCGGTCCCGCCGACCCGGCGGCCCACGCCGAATGGGTCACGTCGCTGCACGAACGCGGCGAGATCGAGGCGGCGTTCGCCGCGGCGGGGATCGAGCTGGACCCGGCACCGCTCGTGTTCAACTGGTACGGCGAGATCACCATGCGGCGGGTCCTGGAAAAACCCGCTCTGGCGTTGACCACGCTGGAGCCGGAGGTCCGGCGGCTCACCGAGGAGGGCATCGGGCGTCGCTTCCTGATCCGGTGCTTCTGGGGCAGCGGGGTGCTGCTGGAGAACCGGGAACGGGACCGCGGCCTGCTGGTCCGGGCGGTCCGCTCCGAGGAGACCGGCGGTACGCCGATACTGCCCGAGGCGGCCTGGCGGCGGCTGCCGGATCTCGACGTGCTCCGGCAGGGCGACGCGGATCCGGACCGGCTGCACCCGCTGGTCCGTGCCGCGCTCTTCCCCCTGCGGGAGGACCCCGCCGGCCCGGCCGGACCGCCGGATCCGCAGCTCCCGGCCCCGGTCCGCGTACGGTGCCGGGGCGAGTGGCACGAGGTGTGCTTCCAGGACGGCGCGCTGGGGATGCCGCACAGCGAGGACGAGCAGCGGCGGGAGCAGGCGATGCGGGCGTTCGGCGGGGCGGTCGCCGGGTGCTTCGCCGTGGCGCAGGCGATGACCTCCGGCGAAGGCCGGCTGCCGAAGGCCCTCAAGGAGCAGCGGCGGGAGCTGTACGCCCGCGTCCAGCACGGTGACACACCCGGAGTCCTGGCACTGCTGGACGCCGGGGTCGACCCGCGCTTCCGTGACGGGCGGCGCCGTACGCTCCTGCACGCCCTGATCCACCTGGACCACGAGATCCTGCTGCCGCGGCTGCTGGAGGCCGGAGTCGACCTCGAGGCCGTGGACCACAACCAGCGTACGGCGCTCCACGTGGCGGTCGGGGACAACGGCTCCGCCTCGCTGGTCCGGGCGCTGCTGGCCGCCGGAGCACACCCCGACGTCATCGACGACGAGGGCCGGTCGCTCCACGATCTCATCCGCATCTGGAAGCGCACCGATCTGGACCTGGACTCACTGTCGTGAAAGGACGAGGACCGCTGAACGCCGCCGATGAGGGCTCCGCGACCGACCCGCTGGCCGCCGCCGACGAGCTGGGCCGCCGGCTCACGTCCCCGCGTACGGAGCCGGCCGCGAACCCGCAGCTGGAGGCGCTGGCGCTCGCGGTGTCCGCGAACCTGCCCGTGCTGCTCTGGGGCGAGCCGGGGATCGGCAAGTCCGCCGGCCTCCAGCAACTGGCCACCGGCCTCGGCGTCCCGCTGGAGACGGTGATCGCCAGCGTGCACGAGCCGTCCGACTTCGCCGGCCTGCCGATCATCGGTGCCGATCCGGCCACCACCGGAGTGCCGATGGCGCCGCCGGACTGGGCGGTACGGCTGTCCGTGGCCGGGCGCGGCATGGTGTTCTTCGACGAACTGTCCTCCGCTCCCCCCGCCGTCCAGGCGGCTCTCCTGCGGGTCGTCCTCGAACGGCGGGTCGGCAGCCTGGCGCTGCCGGAAACGGTGCGGGTGGTCGCCGCGGCGAACCCGCCGTCCAGCGCGGCGGACGGCTGGCATCTCAGCCCGCCGCTCGCGAACCGGTTCGTGCACCTGCGGTGGACGCACGACCCGCGTACGGTCGCGCGAGGCATGGCCGGGACCTGGCCGGCCGTGCCCGTACCGATCGTCGACCCGGCCCGGGTGCCCAGTGCGGTCGCGCGCGCCCGCGGGGTGATCTCCGGGTTCCTCACCGCCCGGCCCGGCCTGGCTCACCACCTGCCCGGCGACGCGGAGAGCCGGGGTGGCGCCTGGCCGTCGCCGCGCACCTGGGAGATGGCGCTGCGGCTGCTGGCGGTCGGGTACGCCGCCGACGCGGACCAGAAGGCGGTCGCGGCGGCGGTGATCGGCGCGGTCGGCGACGGCGCGGGGCTGGAGCTGCTGACCTACCTCGAACAGCTCGACCTGCCCGACCCGGACCGCGTCCTGGCCGATCCGGCCGCGTTCGCGCTGCCGAAACGGGGCGATCGGCAGCTCGCCTTCCTGACGGCCGTCGTCTCGGCGGTGCAGAGCGACCTCACGCGGCGGCGTTGGGAGGCGGGCTGGGCGGTGCTGGCCAAGGCCGTCGACGCCGGAATACCCGACGTCGCCGCCCGGGCCGCCGCGGACCTGGCCGCCCTGCGCGACACCCGCTGGCCGGTCCCGGACGGCATCGACGCGTTCCTCGACCTGCTCCGATTGTCGGGCGCCCTGCCGGGCGGCTCCTGACCCATGGCCGAGCTCGACCGGGTCAAGCTGCTCGCGGCGCGGTACCGCGCCGCGAACGAACGGCCGTACCTCGCATCGGCGCTGTACTCCCTGACGGTCGTGCCGAGCGACGGCGTGCCGACGATGGGCGTCGACCGGCACTGGCGGTGCTACGTGTCACCGGCGTTCGTCGCGGCGACGCCCGTTCCCGAGCTCGCGGGCGTCTGGATCCACGAGGTGGCGCACCTGCTGCGCGACCACCACGGCCGTACGGACCGGCTGGCGGCCGCCGACCAGCGCGACCGGCCGCGCGTGAACGTCGCCCAGGACTGCGAGATCAACGACGACCTGCTCGCCGACGGGCTGGCGCTGCCGGAGGGCCGGGTGGAGCCCGGCGCCTTCGGGCTGGCGACCGGGCGGCTGTTCGAGGAGTACCTCCCCGATCTTCCTCCGTCGGTCGTCTGCTCCGACTGCGGCTCCGGCGCCCACGGCTCGCCGGGTGACTGGGAGATCGCCGCAGAGCCCGGTGGCGTCAGCACGGTCGAGGCCGAGGCGCTGCGCCGGCACACCGCCGAGGCGATGCGCGCCCACCAGCGCAACCGCGGCTCCCTCCCGGGCGGCTGGCAACGCTGGGCGAACGAGATCCTCGAACCGACGGTCGACTGGCGGCGCGTGCTCGCGGGCGCCGTACGGGAGGCGGTCGCCTGGGCCGCCGGGGCGGTCGACTACACCTATCGCCGCCCGTCCCGCCGCACCGCCGCGCTGCGCGGCGTCGTGCTGCCGAGCCTGCGCCGCCCGCTGCCGGCCGTCGCGATCGTCATCGACACCTCCGGGTCGATGGGCAAGGACGACCTCGCCGAGGCCCTCGCGGAGGTCACCGGCGTGCTGCGGGAGGTCGGCGTCGGCGGCAACCGGATCACCGTGCTCGCCTGCGACGCCGACGTGCAGACGGCGGCCCGGGTGACGTCCGCACAGCAGGTCACGCTCACCGGCGGCGGCGGCACCGACATGCGCGTCGGCATCCGGGCCGCCCTCGCCCTGCCCGAGCGGCCCGGCGTCGTGATCGTGCTGACGGACGGGTTCACTCCGTGGCCCGAGGCACCGTCGTCGTCCCGCCTCATCGCCGCGCTCATCGGCGCGGGCGCGTCACCCCCGCCGGCCTGGGTCGAGGCGATTCGCGTTTCCCCGACCGCCTGACGCGCCGCCGGTCCGCGATCAGGACAGGGCCGCGTCCCGCCCGCGCAGCCAGGCGGACATCTGTACGACCAGGTCCATCACGCTGGACTCGTCCTGGTCGACTCCGCGGGTCCGGTACACGTTGTAGGCCGTGATGACGATGCGTTCGGAGTCCGGCAGCCGGGCGTAGGGCCCGAGGTCGATCCGGTCGGCCGCTTCCTGCCACGACCATCCGGCCCTGATCGAGGCGTCGAGGCCGTCGCGTACGTGCGTGAGGTAGCCGCGCACCTCCAGGACGCCGCTCGCGTCGGTGACCGGCCCGTGGCCGGGGACGACGACGGCGGGATCCCAGCCCACCATCGTGTCGCAGGCGGCGATCCATCCGTTCAGGTCGCCGGACCAGGTCACCGGGGTGCCGCCGATGAAGAGCAGGTCCCCCGCGAACACCACGCCGGCGTCCGGGACGTACGCGACCGCGTCCCCGCCGGTGTGGGCCGGCCCGAGCGGGACGAGCCGGACCTCGCGTCCCCCTGCGGTGACGGTCGCCTCGGTCTCGAACCCGGCGTCGGGCTCGCGCAGCGTGATGTCGGAGAAGTCGAACGCCCCGAACATGCGCCGCACGTACGGCGTCAGCTCCGGCCCCAGGTCGGTGGTCGTGAGCTGGTGCAGCATCGCCGGCGGGACGTCGTGGATCTCGTGCCGGCAGAGCGGCGTCGCGTGGATCCGTACCTCCGGCGCCAGCAACTGGTTGCCGTAGCAGTGATCGCCGTTGGCGTGCGTGTTGAGTGCGTCGGTGATCGGGCTGCGGTCCGTGATCTCCGACATCGCGGCCAGCATCTCCGCGGTGAGCGGCAGGTCGAAGAGCGTGTCGACGAGGAAGCTCGCCCGGTCACCCTCGATGAGGCCCGCGTTGCTCCAGCCCCAGCTGCCGTCGGGCGCGAGCCACCCCCAGACGTGGTCGGCCACCTCGTGCAGCCCCTTGGTGTACTCGGTCATGGTCGCCTGTCCTTCTTCGTATGAGCGGCGTGGCTAGTGGCCGGAGCGGAGCCGGTGGACCCGGGCGCCGGGCACGATGGTCTGCCGGGTGCGCCCGAGCTCGGGCCCGTACAGGGACACGACGTCACCGGCCTTGAGCCAGCCGTCGTAGGTCGCCGGGTCGCCCGTCACGTGTTCGAGCAGGCAGCCGCCCGGGATCGTCCCGGAGCCGATGACGTCGCCGGGACGCAGGTCGACGCCGCGTGAGCAGTAGGAGACGACCTCGCCGAAGCTCCAGTCCATGTCGGCGGTCGTGCCCTTCGCCACCTGCTCACCGTTCACGGAGGCGGCGACGTCGAGGGCGAGCCGGCCGCCGACGCGGTGGTCGGCGAGTTCGTCGGCCGTGACGAGCCACGGCCCGAGCGTCGTGCCCGAGTCCTTGCCCTTGGCCTGCCCGAGTCCCTGCGCGAGGTCCTTCAGCTGCAGGTCGCGGGCGGACCAGTCGCAGTAGAACGTGTAGCCGGCGATGTGGTCCTCCGCGGCCACGGGATCGAGGTCGCGTCCGCCGGGGCCGATCACCGCCCCGATCTCGAGCTCGTAGTCGAACCACGCCGAACCTGGTGCGATCGCCACGTCATCGCCGGGACCGTAGACGTCGGCCGGGTTGCCGAAGTAGAAGGCGGGCACCTGGTCCCAGACCTCGGGCAGGTCAGGGCTGCGCCCGAGGGCGCGCATGCACCCGCGCATGTGCTCCAGGAAGCACAGCGCGTCGCGGATCGACGGCGGGCGCGGCACCGGTGCCGCCAGTGAGGCTCCCTTCAGGGGGATGACGTCGGTGCTCGTACGGCGCAGCTCGCCGGCGAACTCCGACATCGCCGTCCGGCCGGCCGCGACCAGGCCGAGCATGGTCCGGTCGTCGTCGGCCAGCACGATCTCGTCTCCGGCGACCAGCCCGAGCCGTTCTCGCCCGTCGTGCCGCACTGTCGTCCAGGGCATCGTTACCTCCTTGGGGGTATGTCGACGTCGATCGCCGAGACCGGGCAGGACTCGGCGGCGTCGAGGACGTCGTCGATACGATCCGCCACGGGTCCTGGCTCCAGCAGCCGGACCCAGCCGTCATCGTCGGTGCCGAAGACGTCGGGCGCAACGGCCCGGCACAGCCCCATCGCCATGCACCGCTCGGGGTGGACCGCGATGTCGATGCCGCTCACAGGAGCACCGGCCGTTTCTCCCAGCCGCGGGAGACGGCGTTGAGCGTCCGGCGTACGGCGGGTTCGGCGCCGCTGCCGAAGCCGGGATAGTGCCGCAGCAGCTCTTCGAACACCACCTGTCCCTCCAGGCGGGCCAGCGCGGCGCCGACGCAGAAGTGGATGCCGTGCAGGAACGCGAGGTGCTTGCCGTTCTCGGCCCGGTGGATGTCGAAGCGGCCGGGGTCGGGGAAGGCGCGCGGGTCACGGTTGGCCGCGGCGATGCACGGCGCCACGAGCGTCCCGGCCGGCAGGTGCCGCTCGCCGACGGTGGCGTCCTTCGTGAGCAGCCGGAAGGTGAGGTGCAGCGGCGGGTCGATCCGCAGCATCTCCTCGATGGCCTTCGGCAGGAGTCCGTGCGCGGCGGTGATCTCGGCGCGCGCCCCGGGATTGTCGAGCAGGAGAGTGACGCCGTTGCCGATGAGGTTGGTGGTCGTCTCGTTGCCCGCGACCAGGAGCAGCGCGATCTGTGCGATGAGTTCGACCTCGCCCAGCACGTCGCCGTCGTCGGTCTTCGTGTGCACGATGGTGGAGATCAGGTCGTCGGCGGGGTGGGCCCGGCGCTGCTCGGCGAGGCCGGCGAGGAAGTCGAAGAGCACCAGGCTGGTGCGGATCGCCTCGTCCCGCCGCTCACCCTGCACCATCGGGTCGAACGTCGAGGCGTAGGCGAACGACCAGGTGCGGAAGCTGCCCCAGGCGTCGCGGGGGACGCCGAGGATCGAGGCGATCACGGCCACGGGCACGTCCGCCGCGAACCTCGGCATGATGTCGACCTCGCTGCCGGGCTCGAAGTCCTCGAGCAGGGACGCGGTCGCGCCCAGCACCGCACCACGCCAGCGCTCGACGGCGTCGGGCGTGAACGCCGTACGGAACGTCGAGCGGATCCGGCTGTGCACCGGCGGGTCGGCGAACATGAACAGCCGTGAGGCGATCTCGGCGAACCGCCGGTGCTCTGCGTCGGCCGGGTCGTGCGTGCCGGCCGGCGTGACGTCGAACAGGTCGCTGGAGAACGTGCCGTGGTCGGTGGCGATCCGCCGTACGTCGGCGTAGCGGGTGACGAAGAAGCTCTGCAGCAGCGGCGAGTAGTGCACGCCGTCGCCGGTCTCGCGCAGTTCGTCGTACAGCGGGAACGGGTCCTGGACCACACCGCCGAAGAGGTCCGCGAGTATTCGCTCGGCCGGTCTCGTGCCGCTCTTCGCTGCGGTGGTCTCGCCTGCCATGGCGCCTCCCGAGTCGACTGTGACGTGGATTACGAGCAGTGTGCGGACGCGACCGGCCGAAGTCAACGGTCCGTCGAGAATTCTCGACGGTATGTCGAGACTGCCGGGCGGCCCACCGCCACCGGGTCCGCGGGTAGCGTTCGGACCATGACTTCAGGAGCCCGCGACACGGCCGGGAGCGACGCCGCGGCGACCCGGCCGCGCCGTTTCGACGACTCGTTGCGCAAGGGCGACCGACGTCGCGAGCAGCTTCTCGACGTCGCCGAGCACCTGCTCCAGACCCACTCGCCGAGCGAGCTCACCATCGAGCGCGTCGCCCGCGCGGCGGGCGTCTCCCGCTCCAGCCTCTACTTCTACTTCCAGGGGAAGTGGGCGATCGTCGACCAGCTGATCGAGCAGGCGTCGGAGGAGATGTTCGAGCGGAACGTCGCCCTCGCCGAGGCGCCCGACCTCGCGTCGTACCTGCGCGCGATGGTCGTGTCGGCGGCGGTCGGCTGGCGCGAGCACCGCGCGGTCTTCCTGGCGGCGACGGAGCGGTCGGCCCACGCCGACGAGGCCACGGACCACTGGCGGTCGATCATGGGGCGCTTCGCCGACGCCATGGCGGAGCGCATCGACCAAGAGCCGGCCTGCACCCCCGCCGTCGCCGCCCTCGGCGGTTCGCGGGCGGCCGCCGAGATCGCGTGCTGGATGGTCGAGCGCAACCTGTTCATGCACTACTCGCGCCCGCGCGACGACGCCGACATCACCGACCTCGTCGAGGCGCTGACGGTCGCCATGCTGCGTGTCGTCGGGATCGACCCCGACATGTAGGTCCTTTCTCGTCACAGCGTCGACAAAAATCGACGGAGTGTTGACAATTCGTTCGTCGTCGGCGAACCTGGCGCCACGATCGCGGTTACCGCATGGAGGCCGGCGTGGATGGGGCGTACGAGGCGACGTTCGCGGCGATGTGGTCGGCCACGGTCACGCGGTCACCGGACGCACCGTTCCTGGTGTTCAGCACCGACGACGGCACGCACACCTGGAGCTATGGGGAGTTCGACCGGGCCGTCGCCGCGTCCTGCCGGCTGCTGACCGCGCGCGGCGTCGGGAAGGGCGACGCCGTTCATCTGGCGTTGCGCAACAGCCCGGCGTTCGTCGCGCTCTGGCTCGCCGCCGCGCGGATCGGCGCCTGGATCGTACCGGCCGACCCCGCGGCCACCGAGCGTGACCTGCGCCGGCAGGCCGAGCGCACCGGCCCGGCCATCGGGTTCTGCGCCGGCGCCCGCGCGGAGACCTACCACCGGGCGCTGTCGCCGGCCGGGGTCCCGGTGGTCGTCCTCGACGAGACCGCCGACGACGTCCGCGCCGGCGGGCCGCTCGACGCGCCCGAGGACCCGGCGGTCCGTACGGCGGCTCCCGGGCCGGCCGACCGGCTGGCCGTGATGTGGACGTCCGGCACGACGTCCGAGCCCAAGGGCGTCGTCCTCACCCAGGCGAACTACGCCCACGTCGCCGGGGCCATGGCGCGTGCGGCGGGTCTCGCGCCCACGCACCGGTGGCTCGTGGTCCTGCCGCTGTTCCACGCCAACGCGCAGTTCTACTGCTTCGCTCCCGCGATCCTCACCGGGGCGAGTGTCGCGTTGACGGCCACGTTCAGCGCGAGCCGCTGGGTCCGCCAGGCCGATCGGCTCGGCGCGACGCACGCCAGCCTGTTCGCCGCGCCGATGCGGATGATCCTCGCGCGGACGCCGCCCGGCACCGAGCCGGCCCGGCTCCAGCACGTGTGGTTCGCCCAGAATGTCGGGTCGGACCAGCACCAGGAGTTCGGACGGCTGGCGGGCACGCCGCCTCGTCAGCTCTACGGCATGACCGAGACGCTCGCCGTCGTGACCGCCGACGACCACGACCCGCCTCGTCACGATCTCATCGGCCCGCCGCTGCCCGGGCGTGCCGTGCGCCTGTCCGGCGGCCAGGAGGGCGTGATCACGGTACGCGGCACCCGCGGCGTGGACCTGTTCGCCGGCTATCTCGACGCGCCCGACCTGACGAACGCGGCCTTCGAGCAGGGGGCCTGGTTCCGTACGGGCGACGTCGCCCGGGAGGAGCCCGACGGCGCCCTGCGTTTCCTGGGCCGCTCCGACGACATCGTCAAGATCGCCGGCGAGAACGTCAGCCTCAGCGAGACGGAGGCGGTGCTGAGCGAGGCGCCCGGCGTCCTCGAAGTGGCCGTCACCGCCCGGCCCGATCCGGTCCGCGACCACCTCACCGTCGCCCACGTCGTCCCCCGCGACCCCGCCGCTCCCCCCGAACCGGACGCACTGGCCGCGTGGGCCGAGCACCAGCTCGCGTCCGCCGCCCGGCCGCGGGAGTGGCACATCATCGACGAGCTCCCGCGTACCAGCGTGGGCAAGATCCGCCGATTCGCGCTGCGCGACGACCGGCTTGCCCCCAACACACCCGTCCCTGAGGAGGAGCGGTGACCGCTGCCGAGGTTTCCCACACCATCGACGCGTGGCTGCGCGAGGCCGCGGCGGACGACGCCGACGCCGCGTGGCTGCTGTGCGACCGGCACGACCCCGGCGCGCACGCGTTCACGTTCGTCGCCTCGGACCTGTCGGCGCGCGTGATCACCTACGGCGAGCTCGCGGACCGGTCACGGCGGATGGCCACGGTGCTCCAGGACCTCGGCGTCGAGCGCGGGCACCGGGTGGCCGTGCTGATGGGCAAACGGCTCGAACTGGTCGTCTCCCTGCTGGCGATCTGGCGTCTCGGCGCCGTCCACGTGCCGCTGTTCACCGCGTTCGCGCCGGGAGCGATCAGCATGCGGCTGCGCTCCAGCCGGGTACGGCTCGTCATCAGCGAACCCTCGCAGAGCGCGAAGCCGCAGTCCGTCGACGGCGTGAGCGTGCTGGAGACCGGCGCCGCCTTGGACGCGCGGATCGACCGCTCCGCGCCGCTGGAGGGCCGGACTCCGGTCGGCGGGCACGGTCAGCTGATCGAGCTCTACACGAGCGGCACGACCGGGGCTCCCAAGGCGGTCCCCGTGCCCGTACGCGCGCTCGCCGCGTTCCGCTCGTACATGCACTACGGCCTGGACGTCGCCGAGGAAGACGTTCTCTGGAACGCGGCGGACCCGGGCTGGGCGTACGGTCTCTACTACGCCGTCCTGGGCCCGCTCGCCGCAGGGCGCGCGAACGTGCTGCTGGAGGGCGGGTTCGATCCGCGGCGGACGTACGCCGTCATCGAGAAGTTCAAGGTCAGCAACTTCGCCGGCGCCCCCACGATGTATCGATCGCTGATGAACGTCACGGTCGGCCCGGCGGCCCGGCTGCGCCGGGCGTCGTCGGCCGGAGAGCCCCTGACCCCCGACGTGACCACGTGGGCCCCCGGCGCGCTCGGCACTGAGGTCCGTGACCACTACGGCCAGACCGAACAGGGCATGGTGATCGTCAACGGCTGGCACGAGGCCGTCCGTACGGCCGTCAGACCGGGGTCCATGGGCCGGGCGCTGCCGGGGTTCACGCCCGCGGTCGTCGACGACGAGCTCGCGCTGGACACCACGGACAGCCCGCTCATGTGGTTCAAGGGATATGTCGAGGCGCCCGAGCGAACCGCGGAACGCTTCACGCCGGACGGACGGTGGTACCTCACGGCCGACACCGGACGGGTCGACGCGGACGGCTTCTTCTACTTCACCGCCCGCGACGACGACGTCATCCTCGCCGCCGGTTACCGCATCGGGCCCTTCGACGTCGAGTCGGTGCTGACCGCCCACCCGGCGGTCGCCGAGGTGGCGGTGGTCGGCGAGCCGGACGAGCTGCGCGGCGAGGTCGTCGTCGC
Organism: Actinomadura sp. DC4; assembly: GCF_030406325.1. GTDB lineage: Bacteria > Actinomycetota > Actinomycetes > Streptosporangiales > Streptosporangiaceae > Actinoallomurus. The sequence continues at coordinate 268,327 of NZ_JAUEQY010000008.1, read as the reverse complement.
CCACGTCGTGCCGGCCGACGGCGCGACTCCGGGCCCGCGACTCGAAGCCGAACTGCAGGATCTGGTCAGGACCGAGTACGCGGCCCACGCGTACCCGAGGCGCGTCCGGTTCGTCGACTCTCTCCCGAAGACGCCGAGCGGCAAGGTCCAGCGTTTCCTCCTGCGCCAAGCCGAGCCGGGCGGATAGCGCCTGCCGGGCCATCGCCTCCAGGGTGTCCGCCGAGCGGCTAGCGCGGAACGGACAGGGCGGCTTCCACGGCCGGGCGGGGCGGCCGGCCGTGGCGCCAGAACGGGGTGGCCAGCACGATCAGGAGGAGGCTGATGACGCCCGCCACCGCGAAGGACCAGTCCGTGCCCCAGTGGTCGATGACCAGGCCGGTGACCGGGCCGGAGGCGGCGAGACCCAAGGTCAGGGCGGTGCCGTGCAGACCCATGGCCTCCCCGCGCGCGGCGGTGGGGACCCGCCGGCTGACGGCGTCGACCGTCGCGGACAGGGCCGGGGCGCAGAACAGGCCCGACGGGATCAGGGCCAGGCACAGCCACTGCCAGTCGCCCACCAGGCCCAGCGGGACGGTGAGGACGGCGATGCCGCCGACCATCACCAGCGGGGAGAAGCCTCGAGGCAGGGCGCCGTACACGAAGCCTCCCACCAGCGACGACAGCGCTATGAGGCCGATGACCAGGCCGGTCCACCTCGTGGCGTCGTCGGCCTTGAGAACCGCGACGACGCTGAGCTCGGCGGCGGTCAGCACGAACGTCGCGGCGAGCGTGACGCCCAGCAGGGCCAGGAGCGCCGGCGTCAGCCACTGCCGTCTGGAGACCGCGGGGCTCTTCACCTCGCGCTCCTCGTCCGTACGGGTCGGGGGGTTCACCGCCAGCAGCGCCACGCCCGCGCCGACCAGGCCCAGTCCGACGAGGACCATGGTCCAGCCACTGCCGAACGCGGCGGTGGAGGAGACCGCGGCAGCGGGGCCGATCATGTACGAGACCTCGACGAGCATCGAGTCGAGGGTGAATCCGGTACGGCGCTGCTCGGCCGGGACGGCCGCCGCCACGCACTGGCGGATCACGCTGAACACCGGCAGCATCAGCACGCCCGCGGCGAACGTCGCCGCGGCCAGGGGCCAGTACGGCAGTGACGCGGCCGACAGCCAGAACGCGAGCTGGGCGACCGTGGTCACCGCCAGCACCGGCCGGAGCCCGTACCGGTCCACGAAGCGCCCCGCGACGGGGGCACCGACGGCGATGCCGGCGGTCGAGGCCGCGCCGACCAGCCCCGCCCGCAGGAACCCGAGGTCCATCCCGTTGACCACCTGCAGGGTCAGGGTCAGGCCGGCGGCGATCACCGGGATCCGGGCGAGCAGCCCGACGAGGAGCAGTAGCCGGACACCGGGATTGGCCAGCACTCTGCGGTAAGGCTCAACAGTCATGGTGGTTACTTACCTCCGCCGAGCATTCTGGCAGCGACCACCGACAGTCCGGTACCGGATTTTCCGGGTGAGCGACCGCGAGCCAGGACACCGTTGTCCGGCTCGGCGGGCTCCTCGGTCTCGGATCCCGCGAACGGATCAGGACGTGGGCGCGGCCGTCAGGGCGGCCATGTCCAGGGCGAGGGGGCGCGCGTCGATCAGGGAGAAGCCGGCGGAACGCAGGAGCCGGCGGTACTCCTCGTGGGTGCGTTCGCGGCCGCCGAGGTTGTTGACGGACATATGGACATCCCAGGCGATGGCGAGGGAGGGGGTGCCGTCCGCGGGGATCGGGCGTTCGATGACCACGAGAAGGGCCGTCTCCGGCATGGCCCTCCGGCAGTTGGCGAGGATCCTCACGCACTGCTCGTCGTCCCAGTCGTGGAGGATTCGCGAGAGTAGGTAGACGTCGCCGCCGTGCGGCACCTCCTCGGTGAAGTCCCCGGCGACGAGCTCGCACCGGTCGAGGAGGTCGGTCTGGCCGAGGCTCTCCTGCGCCGCCTTGACCACCGCCGGCTGGTCGAACAGCACGCCCTGGGTGCCCGGAGAGGCGGCCAGGATGTGCCGCAGGAGGTCGCCATGGCCGCCGGCGATGTCCACGACCGTACGCACGCCGCTGAAGTTGATGACTTCCGGGACCCGGCCGAACCACGACGATCCGGCCGCCATCGCGCCGTGGAAGATCTGGGCCTGGTCGGGGTGCTCGTTCAGATAGTCGAACGGCGCCATTCCCAAGGCGTGTTCGAAGGCGTTCGAGCCCGTACGGACGGAATGCGCCAGGGAGCCGAAGCTGCGATAGAAGACCCCGCCGTACAGGCGCGCCACGTCGCGGAGCGCCCCGGTCTGGAGCGTACGGCCGAGTTCGGTGAGCTCCCAGCCCCGGTCGTCGCCGCGTACGACGCCCAAGGTGCCCAGGTAGCGCAGCACCCGGTGCAGCAGGTCGGCGTCGGCGCCCACCCGGCGCGCGAGTGAGGCGCTGGTCTCGGGCCCGGCCAGCAGGTGGTCGGCCACTCCCAGCTCGGCGGCGGCGCAGAGCGCCTGGGTGGCCCAGGCTCCGGTCAGCAGTTCCAGCATCCGCCGGGTGGGTTCCTCATCGCCGGGCGTGACGGTCTCCGGCAGCCTTTCCTCCTGCGGTGAGCCGGCCGGCAGGTGAGTGGCCAGGATCCGATGCTCGCCGTCGATGAGGAGTTCGAGCCGGCGCGGCCACCCCTGCGGGTCGAGCCGGCCGTCGGCGCGGAAGTACAGCACCGTACGGCCGATCGGCCCCTCGTGCGGGTTGAACCCACCGCCGTCGGGCGACATCTGCCCAGGTCCGGTGATTAAGTCCCACAGCCGCGCCAGCCGGTCCTCGTCGGGTGCGATGACCTTGAGCGCGAAATGGGTCTCGTGGCCTGAGTTCCGTTCGTCGTCCATCATCTTCTGAGCGCCGGCCGGGCAGAGGAAGATCTCGATGTCGTCGGCGTCGCCCACCGCGCCGTACGGCAGGGTCGCGTGCACGATCTTTATCCCCAGGCCGGCCTCGGGAAGGCCGTAGCGGCGGGCCACCCTGCCGCGCACCACGACGCTGGGCGCCGGCGGTCCGGAGATCAGCTCGCCGGGCAGCTCGCCGACCTCGGCGGTCGGGAAGACCATGACGGACCCGTGGGCGAACCGGCACTGCCGGGCGAGATCGGCGGCCACGTGCGCCGCGTCGCCTGGCAGGACGCAGGCGAGCAGTTCTTCAGTGGTGTGGGATTCGAGGAATTCCACCACCTGCAGAATACGCCGAATATCGACCTCGTCCAGTCCGGTGTCCGTTGCTCCGGTCCGTGCGTACGACGCTTCGGCCATATCCATAGAAACCGCCTTTTCCATTTGCCGCAGCCGTGAACATATGCCCATTACTCGTAGTCACAGCAGTGTAATGTCAGGCGGTAGGGTACCGACGCTCGGGGTCGGCCAGGTTAATCAGCATGTCCGTATCGAAAACTGCGCAGTTCACAGGCGTCTCAGTCGGTCGGCAGGCGGCCTCCGCTCGCTGAGGACCACCTCTCGCCGTCGCCCGGTGTCCCGGGGCTGCGCCATCTGATCTCTCCGGTGCGCAGGTGCTCGCGGGTGCCGTACGGGGGCCGACCACGTCGATCCGGTTCGTGGCGATCACGAACCGGCCGAATCGACCTCGGCCTTCAGGCCCCTTCGCGCCAGAGGCTTGACTACGTCGGCACTGGCGGAGAACGCCTGCTTCTCCGAGCCGACCCATGCCATAGACGTCCCCGGAGCGGGCCCCTTGAACATCGCCGGGCCGCTCCCCGGCAGGGTCGAAGGCATCCGCCTCATGTACGGTCGACTCTTCGACCGGCCGATCCGGCGGCGTCCACCGGGACGTGACGGTGCCGCGTGGCACGTGCGGTTTGCCGCCGGTCCGCATTAAGCGCCAGATGTACGACAGGGACACTGAAGCCTTTCTGCGGTGATGCGAGTCCAACGTCCGCCATTGCAGACAATGGGAATGGGAAAGTTAATTGATCCTTTTCACCCCGAAAAAGGTCTCATCGCATATTTCTCGAAGAGCCACGGCAGGCTCGCCTCGGTGGGGAGGGCCGGGACGTCCCGGCCCTCCCCACCGCTTTCCGGCACCATGCCGCCCTTCGAGGGGCGCCGCTCACGAGAACGACGTCACCCGCAGGGCTCAGCGCGGAGCGACGGGCAGGTGCAGAACGCTCTGGCCGGGCTTGAGCGTCACCTTCGTACCGGCCGGATAGCGAAGGGTGTAGTCGTAGTCCGTGGAGATCACGACCACACCGAGCCGGTGGCCGGCCTTGAAGACGTAGTCGTTCGGCTGGAAGTCCCACCGGAAGTCATACATCCTGCCCGCCTTGAGCGGCTCCGTCCGCGACGGGTCGTGCCGGTTGCGCGCGTCCAGCCAGCCGCGGGTCACGATCTTGTACGGCTGGGTCGTCGTCACGTGCGCCGTACGGGTCGTACAGCCCGAGTCGCCCGGGACGCTCTCGCCGTAACAGACCTGCTCCCCCGTGCTCTGCACGACGCCCGTCGGCCTGGTGTCGGTTCCGTAGTCGACGAGCAGGGCGGTCAGGTACGGCGAGCGGCCGTCCAGAGAGGCGCGCAGTGAGATCGTCGGGGTGCCGCCCACGCGCAGGGGCGCGGTCAGTGCGGGTGTCAGGTAGGCCAGCCGGTTCGGGTCCGGCTGGGTCCAGGCGTCCGTGAGCTGCTCGGCCGTACGGGTCCGGCCCGCGTCGACGAATGACTGCGGCGCGCCGGACCGCGCCTTCGTGCTCAGCTCACCCGGCGCGTTCAGGTGCAGGTCGAGCGTACGGGTGCCCGGCTCGGGCCAGTCCGAGTGCTGTTCCCACTGGCCCGGGGCCCGCTCGATGTCGACGCGCGGCTCCTTGGTGATGCCGTTCTGGATCCCGTACAGGTAGTGGTCGAACCAGTGGTGGGTCTGCCGCAGCCACTCCTCGACCCGCCAGCGGAACGGCGTGTTGTGGTTCGCCTGGTGCAGCCAGAGCTTGCGGGGTACGCCGGCGCGGGCGAGCGCGTTCCACCACTGCACCGACTGCTTGGTCTTGACGTTCCAGTCGTTCAGCCCGTGCACGACGAAGACGGCCGCGCGGACCCTGGTGGCGTCCTGGACGTAGTCCCGCTCGTTCCAGAACCGGCTGTAGTCGCCGGTGTCACGGTCCTGCCGTGCCTCGATGTCGTCGATGACCTTCTTGCAGATCTCACGGTCGGCGCGTGTGTAGACGTACTTGGCCAGGACGTCGAGGTCCTCGCCCTGGAATCCGCCGGGCGCGAGGACACCGCCGTTCGCGCGGTAGTAGTCGTACCAGGAGGAGATGCCCGCGATCGGCACGATCGCCTTGAGTCCCTTGACGCCGGTCGCCGCCGCCATGTTCGGCAGCGTCCCGTCGTAGGACTGACCGATCATGCCGACGTTCCCGGTGGACCAGGTCGCCTTGACGGGGGTGCCGTCCGGCGCCCAGCCGCGGGCGCGGCCGGTCAGCCAGTCGACGATGGCCTTGGCACCGGCCTGCTCGTTGCGTGCGCCGGAGGTCGGGCAGCCGGTGGAGCCGCCGGTGCCGAGGCTGTCGACGTCGGCGACGGCGTACCCGCGCGGCAGGAAGTAGTTGTCGTAGTAGCCCGGGAAGACGGCGGCGTCGGCCGGGCTGGCCTGGCGGGCGCTCTGGCGGTTCAGGGCGAGGTCGTCGATGTCCACGTCGTGGTTGGGGACGTCGTTGCCCCCGGCCCAGTACGGGCTCGGCTCGACGATGGTCGGCACCCGGAGCCCCTGGTCGGTCTCCTTCGGGCGCATGATCCGCATTTGCACCCGGTCGCGTACTCCATCGGCGTCGCTGTCGACCGGGACCTCGACATCAACGGTCTGGGTGACCGCGTCGGCACGGGAGAAGACCGGCTGTGTCTCGCCGCCGATGATCTTGATCGCGGGTTTGTGATCGGCATGGGCCGGCAGGACCGGGCCGGCGACGATCGCGCCCGTGAGGGCGATCGCGCCGAGCATGCGTCGTCGCATGGGGGCTCCGTAGAAGGGGGGTATGCGACATTGCATGTAAAGAGGATTGGAGACGCAAGGGCGGGCGGCCGAACGACCGGTTCCGGCCGGGTTCGCGTCCTCACGCCGTCACGCGTCGAAGCGGATACCGTCCAGCAGATCGGCGGCCGGTCGGTCCAGCACCGTGACACTGGCCGCAGGAGGCAGATCGCCGGTACGGGCGCGGTCGACCAGCACCCGCCAGCGCCGCCGCTGCCGGGCGAAGGTGATCGCGGTGACCGCGCGGCCCCGCGCGTACTGTCCCGTGCGCGCTACCTGCGGGGAGACGTCGAGCAGGATCAGATGCATGTCGGTACCGCGACGCCGGGCGAGCCAGGCGAAGCCGTACAGGATCTGCGGCCACGTGCCACGCGTGTGCGCGAGGACGCCATGCCCCTGCAGCAGCGAACGGGCGATGCGCCAGACGTGGGTGGCGTGCACCAGCGGCGTACGCATCCGCGGCGGCACCGGCCCGAGGTAGCGCGCCCACCAGTTGCGCGACTGCCGCGAGTCGATCACCCGGACGCCGCCGGCCCTCACCGGCCCGGTCTCGTCGCCGCGCACCTCGTACAGCCGCGCTAACAGCGTGCTCTTGCCCGCGCCGGGCAGGCCCGCCAGCAGGACCAGCGACCCTGCCGGGTAACGGAGATCCTTCAGGGGAACCATCGCACTCACCTCCTGCGCCGTCGCAGCCATGAGTGGGTGCTGTATGAGAGATACGGGTGAAACGCCCCAGATGTTCCAGATCGTGGATCCGCCTGGCGGAAAGTCCCGGACGCGATTCCTCGATCCACCGACTCAGATCGGTACGGGGAAGAACTCGATGTCGAGCCGCTGACGCTCGACGAAGCGGGATACCTCGGGGTGCCGCTCACCGAGCGACTGCTGGAAGCGCGGATGCAGACCGGCGCGGGTGACCGTCGCTTCCGCGTCGTCGCCGACTTCGGCCAGTACCAGGCTGAGGTTCCCTTCGGCCGCAAGAGTGTGCGGGTGGTCGGGGCCGAGCAGCTGTCGGAGACCGTTCAGTGCCTCGCGTGTGGCGTTCAGTGCGGTCTCCGTGCCGCCGGCCTCCGCAAGGATGTTCGCGTAGATCACTTTCGCGGCGAGCGTGTAGTGGTGATCGTCACCCACTGTTTCCTGCAGGCCGGCCACCGTTGTCTCGATCAGGCCGAGCGCTTTGGCCAGGGTGCCGCCCTGGCCTCGTGCGGCGGCCAGGTTCGCCGAACACGCATGGGTGTAGGGGTGTTCGGGGCCCAGCGTCGTCGCGTAGTGGCGCGCTGCGTCGCCGGTCATCTCCAGCGCCTCACTCAGCCGCCCCGCGCCACGGAGCACGCTGCCGAGCGTCACCTGGGCGGCGAGTGTCTGCGGATGGCCGAAACCGAAGACCCTACGGCTATCCCAATAAACGGATTTCGCCAGCGAGAGCGCGTTCGGGGCACCGGCGGCCATCCTGGCGACGGCGAGATCGTTCGCATGGGTCAGCACCCACGGATGGTCCGCCTTGAGGATCTCGCGCCGGATCAGCGAGCGGTACCCCTCGTGCACCTGCATCGCGACTTCGAGGGCCGCACGGTAATGACCGGCCAGACGCATGCTGCGTGCCATGGCGTTCTGGTAGACGAGCACGGCGGGATGGTCGTTGCGACCGTAGAAGGTCAGGCAGTCGCGGTAGACCTTCTCCCCTTCCTTGACCGCTCCCTCGTAGGTGCCGTTCAGCGTGAGGTCGATCGTGAGGTTGTTGATCGCCATGAACGTCTGTGGGTGATCGCTGTCGAACACCCGTCGATGCGTTGCCACGGACTCCTGGTCCGCTTCGAGGGCCGGGAGGAAACGTCCGCTCCTGCGGAGCTCGGTCGCCTTGGTGCGTCCGAGGATGACCGTCTCTTCGTTCTCGTCGCCGAGCGTCTCCGTCATCCGTTCATAGGTCGTCCGGAACAGCCCCAAGGCATCCTTATACAGGCCGAGCGCACACAACGCGTCCACCTTTGAGCGGTTGAGCGCCAGATTCATGGCGACCGCATCCGGGTCTTCGTCGTCAGAATCAGGCCACTGTCCGAGCCCTTGGTCGGCCAGCGCGCGGGCGGCCACCGGATCGCCGACGATCCGCAGGTAACGGACCATGTTCAGAAGGAACCGCCGTACGGCCACGTCATGACAACCCTCCACCTTGGAAGGGCCTATGTGGCCACGGAGCTCCTCGTAGCGTGGCCAGTTGTCGAAATCGTCAGGGTCGCCGGGATCGGCAGCCGCCAAGAGCAGATGGACGTCGTGCCGCGACCGCCGTGTCCGGTCCTCGCTCAGCCCGTCACGCACGACGCTCTGAACAAGGCAGTGGACCTGGATCGTGCGACGCGCCGAACTCACCCGCGCAAGGCCCGTCCTGCCGAGGGCGATGGTCGCTCGACCGCGCCGGATCGGGTCCAGGAGCGTGGCGTGCACAGACGAATGGGGGAGGTATCGCCCGCGTTCGAGTGATTCGAGCGGAATCGGTCCCGGTCCGAAGAACGAACAGCACTGGAGCAGTTCCCAAGCGTCGAGAGAGTCCTCCCGCAAACGCCCGATCGCGACCTCCCAGCTTTCGGTGACCGGTACCGGGTAACCCGACGGCGGGTTCTCCGACAGCAGTGCGCGCGGCGCGTTCTCCAGCCGCGTCAGGTACTCCTGAACCGGCATGCGCGACTCGGCCGCGTGCTCAAGGACGAGAGGCAGATCGCCGGCGGCCTCGGCCAGCCCGTGCGCGTCGGCCGCGGAGAGTCCACGGATCCGGCGACGCAGGAAGTCCACACTCTCGTCCCGGGTGAGAACGTCGAGCTCGAGGAGATCCTCGAAGGCATTCCAGCGTTTGTTCCGCGTGGTGATGATGATGTGCCCCGGTCCGGGCGGCATCAGGTCCTTCACCTGGTCGGGATCGTCCGCATCGTCGAAGACCAGCAACCATCGGGCATAGGGACGGCCGACCCGCAGCGCCTCGACCACGGCGCTCGCTCGCTCGTGCGTGCGCAGCTTCGACGTGGCCGCTAACTCGACGGCGGCCAAACCTGCCGTGGCCGACTCTCGTGTCGCTCCCGAGACCCACCCTACGAAGTCGTACTCGCTCTCGTAACGGTGGGCGTACTCGACGGCGAGCTGGGTCTTACCGACCCCTCCGAGGCCCTGAACGGCGATCACGCTGTTGTCGCCACACGTGGCCAGGGATCTGCGTAGGGCATCGAGCTCCTCTCGACGGCCGACGAACTCGTGTACGCGTGGGGGTACTGGGCCCCAGGCACGGTGTGCAGGAGGGTGCTCAGGGAAGTCGGTGGGCGCGGGCGCAGTGGGGACCGGTCCGACCATGGCGACGCCTGGGCCCGGCCGCAGCACCGCATCGGTTCCTCGCGCCAGTCCGGCACCGCCCTGACCGGGATAAGAGGTGTCGGTGAATCCCGAGGCGGCGTCGTCCCAGCGTCGTTTCCATGCCGCAGGGGCGCCGAGGCCGTCAGGGTCCAACTCGCTCTCGACCGCGGCGGCACGGCACGCGGCGACGAAGGCCACGACGAAACGCCACTCCGGGAGGCGGACGCGTTTTCCCGTGAGGATGTCGCTCATGGTCGAGCGGCTGAGTCGGCGGTCACTGAGACGCTCGAGCGTCGAGTAGCTCGGCATTCCCGCCTCGCGGCGCAGCCTGATCAGATCTGAGATGAACCGCTGAGCGGCCTCACCCGGCATCCACACCCGCCTTAAGGCCACCACCCTGGAAGGGGCACCCGCCGAAGTCGTTCGGAGTCGTCCGGAGTCCTCCGGACTCATTCGTCAGTGTGCCACGCTCCCGCCGAGGAGGCCATGCACAGTGGAGTGATTCGGTCATGTAGCCAGAAAATACCTCTTTTAGGGCCACCATTTGGGGGTGAACATATCTCCTGCTCGCGAACGCGAATCTGGCCACGTCGACCGCCCCCTAACAGAAGATCGCCCCCTCCTTCGTCAGACCGGAATTCCAGAAGCCAACGTTCACACGAATGCACCAAAGGAATCGGACCGGCCTTTCTGCCGGAGCGGTGCGCGCGGCGATCCAGAGACCACGAGCAGCACCGAGCGCTGACACTGCGAGACGTCCCGGCGGCCACAGCCGGCGATATCAGGCATGCTCGGTTCTCCGCCATGCCGGGACAGCCCGCTCCCTCGCCATCTCCGCCCAGGAAAGAAGGCGAGCCTCAGGCCGGCAAGGGCGCCGGGCTGACCTCCAGAGACTCAGGCGACCTGGCCACACGGCCTTCAGCGGGTCCGACGGGCGAGCTCGAAGAGGCGGGTCCGGCCCACGCCCTCAGCCGGACGACCATGGCTCCTCTCGAACGCTCATTCGCCGATCACATGGCACTCGGCCTCCGGCCCGCGCGATCCGGCGGTGAATGCCCCCTTCATTCAAATACGGCTTTGGAAACCCGCCGATACCTCAGTCGTGACATCGTCCTCGTCGAGCATGCGGCTCAGCGCAATGTCGAGCGCATTTCCATCCTGCCTCACCAGACCTCGCAGAGTTTCGCCGGTGAGGTCCAAAAGTTCACGTGCGTCCTGGTCGATATCGACACTCATATGGTCCCCTATAATCACGCTCAACAGAGTAACCAGTATGGTACGGCCGACCTCGACGGCATCCCACGTCCACCCCGGCGTAAGCGCAGCCGTGGAGGGCGTGTGCGACAAGATCAGTACGGGCAATCTTTCCGGTTGATCCCTTATGTGCTATCTGCACCGCTCGACAGGTAGCGAGACTGCATCCGTGCCGCAGGTTGCGGCAGCATGTGATCCCCTCATAATTTGACTAGCCGGGCCATCAGGACGCGGAGGCACACGTGACAGAGGTAAGCGATCGTGGCCCGATGCCAGAGGTGTGGGGTGGCATACCTGGCCGTAACCGCAACTTCACCGGCCGGGTCGAGCTTCTCCAACTGCTCAGAGCGCGGATCGGCGACGCGGCGACGGCGGTCGTGCCCAGCGGTGACGCCGAGGCCGAAGGCGCCCACGCGCTGCAGGGCATGGGCGGAGTCGGAAAGACCCAGCTCGCCATCGAGTACGTCTGGCAATATCGCTCCGAATACGAGCTCGTGTGGTGGATCCCCGCCGACCAGCCGACATCCGCCGTCAAGGCTCTCGCGGACCTCGCGCCGTCACTCAACCTTCCGCCACCATCGGTCAGCGGCCACGACGAGGCGGCCAAAGCGGTCTTAGCCGCTTTGAGCAGGGGTGAACCCTACGCTCGATGGCTTCTCGTCTTCGACAACGCGAACGATCCGAAGGACCTCAAGGATCTGATCCCGGTCGGCCCGGGCCATGTGATCCTCACGACCCGTAACTACAATTGGCGCGGCGTCGTCGAGACGCTGGAGATCAACGTTTTCCGGCGAGAGGAGAGCGTGGAGTTCCTGCTCCGGCGCGTTCCCGCCGCCATCTCAACAGGCGACGCCGATCGCCTCGCCGAAGAACTGGGCGACCTGCCTCTCGCTCTCGAGCAGGCCGCCGCGCTGAAAGCCGAGACCGGGATCTCGGTCGACGAATACCTCCGTCTGCTCGGCGAACGCGCCGACGAACTGCTCGACCAGACCCCGGCGGCGGGATATCCGAAGTCGATGTCCGCGACATGCAGCGTCTCGGTCACGACGCTCGAGTCCAGGCTCCCCGAAGCGGTCGAGCTTCTGCGCTGTCTCGCGTTCTTCGGCCCCGATCCCATCCCGCCAGACGTACTACGACGTTCGGCCGGCCTGGCCAGGCCCTTGCTCAGAGAAGTGCTGAGCGACCCGATCATGTTGACCAGAGCGGTAAGCGAACTGAACCGTTTCGCGCTCGTCAAGGTGAATCCTCAGGGCCGGACCATCCAGATTCACCGGCTGGTCCAGGCTCTGCTCCGTGAACAGCTGAGTGCGGAGGATCAGGCCTCGTTGCGTCATGACGTTCACGTGCTGCTCTCCAAGAGCGTGCCTGGCGGACCCGACGAGGTCCGACAGTGGCCGCGTTTCGCCGCGCTTGTGCCCCACCTCGAGCCGGCCCGAGTGACGGAGAGCATCGAGCATGACGTACGCGTTTTCGTTCTCGACGTCGTCAGATATCTCTACCAGTCGGGCGGCCGTCAAACCGCGCAGGCGATCGTCGAGGATCTGCTCCGCCGCTGGGAGGACGAACCAGGCGGGCAGAACGATCGTCTGCTCTTGACCGCACAGACGCGTCGCGGCGACATTCTCCGCGAACTAGGAGATTACGCACTGGCCGCCGAGACCGATCGGGCGGCACACGACCGTGCCAAGGAGATCTTCGGAAACGACGACGCGGCCACGCTATCGGCCGCTCGCGCTCTCGGCGGCGACCTGCGGGCTCTTGGTGACTTCGCCGCCGCGGCCGAACTGGACGAGGAGTCTCGTGCGCGCCATGTTCAAGCCTTCGGCGAAGACGATCCACGAACCCTACGCAGCATCAATAATCTGGCGCTGGATTACGGCCTCATCGGCCGGTACGGAGCCGCGAGAGAACTCCACAAGCGCGCGTTCATCGGTCAGCGTGATGCCGCCGCCGGCGATATCAACTGGGAGGTGCTCGGCTCCTGGAACGGTCTCGCCCGGGTGATCCGGCAACACGGCGAGTACCGCACGGCCCGCGACATCGGCGAGGAGGCGTTGGAGCGCGGCCGGCAAGAACTCGGCGCCGAGCATCCGTGGACCCTCCGGACCGGACGGGACCTGTCGATCGCGCTACGCCGGACAGGCGCCTGGCAGCAAGCTCTGGACATGGCGCAGGATGTCTATCAGCGGTGTAAGCGGCTGTTCGGTCTCAACAATCCCGACACCCTGGCCGCCGCGACCTGCCTCGCCAATGCGGAGCGTACTGTCGGACATATCGATGAGGCGTTCGACCGCGCCCAGGACGTCGCGCGCCGCTACAGCCTCGTCTATGGTCCTGCGCATCCGTTCACCTTGGCATGTGAAGGCAACGTCGCGCTGCTGCATCGAGTGCAGAACGCGGTCGAGAAGGCACGAGAGCTCGACGAGAAGTGCCTGGCCGGTCTGAAGGCGAAGGTCGGTCAAGACCACCACTATTCATTGAACGTGGCGATCAACCTTGCCAGCGACCTGGCGGCGCTGCATGAGCTGGACCGGGCATGCGCACTCGGAGAGGAAACGTTGGAGCGCGTGCGCGGAGCCCTCGGAGACAAGCACCCGGTCGCACTTGGATGTGCCGCAAATCTAATCATCGACCTCAGGGCTCTGGGTGCGGAAGACAAGGCGGCGGCGTTCGCCGCGGTTACTCTGTCGAACTACGAGCAGGCGCTCTTCCCGGAGCATCCTGATGTGAAGACCGCCCGGGCGGGCCGTCACCTCGACTTCGACTTCGACCCTCCGTTGATCTGATTACGCGACCGGGATGAAGATCTCGCCGTTCCGCTGCCGCCATTCGGCGCGGTGCTGGGCGTTCTCCCGCGCGGCCGAGGCCATGGCCTCGGCCGGGACGGGATCATCCGCCCAGCTGAGCAGCGTCGCACGCACGCGGGAGACGAACTCGTTCCCTGCCGTGGTCAGTCGGCCGCTCGCGAGCAATGTCTCGCAGCCGAGAAGAGATGAGGCACGCCATCGAGCGAATTCCGTGTCGGCATGACCGGTCGCGCCGTTGGCGCGTTCGCGGCGCCAGAAGGCCGTGACCCCGAGATAGGCGTAGACGCCTTGCAGCAATCCGCTGGCCGGCCGAGGATCGTCGCGCCACGGGGCGTAGTAGCGCGAGCCATCGTCCGGTTCCGACAACTGGACGACGTCGAGCAGACCCGTCAGTTTGGTGTGCTGGACCTCGTGGGCCAGCGTCTCCGCGAACGACTGGGGGTCGACCGGGGCGGACATTCCGATGGCACCGAACGTGTCCCGGCCGGTGGCGCTCGCCTGGCCGTGCGACGGCGGCCTCAGCGGGGTGACCACTCGCAGGGCCGATCGTACATCGCAGGCGGTCACCTCGTGGTGACGGACGAGCAGCTCCCAGGCGGGGACGAGAAGGGCCTGCCACTCCTGGACCTGTCGGTCGGTCAGCGATCCCGCCAGATTGGTCGCGGCGGGCAGCCGGTACGGGTCGACATCGTCAATGGTCAAGTCGAGCCGGACGCCCTCGCAAGTCGCCGAGAGTCGCCGCATCGCCCGCCAGCCGGGTGCGTCGTGGTGAAGATCAGCCGGCAGGGTCACGGAATCGACCGCCGCATCCTCGGCGGTGAATCCGGCCGCGCCGGCGAGGCAGTGGATCCGGGCGCCGTGGGCCGTCACCTCGACCACCGCTCGATCTGAGCGCAGGAGTGCCCGGCCCAACGTAGGCAGAACCAAGTCTCCGCCAGGCGCATGGACCTCGACCGTACCGGCGACACCGGCCCGTATGGCGGCCGCGACGGCAAGAATCGGAAGCCGTCCCAGGTCAGGGTCTGGCGCACCGACCGTCAGGGCCTTCACTGCGTGCCGTGCCCACGCGCGAACCGCCGGATGCCGAAGGACCGTCTCGGCCTCGACCGGCGCCGTGTCCTGAACCCTCGTGAGCAGGTCGTAACCGAATGCGAACTCGGCCGCGTCGGCGTGGCCGGTCGATCGTCGCAGGACGCCGTGCATGAGCAGCAGAAGCTTGCTGTACGAGGCGTCAGACAGGACGCTCATCGTGGACGGACCTCCACCGCCCGTAGCCAGGGCGGTGAACGCCTTCTCGGAAAGCCGGTGGTAGTCGACGCTCATGCCGTTCCGTTCGCGCGTGCGGTCAAAGAAGTGGTGAGGACATCTGAGATGTGGGAGATCAGCCGGTGCAGGTCAGGGCCGTAGACCGACGGGTTGGCAAAGCCCGACCCAGGACGGTAACGATGGGCGTACAGGCCGCCGCCGCAGACACGGTGGACGGGACAGCGGCGGCACTCATCTGCGAGAGCCGACTCCCCGAGCTGACGGGCGGCGATCGACGGGAGGGTGAGCGCGGTGTCCAGTGGGTCGGCCGCCACATGGAGACCGGTCTGCGGCGCACCGGAATAGGCGGACTTCAGCATGTCGGACTGTTCGATGCTGCCGTCGGTCTCGATGACGACCACCGTCACGGGCGAGAGCCCGATCGCCTCGCTGCTCGATGTGCCACCAAGCAGAAGATGCATGATTTCAGTGAACAATCGGACGCTGGTCTCCTGCTGTGGCGCTCCGTACCACCGATCAAAGATCTCGATCAGCCAGTCCGCGTACGGGGTGGCGTCCGACCCTGGTCCGCGTCCTGGGGGCGGCTCAGACCAGTTGGCGTGGGGCAGCAGGAAATCGATCGCCGGCGGCTCGAATTGCAGCAGCGCCTCATACACCGTCAGCGGCGGGTTGGCCACGTCGATCGCGCAGAGCAGACCACCGAAGAGATGGCGGTAGTGGGAGGACAGTAACCGCAGTCCGGTGGTCACCGCCTCGTAGCTGCTTCCCCCGCGGCGATATCGCCGGTGCCGGTCGTTCGCCTCGGCATCGCCGTCGATGCTGACCCCGATCCGTACTCCGAGCCGGTCAAGGAGGGCAAGGTATGACGGCAGGCGCACCCCGTTGGTCTGCATACTCATCCGGACGTCGACTGCGGGTCCGACGCCGTCGCGGATCGTCGTGACAACGTGAGTGATCAGATCGTGGCTCGCCAGGAGTGGCTCGCCACCGTGGAGGACCACATCGATCGAAGTCAGACCATGGGTCTGGGCATGCTCGGCAATGCGAGCGGCAGCGTGCTCAATCACATCGGCAGACATAAAGCGTGGGCGGTCACGCCAGCTCTGGTCCGCCATTTCGTACATGTAACAGTAGTCGCAGGCCAAGTCACAACGACTGTGGATCTTCAGAATGAATTCCCGGAAAGACAGGGGACGCCAGCCGCCTGCGAGCAGGCCCGCGACATCGAGCGAAGCAGGCCACTCAGAAGACACGCTCTATCAGCCTTCCACAGATACTCAGTAGTTCTCGAGGCGCCCCCTGGCAAGGACCGGTGAGAAATCCCAAGCGTAGTGGTCGGCAGACCACACCGCCGGTCGTTCAGATCTTCGGAGACGCCGAGTTTTCCATAGTTTTAGGGCGCCGTTGTCGGAGGTCAGGCGGCCATGTCGGATGAACGCGAGCCGGCGTCGGCGAGTAGCGGCAGCCCCGGGCCGAGGTCGTGAACCCGGTGGTCGTCCCGCGCGGTCACGGTGGGTCGGGGTCGGCGAGGTGGAGCCTTTCCTCACGCCAGAAGGTGGCCCGCCCGGTTGCGCTCATGACCGCCCGCAGGTGTCCTCGCCGGGCACGATCGGGCCGTCGGCCATCGTGCCGTCCGGGTGCAGTTCGCGGAGGCGGCGGGATCCGCCTTGATCGTCCGCTTCCAGGACGCGGGCTCGCCCGTGGTCGACCATCGTGGATCCGTGGCTGGGCCATCGGGCGGCCAGCCCGCCGTCCCGGTCGCGAACACCCCGTAGCCCTGGGCGCCCACCAGGAGCGGCCCGGCCCGGCGATCGCGCGTTGCCGGGCTGGTCCGGCCGTCTGGCGGCGCTGTACGTGCTGTGCGGCGGAGCGTGTTGCGCGCCGTCCCCTCCGTCCGGCGACGTGCTGTGGAGCCGCGTACGTCCACCGCGTCGGGCCCCGGTTCCCCGGTCACCTGCGCGTGGCGACCGGCGGTGGCACTCGGACCTGCGACGGCCGGTCCCCGGAGGAGACGACCTCGGCGGGGACGGCGAGCCGCCGCCGCCGGGCGAACGGATCGGCACGTTCGTGGTGATGGCCGATGCAGCCAGGGTCGAACGCATCGATACGTCCGGACGGCGCCTGTGGGTCCACCGCCGTGCCCGAGGTTCGGCTCTCCTACGAGGGGGTCATCGAGGTCAGCGCCGCGCCCCGGCGCCGCCGTAGCGGCCCGAACACTTCCGGCCGGTACGGCGCAACGGCCTGCCGGTCAGAGGCGACCGGGCGCTGGCGACCTACTACGACCCCTCGGGCGGGATCGGGTGGGTTTCTGCGTCGACGCGGGACCGGGGAACCGGTGTGGCACACCGAACCGCATCCGACCGGGGAAGCGCACCTCGACCAGCGGCCCCCCAGACCCCCGGCCCGTTACTCCGGGGGCGCTCCGGCGTGGCCCGTCACCAGGACGGATCCCGCGTCCTCGTCGCCCTCGGGGATCAGTTCGGCCTCGAAGCCGCACTCGATGAGGACCGCCATCAGCGTCGGATGCATGATGGCGGACATCGCGTCACCGAACTCGACCGACCTGTCGTTGGTGACGGCCCATGTCACCATCACGCCGTCGTCGCGCAGGTGCCAGCAGATCCAGTAGCCGCCGCCCTCGCCCATGGGGTCGTGGCGCGCGAAGCCCGAGTTCTCCAGCGCTCGGCCAAGATCGGCGACCAAATCGCTCCAACGCTCGCGAAGCGCCTCGAATTCGTCAATATGTTCCTGAGGAACACCCGCTTCGCGCAACATGTCATGAAATGACGGGGGAACGCTCCTTATCGCGGGTGGAATTACGTCACCGGAGGAGCGCAGGAAAGGGTCGCTCATGCCACGCATGATACGTCTCCACCCGAATGGGCGTAGAGCTCTCCGCATATCCGAGCGTGGCAATTCGCGAAGCCCGCCGGGTACGGACGCCGCCGTACCCGGCAGGCCGCGAGGTCACTGGCAGATGCTGCCCCTGCTGCTCAGGGTGAGCACGCCGCAGGCCAGTTCCTCCTGGGCCGCGACCTCGCTCTGCAAACGCAGAACTTCCTCCATACCGGTCAACTCCTTTCGTCGGACGTACGGACCACCGTCTCCCCCGGCTGACCGCCGGAGGTGTCAAAGGGGGTGAAATGGAGCAGATAGCGCAGGGCGAGAAGAATTCCGGCCGAGCCGGACCACAGGTCGGCGGACAGCCGCTGTCCGGGCTCGCCGAGCCAGCCCACTCCGTCCTCGCGCGGGATCGCGTACCGGAACAGGCCACGGGCACTGGTGAACGCCGCGTCCACGAGTTCGGGCCGGCCCAGCCGCCGCCCGGCGCCGGCCAGCGTCACGGCGAGCCCCGCCACACCCGGGAACAGCCCCGGGAACACCGCGAAGCGGACCGCGCAGGCGCGCAGGCAACGCTCCAGCGCGTCGGACGCGTCCCAATCGGTGGCCACGCCGAACTCCGCGTCCGGCCGGTGCGCGAGATGGCGGGACAGGACCGCGGCGTACCCCGCGCTGCCGGCGAACAGGTACGGATAGACGCGGCGGTCGGCGGGGGTGGTCTTGAAGCCCAGCCCGTCCACCGGAATCGGCTCGGCGTACGCGAGTTCCTCCCCCAGCAACCGCATGCCACGGTCGAACAGCCGCGAGTCTCCGGTTCGGCGATAGAGCGCGTACAGTGCCAGCGCCACACCCGTCCGTCCGCCCACCAGCCCGGACTGGCTGGTCGAACTCAGCCGCGAGGTGAGCTCGGGGCCCTCGGGAACGTCGTCGAGCAGCCGCTGCGCCAGGTCCAGCCAGCGCCGCTCGCCGGTGAGCCGGTGGTGGGCCAACAGCCCGAGCGCGGTCCCGGCCGCACCGCCGCCGAGGGCGGCGGACGCGTCGTTCAGCGGATGTTCCGCCGCCGCGGTGAGCAGGGTCTCGGCCGCGTCGGACTCCCCAAGACCGGCCAGTACGCAGGCGACCCCCGCGCTGCCGTGCAACAGACCGGGAGCGCTGGTGTCGGCCGCGGCCAATGCGTCGTCCCGCAGCCGGCCGACGATGACCGGGTCGCACTTACGGCCGGCGCGGTGCAGCGCCCACAGCACGCCGGCGGTCCCGGCCGCCACCGCACGGGTGTCGGTCTCGTGGCCCAGCGGGCCGGTCGGGTAGACCCGCGCCGGGTCGCCGGGCCGGGCCATCGCCTCCAGCGTGTCCGCCGTACGGTCGGCCAGCTCGCGTAACGCGGCCAACGGGTCATCGCGTACGGCCTCCGGCGTGGGCAGGCGGGACTCCTCCGCACGGTCATGGCAGCGAATGGCGCTACGCCATAACCGGGGGGCGACCGGGGCGAGCTCGGACAGGTCGGCGTGCAGATGGTCCAGGGCCCGCGGATGGCGTTCGGCGACCTCGTGCAGCGGGAAGACCAGTGTCAGCGCCAGGGCGGCCAGGCCGTACCGGTCGATCTCCACGGGATCGCGCCCGGCCAGGGACAACGCGTCGGGGTGCAGGTAGCCCGGAGTGCCCATGATCCGCCCTACGGCCTTGACCGGCTGCACCGCCTCGAAGTCGATCAGCCGGACCTCGTCGTCATCGTCGACCAGGACGTTGGTCGGGCTGAGGTCGATGAAGACGTACCCCAACTCGTGCAGCCGGCCGAGCTGGGCGTCGAGCCGGTCGAGCACGGCCAGGCAGCGGCGGTGGTACGCGGCGACCTCGTGAACGTGCGGCCCGATGCGCAACGCCGGGTTGTTGATGACCATCCACCGGTACAGCGGGATGCCGGACGCGAACTCGGTGACGAGAAAGCTGTGTTCCCAGTGGTGGAAGAGCTCGACCGGCCGCGGGCACAGGCCGGGCTCGCGGGCGTGGATCGCGAGCAGGGTCAGGTACTCGGCGTTCAGCCGCGACTTCGCGTCGGCACCGTCGGCGGTGTAGCCGTTGTGCGCCTTGGCCTCTTTGAGGAACACCGGCTCGCCGTCCTCGGCGCGGAACCGGTAGGCGCCGCCGGCGTTGCTGTGCCGGAGTACGGCCTCGAAGGTGTAGCCGTGCAGCGCGACCGCCCCGTCGCCGGTGTCCGGGACGGCCTGCCGGAACGGATCGGAGACGCCGGGCGGCAGGTAGAACGACGGCCGGCGTACGTCGTCGATCTCCGCACCGTCCGAGCCGGCCATGGTCGGTATGTGCCGGCCCTCCGCGTCGATTCGCAACCGGCCGCGGAACGCCCCGTACCGGTAGGAGACGCACTGGCTCGCGTCGAAACGACGGTCGGAAAGCACGAAAGGCCCGCCGATCCCGGACAGATCATCGGCCAGCCGGCGTAATATCCGCAGCGCGCACTGTTCGGTGGGCGGATAGAGAGTGCAGAACTTTCCGCTCTGCACCCGGTTGGCATGTTTGTCGTGCGCCATCAAGAACGTGTTGCGGCCGGCCAGGTGTTTGAACGGAACGCCCGACTCGACGGCCACCGCCGAGACCACGGCCAGCACGTGCTGCGCGTTGGGCAGGGAACTGGACACGTGGATCTTCCACCCCTGGTCCGGGACGACGAGACCGGCCCTGCCCCAGTGAGTCCACGCGCCATCGTCCAGCCGCGTCCAGCCGGGCGGCATGACGCCCGCGTCGAAACGCGGGCCCGGATCGGCTTTGTCCCAGGGTTCGTAGTAATCCGGATCGGCAATCAGGAACGACATGTCCAGTGCCACCGAATCACTCCTCTCACCGGCCGACCGGGCACGCCGAGAGCGGCCCACGTGGCAGTGCGGGCGGGAATTCGAAACGACGAAAGAAAAGGGTTCCGCGCTTTGTGGGTCCGAGTATCACCTATCGACCGCATCTGCGCCAGATGACTACTTTGCCAGCTTTTGACCGTTAGATACCGGGTCGAGGGTCTCGTCGCCGCAGGCCCGCAGCCGGTTCGCACGCCCTCGGGGCATGCGGACGGCGGGCATGTCCTGAAACGGCCAACCTCACGCGGTCACGGCGACGGGGTCAGCCGTGCTCCACGACGTACGCGGGGGTGAAACGCACCGGTAGGGCCGCCAGGCCGCGCACGTGGAAGGCCGGCCGCCACTGCAGCTCCTCCTCCGGAACCGCGAGGCGTACGTCCGGAAGGCGGTCGAGCAGCACCTCGATGGCGGTCCGCGCGATGACCTCGGCGAGCTCCGGCGCCGGATGCGGGCAGCCGTGGTCGCCGGTGCCGAACGCGAGGTGGGCGTGGTTGCCGCCCGAGTCGCCGTGGACGGTGGAGCGCACGCGGGGGTCGGCGCTGGCGCCGGCCAGCCCGACGATGATCACGTCACCGCCCCGGATCGTACGGCCGCCGAGCTCGGTGTCCCGCGTCGCCCACCGGCCCGGGGCGGCCTTGACCGGCGTGTCCTCCCACAGCACCTCGTTCAGCGCCTGGCCGACGCTGCTGCGGCCGCCCGAGAGGGTCAGCGCGAAGCGGTCGTCGGTCAGCATGAGGCGCAGCGTGTTGCCGATCCAGTTGGCGGTGTTGTCCTGGCTGCCGGAGATGACGACGAGGATGTCGTGGATCAGCTCCTCGTCGGTGATGCCCGTGTCGTACCCGAGCAGGCGCGACATGACGTCCTGCCCCGGCTGTACGCGCTTGGCCTCGATGAGACGCGCCATCACGCCGGTGAACCGGATGTAGGCGTCCATGGCGTCTTCGCGGCCGTTACTCATGATCTTCATGTCCTCGGCGACGCCCAGGAGGTCCGCGTCGGGCAGTCCCAGCATGCCGCCCATGACGAGCGCCGGCATCCGGTACGCGTAGTGCTCCATGAGGTCGATCTCGCCGGTGGCGGCGAACGTGTCGATCAGCCGGTCGGCGAACCGCTCGCAGTCACCCCGGAGCTGGAACTGGTCCACCTCGGCGAGCGCGTCGGCGACCGCGCCGACGCGACGCGCGTGGACCTCCCCGTCGAGGGACATGAGCATGCCGGGCGTGTAGCCCACGGCCTGCGGCGGCACGTAGTCCGGGCCGTTGCAGCGGTACGGGTCGCGGGAGAACAGCCGGCTGTCGGCGAGGACCTGATGCGCCTCGCGGTAGCCGATGACCAGCCACGCGGGCTCGCCGTCCTCGAGCAGGACCGGCACGACCGAACCGTGCTCCCGCCGCATCTCCCGGAACAGTTCTTCGGTGGCCCCTTCGAAGCGCTCCCCGTACAGCGGCACCGCGCCGCCGGTCTCCGGCACTTTCCCCTGCACCATGTGCCATCACCCGCGATATCGATCGACTCAAGACGGGACCGGTCGCCCGTAGGACGGCGATCCTAGACCGGGACCAGGCCCATCGGCCATATTTCCCCAGATTGATCGGCCTTTTTCCGCAATATGCGGCTCAACGCCCATCCATACGGAGTTCACCCGCGTCCAGGTGTGGACACGATGATCTGGCGCGAGGACCGGGCCGGGACACGATGGCGGCATCTATCGTGCCTGGTGACAGAGCCCGGCATTCCTGTGACCTGCGGAGTAACTGACCGTCAGTCATGACGCTCGAAACACGCAAATGGGGGCAGAGAACTACAAAGGGTGGTCAACCACCTCGTGGCGCATTAGGATCTCGGTCTCGCGAGCGGCGCAGGTTCCAGCAGGTCCGTATGGGGACTGTGCGACGTTCCGTAGGCCGGGTGGGTCCTCGACCGCACGGTGCGGAATTTTCGGCTCTGCCCGACCGGTCTGTCCGCCCAAACCGCTGACGAGGAGCTGATCGATGTCAGCACACACGATCCTTCGCCGCACGGCAGGCCGCCTGCCGGCGAACAGGGCGGTGCTCGCCCTGCCGGCCGCGGCGGTCATCACCGTGGGCGCGTGCCTGTGGGCGGTGGCCGAGGCCTCGGCGGATCGCGCGCTGGTGGCCGTGTGCTCGGGTGCGGCGGCGGTTCTGTTCTTCGTCACCGTGGCGCTCGTGGTGTACGGCCGCGACACCGTACGCGGCCTGCGCGACCGCGTCTCCGCCCTGGACGCCGAGGCGGTCCGGCTGGCCGACGAGGCGATGCCCCAGGTCGTCAAGCGGCTGCGCGACGGCGCGTCGGTGGACAGTGTGCTCTCCGACATGCCCCAGCCGGCGGGTGACGCGCACCGGCGTACGCTCCGGACGCTCGCCGAAGAGGTGGGCCGGGGCGAGCGCATGCGCGCGGCGGCGATGGCCGCCTGCGCGAGCGCCGCGGGCCGGGTCCAGGCGCTGGCCACCAGCATGCTCGCCGACCTGCGCGACATGGAGCAGCGGCATGACGAAGAGGTCCTCGGCGACCTGCTGCGGCTGGATCACAGCACCGCGCAGGCGGGTCGGCTGGCCGACAGCATCGCGGTGCTCACCGGCGCCCGGTCGGGACGGCGCTGGACCAAGCCGATCACGATGGAGAGCATCGGGCGCGGCGCGGTGGGCCGGATCAGCGCCTACCAGCGCGTACGGATGCACTCGACCAGCACCTCGGCGGTCGCCGGGTACGCCGCCGAAGGCGTCATGCACGCGCTCGCCGAGCTGATGGACAACGCCACGAGCTTCTCGCCCCCCTCCGAAGAGGTCCACGTGTACGTGGAGGAGGTCCACGCGGGCGTCGTGATCACGATCGAGGACGCGGGTCTCGGCATGAGCCAGGCCGCGCTGCGCCGGGCCGAGCAGGCCGTCTCGTCGGCACAGCTCGACCTGACGACGCTGTCCGGTACGCGGCTGGGCCTGGCTGTCGTGGGCTGCCTCGCCCGAAAGTACGGCCTTACCGTCTCTTTCCGGCCTTCTTCGCGCGGCGGCACCGGCGTCGTCGTTATGATCCCCCGGCGGCTGATCACGGAGATCGAGGAGCCCGCGGAGCCTCCGCGGACCGCGCCTGCTCCGGACGAGCCGCAGACCGCGGCCGTGACCGCGGCCGCGCCGGAGGAGGCGGAATCCATGGACGTTCCCGAAGGAGAGACCGGCGGCCTGCCGAAGCGGCGCCGTGGCCAGACGCTCGCGGCGGCGTCCCGGCCGGCGATCACGGGGGCGGCCCGGACGGCGACGGGCCGCCCGTCCGACACCGCGGCGAAGTTCAGCACGTTCCGAGACGCGATCCAGACCGGCCGGACTCCGCAGGTCGATCGACCCGAAGGCGCCGACGACGACGTCGCGCCCCACGACGAGACCTGACTCCTGTGCCGGTCGGCCGGCCGGGCACCACAACGGATTGAGATTGGAGGGAGGGGGCGTCCTCCGGCGCGAGCGCCGTGGTCGTCGCCCGCAATCCCGATGAAGACCACAGATCGTGATCTCGACTGGTTGCTCGAGAACCTCCTGGAGAGGACGCCGGGGACCCGGCACGCCCTCGTGCTGTCCAAAGACGGCCTCAAGCTCTGCAACACGCACGGGCTGGGCGTCGACCAGGCCGACCAGCTCTCCGCCATCGCCTCGGGCATCCAGAGCCTGTCCCACGCCGCGTCCATCGAGTTCGGCGACGGCACCGGCGACCTGCGGCAGTCGATGACGGAGTTCCACGGCGGTCTGCTCTTCATCGTGGCGGCCGGAGAGGGCGCCCACCTCGCGGTCGTGGCGGCCGAGGAGTCCGACATCGGCCTCCTGGGCCACAACATGAACGAACTCGTCGAACAGCTCGGTGAGCACCTCACCGCCGCACCGCGCCAGCCCGAGGGGAGACCGATATGAGCCGACGGCCACTCGATGGCGAGGACCCCGACCGGCTGTACACCATCACCGGTGGCCGCAGCCGCGCCGACGAGAGCAGGCTCGACCTGGTCACACTGATCGTGAGCGAGTGCGATCCTGCGCCGGGCATGCAGTCCGAGCACGTGAAGATCCTCCGGATGGCCCGCCTGCCCACCGCGGTCGTGGAGATCTCCTCCGAGCTCGGGCTTCCCGTCAGCATCGTCAAGATCCTCTTGTGCGATCTCCTCGACACCGGCCGCGTCACGGCGCGCCACCCGTCGTCCTCCTCCACCCCATCCAGATTGACCGATTCGGCGGTCTTGAAGCAGGTGCTCGTTGGACTCGAAAAGCTCTGACCAGCTCGATCGTCCGCCCCTGCGGAGTACCGCGAGCAACGCCCTGAAGATCGTGATCGTCGGCGGGTTCGGCGTGGGCAAGACCACCATGGTCCGCGCGGTGAGTGAGATCCGGCCGCTCAGCACCGAAGAGGTCATGACGCACGCGGGGGTCGGGATCGACGACGCCGCCGGCGTCGAGGCCAAGACCACGACGACGGTCGCCTTCGACTTCGGCCGCATCACGCTGAACGAGGAGATGGTGCTGTACCTGTTCGGCGCGCCCGGACAGGAGCGGTTCTGGTTCCTCTGGGACCGATTGTTCTCCGGCACCCTGGGCGTCGTCGTCATCGTCGACACGCGCCGCGTCTCCGACTCCTGGTACGCCATCGACCGCCTCGAACACCACGGAATGCCGTTCATCGTGGCCGTGAACAATTTCGGCGGCCCGCAGCACTCGGTCGAGCAGGTCCGCAACGCGCTGTCCCTGTCGGCCGACATTCCGATCATCGATTGCGACGCCCGTGAGCGCGGATCGAGTAAGAAAGTGCTCATCACGCTGGTGAACCACCTTTACGCCTTGTCCACCGCGCAGGAGAACGCCTCATAAGGCAGCACGTGCTTTGCGGGCATAGGTGGCTTTTGTCGGATTCTGCGCTCATGATGGCGACTGTTCATCAGCCCGCTTCTCCCGCCAGGAGGCGTCGTGCGCATTTCCCTGTCCCGCCGTCCTAGACAAGTGCTTCTCTGGGCGGCCGTACTAGGCCTGACCGTTTCGGTCGGCTCCCCCGTCCTCGCCAAGGCGCCGGACCGCCCGCCGGCGCCCGCCGCCACCGTCCACCGCGTGTTGTTCGACAACACCAAGGCCGAGACGGCCGGAAATGCCGACTGGATCATCAGCACCAGCCAGCCCGACCCGCTCCAGCAGGACTCGACGCCCCAGGCCGAGACCGACTGGACCGGCGCGCTGTCCTCCTGGGGCGTCGCTCTGCAGAAGAGCGGTCAGTACAGCCTGAAGACGCTGCCGAGCGGCAACACCATCACGTACGGGAACACCTCGAGCGCCCTCGACCTGTCCAACTTCGACACGTTCGTGCTGCCCGAGCCCAACGTCCAGCTCAGCACCGCGGAGAAGACCGCGGTCATGCGGTTCGTCCAGAACGGCGGCGGCCTCTTCCTGATCTCCGACCACACCGGCAGCGACCGCAACAGTGACGGCTGGGACTCCCCCAAGGTCATCAACGACCTGCTGACCGGCAACGGCGTGGACAACACCGACCCGTTCGGCTTCTCGGTCGACCTGCTGAACATCACCACCGACAACCCGGTGGCGATCAAGGACACCTCGAACCCGATCATCAACGGCCCGTTCGGCACGGTGAAGGGCAGCATCCTGCGGAACGGCACCACGTTCACGCTGCACCCCGCCGACAACCCGAACGTCAAGGGGCTGGTGTACCTCACCGGCGCGACCCCCTCGGGCAACACGGGGGCGTTCCTCGTCAGCAGCACGTTCGGCAGCGGCCGGGTCGCCATCTGGGGTGACAGCTCCACCATCGACGACGGCACCGGGCAGTCGGGCAACACCCTGTACGACGGCTGGAACGACCCCGCGGGCACCGACGCCGCGATCGGCCTGAACACGACCGCCTGGCTCGCCGCGGGTTCCACCTCGACGCCGCCGGGCGGGGTCACCGTCACCAACCCCGGAGCCCAGACCGGCACGGTCGGCACCGCCGCCCGCCTGCAGATCTCCGCCTCCGACGACGCCGGCGGCACCCTGTCCTACCGGGCCACCGGCCTGCCCGCGGGCCTGTCCGTCAACGCGTCGACCGGCCTGATCTCCGGTACGCCCACCACCGCCGGCACGAGCCAGGTCACCGTCACCGCGACCGACTCCACGGGCCCCTCCGGCTCGGCGTCATTCACCTGGACGATCAGCGGCTCGGGAGGCGGGGGCTCGCAGTTGCTCGGCAACCCGGGCTTCGAGACCGGCACCGCCGCGCCCTGGACCGGCACCACCAAGGTCATCTACAGCGGGACCAAGGAACCGGCGCGCTCGGGTTCGTGGGACGCCTGGCTCGACGGCTACGGCACGACCACGACGGACACGCTGAGCCAGCAGGTCACCATCCCCTCGGCGGCCCATTCGGCGACGCTCTCGTACTGGCTGCACGTGGACACGGCCGAGACCGGCACCACGGCGTACGACACGCTGAAGGTCCAGCTCGTCAACGCCTCGGGCACGGTCCTGGCCACGCTGGCCACGTACTCCAACCTCAACCCCGTCACCGGCTACACGCAGCACAGCGTCAGCCTGAACGGCTACATCGGCCAGACCATCACGCTGAAGTTCACCGGCGCCGAGGACTACGAGAAGCAGACCTCGTTCGTCCTCGACGACACCGCCCTCACCACCACCTGACACGCGTGAAGTCCGGCCGGGCCCGCGAAGGGCCCGGCCGGTCTCAGCGGAACCAGCGGCGAGGGTGGCGGGTCAGGCTGTAGCCGCCAACGCCGGTCATCGCGGCCAGCACTCCGCCGCCGATCGTCCACCACCAGCGGCCGGACGGCCAGGAGAACCAGCCCTTCGCGCGTTGCAGCGGGCCGGCCTCCGGGCTCGCCGACGGCGCGGCCTGCGGCGCCACGGTGGCTCCGGGGTCAACCTTCGGGGACAGCGGGGCCTTCAGTTTCGCGTTGTCGGGCTGGGCGTCGCCTCCGTGCGCGTCGAGGGTCACGTCCGTCTGGATCGGCAGGCCGAGGTCCTGCTCCGGCAGCCCGGTCGCCGACAGGCGTACGTAGTAGGTGCCCGGCAGCGGCTCGTCGGACCAGGGGTCGGCCCACGAGCGGACCTGCCGCAGGAGGCAGTGGAGCGCGACCGTCCCGGTGCCCGTCGCCGCGGTGGAGGTCTGGGAACCGGCCGTGCACGCCTGACGGCGGCGCAGGCCGTCGAAGACGTCGACCGTCCAGGTGGCCGGGCCGTGCCGGCTCGAACCCGGCGGCAGGGTGATGGTGATGGCCAGCCGGTCCGTCTCTCCGGCGGCGGCCTCGTAGGACCAGTACTGGTAGTCGCCGGTGGAGCCGGACACCCGTACGGGCTGGTCGGCCTCCACCTTGGTCGCGGTGAGGAAGGACGTCCCGGCGGTGGTGACCGTGGCGCTGGGACTCGGCGTCGGGGTCTCCTCCGCGAGGGCGGGCCCGGCCAGTGCCACGAGGCCCGCGAACGGCAGGCTCAGAAGAAGGGCGGCGCGCATGGTCAGTTCTCCTTCCAGACGGCGACCCGCCAGCGGGCCAGCCATCCGGTGAGCAGGCCGCCGAACAGGCCGGCGCCGGCGAGGACGACCAGCAGCAGCCAGCCGCGGCCCAGGGACGGGCCGCCGGGGGTGGGTGAGGACGGCACGACGCCGACGGTCAGTTCCAGTGGCATCCCGGGCGCGGTCTGGACGCCGGCGGGGACGGAGAAGGAGTTGCTCACCACGAGGCAGACCAGGTTCGTCGCGGTCTCGGTGCCGGTCTCGGTCGACGTCGAGGGCTCGGGCGTGGCCGAGGACCGCTGGTCCGACCAGCGCAGCCCGGTGGACAGCACGTCCGTACGCCCGCTGCCCGCGTCGGTCCCGCGGACGATCTCCTGCCCGCTCGTGGACACCGCACGCAGCAGCACCCCGTAGTCGGGGTTCAGCGTGCGGTCGAGCGCGACGCTCACCGAGGCGCGCAGCTCCTGTCCCGGCGCGACCGCGACGCGGTACCAGCGGTGCTCGGCGAAGCGCTCGCGGTCGGCGTAGACGCCGGGGCTCAGGATCGGGGCGTTGGCGCACCGGCTGCTGCCGCCGACCTGGCGCGGGGTACGGCGGTACGTGTCGTGCGCCCGCCGTACGAGCTGGTTCAGCCGGCTGGTGAGCTGGGTCTGGTGCTGGACGGCGGTGTAGGTCCCGCCGGTGGCGCCGGCGATGCAGGTGAGCTGGCGGCGTACCTTGTCGTCGAGGGTGAGCCCGAGCGTGTCCACGATCAGGTGCGTGCCCTGGGCGGCGAGTTCGCGCGCGACGTCGCACGGGCCCGGCGACCCGCACGTGTCCTCCCCGTCGGTGATGAGGACGATCCGCCGGGTGGTCTCGCCCGTACCCAGGTCACGGGCGGCGCCGCGGAGGGCGAGGCCGATCGGCGTCCAGCCGGTGGGCCGCATCGTGGCGATCGCGGACTTGGCCCTGGCCTTGTCGACCGTGGCGACCGGCATGATCTGCTGGGTGTCCCGGCAGCCGAGAGCCTGGTTGTTCGCCACGGGAATGCGCGAGCCGAGGACGCGGATGCCGAGCTGCGTCTCCTCGGGCAGCGCGTCCACGACCTCGTCGAAGGACTGCTGGGCGACCGACATCCGGCTGCGGCCGTCGATGTCGGTGGCGCGCATCGAGCCGCTGGAGTCCAGCACCAGCTCGACCTTCGGCGCTTCCTCTTCCGTCGGTTCCCCAGCGGAGGCCGGCGGCATTGCGGCTATCGTCAAGGCGGCCAGCATGCCCACGAGCACACTGGCCGCGGGGCCTCGTCTGTTGATCACCCGGGGATCTTAATGATCTTGGGACAGGCAGCATAATCCGCACATTCACGCCTGGTGACCGGCGAACCTCGTGGCGCCGGATCCGATCGGCTACTCCGGCACCTCGTTCCAGGTGAGGCAGAACGGCTTGCCTGCGGGGTCCGCGTACACACGCCAGTCGTCGCCCTCACCCGGCAGCCTCACCGCGCCGATCGCGAACGCCGCCCGCTCGGCCGCCTCCAGGTCGGCGCGCTCGACGAGCAGGTCGAAGTGGACCTGCTGCGGCGCGGCCGGGTCGGGCCAGCGTGGCGCCCGGTAGTCCTCGACCTGCTGGAACAGCACGGGCATCTTTCCGTCCTCGCCGATCATCGCGACGCCCGGCCCCTCGTACGTGACCGGCTTGCCCAGCAGCTCGGAGTAGAACGCGCTCAGCGCCGTCGCGTCCGGGCAGTCGAGCATCACGCCCATCACCGTCGTGTTCGGGTCGTCCTCCTTGACGCACAGGTCGAACGGGTGACCGGCCGGGTCGGCGAGCGTGTGCCAGCGTTCGTTGCGCCGCAGCAGCGTCGCGCCGAGCGAGACCGCCCGGTCCGCGGCGGCGTCGATGTCGGGCACGCGTAGATCGAGGTGGGCCTGCTGCGGCGCCGCCGGGTCGGGCCACCGGGGCGCCACGTGGTCCGGCGCGCGCTGGAACGCGATGCGCCACCCGTCCGGCGTCATCATCGTGATCCACTCGTCGTCGGCGTACTTCTGCGTCCAGCCCGCCAGGGCGGTGTAGAAGTCGGCCTCCGCGGCGATGTCCGGCGCGTCGAACGCCACCGCCTTCAGCTCGGCGATCATGTGCTCTCCCTCGTCGTCGGTTCCCCCATCCTCCCCGGCGGGTCCGACACTCGCCGCCGGCTACTCCAGGAGCAGCTGCTGGCGGGCCGAGCTGACGTGGTGGCGCATGGTGGCGACGGCCGCGTCCGCGTTGTGGGTCAGGATGGCCAGGAAGATGGCCTGGTGCTCCTCCAGCGAGCCCCGTCGCGGGTGCGGGGCCGAGATGTTGCGGTACTGCCGCATCACCAGCGGATACAGGAGGCCGTCGTACGCCCGCGCCAGGGTTCTCTGGTGCGCTGCCTCCTTCACCTGCTGGTGGAACCTCCGGTTGCCCTTGGAGTACTCCGCCTGGTCGCCGCGGGCCTGGGCCTCCTCCATCGCGGTGAGGGTCGTGCGGAGCTCGCGGACGTCCTCCTCCGTCGCCCGCTCCGCGGCCTTTCCGGCCAGGGCGGACTCCAGCGTCTCCCGCGCCTCCAGGATGTCGGCCGCCTCCTCGACCGAGAAGCTCCTCGTCCGTACGCCGCGGTTGACCTCGCTGGTGACGTAGCCCTCCTGCACGAGCCGCACCAGGACCGAGCGCATCGTGCCGCGCGAGACGTTGAACATCCCGGTCAGGTCCGCCTCGGTCAGCCGCGTGTTGGGTTCGATGCTCCCGGACAGCAGCAGCGAGCGCAGCCCCTCATATGCCTGGCTGTACCGGGTGGCCGACCCTCGGGTCGTCTCCGCGATGCCGTTGTTGCCGCTCTGATCCACAGTGATCGCCTATGTACCTCAGTTGGAAGTCTGGGCCGTGCCGAGCCCCGGATACAGCCGCCGGGCCGTGCCCGCGAAGATCTGCTCGCGAGCCTCCTCCGGCAGGGTTCCCAGGACATTCTGCGCGAGTTCGAGGAGTTCCGTCAGCGGTTGTTCAGCGGCCGGGCAGTTGGAGCCCCAGGCGATCCGCTCCGCGCCGAACGCGCTCAGCACCGGCTGGAGGAAATCGTCCGCCCGCTCCCCGGCGTCCCGCAGCCGTTCGAGGTTCCGGTGCGTGAGCTTGAGGTGAAGGCCGGGGTTCTGCGCGAGCTCGGCCACCTCCTTCCCCGCGCGCGACGGCGAGGCGGCGATGTCGGGGTATCCCATGTGGTCGAGGAGCACCCGTACGGAGGGGAATCTCTCCAGCACCGACACCAGCTGCTTCGTCGCCGGGCCGAGGCGCATCTGCAGGCAGACGGTGATGCCCAGCTCGCCGGCCGCCTCCCAGAACTCCTGCGTCTCGGGCGCGGCGAACCACTCGCCCTGCGTGGGTACGGTGCTGCCGCTCGTGAACAGCCGTACTCCGGCCAGGCCGTCGTCGCGGCAGCCCGCCACCAGGCGCGCGCCGGCCCCGGGCTCCAGCGGGTCGAAGGTGCCCACGGCGATGAAGCGGTCCGGCGCACGCCGGAAACTGTCCAGCACATAGGAGTTGTCATAGCCGTACGCCGTGGTGGCCTGCACCAGGACGGCCTGGCGGATGCCCACCTCGTCCATGCGGGCGAGCAGGCCCTCCGCGGTGACCGGCCGGGCCGCGGCCCACTCCGACTGCCTCCCGCCGAGCGGCGCCCGCGGGTACGCGGTCAGGTCCTCCGCGATGATGTGGCAGTGCGTGTCGACGACATCCATGGTTCCAACCTCTCCGAGTGGTGTGGCTACGCGTCCGGGTAGTCGCCTTCGGCGAAGAGCCGGTCCGCGGGGAAGTCCGCGTCTAGCAGGCCCTGCTCACGGGAGAAGCGCACGATCGCCTCCAGGCTCGCCTCGTTCGCGGCGCGGCCGTACGGGACGGGATCGCCGTGGATCTGCTCCGCCTGCCGGGCGAACCTCTTGAGCGCCGACCACTCCGGGTCCGCGGCGACCTGCCGCCGCTTGCTCTCGGCCAGCGCCGCGTAGAGAGCGGTCGGCAGGCCGGGGTTCTGCTCGACGAGGTCGGAGCGGAGCGCGATCAGGGAGTGCAGCGGATAGATCCCCGTACGGAGGTACCAGTCGGCGGCCAGCACCTCGGACTGGGCGAAGAGCGGATAGGGGCCGTCGTCCGCCGCGGGGGACGCTGCCGTCGCCGTCCAGCCGGCCCGCGGCGCGCCGGCCCGGCCCGTGCCGGCGTTGCCGGTGAACGCGGCGTCGATCTCCCCGGCGCGCAGGAGCTCGCCGAGGGAGCGGCCGTCGGTGACCCGCTCGACGTTGGCCGGGGCCCGGCCCTCGATGTGGTCGTCGTCGTCCACCGCCCAGGTGATCTTCCCGATGTCCACGCCGTACTCCTCCTGGAGGACCCCGCGCACCCACACCGCCGTGGTCACGGTGTACGCGCGGACGCCGATCCGGCGTCCCTCCAGGTCCGACGGGACCCGGATGCCCGAGCCCACGGCGCACTGCACGTCGCCGTGGTGGAAGCGCCGGTTGAGGAAGACGGGCACCGCGGTGAGCGGCACCCCCTCCTGGCGGGCCATGAGGTACGACGCCGGCGCCAGCTCGCACACGTCGAACTCCAGGTCCCGGATCATGCGGCGGTACGCGCCGATGATCGGCCTGACCTCCACCGGCTCGACGTGGTACCCCTCCACCGCGACGTCGCCGTCGAGCAGGGCCTGTCCGTGGGGGTACTCCCCGAGAGCCACGGAAAGCTTGTCCATCTTCCGCCTTTCGATCGAGTGGCCGGCGTCGTTCACACGTTCTCCCCGTACCAGAGCCGGCGGTACGGGACGCTGAGCACGTTTCTGGTGATCCGGACGTCGATCACGGTGGGCCGGGGGTCGCGCACGTAGTCCGCCAGGGCGGCGCTGAGCTCGTCCGTCGTACGGACCGTCGCGCCACTGCCGCCGAGCGCCACCGCGACGTCTCCCAGCTCCGGCGTCGGGATCACCGCGAGCTCCTGGTCCAGGCCGTTGACCCGCAGCTTGTGGTACTCCGCGCCCAGCGCCTCGTCGTTCATGACGACGACCAGGATCGGCAGGCCGTACCGGCAGGCGGTCTCGAACTCCGGCAGGTGCATGAGGAAGCTGGCGTCGCCCTCGACCACGAAGGCGGGCCTGCCGCCACTGGCCACGATCGACCCGATCGTCAGCAGCGGGGCCTGGCCGATGGCGCCGAACATGCCGTAGTTCGACAGCACCTCCCGCGACCGCTGGAAGAGCATGGTGCCGAAGTCGACCTGGTGGCCGCTGCCGAGGACCAGCCCGATCTCGCCGGGGATCTCGGCGTCCATGACCCGGATGGCCTCGCGGGGGTCGAGACGGTCCCGCTCGCCCTGGTACTCCGCGGGCTCCTGGAGCGGAGCGGTCAGCCGCCGCAGCACGTCGTCGGTGTGGAAGCCCTCGTGGCGTACGGACCGCTTCTCCAGGGCCCGGCTCAGCTCGGTGAGGGCGGTGACCGCGTCGGCCTGGATGTAGCAGTCCGCCACCGCGCCGTTGCCCATGACGATGTGCGGCGAGGTGTCGACCTGCACGTACTTCGCCTCGGGGAAGAGGTAGCCGTGCTCGATCGTGTAGTGGTTCAGGCTCGCGCCGACCGCGATCACGCAGTCGGCCTCCTGCAGGAGCTCCATCGCCACCTTGCTGCCGAACAGCCCGGAGATCCCCACGTGGTAGTCGGTGTCGCCGCACAGCCAGTTCTTGGCCTGCAACGTGGTGGCCAGCAGGGCGCCGGTCTGCTCCTGGAGGCGGAGGATCTGCTCCGCGGCGCCCGCGGCGCGCGCTCCCCGCCCGGCGATGATCACGACGCGCCTGCTCGCCTCGACGATGTCGCCGGCCGTCGCGACGCGGTCCGGATCGGGCAGCAGCCGGGGGCGGGTGATGAGGTCCGTCGAGGGGACGTAGGAGTCGAGGTCCTCCTCGCCGTAGTCCTTCGTCTGGACGTCGATGGGCGCGCTGAGCATGACCGGCCGCGACTCGGTTCGCGCGAGGTAGAAGGCGCGCTGCACGGCCTCCTCCGCGAGGTCGGGCCGGGAGAGGTGGACGAACTCGCACTCGATCGCGGCCGCGAATCGCCGCTGGTCCAGATACTGCACGGCGCCCTGGTCGCCCCAGGTCGTCTCTCCGCAGAAGGCGACCAGGGGCGTACGCGCGCGGCTCGCCACGATCATCGAGGTGGCCAGCTGCGACGTGCCCGGCCCGCTGGTCGTCGTCACGACGCCCGGGGCCCCGGCCGTACGCGCCCATCCGTCCGCCATGCCGAGGCCGGACCCTTCGTGGCGCACCTCGTACAGGCGGACGCCCCGCTGCGCGAGGGCGTTCATCCAGTGCATGTTGGCGTCGCCCATCATGCCGAAGACGTCGCGCGTACCCTCCCTGACGAACGCCTCGGCGAGCGCTTCATAAGCCTTCAATTCCCCAGCTCCTTCGGATAGGTCACACTCGGCCCCGGGACTTCAGCACGCCCTCCAGCCGTCCGAAGACCCGCAGCGCGTTGCCGCCGAACACCGCCCGCCGGTCCGCGTCGCCCAGCGACTCGATGGACTCCAGGAGGTACTTCGTGTCGTCGAACCGGTGGCCCGTCTCCGGGTCCACTCCGCGGACGGCGCCGATCATCTCCGAGGCGAACAGGACGTTCTCGGCGGGGATGACGTCCAGCAGCAGTTCGAGCCCGCGCCGGTGGTACACGCAGGTGTCGAAGAAGACGTTGCGCAGCACCAGCTCCTCCAGCGGAGGCCGCCCCTGGTCCTGCATCACGCCGCGGTACCGCCCCCAGTGGTACGGGACGGCGCCGCCGCCGTGCGGGATGATGAACTTCAGTGTCGGGAAGTCGGTGAACAGCTCCGAGAGGCAGAGCTGCATGAACACCGCGGTGTCGCCGCTCAGATAGTGCGCGCAGGTGCCCTGCAGCGCCGGGTTCCGCGACATCGCCACGTGGACCATCGCGGGGACGTCGAGCTCCACCATCTTCTCGTAGAGCGGGTAGTAGACCTTGTCCGTCAGCGGCGGCGACTGCCAGTACCCGTCCGACGGGTCGGGGTTGAGCAGGCACCCGACGAAACCGAGCTCCTCGACGCACCGTTCGAGCTCGGCCGCCGAGCTGCGTACCGAGGACGCCAGGGCCTCCCCCGGCGACTGCGGGAGCTGGCACACTCCGACGAACCGGTCGGGAAAGAGCCCGCAGACCCGGCTGATCAGGTCGTTGCTGACCCGCGACCAGGCCAGGCTGGTCTCCGCATCGCCGTAGTGGTGGGCCATCTTTCCCGCGCCCGGGGAGAACAGCGCGACGTCCACGCCGCGCTCCCGCTGGAGCTTCAGCTGCCCCTGTTCGATGGCGGTGCGGATCGCGTCGTCGCCGATGTCGAGCTCGTCGGGCGACACTCGCGCGCCCGACTCCTCGAACGCCTTGATCTGCCGCTCCCGCCACTGCCCGAGCGCGGGAGGAGCCGTGGTGAAGTGACCGTGACAGTCGATGAACACTGGCAGTCTCCGAATCCGTGGGTGGCTCAGGCGCGGCCGGTCAGCGTCCGGCCCAGGTCGAGCGCCGGGTGGGTCCGCACCGGCGCGGACATGAGGAAGCGGTAGCCGTCGGCCAGCACCTGCTCGACGTTGCCGGCCGTCACGTGCGGATGGCCGACGGCGACCCCCCGCTCGCCGCAGATCTCCAGGATCCGGCGCTTGCACTCGCGCATGCGCGGGTGCTCGTACTGGCGGGGGATGCCCAGCTCCTGGCTCATGTCGCCCTCGCCGATGAGGACCAGCCCGATCCCCGGCACCTGGTCGAGGATCGCGGGCAGGTTCTCGATGCCGCGCTGGTCCTCGATCATGATGACGACGAGGATCTCCCCGTCCGGGTCGAGCGGCCAGACGTCGCTCCGCGCGTAGTACTCGGCGTTCGAGACGCCCCAGTAACGCGCCGCCGCCGTCGGGCCGTCGCCGCGCAGGCCGGCGGGCTCGAAGCGGGGGTCGTCCGGGAGCCGCGGGAACCGGCAGGCCGCGACCGCGTTGCGGGCCTCCTCCACCGAGGCGATGTGCGGCCACACGATCCCGTACGCGCCCAGGTCCAGCGCCTGTTTCGCATGCCACTGCGCCTTCTCGACGCCGTTGACCGGGATACGGACGAGCGGCGTGCGGGCCGGCGCGAGGCTCTCGGCCTCGAAGATCTGCCGCCGGTTGAGGAGGTACTGCAGGCTGTCCCTGAGCGCGGTGGCGTCCCAGGGCCGGTGCTCGGTCTCGAAGACCAGGGCGTCGTACGCGGTGGTGCTGAACTCGATCGCGGCGGCAGGCTCGGGCGGCGCGAAGGCCGCGAAGACGTGCCGGCCCGCCTCCAGCCCGCCGATCACGCCGTTGAGCCTGGACGCTGCCACTATCCGGCCTCCTTCGTCTGTTCCGCCGGCCGCCGCCGGTTCGTCAGCCGGGTCCACCAGGCGTGCAGCCGGGCGGCCAGGCCGGTTCGCGGTGCCGGCGCGACGACCACCGGCGCGGGCGGCACGTCGGGGGACACGGCGGGTACGTCTGGCTCGGCACAGCGTTCGACGAGCTGCGCCGAGAACTCCTTCGTCATCCGGGACACCACGACTCCCGCGCCCGACTCGATCAGCGAGGCGAGCTTGCCCGTGAGGTTCACCTCGCCGTCCACGATCACGCGCGAGGTCCCGGCGTCCGCGCCCTCGGCCACCTGGAACGTGGCGTGGCCGTTGAAGCGCGTGGCCCCCTGCCCGTCCCGGCCCCGGGCCGACAGGCGGCCCTCGAGCTCGGACTCGGTGAGTTCGAGGGAGATCCGGGCGGCGAACTTCACCCGGATCGCGCTGAACTTGACGACCAGGACCCCGTCGAACGAACCATCGTCATGGGCCTGGCCGAGCTCGGCCCCGGGGACGCAGGAAACGACGTCCGAAGGATCCGACACGACCGCCCAGACGCGTTCCGGCGGACTCGGGACGGCGATCTCTTCCGCGATTCTTATCAATGCAGTGAACCCCGATCGGATAGCTTGCTTCCGTTACCCCTTCAGCAACGCCAGCGCGTCGGTCCGGATGCTCGTGTTGGTGTATTCCTTGGCGTCCAGGACCTTTTTCTGGCTGCCGTTCCTGACGTTCTGCTGCTGGATGAAGTTGAGCTTGTCCATCGGCAGGTCCAGCGTCGGCGAGTAGGCCTTGTTCTGGTTGATGAACTGCCATTCGAGGTCGCCCTCGGGCTGACTCCCGCCGGCGGCCACATAGGCCGCGACGTACTTGCTCTTCGATTCGGCGGTGGTGAGGTACTGAAAGAGCTTCGCGTACGCGGCCAGGGTCTTGGCCAGTGTCTTGCGCTTGCCCGAGACCGCCTTGGCCGAGGCCACCGCCCCCTGGTTGATCCAGAGCGGGAGCTCCTCGTTGACGGTGGCGATCATCCGGACGTCCTTCGTCTCCGCCAGCGCCTTGTTGCCGACCTGCCCGTAGCCGCAGTCGATCTGCTTGGCCAGCGCGGCCTTCAGGGAGTCCGCGCTGCTGCCGACGTTGCGGAAGGTCACGTCCTTCGGCGAGATCTGGTACTTCGCGAGCAGGGCGACGAAGACGTCGTACAGCTCGGCGCCGACGGCTCCCACGCCCAGGGTCTTGCCGGACAGGTCGCGGACCGACTTGACCTGCGGATTCCCGCTGAAGAGCGCGCTGGTCGAGACCACCTGCGTGCCGCCCAGCAGCTTGAGCTTCAGGCCCTTCTCGATCGCCGGGAAGACGCCGATGAGGCCGCTCAGGATGGTGACGTCGGCCGAGCCCGAGGCGACTCCGGCCAGCACCTGGTTGCCGGCGCTGACGTTCGTGACCTTGGCGTTCACGCCGAAGCTCTTGAAGTAGCCGCCCTCGTCCATCAGGTGGTTGATGGCGATCGCGCCGGTGGCGGAGGTGTTGATGATCTTGATCGAGCCGTTGTCGTCGCCACCGCCGTCAGAGCAGCCGGTGAGGAAGCCCGCCGCGCCGACGAGGCCGGCGCCGGCCGTCGCGCCCAGGAAGGTGCGTCTCGAGAGCGATTGGTTCATGACCGTCTCCGTTTACGTCAAGGGGACGACCTGCCGCCCTGGCAGATCGATGAGGTCCTTCCGGCATGAACTGCTCTTACAACAGCGCCAGCGCTTCTTTCCGAAGGCTCAGGTCGGTGTACTTCTCGTACGGGATCACCTTCTTCTGGCTGCCCGCCTCGACGTTCAGCTGCTGCACGTAATTCGCCTTCGCGACCGGTAGGTCGAGCGTCGGCGAGTAGGCCTTGTTCTGGTTGATGAACTGCCACTCGATCTCACCTTCGTCCTGGCTTCCGCCGGCGGCGACGTAGGCCGCGACGTACTTGCTCTTGGATCCGGGAGTCGTGAGGTATTCAAAGAGCTTCGCGTACGACGCCAGCACCTTCACCAGCGCCTTGCGCTTGCTCTTGACCGCCTTGGCCGAGGCCACCGCGCCCTGGTTGATGTACAGCGGAAGCTCGCCGTTGACGGTGTTGAGCATCCGCACGCCCTTCTTCTGCGCGAGCGCCTGGTCGCCCACCTGGCCGTAGCCGCAGTCGATCTGCTTGGCCATGACCGCCTTGAAGGAGTCCGCGCTGCTCCCGACGTTGCGGAACGTCACGCTCTTCTGCGGGATGTCGTACTTCTTGAGAAGGGCCATGAAGCCGTCGTACAGCTGCGAGCCGACGGCTCCCACGCCGAGCGTCTTGCCGGCCAGGTCGTGGAATGACTTCATCTGCGGGTTCCCGGTGAAGAACGCCTCCGTCGCGATCACCTGGGTGCCGGCGAGCGCCTTGAGGTTCATCCCTTTCTCGATCGCGGGGAACACGCCGATGAAGCCGCTCAGGACGGTGATGTCGCCCGAGCCCGACCCGAGCGCCGCCACGACCTGGTTCCCGGAGCTGACGTTCTTGATCGAGGGGTTCACGCCGAAGCTCTTGAAGTAGCCGAGCTCGTCCATGAGGTGGTTGATGGTGAGCGAGGCGGTCGCGGCCGTGTTCACGATCCGGACCGAGTTGCCGCCACCGCCCCCGGCGTCCGAGCAGCCGGCGGTCAGGAGTCCCGTCGCGCCGACGATGCCGGCACCTGCCGTCACGCCCAGGAAGGAGCGCCGCGAAAGCGAATTGTCCATAGCCATCTCCGTGTCATGCAAGGAGCGATCTGCCTTCCGGGCAGATCAGAGGGATGCTCAGACCGCGAGCCGGGGGTAGATGCGGGCGGCGGTCCGCCCCAAGATGTCGGACCGTTCTTCTTCGGTGAGCCCGCCGATCGCGCCCTCGACGACACCGCGCAGGTCGGCCAGGGCGCCCTTCGAGGCCGGGAAGTTGGAGCCCCAGGCGACGCGTTCGGAGCCGAAACCGTCGACCAGCCGCCTGACGAGGCTGCCGCCGTCGCCGCCGGGCTCCTTGTCGGCACGCTGGACCGTCACCGGCGTGATCTTCAAGAAGACGCCCTTGTACGCGGCGAGCCCGAACAGCTCTTCGGCCGCCGCGTACGGCGGTCCGCCGTCGAGACGCGGCCGGGCGCCGTGGTCGAGAGCGATCACGAGGTCCGGGAAGCTCCCGAGGACCGAGAGCAGCGTGGGCGCGTGATGGGAGTGCATCTGGACGCAGACCGGGATCCGCTCCGCCTCCAGGTGCGACCAGACGGGCTCCAGCCGCGGGTCGTCGAGCCGCGTGCTCCGGCCCACGGGCGTGGTGCCGTCGGCCGCGCGGATGCGGACACCGGCGAAGCCGCGCTCCTGGGTCCAGTACGCGATCCGGTCGAGCGCGTCGCCGGCGAGGAAGTCGACGGAGCACACGCCGATCAGACGATCCTCGTGCCCGGCGATCGAGTCGGCGGCGTAGGAGTTGTCGAAGCCGTACGCCGTGGAGGCCTGGACGACGACCGCCTTCTCGACGGCGGCCTCATCGAGGTTCCTGAGCAGCCCGTCGAGGTCGACGGGACGCTCGACCGACCACGAGGACCGGTTGCCGCCCATCGGCGCGATCGGGTACCGCTCGGTGTCCGGCGAGATGATGTGCGTGTGGATGTCGGCCGTCGGCATCGCCGGTCACCGGGTCCTCTCGCGCCAGGGCGCGACGACGTTCTCGAGCCAGCGCGCGATCCCGGTCAAGATGACGCCGAGCAGCATCAGCGTGAGGACGGGAACGAGCATGTAGTCGGTCTGGTAGCTGGCCCCGTACTTCTGGATCAGGCCGCCCAGCCCGGAGATCCCGGTGAAGAACTCCGCGGCGACCGTGCCGATGAGCGCACGTCCGATGGAGATCCGCAGGCCGGTCATGATGAACGGCACGGCGCTCGGCAGGATGATCTTCCGGAACACCTGGCTCTCGGACGCGACGTACGCCCGGCTCACGTCGAGGACGTTCTGTTCGACCTCGTGGACGCCGGCGGCGGTGTTCAGGAGCATCGAGAACACGGTCAGGACGAAGACCGTGACCACCTTCGACTCCAGGCCGAGCCCGAACCACACGATGACCAGCGGGATGATGGCCAGCAGCGGCGTCGCGTTGAGGGCACTGATGATCCACTCGACCGACGAGGCGATCAGGGAGTACCGCCCGATGATCAGCCCCACCACGACACCGACCACGATGCCGAGCAGCAGCCCGAGCGCGAGGATCTCAAAGCTCCGCGCGACGGCGCCGCCGAGCGCGCCGGACCTGGTCTCGTCCCACGCCGCCTGGGCCACCGCGGTCGGATAGGACGTGAACAGCGGGTCCCGCTTACCGATGATCTGCCACGACACGAGGATCACGGCCGCGACCGCCAGGCGAAGCGCCCAGACGAGACCGGTGCGCTTCCGCTCCGCCCGCCGCAGCCGCCGTACCCACTGCTCCTCCGTCGTCGCCGACTCGCCGTCGGCCGCGGAGCGTTGCGCTACCGCGCGATCTGTCGCCATGATTCATTCGCCTCCCGCACGAATGCCTCGTGCCACGGTGTCGCGGGCCTTGATGAACGCCGGGTCGGACTTGATGTCCAGGATGTTGGCCCGGGGCCGCGGCAGGTCGACGTCGACCACCGCGTGCACTCGTCCCGGATGCGGCAGCAGGACGAGCACCCGGTCGCTGAGGTAGATCGCCTCGTCCAGGTCGTGGGTGACGAACATGATCGTTTTCTTGGTCTGGGCGTGCAGGTCGAGGAGCTCCATCTGGAGTTCCTCGCGCGTCTGCGCGTCCAGCGCGGAGAACGGCTCGTCCATCAGCAGGATCTCCGGCTCGACCGCGAGGGCGCGGGCCAGGCCGACGCGCTGCTGCATGCCGCCGGACAGTTGCTTGGGGTAGTACTTCTCGTAGTCGCGCAGCCCGACCAGCCCGAGCGCGTCGCGTGCCTTCTCCGTTCGCACGCTCTTGCCGGCCTTCTTCAGCTCCAGCCCGAACTCCACGTTGCGCAGGGCGTTGCGCCAGGGCAGCAGGGACGGCTGCTGGAACACGATGGCCCGGTCGAGGCCCGGTCCGCTCACCGCGTCGCCGTCCACCCGTACGGTGCCCTCGTCGGGCTCCAGCAGACCGCCGACGATGCGCAGAAGCGTGGTCTTCCCGCACCCGCTCAGCCCGACGACCGAGACGATCTCACCCTCGTACATCGTGAACGAGATGTCGTTCAGGACCGGGACGAACTCCGCGCGGCGCCGGTTCACGATCGACCGGAAGCTGCGTGAGACCGACTCGACGGCCAGTTTCGTGGAGCGGCCGGCCTTCTTCTCCTCGGTGGCGGGCATTAGGCGTCCAGATATTTCGTGAAGTCGGCGAGGAGCTCCTCGGCCGTGAAATCGGACTCGATGAGCCGTTGCTCGCGGGCGTACCGGACGGCCACGTTCAGCGCGGACAAGAGCGCGTCGTTCAGGCCGTACGTGACGGCGCGCTGCCGTGACGTCTCCGGGCCCTCCTTCTTCGCGGCCTCCTTCGCGGCGTCGATGCTCGCCGTGACGGCGTCGTAGATGCCTTGGACGGCCTCGGGATCGTTCTTCAGCACGTCGGTGCGGACGGTGAGCATGTGGTTGACCGGCACGGTCGCGTGGCGCTCGAACCAGGCATGCTCGGCCTCCCGCCAGTCCCGGATGACGGGGACGAGCGCGGCGCCGTCGTCGTCGATGGCCACGGGGCCGAGCACCGCGGCGGCGAGGTCGCCCTCGCGCAGCAGGTCGAGGAGCTTGCTCTCGGTCCGTTCGACGTTCGGGGGCTCGACGTACTCGGCGACGTGCGGCCCCTCCGTGGTGACCCAGGTGACCTGGTCGGCGTCGATCCCGTGTTCCTCCTTGAGGACGCC
The DNA here is from genome assembly GCF_030406325.1 of Actinomadura sp. DC4. GTDB lineage: Bacteria > Actinomycetota > Actinomycetes > Streptosporangiales > Streptosporangiaceae > Actinoallomurus. The sequence continues at coordinate 226,189 of NZ_JAUEQY010000008.1, read as the reverse complement.
GCGCACCCAGAGCCCCGTCGTCTGGCTGTACGCCCGTACGCCGACGCGCCGGCCGGCGAGATCCTTCGGATCCTGGATCCGCCCGCCGGGCCACTGCGAGAGGGAGTGGTGGTGGAAGTCGCCGTTCATGACGATCGGAAGGAGGCTGATCGCCTTGCCCTGGTCCCGCGCCTGGAGATACGTGGCGATCGCCATCTCCGACACGTCGTACTTCAGCTCGCGCACCATCGGCGCGAACGCCTTGTAGATGGGGTCGATCTCCACGAATTCCAGCCGGCAGTTCTCGACCTGGCGCTCGCCCGTTTTCAACGGTGTCGTATGCGCGTAGTTGCGCACTGCCACGGTGTACGTGTTCAAGGCTTCTAACCTTCCAGTGACTTCAGAATCCGTCGTTCCAGCGGCCACCTCGGGGAACGCGAAACGCGCTCTCCGCCCTCGATCAAGACCGCGACCCGCCGCGCTTCCGGCGGCGCGTCGACGATTTCCAGGTAGCGCTATGTGCCGTCTCAGCGGCACCGGAGAATGCTCGGCGCCTCGTGCCCCTGAACGAGACGCCTCATTTCGCCTGCCGGCGCACTCCCGGCGGTTAAGCGGAGGTTCTCACCACTGAGGTCGAGCTGCTCGATCGGCATCCCCGCCTCCTTGGCGCTGCGCCCCGCCAGCCTGTATCAGTGATTGTCGAACAATAAGTGAGGCGAGCGTAACATCGCCGACTCATAGCTGCAAGATGTCCAGGAACAACACCTTTGGGTGCCGAAACAGTGTTGGACAATCGCCGTCCGTTAAGCCATCAGGCCACGCGGGAGGTTCCCGCCTGCCTAGCGGTGGATCAGGATCAGGCCGGTGCCGAGGGAGAACAGGACGAGGCCCGCGAAGGCCGTCGCGCCGGCGCCCGCGGCCGAGCGGGCGATCCGCGCGGCGAGGTGGTCCAGCACCTCGGCGCGGGAGCGGGCGGCCACGCCTTCGCCGCCGGGGTCCGAGGAGCGGTCCAGGGTCGGCGTGCCGCCGGCCGCCACCGTCCCGATGACGAACAGCGGGACGCCGGGCCGTACCAGCCACACCTGGGTCTCCTCGACCCAGGAGTCCGCGCCGCCCGGCGGGGCGGACGTCCGCTCGTGCGCGGTGGTCACCACTCGGTCGTGGCCGTGGGTCAGCGTGCGCTCGGCGAGCTCCGGCGTGATGACGGCACTGCCCGTGTCGTCCTCGATCACGATGCGGCCGACCATGTCGCGGCGCTCGTCGTACCAGGTGTCCCTGTTGTCGGACTCGTCGTACGTGCCGCGGCGGTAGAAGGTCCAGAAGCAGACGCAGTCCTCGCCCGACACCGGCGCCTGGATGATCTCCTGCGCGCTGGTCCGTGCCGCCACCGCCACGCGGGGAGGAGAGTCCTCGCGCAACTGCGCGCAGGTCAGCACCGGTGTCACCTCCGCCACCCACCGCCGGGCGCGGTAGCCGCGGTGCAGCGCCAGAAGAGAGGGCGCGACGACGAACAGCAGGGCGATGCCGGCCAGCACGGCGAGCGTCATCGGATCTCCCACCGCCGTATGAGGCCGTCGCCCTCGCAGACGAGAAGGGTCCCGCCGCCTCGGGCGAAACGCGCGGAGTACAGGCCGACGCCGTGGCCGAACAACGTGGCGACGGCGTGCAGGGAGGCGACGTCCCACAGCCGTACGACGTTGCCGTCGACGATCGCGAGCGTCGTGCCGCCGGGGTCGAAGGCCACCGCGTCGATCCAGCCCTCGCCGACGAACGTGGCCGTGACCTGCCTCGTCGTGATGTTCCACAGGCGTACGGCGCCGTCGGTGTCTCCGGCGGCGAGGGTCGTGCCGTCGGGGCTGAGATCCAGGGACCAGACGATCCCGGGCACGGTCATCGTGCCGCCGGCGCCCGTGCCGCGCAGCCGCAGGACGCTGGTCCGGGTGTCGTGGCGGATGTCCTCGACGCTGACCCGTTCGTCGCGGCGCGCGCCGTCGAAACAGGAGGAGACGGCGCCGGGTGCCGGAGCCGGCTCGACCGCGCGCAGGACCGGAGCGCGCGGAGCCGGCCCCCGCGAAGCGGGAGGCCGGGGGCCGGGCTCGCGTACGGCCCGTGAGACGATCACCGCCGCCGGCGCCGCCGCGGTGAGGAGCGCCACGCCGAACACGGCCGTGCGGCCGCCGCGCGAGAGAGTCGCGCCGGCCAGGCGGGTGGTCGCCGCCGCCAGCCCCAGGCCCAGCGCGGCGAACAGCACGACCGGCGGCACCAGACTCTTTCCGGTCTCGACGTGCGACGGGTCGCCTGCGTCGATCCACACCTGGACGACGTCTCCGTCCGGCCGGTTCTCTCCGCGAAACCGGCCGGAGAAACGCCGTCCGTCTTTGTTCCAGCGGTAGTCGCACCGATAGACGTCCGTGTCGGGAAACCACACCGCGCACCCGGTGACATCGGCGGCGATCGGCTCGCCGGTCCGCGCCCACCGGTGCGCGATGACCAGCGCGACCAGGCAGCACACCACACCGGCCAGCGACATCGCCAGCAAATGCGACCGTCCCGGCATCACTGCCTCCCGCAGGGGGCTCGACACGGGCAATAGTACAAATGATGGAACGCCGTTGCCGCGTTCCGGGCGTTCCGCGATTGCATTACGCGACCCGGCCGAATGGAAAAAGTGCGTACACGCCGATTTAGATGCGATTTCGTGACCATCACCCGCCGCCCGTACCCTGAGGACGTGCGTTCAATGGGTTAACAGGGCAGACAGCGTTTTCAGGGGGAGAACAGCCGTGTCAGAAGACATCGTCCGCGAGTCCGTCGTGGACCACCGCCGTGGCGGCCAGGTCATCGACCTGCGGCCCGGCCGGCCGCTCGCCCTCCCCGACGCGAACCTGCCCTTCGGCCTCATGGTCGTCATCGCCGAGGACGGCGAGGCGGAGATCCGCGTCCGGGAGCCGGAGGAGCAGTTCCAGGAGGTCGTGAGCGACGTCCTCACCGCCGTCACCTCGACGGGTGCCACCGCGCTGGTCGAGGTCGCGAAGGCGGCCGCCGACGCGGTCGGCGACCGGGGCCGGCTGATCGGGCACGACACGACGCGATGACGGGGGAGCCCGCGCTCCCCCGTCACCCGCGCCCTACACGACGTCGAAGCGGCCCATCATCCCGTACGCGGAGTGCTCGATCATGTGGCAGTGGTACAGGTAACGGCCCGGATAGTCGGTGAACGTCGCCTGCAGCCGGACCGTCTCCCCCGGCCGCACCGGGACCGTGTCCTTCAGCCCCGACTCCCCCGGCAGCGGCGGTCCGCCGTCGCGGTCCAGGACGCGGAACTGCACCAGGTGCAGGTGGAAGTTGTGGTCCAGCGTCACGCCCGGTTCGCCGCCGAAGTCGGTGTCCTTGTTGGTCACGCGCCAGATCTCCGTGGCGCCCCGCCGGACCGAGACGTCGACGCGGTTCGGGTCGAAGGTCCTGCCGTTGATGTAGTGCGACGGGTTGTCCGGGTCCATGCTCAGCGCGAAGTCGCGGGTCACGGTCGCCGCGGGCAGGGACGGCGGCGGCACGAGCGCGTCCGGGACGCGGCTCTGGTCGGCGGCGTGCCGGGTGACGTCGAAGCGCATGACCGGGCCGATCGTGTCGGACAGGACGAGCTTGGTGCCGATCGGATGGCGCGAGAAGTCGACCACGATCTCCGCGCGCTCCGCCGGGCTCATCGGGAGCTCGGTGCGCGACACCGGCGCCGGGAGCAGGCCGCCGTCCGAGCCGATCTGGATCATCTCCGCGCCGCCGAGGCTCAGCGTGAGGAAGCGGTAGATCGAGGCGTTGAGCAGCCGTAGCCGGTACTTACGGGCGGCGACCTGGAAGTACGGCTGGGCCTTCCCGTTGGCGATCAGCACCTTCCGCGCGTCCGGGTCCTGCTTGATCATCGCGCCGGTGTCGTCGATCTGCGCGTCGCGGATCATGATCGGGACGTCGTACTGACCGCCGGGAAGGCCGAAGCGGCTCTCCGCCGGGTCGTCGAGCAGGTAGAACCCGTGCATGCCGGCGTAGACGTGGACGTCCTCGAAGCCCATGGCGTGGTCGTGGTACCAGAGGGTCGCGCCCCGCTGGAGGTTCGGATAGTCGTACACGCGCTGCGTGCCCGCGTTGATGTAGTCCATCGAGAAGCCGTCGCTGGCCGACGGGGTGTGGCCGCCGTGCAGGTGGACGTTGGCGGCCTCACCGAGCCTGTTGTCAAAGGTGACGGAGACGCGCCGGCCGACCTTGGCGCGAATCGTCGGGCCCACGAACCTGCCGTCGAAAGCGATCACCGGGGTCTGCAAGCCGGGAATGATCTCCGCGTTGGCCGTGCGGATGGCGACCCGGTAGAAGTCGCAGCCGTCGTGCGACGCCGTGGGCGTCAGGACCGAGGGCAGCGGCATGGGCACCGTGAACGGCGTCACCGGCGCGTCGGTCACCTCGCGCCAGGGCTGCGACTTGGGCATGACCATGCCGTGGTGCTCGTCGTAGGAGACGTCCGCGCCCTGGGCGCTCCTGAACACACCGGCGAGCGTCGCCCCGCTCACGACGCCCCCGAGCGCCAAAACCTTTCGCCTGCTAAGCACGTGCCCTCCCGGTCGCTCAAGACAACTGCGTGAGAAAAAGACCCGTCTCGCGCGGACAGGAGAATTCGAGTCGGCGCAGGAACATCAACATTGTGGATATGCCTTAAGGCGCCGTATAGCCAGATCCATGGCCGGATCGGGCCAGCCAGTCATCCCTGCACGAAGGCGAATAGCGCACTTTTCACCGGCGCGCATCATCGCATCCGGGTCTCGAAAACGCTTCTTCCAGTGTGCTCTCCTCGCTTTCACATAATCGCACTCAAGGAGATGCGAGAAGGAAACATAGACGTGATGGGGCGCGATGGACCGGCCATCCGCCCGGCACCACGAAGCGACGAGAAAGGAAAGCCGCCATGGCCGCGACCATCGAAAAGGACCAGTGGCAGGGAGTCCGTACCTCCGTACGGGAGACCGGGGACCGCTTCGCCGAGATGGTCGCCACGGCGAAGGACCCCGGCGCGGAGGTGACACCGAACTGGTCGGTGGCCGTGACCGCCGCGCACGTGACCTCGCTCGCCTGGCTCAACACGACGCTTCTGGGGCCGGGCGCCGAGCCGCTCCCGGTCCCGGGCCTGACCGAGCGGTTGCCCGAGACCACGGTCGACGACGTCAACGCGATCAACGACCTGACGCTGGCGCACTTCATCGAGCGCGACCCGCAGGTCCTGGCGGCCATGCTGCGCGACCACATCGGGACGATGCTGGACAGCAGTGAGGGGCGCGACCCGTCAGAGCCGCTGACGTGGCTGGGCGGCGCGCAGGTCCCGGTCGCGGGGCTCTTCGCGCACCTGCTGAACGAGCTGCTGCTCCACGGCCACGACATCGCCCGTACGACCGGGCATCCGTGGGCCGTCCCCTCGAAGGACGCGGCCTACTTCTTCGAGATGTTCATGGTCGGGCTGGCCCGCAACGGTGTGGGGCGGCTCCTGGACGGCGGCGGGCCGCCGCGCGACCGCCGCATCGCCGTGGAGTTCCGGTCCGACTACGTCGAGCCGGTCACCCTCGTGCTGCGCAACGGCCGGGTGACCGCCGAGCCGCCGGGCGAGGACACCGACGTACGGGTGAGGTTCGACCCGGCGGTCTTCACGCTGATGATGTTCGGCCGGGTCAGCAAGCCGCGGGCCGTCCTCGCCCGCAAGGTCTCCGTGGGAGGCCGGCGGCCGTGGCTGCTGCCGGTCTTCCTCCGTACGCTGCGGGTGCCCTCCTGAGTCTCACCGGGTGTAGCGGAGCCCGACGACTCCGTTGCCGAACGCCCGCGTCTCCGCGAGGCGGAGGTCGAACTTGGGCTCGCGCGTACGGAACAGGCGCTTGCCCTCTCCGATGACGACCGGGTGGACGAACAGGCGGTATTCGTCGATCAGGTCGTGCCGCCGGAAGGACGCGGCGATGTCGGCGCCGACGAGCGCCAGGTCGCCGCCCGCCTTCTCCTTGAGCTCGGCGACCTGCGCGGGGACGACCTCGCGGATCACGGTGGGGTTCCAGTCGGTGTAGTCGCGGGAGCGGGAGTAGACGATCTTCGGTGTGTCGCGCCAGATGCGGGCGAACTCCCGCATGGGCTCGGTGCTCCACGGGTCGGTGTCGGCGGTGGGCCAGGACTCGAGCATCAGGTCGTAGGTGATCCGTCCGTTCACGAAGGCGCCCATCGCGGCGAGCTCCTCGTTGAAGTGGGTGTGCACCTCGTCGTCGACCATGTGCCAGTCCAGGTCGCCGTCCGGTCCCTCGATGAAGCCGTCGAGTGACACCGACATGAAGAAGACGATCTTTCTCATCGCGGTTCCCTCCGCTGTCCTCCAGGTGACCGCGATTGTGTAACAGTCCGCGAAGGCGCGCGGCCGCTTCGAGAAGACTCATCGGCGAGCCGCGTGTTGGCCTGATCCGGCCACGCCGCGCAATCGATCACCAGGCCGGACGCCGTACGCCGGATGGCCCGTAGGCGAATGTCCGAATTTTCCTCTCCGGGCGGTGAACCGCTTTCCGGAATTGATCGTGCTACCTCCGACCGGTCTTCACGACCAACGGAACGCGTACGCAGGGGTAACGGTGAAATCGATTACTGGGGATCGTCCGGCGGGGCTTTACGACCGCGAATCGAGTGGCCGGGGAATGCCGCTCGCGTCGGGCATGCGGAAAGGGATCGTGATGAGGCGAGTCGTCGCAGGTACCGGGGTCGCGGTGCTGGCATTCGGCCTCGTCGCGTGCAAGGGGTCCTCGGACAAGGCCGGGCCGGCGCCGTCGGAGACGACCGCCGACGCGGCCCCCGCCGGCTCGGCCGGCCTGACGCCTCCGGGCACGCATCTGCGGCTCGGCCAGGCCGCGACCGTCGGCTGGGTCCCGGCGGGCGGCAGCCTGGAGACCGCACAGAAGGGCTTCAAGCTGCAGGTCAACGTCCTGTCGATCACGAAGGGCACGATCGGCGACTTCAAGAACGTGCAGCTCAAGCCGGAGGAGCGCAAGTCGACGCCGTACTACGTGAAGGTGCGGATCAAGACGCTCAGCAGCACGGCGCCCACGGGCACGAACAACGACCCGGACGTCACGCTCGACGCGATCGACGACCGCGGCCAGCAGCAGAACAACATCATTTTCATGGGCACCTTCACCCGGTGCGACGACATCACGCCGCCGAAGCCGTTCAAGAATGGAAAGTCCTACAGCAGCTGCCTGGCCTACCTGATGCCGGGCGGCGGCTCCATCCGGCAGGTGGTGTGGAAGAACGGCCCGAACAAGGCCAACAAGGTGACCCCGTACTTCGAGAAGCCGATCGTCTGGGCGGGTGCCTGAGCTACGACTTTGTCGTACGCCGCGGCGGTGAAAAAGTCGATCGATCGCCGGACGCCCTTAACGGAGGTCCGGACTAACGTCCCCCGTGAAGTTCACGAAATTCACGGGAGGACGGCATGGGACCAAAGGCGGTATGGCGCAGAGTGCGCTCTCTACTGACGTTGTTAGCGGCGATCGGCGTCATCGCGGCGACCGGAGCGGTCACGGCTCCGGTCGCCTTCGCCGGCACCGACGACTATCCGGCCCAATGGAGGAACACGGCTCAGGACTCCGTCGCCGACACCTGGGGCGAGTGGAACCGCGAGTGCACGTCCTTCGTGGCCTGGCGCCTGCATTCGCGTAACGGTTACGAGATGGACTTCCATGCCGACGCCACGCAGTGGAGGCAGCGCGCTCTGGCCGAGAACGTTCCGGTCGACACGACGCCCGCCATCGGCGCGGTCGCCTGGTGGTCCTCTGGCCACGTCGCCTGGGTCGAGGCGGTCTCCGGAGGGAACGTCACCGTCGAGGAGTACAACTACAGCTACACGGGCCGGTACAGCGAGCGGACCGTCTCCGCGGGCTCGCCGACCGCGTACCTCCACTTCAAGGACCTTCCCGTCGGTGAGGGTGGTTCGGGGCAGGGCGCCGGAGTGGGCGGTGCGCACTTCTTCGGCAAGAATCAGCTGGCCGCAGGGGAGATGCTCCTGCCGGACCAGTACCTCGCCTCCAGCGACCTGCAGTTCACGCTGATCCTGCAGAACGACGGCAACCTCGTCCTGTACGGCGGCGGCTACCACCCCCTCTGGGCCACCAACACCGGCGGCCGCGCCGTGAAGGACGCGGTGATGCAGGCCGACGGCAACCTCGTCCTGTACGGATCCGGCGGCGACGTCGTCTGGGCGAGTGACACGGGCGGCCGCGGGTCCTCACACCTGCAGCTCCAGGACGACGGCAACGCCGTCATCTACAAGGACGCCGGCGGCAGCACGTGGGTCTCCAACACCGGCGGCCACGCCACCTACACCTACGACGGCGCCAACCGGCTCGACTCCGGAGGGGTCCTGTACCCGGGCCGCTACCTCCGCTCCACCGACGGCCGATACGCCCTGCTGATGCAGGCCGACGGGAACCTCGTCCTGTACGGGCCGGGCTACCACGTGCTCTGGGCGACCAACACGGGCGGACGGCCCGGCGCGGACGCCACGGTGCAGGGAGACGGAAACTTCGTCCTCTATGCCGGCGGCGGCGCCGTCTGGACCACCTACACGGGCGGCCGGGGGCCGTCGTACCTGGTCGTCCAGGGCGACGGGAACGTCGTCCTCTACAAGACCGCCGGCGGCAGCACCTGGGCCTCCAACACCGGCGGCCACATCTGACCTGACCCGGGCCGGGCCGCGGGGGCGCCCGGCCCGGGTCACGTCGGCGTCACAGGGCGGCGGGCGGGGGGCGTCGGTGAGGACCATGCCGGTCGCGTCGAGGACCTCGGCGTCGTCGCCGAGTTCGCCTCCGACGATCCGCACCGGCTCGGCCGACGGGCCGGCGCGTAGCGGCCGATGCCGCGCCCGACCGGTTCTGACAAGCGCTCCCCACCGCCGCCAGATCGCCGCCGATCACGATCAGTTCCGGGTCGAGCAGCGTGACCGGCCCGCCCGACCTCCTCGGCGGCGTCCTCCAGCGCGCGTACGGCGCCCCGGTCGCCGGCGGCGATGAGTTCCAGCAGGTCGGCGACGGTCACCGGATGGCCCCGGCAGGCGGGCGATGGCGATCGGGCCGGCCACGGTCTCCAGGCAGCCGCGGTCGCCGCAGCGGCAGATCCGCCCGCGCTGACCTGGGCGAGCCCGGATCGTCTCGTGCATTGACTTATGTCTGACTTCGTCATAACGATGACCGTGGATCACGCGAACAGCCCCAGGCCTCCGCCGAAACGCGCCACATCTATGCGTGGTTCACGGAGTCGAACGATGGCACAACCCCTGTCCCCGCGGTGGCGTGGCCTCCTGGCCGCCGCGTGTTCCCTCACCTGCGCGATCGGCCTGGCCGGCGTCTCGACGCCGGCGGCCCGCGCCGCCGACACCCCCACACCGATCTACAAGGACACCCACTACTCATTCGAGGAGCGCGCCGCCGACCTCGTCTCGCGGCTGACGCTCGACGAGAAGGCCGCCCAGCTCCACACCAACAGCGCGCCGGCCATCCCCCGGCTGGGCGTCCAGCAGTACACCTACTGGAGCGAGGGCCAGCACGGCGTCAACACTCTCGGCGCCAACACGAACCACGGCTCGGCCTCGGGTGGGGTGCCGGCCACAAGCTTCCCGACCAACTTCGCCTCGTCCATGTCGTGGGACCGGAGTCTCATGTACGACGAGACGACCGCGATCTCCGACGAGGCGCGCGGCTTCCTCGACAAGTCCCTGTGGGGCGCCGGCGCGAACAACATCGGCCCGGCCAAGGACGACTACGGCTCCCTGACGTACTGGGCGCCGACCGTCAACCTGGACCGCGACCCGCGCTGGGGCCGTACGGACGAGGCGTTCGGCGAGGACCCGTACTTCGTCGCGCAGATGGCCGGTGCCTTCGTCAACGGCTACCAGGGTCAGACCAAGGACGGCAGGGCCACGACGCCGTACCTCAAGGTCGCCGCCACCGCCAAGCACTACGCGCTCAACAACACCGACAACGACCGTACGGGCATCAGCTCCGACACCGACGACCGTACGCTGCGGGAGTATTACACCGCCCAGTTCCGCGACCTCATCGAGGACGCGCACGTGTCCGGCCTGATGACCTCCTACAACGCCATCAACGGCACGCCGGCCGTGGCCGACACCTACACGGTGAACCAGCTCGCCCAGCGGACGTACGGCTTCGGCGGCTACGTCACCTCCGACTGTGGCGCGGTCGGCACCACGTGGCAGCTCCCGCCGGGCGGCCACGACTGGGCGCCGCCCGGCTGGACCACCGACCACAAGTCCAGTCCGACCTGGACCGACACGGCCACCGGCGCGACGGTCTCCGGCCAGGCCGGCGGCCAGGCGTACGCGCTGCGCGCCGGCACGAACGTCAACTGCACCGGTGCCGAGGCGACCGCGCAGAACATCCGGGACGCCATCGCGGCCGGCGCGCTCAGCGAGGGCGTCGTGGACACCGCGCTGGTGCACCTGTTCACCATCCGTATGCGGACCGGGGAGTTCGACCCGCCGGACCGGGTGAAGTACACCAAGATCACCAAGGACGTCATCCAGAGCCCCGAGCACCAGGCGCTGGCCGAGAAGGTCGCCGACAACTCGCTCGTCCTGCTCAAGAACGACGGCGGCCTGCTGCCCGCCGACGGTACGAAGCTGAACAAGGTGGTCGTCCTCGGCGACCTGGCGAACAAGGTCACGCTGGGCGGCTATTCCGGCGACCCGGCCAAGCAGGTCAACGCCGTGCAGGGCATCACGTCCGCGGTCAAGGCGGCCAACCCGTCCGCCTCGGTGGTGTTCGACGCGGCCGGCACGTCCACGACGGCGCAGGGCGAGGCCCAGCTCAGCGACGCGACGCAGGCCGACATCAAGGCCGCCGACCTGGTGGTCGTCTTCGTCGGCACCGACGACGCCGTCGCGCACGAGGGGATGGACCGTACGAGCCTGGCCATGCCCGGCGACTACGACTCCCTCATCGACAAGACCGCCGCGCTGGGCAACCACAAGCTGGCACTCGTGGTGCAGTCCGACGGGCCGGTCAAGATCGACGATGTCCAGGACAAGGTGTCCTCGATCGTCTTCAGCGGCTACAACGGCGAGAGCCAGGGCACCGCGCTCGCCGACGTGCTCCTGGGCGGGCAGAACCCGAGCGGGCACCTGAACTTCACCTGGTTCAAGGACGACTCGCAGCTGCCGCCGATGGCGGACTACGACGTCACGCCCTCCGCCACCGGCGGCCTCGGCCGTACGTACCAGTACTTCACCGGCACCCCCACCTATCCCTTCGGGTACGGGCTGAGCTACACGAACTTCGCCTACTCCCATGTGACGGCGGGCTCCACGGCGACGGCCGACGGCTCGGTCATCGTACGGTTCGACGTCAGGAACACCGGTTCCAAGGCGGGCGCGACGGTCGCCCAGATCTACGCGGCCACGCCGTTCACCGTGCCGGGCGTCGAGATGCCGAAGAAGCGGCTCGCGGGCTTCCACAAGACCGCGGTGCTGGCGCCGGGCGCCACCGAGCACGTCGCGCTGACGGTCAAGCTCGCCGACCTCGGCGTGTGGGACGCCCAGAAGATGCGCTCGTTCGTGCCGCCGGGCACCTACCGGTTCTCGGTGGGCGGCGACTCGGCCACCGACGCGGCCTCGCCGGCCGTACGGGTCACCGGGGCGCTCACCCCGAAGACCCGGTACGTCACGGTGCAGCCGGAGGCGGTGAGCTACAAGGTCGGCGACACCATCGACCTGACCGGCAAGAACCAGTGGATCAAGGACGACACCGACCACGTGAAGGAGAAGCGGAACCTGTCCGTGACCGCCGACAACGTGGTCGAGGCGGTCAACGACGACCAGTCCTTCGTCGATCTTTCGCACACGAGAGTCCGCTACCAGAGCACCGACCCGGGCGTGGCGACGGTGGACGCCGCCGGGCACGTGAAGGTGGTCGGGTCGGGCGTCACGACGCTGAAGGCGACCGTGAACGGCGTCACCGGGTCGGCCGTCATCTCCGCGGCGTACCCGTTCGGCGTCAGCGGCCCGTCGACCGTGGAGCCCGGCTCTGCCACGACCGCGACGACCACGTTCACCAACTCGGGCCCGTCGGCGCTGAGCGACGTGAGGATGTCGCTGACCACCCCGTCCGGCTGGACCGCCACGCCGACCTCGCCGGACTCGTTCGCGAGCGTGGCCGGCGGGCAGACCGTACGGACGACGTGGTCGGTCGGCGTCCCCTCCGACGCGGCACGGGCCGGCTACCAGCTGCAGGCCTCGGTCACCTACGAGAGCGGCGGCCGTACGGGCAGCGGCTCGGCGACGACGCTGGTGGCGATCCCGTTCGCGTCACTGTCCGACGCGTACGGGAACGTCGCCGTCACCGACGACGCCCGGCCGTCCGAGGGCAACCTGGACGGCGGCGGCCTGAGCCTGTCGGCCCAGGCCCTCGCCGCCGCGGGCATCACCCCGGGCGGCACGGTCTCGCACGGCGGCCTGACCTTCACCTGGCCGGACGTGGAGGCGGGCAAGCCGGACAACGTCGTCGCGGGCGGCCAGGCCTTCGACTACTCGGGCTCCGGGGCGGAGCTCGGCTTCCTCGGCCTGGCGAACAATGACACCGCGTCGGGCAGCGGCCTGATCACCTACACGGACGGCAGCACCCAGCCGTTCACGATCAGCTTCCCGGACTGGTGGGCGGGCGGCGGCGACACGGTCGCCACGTTCCCGTACATCAACACGTCCGGCGGCAGGCAGAACCAGACCGTCCACCTGTTCATGGCGACGGTGAAACTGCAGGCCGGCAAGCAGATCGAACTGGTCACCCTGCCGAACATCAGCCAGGGCGTCTCCAGCGGCACGAACGCGATGCACATCTTCACCGTCACCACCGGCGGCTGAGCCGGTCTCCTCCGGACGAGGGGCGCGGACCACCCTGGCGAGGGAGGCACCGCGCCCCGCACCCGCCGATCGTGGGAGGCATGAACCTCTCCTCCCGGACCACCGCCTACGCCGCGTTCGCGTGGGTGCTGACCTTCCTCGCCTGGCACGTGGTCTGGGTGGCCACGGGCCTGCGGACCCCGTCCGACGTCCACCACTCGGGAACGGCGCGGGTGCTCGCGGACCTGTTCACGGTGGCCCTCTTCGTGATGACGGTCGTGGGTACGGTGCTGCCGCTCGCGCTGGCCCAGGAGTGGGGGCGGCGGATCCCGCGTCCGCTGCTCTTGTTCGCGGCGTGGACCGGGTGCGTCCTCCTGGGCGCGAGGGGGCTCGCGGGGGTCCTCGACGACATCGTCCGCGTCACCGGGCTCCTGCCGGACGGGCTGACCGGTCTGACGACGGAAGAGCTGGTCGGCACGGCGCACCCGTCGGCCTGGGCGGTGTTCGCGAGCGGGTGGACGGACGCGCTGTTCGTGGCGGGCGGGCTGGCGTTCGGCCTCGCCGCCGTCACCTACCGACCACGATCTCGTGACTCGCATCGCCGGGGATACTTGCCGACGTGACGCCGATCTCACCGGCCGGCCGGCGAAGCCGGATACTCCTCACCTACCTGGGCCTTGCCGCGTTGACCGCGGTCACGGCCATCCTGCTGGTTCCCTCGAACCTGGAGTTCGGCGGTGACTTATGGACCGACCCGCAGGACGGCGCACAGCGGCTGGGGCAGTGGCGGGCCATGGCCACCTTCGGCTACACCGCCGGCGGCTGGATCGGCCAGGTGTTCGCGCTGGCGTCCGGCCTGCTGGTCGCCCGGTGGACAGTGCGGGAGCCCCGGCGAATCGGCCTGGCCGTCGCCGCCGGGCTCGGGCTGGGTCTGACGGACCTGGTGGCGGCATGGTCTCGGGCCACGTCCCGGCTCCACCAGAGTGCCGGCAGGGCCGTCGATCCGGCGCTCGTTCACCACGGCTGCCTGGTCACGGCCATGGAGGTGGCGCTGCTCCTGTTCGCGATCACCTCCGTTCTCGGGTTCGGGATCGGTCGAGCCCAGGGTGTCGCGAAGCGGCTCGCATGGGCGACGGCGTCCGCGGTGTTCGTCCTGTTGTGCGTGCCGATGATCCGGTACGGAGCCAACGATCAACTCGTCCGGTGGGCGACGACGCGTTGACGACTCCCATGTCCGCGCTGTCGCGATGGCCGATCAGCCGCCCGCTCCTCTGGGAACGGGCGGCTCGGCGCCGGGAGGTCAGAAGGGCAGCTTGGCAGGCGGCGAGGTGGGCTTCTTGTCGGTCCACGGACCTGCCGCCGAAGCCGGTGAAGAAGAACCTGCCGCCCGGCTTCGCCTGGGGATGGTCGGCCTGCCATGCTCCGGCCGACCTCGTGTGCGGCTGGTAGTGATCGTTGGACCATACGCGGAAGCCGGCCGGGGACCCCGCAGGACCGACGTACGCTCCTCGACGTCCTCGCCGATGTCGGGGACCGGCGGTTCCGGCAGGTCGCGGAACCGCCGCCAGACGACGACTTTCTTACGGAGGCGCGGTCAGGAGGTGATCTTCAGGGCGTCCACGATGCCGACCGACGTGGTCTTGTTGACGATCTTGATGGTGTGGGCTCCGCTCGCCAGGCCCGTCTTGCTGTACACGACCTGCTGGGACTGGCGGGCGCCGCTCACGTACAGGTTGACGTTGGCCTGGAAGGTCCCGTCGATGTAGACGTCGACGTTGCCCATGTCGCCGTTCTTCTCCGACAGGTAGGCGATCCCGGTACCCGTGAAGGTGTACTGCGCCGTCGCTCCGTTCGTGTACGTGTAGTGGACGTCGTCGTTGTAGTCCCCCAGCCCGCGCCCGGAGCTGCCGAACCAGTTCGCGTCGTACGTCAGCGCCGGGTCGTTCACCGTCCCGCTCGCCGTGCGTCCCAGGCCCAGTGTCGAGCTGGTGCTGCGCAGTGACTTCGCGTCCTGGTTCGCGGTGCCCGTGAGCCGGGCCGAGGAATACGAGGTCAGCGGCTTGGCCGTCCGCTCCACCACGTACACCGACCCCGGCGACGTCGGGAAGGTGATCCCCCCCCCGCCGACGATGTGGTGACGATAGCGTTGTCGGAGGTCCGCCGGACCCGGACCTGCTGGGTGCCCCACGGGTTGACGACCGTGGCCGAGGCCCCGTACAGGCTCTTCAGGCCGACGTACTTGATCTCGCCGGCCTCGCGTTCGGAGCTGACCAGGAAACCGTTCTTGGCCAGCAGCGTGAACTTCCCGGTGAACGAGGAGTCCGACGGCACCGCCGGGAAGACGCGGATCTTGTCGTTGTAGCTCTGCAGCAGCGACTCGTTGAGCGCCGACAGGTGCACGCCGAGGTACTCGAAGACGCCGTTCGTGTTGGCGGTCAGCCCGTTCGGGAAGTTCTGGTACTTCTGCAGCATCGTCTTGAGACCGTTGTACGCCTGGTCGCCCAGCCCGAGCCGCGCCGCCTGGATCGCGTCGTTCGCCCACACGTTGTCGTACGGGAACGGCCGGCGGTTCCAGGTGTTCAGCGCCGTCTGGTAGTCCGGCGCGCCGATGCCGGTCGTGTTGTAGGGCCAGATCGCCTCCGAGGCGACGTTCTCGTCGTTGCGGGTCTGGGCGATCGGCGGCGTGTGCGGCAGGTACGCGCTGCCGTCGGAGGGATAGGGCGCCAGGCCGTCCAGGATGTTCTGCCACTGGGTCCGCAGGTCGGCGTCCAGGCCCAGGGTCTGGCTCGCCTGGATGGTCACCGGGAACAGGCTGCGTACGGCGGCCAGGTCGGTGATGGCGCCCGGGACGTTCCAGTACGTCTCGTGCGCGTTCGAGCTCGCCATGGAGTACTTCCCCGAACCGTCCCGGGTCAGCTTGGCCGCGTAGAACCGTACGACGTCCCGCATGAACGGGTACGCGGTGTTCCGCAGGTAGGTGACGTCGTTCGAGTACCGGTACTGCAGGTACATGTTGTACGCGGCCTCGGTGCCGGTGGACAGGATGTTCTTGGTGTAGTCGCTGCCCACGGTCCCGCGCGCGTTGCCGTCCCAGCCCATCGTCTCCGGCACCCACAGCGCGTCCACACCGTAACGCGTCGAGGTGGAGGACTTCAGCGCGGCCGAGTTGCGGCTGTAGAGCCGGTTGAAGCCGCTCATCAGGTCGACGTGGTTCGAGGCCAGGAAGGAGTTGTAGACGTCCCGCTGGTTCCAGTACCAGTAGCCGTTGCTCCACTTCGTCTGGTCGCCCGTGGAACGGTAGACCCCGTTGATGAAGTGGAACGGATAGTTGCCGTAACCGCCCGAGGCGATCATGTACGTGGCGAGGTAGTAGACGTTCTCCAGGTAGTCCGCGTCGCCGGACAGGCCGGAGTACTGCACGAACGACTTCTGCCAGAAGGAGTGCCACCAGTTGCGGTAGTTCGCGAGCGTCGCCGCGTACCCGGTGCCCTTCACCGAGACCAGCTGGCTGCGGGCCGCCGCGACCGAGTCGTGCCCGGACGCGTTCAGCCGGCTCGCGGCGGTGAACCAGATCGTGTAGCTGGACGACGGCGTGATGTTCAGCCGCACCTTCGAGCCGTCCACGACCTGGCTGCTGTAGCCGGCGCCCTCGACCGTCGCGGCCAGCGTGTAGCCGAAGTCGTTCGCGTCCGTCTGGCCCCGGCTCAGGCCCACGCCGCTGGAGTCCGCGTACGTGGAGTAGGTCTTCCAGGTGTTGACGTCCGGCACGTCGGCGACGTTGGTGACCGTGCTCGGGTCCCACAGGCTCAGGTCGAGCGCGACGCTGGAGACGTTGCTCCGGGTGTCGTCGACGTGGATGCCCATGACCTCGGAGTTCGGCGACCCGAGGATCGTCACCGTACGGTTCGCGTCGTACTTCGTGGTCAGCAGCCCGTCATAGAGCGACAGCCGCTGCTGGTAGGTCGAATAGCCCGTGTCCATGCCCGGGTTGGAGTACAGGTTGACCAGGCCGGCCGCGTACGCCGACTGCTCGGACAGGTCGGCGCCGGAGACCTGCATGGTCAGGCCGTTCTGGCCCCACACCATGGCCCCGGTACGCCCGTTGCCGACGGTCAGCCCGTACGCGGGGTTGGTGTTGACGCGGTTGTAGACGATGTCGTGTTTGGCCAGGTAGCCGGCGTAGTCGACGTTCAGCGCGCCGGTCGAGCCGTCGAAGGCGGCGTCCGTGGTGGAGGCCGAGGCCGGTACGGCGACGCCGAGGAGCGCGGCGACCAGCGCGAGCAGGGGCAGGAGTCTCATCTTCGCTCACAATCCGCCGAGGCCGGGTCAGCCCTGGACGAGGTCGAACTCTTCCCATGGCCCGATGGCCGTACGGTTCGCGATCAGCGGGGCCGCCCCCGCGTTCTCCGCCGTCACGTAGTCGTTGTTCGCGCCTGCCCGCAGGCTGACGCTGCCGTCCGCGTTGTGGATGAGCGCGAAGGTCTCCCACTGGCCGATGGCCGTACGGTTAGCGACCAGCGGCGCGGCTCCCGCGTTCTCGGCGGTGACGTACTGGCCGTTGGAGTGGGCGCGCAGCGCGATCGCGCCTCCGCCCTGGTCGATCTCGTCGAACTGCTGGGCCGTGACGACGCTCGTCCCGCCGGCGATCAGCGGCGTGGTGCCGTCCGCGGTGACGTACCTGCCGTTGGCGTGGGCGCGCAGGCCGACCACCGTGCCCGTCGGCGGGTGCTCGGCGACGCCGAGGACGTACGTGAGCTGGGCGCCGGTGAACTCCGGCTGCAACGTGCTGGAGGCCGACGCCTGCACCTGGAACCGGCCGGGCGCCGAGACCGTGCCACCGCAGCCCGCGTTGGGCGTCCCGACGTGGGTCGAGTTGTCGGTGTTGCCGGTCACGGTCCAGTCGCGTACGCCGTTGACCGCGTACCCGTAGCCCATGTGGGCGCCCTGCAGCGTGTTGCCGGTGACCGAGGCGCCGTAGTTCGTGCCCGTGCCGCAGCCCCAGACCTGGGGACCCATCGCGATGCCGACCTTGATGAACGCGCTCTGCGCGTTGATGGTGTTCCCGGTGACGGTCGTGCCGGTGTAGTTGCCGTTCATGGGGGCGTAGTCGACGAGGTTGATGCCGCCGAGCATCGTCCGCGTCTTGGCGACGATCGTGTTGTTCCGCACCGAGGACCCGGGCGCACCGAAGATCACGATGCCGCCGTCGGTGGCGTCCTGCACGGTGTTGCCCTGGACCGTGCTGTTTCCGCAGGCCAGTGAGATGCCGTCGGCCCACGTGCCGCTGGGCGCGTCGGTGCCGGCCGGGCCGATCGTGTTGTTGAGGATCTTCGCGCCCTGGCACGCCGGGGCACTGTTCGTGACGGCGCCCTCGATGATGTGCAGCGTCGACCAGCTTCGGGTGTCGTGGGCGTAGACGTTCTGCACGGTCTGGTCGACGCCGGAGGCCCCCATCTCCATGAGCGCGCCGCCGTCCAGCCGGCCGAGGGCGGGGCGTCCTCCGTCGATCTGGATGTTCTCCACCGTCACGCCGGACCGGCCGGTGCCGTTGATCGCCGTGGTGAGCGAACCTCCGACCTTCAGGGTCGCCCGGGTGGTGTCGGTGGGCAGGCCCTGTGTCTCTATCACCTGGTTCGGGGCGGTGAAGGTGACGGGGTTGGTCAGGGTGAAGACGGCGCCGGGGCACAGGACGGCGGTCGCGCCGGTTCCGGTGAGCGCGGCGTTGATGGCCGCGTCCGTGCCCGAGGGGATGCAGGCGGCGGCGCCGGCCGGCTGGGCGGTGCCCGGCACGACGAGTGCGCCGGCGGTCACCACCAGCAAAGACAGGTACTTGAGCGATCTTCCACGAGCTGTCATCACGCGATCCTCTCTGGCGGGTACGGGGATCGTGACCGAGCCGCGACCGGGGCCGCGGTCCCGTACGGGACCGGGCGGGGTAAAACAGGTCGCGTACGGACATTGCTCGGATATTTCACAAGAGTCAAGACCACTTGCTGGATTGAATTGCGTTATTGCTGGATTCCAGCGAGAAGTTGCGCGGAAGCAGGTCACGTACGGCGGCGGGCGGGGCGCGTGGTGCGGGTCGGACGCGCCGCCGAGGCCTCCGGGCCGCCCCCACCCTCCCATATACCTCGGATGTCTGGCCGCCCTGACGCGGAACCGGCCCGGACGATCAGCGCTCGGGCAGGTCGCCGCCCGCGTCGGTGAAGGCGCGGAGGGCGAGCACCAGGTCCGCCCGCTGGTTCGCCGGCATGCGAGTGACGATCGCGGCGACCTCCGCGCGCCGGTGGGCCGTGACGTCGTCGACCACCCGGTGGCCGGGAGCGGTGAGGCGCAGGGCGTTCTCCCGGCGGTCGGCCGGGTTGGTGCGCCGGTCCAGCAGCCCCGCGGCGACCAGCCGGTCGACCATGCGCATGGCCGTGGAGGGGTTGACGGCCAGGTGGCCGGCGAGGGAGGCGAGCTTCATCTCGCCGTACGTCGCGAGGACGACGAGCATCCGGAACTGCGGCAGTGTCACCCGGTCGTCGACGGCCGCCAGGGACCGGGTGGAGATCGAGACGAACAGCCGTGAGGCCGTGAGCACCGCCGAGGTGACCGCGTCGACGTCGTCGCCGACCGGCTCGGCGGCACGGACCGGCCCGGTCGCACGCTCAGTCATGGATCAGTTCTACCCGGTCACGGCACCGGCGGCTAGTCATTGCACTGTGCAACCTCTGTCCGCCGGCATGGTCGCTGACCTGGGGACGGGTCCGTACGGGCCGGCGTGTAGCCTCGATGTACTACACGCCGTAGTTTTCGGGCGCGGACGACGAGCGCGCCGGCCCTCTGGAGACACATCGATGGACATGGATCCGCTGGCGCCCCTGACCTGGGCGCGGGCGTTCACCACCTGGCGCTTCTCGCCCGTCACCACCGTCCTGCTGGCGGCGGCGCTGCTGATCTACCTCGCCGGGGTGATCGCCGCGCGCCGGGACGGGCCGTCCTGGCCGCTCGCGCGGACGCTCTCGTTCGCGGGCGGGCTCGCGGTGACGGGCGCCGCGATCATGGGCAGTCCCGGCGTGTACGGGGACGGCGGCCTGTTCTGGCTGCACATGATCGAGCACCTCATGCTGATCATGGTCGCGCCGTGGCTGCTGTGCCTGGGCCACCCGATGGCGCTGCTGCTGCGCGCCACGAGCGGCACGGCCGGGGAGTACGTCGAGGCGGTCCGCCGGTCGCGGCCCGCGCGGCTGCTCCGCTCGCCGATCGTCGGCCTCGCGCTCTACATCGTCATCCTCTTCGGCATCCACCTGTCGTCCTTCATGGACGCCATGATGGACTCGCCGGCGCTGATGGCCGTCGAGCGCCTGCTCTACCTCGGCGGCGGCTACCTCTACTTCTCCCGCCTGCTGACCGTCGACCGGTCACCGGCGGCGCTGCCGTACCCGCTGCGGCTGTTCAGCCTGTTCATGGGCATGTCGGCCGACACCGTCGTCGGGGTCGTGCTCCTGCAGGCGACGCACCCGCCGTTCCCGTCCTGGGCCGCGATGCACCCGTCCTGGGGCGTCGGCCCGCTCGGCGACATCCACGACGGCGGCGCCGTCATGTGGATCGGCGGGGACGGCCTGATGTTCGCGATGCTGCTCGTCGTCGGCGCGACCTGGCTGCTGGACCGCTCGCCGGACGCGGCACGCGCCGGCTCCTTCCTGGAGTCCGCCCGGCAGGCGGCCCTCGCCGGTACCGGGCACGGGACAGCGCCCGGCGACGAGGACCGCGCCCGGCTGAGGGCCAGCGGCAACGTCGACGAGGACGACGCGGCGCTGGAGGCGTACAACGCGCTGCTGTCCCGCCTCAACGGCCCGGACCAGAGAAGATAGGGCCGGTCAGCGCTCCGCCAGGCAGGCGGTCACCGCCGCGTTGCCGAACCTCGGCCGCAGCCGGGTGATCGCGTCCGAGTCGCGGCGGGGGTGCACGCGGTTGGTGAGGAGGACGACGAAGACGTCCAGCAGCGGATCGACCCAGATGCTCGTGCCGGTGAACCCGGTGTGCCCGTACGCGGCCGGGCTCATCAGGTCGCCGCTGCTGGAGTGGTGCGGGTCGCGGCCCTGCCAGGCCAGCGACCGGCGCAGCGCGAGATGGCCGGTACGGGGTTCGGTCATCACCGCGAGCGTCCGTTCGCCGAGGACGCGTCCCTGCCGGCCCGCGCCACCGCGGCACAGCGTCTCGCCGAGCGCGGCCAGGTCGTCCAGGGAGCCGAAGAGGCCGGCGTGGGCCGCCGCGTCGCCGAGCACCTCGGCCGTCTCGTCGTGCACCGTGCCCTGGACGATCCGGCCGCGCCACGGGCAGTCCTCGGTGGCCGCCGCGCGCCGGCGATCGGCCTCCGGGAGCAGGAACCGCGTCCGCGCCATCCCGGCGGGTCCGGTGACGCGCTCGGCGACGAGGGTCGCGAGGGAGACCCCCGCGACCCGCTCGGCGATCATGCCGAGCACGACGAACCCCAGCGAGTTGTACTCCACCGCGGCGCCCGGGGCGAAGCGCAGCGGCACGCGTACGAGCGCGGCCAGCAGTTCGTCCCGGGTCCCGTGCCGGCGCCAGAGCGTCTCCTGACCCGGCAGCCCCGAGGTGTGCGTGAGCAGCTCGAACACCGTGATCGACGCCTTGTCCGTGCCCGCGTACTCCGGCAGGTGCGCGGCCACGGTCTCATCCAGCGTCAGCTCGCCGGACTCGACCAGCGCCATCACGGCCAGCCCGGCGATCGGCTTGGTCAGCGAGGCGAGATCCCACAGCGTGTCCTCGCCCACCGGATCGCCGCCCCACGACAGCGTGCCGACAGTGCCGCTCGCGGCGACCCCCGCGCTGCCGCCGTACGCCCATGCCGCGCCCGAGAACGTACGGTCCCGGCGTGCGCGGGTGAGGATCTCCTCCGGGCTCATGCGTCGTCCTTCCGTCCGGGCGCGGCGCCGCCGGTCAGGCGATCAGGTCGGCCAGGCGTCCCACCTGACCGGGGTCGCCGGACCAGCAGTAGAGCATGACCTCGTCGGCGCCGAGGTCGGTGAACGCCGCCACCGCGTCGAGGATCCGCTGCGGCGTGGTGAGCAGGTTGCCGGTGACGTGCCGGGTGTCGCCGAGAAAGGCGTAGTACGAGCCGAGGGCCTCCCGTGCGTCGCGCACCGTCTCGTCCGGGCCGAGGGCCACGTTGACCTGGGCGACGATGCGGGGCCGCCCGGTACGGCCGGCGGTGGTCCAGGACCGCTCGACGTCGCGGAGCAGCGGAGCCGCGGTCCAGGGCGGGGAGGCGCAGAGGTACCCGTGGCCCCAGCGGGCGACGCGTTCGAGGGCGGCGGGCGCGAAGGCGCCGATGAGGATCTCCGGGCCGCCCTCGCGCGCCGGCGCCGGGCCGATCGGCCCGACGTCCTCTCCGTACGGCGCGCCGGACCAGACCCGGCGCATGGTGGCCAGCTGCTCGTCGAGCCGCCGGCCTCGCGTACGGATGTCGGTGCCGGCCGCGAGGTGGTCGTCGCGGCGTCCGCCGACGCCGATTCCGAGGGTGAACCGGCCGCCGGACATCAGGTCCAGGGTGGCCGCCTGTTTGGCGAGGAGCGCGGACTCGCGCAGCGGCCCGAGCAGTACCTCGGTCTGCAGCCGGATGCGCGAGGTGGCCCCGGCGATGGCCGCGAGCGTGACCAGGGGCTCGGGGTTGGCGTAGACGAGACGGTCGAGCAGGCCGAGGGCGGTGAAGGGACCGGCGTCGGCGAGCCGGGCCCAGGACAGGAGTGCGGGCGGGTCGCCGATGGGCAGACCGAGACCAACGTTCACGAGCGGACCTCCGGAAGGGCATGCGGACAACGTGTGTCGCCCCTCCTCCACCGCGGTGCCCGCGGGCGTGCTCCCGTACTGCGACGTCATCCGAGGGAGCGCGAACCTCAGAGTTCGTCCACTCTAACTCCGGGGCCGCTCGCCCTCGACCAGCAGGCGGCGGTGGAGCTCGGCGGTCAGGGTGTGGATCTGGCGGGTCAGCTCGGTGTTCGTCTTGAGCTCGAGCTCCTGCTCGGTGAAGTCGTGGTCGGCCTTGGCCTGCTGGAAGGACGCCTGGCGGTTCTGCCCGATCATCACGAAGGTGGACAGGAAGATGGCCTCCAGCGAGACCACGAGGGTGAGCCCGGGCCAGGGGTTGCGTTCGACGAAGAGCATCCACACCACGAACACGACCGCGTGAATGTAGACGAACGGCATGGAGCCCGCGAAAGCGGTGATCGCGTCGGCGACGCGCAGCTGGACGTCGGCCGTACGGCGCGCGAGGTGCGCCTCCACGACCGGGTGGTGCCGAACCTGCTCGGGGTTGGTCATGCCGGTGCCTTCCGGTCGGCGGAACGAACCGCCGTACCGGGCGGTCTCCGCGTCGGTGTGAGCGCGTGCGTCGCACCAAACTCTCGTACCGCGCGCGGGCCCGGCAACCGCGAAGGTCAGGCGTCCTCGCTGGGCGGGGCGGGCCTCTTTCTGCTCATGCGGCGGCGGCGCGGGAGCTCGGCGCCCTGGGGCGGTCGCGGCGCCGGAGGGAGCACCGGCGCGGGCGCCGTGGGCGACAGCTCTCCGAGTGAGAGCTCGTCGATCGGGATCTCGTCCAGCCGGACGGTGCCGATCTGCGCGGGGTCGACCCGCCGGCGGTCCGCCGGAGCGGGATCGATGGCGATCAGGCCGTCCTTCATGAGGATGGCCAGGTCGGTCAGCACGGAGTAGAGGCCGCGGCCGAGGCTGAAGGCGATGTCGCGGGTGCTCAGGCGGCCATTGATCTTGGCCAGGATCTCGGCGCGCGCGGGAGCGGTGGCCGCGCTGTGCTCGACGGGCAGCCGCTGCGGCCGGGTGTTGATGTTCAGCCCGAAGCGCTGCCACTCGGCGGCGACGTCCAGCCGCCGCGCGGTCTCCCGGACGACCCGGTCGGGATCGAGCCCGGGCTGGACCGGCAGGAGGGGCGCGAGGTCGTCCGGAGCGGCGGACTCGGCGGTGCAGGAGCTGATCCCGCACACCGCGATCGCGAAGATGGCGTCGAAGACGGCCGTCTGGGTGAGGACCTCGACGGCGGCCGCGCCGAGCAGGCCGCGTTCGACCAGCTCGGCGGACAGGCGGCCGTACGGGGCCGCCTCGTCGAAGACCTCGCGCCAGCTCTCCTCGGAGACGCGGCCGGACCGGAGCAGGAGCGACTCGATGCCCGGCGCGACCGGAGTCGAGGCGGCGACGACCAGGCCGTCCTGCATTCTGATGCTGCCGCCCTGGCCGCCGTGCAGCCGGAGCGTGCCTGAGAAGCGCTCTCCGCCGCGACGCGTGAGAGCGGTGGCGAGGATGCCTGACCTGGGCGTTGAAGCCCCGGCTCCCTTGGGGGACTCAGTGGGGGAAAGAGGTGATGTCACCGTCGCCCATCCATCGGAACAAGGAGTTCAGGGGGTGCTGATGGAGGCCATCATGCCAGGTCGTCCCGCCAGGTTGCGGGACAGCATGATCATGCGGCGAGTCTGACTCCCGGCCGCAACTAGGAAGGGTCCCTCCCTAAAACCCCATGTCAGAGCGACGGGTCAAAGTATCTTGTAGCGCCAAATGACCGACATGTCGCTATCTGAGGCTGTACGTTGCCTTCTCTAGACACAATGCCTGCGAGCCGGGGCCTTGAGCGTTGATTCGTTCACTCACGGCGTCCGGGGGGGCAGTTCACGGGGTGGGAGGCTCGATGAATATCGAAACCGCGCTCAAAGAGGCGATGGCGATCGAGGGCGCGCTCGGTGCCGCGCTCGTCGACTACGAGAGCGGCATGACGCTCGGCATGATCGGGGGCGGCCGCGATCTCGATCTCGAGGTCGCGTCCGCTGGCAACACCGAGGTGGTACGTGCCAAGGCGCGTACGCTCGAGGCGCTCGGCATCAAGGAGGGCATCGAGGACATCCTGATCACGCTGGACCGGCAGTACCACCTGATCAGGCTGCTCAGCCGCGGCGGAAGCCAGCTGTTCTTCTACCTCGCGCTCGACCGGAGCCGCGCCAACCTGGCGCTCGCCCGCCACAACCTCCGCCGCATCGAGCGGGACGTGGCCCTCTAGGCCTCGCGAACACGGCATGGCCGCTTCGTGCCGGTCTGCCGGCGACCGCGAACCGCATCGGCGGCGACAGCCGGCCAACGCGTTGTCCGTCGTACGTACATCCGATTTCGGGGGATGTCCGCGCGCTGACGCGTCCAGACGGCGAAGCCGATCTCGGAATGAGCGTGAAGTTAGGACAGGGGATGATCCAAGAATCGGTGCTCAACGAGCTGTACGCCTTGCGCGATCAGGTCGTCGGGGTACGGGACACCGCAGTGGCGTCAGTGGACGGAATGCTGATCGCCTCCGACACTGACAAGGTGCGGCCGGACGTGCTCGCGGCTCTCGCGGCGGCGGCGCTCGGCCTCGGCAAAAGCACCGGCCAGGAAGTCGGCATGGGCGAACTCCGTGAGGTGGTGACCCGCTGCCAGAGCGGTCACATCGTCGTCTACGCCATCCGCGACCGCAGTCTTCTCGTCGTTCTCGGCGACGAGGGTCTCGACATCGCCCGCCTCCACCTCCAGTCCCGCCCGGCGGTCAGCCGGCTGGCCGACATCCTGGCCTAGGGGCAGCGGCACGAGGCGGCTGATTTCCTACGAATGAGGGCCTTCCGGCTCCGCGGGGATCGCGACGTCCCCGCCGACCCGGAGGGCCCTCATCGCGGAGGGGCCTGTCTACTAGACGCCCACGGTGCCGTCGACGGCCTCGCGGATGAGGTCGGCGTGGCCGTTGTGCCGGGCGTACTCGTGGATCAGGTGCAGCATGACGAAACGGAGCGAGACGTCCTCGTTCCAGCGGGGCTGGCGGGCGACCAGGTCGAGGGACGGGGCCGCGCGTTCGATCTCGCGGGCCCGCTCCACCTCCGACCGCCAGGCGGCGAAGGCCTCCTCGCGGGTGCAGCCGGAGGGGTCGTAGGCGGTCTGGTAGTCGTCGGCGTGGGACCAGACGTTGGGCAGGTCGTGCTCGCCGTTCACGGTCTTGCGGAACCACGTGCGCTCCACCTCGGCCATGTGGCGGACCAGCCCGAGGAGTGAGAGGGCCGACGGTCGCGACGCCTGCGCGCTCAGCCCCTCGTCCTCCAGGCCCTCGCACTTCCAGGCGAGGGTGGCGCGGTGGAAGTCGAGGCCGGCGCGGAGCATCGTGCGCTCATCGGCGATCAGTGGCACGTCAGGGCGTTCGGTGGTCACCACGCCAGCTTAGGGAGTCGAGCGCACGCGCCCGCCACTCACTCCGTGACAACTGCGCCGAAGACGCGCGCATTGCCATGACACATTCTGTCAGGGCCTCATGACACATATATTATTACATTTGTTCGCTTTTGTTCATCTCGGCGCATCGCGTACGCCCCTCCGACGCATCAGTGTCCATCGTGCCCCGCATTCCCCCGCCAGTTGGGAGCACCTCTTGCCCGATCTGACCCGCCGCCGCCTCTTCGGCGCGGCCGGTGCCGTCGCCGCCGCCACCTTCGCCGCCGAATTCCTCCCGCCCAACGTCCAGCGCGCCATGGCCGACACGCCGGAGCGGCTCAAGCCCTCACTCAGCGATATCAAGCATGTCGTTATCCTGATGCAGGAAAACAGATCGTTCGACCATTATTTCGGCACTTTGCCAGGCGTACGCGGTTTCTCGGATCGGCACGCGATCAAGCTGAGCACCGGCAAGTCGGTCTTCTACCAGCCCGACACCGTCAACCCGGCCGGCTACGTGCTCCCCTTCCACCTGGACACGCACAAGAGCAGCGCCCAGGCGATCCCCTCGACCAGCCACGCGTGGAGCGTGCAGCACCAGGCGTGGAACAACGGGAAGATGGACCGGTGGCTGCCGGCGCACCGGGCGGCCGACGGCGCCAACGGCCCGTACGTCATGGGTTACCACACGCGGGCCGACATCCCCTTCCAGTTCGCGCTGGCCGAGTCGTTCACCGTCTGCGACAACTACTTCTGCTCGGTCCTGGGCCCGACCTGGCCGAACCGTCTCTACCTCATGAGCGCGAGCATCGACCCGGGCGGGACCAAGGGCGGCCCGGTCATCAAGAACGCGGACCCGACGCCGTACGGCTGGAAGACCTATCCCGAGGCGCTGACCGAGGCCGGCGTGACCTGGAAGGTCTACCAGGAGACCGACGACTACGGCTGCAACGTGCTGGAGTACTTCGACGCCTTCCAGAAGGCGCCGACGAGTTCCACGCTCTACAAGAGCGGGATGACGGTCTCCTCGGCGGGCCGGTTCGAGTACGACGCGGCCCACGACCGGCTGCCGGCGGTCTCCTGGATCATCCCCACGAGCACCCAGTCCGAGCACCCCGACTACATGCCGGCGGCCGGCGCCGACTACGTCGCCAGCAAGATCGACGCCATCGCCTCCAACCCGGACGTGTGGAAGAAGACGCTGTTCATCCTCAACTACGACGAGAACGACGGCCTGTTCGACCACGTGCCGCCGCCGGTGCCCGCCGCGGGCACCGCGGATGAGTTCGTGCAGGGCCTGCCGATCGGCGGCGGCTTCCGCGTGCCGTGCCTGCTCGTCTCGCCGTGGACCCAGGGCGGCTGGGTGGCGAGGGAGAAGTTCGACCACACCTCGCCGCTGCGGCTGCTCGAACGGCTGACCAGAGTGAGGATCCCCAACCTCACCCCCTGGCGCCGCCGTACGTTCGGCGACCTGACCTCGGCTCTCGGCGTCGCCTCCCACGCGGGCCCGCCACATCTGCCCGACACCAAGGCCCAGTTGGAGGAGGCGGAGAAGGAGGTCGAGACGCTGCCGCCGCCGACACTTCCCGGCGAGGCCCAGACCCCGCCGAGGCAGGAGAGGGGCCGGGTCCCGCGCCCGAGGCCCTAAGGAGTCGGCAGGGGATCGAGGTCGTCGTCGGCGGGCGGTGACCGCGGTGGCGTGGACGCCGGGCCGACGGTCGACGGCGACGGCACCGCGGCGGGTGTTCCGCTCGGTGAGGGCGTCGGCGTACGGCCGGGCGTGGTCAGGTCCGACGGCGTCGGGGCCGGGGTCGCCTCATCGGTGGCCACCGGTCCCGGCTCCGGGCGTGCGGGGACGCGAACCGGGTCGACGGACGTGCCCCCGCCCGCCCGGCCCTGCACGGTGTCGGCCAGCGGCCTGCCGGTGACCAGCTCGAACGCGGTGACCAGCCCCATCACGGCGAGGAAGACCCCGACGGCCGCGCCCGCCAGGACGTACCACTTCGGCCACGGCCGTCCCGTACGGGACGGGCTCTCACGCTCGCCCACCGCGCCGCCGGCGCGTACCGGGATCTTCGCCGCGATCTGCGCCTTGCCGCGGTCCAGAAAGTGCTGGTAGACGGTCGCACCGGCGGTCGAGAGGACGCTGACCGCGCCGGCCCCGACCAGAGTGCCGCCGACCCCGAAGTAGGAGGCCGCCACCGTCGCCGTCACGGTGGCGCCGGCCCCGGCGATGAGCTGGGTGACGCTGAGCTCGGGTCTGCGCTGGCCCGGCATGCTCCCCCTCGTCCGGCTCGCCGTGTGAACCACCAGACAACACCGGCGAGGGCGCGGGCGGCCCGCGATCGACCGGGGTTTGGCGGAGGTTTTGCCGGGTCAGGGCGTGGCGAGGGACGCGGCGCCGTCCGCCGTCAGCAGGTGACGGCGCAGGGCGTCGGGGAACGGGTTGAGGTAGGTCTGCTCGCTCGCCCAGCGCAGCGGTTCACCGGTCGCGTGGCTCGCCAGCAGCCGGATCACCGTGTCGAACGGCAGCTCACCGCGCTGGTACGCCTGGATCCGGTCGAGCACGTCGTGCCGCGGCCCGTCGTCGAGACCCTTGCCGATCATGCGGTACACGCGATGCATGGCGTTGGCGGCCCGGCCGCGGGTCGCGTCGTCCGCCAGCGCCTCCGTGAAGATGCGCCGGTAGTCGGCCTCGGTCTCACCCGGCGACCGGCAGCCCGCCGCCGCCACGACCCGCCCCGCCTGCTGGTAGCGCGCCGGGCTGTGGGCGAGGATCTGCAGCTTGTGGCGGGTGTGGAAGGCCACGAGGTCGCGGGTCCGCCAGCCGTCCGCGAACACCTCACGGAGCCGCGCGCGGGCGAAGACCCGCTCGACGAACCGGGCGTGCGGCAGGTCCCGGGCCAGCGCGCTTTCGCCTGTCAGGGGAAGCAGCGGGAACGCCGTCCCCAGCCGCCGGGCGAAGGCGTTCCGGCCATCGGCCGCGTACCAGGGCCCGTCCCCGGCGCCGTGCGGATCACCTCGCACGATGTAGCCGTCGAGCGCGGCGGGGTTCGGCAGCCCGTTGATCGCAGGGAACACGCCGCCGTGGTCGATCAGCCCGTTCTGGCCGGTCAGGCGCCAGGTCTCCCACAGCGCACCGAGGCCGGTCTCGACGTCGGCGGCGTACGGCGCCCAGTCCACGTGCGCACCGAGTTCGTCGACCAGGAAGCGGCAGCGGGCGCGGTCACCGCCGGATCGGGTCTCCTCGTCGAGCAGGCACGCGGAGATGCCGATGCGGGGCCTCATTGCCCTCCCCCATTGCCGCCTGTCTGGTGAAAAACACCTTAGCCACGGATAAAAAAGCCAGACAAGTTGTTGTCGCGAATGAGCATTGGAGTTCGGGCGCCCGGCGCCCGGGCCCCTGTCTCGCTCCTGGCCGACCCGCCGTCCAGGGCCGTGGACCGGCCACGCCCGCCGCCGTCGCGGCGAACGGAATTCGGACGGCACAGGCTTTCTTATTGCGTTGTTAAGGAGCCCACAAGGCGAATCTTCCTAGGGTGCCGCCATGAACCATTACCAGAATACGTGGTCCCGGCGGACGCCGGCACGCTACGCGCTGCTGGGCGCGGTCATCGCCGTCGTCCTGCTGGCCTCCGTCCTCGCCGCGTTCACCACTCCGGCCGGACCGGTGGGCCCGGCCGACGTCCGCGGCACGGTCCTCACCGGATGGTGATCGGCGCCGTGGCGCGGAAGGGCCCGCCACCGAAGTGGCGGGCCCTTCACTATGCGTGCCCAGGTGCTACCAGCGGTACCAGCGACCGCGGGAACCCCCCGCACCGGCGCCACGGAAGACGAAGCCGAGCACCCATACGACCAGCACGATCACCGCGATCCACCACAGCGCCTTGAGGGCGAACCCAGCACCGAAGAGGATCAGGGCGAGCAGCAGAACCAGTATCAACGGAATCATTGTCAGTACCTCCCGGGCCGCCGAATACCCCCGGTACGGGGCTTCATGCCGATGGCCTCCGATTGTTTTTCCGGCTCTTCCGGCCGTGGGCGGCCACACCCGAAACGTTTGTCTGCGTCGTCGCGGGTAGCCCTGACAGGGCACATCAGAGGTTTGAGGAAGGGCGTCAGGGTTTCATGGACGACGGCTTGAACTACAGCTTGGAAGCGCGGCTTCGCGTCGCCCTGTCGGCGAAGTCCGCACAGGCCGGATCGGTCGCCACCTCACTCGTCCCCACCCACGGGGAGTACGGCTGCCCGCCCGGGGAGCTCACCGATCTCGCCGGCCACCTGGCCGACACGGCCGCGGAGGCGCTGACCCTCGCGATCGCCTGTGAACGGGAACGCGGCACGAGCTGGGAGCAGATCGCCGAGGTCCTGGGCGAGTCGCCGGCCGCCGCGCGGGAGCGGTACGAGGAGCCGGTCGCGCGGCTCCAGCGGCGGCTGGTCGAGGCCTGGCTCGATCCGGACCAGGCGGAGGACCTGCCCGAGGGCGCCGAGAACCCCGGCGAGGCCGCGAGCCGGCTGGACGAGTGGCTCACCGGGGAGGCGCGCTACGACGACGCGTACCGGCATCATCCGGACTCGGAGGTCCGCGCGCATCCCGTGAGCGCGGGGCTGGCCGTCATGTCCGTGACCGAGCACCGCGAGCTCCTCGCGTCCGCCGCCCGGCTGGTCGCCGAGGAGAACGGCGACCGCCGGTCGGCGATCGGCCTGCACAAACGGCGCATCGCGCTGCTGGAGTGGCTGCTGGCCGAGGAGCTCAACGACCCGCGGGGCACCGGTGACATCGACGAGGACTCCCTGCGCACCCTGCTGAGCGCGGCGCGCCGACAGCTCGCCGGACTCTGACCGCGGCGTTCACGCGTCCCGGAGCAGTTCGTCCTGCAGGCGGGCGAGCGTACGGCTGATGAGCCGGGAGACGTGCATCTGGGACAGGTTCATCAGCTCGGCGATCTCGGTCTGCGTCTTGTTGCCGTAGAAGCGGTAGAGCAAGATCGTGCGCTCGCGCTCCGGCAGCCTCTC
Source organism: Actinomadura sp. DC4 (assembly GCF_030406325.1). Classification (GTDB taxonomy): domain Bacteria; phylum Actinomycetota; class Actinomycetes; order Streptosporangiales; family Streptosporangiaceae; genus Actinoallomurus. The sequence continues at coordinate 195,054 of NZ_JAUEQY010000008.1, read as the reverse complement.
CAGCATCGGGCGTACGGCGACGTGGTCGACGACGTCCTCCAAGGCGCCGTCCGTCTCCCCGAGCATGTCCCCGTACGTCTCGGCGTCCTCGTCGTCGCCCATCGGCATGTCGAGCGACCGCGGCCGGTAGGCGTCGAACGTGCCGATCACCTCGATCGCCTCTTCCTCCTCGATCCCCAGGATCCGCGCGATCTCCGGTACGGTCGGAGCCCGGTCGTTCTCACGGAAGAAGTCGCGCCCGGCGGCGCGCATCGCGAGCCGGAGCTCCTGCAGGCGGCGCGGGATGCGAAGCAGCCACGTACGGTCGCGGAAGTGGCGCTTCACCTCACCGGTCATGGTCGGCGCCGCGTACGCGAGGAACCGCTCGCCGCGCGTCGCGTCGTACCGGTTGATGGCCTTGACCAGGCCCAGCATGGCGGCCTGCTGGATGTCCTCCATGGGCTCGTCGTACTGCGCGTATCTTCGGGCGATGCCGCGGGCGATCGGCAGGTGCATGCGCACGAGTTCGGACCTGATGTCCTCGCGCCGGGGGTCTTCGCTCGGCATGGCCCCGAGCTCGCTCAGCAATGCTTCGGCATGGCCGTCGTCATAGTCGATGGTCCGGGACACGGGCAGCCGTCCTCACGTCGGTCGATCGTGAGGGCCGCGCTGTTGGACCCCGGCCCGCCCGGCGAGACGGCCGGGGCGGAACTCCCCTCAGACTTTCCCCGCCGCCTCCGGATGTCAAGCCGCTGCGGGCCTCAGTCGACCTCGGCGCTGCCGCTGACGCGGAGCTTGCGGCGGGCGCGTTCGTAGAACGTCGTGCCGCCGAGGCGTACGACCTGGGCGGCGGCCGGCAGGGCGGTCACCGCCAGCCGGTCGCCGGGGGCCAGGTGGGTGACGACTCCCCCGTCCACCTCCACGGCGAGCTCGCCGGAGACCGGCAGCAGGTCCAGGGCGACCGCCTCGTCGGCGGACAGCATGATCGCCCGGTTGAACGCCGAGTGCGCCGCCGCCGGGATGACCAGGAATCCCTCGACCGTCGGGGAGACGATCGGCCCGCCGGCGGAGAAGCTGTAGGCGGTCGAGCCGGTGGAGGTGGCCACGATGACCGCGTCCGCCGAGTAACGGACGAACGGGTGGCCCTCCACCGAGACGGCCAGCGCGGCCATGCCGTCGCCCGGGATCCGCACCAGTGCGATGTCGTTGAAGGCCGTCACGACCCTCCCGTCGGGGAGTTCGGCGCAGACCGCCATGCGCGGCTCCACGTCGTAGCGGTGCCCGTCGATCGAGGTCAGCGCGTCGGCGAGCTCGTCGACGTCGATCTCGGCGAGGAACCCCAGCCGGCCGAGGTTGACGCCCAGCACGGGCGTGGAGGGACCCGCGGCCAGGCGCATCGTGCGCAACATCGTGCCGTCACCGCCCAGGCTCACGAGCAGGTCGGCTCGCTCGATCATCTCCTCGGGCGGGACCGCCACCGCGCTGCAGTCGATCCGGCCGATCTCCTCGGGCAGGCCGAGCACCGTGCCGTCCCGGCCCGCGGCCCACTTGAGGATCGCCTCGATCGCGATTTTCGAGTCACGCCTCGGGTGCAGGACCAGCCCGACGGTGTTCACCATGCCCATGCGAGCACTCTATGAGCGCCGACGCCCCGGGCGTACCGCCCGTGGGCCGGCGAACCGGCGGATCGCCGCTGCGGAGACTTTCTCGCCAAGCCTTGCGCCGGGGCCGTCACGGACGTCTCATTGTGACTACCTCGACCACGCCCGGTTAGACGCCGGGCGGACGCATGGGAGATGGGCACAGATGTCGATCACAACGGCGCACGAGAGGGTCAGCGACTTCGTCGGGAGCCCCCGCCGGATGTTCGTCGGCGGGCAGTGGTCGGACGCGGCGTCGGGCAAGACGTTCGCGACGCCGGACCCGGCCACCGGCGAGACCCTCGCGCACGTCGCGGAGGGCGACGCGGAGGACATCGACCGGGCGGTACGGGCGGCGCGCGCGGCGTTCGACGACGGACCCTGGTCACGGATGACGGCCTCGGAGCGCGGCCGGCTGATCTGGAAGGTCGGCGACCTGATCCTGGAACACGCCGACGAGCTGGCCCAGCTGGAGTCGATGGACAACGGCAAGCCGTACACGATCGCGCGGGCGGCCGACGTGCCGCTGGCCGCCGACCTGTTCCACTACATGGCCGGCTGGGCGACGAAGATCGAAGGCAACACGATCAACATCTCCGTGCCCACGGCCCCGGGCGCGAACTTCCACTCGTACACGCTGCGCGAGCCCGTCGGTGTCGTCGGGCAGATCATCCCGTGGAACTTCCCGCTGCTGATGGCGGCCTGGAAACTCGGCCCCGCCCTCGCAACCGGCAACTGCGTGATCCTCAAGCCGGCCGAGCAGACGCCGCTGAGCGCGCTGCGGCTCGCGGAGCTGATCGCCGAGGCCGGCTTCCCGGAAGGCGTGGTCAACGTCGTGCCCGGGTACGGCGAGACGGCCGGCGCGCGGCTCGCCGCCCACCCGGGCGTCGACAAGGTCGCCTTCACCGGCTCCACCGAGGTCGGCCGCCTGATCGTGCAGGCCGCCGCCGGCAACCTGAAGAAGGTGTCCCTGGAGCTCGGCGGCAAGAGCCCCAACATCGTCTTCGACGACGCCGACCCCTCCGCCGTGGCCGGCGCGGCCAACGCCATCTTCTTCAACCACGGGCAGTGCTGCGTCGCGGGCTCGCGGCTCTTCGTCCACCAGAGCCGGTTCGACGAGGTCATCGAGGGTGTCTCCGACATCGCCAAGTCCATCCGGCTCGGCCCCGGCATGGATTCGGAGACCCAGATGGGCCCGCTGGTGTCGGAGGAGCAGCTGACCCGTGTCACCGGCTACCTCGACTCCGGGCGCGCGGAGGGCGCGACGACCGTGGTCGGCGGCGGACGGTACGGCGACCGGGGCTACTTCGTCGAGCCGACCGTGCTCACCGACACCCGGAACGACATGAAGGTCGTCCGCGAGGAGATCTTCGGGCCGGTCGTCGTCGCCGCGCCGTTCAGCGACCTGGACGAGATCGCCGCGCAGGCCAACGACACTGAGTACGGCCTGGGCGCCGGCATCTGGACCAAGGACATCTCCAAGGCCCACGCGCTGGCCAAGAAGATCCGGGCGGGCACGGTCTGGATCAACTGCTACAACGTCTTCGACGCGGCGCTGCCGTTCGGCGGCTACAAGCAGTCCGGCTGGGGCCGGGAGATGGGCCACGAGGTGCTCAACAACTACACCGAGGTCAAGGCGGTGACGGCGCAGCTCTGATGCGCGCCTCCGATCCCGGGGCCGCACCGCCGGTCCCGGGGTCAGCGCGCGACGGCCAGGACCTCGTCCAGGAAGGCCAGGGTCGCGACCGTGGTCTCGTAGCGCCATCCGGCGAGCGTACGGTCGAAGCCCTGGGCGCGGTCGCGGTCGGCGCGCAGCGCCCCGGCGATCGGCTCGATCGCCCGGCGCTGGGCGGTCAGCAGGTCCGTGGGGTCCGCGCCGGCCCGGTCGAGTAGGGCCAGCTTGACCATGAGCTCCGAGCGCACGTCGCGTACGTGGGCGACCGGCAGGGTGAGCCACCGCCGTACGGCGGCGTTGCCCTCGGGGGTCGCGCGCATCACCGTACGCGCCGGGCCGTGCGGCGTGGACTCGACCCCGGCCTCGGCCACCAGGCCCAGCTCCAGCAGCCGCCGCAACCCGCGGTAGACGACGGCCCGGCGCAGCGACCACACGCGCCCGAGCTCGCCCTCGGGGCCGGTCGCCGACGCGATCGCGAACCCATGCGTCGGCTCCTCGTCGACCAGGCACAGCACCAGCCACTCGGCCAGCGACAGCGCCGGAACACCCGATCTGCCCACGGCGCCCACCTTAGGGGACCTCTCGGCAGGTGACAGGACGCTTCACAGTAAGCTCAGGACACGTAGTCTCAGTGTGACTAGTGGAGGTCCCGGTTGTTGGACGTACGGCGCCTGCGGATCTTCTCGACCGTCGTCGAGCACGGGTCGGTCACCGCCGCGGCGAAGGCGTTGTTCATGACACCGTCGGCGGTCTCCCAGCAGCTCGCCCTGCTCGAACGGCAGCTCGGCCTGGCCCTGGTGACCCGCGGACCGCGCGGGGTCGAACCGACCGGCGCGGGACGGCTCCTGGCCGAGCGCAGCGTCACTCTCCTCGCCGGCGTCGCGCGCCTCGAACACGAGATGCGCGACCTGGGCGCCGCGCGCGTCCGACTGGCCGTCTTCCCGGCCGCGGGCGCCGACCTGGTCCCCCGTGTGGTCCGCGCCTGCCGCCGGCGGTTCCCCGACGTACGGGTCGAGCTGCGCTCGGTGCCCGCCGCCGACATGGCGAGCCGCCTGCGCGACGGGTCGGTCCACCTCGGCCTCGTGTGGGACTACGACTTCGCCCCGCGTACGTTCGCCGCCGACCTGGAGCGGATCCCTCTCGGCGACGACCCGCTGTACGTGCTGTTCCCCGCCGACCACCCGCTGGCCGCCGAGCGCCGCGTACGGCTCGCCGACCTGGCCGGGGAGCGCTGGGTCGTCCGCGGACACCGGCCGCCGTACGACGAGGCGTTCGCCGAGATGTGCCGGCTGTCGGGGTTCAAGCCCGACGTCGGCTTCGTCACCGAGGACTACCAGGCGGCGCAGGGCATGGTCGCGGCCGGAATCGGCATCAGCGCCGTACCCCGCATGTCCCTGGCCTCGCGCCGCCCGGACGTGGTCGCGGTGCCGATGGCCGGCCCGGCGCGGTGCCGCCGCATCGCCGTTCTCCGCGCACCCGGCGCGGACCGCCCCCAGGCCGCCGAGGGGATGCTGACCGTGCTGCGCGACGACCTGGAACACGCGGTCGCCTAAAGCTCCACCGGAAGTGACTCCAGGCGCCAGGTGCCGGGATCGAGCGCGCGTCTCGCCGGTCCGGCCGGCGCCAGGTCCGGAGACCGGCGCAGCAGCGCGGTCAGCGCGATCTCGGTCTGTACGCGCGCCGGTGCGGCGCCGAGGCAGAAGTGCGGGCCGTGGGCGAAGCCGAGCTGGCCCCCCGGCGCTCGCCGCACGTCGAAGCGCTCCGGATCGGCGAACACGCGCGGGTCGCGGTTGGCGGTGGCCAGGGCGGCGGTGACCGGCTCACCCGGACGGATCGTCGTGCCGTACAGCTCGACCTCCTCCCGTGTGTACCGCGGGATCGACAGCAGCTGCGGGCCGCACCAGCGCGCGAGCTCCTCGACCGCGCCCGGCATCAGCGCCGGGTCCGCGCGCAGGGCGGCGAGCTGGTCCGGGTGGGCGAGCAGCGTGTCGACGGCGTTGGCGATGAGGCTCGCCGGGGTCTGGCCCGCCAAGACGAGATGCCAGACCAGCGTGACCAGCTCGGTCTCGTCCAGGGCGCCGCCCGCGATGAGGTCGGTGAGCAGGTCGTCGCCCGGCTCGGCCCGGCGGTGCGCGACCGCCGCCTTGGCGCCCGCCATGATCTGCGGGATGGCCGCGGCGAACTCCCCGCCCGCGCCCGCCGCGACGATCGCGCCGTACTCCCGCCAGCGCGGGCGGCCGAGGGCGGGGACGCCGATCAGCTCGCAGATCACCTCGATCGGCAGCGGGCGCGCGAACGAGGGCACGAGGTCGACCGTGCCGCCGGGCAGGCCGCCGAGCAGCGTCTCGACGACCGCCTCGATCCGCGGCCGGAACTCCTCGGCCCGGCGCGCGGTGAACGCCGGCGCGACCGCCCGCCGCAGCCGCGCGTGCTCGGGCCCGTCCATCTCCTGCATGGTCCGCATGTACGGCAGGCAGTCCTCGGGTACCTCCGGCCGCAGGTAGCTCGCGGCGCCGAGCGAGAACCGCGGGTCGGACAGCATCGCCCGCGCGCCCTCGTGCCGGGTGAGGACCCACATCGAGCCGAGGCCGGGCGTGCGGATCCGGGCCAGCGGCGCGCGCTCCCTCGCCTCCCCGTACGCGGTGAAGGGGTCCCGTACGACGTCCAGGTCCGACAGGTCGATCTCAGGAATCACGGCCACTCCAGATGTTAACGTCACATGATCACATCATCTGAATGCCGACGGTATCTTGGGCGTGATCACACGGCAACCAGGGGGCACGGCGATGGCGCGACTCACGAGAGCGGAGACGCAGGAGCGCAACCGCGCCAAGGTGCTGGCCGCCGCCCGCGAGGAGTTCACCGAGCGCGGCTTCCGCGACGCCAAGATCGACAGCATCGCCGACCGCGCCGAGCTCACCCGCGGCGCGGTCTACTCCAACTTCCCCGGCAAGCGCGCCCTCTACTTCGCCGTCCTGGCCGAGGACGCCGAGCGCGCCCCCGAGCCGGTCGCGGCGGGCCGTACGGCCGACAAGGCGCTGGGCGCGTTCGCCCGCGCCTGGCTGGCCCGGCTCCCGCTCTCCGCCGACGAGCGCGGCCCCGGCGCGGAGCTCCTGCCCGAGATCCTCACCGACGAGCCGGCCCGCCAGGCGTTCGCGCAGCTCATGCGGCTCGACGCGCTCCTGCTCGGCCTCGCCCTCGAACGGCTGACCGGCGCCGGGCGGATGGTGCGCGTCGCGGAGACCGCGCTCACCACGCTGCAGGGCGCGAGCCGCCTCGCCGCCGCCGCGCCCGGTTTCGTGGAGCCGTTCACGATCGCCGGCGCCTGCGAGCGCATGGCCGGTCTCGACCTGGACGACGCGTGGTCGCCGCCGCACCTGCCGTACGTCCCTCCGGCGCACGCGGTCGACGCGCCGTGGTCTCCGCCGCCCGCCGTCGACGCGGTCACCGGGGAGGCGGCGCGCCTCGACCGTGACGGCGTGGTGGCCGTGCTCGGACTGCACCGGATCGAGGCCGTCGAGGAGGCCGTACGTGCCGTGCCGCCCGGCGAGACCGTCGCCCTCGCGCTGGTCAGCGGCGACCCGGACGAGCTGGCGCCACTCGCCCGGCTGGCCGTCGCCGAGCTCTGCGGCTGCCTGCGCCAGGCGTTCCCGCCGGAGGCGTGGCCACGACTGCAGGTGATCCACGACCCGGCGGGTTCGATCGCCACGGCGGCCGGCCTGCCCGCCGTCGGCGACCTGACCGAGACCGCCGTCCGCGTCCGCGCGGGCCGCCTCGTCGCTCGCGCCGACACCCGAGGCGCCTGCCACGCGGCCGCCACCGCCTGACCTGCCGACTTTCCGCGGCCGGCGTCCGCGCCGGCCACGCTGACCGCCGCCCGGCGCCTGCGCTCCAGCCACTGCGGCCTGGCGCACGGCAAGGTGCTCCGCGACCGGTTCCGCGAGCACGTCCGGCGATCCCTCGTACGTGCCGTCCGCGGGTACGGACGGCCACCCCGGAGGGGCCTTCCCCGGCGACGTAGCCGACACCTTAACGATATTGACAACCATTACCGTCATCGCGAACATGGTTTTCATTATCGTTAGATCGAGGAGACACATTGCGCATCCGATCCGTACGGCCGGCCGCCCCCGCGCTCGCGGGCCTGCTGGCCGCCACCTCCGCCTGCGGCTCAAGCCACGCGAGCGACGCCGGCGCCACGAGCGGCGCGCGGCTGAAGGTGGTCGCGACCACCACGCAGGTCGCCGACTTCGCCCGCAACGTCGGAGGCGACCACGTCACGGTCACCCAGATCCTGAAGCCCAATGTCGACCCGCACGACTACGAGCCCTCCCCCGCCGACGTCCAGGCCATCGCCGAGGCCGACGTCGTGGTCGAGAGCGGCGTCCACCTGGAGAAGTGGCTGGACCAGACGATCGCGTCGGCCGGTTTCCACGGCACCCTCGTCGACTCCAGCAAGGGCGTGGCCGTACGCCGGGGCAACGGCACCGACGAGGAGGCCGCGGGCGACCCGCACATCTGGCACGACCCGGAGAACGCCGAGATCATGAACCGCAACATCGCCGCGGCCTTCTCCGCCAAGGACGCCGGGGACAAGGCCGCCTTCGGGGCGAACCTGACCGCCTACACCGGCCGGCTGCAGCGGCTCGACGCCTGGATCGCCCGGCAGATCGACACGATCCCCGCCGACCGGCGCAAGCTCGTCACCAACCACGACGCGTTCGGCTACTACGTCGACCGCTATCACCTGACGTTCGTCGGCTCGATCATCCCGAGCTTCGACACGTCCGCCGAGCTGTCCGGCAAGCGGCTCACCACCCTCGTCGCCAAGATCAAGGCGACCGGGGTGAAGGCGATCTTCTCCGAATCCTCACTGCCGCCCAAGACCGCCGAGGCCATCGGCCGGGAGGCCGGCGTCGCGGTCGAGGCCGGCGATGACTCCCTGTACGGCGACACGCTCGGCCCGGCGGGCTCGGCCGGCGCGACCTACCTCGGCATGGAGCGCCACAACACGACCACCATCGTCGACGCACTGGAGGGCTGACCGTGGACACCCCCGCACTGGACCTGGACGAGGTCGGCGTCGCGTACGGCGCCGCGACCGCCCTGGAGAACATCGACGGCATGGTCGCCCCCGGCGAGTCCGTCGCCCTCATCGGGCCCAACGGCGCCGGGAAGTCCACGCTCATCAGGGCGATCCTCGGCCTCGTGCCGCTCCGCTCGGGCCGGATCACCGTGCTCGGCCACGCCCCGGCGGCCGCCCGGCGCGAGGTCGCGTACGTCCCGCAGGCCGACACGCTCGACCCGGAGTTCCCGATCTCGGTCGGCCAGGTCGTGCTGATGGGCCGGTACCGGCGGATCGGGCGGCTGCGGCGGCCCCGGCCCGCCGACCACGCGGCGGCGGCGCGGGCGCTCGACCAGGTCGGGCTGGCCGGCCGCGCACGCGACCGGTTCGGCACGCTGTCCGGCGGGCAGAGGCAGCGGGTGCTGCTGGCCCGCGCCATCGCCGCCGAGCCGCGCCTCCTGCTGCTGGACGAGCCGTTCAACGGCGTCGACGCGGTCAGCGAGCAGGCCCTGCTGGACGCGATCGCCGCCCTGAAGCAGCGTGGCGCGGCGGTCGTGATCGCCACGCACGACCTCGCCCTGGCCCACCTGGCGTGTGAGGAGGTGTGCCTGCTCAACCGCCGTCAGTACGGCTTCGGTCCCACCGGGACCACGCTCACGCCGGGCCGGTTGCGCGCCACGTACGGCGGGCACGCCCTCGAAGTACGCGGTGACCGCGTCATCGTCGCGCACTCATGATCGCGCCCTTCGCCCAGCCGTTCATGGCGCGCGCGCTGGCCGAGCTCATCGTGCTCGGCGCGCTCGCCGGCACGGTCGGGGTGCTCATCCTGCTACGCCGGCTGGCGTTCATGGCCGACGCCCTCACCCACACCGTCTTCCCCGGCGTCGTCGGCGGCTACCTGCTCGCCGGCGAGGGCGGCGTCTTCTGGGGCGCGCTCGCCGCCGGGCTCCTGACCGCCGTCCTGCTCACGCTGGTGACCCGGCACCGCGCGGTCGCCGAGGACACCGCGCTGGCGGTGCTGCTCACGACGTTCTTCGCGGTCGGCGTCGTCCTGGTCTCACGCGAGTCCGGCTACACCACCGACCTGACGGCCTTCCTGTTCGGCCGGATCCTCACCGTCACCGGGCAGCAGCTCACCCAGACGCTGGCGGTGACGCTCGTGGTCCTCGCCGCGCTGCTGTACCTGCGGCGCCCGCTGCTGGCGCGGGCCTTCGACCCGGGCGGCGCCGAGGCCGCGGGCCACCGGATCGGCCTGCTGGACCTGGCCGTCAACGCGATCGTGGCCCTCGTGGTGGTCGCCTCGGTACGGGCGGTGGGCACCGTGCTGGTGATCGCGCTGCTCATCGTGCCGGCCGCGGCGGCGCGTGCGCTCTCCGACCGGCTCGCGGTGATCGTGCCGGTGGCCGCGCTGCTCGGCGCGACCGCGGGCTGGGCCGGGCTGGCCATCAGCTACGACGCCTCGGTCGGCCACGGGCTGCGGCTGGCCTCCGGCGGCACCATCGTGCTGGTCCTGGTCGTCCTCTACCTGGGTACGCTCGCGGCCGGACGGCTCCGTACCCTGCGGGGTGCCGCGTGACCGCCGTGGACCGGGCCGTCGCCGAGGCCGTGCTGCTCGGCGCGGTCGGCGGGCTGATCAGCGTGCAGATCGTGCTGCGGCGGCTGCCCTTCTTCACGCTCGCCATGACCCACGCGACCTTCCCCGGCGTGGTGCTGGCCGCCATCTTCGGGATCGACCTGTACGCCGGCGGGGGCCTGTTCGCGGTGCTCGTCGTGGCCGGCGTGCTCGCCCTGTCGCGCCGGAGGGAGCAGGACACGACGACCGCGATCGGCGTCGTGCTGTCGGCCGGGTTCGCGCTCGGCGTCGTGCTGCTCTCGGCGCGGAACGGCTTCTCCCATGACCTCACCGCGTACACGGTCGGCCAGATCCTCACCGTCGGGGACGGCGACCTGGCCGCGGTGGCGGTGACCGGTGTGCTCGTGGTGGTCCTGCTCGGCGTCGCGGGCCGTCAGCTGACGTTCCGCGCGTTCGACCCGGACGGGTACGCCGCCGCCGGATACCGGCCCGGCGCGATCGACGTCGCGCTGCTGCTGACAGTGGAGGCCGTCATCGTGGTCGCCGTACCGGCCGTCGGCGCCATCCTGGCCGTCGCGGTCCTCGTCGCGCCGGCCGCGATCGCCCGGCTGTGGACGCGGCGCATCCCGGCGATGACCGCGGTCGCCGTCGCCGCCGGAGCGGGCGGCGGCCTGGCCGGAGTGCTCCTGTCGAGCGACTACGACGTCGCAGCCGGCGGCGCCGTCACCGTGGTGACCGGCGCCGCGTTCGCGGTGTCCCTCACCGTCACGACCGGCTGGCGCACCCTCCGCCGTACGGTCAGCGCTCCTCGCGGAACGTGACGTGCCGCTGGGCGATCGGGTCGTACTTGCGCAGGTGAAGGCGGTCCGGGTCGTTGCGGCGGCTCTTGCGGGTGACGTACGTGTAGCCCGTCTCCGCGGTCGAGCGGAGCTTGACGATCGGGCGGGTCCGGTTGCGTGCCATGGTCGCCACAACCTGACCCCTGGGGGGTATATTCCGACGACGAAACGGGCCCGCCGCTCGGGAGGCGACGGGCCCGCTCCGGGATCAGAAGGCGCCGGTGCCGTTCGGCGTGCCGAGGCCGGTCGGGCCGTCCCAGCCGACGCCCGCCTTGCACCACTTGGCGGTGGAGCAGGTGCCGTTGCTGCCCGACGTGACGTCGAACAGCGCGCTGGAGTGGGTGTAGGGGTAGTTGTTGTCGATGCTCGCGGCGTTGGCCGCCAGGCCGTACACGCCGCCGATGATCGGCGCGGCGACGCTGGTGCCGCCGAAGACCATCCAGCCGCTCTGGCCCTGGTAGGCGGTGCTGTCGTAGACGGCGACGCCGGTGGCCGGGTCGGCCACGGCGGAGACGTCGGCGACGGCGCGCCGGGAGCAACCGGTCAGACCGGACTGGCCGGTCAGTGCGGTGTTGTAGGCGGAGCAGCCGCTGCCCGCGCCGCTCCACGCGGTCTCACTCCAGCCACGAGTGCCGGTCGCGGTCCGCAGCGAAGTGCCACCGACGGCGGTCACATAGTGGGACGAGGCCGGGTACTCCACGCCGTAACCGGCGTCGCCGGAGCTGACCGTGATGGCCTTGCCCGGGTGGTTGTAGTACGAGCCGTAGGTCGCGTCGGAGGCGTCCGAGCCTCCGTAGCTGTTGCTGATGACGTTGGCGAGCCGCGCCGCGGTGTTCTCGGCGGCGCCGAGGTTGGCGAACGAGGCGGACTTGGCCTCGACCAGCACGATCTTGCACTTGGGGCAGACCGCGGAGACCATGTCGATGTCCAGGGAGATCTCCTGGGCCCAGCCGCCGTCGGTGGCCGGGTAGGACGTGCCACCGTTCTGGTCGACCTTCTTGAAGCAGCCGTTGGCGGTCGTGCACGCGCCGAGGCCGTACTGGCTGCGGTAGACGCCGAGGTCGGCCTCTGCGGTCGGGGCGTTGTAGGCGTCGACGATCGCGACGGTCTGACCGCTGCCCGCGGTGGAGGACGGCAGCTTGTAGGCGCTCTGCAGGTTGGCCGGCGAGAGGCCGGAGGGGGCGGCGGCCGCGCTCGCCAGCGCCTTCGCGCTCTTGGCGATGTCGCTGCGTACGAGAGCGTCACAGCTCGCGTACCCGGCACGCTGGGTGGCACAGGAGTGGTGGTACGGGTGGGAGGCGGCGGCCGGTGCGGCGTTGGCCGCAGCGGACAGGAAGGGGACCAGGGCGAGGATCAATCCGCCCAGGATGGTCCCTGACACGCGTCGTCGCATTGGCTCTCCTAGGAGATGGCGGGAGGTACGACGAGGCGAATCCTGGCATATGGCCTATCGCTTATGAAGTACTAAATTTAGCTAGTCTTTCAGCATGATCAACCGTTTCTGTCAGAACGGGGTCGGGAGCCATACCCCCCTGAGCGGGCTGAACGCGCGCGGATTCTTGGTCAAGCGGAGGTAAAGTCAGCTGCCAGTGAGATTGGCGCGACCGGCGATCCACGGCTCGTGACCGGTGTGGCGGCGACGTTTCCGAACCTCGTTCTGTCGAGACCTGTCAAGACGTGAAGAGTCCACTGTCGGCCAGCGCGCGGGCTCGCCGACAGTGGACTCCAGCGGGGCTCAGCCCTCGTCCTCCAGGTGGATCGCCGCCTCCTCGGCGGTGAGGCCTCCGGTGTCCGGGCCGACGTCTTGGGCGATCTCCTCGCTCTCGGTGTCGTCCCGTACGCCTTCGTCCTCCTGCACGAGCCGGCCGACGGAGGACGGCGTCTCCTCCGTGCCGGGCGTCCCGGTCTCGGGCTCCTCCCGGCTCAGCCGGCCGTCCAGCGACTCGCCCTCGCGCTGTTCTTCGGCGGTGGTCCCGAAGTCGTCCAGGGCCACCGGCTCGTCGCCGGGAACGGGCTCCTCCTGCGGATCCCCGGACCACTCCTGCTCGGGATAGCCGTCCTGCAGGTCCGGGATGCCCTGGTCCTCAAGGTCCGAACGCGGATCGCGGTCGGTCATCTTCGCCTCCAAGCTCACAGGGAACGCAGGGCCGGCAGCGGCTCACGCTCGGCCCAGCCGATGAAGTCGTCCTGGGCGTCCCCGCCGATCTCCATGAGCGCGACCTCGTCGAAGCCCGCCTCCACGTACGGCTCGATCTCGGCCACGAACCCGTCCACGGCCGGGCCGCAGTGGGCTCAGTGGTGATCATGAGGTCCGCCTTCTCGCCGGCGAGCCGGCCGGACCGCTTGCCGGAGGCCGCGAGCCCGATGGGCACACGGGTCGTCGCGGTCCTACCGGAAGGTGCGCGTGCTCGGAGCGCGCCGGCCGCCTCTCAGCTTGAGGCGTTTCTTCCGCCGGGACCGGGTCAGGGACTGGCGCTGCTGTTCGGTGCGCCCGCCCCAGATGCCGTCCTTGATGGTGTTGGCCAGCGCGTAGTGCAGGCATTGGGCCTTGACGCCACAGCCGGCGCAGACCGCGGTGGCCCGCTGGATCTGCTCGGCGCTCGCCTCGCTCGCGCTGATCGGGAAGAACAGCTCGGGATCTTCGTCGTTGCACGCACCCTCGGTCATCCAGGCCGCAGGGGCCATGTCTTGGAGTTCGTGGGTCATGGCTCCATCTCTGGGAAGCTCGTCGGTGTAGGAAAAGATGGCGAGACCGCCCCACGGCGGGGACGGTCTCACCGGGTGTCAGCGATCACGGATCACGGCTCCGGCCGGTCCACGTTCCCCCGCCAGCCGCCGGTCTCCCGGCCGCGACGCTCGATGAACTCCTTGAACCGCTTGAGATTCGTCTTGGCCTGGTGCTTGAGCACGCCCGCCTTGTCGGCGACGTTCTCGATGAACCCCTCCGGGTCGACGTCCATCTGCGTCGTCACCCGCGTGGTGTCCTCGCCCGTACGGTGGAAGGTCACCACTCCGGCGTGCTCGGGCCCATCGATCGAGTGCCAGGCGACCCGCTCGTCCGGAATCTGCTCGGTGATCTGCGCGTCGAACTCCCGCGTGATCCCGGCCACCTTGACGCGCCAGTGCGTCATCGTCTCGGTGACCTGGCTGACCTCTTCCACACCCTCCATGAACTCCGGGAACTCGGCGAACTGAGTCCACTGGTTGTACACGGTATGGATCGGGACGTTGACGTCCACGCTCTCGGTCACGCTACTCATGTAGTACCTCCACTCATCGCGTTCGGGTACATAAGTCGCGCTACCCGGCCCTCAAGTGGGCAAACAAGACACCCGGCCACCGAGTCCCCGCAGGTCATCGCCGGTCCGGCACGCGTTCGGCCGGAGATACGGGCGTGCCGGATGGGGCGGCAGGGGCGTACGTGGCACCGACGCCGGGGTGACGGGCGCTGAACCTCGCGTGAACGTCCCCGGCGCCCCGATTAGGGCCCTGGGGCGCGGGTAGCGCGGAAGGTCGAGCAGTCCGCGAGCGAGAGGATGGCGATGCGCCGAGAAAGTATCGAAGACGTGGTCCGGGCCCGGCTGGCCCTCCGGTTTCCCGATGACACCGCGGCGGTGACCCGCCAGCTCGACCTCGCGATCGCATGCGCCGATCATCTGGGGATCAGGGCGACTCCGGAGCTGCTGGAGAATCTCGTCGCCGAACAGCTCCGCGCCAAGGCCGCCTCCCGGCCCGCCGCCCGCAAGCCCCCGGCCATCCCCCTCGCGACCGGCGGTTCCGGACCGGGTAGGAGGACCTCAAGGGGGATACCGGATGAGGAACAGGATGACGGCCGGGCTGCTGGCCGGCGCGGCGGGCACGACGGCGCTGAACGCCGTGACGTACACCGACATGGCGCTGCGCGGGCGGCCCGCGAGCGGGATACCGGAACAGGTGGTCGACCGGCTCGGCCTGCCCCTGCGTGACGCGAACCGCCGCCAGGCGGCCGCGGCCCTGCTCGGCATCGGCGTCGGAGCGGGCGTCGGCGCGGTGTACGGCCTGGCCGGGGGTACGCCGGCGGGCGCCCTGATGCCGGCGGCCACCGCGGCCCTGGCCGGGGACGGGCCGCCCGTCGCCCTCGGGCTGACCGACCCGCGCACTTGGACGGCCGCCGACTGGCTGTCGGACGTCGTGCCACACCTGGCCTACGGGCTGGTCACCGCCGTGGCGTACGACGGGCTGACCCGCAGGCGGAGGCGTGGGGTCCGCTGACCACAGCTCGCCATTGGCGACGTTCCGCTTGCGAGTGACTTCATTGCGTAGCAGTATCTGAGTCTCCCACCTCCGAGATCGGTGCGGTCCTAAGAGGCGTGTGTGAAGACTCCAGCGATACTCCAGGCTTTCCAGAACCAAATCCTCCCCGCGAACGCGCAGTTGCTCCAGGCCGACGACCCGGTCGAGGTCGGCGGTCACCGGCTGGCCGGCCGGCTCCCCTCCAGCGGTGCCGGCGTCGTCTACCTCGCGCGTGACCGCGCGGGCGGCCTCGTGACCATCAAGACCACGCACGCGGGGACCACCGACCACGGGCGCGTACGCGCCCGCCTGTCCGCGGAGGCCGCGTGCTCGCGAGGGCTGCCCGCCTCCTGTACGGCGCGGCTGCTCCACGACGGCACCGACCGGACCCCGCCCTACCTCGTCGGCGAATACCTCGGAGGGCCCTCGCTCGAGCGCGTCGTCGACGTCAGGGGCCCGCTCTCGCCCTCGGCGGCCGGCGCGTTCGCGGCCGACCTCGCCGAGACGCTCACCACCGTGCACGAGTCCGGCCTCGTGCACGGCAACCTCACCCCGGCCAACGTCCTGCTCACCCGGCAGGGCCTGCGGATCGTCGACTTCGGCGTCGCCCAGGAGATCTCCACTTCGGGCGAGCCCGCCGAGATCGGCGCGGTCGCCGACAACCCCGGCTGGCTCGCGCCCGAGCTGCTCACCGGCGGGCCGCCGAGCCCCGCCTGCGACGTCTTCGGCTGGGGTTGCGTCGTCGCCTACGCCGCCACCGGGCACAGCCCGGACGCCACCACCCCGCGCGACCTGGACTCCCTGGACGAGCCGGTCCGCGGGCTGGTCGCCGCCGCCGTCGGCGAAGACCTCGCCGGCCGTCCCGCCGCCGCCTCGCTCACCACGCTGCTCGCGGCCGATCCTCCTTCGCCTCCCGACGACGCTCTGCCGGAGGAGCCCGCTCCCGTACGGCGTCCGCGGCGGGCCCGGTCCCGCGCGGCGCTCGGGGCGCTGCTGGCGGTGGGCGCGGCGCTCTTCGCGGTTCCCTCGACGAGCGAGCGTCCTTTCGCGACACCGCCGCCCCGGACGCGCGGCCCGGTCGCGCCGCCGCAGAAGGCGCATCCGCCCCCGAAGCGGCGGTCCAACATGGCCGCCCGATCGGTCAACGACGCGCCGCCGCCGTCGCAGGCTGCCAAGCAGCGCGGCGGCCGGTCCCTCTCGCCCCGGCTCAGGCCGTCCGCACCGCCCAAGATCTGGATGAGCTGTTCGAACCGGCACCCCGGCTGGTGTTCGCTGTCCGAGAAACCGCCGGACGACCCCACCGGCTGGCAGTTCAGCTGGGTCCCGGGCGGCTAACCGCCTTTTTCCAGCAGGGCGACCAGCCGTTTCGGGGCGACCTTCCGGTAGGCGTCCTCGACCAGCTCGGCGATCACCACCCAGTCGGCAGGAACGTCGAGGCGTACGCCCAGCCAGCCGTGCACGCCCACGTACGCCGGAACGTAGTAGGTGTTCGGGTCCTCGGCCACCAGCGCCTCCTGCACGCCGGGCGGGGCGGCACACCAGAACGCCAGCCGCCCGTCGCCGTGGTGGTCGTCCGCGTACCTCACGAAGGTCGTCTTGCCACGGACGAACCAGGCCGGCGAGCCGTGGCTGATCCGCTCGGTCGTCTCCGGCAGGCCCAGGCAGATGCCGCGCAGCCGCTCCAGCGGATCGTCCATCGTCCCTCCTCGGTAGCCGCCCTATATGTTGCCTTAGCAGGACTAAGGAGGCGGCGATGAGTGCGACCAACTGGGCCGGGAGCGTCACGTTCCAGTCCGAGGTACGACGGCCGGGCACGCTCGACGAGGTACGAGCCCTCGTCGCGGGCGCGGACCGGGTCCGTGCGCTCGGCAGCGGCCATTCCTTCAACGACATCGCCGACACACCGGGCGTACTCCTCTCGCTGGAAGGGCTCCCGCCGGTCTTCGATCTCGACACCTCGGCTCGTACGGTGACGGTCGCCGCCAGCCTCAGGTACGCCTCGGTGGGGCGGCGTTTGCACGAACGCGGCCTCGCCCTGCACAACCTCGCCTCGCTGCCGCACATCTCCGTGGCCGGCTCGGTCGCCACGGCCACACACGGCTCCGGCGACGCGAACGGCAACCTCGCCACCGCCGTGTCCGCGCTGGAGCTGCTCACCGCCGACGGCGACCTGATCCGGCTGGCCCGGGGCCAGGAGGGTTTCGACGGCGCGGTCGTCGGACTGGGGGCGCTCGGGGTCGTCGTGAACGTGACCCTCGACGTACGGCCCGCCTTCTCGCTGCGCCAGTACGTGTACGAGGACCTGCCGTTCGAGATCCTTTGCTCGCATTTCGACGACGTGTTCTCCAGCGCGTACAGCGTCAGCGCGTTCACCGGCTGGCAGGGCCCGCTGGTCGACCAGGTGTGGATCAAGACGAAGACGGACCCTTTCGCGGCGGACTGGTTCTCGGCCCGTCCCGCCGACGGGCCGAGGCATCCGGTCCCCGGCATCTCGGCCGCGCCGTGCACCGAGCAGCTCGGCGTATCCGGACCGTGGCACGAGCGGCTGCCGCACTTCCGGCCGGAGTTCACACCGAGCAGCGGGGTGGAGCTGCAGACGGAGTACCTCGTACCGCGTTCCCGTGCCGCGGAGGCGCTGCGCGCGGTGGACGCGATCAAGTCGTCGGTGGCCCCGGTCCTGCAGATCTCAGAAATCCGCACGATCGCCGGCGACGACCTGTGGATGAGCAGCGCGTACGGGCGGGACAGCATCGGCATCCACTTCACGTGGATCAAGGACATACCGAGAGTCCTGCCGGTGGTCGGCCTGCTGGAGGAACGCCTGGCGCCGTACGAGGCCAGACCGCACTGGGGCAAACTCTTCACGACGCCGCCTGAGACCGTGCGCGCCCTCTACCCGCGACTTCCCGACTTCCACGCCTTGACCCGCCACTACGACCCGCGCGGCGTATTCACCAACGACTTCCTGGAACGACGTCTTTTCCAGGCGTTCTGACGCTTCGCGTGCAGCTCATCCGGAGTCTCCTCGACTGCACCGTCGTGGATCTGGAACGACCTTCGCGGGCGGGACTCTAGGGCTCCACGGCCATCTCACCGAGTTCGGACCAGTCGTCCTGGGGGAGCTTGGTGTTCACGATGCGCGGGGTCTCGGACAGGTGCGGGGGCAGGGTCCGCCGGGCGGTCGTGAAGTGGTCCGACCGTACGTGCGCGACCGCCGCGTCGTCGTCCCGGAACGCCTCGACCAGCACGTACTCGTTCGGGTCGTCCAGGCTGCGGGACCAGTCGAACCACAGGCATCCCGGCTCGCCGCGAGTCGCCTCGGTGAACTCCCGGGAGATCTCCGGCCACCGGTCGGCATCCTCGGCCCGGACCCGGAACTTCGCGGTAATGAAGATCATCGACTCTCCTCGAAGTGGCCGCCGATGGCCCGTCCACCGGCCCTAACTAGGATCGAATCATGGAATATCGACAGCTGGGGCGTTCGGGGCTGAGGGTGTCGGCGCTCACGATGGGCACGATGACCTTCGGCGGCAAGGGGCCGTTCGGGAACGTGGGCAACACCGAGACCGACGAGGCTCGGCGGCAGGTCGACATGTGCCTCGATGCCGGGGTCAACCTGATCGACACGGCCGACGTCTACTCGGCCGGCCGGTCGGAGGAGATCGTCGGTGCGGCCGTGGCCGGGCGGCGGGACGAGGTGCTGATCGCCACCAAGGTCCGGATGCCGATGGGCCCGGGGCCCAACGACGCGGGACTGTCGCGCCACCACATCGTGCGCGGCTGCGAGGCGAGCCTGCGGCGGCTCGGCACCGACTACATCGACCTCTACCAGGTGCACGAGTGGGACGGCGTCACCCCGCTGGAGGAGACCCTCGAAGCGCTGGACTCGCTGGTCAAGGCCGGCAAGGTCCGCTACGTCGGTGCGTCCAACTACACCGGCTGGCAGCTGATGAAGGCGCTCGGCACCGCGGACCGCCTCGGCTACGAGCGGTTCGTGAGCCAGCAGATCTACTACTCCCTGCAGGCGCGCGAGGCGGAGTACGAGCTCGTCCCGGCGGCGATCGACCAAGGGCTGGGCATCCTCGTCTGGAGCCCGCTCGCCGGCGGCCTGCTGTCCGGGAAGTACCGCCGCGGGCAGACGGCTCCGGAGGGGTCTCGCCGGCTGACCGAGTGGGACGAGCCACCCGTGTACGACGAGGACAAGCTGTACGACACGATCGACGTCCTCGTCGACGTCGCCGAGGCCCGGGGCGTCTCCGCCGCGCAGGTCGCGCTGGCCTACCTCCTCGGCCGCCAGGGCGTCACGTCGCTGGTCATCGGCGCGCGGACCAGCGAGCAGCTGGCCGACAACCTCGCCGCCGCCGACCTGCGGCTGGACGACGAGGAGCGCGCCCGCCTCGACAAGGTGAGCGCGCCGCCGCTGAACTACCCGTACTGGCACCAGGCCAACACCGCCAAGGACCGGCTGTCCCCCGCCGACCTCTCACTGCTCGGCCCGTACGTCGACTAGCCTCCCCGGCGAGAAGGAGAGGCCCCGAACGTCAGTGGAACTGCGGCACGATGAGATAGATCCCGTACGCCGCGATGAGAGCGCACGCGAGGAAACAGAGCCCGGCGGCGAGTGTGCCCGTACGCGCCGGCGGGGCGTCGTCAGCCCCGCCGAGGGACGACGCGAGTACTCCCACCGAGAAGATCACGACGATCGCGACGCCCACGGCGAGGCTGACCAGGGCCACCTCGCCGAGCGCGCTCCACTTGATGTCCATCTTCGCCCTCCCCTCATGCCGCGGTCGCCGACATGGCCGGCGCCGCAGGCTGGTCGTTGACGTTCTTGGAGTCGACCGGGTCCCGTCGCGACATGGCGTAGATGCCGGAGGCGACTGCGAGGACGGCCACGAAGATGACCACGATTCCGGCGGTCCCCTGCTTGGCGACGGCCGCGGACACGCCGCCCACGGCCGCGGCGGCCGGCAGCGTGAACAGCCAGGCCAGGGCCATCCGGCCCGCCACGTTCCAGCGCACCTCGGCGAGCCGCCGGCCGATGCCGGCGCCGAGAATGCCGCCGGAGCAGACCTGGGTGGTGGAGAGCGCGAAGCCCAGGTGGGACGAGGCGAGGATGACCGTGGTCGAGGCGGTCTCGGCGGCGAAGCCCTGTGGCGACTGGATGTCGGTCAGGCCCTTGCCCATCGTGCGGATGATCCGCCAGCCGCCCGCGTACGTGCCGAGCGCTATCGCGCCGCCCGCGAGCAGGACCACCCACCACGGCGGCCCGGACCCGTGCGAGAGGACTCCGGCCGAGATCAGCGTCAGGGTGATGACGCCCATCGTCTTCTGCGCGTCGTTGGTGCCGTGCGCCAGCGAGACCAGTGACGCGGAGGCCACCTGCCCGAACCGGAACCCGCGCGTGACCTCCCGCTCCCGGCCGCGCCGCGTGATCACGTACGCGAGGTAGGTCGCCACCATCGCGACCACTCCGGCGACGATCGGGGACGCGACGGCGGGGATGAGGATCTTCTCGGTGACCTCGGTGAAGTGGACGCCCTTCATGCCCGCGCCGACCCAGACCGCCCCGATCAGGCCGCCGAAGAGCGCGTGCGACGAGCTGGAGGGCAGGCCGACCAGCCAGGTCAGCAGATTCCAGACGATGGCGCCGACCAGTCCAGCGAAGATCATCCAGGGGGTGACCAGGCCGTCGTCGACGATCCCGCCCGAGATCGTCTTGGCGACCTCGGTGGAGAGGAACGCCCCGACCAGGTTGAGTGCTCCGGAGATCGCCACGGCGACCTTCGGTGGCAACGCGCCGGTGGCGACCGAGGTCGCCATCGCGTTCGCCGTGTCGTGGAAGCCGTTGGTGAAATCGAATGCCAGCGCCGTGATCACAACGACCACGACCAGGAACGACCAGTGACCCATCAGTGCTCGGCCTCCTCAAGGGGTGGCGGCGGCTCTGATCAGGTTAAATGCCCGTTATGAACGGAAAGTGAAGTAAGCCCGATGACCTGGCGACGGCTCGCTCCAGGCCACCGAGCCGAATCTCAGGCCACCGAGCTCCGGCCGCGGATCAGGAAGTCGCGCTCCGCGGCGTTCGCGGCGC
Organism: Actinomadura sp. DC4; assembly: GCF_030406325.1. Classification (GTDB taxonomy): domain Bacteria; phylum Actinomycetota; class Actinomycetes; order Streptosporangiales; family Streptosporangiaceae; genus Actinoallomurus. The sequence continues at coordinate 173,917 of NZ_JAUEQY010000008.1, read as the reverse complement.
GGGCGATCGCCGTGTCGTAGGCCCGCGCCGCCTCGTCGTCGCGGCCCAGCCGCCGCAGCAGGTCGGCGCGGATGGCGTGGAACAGGTGGTAGCCGTCGAGGTCCAGTTCCTCGACCAGGGCCAGCGCGGTGGCCGGCCCCTCGACCTCGGCGACCGCGACCGCGCGGTTGAGCGCCACGATCGGGGTCGGCGTGAACGACCACAGCAGGTCGTACAGGGCCAGGACCTGCGTCCAGTCCGTCGGCGGGTCGCTGTGGACGGCGTTGATCGCCGCCTGGACCTGGTACGGCCCCGGCCGGTCACGCCGAAGGCAGCGCCGCACGAGATCCTGCCCCTCGGCGACGAGGTCGTGGTCCCAGCGCTCGCGGTCCTGGTCGGCCAGGCGTACGAGCGCACCGTCCGGGCCTGTACGGGCGGCGCGGCGCGACTCCAGCAGCAGCATCAGCGCGAGCAGCCCGATGACCTCCGGCTCGTCCGGCATGAGCTCGGCCAGCAGCCGGCCGAGGCGGATGGCCTCCGCGCACAGGCCCGCCCGGACCAGCCGCTCGCCCGAGCTGGCGGCGTACCCCTCGTTGAAGATCAGGTAGACGACGGCGAGCACGGCGCGCAGCCGGCCGGGCAGTTCGGCCTCGCCGGGCACGCGGTACGGGATGCGCGCGTCGCGGATCTTCCCCTTGGCCCGTACGAGCCGCTGGGCCATGGTCTTCTCCGGCACCAGGAAGGCGCGGGCGATCTCGGCGGTGGTGAGCCCGCCGAGGAGCCGGAGCGTGAGGGCGACCTGGACGCCGGTGCCGAGCGCGGGGTGGCAGCAGGTGAAGATCAGGCGTAGCCGGTCGTCGCGCACGGCGCCCTCCTCGGCCGGTTCGTCGCGGGCGTTGAGCAGGGCGGCCTGGGCGTACCGGTCCGCGCGCGAGCCCTCGCGCCGGAGCCGGTCGATCGCCCGGTTGCGGGCGGTGGTGATGATCCACCCCGCCGGGCTCGGGGGCACGCCGCCGTCCGGCCAGCGGCGTACCGCCTCGGTGAAGGCGTCCTGGACCGCCTCTTCGGCGATGTCGATGTCGCCGAAGACGCGCACCAGCACCGCGACCGCGCGGCCGTACTCCTCGGCGAAGACCCGCTCGACCGGCGTCATTCGCCGTCGTCGACCGGGCGCACCTCGATCGGGAGTGTGGTCGCCGCACTGAGCCGCTGCGCCCAGTCGAGCGCGCCGTCCAGGTCGGGCGCGCTGACGATCGTGAAACCGCCGATGTGCTCCTTGCCCTCGGCGAACGGACCGTCGGTCATCAGGGCCTCGCCGTCCTGCATCCGTACGACGGTGGCCGTGCTCGCCAGGTGCAGCCGGGCGGTGAACACCCAGGCGCCGGCGGCCTTGACCTCTCCCTCCCAGGCCATGACCCGCTCGATGATCGGCCCGAGGTCCTCGGGCGGCGGCCGGTCGCCGTCGGGTTGAATGACGTTGAGCACGTACTGCTTCATCTGAACGCTCCTCTTGGAAGGGGTCCTTTCACCCTCTACACGAACGGCCCGCACCCGGATCGACAGGTCCCCGGAAGAATCTCCGCCACGATGTCGAGAACCCGCCGCCTGCTTCTACCTATACGTGACAGTGAGGGGACAGATCATGAAATACATGATGTTGATGCAGTTCAGCGCGGCGCAGACCGACTTTCCGGGGATCGACAGCTGGTCGGCCGAGGAGCTCCAGGCGCACATCGCGTTCATGCGGGACACCAACGAGAAGCTCGCCGCCTCGGGTGAGTTCGTCGACGCGCAGGGCCTGGCGATGCCGGACCAGGCCAGGATCGTACGGGCCGACGGCGGCCGGGCCCCGGTGGTCAGCGACGGGCCGTTCCCCGAGACCAAGGAGTTCCTGGCCGGGTGGTGGATCGTCGACTGCGAGACGCCCGAGCGCGCGATCGAGCTCGCGGCGACCGTGTCGGCCGCACCCGGGCCCGGCGGCCGCCCGCTGAACATGCCGATCGAGGTACGCCCGGTGATGTCGGTGCCCTCTCCGGAGGTGTGACACGGACGGCGAGGACCTGCTGCGCCGGCTGACGCCGCAGGTCCTCGGCGTGCTCACGCGCCGTTTCGGGGACTTCGAGGCCGCCGAGGACGCGGTGCAGGAGGCCCTGCTCGCCGCCACGGCCCAGTGGCCGGACGAGGGTGTGCCGGACAATCCGCGCGGCTGGCTGATCCAGGTCGCCGCGCGCCGCATGACCGAGCACGTACGGAGTGAGCAGGCACGGCGCCGCCGGGAGGAGCTCGTGGCCCGCCGGGCCGGCCGGCGGGCGGCGCCGCCCGCCGACGAGGAGTCCGGGACGGACCGCGACGACACGCTGACCGTGCTGTTCCTGTGCTGCCATCCGGCCCTGACCCCGACGTCGGCGATCGCCCTGACGCTGCGGTCCGTCGGCGGGCTGACCACGGCGGAGATCGCCAGCGCGTTCCTGGTGCCCGAGGCGACCATGGCGCAGCGGATCAGCCGGGCCAAGCAGCGCGTCAGGGGCCTGCCGTTCCGCCTCCCGTCCGGCGAGGAGTGGGCCGACCGCCTCCACTCGGTGCTGCACGTGCTGTACCTGATCTTCAACGAGGGGTACACCGTCAGCGTCGGCCCCGACCTGCACCGCGGCGAGCTGGCGCGGGAGGCGATCCGCCTGGCCAGGGCGGTACGCGCGCTCCTGCCGGACGACAACGAGGTGGCCGGGCTGCTCGCCCTGATGCTGCTCACCGAGGCCCGCCGCCCCGCGCGTACGGGACCGTCGGGTGAGCTGATCCCGCTCGCCGAGCAGGACCGGAGCCGGTGGGACGCCGCGGCCATCGCCGAGGGCGTCGAGCTGATCACCGCGACCCTCGCCAGAGGCGCGGTCGGCCCGTACCAGCTCCAGGCCGCGATCAACGCGATCCACGACGAGGCGGCCGGGGTCGGGGACACGGACTGGCCGCAGATCCTGGCGCTGTACGGACTGCTCGAACGCATGTCCGCCAATCCGATGGTCTCGCTCAACCGCGCCGTCGCGGCGGCGATGACCCACGGCCCGGCCACGGGACTCGCCCTGCTCGACGAGCTGGAGGAGCGCCTGCCCGGCCACCACCGCCTGCACGCGGCACGGGCCCACCTGCTGGAGATGGTGGGCGAGCCCGCGGCGGCCGCGGAGAGCTACCGCACGGCGGCCCGCCTCACCGCGAGCGGCCCGGAGCACCACTACCTCCTGAGCCGGGCCGCCCGCCTGACCGCGCCGTGATCGAGGCGGCCGGTACCCCCGTGTACGCGGCCGGCTCCCGTACGGCCGCGCCGCTCGGTGGTCTCGGCCTCAGGCCGCGGCGCGGAGCGGGGCGAGGGCCTCGCTCCAGGCCACGACCTGGTCCAGCGTCGTGTCGAGGACGGGCCGCTGGTGCTCGCCCGGCTTGAAGACGCTGAAGTTCTCAAAGTCGGTGAACAGCGACAGGGCCACCTGGGAGCGTACGTCGGCGAGCTGCAGCTCGCCCGCGATCAGGCGCAGGTGCTCGACCGCGCGGGTGCCCCCGGCGCCGCCGTAGCTGACGAACGCGCACGCCTTGTTGTTCCACTCGCCGTAGAGGAAGTCGATGGCGTTCTTCAGCGCGCCCGAGGTGGAGTGGTTGTACTCCGGCGTGACGAAGACGTACCCGTCGAAGGAGGCGATCTTCTCGGCCCACGCGTGCGTGTGCGGCTGGGCGTACTGGCCCAGGCTCGGCGGGAGCGCCTCGTCCAGGTGCGGGAGCTTGTAGTCGAGCAGGTCGACCAGCTCGAACTCCGCGTCGGTACGCTGCGCGGCCACTTGGTGGACCCACTGCGCGACGGCCTCGCCGACGCGTCCCGGCCGGGTGCTGCCGAGGATGATTCCGATCTTGGTCATGAAGATCTCTTTTCATTACGGGAAGTTACTTGCTTCGTGAAGCAAATACTCTAGACGATTGCTTTGTCAAGCAACTAGCCTGCGGGCATGGCCGAAATCCGCACCACCGAGACGGCGCCGCCCCAGCCGCTGAACCCCGACGAGGAGGCCGTGGCACGCGCTCTCGGGCGGGCGATCATCGTCCTGCCACGGGCCATCGACGCCGACCTGACGCGCGAGCAGCACCTCACGCTGAACGAGTACTCCGTACTGATGCACCTGTCCGAGGCGCCCGAGCGCCGGCTGCGCATGAGCGAGCTGGCCGGAGTGTGCGACGTGTCACTGAGCGGCATGACCCGCATCGTCGGCCGCCTGGAGGCCGACGGCCTGGTCGAGCGCGTCCAGTGCCCCGAGGACGCCCGCGGCTCCAACGCGGTCCTCACCGACGCCGGCCTGGCCCGCCTCGAGAACGCCTACCCGACCCACCTGGCCAGCACCCGGCGCCACATCATGGACCACCTCGAAGGGCTCGACCTTCCCCGCCTCGCCGACGCCCTGCGACGCTTCGCCACCCCCGTTTAGGGATTTGGCCGCCGAGGTGCCGCTCTGACATCATGAGCAACCGGAGCCATGCTCCGGTAAGGTGCCTCGGGAGAAGGGCGGCGCGGTGGACGCGAGCCGATCCAAGCGGGCGGACGCCCGGCGTAACGAGCAGACCCTGCTCGACGCCGCCGCCGCGGTCTTCGTCGCCTCGGGCGTGGAGGCCCCCGTACGCGACATCGCGGCCAAGGCCGGCGTCGGGATGGGCACGATCTACCGCCACTTCCCGACCCGGGCGGACCTCATCATCGCCGTCTACCGGCACCAGGTCGACGCCTGCGCCGAGGCCGGCCCGGAGCTGCTGGCGACGAGCGCCACTCCCCACGCCGCGCTGAGCCGATGGATCAACCTCTTCGTCGACTTCCTGGTCACCAAGCACGGGCTCGCCGCGGTGCTCCAGTCCGGCGACGCCGGCTTCGACACGCTGCACGCCTACTTCCTCGACCGCCTCCTGCCGGTGTGCACCCGGCTGCTCGATGCCGCCGCGGCCTCCGGCGAGATCCGGTCCCGCCTGGGGGCGTACGAGCTCATGCGCGGCGTCGGCAACCTCTGCATCGGCGCGGACAGCGACCCCGCCTACGACGCGCGCCGACTGGTCGAGACCCTGGTCGCCGGACTACTCCGCTAGGCCCGCCGGCCCCCACCCCTCCACCTGGAACCGGGCCCCGACGAAGGAGTCCGGTGCGACCTCCGTGCCGCACGCGCGGCAGACGACCGCCGCCTCGAAGTCGGCGCCGCAGGAGTGCTCGAAGATCACCGGCGGGCGCTCGGCCAGGTGGCGGTCGCCCCACTGCCCCAGCGTCAGCAGCACTCCCTGCAGCTCACGCCCGGCCTCCGTCAGGTGGTACTCGTGCCGCGGCGGCCGTTCGCTGTATCGCACCTTGTCCAGCACGCCGGCCTCGACCAGGCGGTTCAGCCGCGCCGTCAGGACGTCGCGCGGCGCGCCGATGTTGCGGGCCATGTCGTTGAAGCGCCGGACGCCGAACAGCACCTCGCGCAGCACGAGCAGGGAGTACTTCTCGCCGATCACGCTGAGAGCGGCGGCGATCGAGCAGGGACGTGGCGTGGTCATGCCTCCACCGTACGACCGGTGCGTTTGCATTTCCAACTCACTCGAACCTACAGTGAGTTGGAAATGCAAACTCTGCACGTGGGGAGATGAAGCGCATGCGGGATGCCGTGATCGTCGAAGCCGTACGCACGCCGATCGGCAAGGGCCGGCCCAGCGGCACGCTCGCCGGTGTCCACCCGGTCGAGCTGCTCGCCCACACGCTGCGCGGCCTCATCGGCCGCAGCGGGATCGCCCCCGAGCTCGTCGACGACGTGATCGGCGGCTGCGTCGACCAGGTCGGCGAGCAGGCCATGAACACCACTCGCAACGCCTGGCTCGCGGCCGGGCTGCCCGAAGAGGTCCCGGCCACCACGATCGACCGCCAGTGCGGCTCGTCGCAGCAGGCCGTCCACTTCGCCGCCCAGGGCGTGATCTCCGGCGCGTACGACCTGGTCATCGCCTGCGGCGTCGAGTCGATGAGCCGCGTCCCGATGTGGTCGAACGTCCCGGCGGGCGCCGATCCCTTCGGCCCCGGCGTCGCCGCACGCTTCCCCGACGGCCTGGTGCCGCAGGGCATCAGTGCCGAGCTGATCGCCGCGAAGTGGTCGATCGGCCGCGAGCAGATGGACGAGTTCGCCACCCGGTCGCACCGGCTCGCCGCCCAGGCGCACGCCGACGGGCTCTTCGACGCCGAGCTCACCCCCGTGCGGACCGACGCGGGCCTGGTCACGAGCGATGAGTCCGTACGGCCGGGCACGACGCCGGAGGTGCTCGCCGGGCTGCGGCCGGCCTTCGCCGACCCCGCGTACGCCGAGCGGTTCCCGCAGATCGACTGGTCGGTGACGGCGGGCAACAGCAGCCCGATCAACGACGGCGCTTCCGCGGTGCTGATCACCTCCAGCGAGACCGCGGCGCGGCTCGGCCTGCGGCCGGTCGCCCGCCTGCACAGTTTCGCGGTGACCGGCTCGGACCCGCTGCTCATGCTGAGCGGCGTCATCCCGGCCACCGACAAGGTGCTGCGCCGGGCCGGGCTGCGGCTGGAGGACATCGACCTGTTCGAGGTCAACGAGGCGTTCGCCAGCGTCGTCCTGGCCTGGCTCCAGGAGACCGGCGCCGACCCGGCCAAGGTCAACGTCAACGGCGGCGCCATCGCGCTCGGCCACCCGCTCGGCGCCAGCGGCACCCGCCTGATGACCACACTCATGGGCGCCATGCGCCGGAGCGGCGCCCGCTACGCACTGCAGACCATGTGCGAGGCCGGAGGCCTCGCCAACGCCACCATCCTGGAAGGACTGTCATGAAGATCTCTGGTTCCGTCGCTCTCGTCACGGGGGCCAACCGCGGCCTCGGCCGCGCCCTCGCCCGCGCGCTGGCCGAACGCGGCGCCGGCACGGTCTACGCCGGCGCCCGCGACCCGGGCACCGTCACCGACCCCGGCCTCGTCCCCGTGAAGCTCGACGTGACCGACCCGGCGGACGTCGCCGCCGCGGCGGCACGGTGCGGCGACGTCACACTGCTGATCAACAACGCCGGCGTCTTCCACGGCGGCCCGCTGCTCGGCCCGGCGACGCTCGACGAGGCCAGGAACGAAATGGAGATCAACTACTTCGGCACACTGGGGCTCACCCGCGCCTTCGCCCCGGTCCTGGGCGCGAACGGCGGGGGCGCACTCGTCAACGTCCTTTCGGTGCTCTCGCACGTCAGCGTGCCGGGCATGGGCGCGTACGCGGCCTCCAAGTCCGCCGCCTGGTCGCTGACCAACGGCGTACGCCTGGAGCTGGCTCCGCAGGGCACGCTCGTGGTCGGGGTGCACGTAGGGTTCATGGACACCGACATGGCCGCCAACGCCCCCGGGCCGAAGGAGAGGCCGGAGGACGTGGCCGCGCGGGTGCTCGACGCCGTCGAGGCCGGGGAGCCGGAGGTGTTCGCGGACGCGATCAGCCGGCAGGTCAAGGGCGGCCTGTCCGGGGAGCTGGCGGACCTCTACCCGGCTCTCCGCGGCTGACGAGAGCCGAATTGTATACGGGATACCGAACCTGCCCAGGTGGCTGATGTGGAGTTCCGGGCCGCCGCGCAGACTGTTCCTTATCGCCGCCACGAGCTCGCGGCGAGGGCGTTCGGCCAACTGAGCCCGTCTGGGGGCGGCGGCTCAGTGGCGCCGGGACACCGGCCCAGGGGGGCGGGCGCCGTCGCTCCGGGCTCGCGGTGACGCGAATCGGCCGGGTCCCGGCACAGGTTTTCCGGGGGGCGCGCTGGGACCCGGCCGCGCATTCGAGTCCTCAGCGCCCACCCGGATCAACTTTGTCTCATGCTTCACCCGCGCGCCGTAAGAACGCGGGGCCACGCGGCACTGACCGGTCGGTAAAGCGCTGACCAGGTAAGTTGTAGTTCTGGTGACTGATGGAAGCACGGCGGAACCCCCGTCGCCCGTCCCGGAGACGACGACCGGAGCCGATCTCGGCCGACCGTCACGGCGTGGCTGGCGTGGCCGGACCCGTGAGTGGCGCGCCCTCTCCGCCCTCCTGCGGGCAGCCGAACAGAGCCGGGGTGGAGTCCTCCTGGTCGAGGGTCGCTCCGGGATGGGAAAGAGCCACCTGCTCTCCGACGCGGTGGAGGCCGCCGCCGGGCAGGGCTTCATGCTCGCCCACGGCGCGGCCGACGAGCCGAGCCGGCTCGCGCCGCTGGTCCCCCTGATGACCGCGCTCGGGGAGTCGCCGCAGACACTTCGCGAGGCCCGGTCCGTCATGCCCTCCGACACGATCGACCTGCGGCTGCGGCTGATCGAGCGGTTGCAGACGCGGCTGGAGGAGCGGGTCTTCGAGGGGCCGCTGCTGATCGCCCTCGACGACCTGCAGTGGGCCGACCCGACGACGATCCTGGCGCTGCGGTCGATGATCCCCGAGCTCGCCTCGTACCCCTTGATGTGGATTCTGGCCCGGAGGACCGACGGGACCGACTCCGGGATCGCCCAGCTGTTCGAGGTCCTCGAGCGCGACGGCGCCCGGCGCGTGGTGCTGGAGCCGCTGGGCGACTGCGCGGTGGCCGAGGTCGTCGCCGACGTCCTCGGCGCGACGCCGTCCACCGAGCTGCTCTCACTGACCGCCGCCACGGGCGGCAACCCCTATCTGCTGGTCGAGCTCGTACGCGGCCTTCACGATGAGGGCGCGGTCGTGATCGAGGACGGCCAGGCGCGGCTCGCCTCCCGGCGGATGCCGCGGCGGGTCCAGGAGATCGCCCGCCGCCGGCTGGCACGCCTGTCCCCGCACACCCGGCACATGCTGCAGGTGGCGGCCGTCCTGGGGCGCGCGTTCCGCGTCGACGACCTGGCCGAGATGTTCGGCGAGCCGCCCAGCCGGCTCCTTGCCGCGCTCGAGGAGGCCGAGGCCGCGGGCGTCGTGGTGCCCTCCGGCGAGCAGCTCACGTTCCGGCACGACCTGCTCTGGCAGGCCGTGACCGAGACCGTCACCGTGCCCGTCCGGCACGCGCTGCACCGGCAGGCCGCCGACATGCTGCTCAGGCGCGGCGGCTCGGCGATCCCGGCCGCCGCCCACCTGATGCACTACGCGCGCCCCGGCGACACCCGCGCGCTGGAGGGCCTCGACCAGGCCGTGAACGAGGTGCTGCCGTCCTCACCGCAGAGCGCCGCCGACCTGGCCGTACGCGCCCTCGAACTCACCACGCCGGGCGATCAGGGGCGTTTCGACCGCACGGTGACCGCGGTCTACGCGCTGACGACGTCCGGGCGGCTGCCGGAGGCGGCCGACTTCGCCCGCGCCGCGATGAGCCACACTCAGGTGCCGGGGCAGGCGGCCCGGCTGCGGTACGAACTGGCGTACGCCCTGCTGCTGGCCGGGCGGCCCATGGACGCGGTGGCCGAGGCGGAGAAGGCGCTCGGCGAGCCGGGCCTGACCGGCGAGCTGCGCGGACTGGCCGAGCAGGTCTACCTCCGCGCCCTGTACGCGAACCACGACTTCCGGCGCGGGCAGAAACTGGCCGAGTCGATCGTCGCCGCAGCGGACGAGCACGGCCGGGCCGCCCACGTGGGCGCCCGCATGCTGCTGTCCTACGTCTCCTGGGCGGACGGCCGCCCGGCGGACGGGATCAGCCACGTACGAGAGGCCGTCCGCATCGCGCCGCGCGACGACGTGCAGGCCAGGCGCGTCCACCCACGCCTGCACCTGGCCACCCTCCTCACCGACATGCGGATGCTCGACGAGGCCGAGACGCAGCTCCAGCGCGTCGAGGAGGAGATCACCGAGTTCGGGCACACCGCGTACGCCGCCAGCCCGGCGATCTTCCGCGCCCGGTTGCGGCTCGCCGAGGGCCGCCTGGACGACGCGGCGGCCGAGGCGCAGGCGGGCATGGCCATCGCCGACCAGATGGGCATGCACGCGTTCGTGCTGCTGGCGATCGCGGTCCTCGTGATCGTCTCCGTGCACCGCGGCGACATCGACGCGGCGGCCGGTTACGCCCAGCGCTATGAGGAACAGCTCCGGGCCGGGACGAGGTTCGGGCTGGCCTGGGGCCGCTGGGGCATGGCGCTGCTCGCCGACGCGAGGGCCGGCCCCCGCGAGGCCCTCGACGTGCTCCACATCCCGTACACCGATGCCATGGAACGCCGCTGGCTGCTGATGTCCGAGCCCGACGCCGCGGCCTGGCTGGCGCGTACGGCGCTCGCGGCCGAGGACCGCCCGTCCGCCGAGAGCGTGGCGATCACGGCCGAGCAGCTCGCCCGCGACAACCCCGGCTTCTCCACGCTCGCCGCCTCGGCCGCGCACGCCCGCGGCATCCTGCGCGGCGACCGGGTGCCCCTCTCACACGCCTCGGCCTCCCATCCCGGGCCGTGGGGCCGTGCCTCGGCCGCCGAGGATCTCGGCGTCCTGCTCGCCCGGCCGGCCGGCGGATCCGGCAACGACGCGGCGATCGGCGCGCTGGACCGGGCGCTGGAGGGCTACCAACAGGTCGGCGCGCTGCGCGACGCGGCCCGGATCCGTGCCCGGCTGCGACGGCTCGGCGTACGCCGCCGGCACTGGACCCAGACCGAACGCCCGGTCTCGGGCTGGTCGAGCCTGACCGACACCGAGCGGAACGTCGCCGCCCTGGCCGCGCAGGGCCTGACGAATCCGCAGGTCGCGACCCAGATGTTCGTCTCACCGCACACGGTGAAGTTCCACCTGCGCCAGGTGTTCCGCAAGCTCGGCATCGGCTCGCGCGTCGAGCTGGCCCGGCTCGCCACCGAGCACACCCCGGGCGACCGGCCGCCCGAGGTGTGAGGCGGCCCTCTCACCCCATGGTCTTGGCGCCGTCGAGCGACTCGCGGATGATGTCGGCGTGGCCGGCGTGCTGGGAGGTCTCGGCCAGGATGTGCAGCAGGACCCGGCGGGCTGACCAGCGCGCCCCCGGCGTGAACCAGGGCGCCTCGGGCAGGGCGTGGTCGAAGTCCAGGTCGGGCAGGCCGGCCACGATCTCCTCGGTCCGCGCCGCGACCGCGTCGTAGTCCTCCAGCAGCCCGGCGAGCGTCTCGCCCTCCAGCATGCGGAACTCCGCCTGCCAGTCCCGCTCGCCCTGGACGCCCTCCGTACCGCGTACGACGAAGTCCATCCAGCCGCGCTCGACGTTCGCGACGTGCTTGATCAGCCCGCCCAGGCACAGCGCGCTCACCGTGGTGCGCCGCGCGGCCTGCTCGTCGTCGAGGTCGCGGACCGTCTGGCGCAGGAAGGCCCGGTGCTGGGCCAGGGTCGTCAGGATGGTCGCGGATTCGGTGCTCAGAAGCTCACGCGTGCCGGTCATGTTCTCGCCTTTCCTCGGGTCCTCGGGGTACGTCACGACTGACCGTAGGGACGATTGCGGCCAGGTTCCGTCCTGAATAGGCGAGCGGACGCGAAAAGGCCCCCGGGTTCTCCGGGGACCGTTCGCGTGCGGGTGTTACTTGACGGTGTCGGCGCTCGGCGTGGTCTGGCCCTTGGCCGCGGCGGCGGCCGGCGGGGTCGGGTCACCGAGCTGTGAGACGTGCACGGTGTCCGCCGACGGCAGGGAACCGTTCAGGAAGTAGGCGTCGAAGTAGGAGTCGACGCCACCGGGACGGAGGTCGCCGCGGTGCACGATGCAGTGCGTACGGTCGCCGTCCTGGACCACCAGGTGGGAGCCCCGGAGGATCTTGTGCAGTTCGAGCGCGCCCGGGTACGGGGTGGCCGCGTCGTCGGTGGCCTGGAACATCAGGATGTTGTTCGGCAGGTCCTTGGTGTGGCCGACGTCGACCGGCGTGCCCGGCTTGGCGTGCCAGAACAGGCAAGGAGCGTTGAACCAGACGTTGCCCCAGGTCAGGAACGGGCTGGTCTTGTTCGTCCGTACGGCGTCGGAGTGCCACTTGGCCCAGCTCTGCGGCCACGCGGTGTCGGTGCACTGGACGGCGAGGTAGACGGCGAAGCTGTTGTCGTCGCTGCCGCCGGTGGTCGGCGCGCCGAACGTGCCGGCGAACGTGGCGACGTCACCCGCCTTGTAGGCCGAGATCGCGGACGCGTAGCTGTTCCAGACGGCCTGGCTGCGCCGGTAGGCCGCGTTCTGGATGTTGTCCACCAGCTCGTCCTCGCCGACCGCGACGGTCTGACCGCCTGAGGTGTAGGTCAGCGGGTGCTCGGCCAACTTGTCCTGCAGCTTGTAGTAGTAGCTGCGGACGGCGGCCTGCGTGGTGCCCAGGTGGTACCTGGAGTCGTACTTGGCGATCCAGCCGAAGTAGTAGTCCATGTTCTTGTTGAACCAGACGTCCTGGTTCAACTGCGCGTCGTACCAGACGCCCTTGGGGCTGACGTTGCCGTCCAGGACCATGCGGCCGACGTTCTTGGGGAACATCGTCGCGTACGTCTGGCCGAGGTAGGTGCCGTACGAGGCGCCGTAGTAGTCGAGCTTCTGGTGCCCGAGCGCCTTGCGGATCGTGTCCATGTCGCGGATCGAGTCGACCGTCTTGAGGTGGTCGAGCAGGTCGATCTTGGCACCCGCGCCGAACTTGCGCGCGCAGGCGTCCGCGTAGTCCTTGGACTTCTTCAGCCAGACCGCGTCGTCGTGCTTCCCGCCCGTGCCGTACTCCGGCCGGGGGGCGTTGCTGTAGTTCTCGTCACAGGTCAGCTTCGGCGTGCTGAAGCCGATGCCGCGCGGGTCGAAGCCGATGACGTTGTACGCCGCCTGCATCGAGGCCGAGTTCTGGGCGTAGACGCGCGGGCCGAACAGGGCCCCTTCGCCGCCCGGTCCACCCGGGTTGACCAGGATGTCGCCCTTGGCCGCTCCCGAGCCCTGGTGCGGCGTCTTGGTCAGCTCAAGCGTGATCTTCTGACCGTTCGGGTGCGCGTAGTCGAGCGGCACCTGCAGCTCGGCGCACTTGATGATCGTGGAGACCTTGACCGGTCCCAGGGCGTCGTACGCCTGGGCCCCCGTCACGATGTCCGGCTGGCACGCGTGCCATGAGAGGCTCGCCGGTTGGAAGGCCCCGGGCGCGCTCGTGGTCGCCGACGCGCTTGTGGCGCCGAGACCGAGCCCGCTGAGGCCCAGGCCGGCTGTCGCGGCCACGGCAAGAAGCTTCTTCACGAAACCCCCTTAGAAGTCGGACAGTGTGATCCATCCGACAAATGGTGAACAAGGGGTGATTGTCCCGGGGTCGGATATCACCGCAGAAGATGCGTGCGGAGATGTTTGCAGAATCGTGACGGGTCGCTTAAGTAGGCGCGCGAACACCGTACGTCGTATTTGATGACCAGGGCTTTTATCGCGCCTCTGAGCTCGCGCGGACCTCATCGGACCGCCAGGCCGCGGGCCATCCCGACCGACCCGTCCGGCACGAGATCACCGGAGTTCTCCGGCGGACGGGCGGGAGACGACGTTTCCGCAATGTTTCCCGGCGCGGTGCCACCGCGCGGTCGCGCCGTCGCGCGGCGCGGTCACGCTCACGGCCGTGAGGATCGCGATTGTCACTGAGTCCTTTCTGCCCCACGTCAACGGCGTGACCAACTCTGTCTGCCGCGTGCTGGACCACCTGACCCGCCGTGGCCACGAGGTGCTCGTCATCGCTCCGGGCCCCGGTCCCGGCGACCCCGACGACCGGCTCCGGCTGACCCCCGGCGTACCCCTGCCCTTCTACCGCTCGTTCGTCCTCGGGCTGCCCACACGGCAGGTGACGGCGGCGCTGCGCGACTTCCGGCCCGACGTGGTGCACCTCGCCTCGCCGCTGATGCTCGGCGCCTCCGGGATCGCCGCCGCCCGCCGGCTCGACGTGCCGGCCGTGGCGGTGTTCCAGACTGATCTGGCCGGGTTCGTCCGCCGGTACGGCCTGCGCGGCGGCGACACGCTCGTCTGGGCCTGGCTACGCCGCATCCACGAGCGCGCGGACCGAACGCTGGCGCCCTCCCGGCCCACGCTGGACGAGCTGCGGCGGCGTGGTTTCCCCCGCCTCGCGCTGTGGGCCCGCGGCGTGGACGACCGGCGCTTCCACCCCCGGCACCGGTCGGCGGAGCTGCGCGCCCGGCTGGCGCCCGGTGGTGAGGTGCTCGTCGGTTACGTCGGGCGGCTCGCTCCGGAGAAGCGCCCCTGGCTGCTCTCCCACCTGACCGACCTGCCCGGCGTACGTCTGGTGGTCATCGGGGACGGCCCGGCGAGGCGGCGGCTCGAACGCCTGCTGCCGGACGCCGTCTTCACCGGCTTCCGTACGGGGCCGGAGCTGTCGGAGCTGGTGGCGTCGCTGGACGTGTTCGTGCACACGGGAGCGGACGAGACCTTCGGCCAGGCCGTACAGGAGGGGCTCGCGGCCGGCCTGCCGGTGGTCGCACCGGCCTCGGGCGGCCCGCTGGATCTCGTACGGCCCGGCCACAACGGCCTCCTCTACCCGCCGGACGACCCGGCCGCGCTCCGCGCCGCCGTCGCCACTCTGGTGGCCGACCCCGTACTGCGGACCCGCTTGGGCGGGCACGCACGCCTGTCGGTGTACGGCCGCGACTGGGCGGGCATCTGCGACGAACTGCTCGGACACTACGACGCGGTCAGGTACGGCACTCCCGCGGTGCGGGCCGCCTGACCGGCCGACGGGGGGCGCGCCGGCCCCCCGCCGAGGCCGTGCTCAGACGGCGATCTGCACCGGCGTGCCGAGTGGCAGCATCCTCGCCAGGCGGGTGATCACCGTGTTGCTGACACGGATGCATCCGTGGCTGACCGAGGTGCCCAGCAGCTTCGGCTCGTTCGTGCCGTGGATGCCGATGACCGGGTCGCGGCCGTTGAACTGCGTGAGCGCCGTCGACTGCCCGGACAGCCCGTACGCGTAGGGGCCGTAGTCGCCCTTGGGGTTCGGCGGCTGCAGCAGCTCGGTGAGGTAATACGCGCCGCCCGGGGTCGGCGTGTCGGTGCTGCCGATGGCCGCAGGCGTGCTGACCAGCACCTTCTTGCCCTGGTAGAGCTTCAGGCGGTGGCCTGAGCGCAGCACCTGGATCCAGTAGGTGGTCTTGGCGGTGCGGACCTGTTTGGCGGCGATCCAGCCCGTGCTGCCGTTCGGCTGCACGGGGAGGAGGACGTGCAGCCAGCCGGGCTTGCGGTCGGTCACCAGGAACACCCGGGGCGCGCCGTCGGGGTTCGGGCTGTGCAACTGGATGCTCGGCGCCGAGTCTCCGGGGTCCTTGAAGATGTCGACCGTCGCGGTGCGAGCGGTGGCGATGGTGCTCGGGCCGTTCCCGAAGTCGACCGGGGTGGCGGCGGGCGCGTGGGCCGTCGGGCCACTGGGCGGCGCGCTGCTCGCGGTGTGCTCACCGGACCCGCCACAGCCGGCCACGGTGAGGCTCAGCAAGGCACCGGCCAGCACGACCGCCGCCCGCGATCCCGGCACGGCGAAGCTGATTGACATCTGTCCTGCTCCTCGATGACGCGTGTGATACGGACGGCCGAAACCGTCGGAGATAAGGACGGCCCGGGAACAGGAGTGCTCCCGGGCCGGCCAAAAACGACTGTCGTCAGCCGGTGAACGCCGGCTGCGCCTTCACGGGCGTCGCGGGCCGCGCCTCGCCGCTGGGCGGCGTGACGGGCTTCGGCGCCTCGCTGGTCTCGGTCGGCTTCGCCGAGGGCTTGGGCTTCGCCTTGGTCGGCGGGGCCGAGGGCTTGGTGGCCTTGCAGCTCAGGAGCGCGCCCACCGCACCGTGTCGCTGCCAGACCGGCAGCTCACGGCCCTTGTCGGGCCGATATGCGGTGACGATCACCTTGGTGGCGTGCGTCGGCAGGGCGACGCTGCCACGGGCGGGAACGCTGATCTTCCCGTTGCTGTGGCCGCCCTGGTTGTCCATCCAGGTGGCCGGGACCGCGCCCCAGCCGTTCGGGTTGCTCAGCATCCAGGCCGGGCCCTCTTTGCCGCAGAACGCGCGGAGCTTGAGAGCGGGGTCCCGGTCACTGCAGGCCCACGCGGGGGACGCGGCCATGGTGGTGATGGCGACGGCGGCTGCCGCACCGGTGAAAGCGAGACTCGCCTTCTTGAGGCGCATGAAGATTCCTCCAACGAAGGAGTGGTCAGTGGTCGGCCGTGAGACGAAACATCAGCGGCGCATCGAGCACACTATCGGTCAGAAGCCTCGAATGCCTCTTAAGTAACAAGCCTTTACCCTTCGGTCATGTCACCGCAGTCAGGAGGTATCGACCGCGTCCCCCGATATCGCTCGCTGACCTGCACATCCACCGACATTCCGAAAAATCACGCAAAGACCGTGATCGGCCGCACAACCGGACTCCATGGGATACTTGCCGCATCATGATGCCACTGCATGATCCTTCCGCGCGCGGTTTCAAGAGCGACAACTGCGCAGGCGCTCATCCCGAGGTCCTCGCCGCGATCGGCGCCGCCAACGGCGGGCACCAGCCCTCGTACGGCGGCGACGTCTACACGGCCCGGCTGCAGGAGGTGTTCAAGGGACACTTCGGCGAGCGGGCCGAGGCGTACCCGGTCTTCAACGGGACCGGCGCCAACGTGCTGAGCCTGCAGGCGATGACCGAGCCGTGGTCGGCGGTGATCTGCGCGGAGACCGCCCACGTCGCGATGGACGAGGGCGGCGCGCCGGAGAAGACGGGCGGGTTGAAGCTGCTGCCCGTACCGACCCCGGACGGCCGGCTCACCCCCGCGCTGATCGACCGGCAGGCCACGGGCTGGGGCGACGAGCACCGTGCCCAGCCACGCGTCGTCTCGATCACCCAGAGCACCGAGCTGGGCACGCTCTACACCGCCGGGGAGATCGCCGCGATCTGCGCGCACGCCCACGACCTCGGCATGGCCGTGCACGTCGACGGCACCCGCCTCGCCAACGCCGCGGCCGCCCTGGACCTACCGCTCCGCGCCTTCACCACCGACGTCGGCGTGGACGTGATCTCCTTCGGCGGCACCAAGAACGGCCTGCTGTACGGCGAGGTCGTCGTCGTGGTGAACCCGGAGGCCGCACGCGGCATGACGTACCTCCGCAAGACGGCCATGCAGCTCTCCTCCAAGATGCGTTTCGTGTCCGCGCAGTTCATCGCCCTTCTGGAGGGCGACCTGTGGCTGCGCAGCGCCGGCCATTCGAACGCGATGGCCGGCCGCCTCCACGCCGCCGTACGCGACCTGCCCGGAGTCGTGATGGCGTACGAGCCCCAGGCGAACGAGGTGTTCGTACGGATCGACGCGGACGTCGCCGCGCGGCTGAGCAAGCGGTTCCCGTTCGAGACGTGGGACGAGGCGACCGGCGTGGTCCGCTGGGTGTGCTCCTTCGACACCACCGAGGCCGACGTCGACGCCTTCGCCGCGGCGCTGGCCGGGGAACTGCGCGGCTGACCCCGGCCCCGGTGGTGCCCTCAGAACTTCCAGAGGCGCCGCCTCTCGTACCTCGGGGCCCACAGCAGCCGGTTGAGCAACCGCAGAGGTGCGGGGAACCGCCCCAGGAACGCGCGCGCGTCGCCCGGCGCCATGCCGTCGGTGATCCACGGAACCCAGGCCGCCGCGCCCCGTACGCCCTGCCGGCGCGCCATCGCCCGGCCGAACGCCTTCCAGTCCGCGGGCGTCAGGAGCGACTGGATGAGAGGCAGCGCCTCTTCCTCCTCGTGTTCGAGATGCTGCCCGAGCACGTCGGCGAGCTCTTTGGCCCGTACGACGAGGTCGTCCGCGCCGTCCTCCAGCGCCCGGTCGAACCCGGCGAGCAGCGGATCGATCCGGGCGTGCTCGGTCTCCATGTCCTCCAGCAGGCCCTTGGCCTCCGGCTCGGTGGCGACCGGGACGAGGCGCGGCCACAGCGAGGCGTCCTCGACGCTGTGGTGGACGAGCAGCTGGGCCTTGAAGTTCTCCCAGCCGCCGCGGACCCGCGGGTCGTCGGTCCTCCCGGCGCGGGCCGCGGCCTCCAGCCGGCCGAGGTCGCGGCGGAAGGCGTCGTGGGTGACGTACATCTCGGTGAAGTCGATCTTCTCGGTCATCGGTCGCTCCTCTAGCCGTGCTGCGGGACAGGCGTCTCTTCTGCCACTGGCAGGCCGTGCGGGTTCTCGGACGGGCCTCGCACGGTCTTGAGGAGCAGGCAGGCGGCCACACCGGCGGCCAGCACCCCGGCGGAGACGAGCATCGTGGG
The DNA here is from genome assembly GCF_030406325.1 of Actinomadura sp. DC4. Taxonomy (GTDB): domain Bacteria; phylum Actinomycetota; class Actinomycetes; order Streptosporangiales; family Streptosporangiaceae; genus Actinoallomurus. Next base: position 155,816 of record NZ_JAUEQY010000008.1, on the reverse strand, counting down.
CCGCATCGCGTCGACGAACCCGTGCCCGAACACCTGGGCCGCGACCGTGTCGATACGGTGGGCGACGTCGGCCGGGAGACCGGCGGGCGGCCTCGTGCCCCCGCTGATCTCCAGATGCTTCCCGGCCTGGTCGAAGCCCTGCACGAAACCGCTCCGGTACGCGGCGGGCACCTCTCCGGCCCGCTGCTGCGCCTGCTCCCGGAGCGCGGTGACGAGCCGTTCCTGGAGCACGGCGCCGATCACCGCGGCGGCGAGCACCGACCCGACCTGCCGCAGGGCGTTGTTGACCCCGGAGGCGGCACCGGAGAGCGCCGCCGGGACGTTGCGCATGACCTCGCCCGCCATCGGGGTGAACGTGCACCCCGCGCCCAGGCCGATGACGAACATCGGGGCCAGCACGACGCTCCCGCCGCCGCTGCCGGCGCCGGCCACCAGGACGATCCACACGAGTCCGCCGCCGAACGCGGTCAGCCCGCCCATCAGGAGGTACTTGCTCCCGATCCGCTCGGAGAGCACACCGGCCGGCCCGGCGCTGATCACCGAGCCCACCGCCAGAGGCAGCATCATCAGTCCGGCCTTGACCGGGCTGAGGCCGAGCACCGACTGGAGGTAGATCGTCAGCGGCAGGGAGAGCCCGACGATGCCGAACGAGACCGCGACTCCGACGAAGTTGACGACCGTGAAGGCTCGTTCCTTGAACAGCGCGAACGGCACGAGCGGCTCGTTGTCCTGCTGACCACGCTGGTAGACGACGAAGATCGTCATAAGGACGGCGGAGGCCGCGAGCGTCGCCTTGATCCCGCCGTTCCAGTCATATCTCTCGCCCTCGATCAGCCCGAAGGCCAGGCTGAACAGCGCGGTCGACGCGAGCACGACGCCGGGCAGGTCGAACCGGTGCCGTACGGTGCGCCGCGCCGCCGGCATGACCAGCAGCCCGAGAACGATCACCAGCACGCCGAGCGGCACGTTGATGAAGAAGATCCAACGCCAGTCGAGCCTGCTGACCACGAGGCCGCCGAGGCTCGGCCCGGCCGCCCCGGACATTCCCGCGGTCGCGCCCCAGACGCCCAGCGCCACCCCGCGCTTCTCCTTCGGGAAGACCTCGACGATCATCGACAGCGTCTGCGGGATGAGCATCGCCGCCCCCGCGCCCTGCAGGGCGCGGAACGCGATGAGCTGCCCCGGCCCCTGCGCGAGCCCGCAGGCCAGGCTCGCCAGCGTGAACAGCGCCACGCCGGAGAGGTAGAGCGTCCTCTTCCCCCGCAGGTCACCGAGCCGCCCCGCGGTGATCAGAAGGACGGCCAGCGCCAGCGCGTACGCGTTGACCACCCAGAGGACCTGGTCCAGCGAGGCGTTCAGCTTGTCGACCATGTCGGGGATCGCGATGTTGACGATGGTCAGGTCGAGCAGGGTCATGAAGAAACCGAGACTGAGCGCGCAGAGGATCGCCCACGGGTTCCCTCGCCATCTGTTCATACATCCTCTTTCGTCGGCTTTCGCAGACCAAGAGGGTCGTCGGCGGGGGCGGTGTGACATCGGCGGCGCCCGTTGTGGCATGAACCACATCTCGGGGGCGGATGTCACACTTGGAGGCGGTGCCGCCTCTTTGGGGGGAAAGGAGGCGCTCATGTCTGAAGTCGACGAGGCGACGTCGGTGTTCGTCGGGTACCGGGAGCTGCTGTTCTCGGTCGTCTACAACCTGCTCGGCAGCGTCGCCGACACCGAGGACGTCCTTCAGGACACCTGGCTGTCGTGGTCGCGCCGGAGCGCGGGACCCTCGATCGAGAACCCCCGTGCCTATCTCGTACGGATCGCGGTCAACGAGGCGCTGGCCCGCCAGGCGAGCATCACGCGGCGCCGGGAGAGCTACGTCGGCCCGTGGCTGCCCGAGCCGTTGCTGACCCCTTCCTCCTCTGAGGAGGACCCGGCCGTACGGTCGGAGTCGGTGTCGATCGCGCTGCTCGTGGTACTGGAGACGCTGACGCCGCTGGAACGGGCCGTCTTCGTCCTCCACGAGGTCTTCGGATACGCCCACCCGGAGATCGCCGAGATCCTGGACCGCTCACCGTCGGCCGTACGGCAGCTGGCCCACCGGGCGCGGAAGCACGTCCACGCTCGCCGGCCGCGCTACCAGGCCGATCCCCGGGTGCAGCGGCAGGTCACCGAGCGTTTCGTGGCGGCGGCGTTCGGCGGCGACATCGGCGAACTGATCGAGATCCTGGCGTCGGACGTGACCCTGTGGACGGACGGCGGCGGCGTCCGGTCGGCCGGCCTGCGCCCGATCCAGGGCCGCGAGAAGATCGCCCGGCTGATCTCCAGCGTCGCGTCCCGCCTGCCGGAGGACCTCGCGGTGACCTACCGGACGGTCAACGGCGACCCGTCCGCAGTGATCTTCAACGCCGACTCCCCGTTCGCGGTGATGGTCCTCGACCTGGACCCGGAGGACGACCGGATCCGCGGCATCTACGGCGTGACCAACCCCGACAAACTGACCGGCATGGAGTGAGCCACGCCTCAGCCGGCGCCGGGCCACCCGGTCCATTGCCCTCGCCTCTCGCGATAGGCGAGCCGCGAGGCCAGCGCACCGAGGTATTTGATGAACGGCCTGTTGTGCCGGACCAGCTTCACCAGGCAGAAGCCCCGAAGAGCAAGGGGGAGCACCATGAAGATGATCGCCGTCACCGCGTCCAGCGGATCATTGTCCGATATCGGCTTTCCGCCGTAGCGGATGGCCGAGTAGACGGCACCGAGGATCCCGTACGCGATCATGTAGCCCACCGTGAGGGCGTCGATCAGTGCGCACTGCAGAGCGTGGAAACGGGTCTCCCGGTTCTTGCTCATGAGGAAGAAAAGACTCGTGAACATCGGCAGCAGGTAAGAGAGGTAGAAGCCCGGCGGCATTCCTGCGGCGCGCCGTTCTCTCTGCGGCATGGCCTGCCGGGCGGGTCTCGCTTCAGCGGGCGGTGGTCTCTCCGGTACCGCGGGGATTTCCTGGACCGTTTTGCGTGCGTAGGCGGCTACCTACCGGCTGTCGTCTTCGAACAGGCCGACTAACTGGTCGTTGGCGAGCCTTCCCTGTTCACCTCCGGCCACGACCAGCCTTCGCAGCGTGTCCACCGCGGCCTTGCGAAGATCCGGTAGCGGATGGGTCACGGCCGAGAGCACGTCCTCCGGAAGCCGTGCGGGTTCGGCGGTGATCGGGCTGCGCGCGATGAACAGCTCTCCGTGGACGTCGATGAACTTCCCCGGCGTCTGTTTCGGGGTCGCCTCCGCGACTTCGCCGAAGACGAAGTCGTAGAGCTCGTCGACGCTGATCCGGCCGTCTTTGTCACGGTCGGCGCGTCCGGAGGAAAGGCCGTTCACGATGGCGCCGGTGAAGACCGAGAGCCGCGGCGTCTCGGCACCGACCGCCCTCCTGGTCTCGGCGTCACCGTCCAGTTCGAACGCGTACTCCAGCGACGCCGACGAGTAGATGATCGCCCGCCCCGAACCCCCGAGGCGCTCGTCGATCTCCACCCGGTCGCCGCCGCGCGACAGCATCCCCGCCGTGAAGGAACCGCTGTAGCAGCAGTCGAGGATCAAGATGATCTTCCGGGAGACGCTCAGCCTGATCTGCTCGGCGCCGAACGAGGCCGGCACGGAACTCGAGGCGAGCCTCCTCAGATGCGTGTTGATGGTGGCGAAGAACAGCCTGCCCGCGTCGTCTTTCACCCCGTGACACGAGAAGTACAGCAATCAGGACGTCGTCCGGCCGCTTGTCGCTGAAGAGCTCTTCCACCGCGGCGACGACCTCGTGGGCGGGTCTGTTGAGGCTGCACTCCACGGAGAAGTCCCCGATCTCGGGGTCCGCGAGTACGCGGGAAAGCGCCGTGACATCGTGCGACGGCGATCGGAGCCGGCTCAGGCTTTCGGCGCCGTACTGATCTGCCGCTATGAGAAGCGCCTGTCTCCGCACGCTATTCTTCTTCCCCGCCGCATTCTTTCAGCCACTCCGCCAGTAATTGCCGCTGTTGCCCAGAAGACGCCGCGGAGATCTCGATACTGCGGTTGAAGGTCCGCATGATCTTCTGAGATTTCCACCCGCACTCGAGATCACTACCTCTCGCACCGATCACGGCCTAAGCCGTCACCGCCGGCCCATTCTGAGGTTGTCCGTCATATGGACGATCAGCGTACGTCGCGGGTTCACCGTTGACCGATACCAAAGGGAGAATTCCGAACGCCATGCGCCTTATCTAGCCACGATTAGGGTCATATTGGACGCGGACCCGGAGGGTGGCCGGGTCCGCGGGGGCTGTCGGCTAGGCGGAGTACGGCGGCGCGGAGGCGGTGATGGCCCGCGCCCGCCCGACCACGTCGGCCGCCCAGGCGCCGGTGTGCTGCGCGGCGGGGAACTGCACGGAATGGTAGAGCCCCATGCCGGTGACCGTGATGGAGACGAACCCCGTGAAGCGCTTCTCCTTCATCAGCAGGAACAGCAACCCGATGAGGCAGAACCAGACGAAGACAATGGTCAAGATGATGGCCACCGGCGGAATTCCTTCGCTGACCTGTGTGGAGTCCTGCACCGTCCAGGTCGTCCCGTGCAGCGGAAACCGCCCCTGCGGCACGTACACGTGGGTCTGGGTAACGGAAATGTCGCCGATGGACAGCAACACGGGGTCGGCCCCAGGAGCCGGCATCATCCCGCCAGGCGGCGGAGGTGGGTAGCCCATAGGGCATCACAGTACGGTCTTCGGCGGCTCCTGTGTCAGGACCGGCGCCGATACTCGTGACTCTCCCGCAGTTTCCGGTTTACGGCCGTCCAGGGATGCGGCTGAGCGCTCAGCATCTCCTCATAGATGCTCGGGGGAACGTCGTAGTACTCATAGATCGCCCCACCCTCGAACTGGACGGATAACGTCCGGCTCGCCGGATCGTAACCGGCGGCGAGAAGATGACTGGAGACGAGCGATCTGAGGGGCACGGCCATATCCGCTCCTCATCGGCACGACCTGGCGAGAGACCCGTCAGCGCCGTACTACCGCGTACGGGGCGGCGTCCATCCGATCCGCCGACACCGCCCCACCCTGGTACCTCATGCGGCCGACCTCAGGACTTGGACTTGTCCTTGTCCTTGTGCTTGTCCTGTTTCCAGGACATCGGCCCAGGCAGGTCGTACCGATGCGCGCGGGTGCGGGAATTCCAGGACCACCGCCCGATCTTGACGCTCCACGAGGAGAAACCGTGCTCGGTGAAGTTGAAAATCAGGGGGCCGACCCTCTTACGCTTCCGGAACTCAATGCCCATCGCCGTGCTCCCTTCATCGTTTCCAACCGGGGTGCCGCAGCAATGCCCGATAGGCGGTCCGCCAAACACAAAGCTGCCCGAACAGGGATTGGCCAGGCATTTTGCGGGAGAGACGACGAACCCTTACCAGCCCGCCCGCTCGTTCCCGGCCGGTTCCGTAGGCTCCGTGGTCATGTCCGGTCCAGCAGGTGGAGGGACGGGGCGTACCCGATCTTCCAGTCGGCGCAGCAGCCCAGGATGCCGTCCTGGACGCAGCGGAGGCCGATGCTGACCCAGCGGATCTCTCGGTCCTCTCTTCGGTTGAAGCCGACGGACGTCTCGAAGCAGGTCGCGCCGCACGAGCAGGCGATGGTCTGGGGACCGTCGTCGCCGTCCATCCAGTACTCCTCGCTGTCCAGCATGTACGCCACCGACCCGCAGCCCCCGCACGTACGTCGGGCGCAGGTCGACGACGGGTCCAGTTCAAGGGAGAAGACGGTGCCGGAGCACTCCGCGCACCGGGATTCGACCACTTCGTCCACCGGATATCCGCCCGGGGCGAGTTCTTCCAGATAGTCCGCGATATCGCCCGCGGTCTCTCCCGACCACCATTCGCCGGTCGTATCGATCGCCACGACGACAAGTTAGCCCTTTCAGGGGATCGCGCGGAGCCGTCCGGGGCGGTGGAGCCGGTCGATGGCCGCGGCCGTCTCCTCGTCCGCGGGGAGGAGGACGACCAGTTGCTGTGCGTCCGAGGGGAGTTCGAGGGTCTCGCGGAGCAGGCGGAGTTCGGGACCGGAGGGATGGTTGAGCCGGAGAGCGCCGCGTCGCGGGACCACGTGGCGGTTGAAGCGGCGCGTGAAGTCGGGGCCGGCGGCGGGCGCGAGTTCGGCGGTCAGCCACTCGGAGTTCTCTACGGACGGTGCCAGCCACAGGTCGAAGGCCTGCTCGTCCGCGACGTCCTCCCAGTCCGCGAAGAACTCCCGGGCGCCGGGGTCGGTGAAGACGTAGCGCGTGAGGTTCGGCTCGTCGGCTTCGAGCAGTCCGATTCCGCCCATGACCAGCTCGTACCCTCCGGTGTGGGCGAGGACGTCGCCCAGCCGGTTGGTCACCAGCGCGATCGCGGGTTCGAGGAGGCGCAGGGTCTCCAGGACGGACGGCCGTACCTCGCGGCGCGGTGGTGCGGGCCGTACGTGGGCCGAGCACTCGCCACCGGTGATCTTCTTGAGGTAGCGCAGGTGGTCGCGCTCGGCGGGATCGAGGCTGAGCGCGTCGGCGAGCGCGTTCACCACCGCCACCGAGGGATTACGGTCACGGCCCTGCTCGATTCGGGTCAGGTACTCGACGCTGACCCCGGCCCGCGCGGCCAGGTCCGTACGCCGCAGGCCGGGTGAGCGGCGGCGGCCACGATCCGGCAGCCCCAGCGAGGCCGGCTGGATGCTGTCGCGCTTCGCTCGTACGAAATCACCCAGCGGCGTACCCATGCCGTGAGCCTACGACGCCTCGCTTCGTTCACGGAGCGCTCAGGCTGGCCCTCCGGGGGCCAGCCTGAGCCCGGTCTGGCTGCGGCCACCGCACCCGCCCGATGGTGGTGGCCATGTCGAACAAACTGGTGATCATCGTAGGAAGCGTCCGGGAAGGACGGTTCGGTCCGGTGGCGGCCTCGTGGGTCGCCGCACAGGCTCGTACGCACGGCGGTTTCGACGTCGAGGTCGTCGACCTGGCCGAGGTGGAGATCCCGCTGGTCCTGCCCGCCGCGTCGCCGAAGTACGCCGGCGACGACTACCCGCGCCCGGCCGGGATGGCCGCACTGACGTCGGCGCTGGAGGGCGCGGACGCGTTCATCGTGGTCACGCCGGAGTACAACCACAGCTATCCCGCGTCGTTGAAGGCGGCCATCGACTGGCACTTCACCCACTGGACCGCCAAGCCGGTCGCCTTCGTCAGCTACGGCGGCGCGGCGGGCGGCCGGCACGCCGTACTCCACCTGGAGAACGTCCTGACCGAACTGCATGCGGTGACGATCCGCGACGGCCTGGCCTTCCCGAACTACTTCCTGTCCTGGCAGGACGGTCATCCACTCGACCCCGAGGCACCTGGCTATGCGAAAACCCTGCTGGACCAGCTGGCCTGGTGGGCGGGCGCACTCCGTTCGGCGCGCGAAGCCACTCCATATCCGGCCTGAAGGTGAATTTTTGCGCGATGGGGGCGCGTGTATGAAGTGAACGTCCCCGGGGGGCCTTATGCGATCCCTTTTGGGCGAATCTTATTGCCCGCATCGGGCGGCATCGGAAAGTTTACGAATGGGCACTCAAAAGACGGCCAAACGCGCGGGAGTCATCGTACCGGCCCTCGCTTTACCGGCGGGGGTGCTCTCCGCTCCGGCGTGGGGGATCGACGGTGGAGCCTTCAGCTCCCACGTACAGGGGGCGGTGCAGATCTTCCATGACAATGACCTCGTGTTATGAAGGTCGCGACCATGTGGGTGAGCGGAGCAATGGGCCCCATCGCCGGAATCAACGACGGAATGGAACTGAAGGAGGGGACGGCCGCACTCAGGGTGGCGATTCAGGTGCGCCCGTGATGTACCGTGGGCGCCTTGTCGCGGTGCATTCGGAGTGGGAAGACGACCCAGGAAAAGAGGCGTCATGGGCGGTGAAAATCCCCGATCATCTGTCGTGGATCGGGGAGCAGATCGCCTCCGAGGCGTCCGCCGGACCCGAAAGCCCGAACATCATCTCGAAGATTCCGGACGAAAGTCCGAACGCCATCGCCGAGACGCAGACCGAACTCCCGAACGCGATCGCCAAGGCACCGTGACCTGCGGCTGACGCACTCAGCTCGGTACGCGAAGCCGCCCCGGCGTGATGGAGGTTCACTCGGCGGGCCCGCCGTCCTCGACGGTCGGGATGAGAGGGGAGAGCAGGGAGTCGGCGTGCTCGGTGACCACGCCGCGGGCCAGGCGGAAGATCCTGAACGTCTTCCCTTCCTCCGCGTCCTCGTCGTCCCAGATATGGAGCAGCCCGTACGAGCCGGGAGCGATCCGCCCGACGCGGCGGAAGAGACCGATGACCTGCTCCCCCCACACCCCGCGGTGGTTGGGCATACCGGCGATATGCAGGAACGGCGTGCCGTTCATCCAGCGCAGATCGAGCAGACCGTACTCCCCCAGGCCCGCGAGCACTTCGTTGATCTCCCCCACCTGTGAACGCAACCGCGAGGGATCATCGTCGAGACCAGCGGTCTCCCGGATGGTCACCCACCCGTGGTACTCGAACACCCCCCAAGCGTACGGCTCACGTCTTCATGTCGCCGGCCCCAAGTCCTGCCTGCGCGTGGTGCTTCCCTGGACACAGACGCGCGCCCACAGTCAGGCCGAACGCACCTCAGCCATCGGCGCGGGCAACTCCAACCGGACAGTCACACCCGGTGCCGCCGGCGCTGCAGTAGCCGTTCTGCACCCAATCATTCAGCGGCCCCTCAGCAACATGGTCTAGCTGAACCAAAGCGCATGGGTCTTGTTCGCGCTCCGGCGGTCTCTAAATTATGGCTCGATGATCGCGAGAACCGCTGGGGCGGCAAAGATGCGTCCGTATGATCGACCCGTTCGTTCTCGAAGGATGCCAAGCGACACCAGCCGCCGGATCGCGGCGTTGGCCGCCTGGTAGGTAACTCCATGCTGCTCTGCCGCTAGAGTCGCCGTGATCACTGGGTATCCGATGAGTTGCTCGGCGATGGAGACAGCGACGCCACGGACCCTTGCCGCACGCAAACTCGACATCGTCTCTTCTTTCCATTCATGAAGTGCGTCGATCTTTTCAACGGCGCTAGCGGATTGGACACTCACGGCTTGACAGAAGAACCTTATCCACTCATCGAACTGACCAGTGATGCTGCATTGCAGCAAGTGGTCCTGGTATTCTTTACGGCGGCGTTCTAGCCATGGTGATATATTGAGAATAGGCACACGCAGCTCTCGGCGCCACACGAGCTGAAGGACGCAGATCAGACGCCCAAGCCTGCCATTGCCATCGGCGAACGGATGTAGCGTTTCAAACTGGTAATGACCTAGCGCCATCTTTACCAAAAGAGGAACATCGTCGTTCCGGCCGATCCACTCAAGCCATGCTTCAACGCCGGCGACGAGTTGGTCGCCGGGCGGGGCCGGAACGAACCGAGCGTCTTCGATGCCACCACCACCACCACCGATGCAGACCTGGATCGTTCTGACACGCCCAGCGTCGGTCTTCTCTGCAGGCGTTCCACGGACAAGCGTCTTCTGCAAGGTGCCGAGTAGCCCCATCGACAGCGGGTACTGAGAGATCCACTCAAAGGCGTGCTCTGCTGCCTGGATGTAGTTCACCACCTCAGCAACCGGCGCCGATCGGTCCGCCTCACTGAGGAACTCTCCTTCCAGCACGTCAGTGAACGCGGCATACGTCCCCTCCAGCGCCGAAGTACTTACAGCCTCCCGCCGGATGGCCGGACGGGCCAAGAGAGACGGGACGGGCAGCAAGAGTGCAGCTTGGTCAAGCCGAGCGATGGCCGCCGCCGCCTCAGTCACAGCCCCGTAGGTCTCATGCTGCAACGGAACGCTGTCAGGCAACGGATCGGGGAGGTATGCCTTGTGATCGTAGGACTTGCCGGAACGTCCGTCGACGCCCTTGATCGTGATCAAAGAGCCGACGGGTGATGCTGCTAGCGCTTCGAGGTCCACACGTGCAGAGTCTAGGCCGCTGGCTTTAATTCCAACGTTGTGATTTCAGGTATAAGAAGGAATACTTACATTCGGACTGCAAGATTGTAAGTCCTGGATGACGTCCACGCTCCACCAGGGCGGCTTAGCCAACCTCCGATCGCCCATGATCCAGCAGGACGCGCATAGCGAGGCACGGCTGCGAAGGTCAGCTCCGTCGACCGGCACTGGGGCTGGCCAGACACACAGCACCGCAGGAGGCCAACGGGAGGCTGTCACTCCGCGACGGTAGATCCGACCACGCGGCGCGGCCAGCGGAGGTCACTCAGCCTTCGCGACACCCACCGGGCAGGTCACACCGGTGCCACCGTAGCCGTTCGGGTTCTTTGGATGTCGATGATCCGAAGCGTCTCTGCCTGCTCGTTGACGATAAAGGTCAGCATCCCCTGGTCGTCCTTGCCGAAGAACGCTTGTCTCACGAGCGATTGGCCTGGACGTTCGGGCACCGCGTCCCCGGGACTCTCCAGCAGTTGGAGGAGACGCTCAAGCAAAGGGCCGTTCCGCACCTGCTCAGGCAAGCCGTTCAGCTCGTACAGAGCACGACCGTTGAAGCCGTCCGACCTTCCCAGCCCGGCGGGGTGTACCGGACGAAGGCATCCTCCCGCCCCGTCAGCGCGTCCTGGACGGCCTCCTCATAGCCTGGCCGGTTATACGCGATCGCGCGCAACCGCCACCGCCGCAGCAGCGACCGCACCTGCTTGAAGCGGTCGAGATCATGCGCCGCCTCAAGCGCCTGGTCGTACTCAGCACGGAACTGCGCACGGTGCGACTCCGGAAGCAATTCGAAGATCGCAGCCGGGTCGTCACCCGGATCCCGCGAACCCACAGGCTCCAAGGACTCGGCGGTCATGCGCTCAAGCTACAGCACCTCTCGGACATCCGAGCGGACCAGCCGAACGACCTCAGCCGTCGGCGCGAGCAACCCCGACCGGGCAGGTCACCCCAGTGCCACCGACGCCGCAGTAGCCGTTCGGGTTCTTGCTGTCCGACAGATACTGCTGGTGGCAGTCCTGCCCCAACGTGGTCGCTGCATGACGCGTCATCCTGTCCAGAGGATGTCGACGATCCGCAGCGTCTCGGTCTGTTCGTTGACGATGAAGGTCAGCATCCCCTGATCGTCCTTGCCGAAGAAGGCTTGCCGCGTGAACGATTGACCTGGTCGCTCAGGCACCGCGTCCCAGGGACTCTCCAGCAGTTGGAGGACACGCTCAAGCAAAGGGCCGTCCCGCACATGTTCGGGCAACCCGTTCAGCTCATACAGAGCGCGTCCGTGGAAGCCGTCGAACCTATACGTCACACCCGGCCTTCCCAGCCCGGCGGGGTGTAGCGGACGAAAGCCTCTTCGCGCCCGCTGAGTGCGTCCTGGACGGCCTCCTCATAACCCGGCCGGTTGTAGGCCATCGCACGCAACCGCCACCGACGAAGCAACGTCCGAACCTGCTTGAAGCGGTCGAGATCATGTGCGGCATCAAGCGCCTGGTCGTACTCGGCGCGGAACTGCGAACGGTGAGACTCCGGCAGCAGCTCGAAGATCGCGGCCGGGTCATCACCAGGGTCCCGCGACCCGACAGGCTCCAAGAACTCGGCGGTCATACGCTCAAGTTACCGCAACCACCCGGACAACGAGGCAGCCCAACAGCCAGGGCGGATGCCCTCAGCCGTCAGCCCGCGCGACCCCCACCGGACAGGTCACGCCAGTGCCGCCGACGCCACAGTAGCCGTTGGGGTTTTTATCGCTTGAAAGATACTGCTGGTGGTAGTCCTCGGCGAAGTAGAACTCGCCCGCAGGCGTGATCTCCGTCGTGATGTCGCCGTACCCGCTCGACGTCAGCACCTTCTGGTACGCGTCGCGTGACGACAGCGCCGCCTGTTTCTGCGCGTCGGATCGCGTCAGGATGATCGAGCGGTACTGCGTGCCGACGTCGTTGCCCTGCTGCATCCCCTGGGTCGGGTCGTGGCCCTCCCAGAAGACCTTGAGCAGTTGCTCATAGCTCACCTCAGACGTGTCGAACACCACCCGTACGACCTCGGCGTGGCCCGTGCGGCCCGAGCAGACCTCCTCGTACGTCGGGTTGGGCGTGAAGCCGCCCGCGTACCCGACAGAGGTGGACACGACTCCCGGAACCTGCCAGAACACCCGCTCCACTCCCCAGAAGCACCCCTCGCCGAACTCGACGATCTCGGTGCCCGACGGGTACGGCGGGGCCAGCGGTGTGCCCAGGACCGTGTGTCGCGGGGCCACCGGCATCGGTGTCTCGCGGCCCGGTAGGGCGTCTTCGGCGGTGATCATGGAGGGCTTTCCGAATCCGAACACCATCAAAGACTATCTCCCCGACACAAGCCTGACATGTCCCAGAAGCGAAGACACTCATTACGGTACAGTGACGCCGTGTCTGATATGCGGCGCGGCGTCCTGTATGGGATCACGGCCTACGTCATCTGGGGACTCTTCCCCCTCTACTGGCCCCTGCTCAAGCCTGCCGGGTCCATCGAGATCCTCGCCCACCGCATCATCTGGTCGCTCGTCGCCGTCGGGCTCATCCTCGTGGTCCGGCGTCACTGGGGCTGGGTCAGGGCCCTGAAGGCCAGGACCGCCCTCGTGCTCGCGGTCGCGGCCGTCCTCGTCACCATCAACTGGGGTACCTACATCTACGCCGTCAACAGCGGCCACACCATCGAGGCGGCCCTCGGCTACTTCATCAATCCCCTGGTCAGCGTCCTGCTCGGCGTGCTGGTCCTGCGCGAACGCCTCCGGCCCTGGCAGTGGGCCGCCGTCGGCACGGGCACCGCGGCCGTCGGCATTCTCGCCCTCGCGTACGGCCGCCCGCCCTGGATCGCGCTCACCCTCGCCTGCAGCTTCGGAACGTACGGCCTGCTCAAGAAGTACGCCAACACGCCCTCGGCGGAGAGCCTGACGATCGAGACGGCCGTGCTGTTCGTGCCCGCCCTCGCGTACGCGGTCTTCCAGCCCCACCCGACGTTCACCGGGCACGGGACCGGGCACCTCGCCCTGCTCATCAGCGGCGGCGTGATCACCGCCGTACCGCTGATGCTGTTCAACTCCTCCGCGACGCGCGTGCCGCTCACCGTGCTCGGCATGCTGCAGTACCTCGCGCCGGTCCTTCAGTTCCTGATCGGGCTGCTGGTGCAGCACGAGGCGATGCCGGCCAGCCGTTGGGTCGGGTTCCTCCTCGTCTGGGCCGCGCTCGCCGTCTTCAGCGTCGACGCCGTACGGGCCCCCGGGCGACGCGTCACGCTCGACTGTTCGCCGTAGTCAGCAGGCTCGCGACGTTCGGGCCGAACAGCGGGCTGTAGGAGCGCCACTCCTCGCTCCCGCCCTCCTGGTAGCCGCCGATCACCCCGACGACGTGCCCCGCCTGCGTACGGTTGTCGTAGTCGCTCAGCCACGGGCTGCCGCTGGTCCCCCCGTAGAAACCGTGGCAGTCGAACCTCAGCTGCGACCTCGACTGCTTCGCCGTCGACCCGGCGCACCCGATGGGGCGGTCCGCCGGATAGTTCTCCTTCGCCGGATACCCCGCGACCACCACGCGCCGGGTGTACCCCGGGTTGATCATCAGTTGGTTCGCGCCCACGACATCGGCGATCCGCCGGCCGTGGATGAGCTGTACGGCCGCGAAGGCGACGTCCATGTCCGGGTCGCCGCTCTGGAGCCAGCGCCGGTCGGCGACCATCAGCCAGATCGGCCAGGTGCCGTACGGCCGGTGGCCGGCGCTGTAGCGCGGGACGAAGACGATGTTCCGGTGCCAGGCGTGCGTGTCCGGGTTGTACAGACAGTGCGCCGCGGTGAGCAGCATGTTCCGCTTCGGCGTACGGATGACGCTGGCCGTGCAGTAATGGCCGCCGCTCCCGTTGTCGAAGAACAGCGCCCCGATCACCTTGCTGCCGGGCACACCGCGCGCCGCCGGGATCCCCACGTCCGGCACCTCGTCGCTCAGCCGCCGGCCGAGCGGTGTCGCGCGCGCGACACGGGCATCGGTCCAGAACGACGCGGCGCCGAGCGCCTTCACCGAGGTCACGCGGGCGTCCGCCGCCGGACCCGTCGGCAGCAGGGGTACCACCGCAAGGACCACCCAGACCAGCCGCCTGACATCCACCGGGCCTCCGCGAGCGCGTGACGATACGACGAGTCCATCGTCGTTGAGACACAGACCGGATACCCGCAGGTCGGGTGCGTGTCGTGATCATGAAGGTCACCAGACGGCCCAGGTTCGGCAAACCCCCGGCGGTGCCGCGCCGACGCGCCGGCGTCCGCCGTTAACGTGCGAGCACGAACCCGGAGGAGGGATGGCGTTGCGCGGAACCCGTACGGTCGCCCTGACCCTGCTGGCCCTGCTGGCCATCGGCCTGAGCGCCGGCCCCGCGGTCGCGGAGACGATCGTCGTCACGCCTGCCGCGGCCCGCCCCGGCCAGCGGGTGCACATCAGCGTTCCCGGCTGTAGTACGGGCCCGACGGCGCACACGGCGGCCTCCGCGGCCTTCACGGGCGATGTGAGGCTGCACGGCAAGGCCGACACCGGCGACGCCGACATCGTGCTCAAGGCCGGCCTGAAACCGGGCGCGTACCCCATCGTCGCCCACTGCGGGGCGACCACCGTCCTCGGCCGGATCGCGATCGCCTCGGACAACGCGGGCGGCGGCGGCCGGACGAACTACTGGCTGCTCGCCATCCCCGCCCTGGCCCTCGCGGCCATCGCGGGCGTGTTCGTCCTGCTCCGGCGGCGCGACAGGCCCTAGCTGGTGCGGGTCAGGACGTAGTCGCAGAGGGCCATGAACGCCGTGCGGGCCGGCAGGTCCGGCAGCGTGGCGAGCTCGGCGTGGGCGTCGTCCACCCACTGGCGCAGGTCGGCTCGGGCCCGGTCCATGGCCGGGTGGGCGCGCAGCAGCGTGAGCGCCTCCGCGTGGCGCGCGTCGTCCTCGGACAGGTCCGAGAGCAGCAGGGAGCGCAGGTGCTCGTCACCCGGCGCCGCGGAGCGCAGGACGTGCAGCACCGGGAGCGTGTGGACGCCCTCCCGCAGGTCGGTGCCGGGGGTCTTGCCCGACTCATCCGATTCCGACGCGACGTCGAGGATGTCGTCCGAGAGCTGGAACGCGATCCCGATCTTCTCGCACACCGACGTGAGCGTCGTGACGACCGCCGGCTCGGCGCCGGCCAGCAGCGCGCCGAGGTGCCCCGACGCCGCGATGAGCGAGCCCGTCTTGCCCGCGACCACGCCGAGGTAGTGGTTCAGCGCGTCGGTGCCCTCCGGCGGCCCGGTCGTCTCCTCGATCTGGCCTTGGACCAGCCGCGCGAACGTACGGGCCTGGATGCGCACCGCCTCCGGGCCGAGGTCGGCCAGGATGTCGGAGGCGCGGGCGAAGAGGTAGTCGCCGGTGAGGATCGCGACGGTGTTGTCCCACCGCGAGTTGGCGGAGGCCTCCCCGCGGCGCATCACCGCCTCGTCCATCACGTCGTCGTGGTACAGCGTCGCCAGGTGGGTCAGCTCGACCACGACGGCGGCCGGGACGACGCCCGGCGCCGCCCGGTCGCCGAACTCCGCGGCGAGCAGCACCAGCATCGGCCGGAACCGCTTGCCGCCTGCCTCGGCCAGGTGCCGGGAGGCGTCGCGCAGGAGCGAGTGTTCGCTCTCCACCGAGCTCCGCAGCAGATCCTCGACCGAGTCCAGCCGCCCGGAGATGTCCGCTGCGAGTGTGTCATCGACGGCCGGAAGGCCCAGAAGGCCACTACTCACAGAGTCTCCCGAAGTCAGCGAACGAAGAACTGGCTGGCGGCCGAGTGGGCCAGGTGAAGCGCGGGCCCGGGAACCACACCGAGTACCACAGTAGCCGCCACCCCGACCGCGACCGCAGTCGCGCTGGTCGGGCTGACGACCACCGACGGACCGTCCGCGGCGGGGTCGTTGAAGAACATCAGCACGATCACGCGGACGTAGAAGAACGCGGCGATCGCCGAGGACAGCACACCGATGATGACCAGCGGCGTCGCACCGCCCGCGACCGCGGCCTGGAAGACCGCGAACTTTCCGGTGAACCCGCTGGTCAGCGGGATACCGGCGAAGGCGAGCAGGAACAGCGCGAACGCCCCGGCGAGCAGCGGCTGGCGCTTGCCCAGGCCGGCCCAGCGCGATAGGTGCCACGCCTCGCCGCCCGCGTCGCGGACCATCGTGATGACCGCGAACGCGCCGACCGTCGTGAAGCCGTACGCCGCGAGGTAGAACAGCGTGCTCGACAGGCCCGCCTCGTTGGTGGCGATGACGCCGGTCAGCAGGAAGCCGCCGTGCGCGATCGAGGAGTAGGCGAGCATCCGCTTCACGTCCGTCTGCGTGATCGCCACGATCGCGCCGAGGAGCATGGTCAGGATCGCGACCGCCCACATCATCGGCCGCCAGTCCCAGCGCAGCGTCTCGAAGCCGACGTAGAAGACCCGCAGGATCCCGCCGACGGCCGAGACGAGCGTGCAGGAGGCCATCAGCGCGGTGATCGCGGTCGGGGCGCCCTGGTAGACGTCGGGCTTCCAGACCTGGAAGGGCACCGCGCCCATCTTGAACAGCAGCCCGACGCTCAGCAGCGCGACGCCGGCGAGCAGCATCGGCTCACTCCCGACCTGCGTGCTGATGGCGGTGGAGATGTCGGACAGCCGCACCGACCCGGCGTAGCCGTACAGCAGCGCGGTGCCGTACAGGAAGAACGCCGAGGAGAAGGCGCCGAGCAGGAAGTACTTGACCGCGGCCTCCTGCGAGAGCAGGCGGCGCCGGCGGGCGAGGCCGCACAGGAGGTACAGCGGCAGGGACAGGACCTCCAGGGCGACGAACATGGTCAGCAGGTCGTTGGCCGCCGGGAAGATCAGCATGCCGCCCACGGCGAAGAGCATGAGCGGGAAGACCTCGGTCTGGGTGATCCCCGCGACCAGGCTCTCGCGCTCCTCGGCGGTGCCCGGCACCGACGACGCCTGCGCGGTGAAGGGGCTCGGCTCGTGCCGCCGCTCGGCGATCAGCAGCAGCGACATCAGCGCGAGCGCGAGGATCGTGCCCTGGATGAAGAGCGTCGGGCCGTCGACGCCGATCGCGCCCATGGCCGCCACGTGGTGCGGAGTGTCGGACACCCCCAGCGCGACCGTCCAGGCGAGCGCGCCGACCAGGCCGAGCAGCGACACCTGCACCTGCGCCCAGTAGCGCTGCTCACGCGAGAGGAACGCCTCGATGAGAACGCCCACCGCCGCCGCGCCGAGCACGATCAGGATCGGCGCCAGCCGTCCGTACTCGATGTGCGGAGGCGAGATCTCTCCCGCCGCCGCGATTCTGTCGAGACTCACGGGCGGGTTCCCTTCTCCGCGATGGTCGGCTTCGGGTCCTGCTTGTCGACCCGGACCATCGTCTGCTTCACGGACGGGTTGATCATGTCCAGCGCGGGCTTGGGATAGAAGCCGAGCACGACGAGGATCGCGAGGACCGGTGCGATCACGACGAGCTCACGCTTGGACAGGTCCCGCATCCCGGCGACCTTCTCGGTCGTCGGCCCGGTCATCGTCCGCTGGTACATCCACAGGATGTAGACGGCGGCCAGGATGATGCCGCTCGTGGCGATGATCGCGGGCACCTTGTAGCGCGTGAACGTGCCCACCAGCACCAGGAACTCCGACACGAACGTCGACAGCCCCGGCAGTGACAGGCCCGAGAGGCCGGCGACGAGGAACGTGCCGGCCAGGATCGGCGCGACGTTCTTCACCCCGCCGAACGCGTCGATCCGCGCCGAGCCGCGGCGGGCGATCAGGAAGCCCGCCACCAGGAACAGCGCGCCGGTCGAGAACCCGTGGTTGAACATGTAGAGCGTCGCGCCGGCCTGCCCCTGCGTGGTCATCGCGAAGATGCCCAGGGTGATGAAGCCGAAGTGCGAGATCGAGGTGTAGGCGATCAGCCGCTTGAGGTCGATCTGGCCGATCGCCAGCACCGCGCCGTACACGATGCCGACCACCGACAGCGTCAGCACCACCGGCGTGAACCACTTGGCCGCGCCGGGGAACAGCTCGATGCAGAACCGCAGCATGCCGTACGTGCCGACCTTGTCGAGCACGCCGACGAGCAGCACCGCCGCGCCGGCGGGCGCCTGGCCCGCGGCGTCCGGCAGCCAGGTGTGGAACGGCACCAGCGGCGCCTTGATCGCGAAGGCGACGAAGAAGCCGAGGAACAGCCACTTGGCCGTGGTGGGCTCGATGTGGAGCTTGGTCAGCTCGCCGAACAGGAACGTGCCGTTCCCGGCGTTCGCCGACACGACGTACAGCCCGATCACCGCGGCGAGCATGAGCAGGCCGCCGAACAGGGAGTACAGCAGGAACTTCACCGCGGCGTACGAGCGCTGCGCGCCACCGTAGGACCCGATGATGAAGTACATCGGGATGAGCATGGCCTCGAAGAACACGTAGAACAGGAAGATGTCGGTGGCCGCGAAGACCCCGATCATCATCGCCTCGAGGGCC
This sequence comes from Actinomadura sp. DC4, assembly GCF_030406325.1. Classification (GTDB taxonomy): domain Bacteria; phylum Actinomycetota; class Actinomycetes; order Streptosporangiales; family Streptosporangiaceae; genus Actinoallomurus. The sequence goes on along the minus strand of NZ_JAUEQY010000008.1, from coordinate 137,301 downwards.
AGCAGCAGCGCGAAGTAGGTCTTCACAGACCGTTTCGGCGGCTCGTCGACGCCGCCGGAGCGCTCCGCGTCGTTCCAGGAGGCGAGGACCACCAGCGGCACGAGGATCGCCGACAGCAGGATCAGCACGAGCGCGACGCCGTCGACGCCGACCGCGTAGTGCACGTGGAACGCCCGGATCCACCAGTGCTGCTCGGTGAACTGGAAGCGCGGCCCGCCGTTGTCGAAGCGGATCGCCATCACCACGGTGAGGACAGCGACGACCAGCGTGACGGCGAGCGCCGTCAGCTTGGCCAGCTCGTCCTTGCCCTTGGGCAGGAACGCCAGCAGCACCGCCCCGAGCGCGGGTATGGCGATGAGTGCTGTCAGCATGTCAGATCCTCACCAGGAGCAGGGCGCCGATCACGAGCGCGGCGCCGAAGAACATGGACAGTGCGTACGAGCGGACGAATCCCGTCTGCACCCGCCGCAGCCGTCCCGATGTGCCGCCCACGAAGGCGGCGACACCGTTGACGACGCCGTCGACGCCGCGGCCGTCGAAGTAGACCGTCAGCCGGGTCAGCCACTGGCCGGGGCGCATGAACAGCGACTCGTTGAGCGCGTCGCCGTACAGGTCCTTGCGGGCCGCGACGACGGGGAAGCGCCCCGCCGGAGCCGTACGCGGGACCGGGCGCCGGAGGTACTGCCAGAAGGCGAGGCCGATGCCGGCGGCCATCAGCACGAAGACCACGCCGGTGTACGGCGTGATCACCTTGTGGGGTGCCTCGGGCTCGCCGACGACCGGGGCGAGGAACTTGGCGAACCGGTCCCCCGCGATCAGGAAGGCGCCCATCGCGATCGACCCGAGGGCCAGCAGGATCAGCGGGATCGTCATGACCGAGGGCGACTCGTGCGGGTGCACGTCGTCGTCCCAGCGCTTCTCGCCGAAGAACGTCATGAACATCACGCGCGACATGTAGTACGCCGTGATGCCCGCGCCGATCAGCGCCGCCCAGCCGAGGATCTGGCCGGACGTGCCGCCCTTGTCGAAGGCGGCGTCGATGATGCCGTCCTTGGTCCACCAGCCGGACAAGCCGGGGAAGCCGATGATGGCGAGGTAGCCGAGGCCGAACGTGGCGAACGTGATCGGCATGACCTTGCGCAGCGCCCCGTACTTGCGCATGTCCACGTCGTCGTTCATGCCGTGCATGACCGAACCGGCGCCGAGGAACAACCCGGCCTTGAAGAAGCCGTGCGCGATGAGGTGGGCGATCGCGAAGACGTAGCCGGCCTTGCCGATCCCGGCGGCCAGCATCATGTAGCCGATCTGGGACATCGTCGAGCCCGCGAGGGCCTTCTTGATGTCGTCCTTGGCGCAACCGATGATCGCACCGAAGAGCAGCGTGGCCGCGCCGACGATCACCACGAGGAGGCGCGCCTGCGCGGACAGCTCGAAGATCACGTGGGAGCGGACGATCAGGTAGACGCCCGCGGTCACCATCGTGGCCGCGTGGATCAGCGCCGACACCGGGGTCGGGCCCTCCATCGCGTCCAGGAGCCAGGACTGCAGCGGGAGCTGCGCGGACTTGCCGCAGGCACCGAGCAACAGCAGCAGGCCGATCGCGGTGATGGTGCCGTGCGAGGCCTGCGAGGCGTGGCCGAAGACGTCCGTGAAGCTGATCGAGCCGAACGTCAGGAACATCAGCATGATCGCCACGGAGAGGCCGAAGTCACCGACCCGGTTGACGATGAACGCCTTCTTGGCGGCCGTGGCCGCGCTCGGCTTGTGCTGCCAGAACCCGATCAGCAGGTACGAGGCGAGGCCCACGCCCTCCCAGCCGACGTACAGGCTGAGGTAGTTGTCGGCGAGGACCAGCAGCAGCATCGCCGCGACGAACAGGTTGAGGTACGCGAAGAACCTGCGCCGTTCCGGGTCGTGGGCCATGTAGCCGATCGAGTAGATGTGGATCAGCGAGCCCACACCGGTGATCAGCAGCACGAAGCTGATCGACAGCGGGTCGATCAGGAGGTTCACGTCCGCCTTGAACGATCCGACCGAGACCCACTGGTACAGGTGGACCAGGCGGGTCCGGCCGTCTCCGGGCTGGCCCAGCATCTGCACGAACACGGCGACACCGACGACGAAGGACGCCACGGACATCGCGACGCCGAGCAGGTGTCCCCACTTGTCGGTACGGCGGCCGCCGAGCAGCAGGATCGCGGCACCCGCGAGCGGGAACGCGATCAGCAGCCACGCGGCGGACTGCATGCCTTGGGCCGCCCGCGCGTGCAGCTGCGGATCGGCTAGGAGGTTCGTCATCGAGATGTCCTCAGTACTTCAGCAGGTTCGCGTCGTCTACCGACGAGGACTTGCGGCTTCGGAAGATCGCCATGATGATCGCCAGTCCCACGACGACCTCGGCGGCGGCCACGACCATCACGAAGAACGCGATGATCTGCCCGTCGAGGGTGCCGTGCATGCGGGAGAAGCTCACGAACGCCAGGTTGGTGGCGTTCAGCATGAGCTCGACGCACATGAAGATGACGATGGCGTTCCGGCGAATGAGTACGCCGACCGCCCCGATCGTGAACAAGATGGCGGAAAGCGCCAGGTAATGCCCGGTCACTTCTTCTTCTCCTCCTCGGCTGGGGCCTCGGACTCGACCTCGACCTGGCCCTCGTCGCGGCCTTGGAGCACCGCCTTGAGCGTGGCGGCCCCGTGGCGTACGGCCGCCTCCGGCCCCTCGCCGTGCAGGTCCTCGTGGGAGCCGCCGCGGCGGCGGGCGATCACCGGGCTGACCGAGAGCTCGGAGACCGAGCCGTCCGGCAGCAGGGCCGGCATGTCGACGGCGTTGTGCCGGGCGTACGTTCCGGGCGCCGGAAGCGTCGAGACGTGGTCGCTCTTCATCCGCGCCTGGGACAGCTCGCGCTGCGTCGGCCTGGGCGTCAGCCGCTCACGGTGGGCGAGGACCATCGCTCCGAGTGCCGCCGTGATCAGCAGGGCGCTCGTCACCTCGAAGGCGAAGATGTAGCCCTCCATGGTGTTGTGCGTCCGCGTGTTGTAGCCGAACAGCAGCCGGGCCAGGCCCATCACGTTGCCGCCGTCGGCGTTGGCGCTCGCGAGCCCCTTGGACGGCGGCAGCGTCGCGTTGCCGATACCGAGGATCAACAGGACGCCGAACCCGATGCCCGCGATGCCCGCCGCGACGCGCTGGCCCTTGATCGTCTCGACCATGGACTCCGTCGAGCTGACGCCGACGACCATGATGACGAACAGGAAGAGCATCAGCACGGCGCCGGTGTAGACGATCACCTGCACGAAGGCCAGGAACGGCGCCTCGTTGACCGCGTAGAACACCGCGAGGGACAGCATCACGACGGCGAGCAGCAGCGCGGAGTAGACGACCTTCCGCATGAAGATCATGCCGAGCGCGGCCGCGACCGAGACGATGGCGAGGAACCAGAAGATCCCCGACTCGCCGGTCTGATGCGCGCCCGCGGCCACGAGGCCGTTCACTTGGTTCCCTCCTCATGTTCGCCCGCGGCGCCGAGGAGGTAGTAGTCCTCTTCGGTGTCGCCGAGCCGCATCTCGTGCGGCGGAGCCTCCATGCCCTCGATCAGCGGCGCGAGCAGCATCTCCTTGGTGTAGATGAGGCTCTCGCGGCTGTCGTTGGCCAGTTCGTACTCGTTGGTCATCGTGAGCGCCCGGGTCGGGCACGCCTCGATGCACAGGCCACAGAGGATGCAGCGCAGGTAGTTGATCTGGTAGGTCCGGCCGTAGCGCTCACCCGGGGAGAACCGCGCCTCCTCGGTGTTGTCGGCGCCCTCCACGTAGATCGCGTCCGCGGGGCACGCCCACGCGCACAGCTCGCATCCGACGCACTTCTCCAGGCCGTCGGCCCAGCGGTTGAGCTGGTGACGGCCGTGGAAACGCGGCGCGGTCGGCTTCTTGACCTCGGGATACTCGACCGTCTCGGTCTTCATGAGCATCTGGTGGAAGGTGACGCCGAACCCCTTGACCGGGTTCAGGAAATCAAGCACGGGTGGCCTCCGCGGAGTTGTCGGCGCGGACGTCTCCGGCACCGTGATAGTGCGGCGCGTCGAGCGGGGGCACCGGGAACCCGCCCGCCATGGCGTCGGGCTCGGCCTCGGCCGCCTCCTCGGCGGGCTCGGACTTGCCCGACCCGGACGCACGTTCCCAGATCACCGACACCACGAGCAGGATCAGGATCAGCGCCGCCGCGCCCAGCATCACCGGGCGCATGTCGTGCCGCTGGTTGCGCAGGGCGCGCACCGTCGACACGAAGAGGATCCAGCCCAGCGAGACCGGGATCAGCACCTTCCAGCCGAGCTTCATCAGCTGGTCGTACCGGACACGCGGCAGCGAGGCCCGCACCCAGACGAAGAAGAAGATGAACATCCACAGCTTGATCAGGAACCACAGCACCGGCCACCAGCCGGAGTTGGCGCCGGACCAGACCCCGGTGATCGGCCACGGTGCGCGGTATCCGCCGAGGAACAGCGTCGTGCACAGCGCCGACAGCGTGGCCATGTTGATGTACTCGGCGAGGTAGAACATCAGGAACTTCAGCGAGGAGTACTCGGTGTGGTAGCCGGCCACCAGCTCGCCCTCGCCCTCGGGCAGGTCGAACGGGATGCGGCCGGACTCCCCCATCATCGTGAACAGGTAGATCACGAAGGACGGGAACAGCAGTACGACGTACCAGGACGGGAAGTGACCCGTGAAACCGAGGAAGTGGTAGGTCCCGCCGTGCGCCTGGGCGTTGACGATCTCGGAGGTGGACAGCGACCCGGCGAACAGGAACACCGCCACGAACGACAGGCCCATCGCGATCTCGTACGAGATCACCTGGGCGCTGGAGCGCATGCCGCCGAGCAGGGAGTACGGCGACATCGACGACCAGCCGGCCAGCACGAAGCCGTACACGCCCATCGAGGACATCGCCAGGACCAGCAGCACCGCGACCGGCAGGTCGGTGAGCTGCAGCGGCGTCCTGTGCCCGCCGATCGAGACGATCCCGCCGAACGGGATGATCGAGAACGACACCAGCGCGGGCGCCGCGGCCATGACCGGCGCGAGGAAGAAGACGATCTTGTCCACGCCGCGCGGGACGATGTCCTCCTTGGTCGCGCCCTTGATGCCGTCGAGCAGCGACTGCAGCAGGCCGAACGGCCCGGCCCGGTTGGGACCGGGGCGAAGCTGCATGCGGCCGATGACCCGGCGCTCGAACCAGACGGCCAGCAGGACCGTCAGCAGCAGGAACACGAAGATGACGAGCGCCTTGGCGCCGACCAGCCACCAGGGGTCACAGCCGAACGAGCCCAGGCCGTACGGCTTGCCGGTGCACTGCTCGGTACGCGGCGTCGCCGCCAGCGCATCGGCAAGGACATGGGCGCTCATGAGGTCTCCTTCGTCGGAGGAGCGACCACCAGCGCGCTGTGCTTTCCGGTTCGCTCGCTACGCTCGCTCATGAGAGGCTCCCGTTCTGGATCTTCACGACCCCTCCGGCCTGGGCGGCGAGGTCGCGGTGGACCGCGGAGCCCGGGGAGTTGGCAGGCAGCCAGACCACACGGTCCGGCATGTCGGTGATCTCCAGCGGAAGGGTGATCTCGCCGTGCGCCGTGGCGACGGTGACCTTCCCGTCCGCTCCGATCTCCTCGGCGGTGGCCGCGCTCAGCCGGGCGACCGGCGTCTTGGCGGTGCCCGCGAGGTACGGCTCGCCGTCCTGGAGCCGGCCCGCGTCGAGCAGCATCCGCCAGGTGGCCAGGACCGCCTCGCCCGCGCCGGGTTCGGCCGCGACCGCGGCGGTGACGCTCGGCAGGCCCGGGCGCGTGCCCTTGAACCCGCCCAGGACGGCCAGCTCACGGCGGGCCGACGCGGAGTCGGGCAGGCCCAGGTGGACGTCCATCCGGTCGGCGATCGTGCCGAGGACCTTCAGGTCCGACATCACCTGAGGGACCTTCAGCACGGCGTCGAACGGGCGGCCGCGGCCCTCCCAGTTGACGAACGTGCCGGCCTTCTCGGTGACCACGGAGACGGGCAGCACCACGTCGGCCCGGTCGGTGACCGCGCTGACGCGCTGTTCGAGGCTGACGATGAACGGTGTGGCCTCCAGCGCGGCGAGCGCCGCGTCCGGGTCGGGCAGGTCGTACGGGTCGACGCCGGCGATCAGCAGGGCGTCGAGCTCCTCGTCGCGCGCGGCGGCGAGGATGCCGTCGGTGTCGCGGCCGGGCGCCTCCGGCAGGGAGGCGACCCCCCATACGCGGGCGACCTCGGCGCGTGCGGCCACGTCGACGACCGGGCGGCCGATCGGCAGCAGGCCGGGCAGCGCGCCCGCCTCGATCGCGCCGCGCTCGCCGGCCCGGCGGGGCACCCAGGCGGCCCGCGCGCCGGTGGCGGCGACGAGACGGCCGACGGCCGACAGCGCGCCGGGGACTCCGGCGAGCCGCTCGCCGATGAGGATGACGGATCCCTCGGCCTTGAGCAGCTCGGCGGTGGCCTTGCCGGCCGTGTCGAGCCCGACGCCGGTGATCAGGCCGCCGAGCGCGTCGGCCTCGCCGCCGGGCGGCGTGGCCACGAGCGTGCCGGCCAGCTTGTCCAGGCCCCGCGTCGCGAACGGTGCGATCGAGAAGACCTTGAGCCCGCGCTTGCGCGCCGCCTTGCGGAGCCGCAGGAAGACGATCGGCGACTCCTCCTCCGGCTCGAAGCCGGCCAGCAGGACCGCCGGGGCCTTCTCCAGCTCCTCGTAGGTGACCCCGATCGGGCTGCCCGCGACGGTCGCGGCGAGGAAGTCGGCCTCTTCGCGGGAGTGCTCGCGGGCGCGGAAGTCGATGTCGTTGGTGCCGAGGGCGAGCCGGGCGAACTTGGCGTACGCGTAGGAGTCCTCGAGCGTGAGCCGACCGCCGGTGAGCACACCGGCCCTGCCGCGCGCCCGCGCCAGGCCCTCGGCCGCGACGTGCAGCGCCTCCGGCCAGGACGCGGTCTCCAGCACGCCGTCCTCGTTACGGATCAGCGGGTGGGTCAGCCGGTCCGGCGCGGTCGTGTGGGTGAACGCCCACCGGCCCTTGTCGCAGTTCCACTCCTCGTTGACCTGCGGGTCGTCGCCGGCGAGGCGGCGGGTGACCTTGCCGCGCCGGTGGTCGGTGCGCTGGGCGCAGCCGGAAGCGCAGTGCTCGCAGACGCTCGGCGTGGAGACGAGGTCGAACGGGCGGGAGCGGAAGCGGTAGGCGGCGCCGGTCAGCGCGCCGACCGGGCAGATCTGCACCGTGTTGCCGGAGAAGTAGGACTGGAACTCATGGCCCGGGGCGACGCCGACCTGCTCCTTGGCGCCGCGCTCGAACAGGTCGATGAACGCGTCGCCGGCGATCTCGTCGGAGAAGCGCGTACAGCGGGCGCACTGGATGCACCGCTCGCGGTCCAGCAGCACCTGGGAGGAGAGCGCGAGCGGCTTGGGGAAGGTGCGCTTGGCCTCCACGAACCGCGACTCGCCGCGGCCGTTGGACATCGCCTGGTTCTGCAGCGGGCACTCGCCGCCCTTGTCGCAGACCGGGCAGTCCAGCGGGTGGTTGACCAGCAGCAGCTCCATGACTCCGTGCTGGGCCTTGTCGGCCACCTCGGAGGTGAGCTGGGTCTTGATGACCATGCCGGGCATCACGGTGACGGCGCAGGCGGGCTGCGGCTTGGGCATCCCGCGGCCGTTTCCGGCATCGGGGATCTCCACCAGGCACTGCCGGCAGGCGGCCACCGGGTCGAGCAGCGGGTGGTCGCAGAACCGCGGGATCTGGACGCCGATCAGCTCGGCGGCCCGGATGATCAGCGTCCCCTTCGGCACGCTGATCTCGAAGCCGTCGATCGTGACGGAGATCAGCTCTTCCGCCTTCTCGACCTGAGTGCTGTCGGTGACCGTCATTTCTCACCTGCCCACACGGTTGAAGCGGCCTGGTCGAAGGGGCAGCCACCGGTCTCGAAGTGCCGGATGTACTCGTCGCGGAAGTACTGGATGCTGGAGGTGACCGGGCTCGTCGCCCCGTCGCCCAGCGCGCAGAACGACCGGCCGAGGATGTTGTCGGACAGGTCGAGGAGCGTGTCGAGGTCCGTCTCGCTGCCCTGGCCCTGCTCGAGCCGCTTCAGCATCTGCTTGTACCAGTAGGTGCCCTCGCGGCAGGGCGTGCACTTGCCGCACGACTCGTGCGCGTAGAACTCGCTCCAGCGCAGCACCGCGCGTACGACGCAGGTCGTCTCGTCGAAGATCTGCAGCGCCCGGGTGCCGAGCATGGAGCCCGCCGCGCCGACGGACTCGAAGTCCAGCGGCACGTCGAGGTGCTCCTCGGTGAAGATCGGTGTGGACGAGCCGCCCGGGGTCCAGAACTTCAGCCGGTGACCGGCGCGTACGCCGCCCGCCATGTCGAGCAGCTCGCGGAGCGTGATGCCCAGCGGCGCCTCGTACTGGCCGGGCCGGGTGACGTGCCCGGAGAGGCTGAAGATCCCGAAGCCCTTGGACTTCTCGGTGCCCATCGAGGCGAACCAGTCGGCGCCGTTCGTCACGATCGCCGGGACGCTCGCGATCGACTCGACGTTGTTGATCACGGTCGGGCCGCCGTACAGGCCGGCCACCGCAGGGAACGGCGGCTTGAGACGCGGCTGGCCGCGGAACCCCTCCAGGGAGTCCAGCAGCGCCGTCTCCTCACCGCAGATGTAGGCGCCCGCGCCGCTGTGCACGACGAGTTCGAGGTCGAAGCCGGAGCCGAGGATGTCGGCGCCGATGTAGCCGGCCTCGTACGCCTCCGCGACGGCCTGCTGGAGGCGGCGGATGACGTGCAGCACCTCGCCTCGCACGTAGATGAAGGCGATGTTCGCGCGGATGGCGTACGCGCTGATGATCACGCCCTCGACCAGCGCGTGCGGGTTGGCCATCATGAGCGGGATGTCCTTGCAGGTGCCCGGCTCGGACTCGTCCGCGTTCACGACCAGGTAGTGCGGCTTGCCGTCGCCCTGCGGGATGAAGCCCCACTTCATGCCGGTGGGGAAGCCCGCGCCGCCACGGCCGCGCAGACCGGAGTCCTTGACCGCCTGGACGATGTCGTCCTGGGCCATGCCGAGGGCGGTGCGCAGCGCCTTGTAACCGCCGTCGTCCTCGTACGCCTCGCGGGTGAAGGAGTCGGGCCGGTCCCAGTACTTGGTCAGGATCGGCGTGAGCGTGGTCACTCGGCACCTCTTTCAGGCTCGGGGGCCGCCCAGCCGGAGTCCTTGGCGAGCTGGAGGCCGCGCAGCGACGCGTAGCCGGCCTGCGTGCCCTCGCCGGCGCGGCCGTCGTTGAAGCCCGCGAGCACCCGCGAGGCCTGCTTCCAGCTGCACACCGACTCCGCGCCGCGGGTCGGGGCGACCTGCTTGCCCGCCCGCAGGTCGTCGACGAGCTGCTTGGCCTTCGCGGGAGTCATGTCGTCGAAGAACTCCCAGTTGACCATCATCACCGGGGCGTAGTCGCAGGCGGCGTTGCACTCGATGCGCTCAAGGCTGACCCGGCCGTCGTCGGTCGATTCGTCGTGGCCGACGCCGACGTACTCGCTCAGCTCCCGCCAGATCTGGTCGCCGCCCATGATCGCGCACAGGCTGTTGATACAGACGCCGACGTGGTATTCGCCGACCGGGTGCTGTTTGTACTGCGTGTAGAAGGTCACCACGCCGGTGACCTGCGCCGCCGTGATGCCGAGCAGGTCGGCGCAGAGCTGGATGCCGTGCTCGGAGACGTAGCCCTCCTCGGACTGCATCAGGTGCAGCAGCGGCAGCAGCGCCGAGCGCGGCTTGGGATACCGCGCGATGATCTCCTTTGCGTCCCGTTCGAGACGCTCCAGAACCTCGGGTTCCAGACTCATCGGTCGACTCCCCCCATCACCGGATCGATACTGGCCACGGCGGCGATCACATCGGCGACCATGCCGCCTTCCGCGGACGCCGGGATCGCCTGCAGGTTGGTGAAGGACGGGTCCCGGAAGTGCGCGCGGTACGGGCGGGTGCCGCCGTCGCTCACCAGGTGGCAGCCGAGCTCGCCGCGGGGCGACTCGACCGCGGTGTAGACCTGGCCGGCCGGCACCCGGAATCCCTCGGTGACCAGCTTGAAGTGGTGGATGAGGGCTTCCATGGACTGGCCCATGATGTGCGCGATGTGGTTGGGCGAGTTGCCCATGCCGTCCGGCCCGAGCGCGAGCTGCGCCGGCCAGCCGATCTTCTTGTCCTGGATCATCACCGGGCCCGACTTGGCCGAGCCGGAGCTCAGCCGGTCGAGGCACTGCTCGATGATCTTCAGGGACTCGTCCATCTCCTGCATGCGGATCAGGTAGCGGCCATAGACGTCGCAGGTGTCCTGGGTGGCCACCTCGAAGTCGTAGGTCTCGTAACCGCAGTACGGCTGCGACTTGCGCAGGTCCCACGGCAGCCCGGTGCTGCGCAGCACCGGGCCGGTGACGCCCAGCGCCATGCAGGCGGTCAGGTCGAGGTAGGCGATGTTCTTCGTACGGGCGAGGTAGACCGGGTTGGCGTCCAGCAGCTTGCGCATCTGGCCGAGCCGGTAGCGCTCGCGCTTGACGAAGTCGCCGATCTTGTCGATGGCGCCCGGGGGCAGGTCCTGTGCGACCCCGCCCGGCCGGATGTAGGCCATGTTCATGCGCAGCCCGGCGATCATCTCGAAGATGTCGAGGGCGTACTCACGCTCCAGGAAGCCGTTCAGCATGACCGTGGTCGCGCCGAGCTCCAGGCCGAACGAGGCGATCGCGACGAGATGGGAGGAGATCCGGTTGACCTCCATCATCAGCACCCGGATGACCTGCGCCCGCTCGGGGATCTGGTCGGTGATGTCGAGGAGCTTCTCGACGGCCATGCAGTAGGCCGTCTCGTTGAAGATCGGCGCGAGGTAGTCCATGCGGGTGCAGAACGTGGTCCCCTGGGTCCACGTCCGGTACTCCATGTTCTTCTCGATGCCGGTGTGGAGGTAGCCGATGCCCACGCGGGTCTCGTCCACCGTCTCACCGTCGAGCGTGAGGATGAGCCGGAGCACGCCGTGCGTCGACGGGTGCTGCGGGCCCATGTTCACGACCAGGCGGTCGTCCTCGCCCTCCTGGGCGCCCTGGACGACGTCGTCCCAGTCCTGCCCGCCCACGTTGTAGACGGTGCCCTCGGTGGCCTCATCGGCCCCGTACGCGTCGTATGTGGTGCTGGTGCTCATACGTACGACCTCCGCTCGTCCGGCGGCGGCACCGTGGCCCCGCGGTACTCGACGGGGATGCCGCCGAGGGGGTAGTCCTTGCGCTGCGGGTGGCCCATCCAGTCGTCCGGCATCATGATCCGGGTCAGCGCCGGGTGCCCGTCGAAGATCAGGCCGAAGAAGTCGTACGTCTCGCGCTCGTGCCAGTTGTTGGTCGGGTAGACCGACACGATCGACGGGATGTGCGGGTCGGCGTCGGGGCAGGTCACCTCGAGCCGGATGCGCCGGTTGTGGGTGATCGACAGCAGCGGGTACGTCGCGTGCAGCTCGGCGCCGGCCTCCGCGGGGAAGTGCACACCCGAGACGCCGAGGCACAGCTCGAAGCGGAGCCGCGGGTCGTCGCGCAGGACCTGCACGATGCCGAGGAGGTGCTCACGGCGTACGACGAAGGTCAGCTCGTGGCGGTCGACGACCACGCGTTCGATCGCGTCGCCGAAGTCGGGGTAGGCCTCGGCGAGGAAGTCGGCGACCTCGTCGAACTCTCCTTCCGCTCCGGTCGTGCGCGGCCCGCCGTACGGGCGATCGCTGCCGATCTTGGGCGACTGGCGGACGACGAGGCCACCGAAGCCGGAGGTGTCACCGGTCGTACGGGCGCCGAACATGCCGTGCCGGGCGATCGGCTGCTCGGACCGTTCTTCCTCGCCCTGGGCGGGAAGCTGGTCGGCGGCCTGCTCGGCCTTCTGTTCCGGATGTTGCGAACTCATGAAGTCACCTGCGGCAGTGCCTGGGGCTGGTCGAGGAGGGGGAGCTGCCGGAGCCGCGCGCGCTCGAGCTCCTCGATCTCCTTCTTGCGGTGCGGGCCCATCTTGGCGTGCTGGATCTTGTCGTGCAGCTTGAGGATCGCGTCGAGCAGCATCTCCGGCCGCGGCGGGCAGCCCGGCAGGTAGATGTCGACGGGCACGATGTGGTCGACGCCCTGCACGATCGCGTAGTTGTTGAACATGCCGCCGGACGAGGCGCACACGCCCATCGCGATGACCCACTTCGGCGAGGCCATCTGGTCATAGATCTGCCGCAGCACGGGCGCCATCTTCTGGCTCACGCGGCCGGCCACGACCATCAGGTCGGCCTGGCGCGGCGAGCCGGAGGCCCGCTCCATGCCCCATCGGGAGAAGTCGTGCCGGGGGTCGCCGACCGCCATCAGCTCCATGCTGCAACAGGCCAGGCCGAAGGTCGCCGGCCACACCGAGCTCTTGCGGGCGTGCCCGATGACCTGCTCGACCGTCGTGAGGACGATCCCGCTGGGGAGCTTTTCTTCTAGACCCATCTCAGTCCCACTCCAGACCACCGCGGCGCCAGACATAGGCGTACGCGATGAGGACGGTGACGATGAACAGCACCATTTCGACGAGGCCGAACATGCCGAGGTGGTCGAAGGCGACCGCCCACGGATAGAGGAAAATGATCTCGATGTCGAAAACGATGAATAGCATCGCCGTCAGGTAGTACTTCACCGGGAATCGCCCGCCGCCGACGGGCTGCGGGGTGGGTTCGATACCGCATTCGTAGGACTCGAGCCGGGCCCGGTTCCAGCGCTTCGGGCCGGTCAAAGAACCCATGACCACCGAAAAGCCCGCAAAACCCAGCGCCAAGATGCCGAGTATGACAATCGGTACATAGAGGTTCAAATCTCACACCCCCCTCTCGGTGAATGCCACTGAGCGCGCGTCACGCGCGGCACGGTCGTCGAGCACGACCGGGATTTCCATCCTAGGCACGGAGATCATCACTTCTTCTCTCGGGGTATCACGCTGCGGGTGCGAGTTTGGACATCGCGTTGATCACGCGGTCCATCGCGTCACCACCCCGCGGATCCGTGAGATTGGCGAGGAGCTTGAGCGTGAATCTCATCAGTGTGGGGTGCGGCAGCCCGTGACGCGTCGCGAACTTCATCACGCGCGGGTCCCCGATGGCCTTCACGAAGATCCGCCCGATCGTGTAGTAGCCGCCGTAGGCCTCCTTGAGCACACGCGGGTAGTCGTGCAGCGCACGCTCCCGCTGTGCCGCGGTCGGCCGGCCGAGTGCCTGCACGATGATCTCCGCCGCCATCTCGGCGGACTCCATCGCGTACGCGATGCCCTCGCCGTTGAACGGGTTGATCATCCCGCCCGCGTCACCGACGAGCAGCAGGCCCCGGGTGTAGTGCGGCGTGCGGTTGAAGCCCATCGGGAGCGCGGCGCCGCGTACCGGCCCGGTGGCGTTTTCCTCGACGTAGCCCCACTCTTCGGGCATGCCGGCGAGCCAGCTCTTCAGCAGCCCACGGTAGTCGACGTTCTTGAAGGCCTCACTCGTGTTGAGCAGGCCGAGCCCGACGTTGGAGGTGCCGTCGCCGACGCCGAACACCCAGCCGTAGCCGGGCAGCAGGCGCTCGCCGTCCCACAGCTCCAGCCAGGACTCGAGGTAGTCGTCGTCGTGGCGCGGGCTCGTGTAGTAGCGGCGTACGGCCACGCCCATCGGGCGGTCGTCGCGCTTGCGCAGGCCCATGGACAGCGAGAGCCGGGTGGAGTTGCCGTCTGCGGCCACGACGAGGGGCGCGGTGAACCGGGCCTCTCCGTCGGAGGTCTTGGCGATCACTCCGGTGATCCGGCCGTTGTCGTCCACGATCGGCCCGGTCACCGAGGTGTTCATGCGCAGCTTGACGCCCACGGCGACGGCACGCTCGGCGAGGATCTGGTCGAAGTCCATCCGGGTGCGGACCAGACCGTAGTCGGGGTAGCTGGCGAGGTCGGGCCAGGGCAGCTCGAGGCGGACGCCGCCGCCGATGATGCGCAGGCCCTTGTTGCGGATCCATCCGGGCGCGTCGAGGTCGACGCCCATCTTGATCAGTTGCTTGGTGGCGCGGGGAGTGAGGCCGTCACCGCAGACCTTCTCGCGCGGGAAGCTCGTCTTCTCCAGCAGCAGGACGTCGAGTCCGGCCTGGGCGAGGTGGTATGCGGTCGCCGAGCCCGCCGGTCCGGCGCCGACGACGATGACGTCGGCCTCCGTCGCGGAGAGGTCCTGTCGAATTGCGGCGGGTGTCTCGGACACGAGATTCCTCTGTGGGCAGGTGGTCGGTGGTGCCGCCTCGGGGAAAGGAAGGCGGGCTCGATGCCGTGCCGGATCGTACGGCCCTGGAGGAGGCTCGATGCGACCCGGGGTGCCATGTTCGGGTCTTGTTCATTTGTGAAGCGCTTCACAAGCGTGCTACACGCAGAGTCTAAACCTTATGGGGGGCTGCTCGGGAACCGCGAGGCACCCCTGATCGTTCCGGCCGGGCCGCATGTCCGGATGCGCCGTCCCTTGCGTAGGCTCGACGACCATGACGCGCGCATCTCTGGACAAGCAGCCGGCCGAGGTCGCGGCCATGTTCGACCGCACGGCCGCGCGCTATGACCTGCTCAACCACCTGATGACGGCGGGCCTGGACGGCCGCTGGCGGCGCGAGGTCGTACGCGCTGTGGGCGCGGCCCCCGGTGAGCTGGTGCTCGACGTGGCGGCCGGGACGGGCACGTCCTCGGTGCCGTTCGCCGAGGCGGGCGCCCTCACGGTCGCGTGCGACTTCTCCCTCGGCATGCTTGAGCAGGGCGTACGCCGCCAGGCGGGCGTACGCGGCCTGGGCTTCGCGGCGGGCGACGCCCTGCGGCTGCCGTTCTCCGACGCGTCCTTCGACGCGGTGACGATCTCTTTCGGCATCCGCAACGTACGGGACACTCCGGCCGCACTCTCGGAGATGCTCCGGGTGACCAAGCCGGGCGGACGCCTGCTGATCTGTGAGGTCAGCCACCCGCCGAACCGCGTGCTGCGCGGCCTGCACGAGACGCACCTGAGATTCGGCCTGCCGCTGATGGCGAAGGTGAGCTCGAACCCGGACTCCTACCACTACCTGGCCGAGTCGACCGCGGCCTGGCACGACCAGGAGACACTGGCCACCCTGCTGCGCGAGGCCGGCTGGGAATCGGTGCGTTATCGCAACCTGACGTTCGGCGTGGTGGCCCTGCACCACGCCACCCGCCCGGCATTGTGACCGGCCTAAGCCGGTGATCAGTCGGAGTCTTCGCGGGCGGCGCCGTCGGCGAGGTTGTCGCGGATCCGACCGGCCCGCTCGGTGACCGAGCTGGACACCGCGTCCCGCTGACGCGAGAGCAGCACGAAGCTGACGATGCCGCTGACCAGGATCGACAGCGCGAGCAGCAGAAACCCGCGGGCCCCCACCAGGAAGAGGACGCCCGCGGTCGCGGCGAACAACGCCAGCCGCGAGAGGCTGTAAATGAGTACGGAACGCATGGCGCTCTGAGGCTATCCCCTACCTGGGCGACACACGCCGGCGACTCCCCACCGCGCCACTCGACGCCCCGCGGACACGGCCCCCGAAGGTTCCATGTCTCGCCCACAATCGCCCGACGACGGACGAGCCGCCACTTCACGCCGCACAGCCTCACGCTTCGCGATCTGTCGCACCGCGCCCTTCCGCCCCCGCAGTCCCCAGCTCGTGCGCTGACCCCGCGCCCTCGCCCCACAACCCCAACACGTTGCCCTGACGCCTACGACCTCTCGCTCCGCAGCCCCCACCTCGCGACCATCCGCCCACAACCCCCGGCATGCCCTTCCACTCCACGACCTCGCGCTCCGCGCCCCGCGCCCCGCGAGGTCGGCCGCGTAGGGCCTGTCCCCGCAGCGGGAACAGGCCCTGAAGGTCCTAAAGGTCTTCGCTCAGGATGTCGGCGTAGATGGCGGGGTCGGCGTTGCCGCCGGAGACGACGGCGACGAAGTTGCGGCGGCGGCCGCGTGGCTGGACCGTGCCGAACCTCGACAGGTACGCCGCGGTCGCCACGGCTCCGCCCGGCTCGGCGACCAGGCGCGCCCGCCGGGCGAGCTGCCGCATCGCGTCGTGGATCTCCTCCTCGCTCACCGTCACGATGTCGTCGACCAGGGCCCGGATGTGCTCGAACGGCTGGGCGCCCACGCATTCGACGCGCAGGGCGTCGGCGATCGTGCGGTGGGTGTCGGCGCTCGGCCAGGCGATGCGGCGGCCGGCGCGGAAGGACGCGCGGGCGTCGGCGGCGAGTTCCGGTTCTACGCCGATCACGTTGGTCTCGGGGCGTCTGGCCTTGATCGCGGCGGCGATCCCGGAGATCAGCCCGCCGCCGCTGATCGGCACGAGCACCGTGTCCACGTCCGGCGCGTCCTCGATGATCTCCAGGCCGATCGTTCCCTGGCCGGCGATGACGCTGCGGTCATCGAACGGGGAGACCATCGGGTAGCCGTGCGCGGCGGCCAGTCGTTCGGCCATCTCCACGCGCGCCTCGATGGTGGGCTCCACGAGCACGAGCTCGGCCCCCAACGCGGCGCACGCGTCCATCTTGATCTGCGGCGTGGTGTTCGGCACGACGAGCACCGCCGGGATGCCCAGGGCCTTCGCCGCGTACGCGACCGCCTGCGCGTGGTTGCCACTGGAGTGCGCGATGACGCCGTTCTTACGGTCGGCCTCCGGAATGCCACTGATCGCGGTGTAGGCGCCGCGGAGCTTGAACGAGCCGACCGGTTGAAGTGATTCCAGCTTCAGCTGGAGAGGTGGCGCCGAAGGTGATTTCGTAGGGAATGCCACCAGCGGCGTACGGAGGACGATGCCGTCCAGCCTGCGGGCGGCGCCCTCGATCTCCTCCACCGTAACAAGATCCGACATACCAGAACCCTAAGGGCCCCAAAGACGTGGCGAGAACCGGGCACCCGCGAGCGCGGGGATGCCGATCGAGCGCCGTTGAAGTGCAACCGGACGGTCACATGTGGTCATTTCTGCATGTCACAAAACTACGTAGCGTGATGTTTTCCGAAAACAAGGGAGAAACCGGTCTTCACCCGGCACACTTAGAAACAGTCCTTCCGCGACGAGAGCGGGACAAAGGGGGAGAGAAAACGTGGAGAGCACGAGCGAACGCCTGCTGACCCCAGGCGAGGTCGCTGCCCTGTTCCGGGTCGATCCGAAAACTGTGACGCGTTGGGCCGCCGCGGGCCGGATCAGTAGCATCCGGACTCCTGGTGGGCATCGCCGTTTCAGGGAGTCAGAGGTACACGCACTACTGCGTGGCGAGGAGGCCGTCGACTCCTCCGATCTCAGCCGTTAGCAGAGTCGTCGTGACCGGCACCTGTCCCCCGGTGTCCGTCACTCTTCAGTCTGCTCGGCTTTGAAATCCTCGAACTCCCGGCGCAGCGCTTCGTCGTCCGCGCGCCATCGGCGGCGCTTGTCCGCCAGTTCTTCCTCTGTGATCGACTGATCGAGAAGGCGCTGATAGTCAGGATCATCAGGGCCGATCTCGACGTAGCCCTGCCCGATCACGCTGCCGATCTCCCCCTGGCCCCCCTTTCCCTCACGGCCGGGCCCCATCACCCCCACAGGAACCCGAAGGTTCCCGTCGGGGAGTCTGATGACGTACATCGCCTCTCCCCTAAATCCCGTATTTGCGATTGAAGAAAAGCATCACATTGAGCGCCACGCGAGTGTTCCCACCGAGCATGTCGACAAGTGCGGGTCTCTGCCGAGAGGCGATCGCCGCGAAGGCGTCCGCGAAGAACTCATGGCGCCCGAGATCGCCCGCCGGAATGTGAAAATCACTCGCGAAATGCGGAAGGCATTGCTCGTAGAGCCTACGGAACTCCGGGCTGTCGGACTGCCATTGTCGGGGCCCGTCTTCGACCATCCGCCCGTCGATGTCATCGAGTGCGTGTCCGACCTCATGCAACATAACGTCGGGCGTCGGTGAGGGCTTGTCTCCGACGACGATCGTGCGGTCGCCGTAGGCGCCGGCGCAGATGTCCCATGTGGCCTTGCCGGACGGCAAGGGAGCACCGCGCAGATATTGCATGTCGTCCAGATCGGGCACTCCGCCGGAGCCGACATAGATCCCGTCGAGTTCTTCGGCGAGCCGCTCCTTGAGCGCGTCCGGCAGCTCCGCGAGGCTGTCGACGGCGCGTACGGCGTCGGCGGGCGCCGACCGCCCGTCCTCGGCCCACTGGCGGTAGAGGATTCCCTCCAGCGCGCCGCAGTGCCGGCGCCCGTCGCGCAGGTCGACCGCGTCCGGCGGATGCGGCGCCGCGCGCGGCAGGTCCTCGTCGAGCTCGAAGTCGCGCCAGGTGTAGCGCGGTTTGTCGCCTGGAGCGGCGTCCGGCCCGCCCGCGCTCTCGAGACGGTCCCCCGGCTCGATCTTCCGGAAGCGTCCGCGCGCGTCGCGCGGCTGGAAACGCCGTGGCCGCCCGGCGGCCCGCTCCCGTACCGTCGTGGTGTCGCCGGCCGCGTCCTTGGACCGCCGGTGCCGCCCGCGGACGTCGGCCGACAGCTCGGCCTGGCGGCGGTTCCCCCGGTAGCGCATCGCACGTCCCCTCAGCGCCTCCGTGCCCGGCGGAGGCCCGCCCGGCTACGCCGTAGCGTAAGCCGGATTTCAAGAGTCCGTCATCCCCCGGCACAGCGCCCATGACTCCAGGTCAGAAAATCGAGTGAACGGATGCCGCCGGAGGGGCAGGTCAGCGGCACGTACGCGCCGGTAGGACGGTGTCCACGGGCCGCCCGCCCCGGCCCGCTCCGGCCACGGGGGGTCCGGCGCTTGCAGGCCCGAGCTACGCTGCGAAGCATGCTCGTCCTTGCCGCCGTGCTCGTCCTGGTCGCACTCGGCGTCTGGCTCTACTGCCTCTTCGAGGTGCTGTCGACCACCGAGGGCGATGCCCGTCATCTACCGAAGTTCGCCTGGTTCATGATCGTGCTGCTGGGGTTCGACCTCGGTGCCATCGCCTGGCTCGTGTTCGGGCGCCGTCGTGGTTTCGTCACCGCCGACGTCACCGCGTGGCCACCGGACTTCCTTCTATCCGGCGACGGAGGCCGCACCGAGGCGGGCGCGCCCGCTCCGATGGGCCCCGACGACGACCCGGAGTTCCTCCGGCAGCTCGACCGTCGCCTCCGCGGCGACGAATGACCGTCCCCACACGGCAGAACGCCCCGCCGGTGCGCTGAGGCACCGGCGGGGCGTTCTGTGTGAGTCGTGCGGGTCAGTGCTGCAGCGCGCTGCCCTTCAGCCAGCTCGCCCAGGACGTCTCCCAGAAGGTCCAGCCGTTGCCCGGCTCGAGCTTGCGGTCGGTGCCGGTGACGTCCACGACGTCGCCGCGCTGGGCGATGTTGTAGAACCAGCGGGCGCCGGTCGGGGACGTACGGACGCAGCCGTGGCTCACGTTGCTGTGACCGAGGGCGTAGTACTGGCCGGGGCTCTGGTGGACGTACTCACCGCGGTCGCTGATCCGCACCGCCAGCGGGATGTCCTCGGCGTAGTAGCCGGGGTCGCCCGGTTTGCGGCCCGGCGACACCATGTGCACCATCGTCGCCTTCTCCTTGGTGAGATGGATGCCGCTGGTGGTGGTGTACTCCCGGGTGGTGCCCATGCCCGTGCTGATCGGGAACTTCTTCACCTCGCCGTCGTGGTCGACCCGCATGTAGTGGGTCTTGGCGTTCGCGACGGTGATGTTCGAGGCGCCGATCTTGAAGGACTTGGTGACGTCCGTGGTGCCGTAGACGCCGCGCAGCCCGCGCACGCCGGCCATGTGGGCCGTGAAGGTGATGTTCTGGTGCGGCTGCCAGTACTTCTGCGTACGGAAGACGACCTGCTGGTCGGACGTCCAGTGCCAGGCGCCGACGTCGTTCTTGTCGGACTTGACCTCCAGCGCCTTCTCCACGTACGCGCGGTTGGCGATGGCGCGGTTGAACGTCACGATGATCGGCATGCCCACGCCGACCTTCTCGCCCGGCATCGGCGTGACGTCGCTGATGGAGAACGAGTCCGTGGCCTTCGCCAGGGTGAACTGGCTCGCCGCGCTGACGGTCTTGCCCTTGTCGCTCTTGGCCGCGGCGTTGACCGAGTAGGCCGCGCCCGGCTTCAGCGTCCAAGTGGACTTCCACTGCGTGTGGTCGGCGTTGAAGGCGCCGGGGACGGGCTTGCCGCTCTGCACCGCGGTCACCTGGTCGAGCTTTCCGCCGGTCGCGGCGACGGTGATGCCCTGGTCCGGCCGGGCCTTCGCGTCGCCGTTCGCCGGCAGGATCCGCACCGACGCGTCCGGCGCCTTGGTGCCGTCCTTGCCGTTCGTACCGGCCTCGCTGCTCTGACAGGCGCACGCGCCCGCCAGCAGTGCCGCCATGACCAGCGCGACGGCAGACCGCCTATTACTCACCCGAGTCCTCCCAGCTTTGCCCACAGCGGATGAGACGCACCTAGTGCGTGAAATGTTTGCGACCAGGGGAAGGAAAATCACCCACCGGCGTACGAGTGCAACCCGGACACCAGATAGTTGATTCCGAAGAAGTTGAAGAGCAGGCAACCGAACGCGATCAGCGAGACGATCGCCGCCTTCTTGCCTCGCCAGCCCGCGGTCGCACGGGCGTGCAGGTAGCCGGCGTAGCCGACCCAGGTGATGAACGACCAGGTCTCCTTGGGGTCCCAGCCCCAGTAGCGGCCCCACGCGGAGTCCGCCCAGATCGCACCCGCGATGATGGCGAAGGTCCAGATGGGGAACGCGAACATGATCGTCCGGTGCGCCACCGTGTCGAGCACGGCGGGGCGGGGGACGCGCTCCAGGATCCCGCCGGCCTTGGCCGGGACCCACAGCTTGACGAGATAGAGGACGGTCGCGACGCCGGCCACGGTGAACGTGCCCGTGGCGGTGACCGCGGCGGTCACGTGGATGGCGATCCAGTACGAGTGCAGCGCCGGGCGGAGCGGCCCCGGGTCGTTGTAGAGCCAGATCGTCGCGATCCCGAGCGCGATCAGGACCGCCACCATGAGGAACGGCCCGAGCCAGTTGATCTTGTAGCGCCAGAGCATCACGAGGTAGACGGTGACCGCGGCGAAGGTGATCGCGGACACGAACTCGTACATGTTGCCCCACGGCACGCGGTCCGCCGCCATGCCCCGGGTGACGATCTCCGCGCCGTGCAGCCCCCACGCGACGATGTTCATGAGGATCGCGAACCGGCCCCAGTCGACCTTGCGCCGCTCCTCCTCGGCCTCCGGCGCGTCGTCCTCGGCCTCGGGCCCGCCGGCCCCGACCAGCACCTTGGCCGGCTCGGGCACCTCGGCGGGCTCGGCGACGGCGCGGTCGCGCGCGAAGGCGATCTCGGCGGCGTACGCGACCATGGCCACGACGTAGACCAGCACGGCACCGAGCATCAACTGGTTGCTCAGGTTCGCCAGATGGGTGTCGACCATGGTCGTCGTCACTCCTCGTCAGGGGTTGTGGGCTTGGGAGCGGCGCCCGGGAGGCGCTCGGCGATCGCGTCGAACTCCGGTGTGGCTCCACCGAGAGTCAGCCCGCCGACCTCGACCACCGTACGCCCGCCGTCCGCGGCGCGTGCACGGACCCACACCCTGCGGCGTCGTACGAGGAAGGAGGTGATGATGCCGATGATCGCGATGATGCCGGCGGCGAGCGCCGGCACGCGGCCGGGGTCGTGGTTGACCTGCACGGTGATGTACTGCCGGTAGCCGTCGAAGGTGACCGAACCCGCTCCGCCCGGCAGCGTCTCGGTCTCCCCGACCGTGAGCGGCTTGGTCTTCGAACCCATCACGATCGGCTTCAGTTTGGCCGTGTCGAGCTTGTACACCGACTGCGGCAGCCCGTTGGACAGCCCGAGGTCGCCCTTGAACGCGAAGAGGGCCACCTGGGGGTTCCAGGCCGCGGGGAAGGCCGAGACGACCTTGCCCTGGGCGTTGGGGACCGCGGTCGGCCAGAACAGCCCGATGAAGCCGAGCTGGTCCGGCTGGGCGTCGGGGACCTTGATGACGCCCTCGGAGGAGTAGGTCGCCTCGTCCATCGGCAGGAACGGCACGGCGCCCTGGAAGGCGACCTGCCCCTTGCCGTCGCGGACGGTGAACCGCGGCGCGTAGCCGTGGCCGAGCAGGTAGAGCCGCGCGCCGTCCATGGCGAGCGGGTGGTTGACCTGCAGGTCGTAGGAACGCACCGGCGCCTTGAGGCCGTTCTGGTAGCGGATCTTGGCGGCGAAGGAGAGCGGCTGACCGCGGTTGGGCCCGTCAGGCAGGTAGGTCGCCTTGAAGGAGTCGAGCCAGACGGTGAACGGCGGCAGGTCCGAGGAGCTGAACGCCCGGCCGCCCTTGAACGCGTCGTAGGAGGTCAGCGTGTTGGAGAAGCCGTCGCCCTCGGTGAGGAGGACGTTGCCCTTGTAGCCGAGCGCCGCGCCGGATCCGACCGAGAACAGCAGCACGAGCAGGGCCAGGTGGAAGACCAGGTTGCCGGTCTCGCGGAGGTAGCCCTTCTCGGCCGCGACGTGGTCGCCGTGCGGGTCGACGCGGTACCGGCGGCCCTTGAGGGCCTCGGCCGCCCCGGCCAGCACCTCCTCGGGCGCGAGGTCGGTCTCGTACGAGGTGGACTCGGCGAGACGGCCGAGGTTGCGCGGGGCCTTCGGCGGCCGGGAGCGGATGTGCTGGAAGTGCTGCCACGATCGCGGCAGCACGCAGCCGGACAGGGAGATGAACAGCAGGATGTAGATCGCGGCGAACCACGGCGCCGAGAACACGTCGAACAGCGACAGGTGGTCGAGCCACGGCGCGATGGCCTTGTGGTCGGTGTAGAACTGGCTGACCTTCTCCGGCGCCACTCCGCGCTGCGGGAGGAACGAGCCCGGCACGGTGCCGAGCGCCAGGAAGAACAGCAGCACCAGGGCCGTACGCATCGAGGTGAGCTGCCGCCACCCCCAGCGGAGCCAGCCCACGACGCCGATCCCCTCCGGCCGCTCGCGGGGGGCCTGAGGCGCCGCCTGCGCCTCGGGGGCGTCCGTGCTCGTCGTCACCAGCTCACCACTCATCAGATCACCGTGTTGAAGCCGGATACCCAGCCTTGCATCTTGATCGTCAGGTCCGCCCAGGCCCCGGTGACCAGCAGCAGCCCGATCGCCACGAGCATGCCGCCGCCGACGCGCATCACCGCCTGGTAGTGCCGCTTGACGAAGCCGAACGCGCTCAGCGCCCGGCGGTACGCCAGCGCGGTGAGCAGGAACGGGACGCCCAGCCCGAGACAGTACGCGAAGGACAGCAGCGCCCCCCGCGAGGCGCTCGCCTCGCTGTAGGCCATCGCCTGCACGGCCGCGAGCGTCGGCCCGATGCACGGAGTCCAGCCGAGGCCGAACAGCATGCCGAGGAGCGGCGCGCCCGCCACCCCGGCGGCCGGGAGCCGGCTCGACCTGACCGTACGCTGCAGGCCGGGCACGAACCCCATGAACGCCAGGCCGAGCACGATGGTGACCGCGCCCAGCACACGCGTGAGGACGGTCGTGTGCCGCTGCAGGAGCGCGCCGAAACCGCCGAAGGCCAGCCCGGCGCTGACGAAAACCACGGTGAAACCGAGCACGAACAGCGCCACGCCCAGCAGCAGCCGCCCACGGCGCTGCGCCGCGAGGTCGACGCCGCTCATCCCGGTGACGTAGGACAGGTAGCCGGGGACCAGCGGCAGCACGCACGGCGACAGGAACGACACCAGCCCGGCCGCCGCCGCGACCGGGAACGCCAGCACCAGGGAGCCGCTCGTCACCGTGCTCACCGGGTCCGCCCCCCGGTCACTTCTCGGCCGCGAGGCGCGTGACGATGTCTCTCAAAGGGGAGTACGAGACGCTGCCGATGGCGCGGGCGGCGACGTTGCCCTGGCGGTCGATGACGAGCGTGGAGGGCACGGCGTTGGGCGGGATGTCGCGGAACGCCAGCGCGATCTGGCCCGCCTGGTCGTACAGGCTCGGGTAGGTGACCTTGAAGGTGCGCAGGAACGCCTGCGCGTTGTCCTTGCCGTCCTTGATGTCCACGCCGACGAACTGCACGCCGGAGGCCTTGGTCTCGTCGTAGACCTTCTGCATCGTCGGCGCCTCGGCACGGCAGGGCGCGCACCACGACGCCCAGAAGTTGACGACGGTGATCTTGCCCTGGAACTCGGCCAGCTTGAGCGGCCTGCCGTCGAGCGTGGTGCCCTGGACGGCGGGCGCGGGCTTGCGATCCTTGATCACTTCGCTGACGCCGTTGCCCGCCACATAGCGCGCCTCGCCGCCGGGACCGTTCTGCACGGCACCGGCGCCCGCGCAGCCCGTGAGGGCGCCGGCGAGAAGAACCAGGGCCGGCACGGTCAGGACATGACGGTTCACGGCGAGACTCCTACTACTACAGGGCGTAGTACTTGGTCCTATTGTGCCTGAGGGGTCAGGCGCCGGGGACACTGGGGCGGCGCGACAGCTCACCCGCGGGTTCGGCGTAGTCGACCTTGATGATGCGGCCGTCGTCGTACGTCACGCTCGTGACGCTCGCCAGGCCGCACTGGCGCCGGGCCGGGTTGTGCCACAGGTGGCGGCCCTCGACCTTGCGGCGGGTCACCCAGATGGGCAGCTGGTGGCTGACGCACACCGCCTCGTGACCGCTCGCGGCGTCACGTATGTCGGCCATGGCGGCCAGCATGCGGCTTGCGATCTCTTCGTAGGGCTCGCCCCACGAGGGGCGGAAGGGGTTCCAGAGGTAGGGCCAGTGCTCGGGCCGGCGCAGCGAACCGTCGCCGACGCCGAAGGTGCGGCCCTCGAAGTGGTTGCCGGCCTCGATCAGCCGGTCGTCGGTGGAGACGGGGAGCTTCAGCGCCTGGGCGATCGGCTCGGCCGTCTGCTGGGCGCGCTCCATGGGAGAGGAGCAGAGGACCGTGATGTCGCGGCCGGTGAGCCACTTGGCCGCGGTCTCGGCCATCAGCCGGCCGTCGTCGCTGAGGTGGTAGCCCGGCAGGCGCCCGTAGAGGACACCCTCGGGGTTGTGCACCTCACCGTGGCGCAGCAGATGAACGATGGTCTTCATGGCGGCCTAACACTACCGGGCCCCCGGCGCGGGGGGACCGCCCGGGTGGCGGCGTTGGAGAAGCCGTTGCGGAAGCCGTTGCGGAAGACAGGGCCGGGGCTCCCTTTTCCGATTCGAGAGCCCCGGCCGCGTCGCTCAGATCAGCAGACGGTGGTCCAGGTCGGTACCCGGTCCGCCGCGGCGGGGATGCAGGGCGTCCGGTCCTCGGCCACGGTCTCCTCGGGCAGCCGCTGCAGTTCGTCCAGGTCGGCTGTGATCATCGGCGTTTCCTTTCTGAGGGGATGGGACTCGATCGGTGCGACATCGCGCCGCACGTTCTCAGGGCCGCCTCGATCGGCGGCATGAACAGGCTCACCGGGGAGCCGTCCAGGCGGAGCAGGGCGGCGGTGACGCCGGCGGTGCCGACGCCCCAGCCGGGAAAGACCTCCAGGCCGGTGTGGTCGGGGGTGAGGAGCAGCCCGTCGCGGACCACCGCGCGGGCGGCGAGCGCGGAGACGGCCTCGCGCGCCCGGTCCCGGTAGGACTCCTCGCCGGTCGCGTCGGCGAGGTCGAGCAGGTAGCCGATGGAGCCGGCGTTGCCGTGACAGTTCACGGGCCGGGACTGCCAGATGTCGTGCCGTACGGCGGCCGCGGCGCCCTCGGCCGTGGTGAGCAGGGCGGGCGCTCCCGTCGCGCGCCACAGCCGCACCAGGAAACCGCCGACGCCGGCGGCGCCGCTGCACCAGCCGGTGAGGGGCACGTCGTCGCCCGGCCCGGCGCTCCAGCGGGCGGTGCCGCCCGTGCCCCAGAGCGTGGCGGCGAGCAGTGTACGGCCGGCCTGGTCGGCCGCTTCGCGGCAGTCGGCGCGTCCTGTGGCGGTGGCCGCGTCGAGGAGGAAGGCGGCGATGCCCGCGGTGCCGTGCGCGAAGCCGTGGTGGGTGGCGCCGTCGGGCAACTGGGGCGGGTGGGGCGGGACGGGCCAGACGATGCCGTCGCCGTCACGGACGGCCGCCGTCAGCAGCGCGTCGGCGCACTCCCCGGCCTGGCCGAGGAAGGTCTCCCGGCCGGTGTGCCGCCAGAACCGCAGGGCGGTCAGCCCCGCTCCGGCGATCCCGTGGCTGACGTCCGGCACCGGCCCGGAGACGGGGAGCCGCTCGGCGGCGTCGGCGGTCCGGGCGATGAGGTCCTCGTCCTGGAGCGCGATGCCCGCTTCGAGGAGCGCCCAGTACGTGCCGGAGCGCCCGAAGTGCAGGCCGGGCAGGACGAGAGGTTCCCGCGCGGCCGCTCTTTCGAGGTGCCGGGCGGCGCGTTCGGTGGCGGTGCGGATCTCGGGCGTGGGCCGGTGCCGCAGGGCCGTCGCGAGGACGCCGAGGATGCCCGCCGCGCCGTAGTAGAGGTTGCCGGGATCGGTGGTGGCCCCGAACAGGTCGGCGGGCCACCAGCGCCCGGCACCCGGCTCGGAGAGCCGGTCCGGATCGACGTCCCGGCCACCGGAACCGACGAGATACGCGAGCCCGTCGCCCAGCAGCCGCTCCACGTCGTCACGCCCGGCCCCGGGCCCCCGCCCTGCCGGCCCCAGGGCGACGCCATGGCCCCGTCCCCCGGCCGAACCATTGCCGGCGGTCTCGTGAAGGGCCTCTTGTACCCGGTCGAGCGGTGGGCGGAGGGCGGGGTCCTCCCGCAGCAGCGCCAGGATCAGGGGGCGGAGGGCGGCGGCGAGCGGGAGGTCGCGGGCGGCGCGGGTCAGCCAGTCGTCGAGCCGCCGATGGGTGTCGCGGTCGTCATTCGCCAGGATCGGCTCGGCGCCCGTCGTCAGGGCGAAGAGGATCGCGCCCAGGCCGTACAGGTCGGCGGCCGGGGTGGCGCGCCGGGCGGTCCACTGTTCCGGGGCCGCGTAGCCCGGGGAGCCGCCGGGGACGGCGTCCTCGTCCGGCGTGCCGGCCAGTTCCAGGTCGATCAGGCGCAGGTCGCCGTCCGGGAGGACCAGGACGTTCGCCGGGGTCAGGTCGCGGATGACCACACCCTCGCGGTGGACGGCGGCGACCAGGTCCACGAGCCTGCCCGCCGTACGCAGGACCGCACGCTCGTCCGGCCCGCCTCCCCGGTGGAGACGCTGCAGGTGGACGCTCAGCGACACGCCGTCGATGGCCTCGACGGCCAGGAAGGCGTGCTCGGGGAGTTCGATCAGGGCGTGGACGCGGGGCACGACTCCCGTCGCGGCGAGGCGGCCGAGCAGACGCGCCTCGTTGCGCAGCAGGTCACGTACGTCGCCGCCGTCAGGCCGTACCTCGACGTACCGGCGGCCCTGCTTGACCACGACCTCCCGGCCCGTCGTACGGTCCGTGGCGCGGAAGACGCCGCCCTTGTTGGCGTGCCGGATGGCGCCGCGCAGCAGGAACCGGTCCCCGATCAGCACCCCGCGCGGTGCGGCCCCAGGAGCCTCGGCCGGTTCGCCGAAGGGGCTGGAGGGCGCCCAGGACGGCGGTTCGAACCAGGCCGACCGCCGGTCGGGGACGCACGTACCGTCCGGCGCGGTCACGACGGGCTCGTAGACACCGTTTCCGGCCAGCCGCACCTTGCGCACGAAACCGCCGAAGCGGAAGTGCACCAGGCTGCCGGGCCGGTACGGGCGGTCGGACAGGATGCGTGGGCCCGCCAGGCCCTCCGTGGCCCGGTGCAGCGCCTCGGCCAGCGCCGCCACGCCGGCGTCGTCGGGCGGATAGACGGTGAGGAACTTCCCGGCCGAGGCGCGGTCGAAGTGCCGTCCCGTCAGACGGGCGATCTCGGCCGGTGAGGCGGCGAACTTGAACGGGCAGCCCGCCTCCGCGAGCACGGGCGTGACCGTGTCCAGGACCCGCTCGGCGGACGGCGGCACGGCCGACAGGTGGATCTTCCAGCCCTGGTCGCGTAGGCGAGCGCCCTCGGGCGCGGCGTGCGTCCAGGTCCCGGCGCGGTCGAGCCGCCAGCCGGCGGGCAGCCGGGCCCGTACGACCCGGGCGTAGATCTCCGGGTCGTACCGCGACGACGGTGCCGGCACGGTCAGCCCTCCAGGTCGCCGGCGAGCGGTCAAGATCGACCTTTACGGAGGGTAAGTTTTCCCCGTTGCTTCAGTCAATAACTAGGATTTGCCGCTTATTTCGGACCGATCGAGGCTCAGCCGGCCTCGGCGAGGGTCAGGGTCGGGGCGGACGCGCGGAGCGCGGTGACGGCGGCGCGGATGGCCGGACGGCGCGCGGCCTCGGCCCGCCAGATCGCGTACACGTGACGGGTCAGCGCGGGGCGTACCGGCAGGATCCGGACGCCCTCCGGGATGTCGCAGCGCCCGAGCCGCGGCACGATCGCCGCGCCCAGTCCCACGGCGACCAGCGCGAGCTGCGTCGCGTACTCGTCGGCCGTGTGCGCGATCCGCGGCTCCAGCCCGGCCGAGCGCAGCGTGTGGACCAGCCAGTCGCGGCAGATCGCGCCCGGCGACTGGGCGATCCACGCGTCGCCGTGCAACTCGCCGAGGTCGATCACGGACCGTGCGGCGAGCGGGTGGCTCGCGGGCAGCGCCACGTCGGCGACGTCGTCCACCAGCGAGGACTTGACCAGGCCGTCCGGGATGGCCAGCGGCACGTTGAACCAGTCCTGTACGACGCCGAGGTCGACCTCGCCGCGGACCGCGAGCGGCACCGCCGAGTGCGGCTCCTGCTCGCGCAGGCAGACCCGCAGGCGCGGATGCTGCTGGGCCAGGGCGCGCAGCGCCGGGGGCACGAGGCCGCGCGCCGCCGTGGGGAAGGCCGCCACCGCGAGCTCGCCGACGACCTCGCCGCGCTGGGCCTCCAGGTCCGATTCCGCCTCCTCGACCATCGCGAGGATGCGCTCGGCGTGCGCGGCGAGCAGCGTCGCGGCGTCGGTGAGGCGGACGCCCCGCCCGTACCGTTCGAGCAGCTTCTGCCCCGTCTCGCGTTCGAGTTTGGCCATCTGCTGGGAGACGGCGGAGGTCGTGACGTGCAGCACGTCGGCGGCGGCGCTCACCGAGCCGTACGTCGCCACGGCGTTGAGTGCCCGGAGCCGGTCCAGATCAAGCATGTAGTAACACTACACATATTTCGTAAAGAAAAGTCGCTTGTCCTAAACAGTCGGTAAGACCAGCATCGGCCACATGAAACCTCGCCACGTCGCCATCGCGGTGGTGATCGCCGCGCTCTGGGGCGTCAACTTCGTCGTCATCGACGTCGGCCTCGACTCGCTGCCTCCCCTGTTCTTCGCGGGCGTGCGGTTCGTCGCCGCCGCCTTCCCCGCCATCCTGTTCGTCCGCCGCCCGGCGATCCCGTGGCGGTGGTTCGTGCTCGTCGGCCTGCCGCTCGGCGTCGGCCAGTTCGGCCTGCTGTTCATCAGCATGCACATCGGCATGCCGGCCGGCCTCTCGTCGCTGGTGCTGCAGACCCAGGCGCTGTTCACCGCGCTGTTCGCCGCGGTCATGCTGCGCGAGCGCCCGCGCCGTACGCAGACGGCGGGGATGGTCGTGGCGTTCGCCGGGATCGCGCTGATCGGCCTGACGCTCGGCCAGGGCAGCCCGCTGCTCGCCTTCGTCCTGGCCATCGGCGCCGCGGGCATGTGGGGGCTGGCCAACATCGGCTTGCGCAAGGCCCAGCCGCCGGACTCGTTCGCGTTCATGGTCTGGGTCAGCCTCGTGCCACCACTCCCCCTCCTGGCCCTGTCGGCGATCTTCGAGGGACCGCGCGCGGACCTGCACGCGCTCGCACACGTCTCGATCGGCGGCCTCGGCGCGCTGTTCTACGTCGCGTACGTCTCGACGCTCGTCGGCTTCGGCGCGTGGGGCTGGCTGATGCGGCGCTACGACGCCGGGCAGGTCGCGATGTACTCCCTGCTCGTGCCCCCGTTCGGCATGTCGTCGGCGGCGCTGTTCCTCGGCGAGCCGATCACCGTGACCGACGTCGTCGCGGCCCTGCTCATCGTGGGCGGCGTCGCGCTGGGCAGCGTACGGCGGCGCCGCCGACCCCTGCCCGCTCTCCCACAGCCGGCGGCCGTGCGATGAGGGGCGTCCACGTCCCGATCGTGACGCCGTTCGCCGCCGGCGGCGCGGTCGACGTCGCCTCGCTGGAACGGCTGGCCCACCACCTGCTCGACCAGGGCGCCGCGGGCCTGGTCGCCCTCGGCACGACCGGCGAGGCCCCGATGCTGACCGCCGGCGAGCGCCGTACGGTCGTCGAGACCTGCCGCCGGGTCAGCGACGCGCACGGCACGCCGCTCACGGTCGGCGCCGGTTCGATCGGCACGGAGGAGTCCGTACGGCAGGCCGAGGAGCGCGCCTCGGCCGCCGACCTGCTGCTCGTCCTCGTGCCGTACTACCTGCGCCCCTCCGACGAGGGCGTCGTCGAGCACTTCGCGGCGGTCGGCGCCGCGGCCGGAGTGCCGCTGATCGTCTACAACGTCCCGTACCGGACCGGTAAGACGCTGCGCGTCCAGACCCTGCTGACGCTCCTGGCCTCTTCGCACGTCGCCGGGGTCAAGCACTGCCCCGGAGCCATCGACGCGGACACGCTGACCCTCCTCGCGGGGGCCGGGACCGTCCTCTGCGGCGACGACGCGTTCCTGCTCCCGATGCTGCAGTTGGGCGCGGCCGGCGGGATCGCGGCGACCGCCAACGTCGCCCCCGCCTCGATGGCCGTTCTGTCGTCTGCCGTGAGCACCGGTGACAACGTACGGGCGATCCGCGTGCACGAGGCCCTGCTGCCGCTGACGCGCGCCCTGTTCGCCGAGCCGTCGCCGGGCGTCATCAAGGCGGTGCTGGCCGAGCAGTGCCTGATCTCTCATGCGGGCGTACGCGCGCCGCTGCGACCGCCGTCGGGTGCCTCGATCGGCGCGGCCATGGACGCCCTGAAAGAATCGGCGGTATGAAGATCGGATTCGGCGCTCCCGTGGCGGGCGCATGGGCGACCCCGGAGAACCTCGGTTACTTCGCCGGCCGCGCCGAGGAGCTGGGGTACGCGTCACTGTGGGCGTTCCACCGCCTGCTGGTGCCGGAGGACAAGGAGGCGATGGCCCCGGTGTACCGGAGCGTCCTGGATCCTCTGGGCGCGCTGACCTACGCCGCCGCCTGCTCGTCCCGGATCCGGCTCGGCGTCGCGCTGGTCAACCTGCCGTTCGTCACGCCGGTGTACCTCGCCAAGCAGGCGGCCACGCTGGACGTCCTGTCCGGCGGGCGGCTCGACCTGGGCCTCGGCACCGGCTGGCAGGACGAGGAGTTCGTCGCCAGCGGCGCGTCGAAGGAACGCCGGGGCGCGCGCGCCGAGGAGTACCTCGCCGCCCTGCACACGCTGTGGACGGACGAGGTCAGCTCCTACGAGGGCGAGCTCTACACGATCCCGCCGAGCCGCATGGCCCCGAAACCGATCCAGAGACCGGGCCCGCCGGTGCTCCTGGGCGGCTCGGTCGACGCCGCCCTCCAGCGCGCCGGCCGCCTGGCCGCGGGCTGGATGAGCCGCAGCGCCACCGACCTGACGAAGATCCACGAACAGATCGGCGTGGTACGCGCCGCCGCGGAGGAGGCCGGGAAGGACCCGGCCGAGGTCCGCGTGGTCGTACGGGGCGTGGTGCGGGCGGGCCAGGAGGCGGTGGATGACCACGGTGACCGCGTCCGGCTGTCGGGCTCCTACGAACAGATCCGCGAGGACGCGGCCTGGCTGGGCGAGCTGGGCGTCACGGAACTGTTCTACGACCTGAACTGGGACCCGCTGGTGGGCTCGCCTGACGTCACCACCGAGGCGGCCACCGACCGCGCCAAGGAGATCCTCGAAGCCCTGGCCCCCTGACGGGAGGCCCGCCCGAACCGAGGCCACGACACCCGGCCCGCCGATCTTTCTGGAGCGAGGCCGGCCGGGTTCGGCGAGGGCAGGCCGCAGGGAAGAGTGGCGCGCGGACGGGCGAGGACGACCGTGTTCCACGACCGCTTGGCGCCGCACAAGGTACCGCCGCGCGCCCGGCCGCGACGGCGGCGGCCCGCGTCACGTGCAGAGAGCCCAGCGACCTGGCTCAAGGGCGCCGGCCGGGCGGTCGGAGGGGGCCTTGTTCCTATGCGGGCGAGGGCAGCACCCTTCCCACCGCACCGGCGCTGACCGGTTTGCACATGCCCCTACGCGGGCGAGGGCAGTACGCATCATGATCAGGCGCCGCGCGAAACCATGCGTCGTACCTCCGCGCTAACGCAAACGCGCACTCGCATCCACCTCAACAAACGCCCCACCCACCCACACCGGACGGCCGGTGGAATGCCCGTCCGGCTCCGCATTTCCGCCAGTTCCCGCGTACGGTGCGCGTCCTTGCTCCGCCTCGCGTGGCGTCGTCGCGAGCCTTCGACGCCGGGTGTCTGCCGCGGCGCGCACCGTCGCTTCATCTCGGCGACTCCCCGCGCCGCGCGGAAGGGCTCGCCGTGGCCGGACGGCAGGTCCGCCGACGGGTTCCGCGCCGCCTCCGCGCGCCCTCCTACTCCGCCTCGGCGGCGGCTCGGGCGGCGTGGGGAAGGGCCTCGGCGATGCGTTCCAGGGCCGCGTCGTCGTGGGCCGCGGACAAGAACCAGGCCTCGTACGCGGACGGGGGCAGATAGACCCCCCGGTCCAAGGCGGCGTGGAAGAACGCCGCGTAGCGGCGTGTGTCCTGCCTCTGGGCGCCGGCGAAGTCGCGTACCCGCTCCGGGGCGAAGAAGATCGAGAACAGGTTGCCCGCGACCTGCAGCCGGTGTTCCACGCCCTCCTTGGTCAGGGCGTCCGACGCCTCCTGGGCCACCGTCGCGGCGGCGCGGTCGATGCGGGCGTAGACCTCGTCCGTCGCCTCCCGCAGCGTGGTCAGGCCGGCCGCGGTGGCCAGCGGATTGCCCGACAGCGTGCCCGCCTGGTACACCGGGCCGGCCGGGGCCAGCTGCGCCATGATGTCCGCCCGGCCGCCGAACGCCGCCGCAGGAAGGCCGCCGCCCATGACCTTGCCGAACGTGCACAGGTCGCCGGCCACGCCGTCGACGCCGTACCAGCCCGATCGGGACACCCGGAAGCCGGTCAGCACCTCGTCCATGATCAGCAGGGCGCCGTACTGCGCGCAGACGCCCTTGAGCCGCAGGTTGAAGTCGTCCGCCGGCGGCACGATGCCCATGTTGGCCGGGCACGCCTCGGTGATGACGCAGGCGATCTGGTCGCCATGCTCGGCGAAGGCCTCCTCGACGGCGGCCAGGTCGTTGTAGGGCAGCACGATCGTGTCGGCGGTGGCCGCTCCGGTGACGCCCGGGGAGTCGGGCAGGCCGAAGGTCGCCACGCCCGATCCGGCCGCGGCGAGCAGCCCGTCGGAGTGGCCGTGGTAGCACCCGGAGAATTTCACGATCTTGGAGCGGCCCGTGAAGCCGCGCGCCAGGCGGATGGCGGACATCGTCGCCTCGGTGCCGGAGCTGACGAGGCGTACCTGCTCGACCGGTGTACGGGCGACGATCTCCTCGGCGAGCAGGACCTCGCCCTCGGTGGGCGCGCCGTAAGACGTGCCGAGCGCGGTGGCCCGTTGTACGGCCTCGACCACGGCCGGGTGGGCGTGGCCGAGGATCATCGGCCCCCACGAGCAGATCAGGTCGACGTACTCGTTGCCGTCGACGTCGGTGAGGTAGGGCCCACGGGCGGAGGCGATGAATCGCGGCGTTCCGCCGACCGCGCCGAACGCGCGTACCGGCGAGTTGACCCCACCCGGCACGACTGTGCCGGCCCGGTCGAAAAGGGCTTGGGAGATCTGGTGCGAAGTCACGTCTTCGAGTCTCCCAGAGGAATACCGCCCGGGAGGATCCGGTGTCACTCGCAGACGTCCGCGAGGATCTCCAGGACGCGTACGGGGTCGGGCAGCGCTGCGTCCTGCGGGGAGTTCACCCAGGTCACCTCGCCACCGAAGGGCAGCACGGACGGCGGTACGACGACGTAGCTGTCGCGGCAGTGCCAGCGCATGCCCGGCGTCTCTGCCACGCTCTCGGGGACGGTGTCGAGGTGGCAGGACCACCATTCGTCCTCGTCCACCGGCGCGCCGCGGGTCGCGACGAAGAAGAGATGGCGCTCATCCCCCATCGCGGCCACCGGGCCGGCGGGCACCTGCTCGGCCGCCATGCGGGCCAGCGCGAGCCGGCCGGCCGGCGCGGGTACGTCGAACACGTCGAAGACCCGCCCGGTCGGCAGGATGATGTTGGCCTCGGGCGTCGCCGCCCACCACTGGCCGACCCGCTCGGCGTCGATCGTCGCCTGCAGCTGCCACACCTGTGAGGCCGGATGCGCGCCCGGCGACGGGCAGCCGATCCGGTCGCACGAACAGGCCCGCGCACCGTCCGTGGCCGCGTGCGCGCCCGGACAACACGGCCAGCCCAGGGCCGCGTACTCCTGAGCCGCGGCCGCTATCTGCACTTTTTGCCGCTTCGCGGCGTTTTTCGTGACGGAAGTTCCTACCATGTCCGCTCCCCCTCCACCTCTTACCACCGATGATGACGTCCTGGTCCTGGCGCGGTCGCAACAACCCCGGGATAGCGGCGAACACGTGACCTGACCGAAATGACGGGCACGCTTCATAGCCGCTTAAGAGCGGTGTGATAGGGCGCCGCGAGAGGATCTCAGGGCGCTGTGGGCTCGGGTCGAACGGAGGCCGACCCGGCCTCATCAGTCAGTGAGCGACCGTGCGACCTCGGTGGCCCAGTAGGTCAGCACGATGTCCGCGCCCGCGCGGCGGATCGAGGTCAGGGTCTCGTCGATGATCCGGCGCCGGTCCACCCAGCCCTGGGCGGCGGCCGCCTCGACCATGGCGTACTCCCCGCTGACCTGGTAGGCCGCCACCGGCACGCGTACGGACTCGCGGACCCGCCGCACGATGTCGAGGTAGGTCATCGCCGGCTTGACCATGACCATGTCGGCACCCTCGTCGATGTCGAGGGCGACCTCACGCAGGGCCTCCTCGGCGTTGGCCGGGTCCTCCTGGTAGGCCGCCCGGTCGCCGAACCGCGGTGCGCACTCGGCGGCCTCGCGGAAGGGGCCGTAGAACGCCGAGGCGTACTTCACGGCGTACGCCATGATCGACACCCCGGAGTAGCCGGCGTGGTCGAGGGCGGTGCGGATCACGCCCACCTGACCGTCCATCATGCCGCTCGGCGCGACGACCTCGGCACCCGCCGCGGCCTGGGCCGCCGCGATCGAGGCGTAGCGCTCCAGCGTCGCGTCGTTGTCCACCTCGCCGGAGCTGGTGAGGATGCCGCAGTGCCCGTGGTCGGTGTACTCGTCGAGGCAGAGGTCGGCCATCAGGACCGTGGCCTCGCCGACCTCGGAGGACAGGTCACGCAGGGCCTTCTGCACGATCCCGGCCGGGTCGTCGGCGCCGGAACCCCGGCCGTCCTTGACCGCCGGGATACCGAACAGGATCAGCCCGCCTACTCCGGCCTCCGCGGCGTCGTAGGCGGCCTTGCGCAGGGTGTCCCTCGTGTGCTGCATCACGCCCGGCATGGACGAGATCGGCTGTGCCTCGGAGATGCCCTCCTTGACGAAGAGCGGCTGGACGAGATCGGCCGGGCGCACCCGGGTCTCGGCGACCATCCGGCGCATCGCGGGAGTACGGCGGAGCCGCCGGGGACGTACGACGGGGAACTGCGCGGTCACGGCAAAGCTCTCTCTCGGCAGATCAAAATCACTTACGGCGGCGGGCTCCGCGACGCATCTCGCTCGGCTTGCGCAGCGGGTCGCCGGCCTCGACCTGAGCGGCCCGACGCTTGGCACCGTACTCCGAAACCGCCTCCGCGAGGGCGCTCGCGGACGGTTTGTCCGCGATCACGTCAACGCGCAGGCCGTACTCCTCAGCCGTCTTCGCGGTCTGCGGGCCGATCACCGCGATCACGGTCACGTTGTGCGGCTTGCCCGCGATGCCGATGAGGTTGCGGACCGTCGAGGAGGACGTGAAGAGCACGGCGTCGAAGCCGCCGCCCTTGATCGCCTCGCGGATCGGCTGCGGCGGCGGCGCGGCGCGTACGGTCCGGTAGGCCGTGACGTCGTCACACTCCCAGCCGAGGTCGGTCAGGCCCGCCACGAGCGTCTCGGTGGCGATGTCGGCGCGCGGCAGCAGGACCCGGTTGATCGGGTCCAGGTCCTTGTCGTACGGCGGCCAGACCTCGAGGAGGCCCTCGGAGGACTGCTGGTCGGCGGGCATCAGGTCGGGCCGGATGCCGAACTCCACCAGCGACGCCGCCGTCTGGTCGCCCACCGCCGCCACCTTGAGCCCGGCGAAGGCGCGGGCGTCCAGGCCGTACTGCTCGAACCGCTCGCGCACGGCGCGTACGGCGTTGGCGGAGGTGAAGACGACCCACTCGTAACGCCCGGTGACGAGACCCTTGACGGCACGTTCCATTTGCTGCGGAGTGCGAGGGGGCTCGACCGAGATCGTCGGCACCTCCTCGGGCACCGCGCCGTACGAGCGGAGCTGTTCGGACAGCGAGGCGGCCTGCTCCTTGGTCCGCGGCACGAGCACCCGCCAGCCGAACAGCGGCTTGGTCTCGAACCAGGACAGCTTGTCGCGCCAGCCGACGACGTCGCCGACCACGATCAGGGACGGCGCGTCGAGGTGCTTGGTGTCCGGGGCCACGCGGGCGAGCGTGGAGGACACGGTGTACTGCTCCGTCGTGGTGCCCATCGAGGTCACCGCGACCGGCGTCGCGTCGGGGCGGCCGGCGGCGATCAGGCCCTTGGCCACCTCGCCCATGGTGTTCTCCGCGCCGATGATCACCAGGGTCGCCGCGCCGGCGTACGCGCTCCAGTCGACGCCGCCCTCCTGTGCGTCGACCACCATGACGTCGCGGTGCTTGCCGTCGGTCAGCGGGATGCCGGTGTAGGCGGGCACGCCGCTGACGGCCGAGATGCCAGGAACGATCTCGAACGGCACGCGTCCCTTGACACACGCCTTGGCCTCGTCGGTCATGACCGACCCGATCCCCGGGTCGCCGACGAAGACCCGTGCCACCAGCCGGCCCGAGCGGGCCAGCGTGACCGGGTTGACCGTGCCGGGCTCCACGACCTCCGCGGACGCGTTGAAGTGCTCGCGGAACGCCGAGGCCGTCGCCTCGTGGACCACGATGACGTCGGCCGCGCGGAGCAGGCGCAGGGCCCTCAGCGTTAGCAGCTCCGGATCTCCCGGGCCGACACCGACAAAGGCCACTCTGCCCGGCTGGCCGGCCGGCCGCTTACCCGGCCGGGCCGTACCGCTCGTGGCGGCCGGGCTCTTGCTCGCGGGGCTCAAGATGTGCGCTCCCCCATCAACTGGTCGGCCCCCTCGGCGATCATCCGGGCCGCGAGATCGCGCCCCAGCCGCTCGGCCGTGTCAGGGTGGCCGCTTTTGGACAACCGGATCTGTCGTTCACCGTCGTACCCGGCAACGACCCCGATCAGATGTAGTGTTCGCTCTTCCAACGCAGCGTATGCGCCGACGGGGGCTGAACAACCCGCCTCAAGCTCCGCGAGCAGGGCTCTTTCCGCCGTTACGGCGGCCCGGCTGGCCGGGTCGTCGAGCGTCGCGAGAAGCTCGACGAGGTCCGTACGGTCGGCCCGGCACTCGATCCCCAGCGCGCCCTGGCCGGGCGCCGGCAGCATCAGCCCCGGGTCGAAGATCTCCGAAACCGTTTCCAGCCGGTTGATCCGCACCAGGCCCGCGAAGGCCAGTACGACCGCGTCGTAGTCACCGTCCGTCACCTTGCGCAGGCGAGTGTCGGCGTTGCCGCGGATCGGCACGACGTCCACGTCGTGCCGGAGCCCGCGCAGCTGCGCCATCCGGCGCGGTGAACCGGTGCCGATCCGCGCCCCGCGGGGCAGGTCGGCCAGCTTGGCCGGCCCGCACAAGGCGTCGCGCGGGTCGTCGCGCGGCGGGACCGCGGCCAGCGCGATCCCCTCGGCCGGCGCGGTGGGCAGGTCCTTCAGGGAGTGCACGGCGAAGTCCACCTCGCCGGACAGCACCTTCTCGCGCAGCCCGTTGACGAAGACGCCGGTGCCGCCGATCTGGGCCAGGTCGGCCTTGGAGACGTCGCCCTCGGTGGTCACGCCGACGAGCTCGACCTCGACGCCGGTACGGGCGGTGAGGTCGGCGGCGACCAGGCCCGACTGCGTCATCGCCATCAGGCTCCGCCGCGTACCCAAGCGGAGTTTCATGGGTCGCTCACCGCTCCTCACAGGACGTCCTCCGCCCGTATGACCGCTTCGGGCGTCTTCGGATCGAGATCGAAGAGTTCGCGGAGCGCCTCGGTGTAGGTGTCGCCGTCGGGCGAGGCCGCCAGCTCCTTGACCCGTACGGTCGGCGCGTGCAGAAGCTTGTCCACGACGCGGCGCACCGTCTGGGCGACCTCGTCGCGGGCCCTGTCGTCCAGGCCGGGCAGCCGGCCGCCCAGCCGGACCAGCTCGGCGTCGACCACCTCGGCGGCCTTGCTGCGCAGCGCCACCACGGTCGGCGCGACCGTGGCCGCGATCAGCCCGAGCTGGAAGGCCTGGACCTCCTCGCAGACGATCCGGCGTACGGCCTCGGTGTCGGCCACGGCCGGCGCGTCGTCGGTCTCGCGCAGGTCGTCCAGGCCCACGAGGGTGACGCCGGACAGCTCGCGTACGGCGGGGTCCACGTCGTGCGGCAGGGCCAGGTCCAGCAGGAACACCGGGCCCTCGATCATGTCGGGGGTGATCACGATGCCGATCGCGCCCGTGCAGGAGACCACGATGTCGGCGCCGGCCAGCTCGGCACGTACGTCGGCGAGCTCGATCGCGCGGGCGGGCACCTCGGCCGCGCGGGCCAGGTGGGCGCCGCGCTCGTAGGTGCGGTTGGCGATGACGATCTCGCCGATGCCCTCGCGGGCGAGCGTGGCGACGGCCAGGGAGCTCATCGAGCCGGCGCCGACGACCAGGGCGCGCTTGCCGGTCAGCGAACCGGCCCGGCCGAGCCCGACGCTGACCAGGGACGCGCCGGCCCGGTCGATGCCGGTCTCGTTGCGGGCGCGCTTACCGACCCGCAGCGCCTGCTGGACCAGCTCGTTCAGGGCCCGGTCGACGGTCTCGTTCGCCTGCGCGAGCTTGAGCGCGGCGCGGAGCTGGCCGGAGATCTGGCCCTCGCCGACGACCATCGAGTCCAGACCGCACGCCACCGAGAAGATGTGATGGACCGCACGCTCTTCGTAGTGCACGTAGAGGTGGCGCGAGAGCTCGTCCAGCGGGACGCCGGAGTGGCGCGCCAGCAGCTCGGAGATCGAGGAGACCCCGGCGTGGAACTTCTCCACGTCGGCGTAGATCTCGATGCGGTTGCACGTGGAGACGACGAAGGCGCCGTTGACGCTGGTCGCCTGGTGCACGTCGTGGAGCAGTTTGACGAGCTCGTCCGCGGTGACCGCGGTGCGCTCGAGCAGGGAGACCGGGGCGCTGCGATGGCTCAGCCCGACGACGAGGATGCTGCTCATGCCACCACCTCGCCCGGGGAGGGCCACGCTGATCTCTTGCTCGTACGGCTCATTGGCCTTCTACCGCCTCGAGGTACTCCTGCTCCACGCCGCTCGGACCGCCGGCCTTGCGCTGCTCGTGGAACGCGAGGATCTGTAGCTCAATCGACAGGTCGACCTTACGCACATCGACACCGTCCGGTACGGAGAGTACGACAGGGGCGAAGTTCAGAATGCTTGTCACACCGGACGCCACCACTCGATCGCACACTGCCTGCGCCGCGGCCGCTGGGACGGCCAGAACGGCGATTGAGATCCTATTATCCTTGATGACCGTTTCGAGATCGTCGATGTGCTCGACCGTGAGCCCCGAGATCGGCTCACCGACGATCTCCGGTTCGGCGTCGAGCAGGGCGGCCATGCGGAACCCGCGCGAGGCGAAGCCTCCGTATCCGGACAGCGCACGTCCGAGGTTGCCGATGCCGATGATCGCGACGGACCAGTCCTGGGTCAGGCCGAGCTCGCGGGAGATCTGGTAGACGAGATATTCCACCTCGTACCCGACACCCCTGGTTCCGTACGACCCAAGGTGGGAAAGGTCCTTGCGGAGCTTGGCGGAGTTGACCCCGGCGGCCGCCGCGAGCTCCTCTGAGGAGACGGTGGCGACTCCGCGTTCGGCCAGAACGTGCAACGCTCGGAGGTAGACCGGAAGCCGGGCCACGGTCGCCTCTGGGATGCCGCGGTTCCGTTCACCGAGGGTGGATCGACGGGTCACAGGCCTGCTTTTCCGGGGCTCGACACGCGATCGCCGCCGTATGGTCCCTGGGCCACACGACGTACCGACCGCCTGGACTTTCTCCAGATTAAGCCCTTGTGAACACGCGCACAAAGTCGGGAGCCCGGCGGACGGACCTGCGGATGACCTTCGATCGGCCGGATTCCCCTGCTCACGGGGGTGCTCGCGGAGGCGCACGTACCTTCCAAGTTGCTCTCGCTTCGGATGGCGATGTGACCTAACAGACATTCGCCATCGTGCGCCTCGGCGCTCACGCGCGGCTGAAAGCCGCCTTTAGTCTCGCCGGTCCTCAGCCGTCCAGGGCGGTGCGGAGGCGGGTCTCGTCGACCTTCCAGAAGTCGTGCTGGACGCCGTCGACGAACGTGACCGGGATCTGGTCCCCGTAGAGCCGGGTGTCCTCCTCCGACACGGTGATGTCGCGTTCCTCCCACCCCACGCCGAGCTCACCGGCGACTCTGGCCACGACCGCGCGGGCGTCGTCGCACAGGTGACAGCCCGGCTTGCCGAGCAGGAGGATGCGCGGATCTTCAGCCATGCTGCCAGCGTACGGGCTGGCCCTGCGGCGGCCCTTCGGGGCGGGGCGGGGCCTGCTGGGCGATGTTGCCCGCGCTGACGGTCAGCTCGATCACGTTGGTGCCGCTGACGTGCGCCCTGGCCTCCTGGGCGAACCTCTGGACGTGCGGCTGCCGGGTGTGCATCTCCACTGAGTTCGCGTCGCGGAAGAGCTGGTAGAACAACCGCTGGTTGGGCGCGTTGTCGACGGTGTGGCAGGCGTACACCAGCGTGCCCGGCTCGGTCTGCCGCACGTTGTGCGCGACCTCGGCCGCCAGCCGGTCGAAGGCGTCGCCGTGCCCGTCGATCAGCGTGTAGATCATGATCCGGCCGTACTGGCCCATGCTCTGTGCCAGCGGCGGACCGGGCTGGGGCATCGGCATCGCGGCGGGCGGCGCGAACGACGGCTGCTGCTCGTACCTCTGCCGCTCGTATCCGCCGTTGTTCTGGGGGTGCTGCTGCGGCGGCCGGCGGCGGGGTCCGGTGTTGTCGTACTGCCCGTCGTCGTAGGGCTGCTTGCGGAAGCGCGACATGTCCTCGTACGGCTCCGGTTCCTGGTCTTGGTCGTGGTCATTGATGGCGCCCGGCAGCCGGGAGGCGCCGAACCAGATGAGGGCGGCGGCCCCGCCCAGCGCGAGCGGTGCGAGCGGGCCGGGCAGGAGACTGCGCATCGCGGCGACGATCAGCACCCCGGCGAGCGCGACCATGGCGAGGGTCATCATGGCCTCGGCCGCCTTGCGGTCGCGCTTGTTTCCCCGCACCGCGGTGACCGCGACGCAGGACACGAGGGAGACGACCGCGAAGATGTGCGCCCCGTCGAGGACGAGGCCGGGCAGCGACGAGTAGTGACCGGTCACCTTCGGCAGGCTCTTGCCGAAGGTGCCGATGATCGGGTCGAGCAGGATGATGACGACGGCGACGATGACGTACGAGGCGGCGATGAGCCGGGCGGCGAAGCGCGCCTGCACCGTACGGGCGATGAGCTCGACCACGCCCAGGGCCAGGGTCAGGGGGGCGATCAGCGAGCCGAACAGCTCCATGGAGCGCAGCAGCGCCGGCCGGAAGCCCGACGCGAAGCCGATCGTCATCGAGCCCAGCGCGATGCCCAGCGCGAGAAGCGTGCCGCACCAGGCGAGGAGGTACATGCGACGGTCCGGCAGGGTGCGCGAAAGCAGCAACCCGGCGCCTCCGAGGGCCGCGAGGGTCGCCAGAAGCGCCAGAGCGACGTTGACCATCGCCCCCCATGGTGCCCGATCGTGCGGGCGGACGGGTAACGAAGAGCCCCGTCATAACCGCAAAGAGCGGATAAAGGGTGACGTTTACCTCTGCACCACCATTGCCACGCTACTCACACGTATCTAACATGTTCCGACACGTCCCGTGATCGTGCCGCCGCCGAGGAGGACTGCATGCGCAGCCTTACTCTCGGTGCCTCCGGCGCCGCGGTCTCCGATACCGAGCTGCGCGACGTGGTCCTCCGCGCCCGTGCGGGCGAGACCGACGCGTTCGGCCTCCTCTACGACCGGTACGTCGACCTCGTCTACCGCTTCGTCTACTACCGGGTCGGGACGCACGCCCTAGCCGAGGACCTCACCAGCGAGACGTTCCTGCGGGCGCTGCGGCGGATGAGCGTGTTCACCTGGCAGGGCAAGGACTTCGGCGCGTGGCTCGTGACCATCGCCCGCAACCTGGTGCTCGACCACTTCAAGTCCGGCCGGTACCGCCTGGAGGTCTGTACGGCCGAACTCCAGGACTTCGACCGGTGGGAGGAGGGCCCCGAGGGCGCCGTGCTCGACTCCTTCACCCACCGCGCGCTGTTCTCCGCGGTCCTGGAGCTCGGCTCGGAACAGCGCGAGTGCGTGGTCCTGCGCTTCCTGCAGGGTCTGTCGGTGGCCGAGACCGCCGAGATCATGGGCAAGAACACCGGCGCGATCAAGGCTCTGCAGTACCGCGCCACGCGTTCCCTGGCGCGGGTCTTCCCCGCCGACATTCGCTGACTTATCGCCGTTCTCGCAGGTCCACCACCTGATGGGGAGAAGCGCGACGCGCCGCGCGCGGGCCTGCCGAATCACATCGGGCGAATGCTGGTTACCCTCGTGGCATGCGTCGACTGTGGCCATGGAGCGATGACGACGAGGTAGCCGACGAACTCGCGGGCGAGGCCGCCGCTGCGGCCGCCGCTCCGGACACACCGATCGACCCGGACCCGAACGCCGCCGCGTTCTTCGACGTCGACAACACGCTCATCCGCGGCGCCTCGATCTACCACTTCGCCCGCGGCCTGGCCGCGCGCAAGCTGTTCACCTTCCACGACCTGGCCATGTTCGCCCTGGGCCAGGCCTCCTTCCGCGTACGCGGCGCGGAGAACGCCGAGCACATCAGCACCGCCCGCGAGGCGGCCCTGGCGTTCGTGGCGGGCCGCCGCGTCGAGGAGCTCGTCAGCCTCTGCGAGGAGATCTACGACGAGAAGATGGCCGACCGCATCTGGCACGGCACGCGGGCGCTGGCCCTCAAGCACCTCGACGCCGGCCAGCAGGTGTGGCTGGTCACCGCCACCCCGGTCGAGCTGGCCCGCATCATCTCCCACCGCCTGGGCCTGACCGGCGCGCTGGGCACGGTCGCCGAGACCGAGGACGGCGTGTACACCGGGCGCCTGGTCGGCCACCTGCTGCACGGTCCGGCCAAGGCGGGCGCCGTACGCGCGCTGGCCCGCAACGAGGGCCTGGACCTGGCCCGCTGCTCGGCCTACAGCGACTCCTACAACGACCTGCCGATGCTCACCACGGTCGGCCACCCGCACGCGGTCAACCCGGACGGTGACCTG
The DNA here is from genome assembly GCF_030406325.1 of Actinomadura sp. DC4. Lineage (GTDB taxonomy): Bacteria > Actinomycetota > Actinomycetes > Streptosporangiales > Streptosporangiaceae > Actinoallomurus. The sequence continues at coordinate 93,603 of NZ_JAUEQY010000008.1, read as the reverse complement.
CGCGACCACGCCCGCGACCACGACTGGCCGGTGCACGACTTCCGTACGGGCCGCAAGGTCACGATGGTCGCCCTGCCCGCCGCGGCCGGCACCGGCGCCCTGGTCGGCGGCGTCGCGGCGGGCGTCGCGCTCCGCCGCCACCACCGCCGCTGAACCCGGAACCCAGGGTCTGTCTCGACGTCCCGCTGCCCCGGATGTGAACGTTCCTCTGGCGGTGGAGGCCGGTGAAGTGGGCGACGGCCAAGCCCGCGGAGACCAGTCCTATGCCTACGCCGAGCACTGTCCGCGCGATCACCCGGAGCGGCTCTCCGGGTAGCGCCGCTTGAACGCAGCGACGACCGTGCGACGCTGTTCGCGGCAAGACGACGGGTAAGGCCCTGCTCGCCGCCAAGCTCAGCCATGCCCACAGACCAGCCATCTCACCGCAAGAGCGGCATCGAAGATCGGTGGCTGCGGGGAAGGTCGAGCACGCATCGCTGCCATCCCGCTTCTACCGACGATCCCAGGCATCGCTGCCATCCGGTCTCTACCGGCGATCTTCGGATCGAGCGGCGGGCAGCCGCGGACGACGGTCGTTCCGGTTCGGTGCGATAGGTCTTTCCCGCCGGGGTCGTCCAGGCGAGACGATCCGCACTCTGGGTGACCGTCCATCCCTTCGCCGCCTTGGTGCGGTGGTGACGGCGGCACAGCGGCTGCAGGTTGCACGGACACGTCGCACCGCCCTGCTCGTACGGAACGCGGTGGTCCAGATCACAATCGCGAGACGGACGGGTGCAGCCGGGGAAGCGGCAAGTCGGCTGAAGTGCCCGGACCACGTGCGCCATCGCGGCCGGTGGCCGGTAGTTCAGATGGCCGTGGTGCAGCGGCTCGCCGTCCGCGCCGGTGACGGTAACGCACCAGCGGGTGGCCGGGCTTGATGCCACCGCGGCCATCTGGCGGGCGACCTCAGCCGTGAGCGGCCCGTACCCCGCAGCCTGTCCCGGCTCGGCGGACAGGCCGAGCATCGTCGCCAGCGGCACGGTCAGGTGCACAGTACCGACTTGGTCACCGACCGCCCGCTCCAACGCCAAAGCACCCGCACCGGCATCCGCGACGGAAGAACGACCGACCTCGCCCCGCTCCGATCGCCTGTCCACGCTCTCGACACGCGAGGCCACAGCACCCGACTCCCCTGGCCCGCGCGCGCCGTCACCGGCCGAACGGGCACCGGCGGCATCCAACGCGGCCTCGGCGAGGGCGGCGGTCAGCTCGGTGGTGGGCAGGCCGGAGGCCGGGTGGGTGCCCAGCAGCAGCGAGAGGAAGACGTCCGCCGATAGCTGGTCCAGCGTACGGACGTCGCCGTCGGCCTTGAGCGCTTTGGCGATGGCGTGCAGCCGGTTGTCGGCGGCGATCGCGGGACCGGCCGGCAGGTGCACGCCGCCGAAGACAGCGGTGCCGTTCCCGGTGTCGTAGCAGTCGATGTGACGTTCGGCTTCAGATGCCTCGCGGCGCTTCTCCGCACCCGATGGATCCAAGGCGATCACGACGCGTTGCACGCGGGCACGCAGTCGGCCCGGCGTCACATCACCGGCGTCGGGCAGCACCCGCCGCTCCACCGCGCGGGCCGTCTCGGCATCGACGGCGCGCGTACCCTGCACGATCACACGGACCTTCGTCAGGTCGATCCGGCCCTCCGCCAAAGCTTCCCGCGTCAACGGCAGCCGGTCGGTGAGTGCCCGGGCAAGGTCCAGGTGCGCGTCGGCCGAACGTGGCGAGATCACCAGCGCCAGCCCCACTTCGGCGGAGGCAAACTCGCCGCGCGAGGAGCCGGACTCACGCCGGCGCGCCAGCTCCGCGACGGCGGCAAGCTCGCCCGCCTGCGCCCACGAGGCCTGCCGCCGCCAAGCCGCCAGCACATCGACCAACTCCTCGTCGGTCAGCGCCGGTATTTCCACCTCGGCCAACGCCACACCAAGTGAGGGACCGGGTCGGCGGTCCGGCCACTGCGAAACCTCACCCACCGCCGCTCCCCCTTCGCTCCCGGTCATTACTCTCGAACACTTTATCGCATGACTACGACGCTCCGCACCCGGTCCGCCACTAAAAGCTACGACCCGGACGGGGCTCGCACGATCAGCCCTGCTCGATGAGGCGGAGCATCGCCTCGGGGTAGCGCTCACCGGAGACCGGGAGTTCCAGCTCGGCCAGCTCGGCCTCGGTCAGCGTGACGTCCGCCGCGCCGAGATTCTCCTCCAGCCGCGTACGGCGCTTGGTTCCCGGGATCGGCACGACGTCGTCGCCCTGCGCCAGCAGCCAGGCCAGCGCGAGTTGCGCCGGCGTCACGCCCTTCCGCCCGGCCACCGCGCGTACCGTCTCGGCCGCCTTCACGTTGACGTCGTAGTTCGCGCCCTGGAAGCGCGGGTCGTTGCGCCGGTAGTCGTCGTCCCCGTACTCCTCCGCGCGGCGTACGTCGCCGGTCAGGAAGCCGCGGCCCAGCGGGGAGTACGGCACCAGGCCGATCCCGAGCTCGCGCAGCGTCGGCAGGATCTCCTCCTCCAGGCCGCGCTCCCACAGGGAGTACTCCGTCTGCAGCGCCGAGACCGGGAACGCCGCGTGCGCCCGGCGGATCGTCCCCGCCGACGCCTCGGACATGCCGAAGTAGCGGACCTTCCCGGCCGCGACCAGCTCGCCGACCGCGCCGGCGGTGTCCTCGATCGGGACCTCCGGGTCGACCCGGTGCTGGTACAGCAGGTCGATGTGGTCGGTGCCCAGGCGCTCCAGCTGCTGGTCCACCACCTCACGGATGTGGGCGGGCTTGCTGTTCGGGCCGAGCCGCTGCCCCTCCGGGCCGTACTCCCAGCCGAACTTGGTCGCGATGACCACCTCGTCACGGCGGCCCTTCAGCGCGCGGCCGAGCAGCTTCTCGTTGGTCCACGGCCCGTACGCCTCGGCGGTGTCGAGGAAGTCACAGCCCAGCTCGAGCGCGCGGTGGATGGTCGCGATCGACTCGTCGTCGTCGGGTGTGCCGTACGCCCAGCTCATCCCCATGCAACCCAGGCCGATCGCCGAAGTGCTCAGGCCCTGTCGTCCCAGATTTCTCTTCTCCATGTCTCCCAGGCTGCACCTTAGAGCGCGCTCCAGGTCAAGCGCGGTGGTTGGGTGAGGGGCGTGGACGGCTTCACGATCGACGAGGACTTCGTACGCGCCCTGGTGCGCGAGCAGCATCCGGACCTGGCGGAGCTGAGCCTGCGTGAGGTGGACGGCGGGTGGGACAACCGCCTGTGGCGGCTCGGGGAGGAGCTGGCCGTACGCATCCCGCTGACACCGCGCGCGCCGTCCCTGTTGCGCAACGAGTACCGATGGCTGCCCGTCCTGGCCTCCCGCCTCCCACTTCCGGTGCCCGCTCCTGTACGGATCGGCGAGCCGTCGGCGCGCTTCCCGCGGCCGTGGACCATCGCGGCCTGGGTTCCCGGCGAACCGGCCGACCGGACCCCGATCGCCCGCGCCGACCATGCGGCGGACGGCCTGGCACGCTTTCTGAGGGCGCTCCATCAGGACGCGCCCGCGGACGCGCCGGCCGGCGCGATACGCGGAGTTCCCCTGAACACGCTCACGCTCGACCCCGACGAGAGATTCCGTGCCGCCGACCGCGCCCGGCAGGTCTGGGACGAGGCCGTCTCCGCACCCGAGTGGCAGGGCCGCCCGGTATGGCTCCACGGCGACCTGCACCCGGCGAACGTCGTCGTCGCGGACGGCACGCTCGCGGGCGTGCTCGACTTCGGGGACATGTGCGCCGGTGATCCGGCGACGGACCTCTCGGCCGCGTGGGTGCTCCTCCCCGAAGGCGCCGCCGGGCGGTTCCTCACCGCCTACGGGGACGTCGACGAGGCGACCATCCGCCGCGCGAAGGGATGGGCGGTGCTGCGCGGCATGGGCCTCATCGACATCGGCCGGGCCGGCGAACTGGGGCAGCCCGGCGGAAAGGTGACGTGGGGACCCGCGGGCCGGGCGGCGATCGACCGTGTCCTGGCGTCGGCCTGAAGGTCAAGCGCGTGAGCCTCCGCGAAGTGCGCTGCCCGCCAGCCACTGTGTCCACGACCGGGTCCAGAACTTCCAGTCATCGGCGTACGGCTCGTCGGCGAAACGTCGCGTCGTGTGTGTCACGTCCACGATGTCGCCTCGCTGGGAGATGTCATAGAAGTAGCGGGCTCCCGCCGGAGACGTGCGGACGCAGCCGTGGCTGGCGTTCTGCCGGCCCAGGTAGTAGTACTCGCCGACGCTCTTGTGCACGTACTCGCCACCGACGGTGATCCGCACCGCCAGCTCGACCCGCTCCTGGTAGTAGTCGCAGCCGGGCGAGCCCTTCGTGCAGGTCGCCGTCATGGTCACCACAGGCCGCTTCTCCCGGGTCAGGTGGATCCCGTTGGTCGTGATGGTGTCGGCCCTCGTGCCCGCACCCGTACTGATCTTGAACCTCTTCACGGTGCCGTCGTGATCGACCGTCATGGAGTGGGTCTTGGCGTTCGCCACCGTGACGTTCGAGGCGCCGATGGTGAAGGACCGGGTGAAGTCGCGCACGCCGTAGGTGTCCTTGGCCGCTCGCACGCCGGTCAGGTGCGCGGTGAAGGCGATCTTCTGGTGCGGGTGCCAGTACTTCCTGGTGCGGTACACCACCCGGCGGTCGGAGATCCAGCTCCAGGCGCCCTCGTCCCCCTTGCCCGACGTGACCTCCAGCGCCTTCTCGACGTTCGCCCGGTCGGCCACCGGCCCGGTGAAGTCGACGATGACCGGCATTCCGACGCCGACCTTCTCTCCCGCGGCCGGCGTCACGCTCGCGATGCCGACCGTTCGTGGTGCCCTCTCCGTACGGAACGTGCTGCTGACCGTACTGACCTTGCCCCTGACGTTCTTCGCGGTGGCCGTCACCTTGTACGCGCTGCCGGGTTTCAGCGCCCAGGTCGTCCTCCACGACGTACGGTCGGCGCTGAACCTGCCGATGGCGCCCGTGACGGCCTGCAGCGTCCCGCCCGACGCGGTCACCGTGACGCCCTGGTCGGGACGCACCTTCTGCCCGGACGCGCTGATCCGCACGGTCGCGTCCGCCACGTCGGCGCCGGCGCGGCCGGGTGACCCGGCCTGGCCGCTGGAGCAGCCTGTCACCAGGGCGAGCACTACGGCCATGGCCGCATACCTGATCTTCAAGGACGTTCTCCAGGTCGTACGACGGGCTGGGCGGACAGTCGCGCCGTCCAGTAGATGACTTCTCCGGCCCCGCCGCGGGTAAGGACGTCGCGTAGTCCCAGGTAGCGGTAGGTCCGGGGGTCGAGGATCAGTTCGAGCCGCGAGTCGTCGCTCGTGGCGATGTACAGGACGATGCCGTGGCGGCCCGCGGCGTCCTGTGCGTCCGGCAGCACTCCGACGCCGGGCAGCCGGGACAGCGCGCCGTAGAGCGCGGCCTGCACGCGTGGTGTGACGGGATAGGCGTCGAGCAGCCGGGTGACGAAGTCGAACACCGCCGTGTCACGTGGCACGCCCATGATCCCGGCGGCGTACTCCGTCACGCGTCCTTTCGGCTCGGGCCGCGCCCGGATGCGGTCCACCTCCGCGTAGATCCGGGTGAGCGCCGCACCCGGGTCTTCGGGCATGCCGGCCAGCACGGTGCCGTGCACCGCGAGGGGCAGCCGGTTCGCCGGCGATCGCCTACCGTCCATGCGGATCCAGGACTCCACGACGCGCCGTTCGGGCCTGCTCGTGGTGTAGCGCTGCATGCTCCGCACGTAGATCCACTGATGCGCGCCCATCGTCACCAGCGGTTCGTTACGCGCCACCGTCTCGGCACGCTGAGCGAGCCGCACCGCCGGGCTGCCGGCCGGAGCGGTGCCGCGATCCCGGTCCGGCACCGCCGAGAGCCCGGCCACGAGCGCCACGACGGCGGTCGCGACCGCCGCGAGGCGCAACACGGTGCGACGGCCGGCCGGGGCGCGCCGCGGTGAGTTCATGGCGTCGAGTAGCCGCGCCTGACCGGAGTCGAGTACGCCCGGCCGGGGCGGTGCGACGCGCTCGTACCTGTGCTTGATCAGCTCAAGCTCGTCCACCGCGCACCTCCAGCGTCGCGCGCATCTTCTTACGGGCGCGGAACAGTCGGGACGAGACGGTTCCGACGGAGACACCCAATGCCTGCGCGACCTCCTCGTAGGCGAGGCCGCTTCCCGCGACCAGGACGAGCACGTCACGCTCACCCTGGTTGAGACGGGCCATTCCGGCCGCGAGATCGCCGCGCATGCTCTCGGCGGAAAGCCGGTCGATCACCGGCTCCATCGGCTCGACCGATGGATCCACGCCGGTCCGCGCGATGGCGCGGTAGAAACGGAGTTCCGAGCGGCGCTGGCGGCCGATGAGGTTGGTGGCGATCCCGTAGAGCCAGGGTCGTACGCCCGCGCGCTCCGCGTCGTATCGCCCGCGGTGCCGGAACGCCTCCAGAAACGTCTCGGCCATCAGGTCATCGGCCGTGTCCGGGCCGAGACGAGCGGCGACGTAGCGGTGGATCTCGCCGGCATACCGCTGGTACAGCACCGTGAATCGCTCGGGATCGGCAAGGGAGGCGGCGATGGCCTCGGCGTCGGGGAACGCCTCGGTGATCACCGCTGACTCGTTTTCGTCATGCGGCTCTTCTGCGGAGAGGGGGTACGTCCTCTCCTACTTGCCCGGACAGAGGCTCCTTGTTCCCGGATTTCTGCGGGCCCTGGGCACCGGCACGAGCGCGCTTCAGGTCAGGCGCGGAAGAAGGCGGGGCCGCGCCGGCGGAGCACGTCGTACAGCATGTTCTGGATCGTCTCGCGTACCTGGTCGGTCAGGTTGAAGACGGTCATGTGATCCTCGGCCTGGGCCGGGTCGTACTCATCGGTGCGGATCGGCTCTCCGAAGGCGATGAGCCACTTGGACGGCAGCGGCAGCAGGCCGAGCAGGCCCAGGTGCGGCCAGGTCGGGGTCACCGGGAAGTACGGCAGGCCGAGCAGCCGGGCGAGCGGCTTCAGGTCGGCGATCTTGGGATAGATCTCCTCGGCCCCGACGATCGCGCACGGGACGATCGGCACCTGCGCGCGCAGGGCGGTGGCCACGAAGCCGCCCCGCCCGAAGCGCTGCAGTTTGTAGCGCTCGCTCCACGGCTTGCCGACGCCCTTGAAGCCCTCGGGGAAGACCCCGACGAGCTGGTTCTTCGACAGCAGCCGCGTCGCGTCGGCCTGGCACGCCAGCGTGTGCCCGCTCTTGCGTGCCAGGTGGGCCAGCACCGGGATCTGGTAGACGAGGTCGGCGCCGAGCAGTCGCAGGTTGCGGTGGGCCGGATGGTGGTCGTGCAGCCCGACCTGCAGCATCACGCCGTCGATCGGCAGCGTGCCCGAGTGGTTGCCGACGACGAGTGCGGGGCCGGTGGAGGGGACGTTGTCCAGACCGGTCATCTCGGCGCGGAACCAGCGCTCGTACAGCGGGCGCAGCGCCGGCAGCAGCAGGCCCTCGTTGAGCTCGGGGTCGAAGCCGAACTCGTCGACCTCGTAGTCGCCGGCCAGCCGGCGGCGGACGAAGCGCAGCGCGGAGGCGACCGCGTGCTCGAAACCGCCCTGTTCTTGGGCGAGTCGGTCAGCAGCGTCAGTGTTGAGTGGAATTACCTGCGCTTCTGGCCGCATTTTCGGTCTCGCCTCCTCCACAGGGTCGTGATTCACCTTCTGCCCCCTACGACGCTGGTCAATCGGTCGAAGAGATCAAGAGGGAGACCCTGACCGAGACCTTGCGAATCGGCGAAATCGGCAAAGGCCTCCTCCGAACTGTATTTCGGACGCCAGGAAAGCTCCTTGGCGAGTAGTTCGGTGTCGAGCACCCGGCCGTACGTCAGCCAACGGAGCAACTCGGGAGAAAAACCCTTGAGCCCGCCGAAACGACGGCCGACGTCGCCCAGCGCCTGCAGGGCGGGCGCGGGCAGCCGCATGATCGGCCGGCCGCCGCGGCGCAGCGCCTGCGAGAGGAGTACGACGCCGTCGCCGGCCACGTTGAACGTGCCGGGGTGGTCCTCGACCGCCATCCGGCGCAGCACCTCGACGCCGTCGTCCTCGTGGATGAACTGCAGCCGGGGGTCGAAGCCGAACACCGTCGCGACCACCGGCATGTGGAAGTAACGGCTCAGCGGCGAGTCGACGTGCGGCCCGAGGAAGTTGGCGAAGCGCAGCACGGACACGGTCAGGTCGGAGCGGCGCCGGGCCAGACCCCGGACGTACCCCTCGACCTCGACCGCGTCCTTGGCATAGCCGGACGTCGGCGGCAGCACCGGCTCGTCGGTCTCGGTGTAGACCGCCGGATCGTGCCCGGACGAGCCGTAGACCGCCGCGGACGAGCGGACCACGACCTTGCGCATCGCCGCCGACCGCTGGCAGGCGGCGAGCAGCTGCATGGTGCCGATGACGTTCTGTTCCTTGGCCTTCATCCGCGCGGCGGACGTCATCGTCACGAGGTTGAGGTGCACGACCGTGTCGACCTCGGCCGCGTTAATGATCTTGGCGATACTCGGCGTGCGGATGTCGATACGGACGAACTCGGTGCGTCCGAGCGGCATCGTGGGCGCGACGGTGTCCACGCCGATGACCCGTTCGATGCTGGGATCGGCCTGAAGAGTGTCCGCGACCCGTGCCCCGAGAAAACGGGACACACCGGTGACCAGAACCACCCGGGCCGTACCCGAGGTACGCGATCCGCTTGCCGAGGGACGCATGGATGACACACTGCCCCCCAGGCCTTACGGCTACCTCAACGAGAAGTTACTTCTTGTTACGGCGCTGGACGCGTGTCTTCTTCAGCAGCTTGCGGTGCTTCTTCTTGGCCATGCGCTTACGACGCTTCTTGATGACAGAGCCCACGAAACCCTCACTAGGTGGTCGGCAGGAGACAGGCGATCAGCACCCTTGGCGGGCACAGCCCGAAGCCCAAGGGTACCGCCGCCAGTACGCCCGTCGGTCGCGGGCTCGGCAACCCCCCGTGCGGTAGGAGGGTCAGCCCGCTTCGATGAACGCGTCTCGCAGATAGTCGTGGACAGCCTGCTCCGGTACGCGGAACGAACGTCCCACGCGAATCGCCGGTAGTTCTCCTGAGTGAACGAGGCGGTATACGGTCATCTTGGACACCCGCATCACCGCAGCCACCTCGGCCACAGTCAGGAACCTGACCTCGCTGAGAGGTCGCTCGCCTGAGCTCATCGGACGCCCTCTTCCACACGCCGCGCGTCAGACCTTTGCGGTGACTTTGATCACGGCCGTGTACTTTCTCCAGCGTAAATCGTGAATCTGTAGTCGCAAGAGGGGAGTTCAATCAATCAGGCCCGAACGTGCCAAAAGATACACAGTGAGCGGCGTGTAGTAGTGCGGCGGCACGTTGTCGTCCAGCGGTACGACGGCATGGACCTTCCCCTCGGCCTCCCCTGCGAACAGCGCCGGATCGTTGCAGTCGGCGAACCCGACCGTGGCGACGCCCGCCTGCCCGGCGGCCCCCGCCCAGCCGTGGTCCGCTATGGCCAGATCCGGCCATACTGTCGAGTTTACGGTTAGCTCTTCCAGAATCGCACGCATCGGGTGGGGATCATGTGTATGGTGCAGCGCTCCGCCGCCTGAAAGTACGGCCACGCGGTCGATGTAGCGAATCTGGCGGGTTCGCGGCCCCTGGGGCGTGTCGACCTCATACGACCAGCCCGCCGCAGGCGTCAGAACCGCACAGCCGCGCTCGGCCAACTCACGCGCCACGGCGAGGTACACCGGCAACAGCCCGGAGGGGTGCCCGGTGGCGAGCAGCACCGTCTCGCGGCGCTCCGCGGCCTGGGCGATCCGATCGCCCATCGCGTCCAGGGCGTCGATCGTGAGCTCCGGGTCGATCGTGTCGTCCCCGTAGACGTGGGACGGGTCCGGGTCGATCCCGCACTTCTTCACCATCAGCGCGAAGATCTCCTCGAAGGTCCACGCGCGCTCCAGCTCCAGCCCGAACTGGTAGTACGGCTTGCCCGCCGCCATCCGCCGGTAGTGCAGGAGGTTGTTCTGCCTGGGTGTGGCCACCTCGCCGGCGATGAGCGTACGGACGAGGTGGTCGCGCAGTTCCGTACGGGTCGGCACCTCCGTCACTGCAGGGGATCCAGGCCGTGCTCGGGGAAGATCGCCTTCCGCGTCGCCAGCACCGCCCGGTCCACCGGATTCGCCGGGTCGTACCCGCTCGCCCACGTCCACACCTCCGGTTCGGATCCATCGGTCATGCGTTCCGGAGCCCGCGCTCCGGTGCGTTCGCGCACGTATTCACGCCAGGCCTGCGGCGTGGGCGTCTCCGGCGGGATCGGCCGCTCCGCCGCCTCGGCCAGCAGGTGGGTCCAGGCGCGCGGGACGACGTGGACCAGCTCGTACCCGCCTCCGCCGACGAGGATCCAACGCCCGCCGGCCGTCTCATGGGCCAGCCTGTGCAGCGCGCGGTACGCGGCGCGCTGGCCGTCGACGCTCAGCGACAGGTGTGCGAGGGGGTCCAGCTCGTGGCTGTCGCACCCCTGCTGGGTGAGGAGCACCTCCGGGGCGAACTCCCGCAGCAGCGGCGGGACGACCGCGTCGAAGGCGCGGAGCCAGTGCTTGTCGTCGGTGCCCGGCGGCAGTGCCACGTTGACCGCCGTGCCCACGGCGGAACCGGCCCCGGTCTCCTGGGGCAGGCCCGTGCCCGGGAACAGCGTGCGCGGCGTCTCGTGCAGACTGATGGTCAGCACGCGCGGGTCGTCGTAGAAGGCCGCCTGGACGCCGTCGCCGTGGTGGACGTCGACGTCGACGTACGCGACCTTCCGCGCGCCCTGCTCCAGGAGCCAGGCGATCGCGATGGCCGGGTCGTTGTAGACGCAGAAGCCGGACGCGGCGCCGCGCATCGCGTGGTGCAGGCCGCCGGCGACGTTGGCGGCGTGCGCCGCTGTACCGTTCCACACCGCGCGCGCCGCGGCCACGGTCGCCCCCGCGACCAGTGCCGTCGCGTCGTGCATGCCGGGGAAGACCGGGTTGTCGGCCAGGCCGAGGCCGCGTGCCGGGTCGGGCCGCCCGGCGCGTACGGCGTCGATGTAGGCCTGGTCGTGGACGAGGCGCAGCAGGTCGTCACCGGCCGGCTCGAACCCCTCGACGGACACGCCGGGCGCGTCGAACACCCCGAGTTCGCGGGCGAGTGCCATCGTGAGGTCGACGCGTACGGGGTTCATCGGGTGCTCGGGGCCGAAGTCGTACGACGTGAGGCGCTCGTCCCAGAAGACCTGGAGCGAGGCCGCCGTGTCATTCGGATCGTGTTGCTCGCTCCGTTCGTCCATGTTGGTCACGGTACCGGTAGGCTCCGCGGGCATGGGGCTGGAGATGCGCGCCACCTGCGAGCGCTGCGACGAACCGCTGTTCGCGAACGGCCTGGCCTATATCTGCAGCTACGAATGCACGTTCTGCGCGTCCTGCACCCGGAAGCTGACCCACGTGTGCCCGAACTGCGGCGGCGAACTGGTCCGCCGTCCCACGCGCGTTTAAGGCCCTACACGGCGGGGTCCGTACGGAGGACGCCGTAGACCACGCCGTCGCGCCAGGCGCCGTCCCGCCAGCCGAACGCACGCAGCACGCCCTCGCGGCTGAACCCGGCCCTCTCCAGTGCCTTCTGCTCCGCCAGGTTGTCCACCTCGGTGTCGGCCTCGATCCGGTGGACCGTCGTGTGCGCGAACAGGTAGCGGACCAGGAGCCGCTGCGCCTCGGTGCCGTATCCGCGGCCGCGCGCCTCGGGGAGCATCCCGATGCCCACGGACAGGCAGTGGGACGCCCGGCCCGTCTGCCGGCGGTGCCAGACCACGAAACCGAGCCGCTCGTCTCCCCGCCGGACCATCAGCGCGCCGTCATCGTCGCTGAGCAGGCCGTCCTCGGCCCACCTGCGGCGATAGCGGTACGGATCGGTCCAGCCGAACCACGCGAACTCACCGGAGGACTCCGGGTCCTGGGTCAGCCGCTCCAGCACGGCCAGGTCGTTCTCACCGACGGGGCGCAACGCGAGTTCCGTGTCCATATCCGGATCAACGCGCGACGGACGTCCGCGCCTCCCCGGACAGGCTCTCGTCGCCGATCGTCCGGTCGCGCCCCGCGCTCAGGCCCGGCACCAGCATGACGACCGAGACGGCGAGCACGAGCACGGCCGGAACGCTCCAGCCGTGGGTCGCGTCGTGCACCGCCCCGATGGCGAGCGGGCCGAGCGCCGCGATGACGTACCCGATCCCCTGGGCCATGCCGGAGAGCTGCGTCGTCACGTGCGTGTCCGAGGCCCGCAGGCCGATGAACGACAGCGCGGTGGCGAACCCGACGCCCTGACCGAGGCCGAGCACCACGATCCACACCCAGACCGAACCCGCGGGGGCCCACACCGTGCCGCTGAAGCCGACGATGCAGAGCGCGGCGACGATCCCGACCAGGGGACGCTGGTCGCGGAACCGCCGCTCCAGCACCGGGACGAGGAACGCCCCGACCGCCTGGAGCAGGCTGGTCAGCCCGAGCGCGTAGCCGCCGGCCGCCTCGCTGAGACCTCGGTCCTGGCAGATCGTCGGCAGCCAGCCGGAGGTGACGTAGGCGAGCATCGACTGCAGGCCCATGAACCCGGTGACGTGCCAGGCGAGCGCGGAGCGCCACACGCGTGGTGAGCCGCCCTCCGGCGCCACCGCGGCCGGGGCTCCGTGGCGCAGACGGGGCAGCCAGGCGACTCCCGCCACGGCGGCCGGGATGGCCAGCAGGACGAGCGGCAGCCGCCAGCTCGAGTGCGCCGCGTGCTCCAGCGGTACGACGACGGCGGAGGAGATCGCGGCGCCGGCGGTGATCGCGACGGTGTAGACCGCAGTGACCGTCGTGATGGCCTGTGGGTGGTCCCGCTTGATGATCGAGGGGACGGCGATGTTGCCGATGCTGATCGCGATGCCGGCCAGCAGCGCGCCGCCGAACAGTGCCGCCTGCACCGGGACCACCCGGGCGAGCAGCGCGACGACCAGCAGGAACATGCTCGTGACGAGGAGCACCTCACCGCGCAGGTTGCGCCGGAACAGCGGCGCCGCCAGGCCGAACGCGCCGAAGAACAGCACCGGAAGCGTCGTGAGAGCGCCCGCGGCCACGCCGGAGAGTCCGAGATCGTGCTGGATCTGCCGCAGCAGCGGCCCGACCGCGACCACGGCCGGCCGCAGGTTGAGCGCGACCAGAACGATCAGGATGACACCGGCGTATCGCCTCAAAGTAGCGCCTCCAGCGCGTCGAGCGTGGGCACGGTGATGCGTTCGGCGGCGCGCCCGGCCGCGTCCGGATCGCGTGCGGCGATCGCCTCCACCACCGCGCGGTGCGCGGCGGGACCGGCGTCGGGCAGCTCGCCGTCCAGCCGTACGGCGCTCAGGGACTCGCGCAGCCGGCTCTGGAAGTAGCGGAAGGCCTCGACCAGCAGGACGTTGTGGGCCGCCTCCGCCACACCGATGTGGAAGCGCACATCGGCTCCGCCGAATTCCTCCGGATCTTCCGCCGCGTCGCGGTCCTCCAGCAGGGCGCCGAGCCGCACGAGGTCATCCGGCGTACGGCGCCGCGCGGCGAGGCTCGCCGCCTGCACGTCGTAGGCCTGCTGGAGCTCGAACACGTCCCGTAGCGTGGCGCGCTCGAAGCGGCGCAGCAGCGGGCGGGGATCGACGGCGCTGCGGACGTAGGTGCCGTCGCCCCGGCGGACCTCCAGCACGCCGATGTGGCTCAGCGCGCGGATGGCCTCGCGGACGGCCGGCCGGCTGACCCGCAGCCGGGCGGACAGGTCGTACTCACCGGGAATCCGGTCTCCGACCGACCAGGTTCCCGAGGTGAGCTGCCTCTGCATCTGGTCGATCACCGCTTCGACGGCCGACGGCCGTGGAACCGGTTCGAGTGTCGTCACACCTTGTGATCATGCCAGATGTCAGGCATGTTAAATGTCTTACATCTGATAACTCAACCGATTTGTGACGTGAACGATCCGGTCTGCCGGGGCATCTAACAAGGTAGGTGACTCCTGGCACAGGAGGCGGTTGCGGTGGATTCTGCGAAAGAAGTACAACTCCCCCCGTTCGCACGGACCCCGAGCTCGCAAAGTCGAGTGTTGACCACGGCCGTGCGCCTCGGGGTCCGGCCGTTCGCCGGGCGGATCAAGGGCCGGTCGGCCACGATCCGGTTCTGGCGTTCCCTGCTCGGAGCCGGCTCGCGCTGCCTGCGGCCGGACCCGCGTGTCAGCGTCGAGCCGATCATCGACCCCTGCGTCGAGGACCCCGGCGTCAAACGCGCCGTACGCGGCGAGTGGCTGCGCTCCCCCGGCCGCTCGACCGGTCAGGGCGCGATCCTCTACCTCCACGGCGGTGGCTACGCCATCTGCTCCCCCCGTACGCACCGTGTCATCACCGCGCGGCTCGCGATGGACACCGGGCTGCCGGTACTCGTCCCCGACTACCGCCTGGCGCCCGAGCACCCCTTTCCGGCCGCGTTCGAGGACTGCCTCGACGCGTACCGGCTGCTGCTGGCGCGCGGCGTCCCCGCCGAGCACATCATCGTGGCCGGCGACTCCTCCGGCGGCCACCTCGCGACCGCGCTGACCGCCGAGGCGTGCCGTACGGGCCTGCCCTCGCCCGGCGGCGTCGTGCTCTTCTCCCCCTGGGTCGACCTCACCGGCGAGCTGGCCATGGCCTCGGAGATGCGCCGCCACGACCCGTACATCGACCCCGCGGTCGCGACGAGGTTCGGCCGGCTCTACGTCGGGGCGGGAGACTGGACCGATCCACGGCTGTCGCTCCTGACCTGTCCGAGCGAGGAGCTTCCCCCTTTTCTCATCCAGGTGGGCGGCATCGAGGTGCTGCGCGCCGAGGCCGAGGCCCTGGCCGAGGTGCTGGACGAGGCCGGCAGCCCGTTCGACCTGCAGATCTGGCCGGGCCAGATGCACGTCTTCCAGATCTTCAACCGCATGCTCCCCGAGGCCGACGAGGCGATGCGCGAGGCCGGGCGTTTCATCCGCGAGGTCGTCGGCGTCGACTCCGTCACCGAGGCCGCCTGAACTCCCCCTGATATTCTCGGCTTCGTGCGAGGACCTCTGTCACAGAGCTGGTGGGCCGCCTGACGGCGGTCCCCGTCCTTGCGCATTACGACAACGGCCGCCGCCCCGGCGGCCGTTTTCTGTGCTCCCGGGGCGGCTCAGCTCCCAGGAGTAACCATGAAGCGCGTGCTCAGCCTCTTCACCCCGTCCGGGCGGCCCACGCTCGGCAACCTGCTCGGCGCCTTCCTCCCGTCCGTACGGCTGCTGCCGGCGGCCGACTGCGTGTTCGGCGTGTCGGACCTGCACGCCCTCACCAGCGAGCACGATCCCGCCCTGCTGCGTGAACGATCGCTCGAACTGGCCGGCCTCGCGGTCGCGGCCGGCCTCGACCCGGACCGCTGCCTGCTCTTCCTGCAGAGCAACGTGCCCGCCCACGCGGAGCTGTCCTACCTGCTGGAGAGCACCGCGCACTACGGCGAGATGCAGCGGATGATCCAGTTCCGGGAGAAGTCGGCGCGGCAGTCCGCCGTACGCCTGTCGCTGCTGACCTATCCGGCGCTGATGGCCGCAGACATCCTGCTCTACCAGGCGACCGACGTGCCGGTCGGCGCCGACCAGGCGCAGCACGTCGAGCTGACGCGCGACCTCGCGACGCGGTTCAACAACCGGTACGGCCCGGTGTTCACGCTTCCCCACGCCGTCCATCCGCCGGCGGCCGCGCGGGTCATGGACCTGGCCGACCCGGTCGCGAAGATGAGCAAGTCGGTCGACTCGCCGGGGACGATCTTCCTGCTCGACCCGGTCGACGTGGTCCGGCGCAAGATCATGCGGGCGGTCACCGACTCGGGCACCTCGGTGGAGTTCGACCCCGAGGCCAAGCCCGGGGTGTCCAACCTGCTGTCCATCCTGTCCGCCTGCACCGGGACCCCGGTCGCGGACCTGTCGCCCGGCTCGTACGGGGCGCTGAAGCGTGACACCGCCGACGCGGTCATCGCCCTGCTCGAACCCCTGCAGCGCCGCCACGCCGAGCTCTCGGCCGACCCCGCGACCCTGGAGGCGATCCTGCGCGACGGCGCCGAGCGGGCCCGGGAGAGGGCCGCCGGTACGGTCACGGCCGCGAAGGAGGCGATGGGACTGCTCGCCGCTTGAAGAGCGGCTCGGCCGGGCGCCGGGCGCCCGGCCGAGACCTCAGGCGTCGACGGACCGGCGGCGGCCGGCGCCAACCGCGCCCGGTGTCTTCGCGGTGACGGCGAAGCCGATCGCGGCGGCCACCGTCGCGACGGCCTCCGCCACGGCGGCGAGAACCTTGTCCGTGTACCAGACCGGCTCGTACATCTCCGGCAGCGGGCCGAGGGTGCCCACGTCCACGTACCGGTAGAGGAGCACCGCGCCGAGGGCGCTGGCCGCCACCAGGAACGCGATGAGGTACGGCACGGGACGCGGGCGGACGAGGACGAGGACGGCCACGACACCGGCCAGGATGCCCTGGACCCAGAACAGCGTGCTCGCCGTGATGGTCCCGGTGTGGCCCGCGTCGCCGGCCAGTTTGATGTGCACGTATGCGTCTACGCCGAGTCCGGCGAAGACGGCCAGTCGAAGTAGTAGGCCCATACACAACGCACGGCTGCCGCGCCCGTTCGGTTCAACCCGGCGGGAAAAGATGCGCGGCCGGTCAGCCGCTGCCCAGCTCACGGCCCCGGTCACGGGCGGCCTCGATCGCCTCGATGACGGCGGCGCGCACGCCGTGGCGTTCGAGCTCGCGGATGGCCGAGATCGTCGTCCCGGCCGGTGAGGTCACCGCCTCGCGCAGCATCACCGGGTGGTCGCCGGAGTCGCGCAGCATGACCGCCGCGCCCACCGCCGACTGGATCACCATCTCCAGCGCCGCCGCCCGCGGCATGCCGAGCAGGATGCCCGCGTCGACCATCGCCTCGACGAGGTAGTAGAAGTACGCGGGGCCGCTGCCCGACAGCGCGGTCGCGGCGTCCTGCAGCGACTCGGGGATGCGCAGCACCTTGCCGACCGGGGTGAGCAGCTCTTCGGCGAGCTTCAGGTGCTCCTCGGTCGCGTGCGTGCCGGCCGAGAGCACGCTCATCGCCTCGTCCACGTGCACCGGTGTGTTGGACATGACCCGTACGACCGGCACGTCCGACGGCAGCCGCTCCTCGATGAACGCGGTCGGGATGCCGGCCGCCATCGAGATCACCAGGCGGCCGTCCGGGACGTGTCCCTTGAGCTCCTCCAGCAGCGTCGCCATGTCCTGCGGCTTGACCGCGAGGACCAGCGTGTCGGCCGTACGCGCGGCGTCGGCGTTGGTGGCGACCTCGACGCCGTACCGCTCGCGCAGCAGCGCACCGCGCTCCTCCCGCCGCGCCGTGACGAGCAGGTCGGAGGGGCGCCGCCCGGCCCGGAGCACGCCGCTCAGCAGCGCCTCGCCCATCTTGCCGGCACCCAGAATCGCGATCACTTCGTCTCTCCTGTCACCTCACGAAGCGTATCGAGCCCGGTACCCCGGTCCTCACCTGCCCGTACGGAATCCGCTCGAAATCACCGGAAAGAAATGCCGGTTCGCGGCCAATTCTCACTGACCGCTGTCGTCGATGAGATGGACGCCGCATGAGTAGATCCAGAGCAGGTGCCGCCCTCGCTCTCGCGGGACTGGTGATCGCCGGCCTTCCCGCGGTGGCGAGCGCCGCCGCTCCCGCCTCTCCACCGAAGCTCGCGCCCGGCCGTTCGTGGACGGTGACCCTGCTGACCGGGGACGTCGTCAAGGTGAACACGCAGTCGGGCCGGCCGCCGCTCGTCTCGGTACGGCCCGGGGCGGGACGCCGGTCGGTGATCTTCCGCAAGGACATCCGGCCGGACGGTGACGTGCGGGTCGTCCCGCTCGACGTCGCCGCGAAGATCGGCCGCGTGTACGACCCGGCGCTGTTCGACGTCACCACGCTGATCAAGGACGGCGACGACGACGCGCACCGGGCCGACCTGCCGCTGATCGTGCAGAACGGCACGGGGGTCCGCGCCCTGGCCGCGGGCCGGACGCTGTCCAGCATCGGCGCCGTCGCCGTACGGCAGCCGAAGAAGCAGGCCCTCGCGCCGAAGACCATGACCCAGGCCGGCGTACGGCACGTCTGGCTGGACCGGAGGGTCCACGTCCAGGCCCTGGACCACAACCTGGACCAGATCGGCGCGCCCGCGGCCTGGAAGGCGGGCGCCACCGGGAAGGGCGTCAAGGTCGCCGTCCTCGACACCGGCGTCGACGCGACGCACCCGGATCTCAAGGGCCGGATCGCGGAGCAGAAGAACTTCTCCGAGTCCGCCGACACCGTCGACCGGTACGGGCACGGCACGCACGTGGCCGCGACGATCGCGGGCACCGGCGCCGCCGCGAACGGCGAGCGCCGCGGCGTCGCCCCTGACGCCGACCTGCTGATCGGCAAGGTCCTGGACGACAACGGCTACGGCAGCGAGTCCGGCGTCATCACCGGCATGGAGTGGGCGGCGGCCAAGGCGCCGGTCGTCAGCATGAGCCTCGGCGGCTTCTCCGACGACCCGGCGAACGACCCCGTGACCAAGGCCGTCGACGACCTGACCGCCGCGGACGGCACCCTGTTCGTCATCGCCGCCGGCAATGACGGGGAGCCGGACTCCATCGAGTCGCCCGGCTTCGCCGCCTCCGCCCTCACGGTCGGCGCGGTCGACGCCCAGGACAAGGTCGCGAGCTTCTCCAGCCGCGGCGGCAGGGTCCTGAAGCCGGAGATCGCCGCGCCGGGCGTCGACGTCGTCGCCGCCCGCGCCGCCGGCACGTCGATGGGCCACATCATCGACGCGAACTACACCTCCGCCAGCGGCACCTCGATGGCCACCCCGCACGTCGCGGGGGCCGCCGCCGCACTGCTGCAGGAACACCCGTCCTGGGACCCGGCCCGGCTGAAGGCCGCGCTCGTCTCCACCGCCGACGCCGTCCCCGGCACCGTCTACGACGTCGGCAGCGGACGCCTCGACGTCGGCGCGGCGGCCATCGCGACGGTCACCGGCGACCAGGCGACGGCGGCGTTCGGGTCGATTCCGCACGGTTCGACCGCGCCCCTCACAAAGAGGCTCACCTGGACGAACGCGGGGAAGAGCCCGGTGACGCTGCGGCTGGCCGCGACGCTCGCCGACAGCCACGGAACGGCCGCCGCGGCCCTCTCCCTGCCCGCCACGGTGACCGTGCCGGCCGGCGGGTCGGCCGGGGCCGACCTGTCGCTCGACCCGAGGCGGCTCACGACCGGCGGCGCCTGGAGCGGCGTCGTGACCGCTCGCGCGGACGGCGTCGCGCTGCGCACACCGGTCGGCGCGTACGCCGAGCCGGAGACCCACACGCTGACGATGAAGGCCACGGCGCTTCCGGGCACTCCGGACGGGGCCATGTCCGGCTGGGTCAGCGTGGTCGACCTGGACGATTACACGCTCTTCTCGTCCGACGTATCTCTCGACGCCGACGGGACGGCGCGGCTCACCGTGCCCTCCGGGCGGTACCTGGTCCTCGGCGAGATCGACGACACGACCGCGGGTGCGGAGCGCGCGGCCCTCGCCGGAAGCGCCGAGCTGACCGTGAACGCCGACGTGACCCTGCCGCTCGACGCCTCCCACGCCCGGCCCCTCCGCCTGTCGGCGCCCGGCATGAGCGTCGACCCCGGCTCGGCGACGGGCCTCCAGGTCGAGCGGACGCTGGGCGAGGACACCTGGGCCGCCTCGGTGTTCAGCTTCGACGGCTCGCCGGACGTCTACACGGTCCCGATCGCCGCCCCGCGCACCGGCGCCATGCGGGTGTACGCCTACACCCGTCTCACCGACGGCGGCGCGACCGTCGACGACATCCTGCACGACCTCGGGCCCAGCGTGCCGGCGTCGGTCGACTACCAGGTCGACCCGAAGAGCCTCGCCCGCGTCGACCAGCGGTTCGGCACGATCAACGGGGACGTCAAGGACCCGGTCGGCGAGGTCCGGTACGGCCTCGACCCCGCCGGATTCCTCGTGTCGGAGGGCATCAGCGACGTGACGGGCGGCTCGACGCGTACGGACCACGTGAGCGCCGAACCGGGCCTCCAGTGGGCCGAGGAGGCCGTCCTGCCGAACCTCGGCCGGGGGCTCTGGGTCACCGAGCTGCCGGTACGGAGGTACACACCGGGCAGCACCCAGACCGACGAGTGGGTGCGCCAGCCGTTCCGGCCGGGACCCTACTCCGCGACGGGCGTCTCGCCGAGCGAATGCGCGCCCGGCGCGAGCACTCGCAGCCGGGGCAACATCCACGTCGAGCTGGTCGACCTGCAGGACCTGCCCGACGGCTTCGACTGCCTGACCGGCATGCCGGAGTGGGACGCCGTCAGCAGCCGCACGATGCGGCTCTACGCGGGCGACACCCTGGAGGGCACCACCACCACTCCGTACGGCGACTTCGGCGTGCCGGCCACCGCCGGGACGTACCGCCTGCGCTACGACCTCGACGCCTCCGCGGCCCTGCCGGTCTCCACGAAGACCTCGACGTCGTGGACCTTCCATAGCGACCCGGTCGAAGAGCGGCTCCCGCTGCTGCTGGTGGACTACCGGCTGCCGCTGGACCTGCTCAACCACCCGAACGGTGACACGGCGACGTTCAGCGTCTCCCGTGTCGCCGGCGCCGCCACGGCCAAGGCCACGGGCCTGCAGCTGTGGACGTCGCTGGACGACGGCACGACCTGGCGGCCGGCGAGCGTGTCGGGAACGGACGGGAAGTACTCCGCGAAGCTCCCCCCGGCAGGCAAGGGGCAGGCCGTCTCGCTGCGCGTACGGGCCACCGACGCCGGCGGCGGCGTCATCGACCAGACCCTCATCCGCGCCTACTTCGGCGCCTGACCCGCTGACCGCGGACCGCCCCGGCTCGGGGGCGGTCCGTCTCGGTCAGGACTTGGTCGCCAGCGACCGGAGGAAGAAGCCCATGTTGGCGGGGCGCTCGGCCAGCCGCCGCATGAGGTAGCCGTACCACTGCTCGCCGTACGGGACGTAGACGCGCACCTGCGCGCCCTGCGCGGCGAGCCGTCGCTGTTCGTTCGGGCGGATGCCGTACAGCATCTGGTATTCGAAGGCGTCGTGCTCGCGCCCGTGCAGTGTGGCCAGCGAGCCGCCGATCTCGATGAGCCGCGGGTCGTGCGTGGCCAGCATGGGGTGGCCGCGGCCGCCCATCAGCACCTTCATGCAGCGGACGTAGGACTTGTCGACCTCGTCGCGACCGGTGAAGGCGACCGAGTCGGGCGCGCTGTAGGCGCCCTTGCACAGCCGGACCCGCGAGCCCTCATCCGCGAGCGCCGCGCAGTACTCCTCGGCGCGCCGGAGGTAGGACTGGATGACCGCGCCGGTGGAGGGGTACTCCTCGCGCAGCTCCCGCAGGACGCGCAGCGTCGAGTCGACCGTCGTGTGGTCCTCCATGTCGAGGGTCACGGTCGTACCCGCCTCGCGCGCGGCGGCGCAGATCCGGCGGGCGTTCTCCAGCGCGACCTTCTCCCCGTCGTCGAGGAGCTGGCCGAGCGCGGTGAGCTTGACCGAGACCTCGGCGCGGGCGCCGGATCCGTTCTCGGCGAGCCGGCCGAGCAGCTCTTCGTAGCGGCTCGTGATGGTGTCGGCCTGGGCGGTCTCGACGGTGTCCTCACCGAGATGGTCGAGGGTGATGAGCAGCCCGTCGGCGATGAGCTGCTCGGTGACTGCGAGGGCATCGGTCACGGACTCTCCCGCGACGAACCTCTTCACAACGCTTCTGGTGTACGGCGCGGTCTCGACGAGCTTGCGCACGCCGCCGCTGCGCGAGGCGGCCAACACGACCTGGCGGAGCAACCTTCCCCCTCTCGGCAGGGACCACACTGTCCCGATCCACCCCAGGTTAAGGCACCCTTCAGGTGGTCCGGCGGCGGAGAGTCGCGGCCCCCAGGACCAGCGCGAGCAGTGCGCAACCGGCGATGACGGCGACGTCGCGTACGAGCGTGCCGGTGACGTCCGGATGCCGGGTGAGCTCCTGCATCGCCTCGACGGCGTATGAGAGAGGCATCACATCGGCGGCCCACTGCAGCACGGTCGACATCTGCCCGCGCGGGACGAACAGGCCGGCGAGCAGCAGCTGCGGCAGCGCGAACGCCGGCATGAACTGCACCGCCTGGAACTCCGTACGCGCGAACGCGCTCGCGAACAGCCCCAGCGCCATGCCCAGCCACGCGTCGAGCAGCGTGACGAGCAACAGCGTCCACGCCGGGCCCCGCAGGTCGAGGCCGAGCCAGGTCAGCGCGATCGTGCCGACGATCGCCGCCTGCACCAGCGCGGTGACCCCGAAGGCCAGGGCGTACCCCAGCAGCAGGTCGAGCTTGCCGAGCGGCGTCGTCATCAGGCGTTCGAGCGTGCCGCTCGTGCGTTCGCGCAGCGTGCCGACGCTCGTCACGATGAACATCACGATGAACGGGAACACGCCCATGAGGATCGGCCCGAACCGGTCGAAGGCGCCCGGAGCGTCGAGGACGTAGCGCAGGAGGATCATCAGCACGCTCGGCACGGCGATGAGCAGGCCCAGCGTGCGGCGGTCGCGGCGGAGCTGGTTGAGGATGCGCCGCGTCGTCGCGAGCGTGATCGTCAGGCTCATACGACGGTCTCCTGTCCCTGGACCAGACGAAGGAAGGCGTCCTCCAGGTCGTCGGTCCCCGTGCTCGCGCGCAGGGCCTCGGGGGTGTCGTCGGCGAGAAGCGTGCCTTCGCGCATGAGCAGCAGGCGTTCGCAGCGCGCGGCCTCGTCCATCACGTGGCTGGAGATCAGCAGCGTCACCTCGCGGGCGGCCAGCTCGTGGAACAGCGCCCACAGCTCGACGCGCAGCACCGGGTCCAGGCCGACGGTCGGCTCGTCGAGGACGAGCAGCTCCGGCGCGCCCAGCAGCGCGACGGCCAGGCTCGCCCGGTGCAGTTGCCCGCCGGACAGGCTGACCGCGGTCTGGTCGCGCGCGTCGCCGAGCCCGACCTCCTCGATCACGCGGTCCGGGTCGGCGCGCGGCGCGCCCAGCACGGACGCGAAGTAACGCAGGTTCTCCCGGACGCTCAGGTCGGCGTACAGGGCGGGGTTCTGCGTGGCGTACCCCACTCTCCGGCGCAGCGCGCGGCTGCCGGCCGGGTGGCCGAGCACGGTCACGGTGCCGCCGGCGACGATCTGCACGCCGACGACGGACCGCATCAGTGTGGTCTTGCCGCAGCCGCTCGGCCCGAGCAGCCCGACGACCGAGCCGCGCGGAACCTCGAACGTCAGGCCCCGTACGACCTCACGACCCCCGCGTTCGACGCGGAGGTCGCTCACCTCTACAGCACAACTCACCATGTGTTGAATTTATGCCCGTGAAAGGACGAACGTCAACCGCGGAAGAGGGACGGGGTCAGCCGTTCAGGTAGCGCTGGATCGTGGGGGCGAGGAGCTCGGTGAGCTCCTGCTCCGACGCCGAGGCCATCGGCTCGACCTCCAGCACGTAGCGGAGCATGAGGACGCCGACGATCTGCGCGGCCACCGCGTTGATGTTGAGCCGGGGGACGTCCAGCTCCTCGGCCACCCGCGTGAGCACCTGGGAGTAGACGAACTCCCGCAGCCGGTTCGCGCCCATCTCGCTCGTCGTCGCGGACCGGATGATGCCGACGAACTGCGGCCTCAGCCGTGGATCGCTCCACAGGCTCAGCACCATGCGCACGAGGCGCTCGCCGATCCCCTCGCGAGGGCCGGAGAGGACGAGCGGAATGATCATGTTCGTGTCGACCGGGAAGGCCATCGCGGCGGCGAAGAGGTCTTCCTTGGTGCCGAAGAAGTGATGCACCAGCGCCGGGTCCACCCCGGCCGCGCCGGCGATCGCCCGGATCGAGGCCTTGTCGTACCCGCGCTCGCCGAACAGCACGCGGGCCGCCGACAGGATGTCATCCCGTGAGGAGGACTGCCCCGGCCGGCGTCCGGGTCGGCGCGTGGACGGCGGCGTCACCTGGTCGCGCGAGGCGGGGGACGTCAAGACGGGGAGACCTCGCCCTCGGAGTTCACCCGCCAGGAGCCCGCCGGACGTGCCGCGGCGAGATGCAGCCGGGTGAAGGCCAGAGACTCCGCCAGGTCGTCGATGCGCTGGTCACGGCCTGTCGCGCGGCGCGTGTTGATCTCGACGACCACCTGTCCGGCGTAGCGCTGGGCGGCGAGGCGCTCCAGCATCTCGGCGGCCGGCTGGTTGCCGCGCCCGGGCACCAGGTGCTCGTCGCGGTTGACGACGCCGATGCCGTCGGCCAGGTGCAGGTGGGCGAGCCGGTCGCCGAGCGCGTCGGCCATCGCGAGCGGGTCCGAGCCGGAGACCGCCGTGTGCGACAGGTCGACCGTGACGTTGGGGTACGGCTGGTCGACGGGGTTCCAGTGCGGGGCGTACATGCCGACTTCGTTCTTGCGCGCGCGTACGGGGAACATGTTCTCCACCGCGAAGACCACGTCGGTCTCCTCCTGCATGCGCGCGATGCCCTGCTCGAACTCCCGCGCGTACTCCCGCTGCCAGCGGAACGGCGGATGCACCACGACGACCTTGGCGCCGAGCTTCTCGGCGGCGTCCTTCGAGCGCACGAGCTTGCCCCACGGCTCGCGGCCCCAGACCCGCTGCGTGAGCAGGAGGCAGGGCGCGTGCACGGCCAGGATCGGCACCTGGTGGTAGTCCGACAGCCGCCGCATCACATCGATGTCCTGGCTGGCCGGGTCGGTCATCACCATGATCTCGATGCCGTCGTACCCGAGCTGCGCGGCCATCTCGAAGGCGGCAGGGGTCTTCTCCGGGTAGACGGATGCCGTCGAGAGCACGATCGGCGCGTCGGGTACCTGGAGGACTTCTTCCACAATCGGCAAGCCTATGCGTTCCGTGGCCCGGAACGTTGTGGGATACCCCACGCGTTTACCGTGGAATAGTGATCGCTGCCGGAGCCGTGCCCAGCCCGAACATCTGGAACGCCCCCCGTGTGTACGAGCTGGAGAACCTCGCCGCCGACCCGGACGGGCGCATCGAGGACGCCATGCGCGCGGTCCGTACCTGGGACGACGCGACCGTGCTCGACATCGGCTGCGGCACCGGCTTCCACCTCCCGCGCTTCGCTCGTACGGCGGCGAAGGTCATGGGCGTCGAGCCGCACGAGGGCCTGGCGTCGGCGGCGCGCCGCCGGGTGGCGGGGCTTCCGGACGTCACCGTACGCGTGGGCGCGGCGCAGTCCCTCCCCCTGCCGTCCGCCTCCGTGGACGTCGCCCACGCCCGCTGGGCGTACTTCTTCGGGCCGGGCTGCGAACCCGGCCTCGCCGAGCTCCGCCGGGTGATGCGCCGCGGCGGCGCGGCGTTCGTGATCGACAACGACGCGACGAGGTCGACGTTCGGGTCATGGTTCCGCCGCTGGCTGCCGTCCTATGACCCGGAGGCCGTGGCGCGCTTCTGGACGCGGCAGGGTTTCTCCTGCACGCCGATCGACATGAACTGGCGGTTCTCGGACCGGTCGTCACTGGAGGCGGTGCTGAGGATCGAGTTCCCGGACGCGCTGGCCACGGAGTTCCTGGCCGGTTTCCCCGGGTGTGAGGTGGACTACGCCGTCAATCTGTGGTGGCGGCGTTACTGATCACCGTGCGGCGGTGGCCCGTGTCGCCGCGTACGTGGCCACCACTCTGGCCGCGACGACCCGCATGCCGATCGCGTTGGGGTGCACGGGCGCGGCGGCGTGGGTGATCAGGATCGGCTCGACCCAGCGGCGGGTCGAGCACATGTCGTGCCCGGTACCGCCGCGGTAGTCGTCCACGAAGAGCGCGCCGCCGCGCCGGGCCTCCTCGGCGAGCATCCGGTTGAGGGACCGCTCGACGCGGTCGAGGTAGGGGACGTCGCCGGCGGAGGCCGGGACCGCGGGCCAGCAGCCGGTGGCGGAGGGCAGGATCCGGAGGTAGCCGACGACGAGCACGAGAGCGCGTGGCGCGCGTTCGTGGACGGCCTTGAGGATGGCCGCGATCCGGGGCGCCGTGGCGGCGACGCGTTCGTTGAGGGTGTTCCCGAAGTGCCTCATGCAGGGCGCACCCCTGGGCGAGGTGATGCTGAGCCCGGCGCAGGTGTAGAGGGTGCGGCTGAACCCGACGTCGTTCCCGCCGATCCCGACGGTGACGAGCGCGGTGTCGGGGGTGACGGCGTCGAGCTGCGCCGGATTGCTGCCGAGCAGCACTCGTTGCGGCCGGAACATCTCGGCGGTGGTCGCGGCGCTGCAGCTGACGTCGACGAACTCCCCGGCGTGCAGGGCGCGCGCGACGAGGGAGGGGTAATTGTGATCGGACCGCAGACAGGCGAACGGCTTCCCGTGGTTACGGGGAATCAACGGCCCGGCGGTGAAGGAGTCCCCGAGCGCCACGTATTTCCCCCCGGCCGCCGGACTTCCCACCCGGTCACCCGGCACGGACCCGATCGCCCCGTCATCCCGCCCAGGCCCGGCGGGTCGCGCGAAGGCGCCGGCCGCCAGGATTGCCCGCGAGGCGGCTCGCGGCGGGACGGCGCCCACCGCCGCCTGCGCCCTCATGCCGACGTACGCGGCGGGCCACGCGGAGGCATCAGCCGTACGGGACGTCGGGGTTCCGCCCGAGGCGGCTTGCGTCGGTGGGGCGGTGGCGAGGATCGGTAGAACTGCCGCGAGCGCGATCCACCTGCGCATCAAAGCCCTCCCCCTGTGCCCGCCCCCACCTGGCCGGGCGGGTCACCGGCGGCGGTCGGGCGGGCGATCCGCGACGCCGCCCGTAGTCACGGTTTTACCCAGCGCCACCATCGTCACTCCGACCTGTCAGTCCCCTCGCGTACGGTCGCCCCCATGGCCAAAACCGTGAAACAGGCGTACCGCTGTGCCGAGTGCGGCTGGCAGACCTCCAAGTGGGTGGGCCGCTGCGGCGAGTGCCAGGCCTGGGGCACCGTCGACGTCGCGGGTGCGCCCAAACCGGCGCGGGTCGTCACGGCCGGGCCGGTGACCGCCCCGGCGCGGCCGATCGGTGAGGTCGACGTGCAGGCCGCGCAGACCTCGGCGACCGGCCTGGACGAACTGGACCGGGTCCTCGGCGGCGGCCTGGTGCCCGGCGCGGTGATGCTGCTGGCCGGCGAGCCCGGCATCGGCAAGTCGACCCTGCTCCTGGAGGTCGCCGCCCTGCACGCCGCGCGCGGCCCCGTGCTCTACATCACCGGCGAGGAGTCCGCCGAGCAGGTGCGCCTGCGCGCCGACCGGGTGGGCGCCGTCGCCGCCAAGCTCTACCTCGCCGCCGAGACCGACCTGTCGGCCGTGCTGGGCCAGATCGACTCCGTCGCGCCCGAGTTGATCGTGGTCGACTCCATCCAGACGATCGGCTCGGCCGAGATCGACGGCGCGCCGGGCGGGGTCAGCCAGGTCCGTGAAGTCGCCGCCAACCTGATCCGCGTCGCCAAGGCGCGCGGCATCACGACCGTCGTGGTCGGCCACGTGACCAAGGACGGCTCGATCGCCGGGCCGCGCGTGCTGGAGCACCTGGTCGACGTGGTGCTCTACTTCGAGGGCGACCGCCACAGCCGCCTGCGCATGATCCGCGCGGTGAAGAACCGCTACGGGCCGACCGACGAGCTGGGCTGCTTCGACCTGTCGGAGATGGGCATCGTGGGGCTGCCCGACCCGAGCGGGTTGTTCCTCACCCGCCAGGAGAAGCCCGCCCCGGGCACCTGCGTGACCGTCACGCTCGAAGGGCGGCGGCCGCTCGTCGCCGAGGTGCAGTCCCTCGTGGCGCCCTCGCCGCTGGCCAACCCGCGCCGCATGACCTCCGGGCTCGACTCCTCGCGCGTCGCGATGATGCTCGCGGTGCTCCAGCGACGCGCGGGCATCAAGTTGCACGACCGCGACGTCTACGCGGCGACGGTCGGCGGCGTACGGCTCGGCGAGCCGTCCGTCGATCTCGCCGTCGCGCTGGCCGTGACGGGGGCCGCGAACGACCTGGCTCTCCCCTCTGACCTGGTCGCCTTCGGGGAGGTCGGGCTCGCCGGGGAGGTACGCGGCGTGCAGGCGGCGAAGCGGCGCATGTCGGAGGCGGCACGCCTCGGCTACCGCCGCGCGATCGTCCCGGCGGGCTCGCTGGACCCGACCAAAAGGGCGACAGGCACGATAGTCACAGAGGAGGGTATGCAGGTGATGGAAACGGACGCCGTCTGGTCAGCACTAGACATCGCGTTTGCCTCGAGTGGTCCTGGAGCATGACTAGGAGCTGTCCACTTTGGGTCGAGGGGAGGAGGCTGGCCGGGCACGTTCACCGATAAACTGACCGCCGTCCAGCGACCTCCGGGGGTCACGTGCCAGCACATGACAAGGGTAAAGACGAGCGACGGCGCGCAACCCTTGCCGCCGTCGCGCCCGGTACGCAGCTCCGCGACGGGCTCGAACGCATCCTGCGCGGCCACACCGGTGGCCTGATCGTGCTGGGATACGACAAGATCGTCGCCGGTCTGTGCACGGGCGGTTTCCAGCTCGACGTGGAGTTCTCTTCGACGCGCCTGCGCGAGCTGGCCAAGATGGACGGCGCGATCGTGATCGACAGCACCTGCACCCGCATCGTGCGCGCCGGCGTCCACCTCATGCCCGACCCGACGATCCCGACCGAGGAATCCGGCACCCGCCACCGCACGGCCGAGCGGGTTGCCCGCCAGACCGGCTTCCCGGTGCTGTCCGTCAGCCAGTCGATGCGCATCATCGCGCTCTACCTCGACGGCCAGCGCTACGTCCTGGAGGACTCCGCCGCGATCCTGTCCCGCGCCAACCAGGCGCTGGCCACGCTGGAGCGCTACAAGCTCCGCCTGGACGAGGTGGCCGGCACCCTCTCGGCCCTGGAGATCGAAGATCTCGTCACCGTGCGTGACGTGAGCGCGGTCGTCCAGCGCCTGGAGATGGTCCGCCGCATCGCCGACGAGATCAACGGCTACGTCGTGGAGCTGGGCACCGACGGCCGCCTGCTGTCCCTCCAGCTCGACGAGCTGGTCTCCGGCGTCGACATCGACCGCGAGCTGATCGTCCGCGACTACGTCCCCGAGGAGCGCGGCCCGCGCCCGGTCGCCGAGGTGCTGGCCTCCCTCAACGGGCTGTCCGCCACCGAGCTGCTCGACCTGCCCACGGTGGCCGAGGTCCTCGCGTTCTCCGGAAACGACCCGCTCGACATCCCGGTGAGCCCTAAGGGCTACCGCCTGTTGGCCAAGGTCCCCCGCATGCCGAGCCTGGTGGTCGAACGGCTCGTGGAGCACTTCGGCGGCCTGCAGAAGCTCCTCGCCGCCGGCATCGACGACCTCCAGAGCGTCGGCGGAGTCGACGAGGCGCGCGCTCGCAGCGTCCGTGAGGGCCTGTCGCGGCTCGCCGAGTCCTCCATCCTCGAACGCTACGTCTGAGCCGCACAGAGCCTCAGCGCAGGCGGAAGACCTCACGCTGGGTCTTGATCCCCGGCGCACCCACCGAGATCACGTACGTGCCCGGCGCGGCGTGCGAGCCGCCCGTGCACCGCTTGCGGTCCCAGTCGAGGGTGGCCAGGTACGGCACGCCCCGCTGGAGCCGCTGCAGGCTCGGGCCGCCGTTCACGCACTGCGCCGAGGACCACACGCGGTCCGGGCCGGACGTGATGCGGATCACCAGTGCCTTCGGGCCCACGTCGAACGTGCACGGCCGTCTCCCGGTGTTCACGACGCTCAGCCCGAACCTCGGGTGCTCCTTGCCCTTGAAGACCGTCCCGGACGGCGTGACGCCCACCACGACGTCTCCGGCGTCGCACTGGTCGCCCGCGCGCCGCTTGGGCGGCACGACGCCGGCCGGCGACGCGGTGACCGTCACGGTCGCCGTCGGCGTCACCGCGGGCGCGGCGGCGGCCTGCGGGCTCACGGTGGCGGCGGCGTTGCGCACCTGGGCCGTCGAACGCTTGTGTCCCGAGCCCGAGCAGGCCCACGCCACCAGGCCGATCAGGGTGATCCCGCCGGCCAGGACGTAGACCCGGCGGCGCCAGTACGCCTCCACGTCGCCCTGTTCGAGATCGTCTTCGGCGTCCAGACGTTCGCTACGGTCGGTGTCTGCGTCCATACGTTCAGTATGCTTTTTCGATCATGGCGAGTTGTCGCGACCCGCCGTGCCAGGATCGATTGCGTCATGCATGAGCCCAGATACACCGAACCCGTTCTGACGTGGTACGCCGCGAATGCCCGCGACCTGCCGTGGCGGCACCCCGGCGCCTCCCCGTGGGCCGTACTCGTCAGCGAGATCATGTTGCAGCAGACCCCGGTCGTCCGCGTGCTGCCCGCCTACGAGGCGTGGCTCACCCGCTGGCCCGACCCCGCCGCACTGGCCAAAGAGCCCCCAGGCGAGGCCGTACGCGCCTGGGACCGCCTCGGGTACCCCCGGCGCGCCCTCAACCTCCACGCGAGCGCGAGGGCCATCGCGGAGCGCCACGAGGGCGTGGTTCCGTCCGACTACGACGAGCTGCGGGCCCTTCCCGGCGTGGGCGCCTACACGGCCGCGGCCGTGGCGAGCTTCGCCTACCGCCGCCGGCACGCGGTCCTGGACACCAACGTCCGGCGGGTCCTGGCCCGTGCGGTGACGGGCGTGGAGTACCCGCCGAAGGCCCAGACGACCGCCGAGGTACGCCTGGCGGAGACGCTGCTCCCCCTCGACCCGCCCGTGGCCGCCCTGTGGTCGGTGGCGGTCATGGAGCTCGGCGCGCTGGTCTGCACGGCCCGTACGCCCCGCTGCGCCGACTGCCCGATCGCGAACGACTGCACGTGGCGGCTGTCCGGCAAGCCCCCGTACGACGGGCCGCCCCGCAAGGGCCAGGCTTACGCGGGCACCGACCGCCAGTGCCGGGGCCGCCTGCTCGCCGTCCTGCGCAAGTCCACCGGCCCGGTCGAGAAGCCCGCCCTCGACGACGTGTGGGACGACGCCCTGCAGCGCGAGCGCGCCCTGGCCGCCCTCATCGAGGACGGCCTGGTCGACCCCCTGGAAGACGGCCGCTACGCCCTTCCGAGCTGATCGCATGCGTGATGCATGGCCTGCATGCATCACGCATGTACGCTTGAGGCATGTCCAAGAATCTGCAGATCCGCAACGTTCCGGACGACGTTCACGCGACGGTCCGGGCGCGGGCCGCGGCGGAGGGTCTCTCTGTGTCGGAATACCTGCTGAACCAGATCATGGACATCGCGCGGCACCCCACCCAGGCCGACGTCTTCGCCCGGGCGGCCAGGCGGGCACGGGACGAGGGACCGACGGTGGATGACATCCTCACCGCCCTGGACGAAGGGCGGCGCGAGTGACGCCCGTCGTCCCCGACTCCTCGGCGCTCCTCCACGCCTTCCAGGCACGCCACCCGAGCCACGCGCTCCTGTCGCGCCTGGCGGCAGCCCAGCTGCACGCACCCCATCTGCTCGACGTCGAATTCCTGAGTGGGCTTCGCGGCCTTGTACGCGGCAGGAAGCTCGGCGCCGACCGTGCCCAAGACGCTCGAAACGAGTTCCAGGACCTTCGTATCGTCCGCTACTCGATGACGGGCCTGGCAGATCGCATCTGGGCGCTCCGCGACAACGTCACCGCCTACGACGCCTCCTACGTGGCACTGGCCGAGGCTCTGGACTGCCCGCTGGTGACAAGCGACGCGAGGCTGGCCAAGACCACGGGCCATCATGCCGACGTCGAGGTCTACCCGCAGGGCTGACGACGTTCGCGGACGACGGCCGCCGCGCGGTGACCGGACGACCGCCCCGCGACAACCGACCGCCCCGCGACGACCGACCCGCACACCCCACCCACGATCCGCCCCGCGACGACCGACCCGCACACCCCACCCACGATTCACTCCGTGGCGAGAGGCGGGGGCGCCGCGGCCTTCCATGTCATCTCCCGATGTGCGCGATTCGCGTCACGTTCGGTGATCGACGGCGCGTGCGTCCGGCGAGCCGGCCGCCAGGGCGTCACGGGTGAGGGCCTGAGGCGGCAAGGCGAAGGCCCCGCGCTCCTCGGTGAGGAACGCGGGGCCTTCGGATGACCTTACGGGTGGTTGACCGGCTCGCCGGCGGTCGCCGGGGCCGGGACCGGCTCGGGCTTGGGCTCGCCGACGAAGGTGAACTTCGCCGTCTCGCCGGTGCCCTCGACGCCGACCATCACGATCTCGCCGGCGTGCAGCTCGCCGTAGAGGATCTTCTCCGACAGGTTGTCCTCGATCTCGCGCTGGATGGTCCGGCGCAGCGGCCGGGCGCCCAGCACGGGGTCGTAGCCACGCTCGGCCAGCAGGTCCTTGGCATCCTGGCGCAGCTCGATGCCCATGTCGCGGTCCTTGAGACGCTCGTCCACCTTGGCGATCATCAGATCGACGATCGTGATGATCTCGGCCGGGGTGAGCTGGTGGAACACGACGGTGTCGTCGACACGGTTGAGGAACTCCGGCCGGAAGTGCTGCTTGAGCTCTTCGTTGACCTTCGACTTCATCCGGTCGTAGGACCCCTGGAGGTCGTTCTCCCGTGCGAAGCCGACCGACAGGCCCTTGGAGATGTCGCGCGTGCCGAGGTTGGTCGTCATGATCACGACCGTGTTCTTGAAGTCGACCACGCGGCCCTGGGCGTCCGTCAGGCGCCCGTCCTCGAGGATCTGCAACAGGGAGTTGAAGATGTCGGGGTGGGCCTTTTCGATCTCGTCGAACAGGACCACGGAGAACGGCTTGCGGCGGACCTTCTCGGTCAGCTGCCCGCCCTCTTCGTAGCCGACGTATCCAGGCGGAGACCCGAACAGCCGCGAGACCGTGTGCTTCTCCATGAACTCGGACATGTCCAGCTGGATCAGCGCGTCCTCGTCGCCGAACAGGAACTCGGCCAGCGTCTTGGACAGCTCGGTCTTACCGACACCGGACGGACCGGCGAAGATGAACGACCCACCGGGACGCTTGGGGTCCTTCAGACCCGCGCGCGTGCGCCGGATCGACTGGGACAGCGCCTTGATGGCGTCGTTCTGGCCGATGACCCGCTTGTGGAGCTCGTCCTCCATGCGAAGCAGGCGGGCGCTCTCCTCCTCGGTGAGCTTGAAGACCGGAATGCCGGTCGCCGTCGCGAGAACCTCCGCGATCAGCTCCTCGGTGACCTCGGCGACGACGTCCATGTCGCCGGCCTTCCATTCCTTCTCACGCTGGGCCTTGGCCTGGAGAAGCTGCTTCTCCCGGTCGCGCAGCGCGGCGGCCTTCTCGAAGTCCTGCGCGTCTATCGCGGACTCCTTGTCCCGGCGCACGTCGGCGATCTTCTCGTCGTACTCGCGCAGGTCCGGTGGCGCGGTCATGCGGCGGATGCGCATGCGCGAGCCGGCCTCGTCGATGAGGTCGATCGCCTTGTCCGGCAGGAACCGGTCGCTGATGTAGCGGTCGGCGAGCTGGGCCGCGGCGACCAGCGCGCTGTCGGTGATCGACACGCGGTGGTGCGCCTCGTAGCGGTCGCGCAGGCCCTTGAGGATCTCGATCGTGTGGCTGAGCGACGGCTCGGCCACCTGGATCGGCTGGAAACGGCGCTCAAGGGCCGCGTCCTTCTCGAGGTACTTGCGGTATTCGTCGAGGGTCGTCGCGCCGATCGTCTGGAGCTCACCGCGGGCCAGCATCGGCTTGAGGATGCTGGCGGCGTCGATGGCGCCCTCGGCCGCACCCGCCCCGACGAGGGTGTGCAGCTCGTCGATGAACAGGATGATGTCGCCGCGGGTGCGGATCTCCTTCAGCACCTTCTTCAGGCGCTCCTCGAAGTCACCGCGGTAGCGGGAACCGGCCACCAGCGCGCCCAGGTCGAGCGTGTAGAGCTGCTTGTCCTTGAGCGTCTCGGGAACCTCGCCCTTGACGATCTTCTGGGACAGCCCCTCGACCACGGCCGTCTTACCGACGCCGGGCTCACCGATCAGGACCGGGTTGTTCTTGGTGCGGCGGGACAGCACCTGCATGACCCGCTCGATCTCCTTCTCGCGCCCGATCACCGGGTCGAGCTTGCCTTCGCGCGCGGCCTGCGTCAGGTTGCGGCCGAACTGGTCCAGCACAAGGGAGGTCGACGGAGCGGCCTCAGACGGCCCGCCCGAGGACGCGGGCTCCTTGCCCTGGTATCCGTGCAGCAACTGGATCACCTGCTGGCGCACGCGATTCAGATCGGCACCCAGCTTCACCAGCACCTGGGCGGCCACACCTTCACCCTCGCGGATGAGGCCGAGCAGGATGTGCTCGGTCCCGATGTAGTTGTGACCGAGCTGCAGCGCCTCACGCAGCGAAAGCTCAAGGACCTTCTTAGCCCGCGGAGTGAACGGGATGTGTCCCGAAGGCGCCTGCTGCCCCTGGCCGATGATCTCCTCGACCTGCTGGCGCACGGCTTCGAGGCTGATGCCCAGGCTCTCCAGAGCCTTGGCGGCAACCCCCTCGCCCTCGTGGATGAGGCCCAAGAGGATGTGCTCGGTGCCGATGTAGTTGTGGTTGAGCATCCTGGCCTCTTCTTGAGCCAGGACGACAACCCGCCGCGCGCGGTCCGTAAACCTCTCGAACATCTCGTCGCTCCTCACAGAGCGGTTGGGCCAGGGTCGGCATGTCCGACCCTGTCCTTCCGCATGCTAGCCCGCCCGGCGGACGCCGCCACTCGGTAGTCCCAACGGAAGACGTTCCCCGGGCCAAGCCCGTTCATCCTCATCCAACTACCGCGCGGGGCCGTGATGTTCCCCGTACGCCGCAAGCGAACGGCCCGCCGCCCCATAGGCCGGACGACGGACCGTTTCACCGCAGCTGTATTCGATCAGTGCGCGCGCTCGTACTCCTCGACGACAGTCGCCGGGATGCGTCCGCGCTCGTTGACCTTGATGCCACGCGCCTTGGCCCAAGCGCGGATATCCGCGCTGCGCTCGCGACTCGACGCTGCACGACTACGACGCCGGCGGCCGCCGGCGGCCCCCCCACCGGCCTTCCGCGCGTGCTCCACGAACGGCGCCAGAGAATCCCGCACCTTCTTAGCGTTGGTGCTGCTCAGATCGATCTCATAGGGGACGCCGTCGAGAGAGAACTGAACGGTCTCCTCTGCCTCCCCCCCATCGATGTCGTCGATGAGGCGCTTAATGATCTGCTCTGCCATGGAGACTGACCTTTCACCGGAGCAAACTGCATTCGGTTGCCAAAGATATACCTCCATGGCTCCCGATGACAATTCCATCACTGGAAGTTTAGCACGTGCGTTACGGTGCGTAATCACCGGCAATCGATCCGGCCGCAGGGAGCTTACTGGTCCGAGCGGCGCTTCTCCGGTGCGTCTTCCCGCCTCCGCTTACCGCCCATCTCTCTCCGCACCACCCAGAACACGCCCGCGAAGAACACGGCGGCCACCGTGAGAGGGGGGACGAGCGCAGCAAGGTCGTTCCACATCGGCGCATGCCTTCCGTTCTCGCGTTATCGGACCTCGTCCCCCAAGCCGTCTGGGTGCGCGCGGCCCCTGCCCTTGAATTGTCTCGCAGCGGCTTGGGGGACACGCGGCGGCCCGGTTTTCCGGCCGGACCCCCTCACGACATCCGGTCCGTACGCCTTGTGGCGACCCCGATTCACAGGTCCGGGCGGGAGCGTCGCTACGCTGCGGCGAGTTGTCAGCACAGCGTCACGACGAGGCCGGCACCGCCGGGCCGTACCGGCCCGAGCCTGTCCGAAAAGCCAGGAGGGGTCACGGCACCACCAACACGCTCGTATCGCTCCGAATAACCCTCACGTACCGCCACTTAACAGTCAGCGACGACTACGGAATGCGTTACCCGGCCGTGCGCGACACGTGTGACGGGATCATGAGCAGCGAACATGCACCACGGAATCCATCGGTCGTCGCGATCCGGCGATCTTAAGACCCCGAGCATGACAGGATCCAATGCGGCAGGGTGGGCGATCTGAGAGACGACGGGCGACGACGTGACGTTCTACGCGGACCTTCATATCCATTCCCGATACTCCCGCGCCTGCAGCAAGGACTGTGACCTTGAACACCTGGCGTGGTGGGCCGGACGCAAAGGCGTCTCGGTCGTCGGCACGGGGGATTTCACGCATCCCGCGTGGATGGAGGAGCTGCGCGAGAACCTCGTGCCCGCAGAACCGGGGCTGTTCCGGCTGCGTCCCGACCTCGAACGCCGGGTGAGCCGAACACTACCGCCCGCCTGCCGTCAACCGGTTCGTTTTCAACTCTCCGTCGAGATCTCGACCATCTACAAAAAGGGTGAACGCACGCGGAAGGTGCACCACCTCCTTTATGCGCCGTCGTTTCAGGCGGCGGAGCGCATCACGGCGGCCCTAGCGAAGATCGGCAATCTGGCGTCGGACGGCCGCCCGATACTCGGTCTCGACTCGCGTCATCTGCTCGAGATCACGTTGCAGAGCGACCCCGGCTCGTACCTGATTCCCGCGCATGTGTGGACCCCGTGGTTCTCGGTTCTCGGCTCCAAGTCCGGTTTTGACGCGGTGGCCGACTGCTACGACGATCTCGCCTCCCATATCTTCGCCGTCGAGACCGGTCTCTCCTCGGACCCCCTGATGAACTGGCGGGTGCCCTCCCTGGACGGCTACCGACTCGTCAGCAACTCCGACGCACACTCCCCTCCCGCACTTGCGCGCGAGGCGTCGATGTTCGACACGGAGATGGACTACTACGCGTTGCGCGCCGCGCTCGAAACCGGTGACGGTTACCGCGGGAGTGTGGAGTTCTTTCCGGAGGAAGGGAAATACCACCTCGACGGTCACCGCAAATGCGGCGTACGCCTCGAGCCGGGCGAGACAAAGGAACAGGGCGGCCGTTGCCCGTCGTGCGGGCGCCCGCTGACGGTCGGCGTCCTCAGCCGCGTCGACGATCTCGCCGCCCACCCGGAGGGCCGGCGGCCCGAGGGCGCGGCGGACTTCCGCAACCTGGTCCCCCTGCCCGAGATCGTCAGTGAGATCCGCGGCGTCGGCCCGCGCTCGAAGTCGGTTCTCGGCCACATCGCCGAGCTGGTGTCCTCGCTCGGCCCCGAGCTGTCGATCCTGGACGACGTGCCGCTCGACGACGTACGCGACGCCGGCGGCGAGCTCCTCGCCGAGGCGATCGGCCGGCTACGGCGTGGCGACGTCATCCGGGACGCCGGTTACGACGGGGAGTACGGCGAGATCCGGCTCTTCCAGCCGGGCGAGCTCCGGCGTGAGGGCAAAGGCGCCGTCGGCCTGCTCGGCGCTCCCGACGACTTCGGGCTGTTCGATCTGCCCGAGAGCGCCCCGGAGACGAGAAAGGCCGCTGAGAGACGCTCAGAGGCCGCGTACGGGCCTGAGCCGGGCGAACAGAACGGCGACGGGGAGACGGCGGAGGATGTTTCCCACGGCGCCGAGACGGCCGCACATTCTGAACCACCGATCGAGGGGCAGCAGGACATCCTGGAGGCCGCTGAGGCGGCTGAGGCGGAGAACTGCTCCGTGCTGGACGGCCTGGACCCGGAGCAGCGGGTGGCGGCCGCGCACCCTGGCGGCCCGCTGCTGATCATCGCGGGCCCCGGCACCGGGAAGACCCGGACCCTGACCCACCGGATCGCCCATCTCGTCGCCGAGCGCGGCGTACGGCCGGAGCAGTGCCTGGCGATCACGTTCACCCGCCGCGCCGCCGAGGAGATGCGCGAGCGCCTCGGGGCGCTCCTGCCCGGACGGGCGGACGGCCTGACCGTCGCGACGTTCCACGGCCTCGGCGCCGTGATCCTCCGCGAGCACCATGAGGCCGCCGGCCTTCCCGCCGACTTCCGCATCGCCGACGAGGCCGAGCGGTTGGAGATCGCCCGGGAGATGACCGGTTCGGACAAGGAGGCCAAGAAGCTCCTCGCCGACTTCGACCGCCCCCGTACGGACGCCGGCGAGGGCACCGAGGAGCGGGAGTCGTTCGAGAAGCGGCTGCGCGACCGCGGGCTCGCCGACTTCACCGACCTGCTGCGCGTGCCCGTGGGCCTGCTCTCCGGCGACCCCGCCCTCGTCGCGCACTACCGCGAGCGCTGGCCGTGGATCAGCGTCGACGAATACCAGGACGTCGACGAGACGCAGTACGCCCTCCTGCGCCTGCTCGCCGCCGAGGACGGGAACCTCACCGCGATCGGCGACCCCGACCAGGCGATCTACGCGTTCCGCGGCGCCGACGTCGGCTTCTTCCTCCGGTTCGCCGAGGACTTCCGCGAGGCGACGACCGTCCTGCTCACCCGCAACTACCGCTCCGCCCCCGCGATCGTGCACGGCGCCGTCGGCGCGATCCGGGTGACCAGCCTCGTACCCGACCGCGAGCTCGACCCCCAGCGCTCCGGCGAGCGGCTCATCCGCGTGCACGAGAGCGCCGACGCGCAGGCCGAGGCGGAGTTCGTGGCCTCGACCGTCGACCGGCTCCTGGGCGGCGCCTCCTTTCACTCCCTCGACTCCGGGCGCGCGGACGGCCACCACGAGGACCATCTCGACTTCTCCGACATCGCGGTGCTCTACCGCTCCTCCGCCCAGGCCGAGCCGGTCATGGAGGCTCTCACCCGCGCCGGCATGCCGTACCAGAAGCGCTCGCACGACCGGCTCGTGAAGCGCCCCGGCGTACGCGACCTCGCGCACGAGCTGCGGCACCACGGCGGGCCGCTCACCGAGCGCCTCCGCGCCGCCGTCGGCGCGCTCACCGAGATCCACGACGAGACCGTCCTCCGTACGGCGGCCGACCTGCTCGGCCCGCTCGCCGCCCGGTGCGGCGAGGATTTGGAGGAGTTCCTGAGCGAGCTGGCCCTCGGGGCGGAGGTCGACGCCTTCGACCCGCGCGCCGACCGGATCGCGCTGCTGACGATGCACGCGTCGAAGGGCCTGGAGTTCCCGGTGGTGTTCATCGTCGGGTGCGAGGACGGGCTGCTGCCGATGCGCCTGCCGGACACCGACGAGGCCGAGGAGCGCCGCCTGTTCTTCGTCGGCATGACCCGCGCGCGGTCGTCCCTCTATCTGTCCGGCTCGCGGCGCCGCGAGCCGTCGCCGTTCCTGGGCGCCATCCCGGGCAAGTACGTCACCCGCTCCGAGCCTTCCGCGCGCCGCAAGCCGCGCGACCACCAGCTCCGCCTGATGTGAGCCTCAGACCTCGGAGAGGGGCACGTCCTCGGCCTCGGCGGCCGGGGCCGGCCGGGGGCGGGTGTCGATGACCAGAGTGCCGGCGGCCCGGTCGTGCAGGGCCTGCCGGTGCTCGCCCTCGAACAGCAGCCCGATCTCGGCGAGCCAGAAGATCCCCGCGAGGATGTTGAGGACCGGCACCGGCCGCGCGGCCGGCGGCAGGGCGTAGATCGCCGACCGCACCAGCGCCTGGCTGACCCGCAGCCGCGAGCCGTCGGCGGAGACGACGCGGATGCCCGTCAGCCGTTTGCCGACCGTACGGCCCCACAGGGCGAGCTGCACCGCCTCGTAGACGAGGTAGACGGCCGCGAAGGCGAGCGGCGCGACCACCGTCTGCGCGGTCTCGCGCGTGAAGAGCTCGGTCGCCGCCGTGCCGATCGGGACGCCGACGATCAGGGTGTCCACCAGGCGGGCCACCAGACGCTGCGCCGGCTCCGCGAGCACGGTCACGGTCCTGTCCGTCATGGGTTCTCCCGCCTCATGACGGTGGTCCCCTGCTGATCGGCGCTGCGT
Source organism: Actinomadura sp. DC4 (assembly GCF_030406325.1). Classification (GTDB taxonomy): domain Bacteria; phylum Actinomycetota; class Actinomycetes; order Streptosporangiales; family Streptosporangiaceae; genus Actinoallomurus. Next base: position 53,853 of record NZ_JAUEQY010000008.1, on the reverse strand, counting down.
GCGCCGACGTCCTCGAAGTCGCGGTCGTCGACCACGACCGTGCCGGCCAGCCGGTCGTGCAGGCCCTGGTGCAGCGGCTCGTCCCAGATCGCCCAGAGGTAGGCCATCACCGTGCCGACTCCGCAGCCGAAGAGATAGAGCACGTTGTTCACGGCGGCCCGCCCGACGGCCTGCGCCGGCACCAGTGGCACGCCGCTCTCGGCGAGCACCCGCAAACTCATGACGCGCTTGCCGAGCGTCTGCCCCCACAGGGCGAGCTGCACCGCCTCGTACGCGAACGGCAGGATCGCGACCACGAGGATCCAGCCGAAGACCGCCGGGCCGGACCACACGCCGCCGTCCTTGCCGTGGCTGCCCGGCTCGTTCAGGCCGACGGCGGCGATCATGAAGGGCAGGATGAGCGCGAAGCCCACGATGCCGAGCAGCCCGGCGTCGATGACGCGGGCGGCGGCACGGCGGGAGACGGGAGCGAGGGCGAGCGACTCGACCGGCTCCGGGTAGTGACTCATCGACCACCTTCCAGGTGCAGCAACATGCGGGTGTTGCCCAGGGTGTTCGGCTTGACCCGATCGAGGCCGAGGAACTCCGCCACTCCGTCGTCGTAGGAGCGCAGCAACTCCTCGTAGACCTCGGGCGCCACCGGGCTGCCCTGCAGCCGGCGGAACCCGTGCCGGGAGAAGAAGGTCACCTCGAAGGTGAGACAGAAGACGCGCCGGACCTCGAGTTCGCGCGCGGTCTCCAGGAGGCGCGCGACGATACGATGCCCTACTCCGTGGCCGCGGCACGCCGGATCGACCGCGACCGTACGGACCTCCGCCAAGTCCTCCCACATCACGTGGAGCGCGCCGCAGCCAACGACGGCGCCGGTCTCCCGATCCTCCGCGACCCAGAACTCCTGGACGTCCTCGAAGAGCGTCACGGTCGGCTTGGCCAACAGCCGGCCTGGACCGGCGTACATGTCGACCAGCCGCCGGATCGCCCGTACGTCCGTTGTCCGGGCGCGACGGATAGCTGTCTCCACAAACAGGTGACCCTAGCGGCCGCTCGCCCGAATGCTCGCGGGCGGCCGTACTCCCACTCGGATCTCCCGCTGTCAGATCAACTGCCGTCGTGCCGCCCACACGACTGCCTCGATGGGGGTGTTCACGTTGAGCCGATCACATATCGATCGCAGTCGCCTCCGTAGCGTCCGCGCGCTGAGTTCAAGCTTCCGCGCTGCCACATCTGCGGTGACACCGGTGGCGATCTGCGCGAGCAACCGGAGTTCGTCCTCGCTCAGTCGCGGATCGTCGGTGCCACGGCGTGTCAGTGTGGCCTGTTCCACTCCGTCCTCCCTCGTCCCTGGTGATGACTACGGGGATGCGGCGGGGTGCCGCATGGGCACGGGTAGGCCTTGCGCGCTTGACCGGAGGTGGCCGCATGTGCCGATTCGGCTGCGCGACCGGGGAACTCCAGTAACGATTCATACGTTGGGGATTCCTGAAGGGACGTAGCCCCGGGTGCGCGAGGAAACGTCCCGGCGGTGCGACCGGGACCGGAATCCACAAGATCGGGAGGGGTCATCGGTACGCCTCTCGCCCCCATCCCTTCGATAACGATCCCGGCAAAGATCGTGAATCGTTTCAAGCTAGGCTTCGATCCGGAACGCTAGGCGGCCGGATCCGGACCGTCAAGCGTTCGAATGTTACGACGTGTAGCCGCATGGAAACGCCCCGCTACATAACACATCGGAAACAGTTCTTCGCAGCTATTAACCTGCGAAAACTGTGTCACGGGAGAGGAAGAGAGCGTGCCGCCCGTCAGCATCCGGGATGTGGCGATGCGTGCAGGTGTCTCCGTTGGGACAGTTTCGAATGTCCTAAACCGGCCAAACCTGGTGGCCGAAGCTACCCGTGAGCGCGTACAGGCGGCCATCGGCGAGCTCGGCTTCGTACGGAACGAGAGCGCCCGGCGGCTCCGCCAAGGCCGCAGCCGCACGTTCGGGGTCGTCCTCGAGAACCTCGCCAACCCCTATTTCACCGATCTGGCGCGCGGTGCCGCGGCGGCGATGAACACCGACGGCTTCGACGCCGTCTGGTGCACCAGCGACGGCTCCCAGGCGAAGGAGCGCCGCTGTCTCGACTTCCTGGAGGAGCAGCGCGTCAGCGGCGTGATCATCACGCCGGTCGGACTCGACCCCGCCCGCATCGCCGACCTCCACGCCCGCGGCCTGTCGGTCGTCGTCCTCGACCGCCGTGAGTACGACGGCGTCTGCTCCACGCGGGTCGACCACGTCGCGGGCGGCGAGATCGCGATCAACCACCTGCTCGGCCGGGGCCACCGGCGCCTCGCCATCGTGACCGGGCCGCTGCTGCAGGAGCCCATCCGCGATCGCTACGCCGGCGCCGAGGCCGTCGCGCGTGCCGCCGGGGTGCCCGACCATGACATGGCCACGCTCATCCGCAGCGACATGACGCCCACCGCCGGCAAGGACGCGGCGCGGCGTCTCCTGGAGCTCGACCCCCTGCCGACCGGGGTGTTCTGCACCAACGACCTGCTGGCCATCGGCCTGGTCAACGAGTTGCACCGGTCCGGCGTCAAGGTGCCCGGCGAGATCTGCGTGGTCGGCTACGACGACATCGAACTCGCCGGCACGTCGGTCGTGCCGCTGACGACCGTGCGCCAGCCGCGGCACGAGCTCGGCTGGACCGCCGCCGAGCTGGCCCTCGCCGAGTCCGGCGCCTCCGGCGACCACGAGCACCGGCAGCTCGTGCTGACACCGTCCCTCGTCGTCCGTGAGTCCGCCTGAACGCGGCCTGAGAGCCGCCTGAGGGCGTCCGGAGCGCAAAGAAGGGGCGAACCCCACGGATCCGCCCCTTCTGTCGAGACTCAGGCGCTGACGGGCTCGATCGTGGCGGCCTCCGGGTGGCCGACGGCCAGGCCGCTCTCGGGGTCGAAGAAGTGCAGGCGCGTCGTGTCGACGGCCAGCTCCAGCGACTGCCCCGGCCGTACGCGCGAGCGCGCGTTGACGCGGGCGGTCCACAGGGCCTTGTTGTCGGTCAGCGGGATCGCGGAGTCCTCTTCGTCCTCGTCCTTGGCGAGGTCGGCGGTGTCCTTGTGCTCGACCGGCGGGGCGTCGATCGTGAAGATGGCGTTGATCTCGCTGCCGAGCTCCTCGGTGACGTCCGCGTGCACCGCCATGATCGGCCAGTCCTGCCCGCTGTGGCCGGAGTCCTCGAAGTCGGACGGGCGGATGCCGAGGATGAGCGAACGGCCGACGTAGTCCTCCAGGCCCGGCTTGTTGGTGAACACCTCGGCCGGGACCGGCAGCTCATAGCCGGCGAAGCTCACCCGGGCCGTGCCGCCGTCGCGTACGAGCTCGGCGGTGACGAAGTTCATCGCGGGCGAGCCGATGAAGCCGGCGACGAACAGGTTCACCGGGTTGTCGAAGAGGTTCTGCGGGGTGTCGACCTGCTGCAGGAGGCCCTCGCGGAGCACGCAGACGCGGTCGCCGAGGGTCATGGCCTCGACCTGGTCGTGCGTGACGTACACCGTCGTTACGCCGAGCCGCTCGTGGAGCTGGTTGAGCGAGGCGCGCATGGACACGCGGAGCTTGGCGTCGAGGTTGGACAGCGGCTCGTCCATCAGGAACGCCTGCGGCTCGCGGACGATCGCCCGGCCCATCGCGACACGCTGCCGCTGGCCGCCGGAGAGTGCGGCGGGCTTGCGCTTGAGGAACTGCTCCAGGCCCAGCATCTTGGCGGCGTCGCCGACGCGCTTCTTGATCTCCGCCTTCGAGGTGCCGCGGAGCTGGAGGCCGAACGCGAGGTTCTGCTCGACGGTCATGTGCGGGTAGAGCGCGTAGTTCTGGAACACCATGGCGATGTCGCGGTCCTTCGGCGCGAGGTCGTTGACCACCCGGTCGCCGATGGAGATCTCGCCGCCGGTGATGTCCTCCAGGCCGGCGATCATTCGAAGAGCGGTCGACTTTCCGCAGCCCGACGGGCCGACGAGCACCATGAACTCCCCATCCTCGATCTCCAGGCTGAGGTTGTTCACCGCCTTCACGTCGTTGCTGTAGGCCTTGTCGACCTGGTCTAGAACGATCTTGGCCATGGGGGTTCCTCCGATGGGTGCGACCTCAAAGTGTCCATAACCATAGCCACTGTTCGCATATCTGAACAGATCTGGGGCGGACTAGGCTGTGGTCCGGCTCCGGTGTGATCGCCGGATCTCGGGTGAGCACGGCGTATGCCGGGCGCTCTAGAGAGGCTGGGATGGACTCGTCCGATTCGACCGGGCCGGGCGTCAAGTCCGCCATGCGGACCGTCGCACTGCTCGACTTCTTCGCCCGTCAGGGCGGCATGTACAGCCTGACCGCGATCCAGCAGGAGCTGGGCTATCCGAAGAGCAGTCTCTACGCTCTACTGCGCACACTCGTCCAGCTCGGCTGGGTGGAGACCGACCCCACCGGCACCCTCTATCGCATCGGGATGCGGGCGCTGCTCGTCGGCGCGTCCTACATCGACGGCGACCCCGTCGTCGGCATGGCCCACGAGACGCTCGAGTGGCTCGCCGAGGCGACCGGTGAGACCGTGCACTTCGGCCGGCTCGACGACGTCGACGTCGTGGACCTCTCCTCCCGGCCGTCACGGCACGACCTGCGGCCCGTCGTACGCGTCGGGCGGCGGATGCCCGCGTACAGCACCGCGCTGGGCAAGGCGCTGCTCGCCGACCGTACGGACCCGGCCCTGCCCGCCGAGCTCGAACGCCAGACCGAGCACACCATCACCGACCACGACGCCCTCGCCAAGGACCTGCGGCGCGTACGCGAGCGCGGCTACGCCGTCGACAACGAGGAGAACAGCCCGGGGATCTGCTGCTTCGGCGTCGTCCTCCGGCTCCAGCGGCCGGCCCGCGACGCGATCAGCGTGTCCATCCCGACCATGCGCCTGACCGACGCGGCCGAGCGGGAGATCCCGGCGCTGCTGATGCGCGCCCGCGAGCGGATCGAGTACTCCGCGCACCACCTGCTGCACTGAGGGAGGCCCTATGGACGTACGCGCCGTTCTCGGCTTCGACCCCTTCGCCCCGGAGTTCCGCGCCGATCCGTACGCCCACTATCGCGACCTGCGCGCGGGCGGCCCGCTGCAGCGGACGCCGGCCGGGTTGTGGGTCTCCCCGTCCTTCGCGGTGTGCACGCGGGTCCTGCGCGACCCGCGGTTCGGCCACGGCGACGGGCTGGAGGGCTCGGGCCGGCTCCCTCCGCGGCGGGCACGGTCGTTCCTGGTGCTCGACCCGCCCGAGCACACGAAGCTGCGCCGGCTCGTCAGCCGGGCCTTCACCGCGCGGCTGGTCGAACGCCTCCGTCCCCGCGTCGCCGCCCTCGTGGACGAGCTCCTGGCCGTACCGTCCGGCGAGGTCGACCTGATCTCCACGCTCGCCCATCCCCTGCCGGTCATCGTGATCAGCGAGATGCTCGGCGTGCCGCCGGAGGACCACGACCGCTTCCGCGGCTGGTCCGAGGCGCTCGCCCGCGGCCTGGACCCGGACTTCCTCATCCCTGAGCAGGATCTCTCCCGGCGCGAGCAGGCGCGGGCGGAGTTCGGCGCCTACTTCCGCGAGCTCGCCGCCCGGCGCCGCGCCGCGCCCGGCGACGACCTGCTGAGCGGCCTGGCCGCCATCGAGGAGCTCTCCGAGGACGACCTGGTGGCGACCTGCATCCTGCTGCTCGTCGCCGGCCACGAGACGACCGTCAACCTGATCGCGAACGGCACGCTGGCGCTGCTGCGGGCGCCGGACCAGCTCGCCTGGTTCGGCGCCAACCTCGGCTCGGCCGCCGCGGCCGTGGAGGAGCTCCTGAGGTACGACCCGCCGGTCCAGCTCAGCGTCCGCGCCGCGCTGGAGGACACCGAGGTCGCCGGGCAGCCGATCCGCCGCGGCGAGATGGTGATGCTGCTGCTGAGCGCGGCCAACCGGGACCCGGAGGTGTTCGCCGACCCCGACCGCCTCGACCTGACCCGCTGGGTGAACGAGGCGCCCCGTCACCTGGCGTTCGGCCAGGGCATCCACTTCTGCCTCGGCGCGCCACTGGCCCGCGTCGAGGGACAGATCGCCCTGACCGCGCTCGTACGGCGGGGTGTCGCTCCCGTTCCGGGCCCCCCGAAGTACAAGAACAACCTGATCCTGCGCGGCCTCGCGGAGCTTCCCGTACGGCTCGGCTAGCCGCGTCCGACACGCTCGCGCGGTGATCCGCTCGCCGTTACTCCGCTAGCCAGGTCCGGTCAGCCGCTGGGCCGCGTCCCGGCGCCACGCGCAGACTTGAGACTCCCCTCGGCAACAGGAGGTCTCATGCGTCACTTAGCCACCGGTCTCGCGGGCGCCGTCATCGTCACCGCGGCGTCCGTTCCCCTCGCGGCCCCCGCCCACGCGACGCCGCCCATCACCTGCACCTCGATCCTCGGCGACGGCATCGTCGCCACCGTCTGCACGTACGACCTGGAGGGCCAGGTCAGTGGCCACGTGAACCTGTTCGACGCCGGCGCCACCGTCGACAGCCTCACGCTCTACAAGTGCAACGCGGCCGAGACCTCCTGCACGGCACTGGCGACGACGACGAACTGGGCGACGCCGACCTTCACCGCGGTCGCGGGCAAGCACTATGAGACGTGTGCGTCCATCCACGTCAGGGTGACCCTCACGACGACCCGGTACTACAGCGGCTGCAGTCCTTTCAACGTCGCCTGAGCGCCGCCCGGCGAATCTCAGATTCGTCTCATCGTTTTCTCATCTGCCGCGATTAGCGTCACCGCCGCTGACGGTCGACAGACCGTCAATCCCCGTGTCAGAACGAAGGGTGGCCGGCGCATGGACGAGCGCGATGACCAGGAAGAGCGCGATGAGAGCCGCGAACACATGAACCGCCGCCGGGCGCTGACCGCGCTCGGCGGCGCGGGCCTGGGCGCGGCCGGGGTCGTGGCGGCGAGCCGCGCGGCGGCCTGGGCCACGGCGAACCCGCCGTCCGGCTCGGCGGCGCGGCCGGACTGCGTGCTCGCCCCCGAACTGACGGAGGGCCCGTACTACCTCGACTACGAGCTGTTCCGCCGCGACGTCACCGAGCACAAGGACGGCGTGCCGGTCCTCCTGCGCGCCACCATCGTCAACGCCGCCACCTGCGCGCCGATCCCGCACGCCGCGCTGGACATCTGGCACACCGACGCGCTCGGGGAGTACTCCGGCTACACGGCGCTCGGCGTCGGAGGCGGCAACGGCGGCGGCCCGGGCGGGCCCGGTGGACCGGGTGGACCGGGTGGACCGGGTGGACCGGGTGGACCGGGTGGCCCGCCGCCCGGCTCGCCCCCGCCGTCCGGTCCGCCTCCCGGCGGCGGCCACGTCGAGCCGAGCGACGACCTGACCTTCCTGCGCGGCGTCCAGACCAGCGACCGGCACGGCGTCGTGGAGTTCCGCACCCTGTACCCCGGCTGGTACATCGGCCGCGCCATCCACATCCACGCGAAGGTGCACCTGGGCGGCAGGGTCTCGGGCGGGAAGTACACCGGCGGGCACGTCGCCCACACCGGCCAGTTCTTCTTCGACGAGCGGGTCACCGAGGAGGTCGCCGAGCTCCAGCCGTACGCCATCAACACGACCCACCGCACGCCGCTGGACGAGGACGGCATCTACCAGAACGGCGGCAGCGCGGGCCTGCTCAAGCTCCGCCCGGCCCACGCCCACGCGCCCGCGCTGAAACACGGCCTGCTCGCCACGATCGTCGTCGGTGTGAACCCCGGCGCGACGCCGTAGGGCCTATTCGGGCTTGACCAGCGGGAACAGGATCGTCTCGCGGATGTTCTTGCCGGTGAAGGCCATGATCATACGGTCGATGCCGATGCCGACACCGCCCGTCGGGGGCATGGCGTACTCCAGTGCCCGCAGGAAGTCCTCGTCGAGCTGCATCGCCTCAGGGTCGCCGCCTGCCGCCAGCAGAGACTGCTCCGTCAGGCGGCGGCGCTGCTCGATCGGGTCGATCAGCTCCGAGTAACCCGTACCCAGCTCCGTACCGAAGCCGATCAGATCCCACTTTTCGGTCAGCAGCGGGTTGGACCGGTGCGTACGGGCCAGCGGCGAGGTCTCCAGCGGATAGTCGCGGACGAACGTCGGCTGGACGAGTGTGTGCTCGACCAGCTCCTCGAAGAGCTCCTGGACCAGCCGGCCCTGGCCCCACGCCGGGTTGTGCTCCAGCTCCCGCAGGTCGAACAACTTGCGGACCTGGTCGATCGGCGTCTCGGTGGTCAGCTCCTCGCCGACCGCGGCCGACACCGCGTCGTACAGCGTCACCTGCGGCCAGGCGTCCCCGCCCAGGTCGATCTCCTGGCCCTCGTGCTCCACGACCGTGGTGCCCAGGGCGGCCACCACCGCGGCCTGGTAGATCTCCCTGGTCAGGGTGGCGATCGTGTCGTAGTCGCCGTACGCCTGGTAGGCCTCGAGCATCGTGAACTCGGGGTTGTGGGAGGAGTCGGCGCCCTCGTTGCGGAAGTTGCGGCTGATCTCGTAGACCTTCTCGATGCCGCCGACGACGAGCCGCTTGAGGTACAGCTCGATCGCGATGCGCAGGTAGAGGTCCATGTCGTAGGCGTTGATGTGCGTCGTGAACGGACGCGCGGCCGCGCCGCCGTGGATGCGCTGGAGCATCGGGGTCTCGACCTCGAGGTACTCCTGGGCGTTCATGTGGTCGCGAATCGCCCGGACCGTGTCGCTGCGCAGCCGGGCCATGCGCCGGGCGTCGTCGTTGACGATCAGGTCGACATACCTCTGGCGTACGCGGGCCTCGGGGTCGGTCAGGCCGGCGTGCTTCTCCGGCAGCGGCCGCAGGCACTTCGAGGTGAGCGCGAACCGGTCGGCCATGATCGACAGCTCGCCGCGCTTGGACGTGATGACCTCGCCCTCGACGCCGACCTGGTCGCCGAGGTCGATGTCGCGCTTCCAGGACTCCAGAGCCTCCTCGCCGACGTTGGCGAGGGACAGCATGATCTGGATGTCGCCGCTGCCGTCACGGATCGTCGCGAAGCAGAGCTTGCCGGTGTTGCGGGCCAGCATGACGCGACCGGCGACGCCGACCTTCTCACCCGTGGACGTCCCGGGCTCCAGATCGGGGTGGTCCGCGCGGACCTTCGCGATCATGGTCGTACGGGGGAAGCCCAGGGGATAGGGGTCCACCCCGCTCTCACGCAGCCGCTCCGCCTTTTCCCGGCGGATGCGCATCTGCTCCGGAAGATCCTCATGCGACTCGTTCACGATCCGCAAGGCTACCGACCGCTCCCCCGCCCCGGCGAACCGATCGCGCCGCGGGCGCTCGCCCCCGAGGGCTCCAGGTCCGGCGGCGGGGGGCGTGAACAGGTGCGTGCGCGAGTTCGACGTCATCAGCCGCTGACCGGCGGCGTACCGCGGCCGGCTCCGCCGTCCCCCGGGCCGGCCGGTTCCGGTGCTACGGGGCCGAGACGCCCACGTTGCGCTCGTAGACGAGGCGCAGGCCGATCAGGGTGAGCCAGGGCTCGTACGCGTCGATGGTGCGGGCCTCGTCCAGGACCAGGGGCGCGAGGCCGCCGGTGGCGACCACGGTGACGTCCTCGGGGTTGTCGGCCAGCTCCTCCGACATCCGCTCGACCACGCCGTCGACCTGCCCGGCGAAGCCGAAGATGATGCCCGACTGCAACGCCTCGACCGTGCTCTTGCCGATGACGCTGCGGGGCCGTACGAGCTCGACCTTGTGCAGCTGCGCGCCGCGCTTGGACAGCGCGTCGACCGCGATCTCGATGCCCGGGGCGATCGCGCCGCCGACGTACTCCCCCTTGGCCGAGACCGCGTCGAACGTCGTGGCGGTGCCGAAGTCGACCACGACCGCCGGGCCGCCGTAGATGTGCGTGGTGGCCAGCGTGTTGATGATGCGGTCGGAGCCGACCTCTTTGGGATTGTCCATGCGCACCGGAACGCCGGTCTTGACGCCCGGTTCGACGATCACGGCGGCGACGTCGCCGTAGTAGCGGCGGCACATCTCCCGCATCTCGTGCAGGACCGAGGGGACGGTGGAGCAGAGCGCGATGCCGCTGATGTCGGTCTCGGCGAGGAGCGGACTCTGTTGGACGAGCCCCTGGAGCACGACCGCGATCTCGTCGGCGGTGCGTCGAGCGTCGGTGTTGATCCGCCAGTGTTCGATGACCTCTTCGCCTTCGAACAGGCCGAGCACGGTGTGGGTGTTACCGACGTCGATCGTTAGCAGCATCAGGTCCCCGCGGGATGAGGTCAAGGCCGATGTCGAGAGCAGGCGCGGAGTGCGTCAGCGCTCCCACCGCAAGGTAGTCGACTCCGGTCTCGGCCACATCTCGGGCCCCGTCCAACGTGAGGCCTCCGCTGGCCTCCAGCGCGGCCCGCCCTCCGGTCAGGCGTACGGCCTCGGTCATCTCGGCGACGCTCATGTTGTCGAGCAGGATCGACGTCGCGCCCGCCTCCAGCGCCTCGCGTACCTGCTCCAGCGTGTCGCACTCCACCTGAACGTGCAGGCCGGGAGCGCGTACGGCGTTGAACGCCGCGGTGACCGAGCCGGCCGCCGCGACGTGGTTGTCCTTGATGAGCGCGGCGTCCTGCAGGGACATGCGGTGGTTGACGCCGCCGCCGCAGCGGACCGCGTACTTCTGCAGGACCCGCAGCCCGGGCAGCGTCTTGCGCGTGTCGCGGACCTTCGCTCCGGTGCCCTCGATCGCGTCCGCCCACTGCCGCGTGACGGTGGCGATGCCGGACAGGTGCGTGAGGAAGTTCAGCGCGGTGCGCTCGCCGCGCAGCAGGCCGAGCAGCGGCCCCTCGACGGACAGCAGGACGTCGCCGGCCGCCACCCGATCGCCGTCGGAGGCGACCGGCTTGACCGACAGCCCGAGCCTCTCGAACACGGCCGCCGCGACCGGCACGCCCGCCACGACGCCCGCGCGCCGGGTCACCACGTCCGCGCTCGCGGTCGCGTCGACCGGGAAGATCGGCTCGCTGGTGACGTCGGTCTCGCCGTCCTCGGCCAGTGCCGTACCGACGATGCCGTCCACAACCTGTGGATCCAGCTCGATCATGCGCCCCTCCGGAACGTCGTGGTGAGCGTCTCGCCGGTCAGCGTCGAGACGAGGTGGCCGCGCCAGTCCTCGGAGACGTCGGGGAAGTCCGAGCGCCAGTGGCTGCCGCGTGTCTCCTCCCGCTCGCGCGCCGACGCGACGATCAGGGTCGCGACCGTGTGGAGGTTCGTGGCCTCCCATGCCTCGGTGCACGGCCGGTCGGTCGTACGGTCCGCCAGCGCCGCGAGCGCGGTGGCGGCGCGGTCGAGGCCTGGACCGTTCCGGAGCACGCCGGAGTCGGTCGTCATGATGTGCTGCACCTCGGTGCGTACGGCCGGGTCCAGGAGTGCCGGTGCGGGTGCCCCGGCGGCCCCCGATGGCGCCGGGGCTCCCGCACCGAGATCGCCGGGCAGTGCCTGCCCGATGCGTTCGGCGAAGACGAGCCCTTCGAGGAGGGAGTTGGAGGCGAGCCGGTTGGCGCCGTGCACGCCGGTGCAGGCGGCCTCACCGCAGGCGTACAGGCCGGGGACGGAGGTGCGCCCCCACAGGTCGGTACGGACGCCGCCGCTGGCGTAGTGCGCGGCGGGCAGGACGGGGATCGGCTCGTTGACCGGGTCGATGCCGTGCCGCTCGCACGAGGCGAGGATCGTCGGGAATCTCTGCGCCCAGATGCGCGGTCCGAGGTTGCGGCCGTCGAGGTAGACACACGGCTCGCCGGTCTCGCGCATCCGCTTCATGATCTCTTTCGCGACGACGTCGCGCGGGGCCAGGTCGGCGAGCGGGTGGCGCCCGGTCATGAACCGCTCGCCCGAGCCGTCGACGAGGAAGGCGCCCTCGCCGCGTACCGCCTCGGAGATCAGCGGCTGCCGGCCCTTGGCGTCCGGCCCGAGCCACATGACCGTCGGGTGGAACTGCACGAACTCCACGTCCGCGACCTCGGCTCCGGCCCGCAGCGCGAGCGCCAGCCCGTCGCCGGTGGAGACCTCGGGGTTGGTGGTGGCCTCGAAGACCTGCCCGAGACCGCCGGTGGCGAGCACCACGGCACGGGCGCGTACGGCTCCGACGCCGTCGCGCTGCCCCTCGCCCATGACGTGCAGGGTGACGCCGGCCGCGCGGCCGTCCTCGACCAGGAGGTCGAGGGCCAGGGCGTGCTCGACGACCTCGATGCCGGCGTCCTTGGTGGCGGCGAGCAGCGCCCGGCTGATCTCGGCCCCGGTGGCGTCCCCGCCGGCGTGCGCGATCCGGCGCTTCAGGTGCCCGCCCTCGCGGGTGAGCGCGATGTGCCCGTCTCGGTCGCGGTCGAAGTCGGTGCCGATCTCGATCAGCCCGCGGACCGCCTGCGGCCCTTCGGTCACCAGCACGCGTACGGCCTCGGGGTCGCAGACGCCGACTCCGGCGGTGAGCGTGTCCTCCAGATGCTCCTCGGGCGAGTCACCGGGGGCGAGTGCCGCCGCGATGCCCCCCTGCGCCCAGCGCGTCGAGCCGTCGTCCAGGAGGGCCTTGGTGACGAGCAGGACCCGTCCGGCCGTACGTGCCCGCAGCGCCGCGACGAGACCCGCGATGCCGGATCCGATCACGACGATGTCGGTGTCGATGGTCCAGCCGGGGTCGGAGGCGGTGAGGCGTCGAGGGAGCATGAGGCCCCTCCTTGGGGGGAGGCGAGTTCTCGTCAAACTGACTCTAACTCGTCTCCGGTGTGCCCGATTCCTCAGGGGGCCGGTTAACTCCCGGTTACACCCCTGGTCTCCGGAGGCGGCCTCAGCGGTGGACGACGTCCCCGCGTACGGTCTCGGCGCCCGGCACGGGTTCGGCCGGGTCGGAGCCCAGGGCGATGATCTGGTTGTCCCGGTCCACGTGCACGACCTTGGGGTCGTACGCGCGGGCCTCCGCGTCCGTCATCGTCGCGTAGCTCATGATGATCACCAGGTCGCCCGGCTGCACGAGACGGGCCGCCGCGCCGTTCAGGCCGATCACACCGCTGCCGCGCGGGCCCGTGATGACGTACGTCTCCAGGCGGGCGCCGTTGTCGATGTCGACCACCTGCACCTGTTCGCCCGGCAGCAGGTCCGCCGCCTCCATCAGGTCCTCGGCGATCGTGATCGACCCCACATAGTGCAGGTCGGCCTGGGTGACCGTGGCGCGGTGGATCTTCGACTTGAACATGGTGCGGAACATCAGGACTCCGTGGACGGCGCGGGCGCCAGGTAGAGCGGCATGTTGTCGATCAGGTGCGTGGACCCCACCCGGCCGGCGACGGCGAGGACGGCGGGGCCGACGTGCTCCTCGCCGACCTCGTGGAACGTCGTCGGGTCGACCAGCACCACGTAGTCGAGCTCGAGCGGCGGCTCGGTCTCGGCCGCCTCCTCCAAGACGACGCGCGCGGCCGAAAGGATCTTGGCCGGGCCGTCCGGTGAAGCCGTCGCGCCCATCCGCAGCGCCAGCGACAACGACAGCGCCGTGACGCGTTCCGCCGACGAGAGATACCGGTTGCGGCTCGACAGCGCCAGCCCGTCCTCCTCGCGTACGGTCGGGCAGCCGTCGATCCACACCGGGACGTTCAGGTCGGTGACCATGCGGCGGATCATCGCGAGCTGCTGGGCGTCCTTCTCCCCGAAGACCGCGATGTCCGGGCGGATCAGGTTGAACAGCTTGAGCACGACCGTGAGCACGCCGTCGAAGTGGCCCGGCCGCGTGACGCCCTCGACGACCGTGCCCATCTCGCCGGAGCTGACGGTCACGCCGCCGTCCCCGTTCTCGGGGTACATCGTCTCGACGGTCGGCGCGAAGATCAGCCCCACGCCCTCCTCCGCGCAGATCGCCAGGTCCTCGGGGAACGTACGCGGATAGCGGTCGAGGTCCTCGCCGGGCCCGAACTGCAGCGGGTTGACGAAGATGCTCACCGCGACCGTGTTCGCCAGCCCGCGCGCCCGGCGGATCAGCGAGCGGTGGCCCTCGTGCAGCGCGCCCATCGTGGGCACGAGCGCGATGGTGCCGAACGAGTCCCGGGCCGCCGCGAGCTCTTCGCGCGTACGGGCGATGACGAGGGTCATGGGTGGTTCCCTTCGTCGGCGTCCGGACGGCGCTCCTCGGCGAGCACGTCCAGCAGCCGCTCGGCGGCGTCCGGCTTGAGCAGGCCCGCGTCCAGCGCGCGCCCGGCGGTCAGCCGCGCCAGCGCGACGTACGCTCCGCGCGCCTCGGGCGAGACGCGGCCGAGCTCGGCGACGTGGTCCGCGACCGTCCCCGCGTCACCGCGGGCGACCGGGCCGGTCAGCCCCTTCGCGCCGAGCCGCAAAGCGTTGTCCAGGGCGGCGCCGAGCAGTGGGCCGAGCATCCGGCCCGGGTTGTCGACGCCGGCGCGGCCGAGCAGGTCCATCGACTCGACCACCAACGTGACCAGGTGGTTCGCGCCGGATGCCAGGGCCGCGTGGTAGAGCGTGCGCCGGTCCTCGGGTATCCAGACCGGCTCGCCGCCCATCTCGACCACGAGGGCCTCGGCCACCGGGCGCAGGGGGTCGGGCGAGGTGACGCCGAAGCAGATCCCGGCGAGCCGCTCGACGTCGTCGGGGCGGCCGGTGAAGGTCATCACGGGGTGCAGCGCGAGCGGCAGCGCGCCGGCGCGCGTGGCGGCCTCCAGGACCGCGGCGCCGTGCCGCCCGCTGGTGTGGGCGAGGAGCTTGCCGCGCACGTCGACGCCGGTGCTCACCAGGCCGCCGACCAGCGAGGACAGTGCGTCGTCGGGCACGGTGAGCAGGACGAGGTCGGCGGCGGCGACGACCTCGGGCACCGGCAGGAGGGGGACGCCGGGCAGGCGGTCCGCGGCGCGTTCGCGGGAGGCGTCGGAGACTCCGGAGGCGGCGACGACCCGGTGGCCGGCGAGGCCGAGGGCCCGGCCGAGGGCCGAGCCGACGCGGCCGGCGCCCACCACGCCCACGGAGAGGCGCCCCGGACGCTGGTCAGAAGCGGTCATACGTTCGTTCCAGTCCTTACGGGGGTACCGGACGGTCCGGCCCAGCCTACCCGCGGGCCCGTACTGACCCCCGCCGGCACCGCGACGGCGGCGCGTGAAGATTGTCTCCACACGCCGCCGACAAGCGGTAGCCCTCAGTCGCCGGCGAGTGACTCGACGATGGAGGCCCGTGCCGCCCGGCGGCCCGGGATCACCGCCGCGAGCAGCCCGGCCAGGCCCGCGACCAGGACGAACGCGATGATACGCAAGACCGGGAAGCCCAGCACGGCGCCGTCGAAGCTGACGCCGAGCGCCGCCCAGCCGAAGCCGGTGCCGAGGACCACGCCCAGCAGCGCGCCGATCACCGCCATGATCACCGCCTCCAGCGACAGCATCCAGCGCAGCCCCTGACGCGTCAGCCCGAGGGCGCGGAGCAGGGCCGACTCCCGCATGCGCTCGACCACCGACAGGGTCAGCGTGTTCGCGATGCCGATCAGCGAGATGAGGATCGCCAGGCCGAGCAGCGCTCCGAACAGGACGAACAACTGGTTCAGCGCGTCGGTGAACTGCGCCTTGATGTCGGTGAGGCTGGCCACCTTGATCATCGGGTAGGCCGCAGTCGCCTGATCGACCACCCGGCGGGACTCGTCCGCCGACACGCCCTTCTTGGCCATGATGGCGACCTTCTCGTCGTCCTTGGCACCGAAGGCGTGGTCGAAGTCCTTCTCCGCGATGGTGATCGACGGGATCGGCTCGTCGTCGGCGAAGACGCCCGCGACCTTCAGCGGGATGACGCCCGTACCGGTCTTCAGGCCGAGCCGCCGCCCCACCCCGACGCCGAGGCTCTTGGCCTCGTCCTCGCCCAGCGCGACGGTGCCCGGCGCCAGGTCGGTGACCGAGCCGGCCACGACCTTCGGCTTGATCGAGTGGCCGAGCGAGCCGGCGGACAGCGTGCCGATGTCCCGCTTTTGCCCCGCGAGGGTGCCGGACGCCTCACGCTGCTCGATCACGCTGGCGAGCTGCGGCTTCGCCCGCAGGTCGGCGGCGACCTGCCGGGGGATCAGCCGGTCGCTGCCGACCTGCGTCACGAGCTGGTAGTCGACCGGGAAGTGCTCGGCGAGCCTGGCCTCGGCCGTCGCCTGCAGGGAGGCCAGCGCGACCGAGAAGGTGGTCATCAGCGTGACGCCCACGGTGAGCGCGATGGTCGTGATCGCGGCGCGCTTGGGGTTGCGGCCGGCGTTCTCCCGCGCGAGCCGGCCGGGCACGCCCATGAAACGTGCGGGCAGCCAGCCCACGATGGTGCTGAGCCGCCGCACGATGAGCGGGCTGAGCGCGACGATGCCGAAGAAGGTCACCATTCCGCCGGCCAGCACCGTCAGGAACGCCTGCGGCCCGGGATCGGAGGCCAGCGCCAGCCCGGTCAGCCCGACGCCGGCGGCCATGGCCAGCCCGCCGATCACGATGCGGATGATGCCCGCCCGGCCCGTGACCGGCCCCTCCAGCTGACGGTTGAGCGCGGCGATCGGGGGCACACGCGTGGCGGCGCGGGCCGGCAGCAGGGCCGCGACCAGCGTGATGACCATGCCGGCCACCATGCCGACGATCACCGGGGTGGGCGAGACCGTCAGCGGGCCCATCGGCGCGTTGTCCGCGGCGGAGAAGAGGGCGGCGCCCCCGGCGCCGAGGCCGACGCCCACGAGCACGCCGAGCGCCGACGCGACGAACCCGACCACCACCGACTCGGTCAGGATTCCGCGGAAGACCTGTCCTCGCGTCGCGCCGACGCAGCGCAGCAGCGCCATCTCCCGCGTCCGCTGGGCGATCAGGATGTTGAAGGTGTTGTAGATCACGAGCGCCGAGACGAACAGCGCCACGATCGCGAAGGCCAGGAAGAACAGGGCGAGCTGGGCAGCCGACACGCCGGACGAGGCGGCCAGCCGCTTGGCGAGCTGCGCGCTGGTGACCGCGTCATAGGACCCGCCCGCGGTCGCGGCCACCGCGGCGCGCAGCCGCTCGTCACCGATGCCCGGAGCGGCCTTGAGGTCGATCTCGGTGAAACCGCGCGCGCCGGTCATCTCGGCGGCGACGGGCGGGGTGAAGCCGACCGCGCCGCGGAGGCCGATGTCCTGGTCGACGCCGAAGTCCATCAGGCCCGCCACGGTGAACGAGCGCGGGCGGCCCTGTCGGTCGAGCACCTTGACGGTGCCGCCGGCCTTGACGTCGTTGCGCCGGGCGGTCTTGGTGTCGAGCACGACCGCGCCGGCGTCGGTCGGCAGGTGCCCGGAGGACAGCCGGTAGCGCTGGAGCGGGCCGGTGGGGATCGACAGGCCGAGCGTCGGGAAGTCGCCGTACGCCTTGCCGTCCTTGCCGATCAGGGGCGCGTCGCCGCGTACCTGGCCCTGCGCGTCCTGGACGCCGGGCAGGACCTTGAGCCGGGTGAGCAGTGCGGTAGGGATGACGGCGTCATCGGGGGCGCCGCGCTTCTTCAGCACCGCGACCGAGACCCGGTCGGCGGAGGCGGTGAACTGCTGGTCGAAGCCCGCCTGGCCCGTGTCGGTGAGCACGAACGTGCCGGACACGAAACCGACGCCCAGGGTGATGGCGAGCGCCGTCAGGGTCAGCCGCATCAGGTGCGCGCGCAGGCCGGCCAACGTCGTCTTCAGCACCTCAGGCCTCCAGCCGCTTCAGCGCGTCGAGCACCGACTCCGGCGTCGGCTGGAAGATCTCGGCGGTGATCCGCCCGTCGCGCAGGAACACCACGCGGTCGGCGTACGAGGCCGCCACCGGGTCGTGGGTGACCATCACGATGGTCTGTCCCATCTCGCGCACCGAGGAGCGCAGGAAACCGAGCACCTCGCCGCCGGAGCGGGAGTCGAGGTTCCCGGTCGGCTCGTCTGCGAAGATCACCTCGGGCCGGTGCAGCAGGGCGCGTGCGCAGGCCACCCGCTGCTGCTGGCCGCCGGACAGCTCGCCCGGCCGGTGCGACAGCCGGTCGCGGAGCCCGACGGTGTCGACGACGTGGTCCATCCACTGCCGGTCGGGGCGGCGGCCGGCCAGCTCCAGCGGGAGCAGGAGGTTCTGCTCGGCGGTGAGCGTCGGCAGGAGGTTGAACGACTGGAAGACGAAGCCCACCCGGTCGCGGCGCAGGTGCGTCAGCTGCCGGTCGGACAGCTTGGTGATCTCGACCTGCCCGAGGGTCACCGAACCCTGGTCCACCGTGTCCAGCCCGGCCAGGCAGTGCATGAGCGTGGACTTGCCGGAGCCCGAGGGCCCCATGATCGCGGTGAACGCGCCCTTCGCGAACCCCACGCTGACGCCGCGGAGCGCGTGGACTGCGGCGTCCCCGGAGCCGTACACCTTGGTCACGTCTGTGGCGACGACGGCGGGTGGGGCGTGGATCACGGTGCTGGTCACGATGACTCCTTGGTCACTGGGGGGAACGTGACCAAAGTTAGGGATGGGCGGAGTCCCTGCCATCGGCCTCGCGGCCAGCGTCACGTCGCCCGTCGTGGTGACGCAGGTACGACCTGAGACGTACGGAGACCCCCGCACGGTGATCCGTGCGGGGGTCTCCATTCGGGGGGTGTGACCGCCCGCGAAGGCCGGCGGCCGGTCAGGAGTCCCAGGGGTGGTGGTAGCCGTGGTGGTGCAACGGAGCCCCGACCGAGGCGCCGCCGCGGCAGCCCGCTCCGCTGATACCGAGGACCGCGACGGAGTTGCCGCAGACGTTCACGGGGATGGACACCGGCGCAATGATCTGGTTGCCGGAGAGAATGCCGCCGTCGCCGCTGGTGTCGATGCCGGCGTTCGCAGGAGCGGCCATGAGCAGAGCACCCGAGGCGGCGGCCGCAACGATCCCGGCCGCGGTGAGCTTTTTGAGCACGTGAATCCTCCCGTACATGGAGATTCGTGACCGCCCAGTGTGCGGTCGACACGTACGGTAGTTATCCAGACACAGTGTGTGAACGACAATGGATCGCCGCCTCACGTAATGAAATCGTTACTCTCAGTCATCATTCTGTCCGCTTCTGATGAGGCCCGTCTCGTATGCGAACACGACCGCCTGCACCCGGTCCCGCAGGCCCAGCTTGCTGAGGATCCGTCCGACGTGCGTCTTCACCGTCGCCTCGGAGACGTACAGCCGGGCGGCGATCTCGCCGTTGGACATGCCGCGCGCGACGAGCTTCAGCACCTCGCCCTCACGGGCGGTGAGCGTGTCGAGCGCGGTCTCCCCCTGCTCCTGCTCGTCGGGGATGTGCTGGACGAACCGGTCGATGAGCCGGCGCGTGGTGCTCGGCGCGACGACGGCCTCGCCCGAGCTGACCGCGCGGATCGCCTCGATGAGCTGCTCGGGCCCGGCGTCCTTCAGCAGGAACCCCGCGGCGCCGGCCTTGAGCGCCGAGAAGGCGTACTCGTCGAGGTCGAAGGTGGTCAAGATGATCACTTTCGGCGAGTCGGGGGCCGCGCAGATGTGCCGGGTCGCCTCGATCCCGTCCATCTTCGGCATGCGCACGTCCATCAGGACGACGTCGGCCGACGTTGAGCGCAGCACCTCCAGTGCGGCGCGCCCGTCGGCGGCCTCGCCCGCCACCTCGATGCCCTCCTGTGCGTCGAGGACCATCCGGAATCCGGTTCGTACGAGCTCCTGGTCGTCCACGAGCAGCACCCGGATACTCACGCCTTGACCTCCTCCTTCACCGGCAGCCGCGCGATGACCTCGAAGCCGCCGCCCGGCACCGGCTCGGCGCTCACGTGCCCGCCGTAGACCGCGGCACGCTCGCGCATGCCCACCAGGCCGTGCCCGCGTCCGTCGGAGAAGGTCGCGCCTCGCCCGTCGTCGCGGATCCGTACCTCGATCGCCCGATCACCGTAGTGCAGCGCGACCCACGCGGCGGCCGCCGGACCGGCGTGCTTCAGGACGTTCGTCAGGGCCTCCTGGACGATCCGGTAGACGGTCAGCTCCAGGCCCGGTGGCATCGACAGGGCCTCGCCCTCCGCCTCGAACTCCACCGGGAGCCCGGCGGTGCGGATCTGCTCGACCAGGTCGGACAGCTGCTCGACGCCCGGCTGCGGCGCGAGCGTGGCCGCGCCGTCCTCACGGAGCACACCGAGCATGCGGCGCATCTCGATGAGCGCCTGCCGGCCGGTGGCGCCGATCGCCTCCATCGCCCGGCGGGCCCGCGCGGCGTCGGTGTCGACCGTGTAGGCCGCGCCGTCGGCCTGGATGACCATCACGCTGATGCTGTGCGCGATGACGTCGTGCAGCTCTCGCGCGATCCGGGCGCGCTCGGCGGCGGCGGCGACCTCGGCCTGCGCGTCCCGTTCGCGTTCGAGCCTGCGGGCGCGCTCCTCCAGGCTCAGGGTGTACTTGCGGCGGGTGCTGATGTAGAGCCCGCCCAGCCAGATCGCCCCGATCATGATCGAGAACGGGACGAGCGACTTCCAGGTGTCCTCGGGGTGCGGCTGCTCGATCAGGTGGTAGATGGCCATGGCCATGCCCAGCTCGGAGACCAGCAGGGCCGCGAGCGCCCACCGGAAGGCGCACTGCGCCGCGATGGTGTACATCGCGACCATGACGGTGAAGTCGCAGGCCGCGATGTTGATGCCGATGAGCCACTGCACGAGCGCCGCGAGGGCGAGGATCGCGAAGACCGCCCGCGGCCATCGGCGCCGCCAGATCAGCGGCAGGCACATCGCGGCGGCCAGCGGCAGGTGGATGTCCAGCGGGACCTCGCGGGGAAGGCCGCTCGTCGTCATGTCGACGTACCGGGACCGCACCAGCACGCCCATGAGGCCGAACGGCAGCATCAGGACCAGGTCCACCGGCCGCTGGTGCCGCCTCAGCCAGGCGAAGAGTCGGGCGAACATCGCCCAAGCGTATTTTCCGTTCGGCCGCCGCGCGTCAAACCCAGGGCGGAACCCGCGTACGACCTGAGGGGCACGCGATACGGTCGAAGACGTGAGTCAGGTCGGATGGCGAACGGCCATGGAGCGAGCGCTGTACGGGCCGGGCGGCTTCTACACACGCGGCGAACGCCCCGCGGCCCACTTCCGCACCTCGGTGCACGCCTCGCAGCGGTTCGCGCAGGCGATGGCCCGGCTGGTCGCCGAGGTGGACGAGACGCTCGGCCATCCGGCGCGCTTCGACCTGGTCGACGTCGGCGCCGGCTCCGGCGAGCTGCTCGCCGAGATCGCGCCCGCCGCGGGCCTGGGCGGCCGGCTCCACCCGATCGCCGTCGAGGTCGCCCCGCGTCCCGCCGGGCTGACCCCGGCCATCGAGTGGCGCGACGCCCTCCCCGACTCCATCACCGGTCTGGTCATCGCGAACGAATGGCTCGACAACGTGCCGCTCGACGTCGTCGAGCTGACCGGTTCGGGGCCGCGGCTCGTCGTGGTCGACCCGAGCACCGGCGCCGAGCTGCACGGGTCCGCTCCCTCCCGCGAGGACACCGAGTGGCTCGAACGCTGGTGGCCGCTGGGCGAACTCGGCGACCGCGCCGAGATCGGCCGCTACCGCTGCGCCGCCTGGGCCTCGGTGATCGAACGGATGCGCGGCGGCATGGCCCTGGCCATCGACTACGCCCACGAACGCGAGGGACGCCCGGTGTACGGCACGCTCACGGGCTACCGCGACGGCCGGTGCGTGTCCCCGATCCCGGACGGCTCGTGCGACATCACGGCCCACGTCGCGCTGGACGCCTGCGCCGAGGCGGGCGTCGGCGCCGGAGCCGACGGCACCCTGCTGACCACCCAGCGCGCCTCGCTGCGCGCCCTGGGCCTGCACGGCACCCGCCCGCCGCTCGAACTGGCCCGTACGGACGCCCGCGGCTACCTCCAGGCCCTGCGCGCGGCGGGCGAGGACGCCGAACTCATCGACCGCGAGGGCCTGGGCGGCTTCGGCTGGCTGGTCCAGACGGTCGGCGTCCCGGTGCCGCGCGTCCTGGCCGTTACAGCTCGACGGGAAGCGACTCCAGGCCACGCAAGATGAGCGACGGCGCCACTACTGTTGCCCGATAACCGCCCAGCCCGGGTGCCGCCTGCTCAAAGGAAGGATCGGCGCGAGCGGAGTGAACGAGAGCCCCGAGGATGTTGAAATTGCAGTCGAGTACGACGACAAAGGCCGGAGTACCGGCGTCGAGCTCGAGGAGCAATCGGACCACCTGATCGATGAGCCGTTCGACCCCGCGCTGATCGACGTTCAGACCCGCACCATGACGGTCGATCTTCTCCTGGCTCGGCTCCGTCGCGGAGTACTCGATCTTGCCCCCGACTTCCAGCGCATCGCCGGGATCTGGAGTGCCGAAGCGCAGAGCCGGTTGATCGAGTCCCTGCTTCTCCGTATCCCGCTACCCACGCTTTACGCAGCGGAGAGCGGCGAGGAGAGCTGGGCCATCGTCGACGGCATCCAGCGCCTCACCACCATTGCGCGCTTCGTTGATCCCGATACCGTCGACGCCGAGCCGCTGAAGCTGAGCGGCCTTGAGTACCTGCCGTACGACGGCTTCGAGTACAACGATCTGCCCGGCGGGCTGCAGACCCGGATCGATGAGACCGAGCTGATCATCCATCTGATTCGGGCGGGCACACCCGAGCCGGTGAAGTTCAACATCTTCGCTCGTATCAACACCGGCGGCCGGCCGCTCACCCCGCAGGAGCTACGGCACGCGCTGATCCCGGGCCGAGCGCGCGAGCTACTGCGTGAACTCGCACAGGGCCAGGCGTTCTTGCACGCGACGCACCGCAGCGTCAAGCCCGATCGGATGGCCGACCGTGAGATGGTCTTGCGATTCCTTGCCTTCCGTCTTACTGATCCTGCCGAGTACCGGCGTGGAGACCTGGACGCGTTCCTCCGGCAGGCCATGAAACGACTCACGTATTGGGCGAATCGGAACTTCATCAGCTCAAGGACGAGTTCCGCGCTGCGATGGCGGCGGCCTCCTTCTTTTTTAAGGAACACGCCTTCCGCAAGCGATTTCGCGGGCAGCAGTATCGTTCCCCGATCAACAAAGCACTGTTCGAAGCGATTTCGGTCAATCTGGCGAGATTGGGGCCGGATGGGCTGGGTTCACTGCTGAACGCCGGTGACCTGGTCCAGGACGGATTCGCCGACCTGATGGACGACAGTAGGTTCCAGCAGGCCGTCTCCGTGGGAACAGGTGACGTGGAGAAGGTCCGCTACCGCTTCGCCGCCGTGGAGGCACTGTTCAGAGGGGTCATCGGTTGATCGACAGGCTGTCCATCACCAACTTCAAGGCGTTCGCCTCGGCGAACATCCCCTTGGGGCACTACACCTTGCTCTCCGGCCTCAACTCCTCCGGCAAGAGCACGGTCCTCCAGGCCATCGCGCTGTTACGTCAGGCGAACGCCGCAGGGCTGCTCGATGACTACGGCGACTACCCGGACAGCAGGCCAGGTGGGCTTCCACTCAACGGCGAGCTCGTCGAACTGGGCACCGGCCAGGACATCCTCCACGAGGACTACGACACCAAAGACGGCAAGAATCCCGAAATCGGGTTCGGTCTGGGGACAGATTCTGGATCCTACGAGTGGCGGGCCGGCTATGGGCGCGAGGATGATCTCCTTTCGCTGACCTTCTGTGAGCCGCCCACCGTCTTCCGGGAGGCGAACCCGGAAGACGAGACCGACCTCACTCTGTTCAACCCGGGCTTCCAATATCTCCGGGCCGACCGCATCAACCCTGCCGCGACGTATCCCCGGTCGCATGAAATGTCCGTACGACGGGGCTTCCTCGGCACCCGCGGCGAATACACCACCGACTATCTGCGGCACTATCAAGATCGGGCGGTCGCATCCGCGAGGCTCCACCACCCCCGGGCCTCACCTCGGCTCCTCGACCAGGCCGAGGCCTGGATGGGCGAGATCTGCCCCGGGGTCAAGATCGAAGCCACGGCGATCGAACAGACCGATCTCGTCCGGCTCGGCTTCCAGTTCACTCGCCATCGACGGCTGACGACGAATCAGCGCCGGCCGACCAACGTCGGGTTCGGGCTGACCTACGTGCTCCCGATCGTCATCGCCTGCCTGACGGCGCAGCCGGGATCGATGATCTTGCTTGAGAACCCGGAAGCGCACGTTCACCCGCAAGGTCAAAGCGCCATGGCCAAGTTGACCTGCGCCGCCGCGGCGGCCGGCGCTCAGGTGATCGTCGAGACGCACAGCGACCACATCCTCAACGGCGTCCGACTCTCGGTGAAACGCGGGCTCCTCTCCGCCGGAGACGTGCGGCTGCACTACTTTCAGCGGGACGCCGACGGGATCATCGAGATCACGAGCCCGGTCATCGGGTCCGACGGGATGCTCTCCCACTGGCCACCGGGATTCTTCGACGAGTGGGATCGCTCGCTCGACCAGCTTCTGGACTGACCACTCCGCGCTCCCCCGGCGAAAGGCTCTCGCGTGCGCGTCCTGTTGTTCCTCAACGAGCTGTCCTGTCTGACGTCTCAGCGTCGGGAGGAAGTGGACAAGGCCTTGCGAGGGTTCGTCCACATGCTCAGGGGGATCACCAAGTGGCGACGGGACGTCGCGCTCATCTCTGAGGTGAGTCTGAAGGAGTAGAGTTCGCTCCCGGCTACTACTTCGCAGAGTGGGCCGCTCAGCCCGCGAATGTCGACTTCGGACGGCAGATCCGCAGTCTGCAGAATCGTGCCCCGTCCAGCGCCGAGACCCCTCCTGGCCAGGCGGGCGGAGTCGAATATTCCTGGTATGGACAGATCGCGATGGCCATGCGCGCCGCCCACCTTCTGGATGGCATCGTGGTCAGCCTGCTCGTCGACCCGCTCTGGGACAACTCATGGGTTCGAGCGAATCGAAAAGTGCTCACCGCCGCTCCTGACGGCGAGCCGGTCTTAATCGAAGAAGCCGTCGACGTGCGCCACGCGGCCACGCTCCTGCACGCGGAATCTCACCGGGCCTGGTTCGATCGCGCAGGCTTACCGAATCTCAAGCATGGCGCAGAGCTCTGGGCGGCACGCGGCGTCATCTTCCCCCACCTCCGCTTCCTCCCACGTACAGAACGACAAATGCACGATCTCAGGTCGGATTGGGTCGTGCCGGCCGCGTACGAACTCCGCCGGATCAACGACGCCATCGGCGACTGGGATCCGAAGCGGACGCATGAACCCACTTGGCGATCAAAGGTGACTCCCGAAAGCGAGACCCGCAAGCGGCTCTGCATGTTCGAGGACTTCGACGGCACAGTACGGATCTTCGATCTGCACGGTCGGTTCACTCCAGGACCCGGCCGCGCCTACTTTCGGCTGGTGCCAGAACTTTGCACGGCGACCATTGCCCATGTAGGCGCGAAACTGGGAATCTGACCTCCGTCATACCTCGACGGGAAGCGACTCCAGGCCACGCAAGATGAAGCCCGGCTTCCACTTCGGCTCGGCCGTCAGGCGCAGGTCCGGGGCCGCGCGCAGGACGGCGCTCATCGACTCGGCCAGTTCGATCCGGGCCAGGGGCGCGCCCAGGCAGAAGTGGATGCCCGCGCCGAAGCCGATGTGGGGGTTCGGGTCGCGGGACAGGTCCAGGGCGCCGGGGTCGGCGAAGACCTCCGGGTCGCGGTTGGCCGAGGCGAACTGCAGGGCCACCTCCGCGCCGCGCGGCACCCGTACGCCCGCCACCTCCACGTCCTCCAGCACCCAGCGCTCGAACATCGGCGCCGGGGTGTCGTAGCGCAGGAGCTCCTCGACCGCCGTCGGGATCAGGCCGTGGTCGGCGCGCAGGCGGGCGAGCTGGTCCGGGTTGCGGAACAGCGCCCACCAGGCGTTCCCGGTGGCGTTGACCGTCGCCTCGTGGCCCGCGTTGAGCAGCAGCACGCAGGTGCCGACCAGCTCGTCCTCGGTCAGGCCCTCGACGGCGGCGAGCGCGGCGATCAGGTTGTCGCCCTTCGTGTGCCTCGCCAGGTCGCGCAGGCAGGCCGAGAACTCCTCCGACGCGCGGACCGCCGTGCGCTGGACGTCGTCCGCGGGGTCCAGCTCGTACATGCCGCAGATCTGGGCCGACCAGGGGCGCAGCAGCGGGCGGTCCGCCTCGGGGATGCCGAGCATCTCGGCGATCACGGTCACCGGCAGGGGCTCGGCCACCTCGGCGAGCAGGTCGCCTCCGCCGCGCTCGGCCAGGCCCCGGGCCAGGTCCCCGGCCAGCTCGCGGATGCGGGTCCGCAGGCCCTCGACCATGCGCGGTGTGAACGCCTTGGAGACCAGCCGCCGCAGCCGGGTGTGGTCCGGCGGCTCGACGTCGAGCATGCCCGCGCGGACGAGGCTCCAGAACGGCGCCAGGAACTCCGGCTCGTCCGGCCGGCCGAACTCCTCGTGCGTGGCGACGTGGAGGTAGGACCGGCCGAGGCGGCGGTCGCGCAGCAGCGCGTTGACGTCCTCGTGGCGCGTGACCACCCACTGGCCGGTCGGCTCGTCGAAGAAGACGGGCCGGTCGCGGCGCAGCTCGGCGTACGCGGGGTACGGGTCGGCGACGAAGTCCGGAGACCACGGGTCATAGCGCATGTTCAGGTCGCCCATCGGTCGGTGCGCTGGTCGGCGGCGCGGGCCCGGTACGCGCGGCCCGCGGCGGACTCCACGATCGCCCGCGCCTCGCCGAGGTCGCGGTTCTCCGCGGTGACCTGGACCGGGCCGGGAGGCGCGTCGACGTGGACGGTGCCCAGGCCCAGCAGCCGCTGCAGCGGCCCCGACGTCAGGCGTACGCTCTGCGCCCGCGCGTGGGCGATCACGTCGAGGCGGCGGCACATCCGGCCGCGCTGGGTGACGAAGATCGCGTCGTCGGTGCCTGCCGCGCCCTTGCCGAACGGCGAGCGCAGCCACGAGCGCCGCGCGGGCAGCAGGGGCACGGCCTCGGCGTTGATGCCCGGGAAGATCAGCCCGACGAGCTGGAAGACGACGTGCCGGGGCGCGACCGGCAGCAGGACCGAGGACAGGACCTGCCGGTCGCCGACGTACCCGGCCACGGTGACGTCCAGCCGCGCCCAGCCGTACCCGCGCCAGAGCAGCGGCTCGATCACGCGTACGGCCTGCACCCGGCCCGGCGGCACGGTCTGCATCCGCGTCTCCATCAGCCCGTAGCGCAGCCGCAGGCCGTCGGGTGACAGGGCGGCCTTGAAGTTGGTGTGCATGACCAGCGGGGCGATCACGCCGCGCGCCAGGCCCAGGAGCACGGGCAGCGCGGCGGCCAGGACGCTCAGCTCGCCGAACACCACGCCGAACGCCAGCAGCGCCACGAACAGGGCCAGCCCGCCGATCACCGGCAGCTTGAGCAGCTGCGAACCGAGCAGCGAGCCGAAACCGACCCGCCAGTACGGCCGCTCGGGCGCCTCGGGCGTGTGGCCGGGCAGTCCGGCGGCGCGGGCCAGGAGTTCGGCGCGCAGCTGCTCGCCCAGCGCGCGGGAGAGGTAGCGGAACTTGGTCTCCGCCTCGTCGCCTCCGGCCAGCTCGACGCGTACCTCGGCCAGGCCGAAGATGCGGGTGACGAGGGGGCGTACGACGTCGACCGCCTGGACGCGCGAGAGCGGTACCCGGCGGCTGCGGCGGCGCAGGATGCCGGTCTCCACGACGAGGTCGTCGCCGGCGATGTGGAACTTCGTCGACCACCAGGTCCAGAAGCCCACGATCGCCGCGACGGCCGTGACCGGCATCATGACCAGCACGAACCGCGCGAGCGAGCGCGGCGTCAGCACGAGGCCGATGCCGGTCGCCGTCTGGGTGATCAGCAGTGAGTAGCCGCCGAGCACGAACACGATCACCAGCGCGGACAGGGCGTTGATCACCGCGGTGGAGGCGTGCAGGCGGTGGACGCCCTGGGAGAAGTGCACCGGGGGCTTGGGCGGTGGACCGTACTGGGGACCGTAGGGGTACGGGCCGGGCGGGCCGTATGAGCCGGGCGGTCCTGGTCCGTACGGGGGCCGGTGGCCGGGCGGGGGCCCGTAGGGCGGTCCCATGCTCACAGGCCGATCGACCTCGCTTCGCCCTTCTGCGCGAGCCGGTCACGCAGGACGGCGGCGTCGCGGGCGGGCAGACCGGGGATACGCGCGTCGGTGGCCGCGGCGGCGGTGTGCAGGCGTACGGTCGCGACGCCCAGCCACTGCTCCAGCAGCCCGGCCGTCACGTCGACGTACTGCATGCGGCCGTACGGCACGACGACGAGGTGCTTGACGAAGAAGCCGTGCGTGACCAGCAGGTCGTCGGCGCGCTCGGCGAAACCCCACGAGCGGTAGACCAGCTCGGCCACGATCCAGCCCATCCCACAGCCGACGACGATCACCGCGAGCCAGATCAGGCCGCCGAGCAGCCCGCTCATGCGGGAGAGGACGAACGCGCCGATGATCGTGACCGGGAGGGCCCACAGCAGCACGGCGATGCGCCGGTGCCAGGTGAGCCGGGGCGACACGCGGGCCCAGGTCATCCCGGACGGCGGGTCGAAGGCCTGCTCGGCCCGGCCGCCGATCGGCACGGGCGAGGGCCCCGACGGACCGCTCGGCGCGGGCGCCGGGGGCAGCGGACCGCGCTGTGGCACCGCCAGTGAGCCGTGCGGCAGAATGCGCGGTTTGCCCGGCGGCAGGTCCTGTGGCTCGCCCGGGACCGGGTAGGGATCACCAGCGTTCATCGGGCATCGGGCGTGTGTGCTCCGGGCGGTGGTGTGCCGGAGCAGGGACGCCGCTCCCCTCTCGTGGTCGTGGGCGTGGGCGAGGGTCCCCAGGCTAGCAATGGGGCGTGCTCTCCCCCTCGGTACGGCTCAGCCGGATTCCCGGCCGTCTTACGGCGTAGAAGTCAGCGTTGCCGCCAACGCGGACAAGTCAACCTCAACGGGGAGGCATTCCGCGAGACCCGGCGTGGCACGATGGGCCTTGTGAGTATTGAGCGCATCGTTGGCGTGGGGGCCGGGGTCAAGGACCTCGCGACCGAGGACATGACGCTCAACATCGGCCCCCAGCACCCTTCGACACACGGCGTGCTGCGCCTGAAGGTCACCCTCGACGGCGAGCGCATCTCCGCCGCCGAGCCGATCATCGGCTACATGCACCGGGGGGCGGAGAAGCTCTTCGAGGTCCGCGACTACCGGCAGATCATCGTGCTGGCCAACCGGCACGACTGGCTGTCGGCGTTCGCCAGCGAGCTGGGCGTCGTCACGGCGGTCGAGCGGATGCTGGGCATGGAGGTGCCGGTACGCGCGGTCTGGGCCCGTACGCTCCTCGCCGAGCTGAACCGGGTGCTCAACCACCTGATGTTCCTCGGCTCCTACCCCCTGGAGATCGGCGCGATCACGCCGATGTTCTACGCCTTCACCGAACGCGAGCAGTTGCAGCGGGTCATGGAGGAGATCTCCGGCGGCCGGATGCACTACATGTTCAACCGCGTCGGCGGCCTGAAGGAGGACCTGCCGGCGGGCTGGCTGGGCCGCGTGACCGAGGCCGTCACCGCCGCACGCCGCGGGGTCGCCCAGATCGATCGGCTCATCATGGGCAACGAGATCTTCCGCGCCCGCACCCGCGGCGTCGGCGTGCTGACGCGCGAGCAGATCGAGCAGTACGGCGTGTCCGGCCCGATCGCCCGCGCCGCCGGCGTCGACTTCGACCTGCGCCGCGACGAGCCGTACCTCGCCTACGGCGAACTGGCCGACGTGCTCCGCGTCCCGACCCGCACCGAGGGCGACTGCCTGGCCCGGTTCGAGTGCCTGCTGGAGCAGGTGTACGTGTCACTGGACCTGGCCGAGGCGTGCGTGGAGAAGCTCGCGTCCCTGCCGCAGGGCCCGATCAACCAGCGCCTGCCGAAGGTCCTGAAGGTGCCGGAGGGCCACACGTACGCCTGGACGGAGAACCCTCTGGGCATCAACGGCTACTACCTCGTGTCCCGGGGCGAGAAGACACCGTGGCGGCTGAAGCTGCGCTCGGCGTCGTTCAACAACCTGCAGGTGCTGACGGAGATGCTGCCCGGCAACCTGGTCGCCGACATGATCGCCATCCTGGGCTCGATGTTCTTCGTCGTCGGCGACGTCGACAAGTAGCTACGCCGCGCCTGGGGAGATCAGGCCCGACTCGTACGCCGCGATGACGGCCTGGACTCGGTCGCGGAGGCCGAGTTTGCCGAGGACGTTGCTCACGTGGGTCTTCACCGTGTGCTCGCTCACCACCATGGCGACCGCGATCTCGGCGTTCGACAGGCCGCGGCCCAGGAGCTTCAGCGTCTCACGTTCGCGGGTCGTCAGGCATTCCAGGCCCTGGGACGTGCTCGGGCGGGGGCGGCGCGCGGTCAGGTCCGAGATCAGGCGGCGGGTGATCGTCGGGGCCAGCAGCGACTCGCCGGCGGCCACGACGCGTACCGCGTGCACGAGGTCGTCGCGGCGGACGTCCTTCAGCAGGAAGCCGCTCGCTCCCCCGTACAGCGCGTCGTACACATAGTCGTCCTGGTCGAACGTCGTCAGCATGAGTACCCGGCAGTCGGTCGTGGCGCAGACGACGCGGGCGGCCTCGATGCCGTCGAGGTTCGGCATGCGGATGTCGAGGAGGACGACGTCCGGGTGGTGCTCGCGTACGGCGGCCAGCGCGGCGTTCCCGTCGGAGGCCTCGGCGACCACCTCGATGTCCGGCTGCGCCTCCAGGATCATCGCGAAACCGCTGCGTACGAGCTCCTGGTCATCGGCGATCACCACGCGAATGCTCACGCGCCCACCCTCAACGCGGCGGTCACCCGGTGACCGCCTCCCTCGATCGGGCCCGCCTCGGCGGTGCCCCCGCAGGCCGCGGCGCGCTCGCGGATGCCGACCAGTCCGTACCCCGGCGGCCCGCTCTCCCCGCACCCGTCGTCGGTGACCGTGATCCGGAGCTCGGCGTCGGTCCAGTCGAGGCGTACGGTCGCCCGGGTCGCGGCGGCGTGCTTCACCGTGTTGGTGAGGGCCTCCTGCACGATCCGGTACGCGGCGACCTCGGCGTCGGCGGTCAGCGGGTGCGGATCGCCCGAGGTCCGGAGCTCGACGTTCAGGCCGGGGGTCCCGCCGACCTGGGCCACGAGGTCCGGCACACCGGCGACCGTGGGCTGCGGCGCCCGCGGTTTCTCCTCCCCCTCGTCCTTGAGGACGCCGAGCATGCGGCGGAGCTGGACCATCGCGTCGCGGCCGGCGCCGGCGATGGCGTCGAAGGCACGCTCGGCGCGCTCCGGATCGGTCCGTACGACGACCGGCCCGGCCTCGGCCTGGACGACCATGAGGCTGACGGCGTGGGCCAGGATGTCGTGCATGTCGCGGGCGATCCGGGCACGCTCGCCGGTCGCGGCGCGGGCGAGGTCCAGTTCGCGCTCGCGCTCCATCTCGCCGGCCCTTCGCGCGAGGGCCTGCAGCCGGATCTCCCGCCGCCGGGCCATGATCCCGAGAATGTAGGCGCACGTGGTGGTGAGCAGCCCGATCATGCTGGTGGTGAGGCTCTTGGACATGACGAGGGCGGTACAGCCCATGATGACCAGGACGATGACCTGCTGCGAGCGACGGCCGCCCCAGGCGATGGAGTACGCCGCGACGAGGAGGCCCCAGGCGATCGGCTGGTTGGGCACGTGGTGCACGACGTTGTAGGCGACCAGCGAGACGAAGATGACAGCGATGCAGAGCATCGGTGCCCGCCGCCGCCAGACGAGCGGCAGCGCCGAAGTGGCCATGAGCACCCAGGCCCACGGCGAGAAGGGGCCGGGCTGGCTGGCGCGCGGGATCACGAGGGGCGCGTAGAGCACGGCGAGGACGAGCAGCGCGACGACGGCGTCGGGGAGGTAGGCGTCGATGATCCGCTGTCGGGAGATGCGCACGGCCCCAGTATCCGGCGAGGTGGGCGCGCCGCGCCTCGCCCGTACGACGGAGATGCGGGGCCCGTCTCGCTCGTGCGGGCGAGCCTCCAAGATCGGTGCGCCCGGCGATCCGCTCGACCGCCCCGGAGCCGCACGATAAGGCCCATGAGAAAACATCTCGCCGCCATCGGCACGGTCCTCGCCCTCGCGAGCACGGCGCTCGCCGCCACTCCCGCCCTCGGGAGCACCGACCCGCTGCCTCCCCTCGACCCGGCCGTCATGCAGGACGCCATCGCCGGTCTGCCGAACTCCATCGTGACCGGTGCCCTGGTCAACGTGACCGGACCGGGCGGGCAGTGGAGCGGCACATCCGGCGTACGGGACATCCGCACCGGGAAGCCCGTCGCCGCCGACGGGAACTTCCGCGTCGGCAGCATCTCCAAGGTCTTCACCGCGGTGGTGACGCTCCAGCTCGCCGCGGAGGGCCGCGTCGACCTGGACAAGTCGGTACAGCACTACCTGCCCGGGCTGCTGTCGGCCTCGTACCCGACGATCACCATCCGCCAGCTGCTCAACCACACCAGCGGACTGCCGGGCGGCGACCTCGGCGCGGGCGACGCCCAGTGGTTCGTGGACCACCGCCTCGAGAGCTGGACCCCGCGCCAGATCGTCGCGGACGCGGTCACGCACCCCATGGAGTTCGCCCCCGGCACACTGCAGGACTACAACGGCACGAACTACTACATCGCCGGCCTGCTGATCGAGCGGATCACCGGCCACTCGTACGCGCACGAGGTCGAGAAGCGCGTCATCGCGCCGCTGTCCCTGCGCAACACGTACGTCCTGGACCGTCACGACCCCCGGCTGCCCGGCCCGCACGCCCACGGGTACGTCGCGGTCACCAAGGACGGGACGACCACCCTGCACGACGTGTCGGAGCAGAGCCCGTTCCCGTGGGCGGAGGGCGGCCTGATCTCCAACAGCGCCGACCTGGCCAGGTTCATCTCGGCGATCTTCCAGGGCCGTCTGGTGCCGCGGTCGGAGCTGGATGAGATGTTCACCGTCCCGAAGGTGAAGTACGCCGGCACGGAGAACTGCAACATCGGCCCGGAGGCGGGCCAGGCCTGCTACAGCGCCGGCCTGATGAAGTCGACGCTGCCGAACGGCCTGACCGGCTGGGGCAAGACGGGTTCGCGGCCGGGCTACACGAGCGGCATGTTCGCCACCCGCGACCTGCGCCGCGTGCTGGTCTACTCCCTCAACCCGACCGGGAACAAGGACGGCGCGGAGGCCCCGTACGTCATGAAGGTCGCCGCTGCGACCTTCGACCCCGACTTCGCCACCGGCTGACCGCCGTCCCCGGGCCGCCGGGCGGTTTGCCACCGGCGGCCCGCGGCTGGCAGCGTACGTCGGCGTGAGCGACGAACGTGACACGGCGCTGGCCGAGGCCGTACACCTGCGAGAACAGGGACAGCCGGCGCAGGCGCGCGAGCGGCTGCTGACCCTGGCGGACCGGCATCCGCAGGACGCCGAGATCGCCTACCAGACCGCCTGGGCGCACGACGTGCTCGGGCTCGAGGCGGAGGCCGTCCCGTTCTACGAGCGGGCGCTGAGCGGCGCCGGGCTCTCGCCGGAGGACCGGCACGGAGCCTGGCTGGGGCTGGGGAGCACCTTCCGGGTCCTGGGCCGCCGTGACGAGGCGCTGACGACGTTGCGCCGGGGCCTGGAGGAGTTCGCCGGCGACGCGGCGCTGCAGGCCTTCCTGGCCATGGCGCTGTACAGCGCCGGCGAGCCTCGTGAGGCCGTACGCGGGCTCCTCAAGGCACTGGCCGCCACCAGCGAGGACGGGCACGTACGGGCGTATCGCCGCGCGATCGAGTACTACGCCGACCACCTCGACGAGACCGTGGGCTAGGGCCTGGCTCGCAGTCCCCGTCCGTGGCGAGCGGCGTCCAGGCGGCGTCTCGCAAGGCGAAGGAGGAAGTCGGCCTGGTTCGGCCGGCGACCGACGACAACGCGGCGCGGCGTCGTACAGCGGGACAGGCGCTAAGCGTCGAAGTCCTTGACCACGCGTTTCGGGGCCGTCATGCGCCAGGCCTCGGTGACGAGCTCGCGGAGGTGGTCGAGGCCGATGCGCTCGACGTCGACGCCGACCCATCCGTGGTGCCCGACGTACGCCGGGTAGGTGAACGTCTCCGGATCCTCGGCGAGCAGCGCCGACTGCTCGTCCTTCGTCGCCTTCACGCTCGCCCCGCTGCCGTCCTCGGACATGATCACGAAGATCTTGTCGCGTACCCGGAAGGTCGCGCTCCCCCAGGTCTGCCGCTCCTCCGCCGAGGGCAGCGCGAGCGCGATCGTACGAAGGTCGTCACCCGATGCCATCCACAGCCTCCTGCCGTCGCCGAAGAAAACGCTACGCGACGGCGGTGACGGAATCAGATGCGCGAGGCCGAGTGGTGTTCGTCCTCGTCCTCGGGGCCCTTGGGGACACGGCAGGCGTGTTCGAGGATCAGGGCGCCGACGATCAGCGCCGCGGCCGCCAACACCGTGCCGCCGCTCACGAAGAAGTCGCGGCGCGGCGTCGGCTTGTCCAGCGACGAGGCCAGGTAGATCACCATGCCGCCGAAGACGCCGGCCAGCACCGCCGCGCCGTGCGCGCTCGCCTTCGCCAGCGCCGCCAGTCTCGCGGCGACCAGCGGCTCGATCGGCTTGGTGCCCGGGCGGCGCCGGATGCGCGCCCGCGTCACCAGCGCGGTGTACAGCTCACCCAGGGCGAGCAGCAGCAGCGACGGGACCATCGTCCATGGCAGGAGCGGCAGCGAACCGTACAGGAAGCGCACCACCGACCACGTGAGCACCGCCGCCACGATCAGGGCGACGGCCAGGACGGAAAGACGGGTCGGCTTCACGCGGGCGGCTGGAGGGAGAGGTCGTCGCGGCGGCGCAGGTCCTGGTCGGCCACGTCCGGCAGCAGGTCGGTCAGCCGGCCCCGGCCCGGCAGGGTGGCCTCGGGTTCGAGGTCGCACCACGGCCGCAGCACGAAGGCGCGCTCGCCCGCACGGGGGTGCGGCAGGAGCAGGTCCGGGTCGTCCGAGGTCACGTCGCCCATCGTCACGATGTCGATGTCGAGGGTGCGCGGCCCCCAGCGGACGTCGCGCGTACGGTCCATGGCGTCCTCGATGGCCAGGACGCGTTCGAGCAGCGACTCGGGCGCGACACGGCTGTTCGCGACGATCACGACGTTGAGGAAGTCGCCCTGCTCGGGGCCGCCGACGGGCTTGGTCTCATAGACCGGCGAGAGGGCGATGAAGTCCAGCCCCGGGGCGTCGAACAGCGCGTCGATCGCCTCCTGGAGATTGTCCAGCCGGTCGCCGAGATTGCTGCCGAGGGAGAGCACGGTGTGGCGCTTCTCCGTGGATGTCGTCATTGGCGGCTCCGATGAATGGTCACGGCAACGTCGGAAAAGGGGTGCGGCACGGGAGCACTCGGCTTGTGCACGGTGACCTCCACTTCCTCGACCTGGGGCGGATCGAGGCACAGCGCCGCGAGGCGGTCGGCCAGAGTCTCGATGAGGTTGACGGGCTCACCTTCGACCACGGCGACCAACCGGTCGGCCAGTGCGCCGTAGTCCACCGTACGCAACAGATCGTCGCCCGCGGCGGCCGGGCGGGTGTCGAGGCCCAGGACGACGTCGATCACGAACTCCTGGCCGAGCTCACGCTCGGCCGGCAGGCAGCCGTGGCGTCCGCGGGCGCGCAGCCCGGTCAGGGCTATCCGGTCACTCATCCTCGCCGTCCTCTTCACGGTTCAGCACCGGCGAACCGTGGTGCAGCCACATCCGCCAGCCCTCGTCCGTACGGATGAACGCGTTGGTCGTCACGACGCTTCCTCCGGACGTGAGCGCGTTCGCGGATTCTTCGACCGCGGTGATGATGTTCTCCGAGCAGGTGAGGATCGCCTGGTCACCGGAGACGCGCACCTGCGTGTCGGTGAGCACGAACTGGATGTACGGGGTGTTCGCCATGATCAACGCCCAGGAGCGCAGGACCGTGCCCCGGCCGCGCAGCAGCGGCCATCCGGGGTGCACGCAGACGACCTCCTCCGCCTGCGGGCCGTCCGCCCACACCAGGCCCATCCGGT
The DNA here is from genome assembly GCF_030406325.1 of Actinomadura sp. DC4. Taxonomy (GTDB): domain Bacteria; phylum Actinomycetota; class Actinomycetes; order Streptosporangiales; family Streptosporangiaceae; genus Actinoallomurus. The sequence continues at coordinate 17,905 of NZ_JAUEQY010000008.1, read as the reverse complement.
CGAGGTCGGCGGACTCGAAGGCGGCGTAGAACTCGGCGTTGACCGCCTCCACCGCGCTCACGTCGATCTCGGTCACGTTTCCTCCGTACGGGAGGCGGCGGCCCCCCAGGCGGCGGCGGCGCGCACGGCATCGGCGTTGGGACGCACGTTGTGCACGCGTACGCACCAGGCGCCCGCCGCCGCGGCCAGGGCGGTGATCGCAACGGTCGCGTCGTCGGACTCGGCGAACGGCCGCGGGGTGCCGTCCGACGCGGCGAGCAGCCGGCCGAGGAAGCGTTTGCGGGAGGCGGCGATCATCACCGGATGCCCGAGTTCGACGAGCGCGTCGAGGTGCGCCAGGAGCGTCCAGTTGTGGTTGTCCGCGGGCCGCTTGGCGAAGCCGAGCCCCGGGTCGACGATCAGCCGGGCCGGGTCGACGCCCTCGCGGACGATCGCACCGATGCGGGCGCGCAGCTCGTCGGTGACCTCGCGTACGACGTCGGCGTAGACGGCGCGGGTGTCCATGTCGTGGCTGTGCCCGCGCCAGTGCATCACGACGTACGGCACGGCGGTCTTGGCCACCACGCGCGACATGGCCGTGTCGGCCAGCCCGCCGCTGACGTCGTTGACGAGCCGGGCGCCGGACGCGACCGCCAGCTCGGCCACCTCGGCCCGCATGGTGTCCACGCTGACCGGTACGCCCTCGGCGGCGAGCGCCTCGATCACCGGGATGACCCGGCGGAGCTCCTCCTGGAGGGAGACCCGCTGGGCACCGGGCCGGGTGGACTCTCCGCCGACGTCGACGATGTCCGCGCCGTCGCGTACGAGGTCCAGACCGTGCCGGATCGCCGCCCGGTGGTCGAAATAGGTCCCGCCGTCGGAGAAGGAGTCGGGGGTCACGTTGACCACGCCCATGACGAGACAGCGCCCAGGGCTGGGCAGGCCGTCGATGCTCATGGTCATACCGATCAGCCTAGGGCCTGTCCCGAAGTCTCGCTGTCCGGCTGCGAGGAGACCTCGGGACAGGCCCGAGGCCTGCGCGGGTGCGGGCGTCAGGGCGAGGGCAGGGTGCGCTTCGGCGGGCGCTTGAGGCCCGGGATGCGCAGCCGGGGCCACACGATGAACGCCTCGGCCTCCAGTGCCGCCAGCGCGATTCGCGGGGCGTCGTTGAGGCTCGGGTAGACGAAGAACCGCGGCTGCCAGACCGGCTGGAACTTGGCGTTGAACTTGTACAGCGACTCGATCTGGAACCACCGCGACAGGAAGACCAGCAGGCCGCGCCAGGCCTTGAGCACCGGGCCGGCGCCGATCCGCTCGCCGCGGGCCAGCGCCGCGCGGAAGACCGCGAAGTTGAGGGACACGCGCTTGACGCCGAGGTCGGGCGCGGCCTTGATCGCCTCGACGATCAGGAAGTCGTTGAGGCCCGGCTGGGCGGAACGGTCGCGGCGCATGAGGTCGAGGGAGAGCCCGTCGGTGCCCCAGGGCACGAAGTGCAGGATGGCGTGCAGCTCGCCGTCCTTGGTCGCGGTGGCGAACACGCACTCCTCGTCCCCCGGCTCGCCGACCCGGCCGAGCGCCATCGAGAAGCCGCGCTCGTTGTCGGTGCCGCGCCAGGTCCCGGCCCGCTCCCACAACGACCGCAGCTCATCCGGCTCGTAGTCCTTCTCCCGGCGGATCTCGGCGACGTATCCCTGCCGGCCCACGCGGTTGACCATCTGCCGGACGTTGCGCATCGTACGGCCGTCGAGGGAGAACTCCGCCGCGTCCACGATCGCCTCGTCGCCGAGCTCCAGCGCGGACAGCCCGGAGTCGCGGCACCAGATCTCGGCGCCGAGCTCGCTGCAGCCCATGACGGCGGGCGCCCAGGCGTGCCGGGCCGCCTCCTCCAGAAAGGCCTCGATGGCGCCGGGCCAGGCCTCCGGGTCGCCGATCGGGTCGCCGCCCGCCAGCATCACCCCGGACACCACCCGGTAGGTCACGCAGGCCTTGCCGGTGGGCGACCAGATCACGCTCTTGTCGCGGCGGAGGGAGAAGTAGCCCAGGGAGTCGCGGGCGCCCTGGCGGTCGAGGAGCGCGCGGATGCGTTCTTCGTCCTCGGCGGACAGTGACGGGGCGGGCTCGGCGGGCCGCAGGAACAAGAAGGCCGTCATCAGGCCGGTGAACAGGCCGAGCGAGCCGAGCATGAGGCTGAACAGGTCGTTCTTGCGGTCCGAGACGAATGTCACCGGCCCGGTGGCGCCGAACAGCCCGCCGATGACGTGCTCCAGCCGGTCGGGGAAGGGGTAGTTGTGGTCCAGGCCGCCGGAGTTGAGGGCGATGAACAGCAGCCCGAGCGCCACGCTGAACGCGGCGAGGAACGATCCCACCCACAGCGCCCGCCAGCGCGTGCGCGGGTCGCCGGTCGCGTAGAACTCCTCACGGAGGTAGACCAGCGCGGCGAGCATCGCCGCGGCCACGATCGCCGAGATCGCGAAGTCCTTGACGATGTGGGAGAAGACGGTGAAGGCGAGCAGCCCCACGACCGCGCGCCAGGCGCGGCGCTTGCGGCGGCGCAGGCCGTGTGAGAGCAGGAGGAACAGCACGCCGGCGACCAGGGTCGCGGTACGGGCGGCGTTGTTCACGGCGCCGGGGACGAACTCGTCGACGCGGACCATGCGGCGGTGCCACTCGGGCAGCAGGGCGCCGAGCGCGTCGAGCAGCCCGATGAGGAACGTCATCCAGCCGGCGACCGCCGGAACCCAGCGGCGCTGACGACGACGTTCCTGAACCGCCTCGCGCCCCTCGCCTTCGGGGAGCTCCGAGGTCTTACGTTTCGACTCCACCACCATCACGGCCCCACAGCGTAGTCAGCCGGATATCCGCCGCACGTGATCTTGACTATTTTACTTTGCCCGATTTAACAGGCGGTTGTGGCGACGTGTCCCCGAGTCACGGTAACACCGCAGACTCTTTGTTCGACGTTGAGTCAGGGACGTTGGTTCGCGCGTGGTCAGCGGCCGAGGATGAGACTCATCGCCTCGGCGCGGGTGCTCGGCTCGTCGCGGAAGTCGCCGCGTACGGCCGACGTCAGCGTCTTGGCACCGGGCTTACGGACCCCGCGCATGGTCATGCACAGGTGCTCGGCCTCCACGACGACGATGACACCGCGAGGCTTGAGCACGTCGACCAGGGCGTCGGCGATCTGCGAGGTCATGCGCTCCTGCACCTGCGGGCGCCGGGCGTAGACGTCGACGAGCCGGGCCAGCTTGGAGAGCCCGGTGATCTGGCCCTTCTCGTTGGGGGTGTAGCCCACGTGCGCCACCCCGTGGAACGGCACGAGGTGGTGCTCGCAGAGGCTGTAGACCTCGATGTCCTTGACGATCACCATTTCGTCGTGATCGGCGTCGAACACCGTGCTGAGGACGTCTTCCGGGCGCTGGCGCATGCCGGCGAGCTGCTCGGCGTACGCGCGGGCGACCCGGGCCGGAGTGTCGACAAGACCATCGCGGTCGGGGTCCTCCCCGACCGCGATGAGGATCTCGCGGACCGCCTTCTCGACGCGTGCCTGGTCGATCGGCGGTCCGTGCGGCTCTGGAGCTGGGGTCACGCCGGGCCTTCGCGGTCGTCCTGCTCCTCGTGGTCCGCCGCAGTGCTACGGGAGCTTCCGCTGCCGTTGCCCTGCGTCAGATCCTGTACGTCCTTCGGCCCCATGAGCGCGAGCTCCTTGGGCGTCAGCACCGGCGGACGGTCCGAGGGAAGCCGCTTGCCGTACCCGCTGTAGGACGGGGCGGCCGGCCGCTTCTCGATCGGCGCGAAGATGTCGATGACCTGGTTCTTGGACAAGGTCTCCTTGTCCATGAGCTGGAGGACGAGATCGTCGAGCACGTCGCGGTATTCGACCAGGATCTCCCACGCGATGTCGTGGGCGGCCTCGATCAGACGCCGGACCTCGTCGTCGATCGCGGACGCGATCTCCTCGGAGTAGTCACGGGCGTGCGACATGTCCCGGCCGAGGAACGGCTCGCCGTTGCCCTCGCCGAACTTGCGGGCGCCCAGGCGCTCGCTCATGCCGTACTCGGTGATCATCTTCCGGGCGATCGAGGTGGCCTTCTCGATGTCGTTGGCCGCGCCGGTCGTCGGCTCGTGGAAGACGAGCTCCTCGGCCGTACGGCCGCCGAGCAGCATGGCGAGCTGGTCGAGCATCTCCGAGCGGCTCGCCAGGAACTTGTCCTCCATCGGGAGCGTCATCGTGTAGCCCAGCGCCTGCCCGCGGGACAAGATCGTGATCTTGTGCACCGGGTCGGCGTTCGGCAACGCGTGCGCCACCAGGGCGTGGCCGCCCTCGTGGTAGGCGATCGTCTTCTTCTCCCGGTCGGACATGACCCGGCTCTTGCGCTCCGGGCCGGCCATGACGCGGTCGATGGACTCCTCAAGGGTGTCCATGTCGATCTGCTTGCGGTCCATACGGGCCGTCAGCAGAGCCGCCTCGTTGATGACGTTGGCCAGGTCGGCGCCGGTGAAGCCCGGCGTCCGACGCGCGATCGTGTCGAGCTCGACGTCGGGCGCGAACGGCTTGCCGCGGCCGTGAACCCGCAGGATGCCCTTGCGGCCCTCCAGGTCCGGCCGGTCGATGACGATCTGCCGGTCGAACCGCCCCGGGCGCAGCAGCGCCGGGTCGAGGATGTCGGGCCGGTTGGTCGCCGCGATCAGGATCACGCCGCCCTTGACGTCGAAGCCGTCCATCTCGACGAGCAGCTGGTTGAGCGTCTGCTCGCGTTCGTCGTGCCCGCCGCCCAGCCCGGCACCACGGTGCCGGCCGACGGCGTCGATCTCGTCCACGAAGATGATCGAGGGCGCGTTCGCCTTGGCCTGCTCGAACAGGTCGCGCACGCGGGAGGCGCCGACACCGACGAACATCTCGACGAAGTCCGAACCGGAGATCGAGTAGAAGGGCACGCCCGCCTCGCCGGCGACGGCGCGGGCGAGCAGCGTCTTGCCGGTACCGGGTGAGCCGTAGAGCAGCACGCCCTTGGGAATCTTGGCTCCGATGGCCTGGAACTTGGCCGGATTCTGCAAGAACTCCTTGATCTCCTGGAGCTCCTCGATGGCCTCGTCGGCCCCGGCCACGTCGGCGAACGTGGTCTTCGGAGTGTCCTTCGTCACCAGCTTCGCCCGCGACTTGCCGAAGTTCATCACCCGGGAGCCGCCGCCCTGCATCTGGTTCATGATGAACAGGAAGATCAGCACGACGACGACGATCGGCAGGAAGCTGAACAGCAGGCTCAGGAAGACGTTCTGCTTGGGGACCGAGACCGTGTAGCTCTTGATCTGCCCGGCCGCGGCCTTGGTCTGCAGTTGCCGCGCGAGGTCGAGGCCCTGGCCGTCGACCCATGACGCCTGCAGCTGCTTGCCGTTCTTGAGCTTGACCTCGATCCGCTGATCTTTGTCAATGATCTGGGCGGAGGTCACCTCGTTGTTCTGGATGGCCTGTACGACCCTCGAGGTGTCGGCCTTCTCGTACGAGCCACCGGGATTGATCCCGTACATGACGAGGAGTACCAGCGCCCCGAAGGCCAGAATCCAGAGCAACGGCCCGCGAAAGTAGCGCTTCAGATCCATTTATGCGGCGCCCCGCGATGGGGCCCCGTCCCTCCTGACCAGCGTCATCAGACCTCGTCGCGCGAACGCCCGCCGAGGCGGCCTTCCTTAGTGTGGCCCGCAAGGAGCCTGAGATAACGAAGGTACACCGGAGTCACGGAAGACCGCAGCACGACGTCCGGCGCCCCACTTCGCAACTAGGAACGTACGAGGCTAAGCCTCTTGTTCCCCACTTCCACCGTAGACGTGCGGGGCAAGCGTCCCCACGAACGGCAGATTCCGGTAACGCTCGGCGTAATCGAGCCCGTAACCGATCACGAACTCGTTCGGGATGTCGAAACCGACGTACTTGACGCCGACCTCGATCTTGGCGGCCTCGGGCTTTCGCAGCAGCGTACAGACCTCGAGAGAGGCCGGGCCACGGGATTCGAGGTTGCTGCGCAGCCAGGAAAGGGTGAGGCCCGAGTCGACGATGTCCTCGACGATGAGCACGTGGCGGCCCATGATGTCGGAGTCGAGATCCTTCAAGATGCGCACGACGCCGGACGATTTGGTGCCCGAGCCGTACGAGGACACCGCCATCCAGTCCATGGACACCGGGGAGTGCAGCGCGCGGGCCAGGTCGGCCATGACCATCACCGCGCCTTTCAGAACTCCCACGAGCAGGAGGTCCCGCCCCTCGTAGTCCTTGTCGACCTGCGCGGCGAGCTCCCGGATCTTGGCCTGGAGCTCGGCCTCCGGGATGAGCACCTTCTCGAGGTCCGCCCGCATGTCCGCTTCGTCCACCAAAAAACCCTTCTAGATCGCGCGGCCATGTCGCCGCCACTCCCGTGTTCACCGATAGCAGAACAAATCACTGGGATGAAACACCCATTTGGGATGGCCCGAAGAGCAGCTTTTCATACCTCCGCCAGACCCGTACGCGCCCGGGGAGGTCGACGTGCGACTGGCCGTGCCACGCGGTGACCAGGGCCTCCACCGCTTCGACGTGCACCGCGGCGAGCGCGCCCGGCGGGCTGCCGGCGGCGATCGCCGTACGGTGCAGCACGCGCGTGCGGACGGCACGGGGCAGCCCGGCCAGCACGTGCACGTCCAGCGCCTCCGGCCCGCCCGCCTCCTCCAGTGCACGGGCCGCCCAGTCGTCGAGGGCGTCGGCGTCGTCGCGGAGCATCCGCGCGGTGCGGGCCAGCGCGGCGGTCATGCCGGGGCCCAGGCCGGTCTCCAGGGCGGGCAGCACGTCCGCGCGGACGCGGGCGCGGGCGTACGCGCGGTCCTCGTTATGCGGGTCGTCCCAGGGGGCCAGGCCCATGGCGAGGCAGGCGCGGCGGGTGAGGTCGCGGCCGAGGTCCAGCAGGGGGCGGTGGTAGTGCCCTGAGACGGCGGCCATGCCGGCGAGCGAGCGGGCCCCGGAGCCGCGGGCGAGCCCGAGCAGCACCGTCTCGGCCTGGTCGTCGAGCGTGTGCCCGAGGAGGACGGCGGTGGCCCGGTGACGTGCGGTGGACTCGTCCAGGGCGGTGTAGCGGGCGGTACGCGCGGCGGCCTCCATGCCGCCGTCGGACCCGACGGTGACGGTCCGCGCCTCGGCCGGGTCGAGCCCCAGGGCGGCCATGGTGGCCACGACGCCGGCGGCGCGCTCAGCGGAGCCGTCCTGGAGGCCGTGGTCGACGGTCAGCCCGCCGGCGCGGTGGCCGGATCTGGCCGCCTCGAACGCCAGCGCCCCGGCGAGGGCGAGCGAGTCGGCCCCGCCGCTGCACGCGACGAGCACGAGGTCGCCCGCCTCGACCGCGGCGAGGGTACGGCGGACCGCGAGGCGTACCGCCGCGACCGCCGGATCAGGTCCCACACCCCCATTGTTGCGTGAGGCGCCTCACGCTTCTCACGCAACATCGAGGATCATTCCGCGGGCGGGAGCTCCGGTTTGCCGATCACGCGGCCCACCCACAGCGCCGGGTCCTTGATCTCGGTGTGGGTCGGGAGCGTGTTGGGCGAGGTCCAGACGCGGTTGAAGCCGTCCATTCCGACCTGGTCGATGACCGCGTTGACGAAGCGCGAGCCCTCCGCGTACTGCTTCATCTTCATCTCCAGGCCCAGCAGGCGGCGGATCGCGCGGTCCACCTGTGACGCGCCCTCCCGCCGGTGCTGGAACTTGGCCCGGATGTCGGCGACGCTCGGCACGACCTCGGGGCCGACCGCGTCCATGACGTAGTCGCCGTGGCCCTCCGCCAGCGTCATGACCGCGGTCAGGCGGTCGAGGATCTCGCGCTGCTCGGGAGTCTGGATCGCGTCGATGAGGTTGCCCTCGCCGCCGCGTACGGCGTCCGCGACCGCCTCGCCGACACCGCGCAGCCGGTCGAGCAGGGCGCCGGGGTCGAGGTCGGAGGCGAGCAGGAACGCCGTCATCTGGTCCTGGACGTACGCCCGCAGCCAGGAGACCGAGGCGAACTGGGCCCGGTGGGTCTCCTCGTGCAGGCACACCCACAGCCGGAAGTCGCGGCTGTCGACCTTGAGCTCCTGCTCCGCGCCGACGATGTTGGGCGCGACGAGCGTCAGCCGGCCCGTGGGCGCGCGGCCCGTGGGGTCCGGCGGCAGGAACAGCTCGTACTGGCCGAGGACGCGGCTCGCCATGTAGGCGAGGATCGCGCCGACCTGCATGCCGGTCACGCGCGAGCCGACGGCCTGCATGACCGCGCCGCCGGCGCCGCCACCGAGCAGGCCGCCGCCCCGGCGGGCCTGGAGTTGTTCCATCAGCGGCTCGAGGACGACGCGGAAACCGTCGACGTTGGCCTGGATCCAGCCGGGCCGGTCGACGACCTTGGCGGGAGACGAGTCGATGCCGCCGTCCATCCCGGTGAACTCGCGGACGTGGCCCTGGGCCACGCCGGAGAGCTCACGGAGCTCGGCGACGACCTGACGCGCCTCCTTGGGGCTGACCTGCGGCCCCGGGCGGACAAGACGGGTCCCCGTCTGAACGGCGACGTTCCAGTCGATCATGGATGCTGGCATTACAACCCTCTCCGGCCGGGCTCTCCACCTAACGGTACGTCCCCGATCGCCTGGGGAGCATGCCTCACAAGCTCCAACGCCCGAGAACCTTCGATGAACTCCCGGGCGGGCCGCTGATCGATCACACGGTGTCGATCAGCGGCAGCCGCAGCCGGCGAGGGTTCCGGCCAGCGTGTCGAGGGCGGCCAGCGCCGCCGCCGGCGACTGGACCTTGTTGGCCATGAACGCGAACGTCAGCAGCCGCCCGTCCGCGTCGTCGACCACGCCCGCCAGGGTGTTCACGCCGTCGAGCGTGCCGGTCTTGGCGCGGACCACCCCGCGCCCGTTGGCCGCCGTGCCCACGCTGTAGCGGTTCGCGAGGGTCCCGGAGAACCCGGCAATCGGCATTCCGGACATCACCGTACGAAGCTCGGGGTGTTTGGCCGACGAGGCGGCCAGGGCGAGGAGCCGGGCCAGGCCGCCGGGCGTGATCCGGTTGCGCGGGGACAGGCCGCTGCCGTCGACCGTGTCGATGCCGGAGGCGACCCCCAGGCCGGCCAGCACGTCGTGTACGCCGGCGGCTCCGCCCTCGAAGGTCGGCGGGCGGCCGAGCTTCATCGCGACCTGACGGGCCATCGCCTCGGCGATGTCGTTGTCGCTGTCGGTCAGCAGCCGCTCGACGAGCGCGGAGATCGGCGGGGACTGGACCGCGCCGAGGCGCTGGGCGCCCTTCGGCGCGACCCGGCGCATGCCGAGGTGGGCGCTCACACCCTGCCGGCTCAGGGCGCGGGCGAACGCCGAGGCGGCGATCGAGGGCGGGTCCGAGACGCGGCCGGGCACGCCCGGCGCGACCCGGCCCTCGTCGATCTCGAGCGCGGAGACGGGGGCGACGTCGCCCTCGGCGAAGTAGCCCGGCTTCCAGCCGGGACCCGAGCGGCTGCCCTGGTAGGCCGAGACGTCGTAGTCGACCGCGACCCGCCGTACCCCCGCGGTCTTGAGCGCCGCGGCGGTCTGCTTGGCCAAGTCGGTCAGCGTCGCCGGACGCGGGTAGGCGAGCCGGCTCGCCGAGGTCGTCAGCGTCGGGTCGCCGCCGCCGACGAGGACCACGTCGTTGCCCGCGCGGACCGCGCTCGTCGTGATCCGGTGGTCCGGGCCGGCCGAGGCGAGCACCGCGACCGAGGTGGTCAGCTTGGTGGTCGACGCGGGTACGGCCGGCAGGTCGGCGCCGCTGCTGAACAGCGTCTTGTGGCTCAGGGCGTCGATGACCGTGCCGCTGAGGTTCGCGCCGAGCCCCGACGCCTGCATCGGCCCGGCCAGCCGCGACGCCAGTGAGCCCGAGGCGGGCAGCGGCGCGGTCGCGCCGACCGGCGCCAGCGGGGGCGCGGCCGCCGAGACGATCGCCCGGTCGGCCACGGTCGGCGGTCTCAGCGCGAGGGCACGATCCGGTGTGAGCTTCACCACTGCCAGGGCAGCGGTCACCAGGAAGACGTTCAGCAGCGCCAGTGTGATCATGGCCACGGCGCGCTCGGGCCTCCGCACCTTAACGCCCCTCTCATCGCCGCAGCACTAGTGACGTGCGACATCCTTATAACGCCAACATCCAACCAGAACGACCTCGGCCCGCCCCGGGGAGCGGAGGACATTGTGCAATTCGACGTCACTATCGAGATCCCCAAGGGACAACGCAACAAGTACGAGATGGACCATGAAACCGGACGAATCCGCCTAGACCGGATGTTGTTCACCTCCACGCAGTACCCGGCGGACTACGGCTTCATCGACAACACGCTGGGCGAAGACGGCGACCCGCTCGACGCGCTCGTCCTCCTCCAGGAGCCCACGTTCCCGGGATGCCTGATCCGCTGCCGTACGGTCGGCATGTTCCGCATGACCGACGAGGCGGGCGGCGACGACAAGGTGCTGTGCGTGCCGGCCACCGACCCCCGGATGGAACACCTGCGCGACATCCACCACGTGCCGGAGTTCGACCGGCTGGAGATCCAGCACTTCTTCGAGGTCTACAAGGACCTCGAACCGGGCAAGTCGGTCGAGGGTGCGAGCTGGGCCGGCCGCAAGGACGCCGAGGTCGAGATCGAGCGCTCCTTCAAGCGAGCGCAGGACCACTGAGTTCTCACCGAGGTCCGGCCGGCCGGGTGGCTCCCGCGTAGTCCGGGCGGAAGGCGTTCGAGACCCGTACGCGCGCCCCGGTGAACGGAGCCTCGACCATCTGACCGTTGCCGATGTAGATCCCGACGTGATGGATCGTGCTCGGGTTCGTCGGGTTGTGCGCGAAGAAGACCAGGTCACCCGGGCGGAGCTGGTCACGCGTGGGGTGCGGCCCGGAGTTGTACTGGGCCGTCGCGTAGTGCGTGAGCGGTATACCGGCCCGGGCCCAGGCGTACGTCACCAGACCCGAGCAGTCGAAGCCGACGGTGCGCGCGCCCTGGGCGATGCCGAGCGAGGGGCCGGCCGGCGTGCCTCCACCCCAGGAGTACGGGGTGCCGAGCCACTTGAGCGCGGCGCGCGCGGCCACGGAGCCGAGCGCGGACCCCTTGGGCAGGGCGGCGGGGGCGGCCTGCGGCGCCCCGCCCATGGGCGCCGCCTCCTTCTGCGCCAGGGCCGCCTCGCGGGCGCGCCGCAGTCCGGCGGCGCGCGCCCGGGCCCGGCCCAGCGCCGCGACCAGCCCCGACTTGTGCTGCTGGATCTGTTTCACGCTCGCCCGCTGATGCGCCACCGCCGCGCTCGCCGCCTCGCGTGCCGCCGCGGTGGCGCGCGTGGCCTCGCGCTGGGTCCCCAGCGCGCGCCGCGACTGCTTCTCGAACATGTCGGCGATGCCGTGGGCGGCCTTCTCCTGGTCCAGGGCGAAGTTCTTCCGGTTGGCGAGGACCTGCATGAACGACGCGCGCTCCAGGAACCCGGCCGGCCCTCCCCTGCCGCCGAGGACCGCCACGAGCGAGGGGTAGCCGTTGTCGCTTCGGTACGCGCGCGCGGCGAACGCCGCCACGTCGCGCCGGGTCTGCCCCAGCCGGTCGCGGGCCTTCGCCGAGCGGCCGAGCGCGGCCTGGTAGTCGCGGTCGGCCTGTTCGAGCCGGGCGCGAGCGCCGTTGAAGCGCTCGACGGCGGTCTCGGCCTCGTCGTTCAGGTCGTCGAGCCGCCCGTCGGCGAGCGCCAGCGCGGCGTTGATCTTGCCGACCTCGGCGGCGCGGGCGCGTACGTCCCTTTTGCTCTTGGCCAGGTCACGCGCGCTCGGTGCCGGGTCGGCGGTGGAGGGGGCGGCGAGCAGCACCGTGACCGCGAGCACGCCGAACACGAGGGCGCCGAGCGTTCGCCCGCGCCGATGAGAACCTGCCAAATTCTCCCCCCGGAGCTACGCCCGACGGAAGCGGGCCAACACGAAGGGTTACCACTGGCGACGCTGTGAAAACACCGGCGCCACGCGGTGGCGGCCGTCACTCACGTCCCGGAAGGTGACTGATCCACGGCTGCGTCTCGGATTTCGGCGAGACCCGGCTCGTACGGACAGGAGAAGATCGGCACCTTCTCGCCATACCTCTCGACCGGCCGTCACCCGCCCGATCCAGACGGGGACGGGGCCGGCGCGGGCGGGTCGGAGCGCGGGGGCGCCGCGGTATCGGTGGGTGTCGGCTGTGAGGACGGTGGCCCGCTCGTACTGGGCGGCGGCGGTGTCGGGGCCGGCGTCGGCTCGGATGTGGGCGTCGAGGACGGTGGCGGGGGCGACGACGAAGGCGGCGGCGCCACCCGCCCGCCCCAGGCGATCTCGACCTGCCTGCCGCCCGGCCAGAACGTGATCACCTCCGCCCCCGGCCCCACGTACGGCGCGCGTACCACGACGCTCTGTGCCTCGCCGGGCCCCAGCGTGCCTCCGGCCGTGCTGAGGCGCAGCGGCCCCGCGCCGGTCGCCCGCCACGGCACGGCCGCCGAGCTCGCGGTCAGCCACAGGACGCCTGTGCCACCGGGCGGGAGCGTCAGCCGGGCTGGAGAGACGCCGAGCACGGCGGCGGCCCGCAGGAACTCCTTTGGCGGCACCTCCCCCAGCACGACGGCCGGCCCGGCCATCCCGGTCGGGCCGGTCGGGCCCAGCGGCAGCGCCGCCGCCACCGGGCGGGTCCCTCCGGGCCGTCCCGGGGGCGCCGGGCTGGGGCTGGGCGCGCGCGGACCCGGCGGCGCGGCGACGACCCCGTGAGAGCCGTGTGAGGACTCCCTGCCGAAGTAGCCGCACAGAGCCGTCGCCACCACCGCCGCGAGCACGGCGCCCGCCATCGCGGTGAGGGCGCGCGCCCAGCCGTGTGCGCCGCTGGGGTCGTGTACGGCGCGGCGGAACGCGGCCGTACGGCCCGCGCCCGGCTGCAGCGGGAAGCCGTTCGCGGCGAAGCGGGACACCCGCGCCGCCGCGAACAGCCGGTAGCCGGCCAGCTCGGGGTCGGTGAAGCAGTTCATGACCTGCGCGCGCAGCGGTGGCGGCAGGGGTGCGCGCGGCAGCAGGTCGTACACCTTGCCCGGCGCGATGTTGTCCGGCAGGTGCCGCGCGCACCCGGGGCATTCGAGCGAGTGGCGTACGAGCGCCTCCCGCAGGTCGTCGTCGATCTCCCGGACCCGTGGCCGCAGGATCGCCGCGCGGCGTGCGCAGCCGTCCAGGCCGTCGTGGGCGAGGATCTCGGCGACCAGGGCGGCCTCGAGCAGCACGCCCGCCTGGCGGAACAGCTCGCCGACCTCCCGCGGCCGCAGCCCGAGGACGAGGGCGACCTCGGCGTCGTCGAGGTGGCGCCGGTGCCGCAGGTCGAGCAGTTCGCGGCTGAGCGATGGCAGGCCGGTGACCGCGCGCCAGGCCATCAGGCGCAGGTCGACGTCGTCCTGGTCGTGCCGGGCCACGGTCAGGTCGGGATGGACCCGGCCGGCCGGACGGCGGCGCCGGCACTCGATGCGGGCGAGCGCGTAGAGCCAGGCGGCGAACCTCGCGGGCGCCCGCAGCCGCCCGATGTGGGACTCGGCGCACATCAGCGTGTCGCGGAACGCCACCTGGGCGGCGTCGCGGTTGCGCAGCCGGAACCAGCAGAAGTCATAGAGGCGCTCGGCATAGTCGTCGTAGACCGAACCCATCGCGATCGGATCACGCGACCGCAGCGCCTCGACCAAAAGCCGGTCTTCCATGGCGCTGAAGTTAAAGCCTTTTCCGTCACTTCTTCAACAGTTTTCGAAGAACCAACGGAGATTATTACCGCCCTTACAGGGAAGCGCCCGAGAAAAACAATTCTTTATAGCTATAAGCCAAGCTTTCCAGGCTTATGGACTCCTTTGACCGCGTTGTACGCCCTATGCACCCGCAGGCAGGACTCCAGAACGGGCCGGCGTACGTCAGCCGGTGACGCGGGCGATTCCGGCCATCGCACAGCCCGCCTCCAGCTCGGAAAGACCGAATGCCGCGACCGGCCCGAGAGCACCCGATTCCACCTTTCCCTGCGCGGCCTGGCAGGCGGCCCAGGAAAGGGCGCCGGCGGTGAATTCATACGGATCCCCACCGGAAAGGTGCACGTCGGTCAGCAGCGCACCCTCGGCGTCGTACGCCACCGCGACGATGCGCGACGTCAGGGTGCTCTTCCCGCTCCGCCGCCGTCCCGCGAGGCGTGCGAGCGCGCCCAGACCGACCTTCGCGCCGATCGCGCCGGCCCGCCCGCGTGCGGCCAGCCGCGTGGCCCGGCCGAACCAGCCGAGATAGACGTTGACCTCGTACAGCGCCGGATACGACGCGGGCAGGGCGAAGTGTTCCGAGGCGCCGATCGACAGGCCGATCCGCGACCGCCCGCCCACCTCGAAGTCGCGGACCCGGGGGCGGGCCTCGTCGTGGATGCGCCCCCGGAAGGTGTACATCTGGGCGGTGGCCACCCCGGCGACCGACCGCAGGCTGCCCGCGGTCAGCCCGCGCCACAGGTCGCCGCCGCCGACGAAGTAACCGACGTCGACGCGGAAGCCGTCCTCGCCGACCCGGTCGAGGGCCAGGGCGCCCGCGAGGTTCCCCGGCACGTAGTCGTAGCCGAACGCGGTGATCAGCGCGGACCGGGCCTTGGGCCCGTACGACTCGAAGACCTCGCGTACGAAGGGCGGCTCGCCGGTGCAGTCGATGTAGTGCGCGCCGGCGTCCACCGCAGCGTCCAGCGCGGCGTGCCCGTACTCCAGGAAGGGGCCGACCGTCGTGACCAGGACGTCGTCGTGCTCCACCAGCGCGCGTACCGAACGCGGTTCCTCCACGTCGGCCCGCGCCGTCTCCAGGCCGCCGAGCTCCTCCGCAAGAGCGGCGAGGGCCGTCGTGTCCCGCCCGGCGAGGACCGGCCGCGCGCCCTGGGCGACGAGGGCCCGCGCGGTGAGCGTCCCGGTGTAGCCGGTGGCGCCGAAGACGACGATACGGCCCGCCATGACGGTTCCCCTCAGCTGCGAATCGGGTTCGGTCTGTTGCGCTGAGCGTACTAATCCGTCACAAAGCGTGCCGGTTTTTCGTCAGACGTCGATCATTGGGGGAAGTATCCGCTCCGCCGCGGCGGCGATGGCCGTGACCTGAGCCGTCGTGAGGATCGCGGGTCGCCGCTGGATGAGGCGCCGCGCCCGCTTCGCCCGCCGCAGGGTGACACCGGCGATCGTGATCCCCAGGTGCGGCATCCGCCCGCCGTGCACCGCGACGATGACGTCGACCTCGATCCGCCGGCCGAGATCGGCCGACAGGCGCTCTCCGACCGTACGGGCGGCGCTCCTCGCCATCATCGGGAGGCGATCGATCGGGCGCGGCCCGGCCCACAGGCGGTCGTCGGCCACGCGCAGGCGGGTGAGCGGTGGCAATCGGCGCGAGACGATCGCGTAGACGCCGGTGAGGCCGACGACGAGGTGGTCCAGGTTGGCCCGCGACGCCGACGGCAGCGCCCGGTCGTGAAGGACGTGGAAGTAGGCCGGGTCCAGCCGCGACAGCCGCCGGCCCGTACGCCGCTCGGCCGCGGCGCCGCGCCGCCAGCGGGTGACCGCGTCCGGCCTGACCCGCAGGAAGAGGGAGTGCGCGAGCAGCAGCCCGAGCGCGACGGACATCCCCCGAAGCCAGCCGAACACCCCGGCCGTCATGGAGCCCGCGACGCCCGCCAGCACGAGCCGCGCGAGGACCCGTTCCTGCCGGTACTCGGCCCGCAGCCTCCGATAGCGGGCTTGCGCCGACGCACCGGCCACGGAAGCACCTCGTCCAGGCACCGCTCCTCCTCATTGGAAAGAGTGATGTCGGGCGGGCACCGGATCAAGGCATTTGACGAGCTGTCGACCGAGTCATGGTCAGGCCGTCGTACGATCCTCGCCGCGCAGCCGGCCGGCGAGGCCCCGGTTGATCCGCCGAGGCCAGGACGGACCGCCATAGATCAGGCCGGTGTACACCTGGACGAGCGTCGCGCCGGCCTGGAGGCGTTCCCACGCCTCGTCGGCGGTCTCGATGCCGCCGACCGAGACGAGGACGAGCCGGTCGCCGACGCGCTCGCGCAGACGGCGCAAAACCGCGAGGGACCGGGCCTTGAGCGGCGCGCCGGACAGCCCTCCGGCGCCCGCCGCCTCGACGTTGCGGCCGGCCAGGCCGTCGCGGGAGATCGTGGTGTTGGTCGCGATGATGCCGTCGAGGCCGAGCGTGAGCGCGAGGTCGGCGATCGCGTCGATGTCGGCGTCGGCGAGGTCCGGGGCGATCTTCACCAGCAGCGGCACGCGCCGCGGGGTCGCCCGGTCGGCCGCGGCGCGTACCGCCTTGAGCAGCGGTTCGAGGTGCTCGACGGCCTGGAGGTCGCGCAGGCCGGGGGTGTTCGGCGAGCTGACGTTGACCACGAGGTAGTCGGCGAGTGCGGCGAGCCGCTCGGTGCTCTCCACGTAGTCGGCGATCGCCTCGTGCTCCGGGACGACCTTGGTCTTGCCGATGTTGACCCCGACGATGACCGTGCGCCGGCCGCGCAGCCGGTCGGCGGCCGCTCGCGCGCCCTCGTTGTTGAAGCCCATCCGGTTGACGATCGCGCGGTCCTTGACCAGGCGGAACAGCCGCGGTTTGGGGTTGCCCGGCTGCGGCCGCGCGGTGACCGTGCCGATCTCGACGAAGCCGAAGCCGAACGCGCCCAGCGCCTCGTACGCCTCGGCGTCCTTGTCGAAACCGGCGGCGAGCCCGACGGGGCTGGGGAAGTCCAGGCCGAGCGCCCGCACCCGCAGCGCGGCGTCGCGGGGCCTGCTCCGGCGGCGGAGCAGCGGCAGCGCGCCGGGCACGGCGGCGAGAAGACCCAGGGCACGGAAGCTGAGCCGGTGCACGGTCTCGGCGGGCAGACGGCGCAGCAGCGTTGTGAAAAGGAGTCGGTACATCGGATCCGATTCTCGCAGGGCCGTTCGGAAGCCTCGCGGGCGCTACCGTGGACGCCGTGACGGCCCTTCCGCGCATCGAGATCAACGGTCATCCCGCGACGGCCGAGGAGCTGGCCCGGCCCGCGGTCGTCAACTACGGTCACTTCACCGTCATGCAGGTACGCGGCGGGCGGACGCGCGGGATGGACCTCCACCTCGCCCGGCTCGACGCGGCCGGCAACGTGCTGTTCGGGGCCGGCATCGACGCCGTGCTGGTCCGCGACCGCATCCGCCACGCGCTCGGCGACACCCCGGACGCCGGCGTACGGGTCAGCGTCTTCTGGCCGGCGGGGGACGACGCTCCCTCGATCATGGTCGTCGTACGCCCGCCGGACGATCCGCCCTCTTCGCCGCAGAGCCTGCAGACGGCGATCTACCAGCGTCCGGTCCCCCAGGTGAAGCACGCCGGAACGTTCGGGCAGATCTACTACGGGCGCCGCGCCGAGCGCGCGGGGTTCGACGACGCGCTCCTGGTCGACGCGGACGGCGTCATCTCCGAGGGCTCGGTCACCAATCTCGGCTGCTACGACGGCGGTTCGGTCATCTGGCCGGACGCGCCGGCGCTGGACGGCATCACGATGCAGCTCCTCGAACAGGCCCTGCCCGCGCGGGGCGTGCCCTCACGGCGGGGGCCGGTGCGGATCGCGGACCTGGAGTCGTGCGAAGCGGTGTTCGTCACCAACTCACGGGGCGTCGCCGCGGTCGGGCGCGTGAACGAGCTGCGGCTGCCGGTCTCGGAGGAGTTCATGAAGACGGTGACGGAGGCGTACGAGTCGGTCCCGTGGGACCTCATCTGAGGCGTCCGGAACGCGAAGGCCCCGCCAGGATGGCGAATTCTCGGGGTCCTCGCAACACCTGATGGCCTATGTGGCTGTCAGTAGATCACGCAGGCGCTCGGCTGGGGTTTGCCAGCCGAGCGTTTTGCGTGGTCGGGCGTTGAGTTGTTGGGCGACGT
>NZ_JAUEQY010000088.1 GCF_030406325.1 Actinomadura sp. DC4 | reverse complement strand
TGCGGCGCCGACTTCGTCGTCGTCGCCAAATTACGCGCCGCCGCCGTACCCAAACTCAACGGCGAACCCTCAACACCGCTACCCGACTGCGCCGACTCCGTCACGACACACACCACCATTCTTCATTGCTGTCGACCAAAGAAATGCCGTCATCGGCCGGCGCGCTCCAGGCTCGGAGAACGCGCCGGCACGAGCGGCGGGAAGACCAAAGCTGACGGGGAGCGGCGTGACACCGCCCTTCGTCACGCGTTATTCGGACGCGGGCGCCGTCTCGACGTTTTCGAGGATGCCGAGCGCATCGGGGACGAGGACGGCCGCGGAGTAGTAGGCGCTGACGAGATAGGAGATGACGGCCTTGTCGTTGATGCCCATGAATCGCACCGAGAGGCCGGGCTGGTATTCGTCGGGGATGCCGGTCTGGTGCAGCCCGATGACGCCCCGGTCGGCCTCGCCGGTGCGGAGCAGCATGATCGAGCTGGTCTGGGTGTCGCTGACCGGGAGCTTGTTGCACGGGAAGATCGGCACGCCGCGCCAGGCGGGCACCCAGTTGCCGGCCACGTCGATGCTCTGGGGGTAGACGCCGCGGCGGCTGCACTCACGGCCGAACGCCGCGATCGCACGCGGGTGGGCGAGGAAGAAGCCGGGGTTCTTCCAGACCGTGGACAGCAGTTCGTCCATGTCGTCCGGGGTCGGCGGCCCGGAACGGGTGTAGATGCGCTGGTTGAGGTCGGCGTTGGAGAGCAGGCCGAACTCGCGGTTGTTGACCAGCTCGTGCTCCTGCCGCTCGCGCAGCGCCTCGATCGTCAGCCGCAACTGCTGTTCGACCTGGTCCATGGGCTGGTTGTAGAGGTCGGCGACGCGCGTGTGCACCTGCAGCACGGTCTGGGCCACGCTCAGTTCGTACTCCCGGGGCGACAGCTCGTAGTCCACGAACGTGCCCGGCAGCACC
>NZ_JAUEQY010000087.1 GCF_030406325.1 Actinomadura sp. DC4 | reverse complement strand
TCGGTCAGACGGCGCACCCGAACTGGATCTGCCATCCGACCAGCCTCACGGCATAGCGGACACCAACCATGAACATCGACCGGCGTGTCGACCAACCCGGCCAACGTTCATGGACAGAGCACTAGCATCACGCTGACCACCGGTTCACCTGAGGACAAAGGAAGCTTCGTTCGTCTGTCGGAACTACTCAACTCCCCTCTATGGCCTCGCGGCCAAAACTCCGACCCGGTTCGACTGGACAGTCTCTGGGACTGCATACCTGACTGCCTCGACCTGCCCCTGAATGGAAACAATCGAGAGCGCCGCACACCCCTGTACATCGACCACCGAGATCCGGACCTGAACCCCTCCGCCATGGTTCCCACACCCGTCTGGAACCTGCCGGGGTGGGTCGCGGAAGCCGATGATGGACACGCCGCCCTCGCCGAGTACCTCACCGCCTTCGAGCTGCCGGACCGCGCGGAGATCCCCTACTGGCTGACCTACACCGACGGACCACCCGACTTCGCCATCGACATCCACGGCTGGGCGGGGGTCACGATGAACTGGTTGATGCCAGATGGCCGCATGGCAGGCGCAACGGGAAAGAGCGCTTTCCTAGAATCCTTCACCCGCCCGTACCAAGGAGCCCGCTACCTGTTCCCCGCCTTTACCCCACAACGGAAGACCATCCACCCCCTGATGGCGTGGTGGGGCGTCCTGTTCACACTGTCCATGCTGGCCCGCTACCAACCCGACCGATGGGGCGTCTACATCGACGTGGACTCCAGCCCTCACGCCGTCGCCCTGGAGAATTATTGGCCCTGGCACGGACGACAGTGCCCATGCTGGTCCTAGTGTCCTGAGTTGGGAATTCTGTTCAGATATCCGGCGAGGCGTTCGAGGATCTCATCAGCGGTCTTGGTCCATACGTAGGGCCTGGGGTCGGTGTTCCAGGCCGCGATCCAGTCGCGGATGT
>NZ_JAUEQY010000086.1 GCF_030406325.1 Actinomadura sp. DC4 | reverse complement strand
CTAGTGTCCTGAGTTGGGAATTCTGTTCAGATATCCGGCGAGGCGTTCGAGGATCTCATCAGCGGTCTTGGTCCATACGTAGGGCCTGGGGTCGGTGTTCCAGGCCGCGATCCAGTCGCGGATGTCCTTCTCCAGCGCTTGGACGGATTTGTGGACGCCGCGTCGTAGCTGTTTGTTGGTCAGCTCGGCGAACCAGCGCTCGACCAGGTTGAGCCAGGAGGACCCGGTCGGGGTGAAGTGCAGGTGGAACCGCGGGTGTGCCAGCAGCCACTTCTTGACCGCGGGGGTCTTGTGGGTGGCGTAGTTGTCGCAGATCAGATGGATGTCCAGCCCGGCGGGTACCTGCTTGTCCAGCGTGCGCAGGAATGCTTTGAACTCGGTGGCACGGTGCTGGCGGTGCAGCGAGCCGATCACCTTGCCGGTGGCGACCTCCAGTGCGGCGAACAAGGTGGTGGTACCGGCCCGGACGTAGTCGTGGGTGGCCCGTTCTGGAACTCCGGGCATCATCGGCAGAACCGGCTGCGAGCGGTCCAAGGCCTGGATCTGGGACTTTTCATCCACGCAGAACACCAACGCCCGCTCTGGCGGGTCGAGGTAGAGACCGACGACGTCGTGGACCTTGTCGACGAAGTAGGGGTCGGTGGACAGCTTGAACGTCTCACTGCGGTGTGGCTGGAGCCCAAACGCCCGCCAGATCCGCGACACCGTCGACTGCGACAGACCCACCTGTTTGGCCATCGACCGCGTCGACCAATGGGTCGCATCCTTCGGCGTCGACTCCAACGTCTTGGTGATCACAGCCGCGACCTGCTCATCGGTCACGGTCCGGGGGCCACCCGAACGCGGCATGTCACCCAGGCCGGCGATCCGGTACTCCACGAACCGAGCCCGCCAACGGCTCACCGCCTGTGGCGTCGAACCGACCTGGGCGGCTACGTCCTTGTTCGTCGCGCCTGTCGCACAGGCCAAGATGATCCGGCACCGCAACGCCCACGCCTGCGAAGTCGAACGCCGCCGCACCCACCCCTCAAGCGCAGCCCGCTCCTCATCGGTCAATAACAACTCGGCCTTCGGCCGCCCTGTACGCGCCACCCACCGAGCCTACACATATAAACAGAAATTAAGACTCAGGACACTAG
>NZ_JAUEQY010000085.1 GCF_030406325.1 Actinomadura sp. DC4 | reverse complement strand
TATGACCACGCGGTGCGTGAGCGGTTGGCGATCATCGGTTTGTGGCATTCGGGCGGGGCGCGTCTGGCCGAGGGTGTGGAGTCGCTGCACGGTGTGGGGCGGATCTTCAAGGCGATGACGCACGCCTCCGGGGTGGTGCCGCAGATCTCGGTGGTGCTGGGCGCGGCGGCCGGTGGGGCGGCCTATGGCCCGGCGCTGACCGACATCGTGATCTTGTCCGAGGGCGGGCGGATCTTCGTGACCGGCCCGGACGTCGTACGGTCGGTGACCGGCGAGATCGTGGACATGGCGGCGCTGGGCGGTCCCGAACCGCACAGCAAGCGCAGCGGCGTCGTGCACGTGGTGACCGCCACCGACGCCGAGGCGCTGTTGAAGGCCCGCCGGCTCGCGACACTCCTCGGTCACCAGGGCCGCATGCGGCCCGAGGACGTCGCCGAGGTCGACCTCGCCGGCATCCTCCCCGACAACCCGCGGCGCGCGTACGACATCCGCCCGGTCGTGGCGGGCCTGCTGGACGACTCCTCAGAGTCGATCGAGCTGCACCCCAAGTGGGCGCCGAACATCACCACGACGCTGGGACGCCTCGGCGGCCGCACGGTCGGGGTGATCGCGAACAACCCGATGCGGCTGGGCGGCTGCCTGGACTCCACCTCGGCCGAGAAGGCCGCCCGGTTCGTGCGGATGTGCGACTCCTTCGGCGTGCCGCTGGTCGTCGTCGTCGACGTACCGGGCTACCTGCCGGGCGTCGGGCAGGAACACGACGGCGTGGTCCGCCGCGGAGCCAAACTCCTGCACGCCTTCGCCGAAGCGGTCGTGCCACGCGTCACGCTGGTGACCCGCAAGGCCTACGGCGGCGCCTACATCGCCATGAACTCCCGCGCCCTGGGCGCCACCCGCGTCTTCGCCTGGCCCACCGCCCAGGTCGCCGTCATGGGCGCCGTCGCCGCCGTACGCATCCTGCACCGCCGCAAACTCGCCGCGGTGCCCGAAGAAGAACGCCACGCGCTCGAAGAACAACTCGCCACCGAACACGAAAAAATCGCCGGCGGCGTCGAACGCGCCCACGACCTCGGCGTCATCGACGAAATCATCGACCCCGCCAAAACCCGCCGCGCCATCGCACAAGCCATCGCCGAGGCCACCCCTGCCAGGGGCGCGCACGGCAACATCCCCCTCTAGCG
>NZ_JAUEQY010000084.1 GCF_030406325.1 Actinomadura sp. DC4 | reverse complement strand
TACATCCATGCAGGTGAGAGCTGTGACCGCCCGTGACGGCGCCCCACCGCGTGACGCTCGGCTGATTGCGTCGGAAGTGTGGTGCGGGGGCGCGGTCGCCGCGGCATGATGGTCGGCCGTGTTGTTACGGCTGGCGTACCTGACGGTGACGAACACGTTCGCGGTCCTGCGTCTCCTTCCGATGACCGATCGTGACAAAGATGCCGAGATCTTGGCGCTGCGACACCAACTCGCGGTCCTGGAGCGCCAAATGGGCAGGAGGAGAGTCCGGTTCGCACCGACCGACAGGGCGTTCCTGGCAGCCCTGCTGCACCGCCTCACGCCCGAGGCGCTGCACCGGATGCGGCTGCTGGTGCGCCCGGACACGGTGCTCCGCTGGCACCGCGACCTCATCCGGCGTCGGCACGCTGCCCGGTCAAAGCCGAAACGGCAGGGCCGGCCGCCGACGGTGCGTTCCATCCAGGCGCTGGTGTTACGCCTGGTCCGGGAGAACCCCCAGTGGGGGTATCGACGGGTGCACGGCGAGCTGCTCGTGCTCGGGGTGAAGGTCGCTGCCTCCACGGTGTGGGAGATTCTCCAGGACGCCGGGATCGACCCAGCACCCGAACGCGCCGCCAGCACCTGGGCCGCCTTCCTGCGGTCCCAGGCCGACGCGCTGCTGGCGTGTGACTTCCTGGACACCGTCACCCTGACCGAAGCGCGCCTGTACGTGCTGGCCGTGATCGAGCACCGCACCCGCCGGATCCGCATCCTGGGCGCGACCGCGCATCCAACCGCCGCATGGGTGGCTCAGGCTGCCCGTAACCTCGTGATGGACTTGGAAGACGCCCGATGCCAGGCACGGTGGATGATTCGGGACCGCGACGGCAAGTTCCCCGGGCTATTCGACGCCGTCCTGGCCGACGCGAACATCAAGATCGTGCTCACCGGAGTCCGGATGCCACGCATAAACGCGATCATGAAGCGGTGGGTGCTGACCTGCCGCCGTGAGCTCCTGGACCGTACCCTGATCTGGAACCGACGCCACTTGCTCCATGCGCTGCGCGAGTTCGAGACCTTCTACAACCTTCATCGCCCTCACCAGGGCATCGCGAACGCCCGCCCGCGCACTCCGCTGCCCCCGCCCATCACCGAACCCGACCAGATCACCCGGCTGGACGTGCGAAGACGCCAACGCCTCGGCGGAATACTCAACGAGTACGAAAATGCCGCTTGACCTG
>NZ_JAUEQY010000083.1 GCF_030406325.1 Actinomadura sp. DC4 | reverse complement strand
CTAGTGCTCTGTCCATGAACGTTGGCCGGGTCTGATCACGCGGCTTTGGGGCGCCGTGGGTCTCCCCAGCGTTGTTGTCGTTCGCTGCGGATGCGGGCGCGTTCGCGTCGTTGGGCGGCGAGGATGTCGGGGTGGCGGGCGTTGGCGTTGCGCCAGCGCAGATGGTCGTGCAGGGCGCGTGTGGCCACGGGATGGTTGGGGTGGTTCGATCCGCTGACCACGAAGGTGCGTAGCGGTCCGAAGTGCGCCTCGATCGGGTTGGCCCAGGAAGAGTAGGTCGGGGTGAAACACAGTTCGACCTTGTTGCCGGCCGCCCAGGTGCGGATCTTGGTGCCGCGGTGGGCGGACAGGTTGTCCAAGATGATGTAGATCGGTGCCCCGTCCGGGCGCGCCGCCCGGATGGACTTCAGCGCGGCCAAAGTGTTCGCGGCGGATTTCTTCTTGCGGACGATCCCCCACAAGGTGTCGGTGCCGATGGAGTAACAGCCGTGGAACTGTCGGACCCCGTGAAGCTTGTGGTAGTTGGCGGGCAGCCTGTCCGGATGTCCTTTGCGGGCCCAGCCGGCTCCGGCGTGTGGCCGGATGGTCAGCGGCCCGAACTCATCGAAGGCGAACACCCGGTCGGGGAAATTGCTGGTGACGTGCTCGATGCGGGCCAGCTTGGCGTCCCGGCGCGGGTCGTTGGATTCCTTCCAGGTCTTGGTCCGCTGAAAGGTGATCTCGTGTTCGTGCAGGAACTGCCGCAGCCGTTCTCGTCCGATCCGGACCGGGCGGGTGTTGTTGCATGCCAGGTAGGCGGCGAGTTTACGCAGGCTCCAGCGAGTGAAGGGCCGCTTGAGCGCCTCGGGTCTGGTGGTGGCCGTCGCGACGATGAAGGCTTCGTCCTCAGGACTGATCAGGCGGGGACGGCCACCCGCCCACTGAGGGTCCAAACTGGCCATGCCCATCTCGTTGAACCGGTGGATCACTCCTCGGACCGCGTCTTCATCGCCTTGGACCAGCCGCGCGATCGCTGGGACGGTGTTCCCGCCGGCCGAGGCCAGCACGACCATCGCGCGACGCAGCCGCACCGCCGAACCGGTTCCTCTTCGCACAATCTGCTGCAGCCGCTGACCCTCATGATCGGTCAGACGGCGCACCCGAACTGGATCTGCCATCCGACCAGCCTCACGGCATAGCGGACACCAACCATGAACATCGACCGGCGTGTCGACCAACCCGGCCAACGTTCATGGACAGAGCACTAG
>NZ_JAUEQY010000082.1 GCF_030406325.1 Actinomadura sp. DC4 | reverse complement strand
TGGACCGCCCCGGCGATCTTGGAGGCTAGATCGCTTGGATACGTGAAGTTATCTTAGTGGATTCCTGTGACTTATAGAACGATTCCTCGAACTCTTTGGGAGGAATTCCGCCGCAGTACGAGTGGAGTCGCTCGCTGTTATACCACGCCACCCATTCCATGGTGGCGATGGTCACATCCATTACTCCTTCCCATGACCCGCGGAAGTCGATGAGCTCTCTCTTGTACAGGCTATTTAGTGACTCCGCGGCGGCATTATCGTAGGAATCACCTTTGCTGCCGACGGAACGGACCGCACCGATCTCATCGAGACGATCGGCGTAGCGAATCGCCGTATATTGCACGCCACGATCCGAGTGATGGACCAGCTTGTCGCCGATCCTTTCCCGGCGTGACCAGATCGCCATCTCCAACGCATCCAATGCCAGATCGGCCCGCAGGTGATCGGCGACCTGCCACCCGACAATCCGCCGGGAGAACAAATCGAGCACAAAAGCGGTGTACACCCACCCGGCTTCGGTCGGCACATACGTGATGTCAGCGACCCACGCATGGTTAGGCGCCGCTGTATCGAAGCCACGTTCCAGCAGGTCCGAAGGCATGTCTCCGAACTCGGCGGGCAGCGTGGTTCGCGGCCGCTTGCTCTGGGCGCACACCCCGGCGATGCCCAGCTCGCCCATCAGCCGCTCGACCGTGCACCGCGCCACCACGATTCCCTCACGGTTCAGCTGCTGCCAGACCTTACGGGCCCCGTACACCTTCCGGCCCGGCTTCTCCCACACGCGTTCGATCTCCATCTTCAGAACCTCATCCCGAACAGAACGGCCCGACGGGAATCGTTCACGTTTCTTCGCCGCGTAATAGGTAGACGGCGCAAATTCCAGGGCCGCGCAGACCGGCTCGACCCCGAACCGGTCCCGATGCGCGTCAACGAACTCGACTAGCGCGGCGGTTTCACATCGAGCTCCCGGGCGAAATAAGCGGACGCCGCCTTCAAAATCTCATTCGCCCGACGAAGCTCGGCATTCTCCCGCTTGAGCCGCTTAACTTCCTCCGACTCACTGCTGTTTCCCGCCGGCCGATCGTCGGCCTCAGCCCGGCGCACCCAGGTACGCAACGTCTCGGCCGTACCGATCCCCAGCTTCTCGGCGACCGCGGTGATCGCGGCCCACTCGGTCGGGTACTGGGGGCGGACCTCACCGACCATGCGCACCGCACGCCGGCGCAGCTCCGGAGAGTAGGGGGACTTCGCTGCCATGTGCTCGATCTTCCCTTCTGATCGAGCCTCCAACAAACCCGGGACGGGTCA
>NZ_JAUEQY010000081.1 GCF_030406325.1 Actinomadura sp. DC4 | reverse complement strand
CATTTCCGGCAGTACCTGCGTGGTCTGCTGGCGCCGCTGGAACGTAAGAACGCCTGGACTATTTCGGAGTTCACCGGGGAGCCCACCAGGGCAGGGATCGAGCGGTTGTTGAACTTCACGCCGTGGGACGCCGATGTGTTGCGTGATGATGTACGGGCGTATGCGATGGAGCATTTCGCTGACCCGCGGTCGGTGCTGATCGCCGATCCCACCGGGTTCGCGAAGAAGGGCCGCAAATCGGTGGGTGTGCAGCGGCAGTACTCCGGGACGCTAGGCCGTATCGACAACTGCCAGATCGCTACCTTTTTGTGTTATGCCAACCCATGCGGGGACCGGGTGCTGATCGACCGGGAACTGTATATGCCCGAGCGTCCCTGGATCGCCGACCCTGCTCGCTGTGCCGAGGCCGGGGTCCCGGCCGGTCTGCCGTTCCGGACCCGTCCGCAGCAGGCGGCGACCATGATCGACCGGACGGTGGCGGCCGGAGCGCCGTTCGCCTGGTTCGCCGCTGATGAGGAGTTCGGGCAGAACCCGGGCCTGCGCGCCCATCTGGCCGAGCGGCAGATCGCCTATTGCATGGCGGTGCCCAAGACAACCGATGTGGTGACCGGCAACATATCCACCGCGGAACGCTCACCAAACGTCGTCGAGCAGATCGCCGCCCGGTTGAAACCGCACGAGTGGTCACGTCGTTCCTGCGGGATCGGCACAAAAGGATTCCGAGTCTATGACTGGGCCATGGTCACCGCCGATGGCGGTCACCAGTACGTTTTCCGCCGCAACATAACCGACGGTGAACTGGGCTACTTCCATTGCTACAACCCGCGCGGTGAAAGCATATGCGAACTCGTCCGCGTTATCGGCTCCCGCTGGCCCATCGAGGAAAGTTTCGAGGCGGCCAAACAAGAAGCCGGCCTCGACAGCTACCAGGTCCGTAAATGGGACCCCTGGCACCGGCACATCACCTTGTCCATGCTCGCCCTGACATTCTTGGCAGTGCTACGCGCCACCGGCAAAAAAGGGACCCACCACCTGTGGACAACCCGAGCCACTCCCGGTCACACAACCGGCGAAGCGACACGAACCCACCACCGGCCCCCGCTGAACCAGACACCACAGATCACCACCCGGCCCGACGACTGATCGGCCTGTCGATCGGCGAGATCCGCCGCCTCCTCAACCTCTCCGGCAAACCCGACCAGACCATTGACCAGGGCCTCCACTGGTCGATCATCCGCCGCGAACATCAAGCCAGAGCCCGCCGAAGCCACTTCCGCCGACGCCTACGCCTCCAGGTCATCCAGATCTAGGGATGTAGTACTAG
>NZ_JAUEQY010000080.1 GCF_030406325.1 Actinomadura sp. DC4 | reverse complement strand
GGCGAATTCTCGGGGTCCTCGCAACACCTGATGGCCTATGTGGCTGTCAGTAGATCACGCAGGCGCTCGGCTGGGGTTTGCCAGCCGAGCGTTTTGCGTGGTCGGGCGTTGAGTTGTTGGGCGACGTGTTCGAGGTCTGCGGGGCTGTGCACGGACAGGTCGGTGCTCTTGGGGAAGTATTGGCGCAGCAGGCCGTTGGTGTTCTCGTTGCTGCCGCGCTGCCAGGGCGAGTGCGGGTCGCAGAAGTAGACCGGCACTCCCGTGGCGAGGGTGAACTGCTTGTGTGCGGCCATCTCACAGCCCTGGTCCCAGGTCAGCGAGCCGCGTAGGTGCTCGGGCAGGGTCTGGATCAGCGGCACCAGCACGTCGCGGACCTCCTCGGCGGTGTGGCCGCCGGGCAGGTGCCCGAGCATGACGTAGCGGGTGGAGCGCTCGACCAGGGTCACGATCGCGGTCTCGCTGCGGGGCCCGACGATGAGGTCGCCTTCCCAGTGGCCGGGAACCGCCCGGTCGGTGACCTCGGCGGGACGCTCGGAGATCATCACCATCTCGTCGGCGAACCGGCTCGTGCGCTGCTGCGGGCTGCGGTGCGGCTTGCGGCGGGTGCGGCCGGTGCGCAGTGCGAGGGCAACCTCGCGGCGCAGCCCGCCACGTGCCTGGACGTAGATGGCCTGGTAGATCGTTTCCGGACTCACCCGCATGCTCCCGTCGTCGGGGAACTCGATGACCAAAGCGTTGCAGATCTGCTCGGGTGACCACCGTTCCCGCAGCTTGTCCGCGACGAACTCGCGCAGTGGACCGTCCTGGGCGAGCTTGGCGTCCTTAGGGCGCGCACGGCCGTTCGCCCATGCCCGCTGGGCCCGATGCGGCCGGTAGACGCCATTGACCGCACGGGCGTCGATCTCGCGCTTGACGGTGGATGCCGGCCGTCCCAGCGCCCGTCCGATCGCGCGCAGCGACCGGCCCTCACGGTGCATGTCAGCGATCATCTCCCGCTCGGTCACCGTGAGGAACCGGGGGTGCAGCACGGCCTCGACGGCCGCGAGGGACGGCTCTGAGCCGTCGGTACCGGTGGTGGTCACACCGGTCTTGTAGTCGATCCGGCGCCCATCGGGGTGCAGGCGCGCGTCGCCGATCTTGCGGATACCACGGTCCCAGTCCCGGGCGGTACGTTCGTGGACTCCGGCCTGTGCCGCAGCCTCACGCCGCCGCACCCCGGCCGCGCGGAGCCGGTCGTATTCCGCCCGCCCCGGATGCCCGCTCGTGCCCGTCTTCCCACGACCACGCACACCGGCCTTCCGCGCCCACCCGTACGCCGTGGCACCATTCACCCCGACTGCCCGAGCAGCCCCCGAGATACTGCCGTTCTCCCGATCCAGTGCCTCGAAGAACCTCGCCTTCAGGACCCCAAAATCCATGATCCCCGCAACTCCCTGAAGATCAGGGTGTTGCGGGGATCGTTAGAACCCGCC
>NZ_JAUEQY010000007.1 GCF_030406325.1 Actinomadura sp. DC4 | reverse complement strand
GCGCCCGTCGGTCTGGCGGCCCGCCGCGGCGCCGCGCGGGGCCGCCCCGCCCGCCCCCCGCCCCTCCCCGCCCGCCCGCCGGCGCCCGCGCGGGGGGCGGGCGGGGGGGCGGGGGGCGCGGGCGCCGCGGCGCCGCGCCGAGGTCCTGAGTCGCTTCTTTCGCGGCGTGGGCCCCCCCCGCCGCCCCCCCCCGCCCCCCCCCCCCCCCCTCCCCCCCCCCCCCCGCCCCCCCCCCCCCCCCCCCCCCCCCCCCGCCCGCCGCCGCCCCCCCCCCGCCCCCCCCGCCCGCCCCCCCGCGCCCCCCCCCCCGCCCCCCCCCCCCCCCGCGGCCAGCAGCACGCGCGCGGCGTGCGAGAGACGGGCCGAGACCCGGTCGGCGAACCACGGCGAGAGCACCGGGGCGTCTCTCAGCAGCTCGATCGCGTGCTGCGGGCGTCCTTCGGCCCGCGCGATGCGCGCGAGGAGGACCTGGGCTCGCTGGATCCGGTCGCTGGCCGGCACGGACGTCGTGTGGAACTGCCGGAACGCCTTCCTCGCGGCCTCGTACGCCTCGCCCGGATGGCCGGCGGAGACCAGCGCGTCCGCGAGCAGGATCTGGGCGTTCGCGAGGGCGTTCGCCCCGAAGTCGTCCGGCGAGGGGGTCCGGCTGGCGAGGATCTCCGTGGCGCGGACGACCCCGCGTACGACCTGGCCGGCGCGGATGGTGGCACGGGCGAGCAGCTCGTCCGTCAGCGAGAGGCGGCGGCAGGCCGCCCGGCGCGAGGCCTCGTCGGCCGCCTGTACGGCCAGCCGCTCGCGTCGTTCGCGCACGTCGGCGGCGAGGCCGAGTGCGGCCAGGACCTCGCCCGACTCCAGGGCGACCTCGGCGAGATTCTGGTCCGCGCGCGCGGCGAGGGAATGGTCCCCGGCCGCCTCGCGCGACAGGTCGAACGCCTCGCGCGCGGCGGCGAGCCGGCCGTACCGCATCAGGGACAGCCCGTGCCGCGCGGCGGCGTCGCTGAGCGTCCGCCGGTCCGCGGACGCCTCGCTCTCGTCGCGGCCACTGAGTGTCCGCAACTGGCCGACCAGCCGGGCACCCTCTTCGGCGCTGCGCGCGTGGAGGGTGCCCGCTTCGAGAAGCACCCGTATCACCACCGCGTGCGCGTACGCCTCCGCGCGCGGGTCGGTCCTTCGCTGGCGGGTGGCCGCGAGGCTGCGTTCGGCGGCGTCCAGCTGGCGCACCCACGGCCCGGCCAGCCGGAGCAGGTCGCGTTCGTACCAGTACGCCGCCAGCCCGTACCCGATGCGGTCGATCGGCCCTTCGAGGTCGGCCATGCACGCGCGGAAGGCCAGGTCGGACAGGCTCTGCGCGCTGCGCTGGATCTCCTCCTCGGGCGGGTCGGTGACGGCCTGCGCGGCGACGCGTACGTGCTCGGCCAGGAAGTCGGCGAACGCGCTGATGCGGAACCCGAACCCCTCGGCGGCGACGCGGCCGAACGGGCCGGCGGCCCACTCGTGCACGGCCGTGGCCGAGCCGGCGCGCTTCTCGGAGGTGCCGACGTCGCCGATGCCGAACGCCACCTGCGTCATCAGCATGCGCTGGGCGCGGTGGAAGCGGACGATCTCGGTGAGCGCCTCGGCCAGCCGCTCCTGGGCCGCGGCGAGCGAGACCGGAGCGGGCTGGTCCGGCACCTTCGCCAGGCGTTCGCGGTGCTGCCGCCACGCGTGGAAGGCCGCGAGGGCGACGAGGACCCGCCGGCTCTTGACCTCGGAATACACCCAGACGGCGCTGCGCCGCCCGCGGCGCGAGCGGCCGTCCTTGTCCGCGTCCATGCGGACCGCCGCGGCGATGTCCTCGGTACGGGCCGCGTGGTAGTCGCGCGTGCGGAGTACTTCGACGGCCGCGGCGGCGATAGCGGCGAGCCGATCTTCACCCGCCTGATTCGCGGATTCGGGTGACGCCACTATGTACTCCTCTGGCATGTACCTGGGGATTTGCCCCATACATCCCTTTCAAGACGATGCAAACCTTAGCGCATGGTCGTACGTCTTAGGGATGCGGGGAGCTTGTGTGAAGGATCGGGCGTAACAGTTACATAACGTGCGACATCCATCACACACTAAATATATTTTAGTGGACAAAAGTAAATCCACCTGGGGGAACGTCACAGTGCCGTCATCATTAGCCCGAGCCAAGCCCTGCTGGGCCGGCGGCCGGGCGGGGGAGTGACATGGACGATGCTTCAAGCCCCGATCCATTCGTCGACTACTACCAGCTCATCGGCGTAGGGCCCACCGCTTCGGCGGAGGAGATCGACAAAGCGATCAAGGACAGGCGCCGCAAGGTGCGCAAGCAGACCGGCTCGCCGATCCTCGAGAAGCGCCAGCAGGCCGAGCAGACCATGGGGCGGCTGGCCACGGCGCAGAAGATCCTCCTCGACCCGCAGGCCCGCGCGGACTACGACGAGCGGTACCGCATCCACCGTGGCGGCGGGCCTTCGGAGGGCTCCGCGCCGGCGGACGCCTCATCGGGGAGCGGCGCGGCGCCCGTCGGCGACGTGGTCCGGCGCATCCGCGCGGCACTGGACCAGGCCGACTTCCGCACGGCGGGCGTGCTCACCGCCGAGGCGGTGCGCACCTACGACACGGCCGAGGTCTGGGGCCTGCACGCGCAGGTCCTGTCCGCGGTCAACCAGCACATCAACGCCGTGGAGGCCGGGCGCAAGGCCGTCGACCGCGATCCCGGCAACCCCGACTACCACTACCAGCTCGCCCTCGACCTGAGCGCCGCGGGGAACAACGTCGCGGCGATGGACGCCTACGAGGCGGTCGTCCGGCTCGCGCCTGACAACCCGCTCGGACAGGTGGGCCGGGCGCAGCTCCTCTGGAGCGTCGGCGAGGAGGAGGCGGCGCTGGAGATCCT
Organism: Actinomadura sp. DC4; assembly: GCF_030406325.1. Taxonomy (GTDB): domain Bacteria; phylum Actinomycetota; class Actinomycetes; order Streptosporangiales; family Streptosporangiaceae; genus Actinoallomurus. The sequence continues at coordinate 351,219 of NZ_JAUEQY010000007.1, read as the reverse complement.
GGAGCCGCTGTCCCGGCGCTTCGGCGAGCACCCGCTGGTCGCCGAGCTCTACGCCCTGGCGCTCGCGAGCAAGGCCGACAAGGTGCCGAGCGAGCGGTACAGCGACGGCAACACCTACATCACCTCCGACGCCGAGATCACGCAGATGAGTGACCTGCTGCAACGCGCGATCCGCCAGCCCTTCGACGACCCCGAGCTACGCGAGAGCCTGGAGGAGATGCACCGGGAGGTCCTCGCCCACCGTGACCGGAAGTTCGTGTTCTTCCTCTTCACGAGCGTGCGCTGGACGTTCGCCTGGTGGCTGGCCGCGTGGATCTCCACGGTCACCGCCGTCGCGACCATCGGCCTCACCGCGGACTGGCTGCTCATCGCGCTGTGCGTCGACGGGCTCGTGTTCTGGCGCGCGTACGCGCCGCGGTGGCGGCACAACAAGCGCCGCCGCAACGCTCGGATCGAACACCGGATCATGCAGAGCCGGCTCGAACAACTGCGTAGAGAACTGGGGCAACTGTGAAGGCCATCGGCATCGACCTGGGCACGACCAACTCCGTCAGCGCCACGGTGGACCCCACCGGCCGGCCGCTGGCCATCCGCAACAGCGAAGGGGCCAACACCACGCCCTCCGTCGTCCTCATCGAGGAGGACGACACCGTCCTGGTCGGCGGGCTGGCCCAGCGGCAGGCCGTCTCGCGCCACGCGGACGTCATCCAGTGGGTCAAGCGCGAGATGGGGAACACCACCTGGCGTTTCGTCTCCGCCTCCGGCCGGGAGTACACCGCCGAGGAGGTCTCCGCGCAGATCCTGCGCAAGCTGGCCGCCGACGCCGAGCGCACGCTCGGCGAGCCCGTCACCCGCGCGGTCGTCACCGTGCCGGCCTACTTCGACGACTCCCGGCGCCAGGCCACCAAGGACGCGGGCAGGATCGCCGGGCTCGAGGTCATGCGCGTCATCAGCGAGCCCACGGCCGCCGCCCTCGCGTACGGCTTACACGAGCGGCAGGCCGGCGTCTGCCTGGTGTACGACCTCGGCGGCGGGACGTTCGACGCCACCGTGATCCGGATCGAGCGCGGCGACTTCACGGTGCTGGCGACCACCGGCGACCGCAACCTCGGCGGCTACGACTTCGACAACCGCATCATGACCTGGGCCAACGAGCTCGTCGTCGGGCAGGGCGCGGAGGACCAGTTCGACGACGGGGGCTCCGAGGCGCGGCTGCGCGACCAGTGCGAGGCGGCCAAGCACCTCCTCAGCCAGCTCGACAGCGCGCCGATCTTCATCGACTCGGGCGACAAGCACGCCAAGCTCGAACTCACCCGGAAGATCTTCGAGGAGCTGACCGCCGACCTGCTCACGCGCACGGTCGAGATGGTCGAGGAGGTCGTGCAGGCGGCGGGCCTGCCGATGACCGCCCTCGACGAGGTGCTCCTCGTCGGCGGGTCGACCCGGATGCCCATGGTGGGCCGGGCGGTCGAGCGGGTCACCGGCCGGCGGCCCAACGCCACCCTGCACCCCGACGAGGCGGTCGCGCTCGGCGCGGCGATCCAGGCCGAGATCCTGGTGGCCGCCGAGACCGGCAATGCCTCGCCCGTGGGCGCGCCGCAGATCAACGACGTGACCGCGCACGGCCTGGGCGTCATCGCCCTGGACGACAACGGGCGCGAGCGCAACTTCGTGATCCTGCCGGCCAACGCGCGCATCCCCCAGCGGGAGAGCCAGCTCTTCCGGACGGTCGTGCCGAACCAGACCGAGATCAAGGTCAGGGTGACCGTCGGCGACGAGGAGGACCCGGCCGACGTGGAGATCATCACCAGGGACAGCCAGGGCGTCGAGCTGTCAGTCCCCCCGTACCCGGCGGGTTCGCCGATCGAGGTCTTCATCGCCTACGACATCGACGGGACCGTGCACGTCGAGGTGATGGACCTGGTGGCGAACCGCTCGCTCGGGGAGTTCCCCATCGACCGGCGCAACAACCTCCCCCAGGAGCAGGTCGAGCGGCTGGCGCGCGACCTCAGGACGGCGACGATCCGGTGACCGCCGATGAGTAAGCACTCCGCCGGCCCGCCCGCGGGCGGCGACGACCTCATACGGATCCTCGACGAGCTTCGCGACCTGTTCCGCCGCAGGCTCCTCGACGACCGGGACAAGCGGCTCCTCGTCGAGGAGCTCCACGACCGGGTACGGCGCGCGGAAGAGGGCGTCGCGCTGGAGTACCTCCTCCCGCTGATCTTCCGGATCATGCTGGCCGTCGACCGTCTCGACGACTACTCCGGCGCCGACCCGGACTTCGTCGCCTCGGTCCGCGAGGAGATGCTCCTGGCCTTCAGCCAGCACGGCATCGAGTCCATCGACGCGCTCGGACCGGTCGACCCCGCCTTCCACGAGGTCGTGGACGTCCAGGGCGGCGACCGTACGGGCACGGAGCTGCTCGTCGGGCGCGTCATCCAGCGCGGCTACCGCTACGGCGGCCGCCTTCTGCGGCCGGCCCGCGTCTCGGCCGTACCGGCCGGAGAGCCGTCCCTCCCCGAGAACGGGACCGGCCTCCCTCAACGATGAAGTCCGGCGGCGGACGCCCCCGAAGCGGGCCGTCCGCCGCCCGATCGCCAGGAAAGGCGATGACGATGCGCTGTCCCACGTGTACTCACAGCACGCCGATCGGCCGTTCGACCTGCACCCGGTGCGGGGCGTTGCTGACCATGACCATCCTGACCGACCCGAGGTCGGCCGCGCCCTCGCGAGCCCCGGAGACGCCTCCGCCGCCGCGCACCGGGGCCGGCGACCCGGCGGCACCCGTTCCGGCCGGGCACCCGCCCTGGCTGGTCCCCGCCTTCTGCGGAATCGTCGGCCTGTCCGTTCTGCTCGCCGCGGTGGGGATCCGCGCGAGCGTGGGCGACTCCTCCCACGAGGGCACCCGTGTGAGCGTCGGCACGTCAGGCCCGACGCTGGACTCCGGGCCGACCGGCTCCACGTCCGACGGCGACGGCGGCTCCTCGGTGGACGGCGACGGCGACGGGACCGACTCTCCGGCCGGCGGCACCCCGGACAGCCCGGCCGAGGCGGCCTCCGGCGACGGCGGCGTGGCCGACTCGGCGAACGCCTCCGACCAGGCCACCGCGTTCAACGAGCTGCTGGAGAGCAGCGCCGCCACGCGGAAGGAGCTCCCGGGGGACCTGCAGACCTGCGACGGCGTCAGCGGCGCGATCGGCACGCTGGAGCAGGTCATCGGCGAGCGCGAGAGCCAGCTCAGCCGGGCGCAGAGCCTGACCGTCGACGCCCTGGAGGGCGGTGAGGACCTGCGCACCTCGCTCGTGACCGCCCTGGAGGACTCCCTCCGCGCGGACCGCGCGTACCTGGCGTGGGCGAACACCGTCCAGGGCTGTACGGGCGACGCCCCCACCGACGACTCGGACCACGCCGAGGCGGCACAGGCCGACGAGGACGCCGGCGACGCCAAGGACGACGTGGTCAGCGCGTGGCGGCCCATCGCCGACCAGTTCGGCCTGCCCACCCACGGCGACGGGATGATCTAAGGAGTCGTGCGGAGCGAGACGGACACGGTCAGCGTCTCGTCGCCGTCCTCGCCCGCCCGCTCGTGCCGTCTCAGCTCCACGAGCATCCAGACGCCGTGCGGCGGGGGTACGGCGGGCGGGCCCTCGCCGTCCTCCGTACGCGAGGAACGATGGACGAGGATGCCGATCCCCATCATGCACACCGCCCAGCGCAGGTCCGCCGAGACGAGATCACCGAAGAACGACAACACCGCGAACACCACCGAGACGAACGCCGTGAGGTGGGACTCGACGTCGCGGCCGGCTCTGAGGTCCCGGCCGATGCCGGTCAGCTTCTCGTTCACGTGAGCTCTCCCTGGCAGTCGGCGCCTGTCACGATCCAGTAGACCGTCGTGGCCGGGCCGGTCCCGGGACGGAAGCGGGCCGGTTCGTGGGCGAGATCCGTCCCCTTTCGGGCCGGTTTCCGGGCGCGGGGCCCGCGATCTCCGCCCCGTACGCGCCTCACGGTCCGCCGTACGCCCCGAAGACGCCCGGCCGGCGCACCGCTGTCCGCCCGGCGCGCCGGATTCGCTGGTGAGCACACGAATCGGGCGCCCCGCAGGAGGCGGATCATGAAGGCTTCGATCGACGATTTCCAGGCGGCGAAGGAGACACTGGCTCACCGCGGCTGGGCCGTGCTGCGCGGCCTGCCGTTCGTCCACGACGGCGAGCCGGACATCTCGAGCATTCTCCGTACGGCGGCGTGCTTCGGCCGGCCCTCGGACCGGGAGGGCGGCACACCCGCCTGGGCCGTACGGCCGGCGTCCGACGACGCGAGGCAGACGTTCTCCCGCCGTACGGGCGGAGCGACGCTCCACACCGACGCGCAGTACCGGCGGGTGCCCGAGCATCTCGTGTGCCTGTTCGCCGTACGCCCGGCCGACGACGGCGGGACCACCCGGATCCTGAGCGCGTCCGACGCCCGTACGGCGCTGCGCGGCCACGAGCGTGAGCACCGGCTGCTGGAGCGGCTCGCCCGCCCGGACTGGGCCTGGCGGGTCCCCGCGCCGTTCGACGGCGAGCCCCCGTTCCGCGCGGCCGTGCTGCCCGGCGACGGCACCATCCGCTGGCGGGTCGACAACCTCGCGGCGGGCGCCGACCGGGAGACCGCCCGTGAGTTCGCGCAGCGGCTGGAGACGGCGCCGCAGGTGATCGAGCTGCGTCTCGGCGTGGGCGACGCCGTCGTCCTGGACAACCGGCGCGTGCTGCACGGCCGTACGTTCTTCGCGGACCGCCGCCGCTTCATGGTGCGCGTCCGCCTGTGGGACCGGCCGTGAGCGGCGCGGTGACCGCCTGGGCCCGGTCCGCCGTCGTGGCGGCCCTGAGCGTCCCGGCCCGGGGGTGGGAGGCCGACATCTGGACCGTACGCGGCTTCGCCGAGGTCGCGCTCGGGATCACGCTGCTGGAGGCGCCCGAGGCGTTCGCCGAGCTGGACCAGGCACTGCGGGAGGCGCGGATCCCGGCCGGCGGCCCCGCCGCCGACCGCCTGCGGAGGCTGCGCGCGATGGCCGGTCCGATCCCGGCCTACTACCCCGAGGCGATCCCGCTCGCGCCGATCCGGGCGACGCGGGAGCCGGCGCGGCGCGCGGCGGCCCTGCTCGTGGAGTTCTGCGACGAGGTCGCGAAGGCCTCCTCCCAGCGGGGGGCGATCCGCGTGGACACCTCCATCCCCGAGGACAGCCCGGGGCAGCTGCGGTGGGGCGCGCGCTACCGTCCCTCGCCCAGCGGCCTGGACCCGGCCGTGGCCGAGCGGACGCTCCCGCCCGGCCTGCTGTGGCGGAGCTGGTTCCGGCTGCCGTGGCCGGAACGGCCGGAGTTCGTCGTGGTCGAACGGCCGGCGCGGATCCCCGTGGTGCAGCGCCTCGTCTGGCGGGGCATCCACGACGGCGCGCACCTGGACCACATGGCGGCGCTCGCCGCGCTGAGCGGCACGGCGCCCTCGCCCGCGGAGTACGGCTGGGGGCTGGCGGTCGCGGAGTCGTACGCGATGGCGGTGGAGATCGGCGCCACCGTCGCGTGCCTGCTGAACGGCGAGACGGCCGCGACGTCGGTCCTGCGGAAGGGATTGCTCGAACGTGTCGCGCGGCTCACCGGGCCGGACATCACCGAGTTCGGCGCCCTGCCGGAACTCGCCGAGGCGTACGTGGTCGGGCCGCTGCGCCTGCTGGTGGGCGACTCGCCCGGACCGCTGCTGCCGGACGCGCTCATGGGGCCGCTCACGCGGCACTGGGCGGCGCTGTGCGCGGCGTTCCCGCCGGCCGCCGAGCTCACCCGGGCGGCTCGTGAGCTGACGCCGCTGCCACTGAGCCGGTCGTGACCGTGACCACGATCGCCTCGGCCTGCGGAGTGGAGTGGGTGACCAGGTGGATCCGCCAGGGGTCGTCCTCGGCCAGCTCCTGTACGAGGGCGGCCCAGATCCAGGAGAAGCTCGTCGCCGCGGACACGCCGCCGTGTCCCGCGCCGAACAACGGCAGGCAGATCGAGGACAGCGGAGGGGAGTACCGCTCGCGTTCGGCGGCGGCCAGCCGTAAGACGTTGCGCACGGCGATGGCCACGACGTCGGCGGTGACGCTGTAGTCGTCGCGGTCGGGGCGCGGGGTCGCGACGGCGGCGTGGTAGACGCGCCGGATCCCCTCGCTCGCGAGCGCGCCGGGACCGGTCGCCGCGACGGTCCCCGCCGCGACCGGGAACCCCACGCGCCCGTTGCGCTGGAGCCACTCGATCAGCTCGCGCTGGATCGTGTCGTCGACGACCTCGCCGGTCGGGCTGCGTAACGCGCCCGCCCTGCGGATCGCGGCCGACACGGTCGGCTTGAAGAGCTTGGACATCTCCAGGCTGACATTCTCGGAGGAGACGATGACGTCGATGTCGCGCAGCAGCTCGACCGGCATGACGTGCAGGGTCAGCTCGTGCCGTGCCCGGCCGACCGGGAGGGCCAGCGGCACCGTGGTACTCCCGCGGTGCAGGCCGTCGAGCGAGGGGGCGGGGGCCTCGGCCTCGCGCCGGACCGTCGTCTGGCAGAGCTTGAGGATCTCTTCCGCGACCTGCTCGACGACGAGCCGCTCGTGGTGTTTACGAAAGCGTTCGACGCTGACGCCGTACGTCTGGGCGGCACGCCGCCGCCGCTCCCCGATGCTCCAGCCGCGCGTGCCGCCGGCGACCCCGAAGGTGTACTCGGCGGCGACCGCGAGGTCCCCGCCGCCGAGCCCGTCGATGGCCAGGCGGACGAGCGCCTCGATGGCGGCCGGCTCACTCGCCTCGCCGGGCAGGTCGCAGCCGGCCGCGGCGTCGTAGAGCGCGTCGAGCGGGACACCGCGCAGGCGGACCAGCCCGTTCCTGCGGAGCCGTCCGAGATCGGCCACGAGCCGCTCGTGCGTCAGAGGTGTCCTCTCCGGCCTTGGCATGTCCTCAGTATGCAACCGGCCGCAGCGGCCGGGCGGGTGACCATCCCCGAACTCGGGGCTGGCACATGTCCTGAAGTTCCCGCAAATATGTAGGACGTAGCAAACCATAGCTGACTATGGTGCGCCTCAGTGGCGATGCCGTTGCACTACGGGGGCTCGCCCGGGGTGGGGACGCGGAAGGCGACGGAAGGACCGGGGGATGACCGACGACTCAGCCGCTTCACCGTGCCCGCCCACGTCCGCGCCCGCGGTGGCCGAAATCGCGTTACCGGACAGCGTCTCGGCCAGAGTGCCCGCCTTATCTCAAGGACCAGGGAGAACTCCAGTGCCCGATGACGAACCGAAGCCCGTCGAGGCGGTGGCCGCCCCGCCCGACGAGGAGAACGAGACCCCGGCCGAAGAGGCCGCCGAAGCGCCCGACCCGTTCGCCGAGGTCGGTGAGCGGCTCGGACGGGTCGAGGCGGAGGTCGCCGAGTTCCATCGCCGCTCGGCCCATCGTGAGGCGGTCATCGACCGGCTGCACGAGGAGAACCAGCGGCTGCGCGGGGGGCTCGACAAGGCGGTGCTGCAGCCGGTCGTGGCGGACCTGATCCGGCTGTACGACCAGCTCGACCGGGAGGCGCGCCGGCTCGGGGCCGACGCTCCCGGCGGCCCGCTCTTCCGCTCGTTCGCCGACGACGTCGCGCTGATCCTCGACCGCTGCGGCATCGAGGTCTTCACCGCCGACCCGGGCGACCCGTTCCAGCACGACCGGCACCGACCGCTCGCGGTGGTGCCCTGCGACGACGAGAGCCGGCACAACACCGTGGCCGAGGTCATCGCCGCGGGGTTCGCCGAGCGTGACACCGGGCGCATCCGGCGGCCGCTCCAGGCGCGTTTCCACCAGTTCGAACAGCACAGTGAGGCCCCATGACAACCTACGGAATCGATCTCGGCACGACCTACTCGTGCATCGCCTACGTGGATGAGACCGGGCGCGCGGTGGTCGCCAAGAACGCCGTCGGCGAGGAGACCACACCCTCGGTCGTCTACTTCGAGTCCGGGCAGAGCGTGGTCGTCGGCCGCGCGGCCAAGAACTCCGCCATGCTCAACCCCGACCTGGTGGTCGAGCTCATCAAGCGGCAGATCGGCCAGGGCGACGCCCGGCGGGAGTTCCACGGCGAGTCCCACGCACCCGAGTCGATCTCGGCGCTGATCCTGCGGGAGCTGGCGCGCAACGCCGAGGAGGACACCGGCGAGCCGGTGAAGGACGTCGTCATCACGGTGCCCGCCTACTTCGGGGTGCTGGAGCGCGACGCGACCCGCAAGGCGGGGCAGATCGCCGGGCTGAACGTCCTCGACGTGCTGGCCGAGCCGGTCGCGGCGGCCCTGCACTACGAGGCGCTGACCGAGGACGCCGGTGTCCGTCACCTCCTCGTGTACGACCTCGGCGGCGGCACGTTCGACACGACCGTCATCCGGCTCGACGGCGGTGACGTCCAGGTGGTCTGCACCGACGGCGACCATCACCTGGGCGGCGCCGACTGGGACTCCAAGATCATCGACTACCTGCTGAACGGCTTCACCGACCAGCACTCCGACCTCGACCCGGGCGGGGACGAGCAGTTCGTACAGGATCTGGCGATCTCGGCCGAGCAGTTGAAGAAGGAGCTCAGCTCCACCCAGAGCCGCCGCCACAACATGCGGTTCGACGGCTCGGTCGTACAGCTCGAACTCACCCGCGACGGGTTGGAGGAGCTCACCTCCGAGCTCCTCGAGCGCACGATGGAGATCACCGAGCGGACGATCGCCACCGCGCGGGACAAGGGCGTCACCCGGTTCGACGACGTGCTCCTCGTGGGCGGCATGACCCGTACGCCGGCGGTGGCGCGGACGCTCAAGGAGCGGTTCGGTCTCGACGCCCGGCTGCACGACCCGGACCTCGCGGTGGCCAAGGGCGCCGCACTGTTCGCCCTCGTACAGCGGGTCAAGATCGGCATGGACGGTGAAGACGGGCCGGGGTCGGGGGAGACCGCCCAAGACGTCGCCGACCAGCTCGGCATCAGCGTCGAGCAGGTCGAGACCATGGCCGCCAAGCGTGTGGCCACCGTGGTGCCCCGTGCGTTCGGCCTCAAGGTCGTGGACAGCAAGGACCCGGTGTTCACGACCGATCCGGACCGTGCCCGCGAGCTCGTCGCGCACCTGCTGACCGCCAACACCGAACTGCCCGCCGACACCGGCCCGCAGACCTTCTACACGGTCACCGACAACCAGAACTCCGTACGGCTGGAGGTCTGGGAGCAGGCCGGGTCGGTCGCCTCCGACGAGCTGGCGCACAACACCCACATCGGGGACGGCATGCTCACCGACCTCCCGCTGCGCCCGGCCGGGGCGCCGTTCGAGGTCACCTTCTTCATGAACCCGACCGGCCTGCTGAAGGTGCACGGCAGGGAGGCCGGCTCCGGGCGTGAGGTCCGCTTCGAGATCCAGATCGGGGGACTCGAAGAGGCCGAGGTTCGGGAGGCCACCAGTGCGGTGGCCCGGTACGAGGTGAGCGGATAGCCCATGGCGCTGGAGCGTGAGCGTTACCGGCTCGAGGTGCTGGAGCCCGCACGCCGTGCGGGCAACGTCCTCCCGGCCGACCTGTTCACCCGCTACGGGGTGCCCAACGTGGTGCCCGACCGGGCCGCCTTCGAGGCCCAGGTCGGGCAGGTGCTCGCCTACTGGCGCGAGCTGCGGAACAAGCGGACGTACGCGGCGCTCGCCACCGCGCTGCTCGCCGCCCACGCCGAGCTCGACAAGGCCGGTGCCCTCAGCCCGCAGGGGTTCGCACGGGAGCGCGAGCGTACGAGCCGCGAGCAGCGGGCCCGGCTCGCGCGGCTCGCCCAGGCGGAGGCGGGCGCGGCGACCCACGTCGGCCCGCTCACCGTCGCCCGGCTCCGCGCCGCTGCGGGCGGCGGCGTGAGCGACGCGCAGGTGCGCAAGGCGATCACGGACGCCGGCGTACGGGTCGTCGACACGCTGCCCCGGCTGCCGGTGCAGGCCCCGCCGAAGTACGCCGACCTGGCCCGGCACGTCAACGCGCTCGGCCTGGGCCTGTGCGCCGAGGCGGTCTTCGGCGAGGACGTACGCCGCGGGTTCCACCTGCTCGGCCACTTCCGGCTCGCGGACGGGCGCCGCCTGGACGACACGGCGCTCGACGCCGCGAGCCGCCGGCTGGAGGCCCTTCCGTTCAACGATCCCGGCAAGACGCCGACCGCGAATCTGCTGGCCATCCTGCGCGCGGCGCTGGGCCGGCCCGGTCAGTTCGAGGCCCTGGTCCTGTGGGAGATCCTCGAACGGCTGCGCCCGTTCGTCCTGGACAAGTTCGTGCAGAAGGTGATCGCGGGCCAGGCGCACGAGCTCGGCCTGGCCGAGGACGACGCCGGGATCCTGGCCGCCGCCATGCTGGCCGGCGACACGGTCGAGGCCGTACAGCGGCAGGTGGCCGAGGAGCTCGCCGGCGGCCGCCTGCGCGCCGCCCAGCGGCTGGCCGCCGGGCTGCCGCCCGCCGATCCGCTGCGGGAGAAGGTCGCGGAACGTGAGGCCGAGGTGGCCGCGCTGGTCACGAGGGCCGACCGGGAGGAGGCCGCCGGGCGCCGCGAGCACGCGGCGCGCCTGCTGTCCGAGGCGATCGCGCTGGCCGAGGACGACGCCGACCTCGCCGAGCGGCTGGCCGCGGTGCCCCCGCCACCCGTGCGCGGGGCGACGGCACGGGTCGACGGGGACCACGTGCTGCTCACCTGGGAGCCGAGCCTCACGCGGGCCGGCCCGGTGCGCTACCGCGTGTGCCGCGGCACCGAGCGGGCGCCGGCCTCGCCCGCCGAGGGCCACACCGTCGCCGCGTCCGTGGACCGGTGCGAGCTCCTCGACCCGGAGGCGCCCACGGGGACCGACCTGTTCTACGGCGTCTTCGCCTCACGCGGAGGCCGTACGTGGTCGCGGGCGGCGGGGACGCCGGCGGTCGTGTTCACGCCGGAGGTCGCCGAGCCGGAGGTGACGGCGCACGACGACGCGGTCACGGCCGCCTGGCGTGCGCACCCCTCCGTCCACTCGGTGACCGTCGTACGCGGCGAGGGCCGTCCGCCGCGCGGCGACGAGGGCGTCCGCGTGACCGCCTCCTCCGACGGCTTCAGCGACACCGGCCTGCGCACCGGGACGGAGTACCACTACCGGATCGTGGCGTGTTACCGCTCGCCCTCCGGCGACCTGCGCCGCTCGGCGGGCGTCACCCTCTCGGCCGTCCCCGCGCCGGCGCCGCAGCCGGTCACCGACCTGGACCTGCGGCTGGGCGAGGGCGCCCGGCCGACCGTCGTGGCCGGCTGGACGCCGGCGGCGTACGGCCAGGTCCGGCTGGTCCTGGGCGCGACGGCCCCGGCGGTCCGTGCGGGTACGAGCGTCGCGCTCGCGGAGGCGGCCCGGATCGGCATGGCGGTCACCGGCGTGCAGCGGGCCGGCCGGGACGGGCGCACGTCGGTGGAGTTCGCCCCGCCGCCGGGCCGGCACTTCCTCACCGCGCTCACCGTGGCGGGAGGGCGCGCCGTCGTCGGCGGCACCGTCGAGGTCGGCCTGTCCGAGCCCGTACGCGACGTGGTGGCCGAACGCCGGCACGACGTCGTCGCGCTGAGCTGGGCCTGGCCGGCCGACGCGGTGGAGGCGCTGGTCCGCTGGCCCGGCGGCGAGCGCCGGTTCACCCACCGCGTCTACCACGACGAAGGTGCCGTCGCCCTCACCGCGGGCCCGGCCGAGACCGCCTTCGACGTGCACGCGGTCTATGCGGACGGGCGTACCGCGCCGCCCGCGCGGGTCACGGTGGCCGCCCGGCCGGTCGCCGTCCACTACCGGATCCGCCGCGCCGGGCCGCTGCACCCGCGGCAGCGCGTCATCGAGTTCACCGCCGAGCGCCCGGCCCGGCTGCCGGAGGTCGTCGTCGTGCGCACCACCGGGAACCTCCCGCCGGACGAGGCCGGCGAGGGCGTGCCGGTGGCGCGGGTCGAGGCGCAGCCGATCGCGCCGGACGCGCCGGTCACGGCCACCGTCGAGCTGCCCGTCAAGGGGACGGCCTGGCTGGGCTGTTTCGTCGCGCCCGACGCTGGAGCCGACGGCGTGCTGCTGTTCCCCCCGCCCCGGAAGGAGATGAGAGTCCGATGAGGCCACTGCCACTGCTGACCGGCACCCGGTTGTACTGCCCGTACTGCTATGAGGAGTTCGCCGAACGCGCCATCGAGTTCCGGTGCAACGGCCGGCCGAGCCGGCAGGGAAGACGCTGCCAGTCCGTCGTGGACGAACTGCTGAGGGCCCGGATCGGCATGGGCGGCGCCCTGCCGCCCGCCTTCGCCGCCGACGGCCGTACGCCGAGCTCTGACTGCCCGCGCTGCGGCTCGACCACCACGACGCGGATCTGCCCGGCCTGCCACAGCCAGCTCCCGGTGCACTTCGGCAAGGTCCGCAGCCGTCTCATCGCGCTGGTCGGCGCGAAGGAGAGCGGCAAGACCGTGTTCATGACCGTGCTCGTGCACGAGCTGATGCACCGGGTCGGCGACCGCCTCAACGCGGCCATCAGCGGCGCGGACGACAACACCCGGCACGCCTTCGCCGAGCGGTACGAGCAGCCGCTGTACCGCGGCTCGAAGCTGCTGGGCACGACGAAGAGCGGGAACCAGGCGCCCCTGGTGTTCCGCTTCACGACCGACGGCCGCCGGTCGCTCGGGACCGGCGGCCCGCAGCACACGCTGCTGTCGTTCTTCGACACGGCGGGTGAGGACCTTCGGTCGCAGAGCTCGGTGGAGGAGAACGTCCGCTACCTGGCCGCCGCCGACGGCATCGTCTTACTCCTCGACCCGCTGCAGATGCGGGGCGCACGAGGGCTCGCCGCCCCCGGCGCGCTGCCCGACCCGGGCACCGCCCGCGACGACCCGGCCACCGTGCTGGAGAACATCACCGACCTCGTGCTCGCCACGGGCGGCCGGCGGCCGAACGAACTGATCAACAAGCCGCTGGCGGTCGTCTTCACGAAGATGGACGCGCTGGCCCATGACCTGAAGGAGACCAGCCCCCTGCGCCGGCCGCCGCCCGAGTCGCCGTACTTCGACGAGCGGGACGGCCAGGAGGTGCACACCGAGATCCAGCGGCTGCTCACCCGCTGGGAGGGCTCGCGCATCGACCAGCTCGTCCGGCTGCACTACCGCCGGTACCGCTACTTCGGCGTCTCGGCCCTCGGCGAGACGCCGACCGCGGACAACCGGATCTCCCCGCGGGGCATCCGGCCGTACCGCGTCACCGATCCGTTCATGTGGATTCTCGGCCGATTCGGCGCCGTACGGACGAAGTGAGGCCGACATGACCTTCCGGCAGCTCTACTACACCTCCTGCGAGAACGGCCTGGCCGGCTACGGGGGCTACCAGTTCAACGCGGTCACGCCCGGAGTCTCGACGCCGATCATGCGCGAGGTCGAGGACGGCACCGTGTACGAGCCCCCGCGCGAGTTCCTGGCCACGCCACCGGAGGATCCGGGCGTCTACCCGGTGGCCTTCTCCCACGCCTTCAGCGAGGCGAGCGAGGCCACGATCACCGCGCAGGTCGTGTTCGCCGGCGACGACTACTCCGGCCGCCCCGGAAACTACTTCGCCCACGCTCTGGTGACCGAGACGCCGGAGGCCGACTTCGGCGCCCTGCTCCCGGTCGAGCTGTGGGGCGCGCCGTTCTGGCGGCGCGTCCCGGTACGGGCCACGGAGCTGCCCGCGCTGTCCGGTCCGCCGGCCCGTGGCGCCGTGGACCGGCCCGACACCCAGGCGTTCCTCGACGCGCGCGGCGGGGCGGCGATGCTGCCGGTCCTGCTGTCGGCGGTGGACCGGGCGATGGCCGGGGACAAACCGGTGCTGCTGGCCGGCCGGGACGCCGCCGAGAACGCCTGGTGGATCGCCGCGCTCTCCTACCTCCTCGGCGACAGGCTCGGCCGCCGTATGACCTTCACCACCTACAGCCACCGGCCCGGGTACACGCGTCACCACGTCATCGGGCTGCTGGCGGAGGCCCTGCCGCGCGACGCCGAACTCGCCTTCCACCTGTTCGACGCCGCGTCCGGCGGCACGCCCGGCATCGCGGTGCACCCGCTCGCCGCGCTCCTCGTCCGGTCCGGGGTGATGGCCACGGCGGGGCTGTGGCAGCAGGCGGGCGCGTTCGCCTCCGGCGGGGAGGCGGACCTGGACGGCTGGTACGCGCCGGTGGCCGCCGCGGCGGCGCTGCTCGGCACCGCCCTCACCGCGGAGGACGTCGCCGCCGTCGCCTCGTGGCTGCCCGCGGCGGCCGGCCGGCTGCCCGCGCAGCACACCGGGGTCGTGCTCGACATGCTGCTGGGCCGGCCGCCGGACACCCTGGACGACGCGCGGGTGCGCGGCCTGCTCGACGTGGCGAGCCGGCTGGGCTCGGGCGGCCGGGTGGAACGCCTGGAAGAGCTCCTGACGGACCGCACCTTCGGGCGCGGCGACCCCATCCGCATCACCACGCCCCGCGTACGCGAGAAGGTGCGCGCGCGGGTCGCCGAGGCGCTGCCGCGCATCGCCCCCGAGGCCGCCCTGACCCTGCTGACCTGGGCCGAAGCGGCGGGCGCCGATCCCTTCGAGGCGGACCTGGAGCGGTACGGGCGCACGCTCGACGCGTCCGCCCCGGAGGCGGCACTCGCCGCACTGCTCGGCGGACGGCCCGCCGTCCTGCACGGCCTGCTCGACCGGCTGGCCCGGGCGACGCCGGAGGAGGCCCGGCGGGCGCTCGGCGGCCCGCTCGCCGGGCTCGTCGGGCGCGGCGACCTCACCGCCCATCCCGTGCTGGCCGAGCAGTGGTGGCTGATCGCGGCGGACGGGGGGAGGGCCGCGCCCCTGGAGGCGTTCGACCGCATCAGGGACCTGCGGCGCACGCCGCTGTTCGACGGCGCCCTGCTGACCCGGCTCTGGCCGAGGGGCTGCCCGCCGGAGGACCTCACCGAGCTCCTCGACGCGGTGGCCGACCCGCCGCCCCCGGACGTCCTGGACTGGTTCGCGCACGAGATCGCGGACGCCTCGCGGGACAAGCGCACCGAGGGCTGGCTGCGGCTCGCCGAGGCGATCGCCGAGCATCCGCTCCTGCCCCGCCTGCCCGTCGACGTGCGCAACGGCGTACGCGGGGCGTCGCGGGTCGCGCCGCTGCTCGGCCGGGCCCGCAAGCGCGTTCCGAAGGGCGACGTCGGGGTGTTCGCCGAGCTGTACCAGGCCTACGAGTACGGCGGCGACGACGTACGGCGGTTACTCCGCCGCGAGCTGTCGTCGCTGCTCGCCCAGGCCGATCCGCTGGGCGCCGCGCTGCGCGGATGCCCGGAGGAGGTCCTCACGGCGTTCGGCGACGACGTGTGGCGGCGGCTGTCGCCCCTGCGCGCGGACCGGACGCTGGCGGCACGCGTCTTCGCCGCCCTCGCCCACTTCGACGTGACGGGCCGGCCGGTGGAGCAGACCCTCGCCATCGCGTTCGGGCCGGTACGCGAGTGGAAGCGGCGCGAGCTCAACGCCCTCGCGCGTCAGCTCGACCCGGAGACGGCGGACCGCTTCCAGGCGTGGCGCGATGAGTACCGGGGCTCGGGCCGCCGCCGGCTGTTCGGCGACGCGCGGTCGTCCCGCGGTGAGAGGTGACACGCCATGTGGATCGTCTATCTGGCCGTGATCTTCTGCGGCGTCGCCCTCGTGGCGGCGTACGCGGCGGTCGTCGTCCCGCTCGCGGCACTCGCGGTGAGCGTCGCGTACGCGGTCGCGTTCACCGGCGCGTACCTGACCGGGATGGGCACCGTGCTGGTCGCGCGGCCCGCCGGCCTGCCCGTCCCGCCGCGATGGCCGCGGCGCGGAGCCGATGACGAACCCGCCGTCCTCGGCTACTTCTACGGGCCCGCCGTCGCCGACGCCGACCACGCCGTGCGCACCGCGTACGACCGCTGCCGCCGGCTGTGGAACTTCGGCGGCGACCTCGTGAGCGAGACCTTCGGCATGGGCCAGGCGAGTGTGGTCACCGCGCCGATCGGCATCGGCGGGGCCCTCGGCCTGGTCGTCGGGAGCCTGCTGGGGATGGCCGGGTTCGCCCTCTGCGCCCTCGTTCACCTGACCGTCGTCGGCGTGGCGTTCGTGGTGGTGCGCACGACCGGCGCGGTGCTGCGCGCGGCCGACTCGGCGCTGCTGCGGATCCGGCACATCCGGATGGTCTGCCCGCACTGTTTCGACCGGGTGCCCTATCCGGCGTACGGCTGCCCGGCCCGTGGCTGCACCCGGCGGCACCGCGACATCCGGCCCGGCCGGTACGGCGTCGTACGCCGCCACTGCCTCTGCGGCGCGAAGCTGCCGACGCTGCTGCTGTTCGGCACCGCGCGGATGGCCGCGTACTGCCCGCACCAGGGCTGCTCCCGGTCGATGGAGCACCGTCCCGGTGAGGCGCGGGAGATCGTCCTGCCGCTGTTCGGCGCCGCCGGGGCGGGCAAGACCCGGCTGCTGTACGGCATGGCGGAGCGCCTGCGGTCCTGGTCCGAGAAGGGCCTGCTGAATGCCGAGCTCGCCGACGGGTTCACCTCCGGCGACCTCGACCTGGCCGGCCGCTTCCTGCGCAGGGGACGGGCGACGCCCAAGACGGCGGTCCAGACCCCGCGCTCGCTGATCATCCGGCTCGGCACGGGCAACGACACCCGGATCCTGCAGATCTTCGACGCCGCGGGGGAGCTGTTCTACTGGACCGAGCGGACGCAGATGCTCGGCTATCTCGACAAGGCACGGACGTTCGTGCTGGTCATCGACCCGCTGTCCGTCTCGGCGTTCTGGGAGGGGCTCTCCGCCGAGCGGCAGGCGAGCCTGGAGGGCGAGCGCTCGAAGGCGCCGTCGCCGGACCTGGCGTTCCTGCAGACGCAGCAGGAGATGGAACGGATGGGCGTCGCCCTCGGGAAGTGCCGGCTGGCCGTGGTCTTCAGCCGCGCGGACCTCCTGGAGGGCCCCGGAGCCGGCGACGACGTCGAGGCGTGGGCGCGCGACGAACTCGGCCTGGGCAACCTCATCCGCTCGGCGACGCACGGCTTCCGCAAGGTCCGCTTCTTCCGTACGGCCGCGGTGCTCGACACCGGCGGCACGGTCGACCCGTCGGTCGCCGATCTCATGCGCTGGCTGCTGGCCCCGTCCGGCGTGAGTCTCCCGGGGGAGGGGCCATGACCGAGCCGGTCGAGGAACAGGCGTACCGCCGCGTGCGGCAGCAGATCTTCGCCGCCACGCTCGCCTTCATGATCGCCGCGATCGCGCTGACCGCGCTGTTCACGGTGGCACGATGACCGAGCGTCCGGAGGAGCCGGCGGCGGGCGACGGTGAGGTCCCGTCCTCGCGGAGGGAGGCCGACCGGGCGGTCGAGCGGCTGCTCGACGCGGCGGACGGAGGACCGGCCGCGCTCGCCGACCTCGCGAAGGCCCTCGCCGGCCGCTTCTGGCTGCTACTCGCCGAGGCGGCCCGGGAGGACGAGGAGGAGAGCGCCGTCACGGCGGACCTCACCGCCGCGCTCGAAATCCTGGCGGAGGCCGTCGCGTCCACCTCCGGCAAGAACCGTCTCCAGGCGGCGGTGCTGCTCGGCGCGCTGTCCCCGGCCGTCGACGCCCCGGGCGCCGAGGACGGAACGGAGACACTGCGGACGGCGATCGCGCTGTTCGGCCGCGCCGCCGTCCGGTACGGACCGGACCTTCCGGAGGCGGCCGCCCTCGGCGTCGCCCTGGGCGACCGCTACGAGGAGCATGGCCTTTCCGCCGACCGCGACGAGGCGATCGTCTGGCTGCGCCGCGTGTACGACGTCCTGGTGCGCCCGGACGCCGGTCTGGCGCCGGACCACTTTCTGCTGGCCCTCCTCCTGATCGACCGCGCCGAGCAGAACCACGACGTGGCGGACGCGACGGCCGCGATCGGCTATGCCCAGCGGTGCCTGGCGGGCGTGGCCGGCGACGACCCGGACATCGCCATCCCGCTGTACCGCCTCGGCCTGGCCCACCTCATCCGGGCCCAGATCCTCGGCGGCGACTCCCGCGACGACCTGGAAGTCGCCGCCGAGCACCTGTCCGCCGCGCTCGGCGCGTTGCCTGAGGGGCACGAGGGCCACGGGCAGACGGCGATCTACCTGGGCCTGGCGCGCGGCATGTGGGCACGGCAGGAGTCCAGGACGTTCCCGAACGTGCGCGAGGCCGCGCGAGAGCGGGCCGACGAGGCCGTACGGCTGATCGGCGACGGCATGGCCCACCTGGCCGGGGAGGATCCGCTGCTGGCGACGGCACGGCTCGAGCTGGCCGGCGTCCGGGCCGTCCGGTTCCTCGCGCTGGCCGGTGATGACGACGACAGGACCGCCGCGCTGGCCGTCTTCGGCGAGGAGCTCGACGCGCCCGACTGCCCGGTCGCGACGGCCGACACCTGCCACGTCCTCAGCGCCGCGCTCCTCCTCGGTGACTGGACGCCCAGGAAGGTGGGGTCCGTCGACGCCGACTTCGGCATCGCGTCCGTCGGCCGTGCGATGGCCGTGCCGCCCACGGCGCTGCCGCGGGAGGTGGCGGACGTCGCGCTGGCGCACCTCGGCCAGGTCTCCGAGGCGGCGACGGCCGGTCCGGAGTACGGGGGACTGGTCCAGTGGCTCCGGGCGTGTCTCACCGTCGCGCCCGACCCGGGCGCGGTCTCCGAGGGGAGCGCGGCCCAGGCCATCGCGGACCTGGAGGGGAGCATGGCGGCGGCGCCGGACGGGGATCCGGGCGTGTACGAGACACAGGCGCTGATCGGCCTGCTCCACGGCCTCCACGCCGGCGGGCCGGAGGGTGAGGAGAACCGCCGGCGTGTGGCGGAGTCGTTCGTCGCGGCCACCCAGGGCCTCCCGGACGGCCATCCGCTGCGCGGCACGCTCCTGGGCGTGCTCGGGGGGTCCGCGGGCATCGCCTTCGAGGGGAGAGACGCCTCGCGAGACGAGCTCGACGCGGCGGTCGAGGCGCTCGAACACGCACTGGCGCACATGCCCGACGACCATCCCGCCCGGACCCTGACCCTGACCCGTCTCGGGTCGGCGTTCTTGCAGAACATCCGGTACGTCCGATCTGGGCCGCGCCTGGACCGCATGCGGGCGCTCCTGGGCGAGGCCGTCGAGCGTTCGGCGGACCCGCCGAACAAGGCGATCAACCTGGCGCTCCTCGGGCTGACCGAGGGATTCAGCGCGATGTTCGACGCGGACCCGGACCGGCGCACCTCCGCGATCGAGCGGCTCGAGGCCGCCGCCGCGCTGGCCCCCGAGAACGAGGCGATCCAGAGCATGGTCCACACGGGCCTCGTCGTACTGCTGGGCCAGCGTTACATGGCCGGAGGCGGCCTCGAGTCGTTCGACGCCGCCATGTACTACGCCGAGCGGATCGCCGGTACCTACGGCGAAGACAGTCCTGCGTTCGCCCACGCGTCCCTGACCATGGAGTAC
Source organism: Actinomadura sp. DC4 (assembly GCF_030406325.1). GTDB lineage: Bacteria > Actinomycetota > Actinomycetes > Streptosporangiales > Streptosporangiaceae > Actinoallomurus. Next base: position 331,777 of record NZ_JAUEQY010000007.1, on the reverse strand, counting down.
TTCCTCGCCCTCCGGCCGCTCGTCCGGTACCGCACCAACACCACCCCTGACCAGCTGGAGGCCGCGAGCGCCGCGCTGCTCCGGTTGCGGGGACGGCTGCCGGAGTCCCACCCGATGCACGGATCGTTGCGCGGCGACCTCGCCCTGCTGGAGGTCATGCGCAAGACCGACGGGCTGGACGTGGACAAGATCGGACGGGAGCCCGAGCTGTTCACCGCCTACGCCGACACTCTCGCCGCCGAACTGGAAAGCACTCAGGACGACGACGTCTTCCACTCTCTCGGGCTCATGTTCACGGCCTTCGCGAAGGTGAACGAGGGCTTCGCCCGGCGCGACCGCAGGCCGATGGACGAGGGCATCGCGCTGCTGGCGGAGGCGTGTGAGCAGGCGGACCGCAGCCCGGCGCAGCTGTACCAGCTGCTGAGCAGCCATGGCATGGCGCTCCGGCTGCGGTACGACGTCACGCGCGATCGGCGGGACCTGCTCGACGCCACGACGCGCCTGGAAGAGGCACGGCGCGAGGCCGGTCAGGACAGGGCCGGCGCCGAGCTCGCCGGGCTGCTCTACACACTCGCCCTCGCCTACCACGAGCGGGACGACCGGCAGCAGGGCGACCGGCGGGCCGCGGCGGAGACCGGGATCGCGGCGATGCGGGAGACCGCCGGGGACGTGATCCTGCAGAGCGACGAGGCGCGTGCCCTCGACGTGGCCGCCGGGGCGGCCGGTGACGGCGCCGACGTCGCCCGGTGGTGCCTGTCCGGGGGGTACGCCGAGCTGGCCGTCGAGGCGCTCGAACTCGGGCGGGCCATGGTCCTGCACGCCGCGACGGCCGACGCGAGCGTGCCCGCGCTGCTGCGTGACGGCGGACACGAGGGCTTCGCCGCCGAGTGGGAGCGCGCGCTCGCCGGAGGCGCGATCCGTCCGTGGGACGGGCACGCCGGAGCGATGGTCGGGGATCCGCCGAAGGGCCTGGTCGTGCCCAGCGACCTTCGGCACCGGGTCATGCGGGCGATCGAGGGGACCGAGGTGGAACGGCGGCTGCTCGCGCCGCCCGGCGTACCCGAGATCGCCGAGGCGTTGTCCGCGGCCGGCGCGGACGCGCTGGTCTACCTGCTGCCACGGGACGAACGGCCGCACGGGCTGGCCCTGATCGTGGGACGCGACGGCCGGGTACGTGACGTGCCGCTCCCCGGGCTGGCGACCGGTGACGGAAGCCTCGTGGCGGCCTTCGCCCGCGGAGCCGACCGGGAGGTTCTCCCGGAACTCTGCGAATGGGCCTGGACGGCCGCGATGACGGGAGTCCTGTCCGCCGTCCCGGCCGAGCCGCCGCGCCGCCCGCGCCTCGTGCTCGTGCCGGTCGGTGAGCTCGGCGCGGTGCCGTGGCACGCGGCGCGGCGCGTCGTCGCGGGCGGCGGCCGGCGATACGCCTGCCAGGACGCGACCATCTCCTACGCCGCCTCGGCCCGGCAGTTCGTGGAGGCGCGGCGCCTTCCGGCGCGACGGTGGGACAGCGCCCCCGCGCTCGTCCGGGTCGGGGGAAGCGGCTTGTTCCACGCCTCCCAGGAGATCGCCCAGATCCATCGCCGGCACTACCCGCGGGGGACCCTCCTCGGCGGCCGCCGCCGAGGGGACGCGCCGTCGCCCAAGGCCACCGCCGAGCGCGTACGCGCGCTGCTGCCCCGTGCGGGCTCGCCGGGCGCGTCGCTGCTGCACCTCGGCTGTCACGCCCTGGTGGCGGAGCGCCCGGTCGAGTCCCGGCTCCTGCTCGCGCAGGACGAGGCCCTCGCCATGACCGACATCCTGCGGCAGGCGCGCGAACGCGCGAGGGACGCCGCCGGCGGCCTCGTCGTGCTCGCGGCGTGCGGCAGCGACGAGACCGGCCGTCATCACGACGAGGCGCTGACGCTGGCCACGGCGTTCCTCGCCGCCGGCGCCTGCGGCGTCGTCGGCGCACGCTGGCCGGTCGCGGACGTGCCGACCGCCCTGTTCATGATCATGTTCCACCACTACCTCAACTCCGGCTACGGCGATCCCGCGACGGCGCTGCGCGCGGCGCAGCTGTGGATGCTCGACCCGGGCCGGCGGCCGCCCGCCGGCCTGGACCCGGGACTGGCCGAGGAGACGGCCTGCCTCGACCTCACCGCGATCGACGCGTGGGCCGCATTCACCTACCAGGGCCGATGACCTTTCGAAGGACGATGACATGACCGCGTTCGGGATCGACCTGGGCAGCACCAACTCCTGCATCGCCTACGTGGACGACACGGGCCATCCCGTGGTGGCCAGGAATGCGATCGGCAGGGAGACGACGCCCTCGGTCGTCTACTTCGAGAAGCCGGGCAGCGTGGTCGTCGGCGGCGCCGCGCGCAACAGCGCGCTGCTGGCGCCCCACCTGGTCGCGGAGCGGATCAAGCGGGAGATGGGCCGGGAGGACGTCGCGTTCACCTACCACGGCGAGGCGCGTACGCCCGAGACCATCTCGGCATTCATCCTGCGCGAGCTGGCGCAGTCCGCCGGGCGGCAGACGGGCGAGCCGGTACGTGACGTCGTCATCACCGTGCCGGCCTACTTCGGCGTACGGGAGCGTGAGGCCACCCGCAAGGCCGGGCGCATCGCCGGGCTCAACGTGCTGGACGTGCTCGACGAGCCGATCGCTGCGGCGTTGTCCTACCAGTCGCGCCGGCCCTCCGGCGGCGTCCGCCACGTCCTCGTGTACGACCTGGGCGGCGGGACGTTCGACACGACCGTGATCCGGCTGGAGGGCGACGACATCCGGGCGGTCTGCACCGGAGGTGACCTTCGGCTCGGGGGCGCGGACTGGGACGAGAGAGTGGTCCGGTACATGCTGGAGGCCTTCACCCGGCAGTGCCCGGGCCTCGACCCCACCGCCGACGAGCAGTTCATGCACGACCTCGCCATCGGTGCCGAGGTGGTGAAGATGGAGCTGAGCTCGGCGCTGGCCTGGACGCGCCACCTGCGGTTCGGCGGCGCGACCGCCGAGGTCGAGATGACCCGGGCCACGTTGGAGGAGCTCACCGCCGACCTGCTCGAACGCACCCTCGACATCACCGAAAAGACCGTCGGGGAGGCGCGCCGCAGGAAGGTCGAGACCATCGACGAGGTGATCCTCGTCGGCGGCATGACCAAGATGCCGGTCGTACGGGAGCGCCTCCGCGAGCGGCTCGGCCTGGAGGCCCGGAGACACGAACCCGAGCTCGCGGTGGCGAAGGGCGCGGCGCTGTTCGCCCTGGTCCGGCAGGCGAGCCGGGAACCCGGCGGCGGGCCGGAGGAGATCGCCGACCGGCTCGGCATCAGCGCCTCCGAGGCGGCGGTGATGACGCGGCGGTCGGTGACCACCGTCGTGCCCCGTGGCTTCGGCGTACGGGTCGCCGACCAGAACGACCCGCTCTTCGCCACCGATCCCGGCCGGGCGCGCACGTACGTCATCCATCTGCTGCCGGCCAACACGCCGCTGCCCGCCGACTCCGGCGCCGTGTCATTCGCCACCTCGATCGACAACCAGCCGATGGCCGAGGTCGAGGTCTGGGAGCAGAAGGAGGGGACCAGCTCCGATGAGGTGAGCGACAACGCCTGCGTCGCACGCGGCAGGCTGCGCCTGCCGCCCCGCCTCCCGGCCCTGTCCCGGCTGGACGTCTCGTTCGCGGTGGATGAGACCGGCAGGCTGACCGTCCACGCCGAGGAACCCATGTCCGGGAACGAGCTGGACCTGGAGTTACAGATCGGCGGGATGGACGAGGCGGCGGTGAGCGCCGCGCGTACCGCGGTGGCCCGGCACGACGTGAGCTCGTAGGGGGAGCGGCGAAGATGGGGATGCGACGTGCGCTCGGCGTACTGGCCGAGCAGTGGGACGACATCCGGGAGCGGATCGGTCCCGAGGACGCGGGTGAGCTGTCCGCGCTGGTCGTGGAGTTCGTGGGTGAGGGCGACGGCGACATGTCCAAGGAGATCGCCGAGGAGATCGTCGGCCTCTTGCGCGGGCGGCTGCCGCTGGACCACCCGTTCCGGCAGGCGGTGATCGAGGACGAACGACGGCTGGCACCGGACCGGGCGGTCGAGCTCGCCTCGTGGTTTCGCCTGACCGAACCCCTGCGCGGCCTGGTCGGCGAGCCCGCGCCGACCGCGAGCCAGGTCATGGCCGACGGGTCGGCATGGCTGCTGGCGGCGGACGCGTTCACCGCGGCCGAGGTCCGCGTCCGCGGTCAGGACCCCGATGATCCGGGGCTGATCCGGCTCGACCGCGACGACGGGATACCGCAGTGGCCCTCGTTCCAGTTCGGCCCCGACGGCACACCGCCGCAGGTCGTACGGACGGTCAACCGCATTCTCCTCGCCGAGGAGGATCCCTTCGGCGCCGCGGACTGGTGGCTCGGTGAGAACGCCTGGCTCCACGCCGTGCCGGCCCACTCGATCGGGAGCCTTCCCGACGAGTCGCTGATCGCCGCCGCCCGGGCCATGGAAGCGGAGGCCTGAGCATGGTGAAGGCACCGCCTCCGGCCCGCTTCGCCGGGACACCGCTGCTTCATCCGCTGCCCGTGGGCACACGCCTGTGGCGGGTGCACGACAGGAGGGTCGAGCCGACCGCGTTCACCGAGCGGCTGGCGGACGGCAACTTCGGCGGCGGCCGTTTCGACGCCACGGCGCACGACCCGTTCCCGTACTACTACGCGGGACTCAAGGCGAGGACGGCGCTGGCCGAGGTGCTCCTCCGCGACATCGTCCCGGACGCGCGAGGCGTGCGGACCATCCACCGCCCGGCCGTACGCGACCGGCGGAGCAGCGTCGTGCGGACCACGACCGGCCTGAAGCTCGTCAGCCTGCTCACCGGGCCGGCGCTCGCGGCGATCGCCCAGGACACCTGGCTGATCCACGCCGACACCGAGGACTACCACGCCACGCGGCGCTGGGCGAGCTGGATCCGCCGGCAGGCGCCGGACGCGCACGGGCTCATCTGGCCGTCCAAGCGCGAGGGGCGCGCCGAGGCGCTGATGCTGTTCGGTGACCGCTGTGAAGGCGTCCTGGAGGTCGATTCGTCCTCGGTGATCGACCTCGACGACGTGGTCGGAGCGGAATGGATCAATGCGCTCCTCGCTCCGTACCGGGCGTGGATATCGCACCCCCGCCGCCGATGAACGCCGCCGGGCGGAATTCACCAGCGGCCGGGGCCGTGCACCTCGGCCCAGCGCCGCAACTCGTGGTCGTTGAACCGTTCGCGGGGAAGGCCGAGCGAACGCTTGTAGTCGATGGCGAGATCGAGGATGTCGAGAAAGGCCGCGTTGTCATTGCGCCGGCCGAGATGCTCGACGACGCAGCAGGCGCAGCCGTAGGCGACGATCCCTTTCTCGCGGAGCGCGACGGCGCGGATCTCGGCGATGAAGTCATCGGGATTTTGACCGGCGAATACGGTGAACGGCTCGATGCACTCGTCGTAGATCTCCATGCCCCCGATGCCGGAGCCCTCCGGGTCGATCTCGAACCTCCCGAGCAGGGTCATCCGGCGAACGACGTCGTCGGGGAGACCGTTCGCGTGAGAGGGGGTACGTCCGCCGAATAGTCGCACCTCTGTCTCCTTCCCATGACTCGGCTGGTCGATATCTTGCTCGGTCGAGCCGATAAGAGTCAACCGATACGTACATTTTCTGACTTTTAAGTCAAAGTGCCAGTCAGGTCATTTTGTGCTGCCATTTCAGCGTCCTTGGTGGGTGAACGCCGCCCATCCTGCGGGGTCGGTGAGGTCGAGGCCGGGGGTCGTGGTGAGGGCGGCGAGGGCGGGTGGCAGGTCGGGCGGTTCCCGCCGGCGGTCGAGCATCCAGAGCTGTGCGGCGCGTAGTGCGTCGGGTGGGGTGAGGCCGTGGGCGAGGTGGTGGTGGAAGACGACGCTGAGGAGGGTGGCGGCGCGTTCGGTGATCTGCCATCGGGTGCCGACGACGGTGGCGGCTCCCGCGGCGAGGAAGGCGGAGGCGAGGGTGAGGGCCTCGTCGTGGTCGGTGACGGTGAGGTCGCTGAAGCACGCGGAGAGCATGACGAGGCCGCCCGGTGCGGCCGGCGGTCGTCCGTTCGCGCGGTGCAGGATGCGTTCGACGGTCAGCGGCGCCTCGGCGACCGTGCCGTCGACGACGTGGATCAGCCGGAGATGGGAGTCGGCCGGGGAGCCGAGTCCGTGGCCGTGGCAGCTCAGATGCAGCAGCGACGCTCCGGGCGCGTCGGCCGAGGGCAGGGCCGCCAGCACGGTCTCGGGGTCGGCGATCCCGACGCCGGGTGTGGCGGTCGGCCGGGCGAGCCTGCGTGCGTCGGGGTAGTGGCGGCGCAGGGCGCGTGCTTCGGCGTTGGCCCAGGTGAGTTCGCCGGTGGGGTCGCTGACGATGACCGCGTCGCCGTCCAGGTGGGGCCGGTGCGCGGCGTCGACGAGCTGCCGTCCGGACGCGGCGTAGGACAGCACGGCCTTCTCGACGGCGTAGTCCCCGTCCGGCGTGCGGGCCGCGTGCCAGGGAACGACCCCGAGGCGCCCCATCGGGACGAGCACCAGCCGGGGGAGGGAGGGGAAGCGGTCGAGCAGCGGGCCGATCGCGGCCGGCCACGCCCAGTCGCAGACCACGTCGAGCGCCTCCCGCCACCGCCGTCGCTGCCGCCGGCCCGCCGGGCTCCCGGGCGGGTCGGCGATCCCGGCGAGCGCCTCGGCGTACTCCGCCACGGCGCCGCCCGGTCCGGTGGCCAGCTCCGGCAGCGCCAGGTCCTCGACTCCTCCGTCGGCGGTGACGAGCAGCGCACGCCCGGGCGCCGTCGACCCACCGGGAAGTTCGTGGCGCGGGAGGAGGTAGCAGAGCGCGTCGGCGCCCGTACGGCGGACGGCGCCGGCGATGTCGGAGACGTCCGGGGGGCCGGTCAGCCGCAGCCCCCGCGGGGTCGTGGCGAGCGCGTCGAGCACGCGACGCCGCAGGTCGCCGGGGACCTGCGGGCCCATGAGCCCCTCCATGACGGCGGCCACCGTGCCGGCGGGCTCCCGTTCCACGGTCTTCGCCCGGTCCCACTCGGCGAACAGGTCGCCGTGGCCGGCCGCCCGCAGCTCGTCGGCGATCCGCGTACCGGCCGTCGCGGCGTGCAGCACCAGCCCGCGGCCGAGCTCCAGCACGCGTACGGCGGCCTGCGGGGATCCGTCGGCGAGCCGCCAGCAGGCGACGGTCCGGGCGAACCCGTTGCCGCTCCGGCCGGCGGCGACCGCACGCGCGGCACCGCTCTGGAGGAGCACGTTGTGCCCCCAGGCGCGCAGCGCCGCCTCGCCGGCCGTGGCCGAACGGGGCGCGTCCCCGGCCGCGCGGTAGGCCTCGGCCAGCCTCCGCGCCATCTCCGCCTGGAGCGGATGCCCGGGCGCGAGTCTCCGCGGGGCGTCCCGCAGCCGCGCGATCGCCTGGTCGACGTCGGCGGGCGCCCCGCCGAGCCGGTACCGCTCGAGCAGGAGCACGCCCGCCATCACACCGGCGCGCGGTCCCACGGTCGGCGAGCCGGTCAGGCCGGTCAGCGTGGCGATGGCCACATCGAGGTCCCGCCGGACCGGGGCCTGGGCGGTGACGGCACGGAGCGCGGCGGACCGGATCAGGCAGATCTCCTTCATCGGGCCGTCCAGCGAGCGCGCCGCCTCGTCGAGCAGCGGCAGCGCCTCCCGCGCGGCCGGGAGGTCGCCCCGCGCCTGCGCCGCCACCATGATCGCCATCCCCAGGTCGCCCAGCCAGCGTCCGCGCTGCGGATGGTCGGCGGGCAGCCGGTCGATCACGGCGCGCAGCTCCTCGACCGCCGGTTCGTAGTGCTCGGTCCCGCCGCGGCTGACGCCCTGGAGCAGGCGCGTCGTCGTACGGAGCGCCCGCCAGCCGAGCCGGTCCGCGGCCGGGAGCACCCGGGCGAGCAGAGCGTCGGAGGCCTCCAGCTCGTCCATCTGCCGGATGGCCGCGTCGACGTCGGCGAGATCGCCCCGGAGAAAGAAGCGCTGGACCAGCGCGTTCGCCAGGTTGAAGGTGGTCGTCACGAGTTCGGGGGGAGCCGGCGCCAGCCGCGCGGCCTCTTCGAGCTGCACGATGCCGGCGTCGATGTCCGGTTCGGTCTGCCAGTACAGCGCGACCCCGAGCGCCTGGTGGAGCCAGCAGCGGACCGCCGCGTCGGAGGGAGGTGAGACGAGCGCGTCGCGGAGGATGACCGTGAGGTCGGTCAGCCGCGCCGGCCCGTAGATGTGCATGTTCACTCCGACCAGCGTGGTGGCGGCCAGCGCGGCGGTCGTCTCCTCCCGGATCGGGTCGTCGGCCGGCAGCCGGTCGAGGGCCTCGGTGAGCAGTTCCGTGGCACGGGCCAGGTCCGCGGAGACGTTCGTACGGCCTCCGATCCCCTCCTGCGCCCGGGCGGCGTGACAGATCCCGAGGAGGGCCGCGCACCAGGCGTCGGACGCGCCGCCGTCGGTGGCCATGAGCCCGCGGGTCTCGGTCAGCTCGTCGATGGCGGCGTCATGGTCGCCGGGGTGCGCGCCGGCCGTACGCATGCGCTCGACCCGCGCGATGCCGAGCTCGGCCACCACGGTCAGGCGTAGCTCCCGATCGAGGCCGGTGTCGGCGCGTACCTGCGGCCAGGCCTCGGAGTAGCAGGAGATGATCGTGTTCAGGCGCTCCTCGCCGGGATGCTCACCACCGCGCAGCACGTGGGCGTGGGCCAGCCCCATGAGAGCCGGAACCCGCTCCGGGTCCTCGGGCGGCAGCAGGGGAAGCGCCCGTCCGAAGCAGGCGATGGCGGCGTCGAGGTCGGCGGGCCGGTCGCCGTCGTCCTCGGCCCGGCCCAGGAGCAGCGCACCGCCGTCGAGGAGCGCGCTGAGCACGGTCGGGCTCCGCTCGTCTGTGTCGTCGTCTTCGAGGTCGAGGACGCACAGCAGGGCGGCGATGGCCTCGTCGCGGTCCTCGGGGGAGCCGGTCGCGGTGTGCCGCTGCTCCAGCGCGAGACCGCGGATGAACCGCGCCCAGACGTCGTCGAAACCGCGCAGCAGCTCGATCACCGCGTCCCGGTCGGCCGCCCGCGCCGGCGTACCGTCCTCCTCCAGGTGGAGACGGGCCCAGTGCGCCCGTGCGAGTCTCACCCGCAGCTCGTCCAGGTACGGGCCGTCCGGCAGCGCTTCGGCGACCGCGGACAGGTGGACGATGGCCTCGTCCACCGCCTGCCGCTCCTCCCGGGTGTCCGGCTCCGCGACCGCGAAGCGCTCACAGAACGCCAGCCCGAGCACGGCGCGTACCTTCGTCATCAGCGGCCCGGACGACTCTGGGAACGCCTCGGCCAGCTCCCAGGCCTGGCTCGCGCGTTCGAGCGCGGTGTCCAGGTCGGCGGGGTCGTCGGCGCAGGCCGCGTCCGACCACCGCTCCAGGCTCAGCTTCGCCAGCAGGAACAGCGCCTCGACGCGGTCGCTGCCGATGACGTCGCGCAGCGCCCGGCTGAGCAGCTCGATCGCGGTGTCGCGCGGCGCGGCCCGTCCGGTGACCTCGCCGAGGGCGGCGTAGGCGTGAGCGGCGGCGTACAGGGCCAGGGCCGCGGCCCAGTGGTCCGCGGTCTCCGCGACGAGCCGGTCCGCGTGCCCGACCGCCTCGGAGAGCTCGGGCGTGACCCGGCCGTCCCGGCTCAAGCGGTGGATGTCGAGCAGCACCCACACCAGGCCGTGCCGTACCTCGATCACCTCGTCGGGAGAAGTAGCGCGTGCCAGGGCGTCTCGCGCCTCGGCCGCCCGTTTCACCAGATCCGGATCGGGCCGGCCGGGCTCATCGTCTGTGGTCACGGCAGGTCTCCTTCAGTGTCCTTGGTGAGTGAACGCGGACCAGGCGGCGACGTCGGCGAGGTCGCCGATGGCGGCGAGGGCCGGTGCAAGGTCGGGCGGCGTGCGCTGGGGGTCCGGCCCGCCCGGTCAGCTCCGCGAGGATGGCGCAGGCGAGGCCCGCGGCGTGTGACGCCCGCGGACGCGACCAGTGGTCCACCGTGTCCGAGACGAGCCGCACCGCCTCCTCCAGCACGTCCGTACGGGCCTCGTTCCCGGCGTACGTCTCCAGCGGCGTCCAGACCCGGCGGTGGCGCGCTTCGATCCGCGCCTCCCCGTCACCGGGTTCGGGTACCGGTCTCTGTCTCATCAGTGGACGAACCATTCGCGTCCGTGCGTGGGGCAGCGGACGCCCAGTCCGCAGTCGCCGCACGCCGACCGCTGCCGGCGCCAGCCGCCCCCGCAGCGCCGGCAGCGGACCAGGAGGACGCCGCAGTACTCGCAGACCCCCGGGATGTGGGCGAACCCGCGTTCGCGCGGCCAGATCTCCCGCAGTGTCATGACGTCTCACCCGGCGGTTCGAGCGGGGCGTGCCACGTACCGACCGCCTCGCTGAAGAGGGGCCGGGCGGAGGCCTGCGCGGCCGCGTGCAGGTACGCGTGGGCGGCGTCGATGTAGAGGGCCTCGATCTGCTCGCGGCGGGCGTCCCACGCCTCGTCGCGGCGGCGGTCGGCCTCCTCCGGCATCTCGGCGGCCAGCCAGGCCTGCTGCGCGACGGCGTCGATGCGGTTCATGGTCAGCTCGTCCAGACGCTCCCGCGCGCGGCGGTGGGCGACCAGCGCCGGATGTTCGTCGGTCAGGCCGTAGAGCAGCGCGAACAGGCCGGTCAGCAGGATCAGGGTCAGGAACAGCAGGACGGCCTGCCAGTGGCTGAGATGCAGGTACCGCAGGGCCCGGGGCAGCGCCACGCTCGGGTCGAGCGCCGTGCCGTCCGGTGAGGTCCCCCCGATGCGGGAGAGCACGCCGACGCGCAGCCAGGCGAGCCCGAAGGCCGCTCCAGCCCAGACCCCGAGCGTCGCCACCGCGCCCACCGGCGCGAAGGCGTCGCCGGCCGGGTCATGGCGATGCCGCAGCAGCCGCCCGGCGAGGTGCGGCAGGGCGATCATCGTCAGCGATACCGCCCCGGCGAGCATCATCCGCCCGAGCGCACTGGAGGTCAGGTCGGCGAAGCTCTCGTACTGCAGGACGAGGTCGAGCATGAGGAACACGAGGCCGAGGGTGAGGAAGACGTTCCGCTCGGCCTTGTGCTCCTTCCGGTCCCGCGCGGCGCCGGCCCACCGGGCGGATGTGGCACGCGGGGTACGCCGCCGGCGGTGCTCGTGGTCGGCCTGCAGCGCGTCGAGCTGGGTCCCGCACGCCTCCAGGTGCCGTTCGGCCGCCGCGATTTCCTCGTCGAGCCGGTCGATGAGGACCTGATTGGCCGCCAGATCCGCGATACGGCGCCGTCGCGCCGCGCCGTCGACCGCCGCGGCGGCCTGCCGGCGGATCTCGTTGTCGGAGACCGTCTGGTCCTTGCGCGCCGCGAGCTGGCGGATGTACTGCGGAACGGCACTGGTCTCGAAGCTGTGGTCGTCGTACATGCCGATGCCGGCGTCGTGCAGCCCGGCCTGGACGGCCGCGTCGCGGAGCAGTCCGGGGTCCGGCTCCGTCCACGTACGTGGCAGGCGGCCGGTGTCCTCGACGTAGTCCTCCGTCGGTGTCCCGAGAGCGGGCATCTCGGCGCGCATCGGCGCCCCGGCGTCCTGGCTCTCGTCCGTACGGCGTGGCAGCAGGCGCTGCCACCAGCGTGGTCCGGTCATCACTTCCCCCATCCGTCGACGCCGTCCGCGCCGTCGAAGATCTCGTTCCAGAAGGTGGTGCAGCGGTCGTAGGTCACCAGGCGCCGGTTCGCGTGGGGAAGTTCCTTGCAGCCGCCGTGCAGGGTCAGGTGGACCCCGTGCAGGTCGGGCACCCGCCTGAGGCGTTCCAGCGCGGCCACGAGATGCTGGGGCGACTCGGTCATGACCTTCGGCGGCGCGCCGTAGAAGAGCGAGTCGCCGTCCAGCGACCGGGCGTTCTCGGCGAGGTCGCTGAATACGATCACCCGCGAGGGCCGGGGTCGTCCTTCGGCGACCCGCTTCAGCGCGCCGAGGATGTCGGACCCTCCGGCGCCGGGCGCGCAGGTCGCCGGTCCCGTGGCGACTCCCGCCATCTGCTCCGCGTCGGCCAGCGCGCTCTTCCGCCGGTCGGCGACGTACTGCTTGCGGCCCGTCTCGCCGAGCGAGAGCGTCTTCGGCGGCTGGACCGTGATCTCGGTGACCGGGCACGCGTTCCGTTCGGTGTCGCCGGTGACCGCCGCCAGCCGTACGGTGTCGCAGTTCTCGTCGAGCAGGAACCCGGGCAGGTGCGCCTCGATCTGCGACCGCTCGTACCTCACCGACAGACCGGGCGTGGTGATGTCGGTGGCGGAGCTGGAGGTGTCGGTCACGACTCCGCAGACGGCCGTCGCGGGCTTCGTGAAGTGAAAGTAGGCCCAGCCGCCGCCCGCGCCCGCGACGAGGAGGACGGCCATCGAGATCGGCAGCCAGCGGAGCGTTCGTCCGGCCGAGGAGGGTGGTCGTGCGTACCGGTTGCCGGCCAGACGCGTCATCGGAGCTCTCCGTTCGTGGTGGGCGGGAGTTCGGGTGCGAGCAGCCGGAGCGCGTCGCGTACGACCTTGCGGGCGTCGTCGTCAGAGGCCGTGCCGAGCAGGCCGACCGGGTCTCGCCACTCCGCGTCGGCCTGGGCGCGGGCCACCGGGCCGGGACGTGGGGGCGCCGACGCATCACCTGAGCGCCGGCGCTTCTTCGCCGCGCGCCCGAGCCGCCGGTCGCGGACCTTCTCGTAGTGCCCGAGCAACTGGTTCGCCTCGGCGATCGCCTCGCCGGCCGCGGCCTCTTCCGCGGCGCAGCGCGCGGCCCATTGCCCGAACAGGTCCGAGACCTGCGCCCCCATGCGGCTGCGCTCGTCTCCGGAGCGCACGGCGCGAGCCTGCGTGGAGGTCAGACGGTCCTGCCCGCCGGCCTTCAGGTGGACGCACTCACGGTCGCGCAGGTCGAGCATCGCGTACGACGCCTGGAACAGGCGGCCCTCCAGCGGGCCCGCCGTTTCGTGGAGTACACGCCTGCGGCACTTGCTCTGACGGTCGGCCGTGTCGATGGTGGCGCTGATGAAGCCGAACGGAACGGCGGTCGCCGCCGGGGCGTCGTCATAGATTCCGGCCCGTACGTCGCCACGCGCCGCCCGCGCGGCCGCGAGCCGGTCGCGCAGTGACGGCCTCGGCGGCCGTCGGCGTCGTTCCCGGAGGTTGCTCTCTTTTGCCAATTTCGGTCATCCCCCTGCTTGAGTGAAATATGAGCGAAAATAGGTGGTCGGCTGATATTCGGGTTGATTAATCCGCCAACGGGAAGTGCGGAACTACGGCCCGGTGGATACTGGTTCGGTGACAGTTCCACCCCCCGATTACGACCGTCTTGTCCAGGGTCTGCGGATGCTGCACAAAGAAGGAATGCGGAGTCTGCGCAGCCGTCCGATTCCGGCGCTCGTCGAGGCCGCCACGCTGTGCGGGCTGACCGACCCCACGGCGTCCGTCTACACGCCCGCCGCCGTGGCCGAGCTGCTCAACCAGGCCGTCGCGGGTCTCGGCGACGGCGAGCTGGGCACCGCGGCGAAGTTCACCCTCGGCCTGGTGCCCGGCACCGCCACCTGGCCCGTCGCCGACCGCCGGAGACGCGCCGCCGAGGCGTACCACGTCCAGCCGGAGACCTTCCGCAAGGAGCCCGAGCACCGCGTCCTCGAACAGGTCGCCGAGGAGATCATCAAGCTGTGCCGGCACGCGGCCCTGGCCGCGCGCGGTGGCGTCGCCGATCGCGTCGTCGAGCGGCCCGCGCTCCCCGGGCCGGGCTCGCACCAGATCGCGGTACGCACCGCCGCCGGTCCCCGGACGCTCTGGCTCGACGCCATGCCGGTCGAGCTTCTGCAGGGCGTCGACGTCATCGTCTCCAGCGAGAACGTCTACTTCGAGATGGCCAAGAGCTACGGCGGTTCGCTGTCGGCCGCCCTGCGCCGCGGCGGCGCGCGTACCGACACCACCGGCGCGGTGCTGGAGGACGTCATCTCCGACGAGCTGACCGGCTGGGTGCGCAAGAACGGTCGCGTCGGCCGCCCCGTGGCACCGGGAACGGTGGCGCCGACGGGCGCCGGCGACCTCGTCGGCCAGGGCATCCGGCTGCTCCTGCACGCGGCCGTCGTCGTCCCCCGCTCGGACGGCACCGGCTACGACGTGCCGCCCGAGACGATCAACGCCGCCGTACACGCGGCGTTCGCGCTGGCCCGCGAGCAGCGCCGCCTCTTCGAGCCCGAGCTGAGCTCGATCGGCCTGCCGCTGTTCGGCGCCGGCCACGGCGGGATCGACCCGCACCTCAGCTTCCGCTGGATCTGGAGCGCCCTGCGGAGCGAACTGGCCGCGGGCGACTTCGCCGTCCACCTCGTCACCAAGGACCGCGACCACGCCGAGGCGGTCCTCGGCGTCCTCGCCGAGGCGGACGCGCTCGACCATCCCGGCGTCGTCTGAGCCGCCGGCGACAGGGAAGAGGACCCGGTGCGGTACGAGGACATGGTGGCGCTGGTCGCGGGGCGGATCGAGGAGATCGCGCCGTACCTGGACCCCGCGGCACGGGCACGGCTGGCCGAGCTGTCCGCGGAGCTGACCGAGGGCCTGGACGACGCGTACTCCCGGGAGGAGGCGGCCGACCGGCTGCGTGACCTGGTGGTCGGCGTGCTCCCCGAAGGCCATGAGGTACGCGAGGCCCTGCTGCGCGGCGACGCCGAGCGTTATTCGGACGCCCTCCCGGGCGCGACGGACTGGAACACCTCCGCCGCCGGACTGCGCGGCGCACTGTCCTTCCTGTCCGGCGGCGACCCGCTGTGGGCGGAGATCCGCACCCGGCTGCTGGCCGCGCCGGCGCTCACCCCCGGCATGCTGCCCGAGCACGGCGGACCGCACCTGATCCGGTTGCCCCGGCCGGACGGCGGCGTGCAGCTGCCCGCGTTCCAGTTCGACACCGCCGGCCGCGTCCGTCCGGTCGTGCGGGAGGTGAACGCCCTGCTGGACGCGGAGCGCGATCCGTGGGGTGTGGCGGATTGGTGGCTGGGCCTGAACGCGGTGCTGGGTGCCGCGCCGGCCGATCTGCTCGACGCGGGCGGCGATGATCGCGTACGCGCCGCTGCTCGCGTGGTGCTGGAGGTGGAGTGAGTGGTGACCGGTGTACGCGGCCGGGCCGCGCCCGGTGCCCGGCGCGGTCGGCAGAGCGCGACCGGTCGCGGCGTCGTCCGCGCGGTGGCGGGGAAGGTCGACGCGCTCCTGGACGTGGAGCCCGATCCACGGGGTGCGGCGGGCCGGTGGCCGGGTGCCGCCGCCGTTCGTGCGGTGCTGGAGGTGGGGTGAGTGGTGGCCGGGATGTCCGGGCCGGTCGCGGACGGGCCGGTGGCGTACACGTTGCCGCGTGGTACCCGGCTCTGGCGTGTGCACGACACCGAGTACGACGCCGAGGAGTTCCGGCCCCGGCCGGGCGGCGGAGAGCCCGGTACCGGACGGTTCGGCTGTACCGCCGACGAGCGCTTCCCCTACCTCTACGCCGCCCTCGACGACACGACCGCGCTCACCGAGACGCTCGTCCGCGACGTGCTCTTCCGCAGGGACCGGGAGGCCCGGCTCATCCTGCGCCGTACGCTGTGGAACAAGCGCCTGTCCGCGCTCCGGCTGACCGCCGACCTGCGGCTCGCGCGGCTGCTCAGCACCGCCGACCTCGCCAGCGGACGACAGGACGAGTGGCTCATCCAGACCGAGCCCGAGCACTTCACGCTGACGCGCGAGTGGGCCGCGGCCATGCGCCGCTCCGCCGGCTGGGCGCAGGGGATGATCTGGCTGTCCAAGCGCGACCTGCCGAACGCCGCGGTGATCCTGTACGGGGACCGCTGCGTCGCGAAGGACCTCCTGCGGCCCATCCCCGGCGCCGCCGTCGACCTCGACTGCGACGCCGGCCTGGACTGGCTCGACGCGGTCCTCGAGCCGTACCGGATCCGCGTCTCCCGGACCGTGTGACGCGGTCCCGCCCGCGACGCCGGTCGGGCCCGGCTCGATGCGGTGCTCGGGCCGTACCGGGTCCGTGTCTCTCGCATCCTGTAATGCGGTTTCGGCCATGCCGACTCCCCGCCCGCTGTTGACGACGCGGTACGCACACGCCGGCAGGCTGGTGGTTCTGCCCCGGTTCCCCCGTCTGCGTACCCTTCGCTCCATCCTCGGACGCGCACTGTCCGTAAAGCCGGGCATGGACCGGGCGTTTCCCGGGCGTCAGCCGGTCTTTAGCCGCCGAAAGCATCCGGGCGCCGTTTCACGTATCGCCGACGGTGATCCATTTCGTGCAGAGCATCTCTCGCGGTTCTGAGACCTAACCTGAAAGTGATGGGCCGAACACTCAGAGTGATGCATGATGTTTTCAGATCGGAGGAGGTGCAGATCAGACCTTGACCTACGGCGAGCCTCGGCAGCTCGCCGCCAGGCCCCCGAAAGGAGTCGACTTCGATGCGCAGAATACCGATACGGATCGCTGGGTCGTGCGCTCTGGCCGTGACGCTCGCAGCGTCCGTGGCCGCGTGCGGCAATGACGACAAGAAAGCCGCCTGTGACAAGCTCCGGGACACCATTACCCAGGTCAGTCAGAGTGGTGTTTCCCAGAACAACGATCCGAACGGGCTCGCCAACACCTATTACAGCAGTGCCACGACGATGCGGCAGGAGGGCCGCGACTCCGGCGACAACGACGTCGAGAGCGCGGCCAACGACGCCGCCTCGGCGCTCGAACAGCTCAGTCAGCAGCTGACGGCGGACCGCGACGGCCGGGGCGCGCCGCAGATGCCGAACAGCACCAGCCTGATGAGCGCCGGTGATCGGATCAGGTCGGCCTGCGACAACTGACGGCACCCGTCGGTGGTGCGGAAACGACGACCCCGCTCTCCCATCCCGATGGGGGAGCGGGGCGGCGACGGTCAGCCCACGTGAAAGCCATTGAAGATCGGGTCGAGGTACGACGAGGAGTTCGCCCACTGGTCCGCCGGCATCCGGAAGTAGATGGCGAAGCACTGGCCGCCGATGCGGAAGAAACGGTCGATGACGCGTTCGGTGCCGGTCGAGCGGTCGTAGGCGAACCGCAGGTCGGCCGCCGGCACGCCGAGATACGTCGTCGGCGTGACCGCGGCCTCGCGATAGCCGCGAAAGCTCCGCGCGACCGACGCGCTCACGGCCTGCGCCTGCGTCTGGGGGTCCGCGTCCCACGAGGTCGTGCCGACCTGCAGCAGCAGCTGCGTCGACGCGTCCTCGTAGAAGACGTTGTCCCCGTCGACGCGCCGCGACCACGACGAGGGCACCGGCACCGAAAAGCCGCTCTCGGACCGCGTGGTCCAGTGCTCCGCCGCCGGCGACGCGGAACCGGCCACACCGGCCGCCCCGGTCGCGGCGGCCGGCGGGGTGGTCCGCGCGTCCAGCGGCCGGAACGAGGACGCACCCGTGTGCGGCCGTTCATCGGCGGACGGCCGGCCGAGCACCCAGACCGCGCCGAACGCGGCCACGACCAAGGCCCCGGCGAGCGCGCTCGCGGCCACGAGCATCGCCGGCCGCCGCGAGGACGACACAGGCACAGGCACGGGCGCGGCGGGCAGCGTCAGATCGGCCGGCGCGGTGAGCTCACGCCGTACGACCGGGAGCGTCCACCCGTCGCCGGCCGGCGGCCGTGTCCCCTCGGCGACCTGGCCGAGCACCCGGTCGGCCTCGGCCGCGGTCATCCGGTCCACCGGATCCCGGCGCAGCAGGCCCGCCAGCACCGGCGTCAGCGGTCCGGCGTTGAGCGGCGGCGGCGGTTCCTCCGCCATGATCGCGGCCAGCGTCGACACCGGCCCGGACCGCTCGAACGGCGAACGTCCCTCCACTGCGGCGTACAGCGTGGCGCCCAGCGACCACAGGTCACTGGCCGGCCCGGAGTGCTCGCCGCGCGCTCGTTCGGGCGCGATGTAGGCCGGCGAGCCGATGAGCACACCGGTGCCGGTCAGTGTCGCGTCGCCCTCCAGCGCGGCGATGCCGAAGTCGGTCACCACGACCCGGTCCGCGCCGGCGACCAGGACGTTGCTCGGCTTGACGTCGCGATGCACGATGCCCGCGGCGTGCGCCGCCCGCAGCGCGGCGAGCGTCTGCCGGCCGAGCGCGGCCACGCGCCGCGGCGGCAGCGGCCCCTCGGCGTCGATCACGTCCTGCAGCGACGGTGCGCTGACCAGCTCCATCACGATCCACGGCCGGCCCTCGTGCTCGACCACGTCGTGGACCGTGACGACGCCCGGATGGCTGAGCCGTGCGGCCGACCGCGCCTCCCGGATCGTACGAGCGTGGCGCTGACCGCGTTCGGTCTCGCTCATCCCCGGCGGCAGTAGCACCTCTTTGACGGCGACGTCGCGGCCGAGAAGCTCGTCGTGCGCTCTCCAGACCGTTCCCATTCCGCCTTGGCCAAGCCGGCTGAGCAATTCGTACCGGTCGCCGACGCGCATGACTTGATCGCCCTCCCCGCAGAACGGTCCACCCAATGTGAGACGGGGCGGATATGCCCGAGGTTCACCGGTGAAGAGGCGTTATACAAGCGAGACGCGGAATGCTCATTCCTCGGCGGCCGTCGCCGCGGCGAGCAGCAGCTGGACCACCTGCCGCAGCGTGGCCTCGGCGGAATAGCCGTCCGGGTCGAGCGTCGAATGGAGCACGAATCCGTCGCCGGCCGCGACGATGAGTGCGGCCATCGGCTCCGGTTCCACCCATGAGGCGATAAGGCCGGAATCGCGAAGTTCGCCGATGCTCGTCGCGAGCGCGCCGCGCAGTTCCGCGAGCAACTCGACGATCTGCCGGCGGACCGTCTCATTGCGCGAGGCCGTCGCGAGCGCCTCGATATAAGTCGGGAAATGCTCGTGGGCCTGGTCGAGCGCCTCCTGTAGCGCCGCGATCGTGTCGAGCAGGCCGCGCAGCGGGTCGCCGGCGATGCCGGTCAGCGCCGCGCGGGCCGGCTCGATCCAGGTCCGTACGGCGTGGACCAGCGCCTGGGCGACGAGGTCGTCCTTCGAACCGAAGTGGTACGTGATCGCCTGGAGGTTCACCCCGGCGGCGGCCGCGATCTCCCGCGAGGTCGTCTGCGCCACGCCATGGCTGCCGAGCACCTCCAGCGTCGCCTGGAGCAGCCGGGCCCGGGTGGCCTCTTGTCGCCCAATCATACGTATGTATGATTCGGGTCAGCGGCGGCACGGCGGATCGGGCGATGGGAAGGATGCGTCATGAGCCAGACAGACCTTGTGACCGGAGCGTACGGATACTCCGGAACCTATCTCAGGAGCCGGCTCCAGGCGGCGGGCCACACGGTCCGTACGCTCACCGACCACCCGGCGCCCGACGCCGACATCGAGGTCTTCCCATACCGCTTCACCGACCCCGGCGCCCTGGAGGAGGCCTTCACGGGGGTCACGACCTTCTACAACACCTACTGGACCCGGTACGAGCCGGGCGGGACCAGTCACCCGCAGGCCGTGACCAACACCGAGGCGCTCCTGACGGCCGCCGCCCGCGCCGGGGTCGAACGCGTCGTGCACCTCAGCATCACCAACCCCGACGCCGACTCCTTCTACGCCTACTACCGGGGCAAGGCCGCGGTGGAGGACCTCGTCAGGGACAGCGGCCTGCCGTACGCCATCGTCCGGCCCGGTGTGATCTTCGGTGGCCCCGACATCCTGCTCAACAACATCGCCTGGCTGCTCCGGCAGTTCTACGTCTTCGCCATCCCGGGCGACGGCCGGTACCGGCTGCGCCCGGTGCACGTCGAGGACCTCGCCGAGCTGTGCGTACGGCTCGGGGCCGAGCGCGAGGACACCGTGGTCGACGCGATCGGCCCGGAGTCGTTCAGCTTCGAGGACCTGGCCGCGACCATCGCGCGCGCCATCGGGTCGCCGTTCCGCCCCGTGCACCTCCCACCGGCCCTGGTGTCGCTGGTGCTGCGCGGCCTGTCGCTGGTGACCAGGGACATCGTGCTCACCCGGGACGAGATCGACGGCCTGATGGCCGAGCTGGTCATGGTCGAGGGCGAGGCCACCTGCCCGACGCCGCTGACGGACTACCTGCGAGAGAACGCCGGGCGGATCGGCAGGGAGTACCACTCCGAGCTCGCCCGGCGCAGGCCTCTGCGGCCCGCCGCGCTCACGGGCTGACCTCGACCGGCACGTCGGCGGGCCTCCGGGGCGCGAAGATCGCGAGAAGGACGCCGGAGAGCGTCGCGCCGCCCAGTCCCAGCGCCTCGTCGCCGAGGGTGTCGCGGTAGATGTCGACGACCTCGTTGGTGTTCATGATGAACGTGGAGTACTCGGCGAGCTCCCACAGGATCGCCGCGATCGCCCCGAGCCCGGCGCAGGTGAACCCGAGCATCCAGCGCGGGATCACCGGGCCGCGCCGCAGCGCGACACCGGCGGCGGCGCTCAGCAGCGCCCAGTTGGTGAAGTGGCAGAAGTCGTCGAACCAGGTGAACGTGTCGTAGAAGTTCACGGCGTTGCCGGCGACGTCGATGACGAACGGCGCCACGATCAGCGCGTCGACGTCCCAGGGATACCGGACCGGCCCGCGCAGCCGGCTCCAGGCGAACCAGATGATCGGGACCAGCACCGCCGCGAGCGGATAGGTCATCGCCCGGATCCCCATCGCCTTGGCCGCGAAGCGGTCCCAGTCCGGATGGAGGAGCGCGAAGAGCAGCAGCCCGACCAATGCCGCTTTCAACACGAGCGAGACAACACGCCACCGACTCATGGCGCCCATTATCGGGACAACGGGCGGTCCACCCGACGTACTTCGGGCAACTCCCCGGTTCAGACGCCCGTGTAGCTGAACGCCGCCCAGTACTTGGGCTCGCGAAAGGGACGCCGCGCCCGCCACAGGGCCAGCGACTCCGCCTCCAGCCGCGGCTCGGCGACCAGGTTAGGGTCGTACCTGGTCAGCTCCTCGTTGGTCGCCTTGCGCAGCCAGCACTGCGCCTCGGCGAAGGCCCGGCGCGGCGCGCGCCCGCCCTGCCAGAGCTCGTGGAACCGCAGCAGGAGGCACGCGGTGGCCGTCTCCTCCACCCGCCACGCGGAGGCGATCACCGCCGCGACGCCCGCGTACATCAGCCCGTCGGGGAGGCCGATCGACCCGCCGGGCGCGGTGGTCTCATGCGACGACAGGACGGCGAGGCGGTGGCTCCCGTCGCGCAGGATCAGGTCGCGCAGGGTCAGCCGCCCGTCGGCCATGGCGAAGTGGCTGTCGAGCAGGTCGGGTTCCCGCCGGACGGCGCAGGCGAAATGCCAGGCCCCGGCCGGGCCGATCGTGGCGAGCGCCTGTGCCCGGGTCGCGTCCGGCAGCCGTTCGCAGCGCGCGCCGTAACGCTCGTGCAGCGCCCTGGTCTGGTACGCGACGAGGCGCAGGTCGGGGCCGTCCGCCGGGTGCGGGACGTCGGCGGCCAGGAGGGTGAGCGGCCGCGCGGAGACCGTCATGGCGGCCGTACGCGCGTCGCGCAGCAGCCGGGCGCTCGGCGCGCGGCGCAGGAGGAGGTAGTCCGACGCCGGCGGCGCGTTGCGCGTCGGCGCCGCCGCGTGCAGCGGGAACGCCCCCAGCGGCCCGGTCGCGATCAGCGCGGCCTCCCGCCCGGCGAGCTGTACGGTCAGCGGCTCCATCACCGCCGACCACATCCATGGGTACAGCCCCTGACCGGGCCCGTCCGCGGTCTCCCACGCCGAGTCGGGAGCGCCCTCGACCACCCGGGCCAGCGTCTTCGCCCGCTCGGCGACCTCCGGGGCGGTCAGCCGGGGCAGCGGCAGGACCTGCGGCTCGCCGTCGGACCGTACGATGATCGCGAATCCGCCGCGCTCGGTCGCGCCGAGGTAGACGATGGGCCCGCCGACGGCGACCGCGCGGATCTCCTCGTAGGCGAGCGGCGGCTGGATCTCCGCGTCGCCGAGCACCTCGGCGATGGCCCGCCGCAGCCGGTCGATCTCGCCCCACGGGCGCTCGCTCGCCTCGTCCTGACCGGCGATGCCGAACTCCCGGCGGATCGCCGCCTCCACGGCGCGGGCGTAGTCCGTGTAGAGATCCCGCCGGCCGGCCTCGGTGAGCCGGCGGGCCAGCTCGGGTGGGGGAGCGGCGGTGGCCAGGCCGAACGCGACGGTCCGCCCGTACTCCATCGCGACCGCCGCCTCGCGTACGCGGCTCGCAGCGAGCAGCCAGAAGCCCGCCTCGGCGGCGTTCCCGCCCAGCCGCGCGGCGGTCTCCGCGCGCAGCCGCCACGAGTGCGGCCGCAGGACGAGCGGCGGCAGCGTCATCGCCCGCCGCCAGCAGGCCTCGGCGGCCTCCTCGACGTCCTCCTCCTCGATCGCCCACGCGATCCAGTCCGCGGTGACGCGTTGGAGGCCGCCGACCGACTCTCGCGCCCGCTCGTCGAACGCCCGCCGGAACGCGGCCCCGATCTCCTCGGCCGTACCGGCCCGCGGCCGCCACGCGATCGACGCGCGGGCGGTGGGCAGCAGCTCGGCGGCGTGGGTACGGAGCTCGGACCTCCCGCGGGCGAGGCGCTCCAGCAGCCGTACGGCCTCCTCCCGGTCGCGCTCGCTGTCGTCGCGGGCGAACCGCGCGAGCAGCAGGTACGCGAGGACGAACCGGACCGAGGCCCGATCGGCCCGGCGCCCCGGCAGGCGCGATCGCCAGACGCCGACCCGCTCGTCCAGCCAGAACTCACCGGGAGGGCCGGGCATCAGCGCCAGCCGCGTCTCCGCGTCCAGGGCCAGATCCGAACCGGGCCGCACCAGGCGGAGCGCCTGCTCGTAGTAGCCGCGCGCCTGGAGCCGGAAGGACCGCTTCGTCGTCTCGGAACCGCTGCGGGACACCTGGTGCGCCGCGTGGTCGCCCCGCGCGATGGCGACGTGGTAGAGGGCCGGCATGTCGGCCGCCAGCGGCCGGGCCGCCTCCTCCAGCCGGTCGAGCGTCTCCTCGTAGAGCGCCTCCGTACCGGTGAACTCGATCGTGTCCACGAGCTCGCGGTAGGCGTCGAACAGCATGTCGGGATCCACCGAGGTGTCGCGGCGCAGCCCGTCGAGAAGGTCCCGCGCCTCGACGGCCCGGCCGGAGCCGTCCGCCTCGCGCGCGAGCACCACGAGGGCGCGGGCCAGGTTGAGGCGTGTCCAGCCGGGGCGGACCCGGCCGGGCGCGCCCTGCCGCAGGGCCATGCGGCACTCCCACTCCATCGCTGCGGCCTCCCGCCGGTTGCGCGGCACCATCGGCCGGTGTGACCGCCGGGCGAACTCGCGCCTGACCATCCGGAGGTTGACGAGCACCGCGACCGCCAGCGCCGCCGAACCCGCCGCCGACGCCACGGGCGGCGACACGAGGCAGAGGGCGCCGAGGGTGAGACCGGCCGACTGGAAGACGCTGAACAGCAGCGCCGTCGACGAGAGCCGCCGCCGACTCGGGTGGTCGACGGACCGGACGATCTGCAGAAAGGCCAGCGAGGCCAGGGCGAAGAAGAAGACCATGACCAGGCCGGCCGGCAGCGGCCCCATCGTTAACCGCCCCCGGGCGGACGACGGCCGGCGATCGAGCCCTTCCTCGCGGGGGTCACGTCCCGTACGGTCCGCGGCGGGCTCGTCACCGGGGTGTCGCCGCGGAGCCCTGCCATCCTCGTCATCTCCGCCGTGGCGAGGATCGCGGCCCCCACCGCGACGGCCTCATCGGGGTTCACGGTCATGTCGGGGACCTTGCCGGACTGCCGTTCGATCCTCCGGCGGACCATCGGCATCCTCGTCGACCCGCCGACAAGGAGGATGCGGTCGACATCCGCCCATGACAGGCCCGCTTCCTCCAGGACCTGCTCGGTGATGACCGAGGTACGGCCGAGGAGGTCCTCGGCCATCTGCTCGAACCGCTCGCGCGTCACCTCGACCGTGTAGCTCCGGCCTGCGTCGCTGAAGAACAGCCGGGTCTGGTCGGTACGGCTCAGCGCGTACTTGGCCTGTTCGCACCTCTCCCGTAACCCGGCCTGGTGCCGGCCCTCGTCGAGCAGGTCCGGCCCTCGCCGCGCGGACACCTCGGCGGCCACGTACGTCATGAGCAGCGTGTCGAAGTCGGAGCCGCCGAGATCGCGGTCGCCGGCGGTGGCGACGACCGTCAGATCGTCCCCGTCGACCCGAAGCACGGTGACGTCGAACCTGCCGCCACCGAGGTCGTAGACCATCAGCGTCTCGGGCCCCGCGCCCGCCGCGGCGAAGGCGATGCCCACCGCCGCGGGCTCGCTGATCAGCCGCAGCACGTTGAGGCCGGCGATCTCTCCCGCGTCCTGGGTGGCCTTGCGGCGCGCGTCGTCGAAGTGGGCGGGGACGGTGATCACGACGTCGCCGACGGGTTCGCCGAGCGTCTCGGCGGCGTCCTCGGCGAGCCGCCGCAGGATCAGGCCGGTGATCTCCTCGGCGCCGTGCACGCCGCCGTGGGAGTCGGCGAAGACCCAGCCGGGGTCGCCCATCCACCGCTTGACGGACTCCACGCAGTCCTCGGGCGCGTTCTTGGTCGCGTGCTTGGCGTTCTTGCCGACGAGCACCCGGCCGGACTCCTGGAACAGCACGACGGAGGGCGTGAGGCGGTCGCCCTCACGGTTCCATAAGACCTCCGGGACACCGCCGGGCCGGACCGCCGCCGTGGCGGAGTAGGTGGTGCCCAGATCGATGCCGATCGCCTGCGCCATCGAAACTCCTCTACGCGCGGTCATCTCGGCCGGATCACGGGTCAGCCCTGGTGACCACGGGTGTCGAAGGGCCGGGCGCCCGCGCTGCGGAGCCAGGTCAGGACGGCCAGGACACGTTTGTGGTCGTCGGGGGAGGTCGGGATGTCGAGGGCCTTGAAGACCTCGCTGAGGTAGGCCTCCACGGTCGGGACCGCGACCTTCATCTGCTCGGCGATGGCCTTGTTCGTACGGCCCTGGGCGAGGAGTTCGAGCGCCTCGCGCTGGCGGGCGGTCAGCCGGGCCATGGGGTCCTGGACGCGGCGCGTGCGCAGCATCTGCCCGGCCAGCGTCCGGTCGATGACCGTCTCGCCGGCGATGACGCGGGCCAGGGCGTCGACGATCGTACGGGCGTCCTTGATGCGCTCCTTGCCGAGGTAGCCGATGTGCGTGCCGTCGCCGATCGCGGTGATGCGGCGCAGGTAGGCCGGGGTCATGTGCACCGAGAACATCACGATGCCCAGCAGCGGGTCGTCGGCGCGCAGCCGCTCGGCGGCGTGCAGGCCGTCGTCGTCCTGAGGACGGCCGTGGTGGCCGCCGAAGTTGATGTCGACCAGCACGGCGTCGGGCCGGTGGTCACCGACGTGGATCAGCAGCTCGGCGGTTGTCGCGGCCTCGGCCACCACGTCGACGCCGAGGGCCTGGATGCTCTGGCGGTAGAGGTCCCGCAGCATGGGCACGTCGTCGGCGATGATCACACGCATGGGATCCTCGCGACCACGCGGGTTCCGGTGCCGTGGGGGCTGTGGATGTGCAGGCGGCCGCCGTGCGCCTCGATGCGGTCGCGCAGCCGGGCCAGACCCGGGCCCTCGGCGTCGGCCCCGC
The DNA here is from genome assembly GCF_030406325.1 of Actinomadura sp. DC4. Lineage (GTDB taxonomy): Bacteria > Actinomycetota > Actinomycetes > Streptosporangiales > Streptosporangiaceae > Actinoallomurus. The sequence continues at coordinate 306,226 of NZ_JAUEQY010000007.1, read as the reverse complement.
CGACGCCGTCGTCGCGGACCTCGGCGACCACGACACCTCCGGCCTGCCGGATCTCGACCTCGATGTGGATGGTGCCGGCGTGCTTGTGCGCGTTGGTCAGCGCCTCGCTGGCGAAGAAGTACAGCGTCTTCTCCACCGTGGTCGGCAGGCGGTGTTCCGGCGCGGTGAGGTGGACGATGAGGTCGAGGCCGTCGGCCGTCTCCTCGATCGCCGCGGCGAGCCCGGCGTGGGTCAGGGTGTGCGGATAGACGCCGTGGGCCAGGTCGCGCAGCTCGTGCAGCGCGCCCGCGACGAGCCGGTCGGCCTCCTCCACCAGGACCGGCAGCCGCGCGGGGTCGGCGCTGCTGAGCTTGGACAGGGCCACCCGCAGCGCGCACAGGTCCTTCTGCGCCCCGTCGTGCAGGTCGGCCACGATGAGCTGGCGCGCGTCGTAGTCGGCGGTCAGCAGGCGGCGCGAGAGCATGAGGTTCTCGAGGGCGAGCTTGCTGATCGCCACCGCGGCGTCGACCAGGTCGGAGTCGCCGGCCGCGTCGGCCTCCACCACGAGCAGCGCCAGCGGGCGGTCCGCCCGCCCTTGCACCGGGATGGTCTGGCGGCCGGGCGAGAAGGCGCGGGCCTCGGCGGGCTCCCCGTCGACCGTGAGGTATTTCTTGTCGGCGTCGGACCAGACCAGCAGGTCCAGCCCCGGGTCGCGCAGGTTGTGGCGCAAGAGCTGACGCAGCAGGTGGGTCGTCGGGTTCGTGGTGTCGAGCACCGACACCAGCGTCGACAGTCGCGTCAGCCGCCGCTGGGCGAACGAGACCAGGAACGCGATCGGCACGCTCAACTGGGCCATCCCTTCGATCGCGAACACCTCCTCGTGTGGTCCGGTGATGGTGGTCACGACCAGGACCGAGCCCGACACCACCGCGGCGAGCATGCCCGCGACGGCGACGGGCAGACGTACGGCGCGCTCACTCCGGCCGCCGACGGCCACCTGGCGCACCATGAGCGCGAGATAGGCGACCGCCAGCAGCGCCGAACCGGCCATCAGCGCGTGGGTCACCAGGTCGAACACCGGGCGGTTGACCCAGAGGTAGGGCCACCAGGTCGCCGAGGTGGCGTTCTCGTCGCCGACCCACTCCGGCCGCGCGACGCACACCTGGATCGCCGGCACGCCGATCAGCCACGAGGCCAGCGCGATCATGAACCGGCGCCGGAACCGGCCGAGCGACGATCCGGGATAGCGCAGGAGCGCCCACGCGGTCAAAGTGATCGATAAGTAGCCGAACACCGCTGAGTACAGCGGTCCCGGGCCCGTCACCCACTCGTCCGCCCACCCCAGCGGACGAACCACCCCTGACGCGATCAACGCATAGCCCGTGACTCGCTGCTGAACGTCGCCGGCCAGGAGCGCCCCCGCTCCCACAGCCCCTGCGGCGACCAGCAGGTTCACCACGGTCGTCAGTGGGTGACGGACCCAGAGACCACCCTCGGCCAGCGCGGGGACCAGCACCGCCAACACCAACGCCACTCGCACCGCCAGCGGCTTCAGCCGCCATCCGTGCCCGGGCAGGACGGTTGCCTGAGCCCGTCCGGCCCTGGTGGACGAAAGCGCGGCCGTCATGACACTCCCCTTCTGTCACGTCACCGACTGGCAGTCTCCCGGCTGACCACGCAGAAGCTTCGCAACCAATACCTATCGGTCTCTACCGGGCTAGCTCGGTAGAAGTACTACGAACGATGCGCTAACCCAGTGTCGCGGAACCATCACCTCGGGACGGTGGCATCCGCGACACGGCACTGTTCCGCTGCGGGGATCCCGGTGTCAATGGTCTGCCACCAGGCGTGGAGCCGGTGTTCGCCGTCACGGGGATGGCGTCGTGCCGGTGCGGAGCCGCTCGTCGCCGGGGCCGGGGAAATTGACTGGTACGACTCTGTAGCCCGGTTGGTCCATTCTGTGACCGCGTTGACCGTACCTTGCACCGGTCTGACCGTTGTGACCGCGCTGTGCAATGTTCTTCGACCGCGCGGAACGGTGGCGAGGGCTACTCCGTGACCGGCCGGTTGTCCGCGATCCAGGTGTCGATGGTCTCCCACCAGTCATAGAGCCAGCGTTCGCGGCCGTCGGCGGGGATCTCCTCGTACGGCACTCGCCACCACCGGGCGCGCATGGGCCGGCGCATCGGGAGCGCGCGCCAGACGTCGCCGACCGAGAGCAGGTCGTCCGACCCGGTGTGCGCGACGAAGATCACGTCGGCGGCGGGGGCGGCCTCGATCGCGGCGAGCGTGCCGGCCAGGTGCGGCGGCAGGACGTTCTCCATCCTCCGCGCGCGGGACGCCCGCGTCCGGTGGCCCTGCCGCCACAGGTGCCGGATGGCGCGTACGCGGCGGTGCGGGGTGAAGTTGCCGCCCTCGGGGAAGATCAGCATCGCGTCGCCGCCGTCCATGCCGGCGGCGAGCCGCTCGATCGCGGTGACCGCGTCCTCGCGCGGCGCGCCGCTGCCGGACACGAACGCGTTGGGCAGCCGGTTCAGCACCGCGTCGAGCGCCGGGTCGAGCTGCAGGGCGGCCTTCAGGACGATGCGCGGGCGGCGTCCGTACACGTTGAGCAGGAAGTGCACGATGAGGAACGAGTCGCCCGGCCCGGCGTGCCGGCTCAGGACGATCACCGGCCGGTCCGTGGAGGCGTTCAGCGGCTCCTGGATCTCCACGACGAGCCCGAAGGCCCGCGTCGCGATCCGGTACACGCGGCCGAGGAACCATCCGCACAGGTCGTAGTACCGGTCGCGCCGGGAGCCGTTGCCGGACACCCACAGCGCGAACGTGGCGGAGACCGCGGCGACCTCCAGCTCCATCCAGGCGACCGCGACCACGGTGAGCCGCAGCAGCCGGTGCCGGCCGTGAGAGGCGAGGAGCCCGACCAGAAGGAGAAGCGGCGAGAGCACGCCCGCCGTGATCGCGAGGGCGATCAGCAGGGGCGTGAAGACCAGCCGCCGTACGAAACGCGGCGGGACCATAGGGCCGCTCCCAGGGGGTCAGCCACGCGCGAGGTAGGCGCTACTTGCCGCATAGGCCCTTTCGATGTTGTCCTCGACACGCGACGCGTCACGATAGCGCAGTTGGGAGAGGCCGTTCCCGGGGCCCGCCCCTCCCGTGGGCAGCAGGTGGACGGTCACGTCGTCCGGCAGCTCGGACATCTCCTCGGCGAAGCGGTGCCGCCGGGCGATCTCGAAGGCGACCAGCCCGACCTGCCAGGGTCGTCGCGGCGCGGTGAGCGGGCTCTCGATCCGGCCCACCTGCAGGACGTAGATCGTCCGGGCGCCCTCGCGGACCGCGCGGCCGATCGGGATGCTGTGCACGAGCCCGCCGTCGTAGAAGTGCTCCTCGCCGATGCGGACCGGCGGGAGGACGCCGGGCACGGCGCAGGAGGCGAGAACGGCCGGGACCAGGGGGCCGCGGGTGAACCAGCGGGCCTCGGCGCGCTCGATGTTGGCGGCCACGCAGTGGAACGGGACCGCGAGATCCTCGATCCGCTCGGCCGGGATGAACGTCTCCAGCGCCGTGGACAGCAGGCTCGTCGAGTGCAGGTGGGTACCCGAGCGGACCAGCGTGGACATGCGGGCCAGGAACGAGCCGGAGAACACCGAGCCCGCGCCCTCGCCCTGCCAGGCCTTGGTCAGCAGGTCGACGGCGCTCGCCGGGTCCGCGGCGACGAACGCGCCGTTGAACGCGCCCACCGACGTGCCGACGACCAGGTCGGGGCTGATGCCGGCCTCGGTGAGCGCGCGGAGCATGCCCACCTCGTACGCGCCGAGCAGGCCCCCGCCGCCGAGTACGAAAGCGGTTTTGTGATCTGCCACATCGTCTCCCGTCGTTGGTACGGAGGTAGCACCTTGTACCCCTTTCGCGCCATCGATCACCACCCGTCACAGCCGGCGGCTCGTCAGGAACTCCCGTACCCGGCCGCCCGTACGCGCGGCCAGCGGCGGCGTGTCCATGCCCTCTCCCGCGCTCAGCCCGGCGAAGAACTCCTGTAGAGCCTCCACCGCGCTCCGCCGCGGCGTCCACCCGAGCTCGGTACGCGCCCGCGCCGTGTCCATGATCGGCAGCCGCAGCACGGCGTCGAACAGGCCGGGCGAGGCCGGGACCAGGTTGAGGTGCCAGCCGGCGGCCACGGCCGTACGGACGAGGGTGGCCGGCACGCGTACGGGCCGGGCGTCCAGGGCCTCGGCCAGCTCGGGAGTGCCGACCGGCGGTTCGGCGGCGATGTTGAACGGCCCCCGCGCCTCTCCCAGAGCGGCCAGCCGGTACGCCTCGGCGGCGTCCTCGGCGGCCACGACCTGGAAGCGCAGCCCGGGGACGTCGGGCACGACCGGCAGCCGGCGTACGTCCACGGTGGGCACGAGCGGGCCGCCGAAGATGCGGCGCTGCTCCTGCGCGGCCTCCCGCTTGAAGATGAAACCGGGCCGGAGCCGGACCACCCGGCAGCCGGGGTTCCTGGCCTCGAAGGCGTCCAGGACGCGCTCCAGGTAGGCCTTCTCGCGGGTGTAGGAGGCGCCCGGCCAGCCGTCGGTGGGCCAGGACTCGTCCACCGCCCGGTCCTTGGGGCCGGGGGAGTAGGCGCCGACCGACGAGGCGTGGACCAGCGCGGGCACGCCGGCCGCGGCCACCGCCGAGAACACCCGCGTGCTCCCCGTGACGTTGGTCCGCCAGGTCGCCGCGGCGTCGTGGGTCGGCTGGAACGCCCAGGCCAGGTGGATGACCGCGTCCGCGCCGCGCAGCAGCGGCACCAGGTCGGTCTCGGCGACGTCCGCCCGCGCCCACTCGGCCTTCGGGACCTGCCAGTCCGGCGTACGGCGGGCGAGGCACAGGAGCGACGTGACGGCAGGGTCGGCCGCCAGGGCCCGTACGGTGCTGGTCCCGACGTTGCCCGTGGCTCCGGTGATGACGATCCGCATAGTGGTGCGCCTACCCCGTCATCCGCCCCTCATCCGGGGATCGGCGAGCATCCCGCCTGAGGGGAGGTAGGAGACCGGCGACCGGGGCGCGGCGGAGTTCCCCCACCACCTCGTTCCCGGTTTCGCGGAGCCGGACATCGCGGGGCCGGCCTCGCGCGGGGCGCGGAGCCTGCTGACCGGGTTCGTCGCGCTGGAGATGAACCGCGTCGACCCGTCCATGTCGGCAACGCCACCTTCGCCGTCGGCGTCATGATGGGCGCGTGCGAGCTCGCCTTCGCGTACGCGAAGGAGCGCGAGCAGTTCGGCCGCCCGATCGCGGGGTTCCAGCTGGTCCAGGACCTGCTGGTCCAGACTTGTTCGACATAGTGTTCGCTATTTGAATAGTGTTTGTGAACCGGAGGCAAGGAGCAGCTGTTCATCGAGCTGCTGACCACCCGGTCCAGTGCGCTGATCGACGAGGCGAGCCAGGCCCACGCCGACGCGAAGGCCGGCATCGAGGACTCGGCGAAGGCGCTCGGCCGGATCCTCGTCGAGGTCGCCGACAAGGACACCGACTTCGCCCCGCTGCAGGCGGAGTTCTGGCTGTACGCGGTGCGCAACCCGGACGCGATGGAGACACTCGCGGCCGGGCTACGCGAACCCCACGCCCAGCTCACCCGCCTGATGGAGACGACACTCGCCCGCACCGTGGCCCGTGGCACACGGGTGCTGCTGCTGATCGGTGCCGCGAACCGCGACCCCGCCGCCTTCGAGGACCCCGAACGGTTCGACATCGGCCGCGCGCCGACCCGGCACCTCGCCTTCGGCCAGGGCCTGCACTTCTGCCTCGGCGCGCCCCTGGCCCGGCTGGAGGCCCAGATCGTCTTCCACGCCCTGGCCCGGCGGGCACCCCGGCTGGGCCTGGCCGGCGAGCCGGACTGGAAGGACACCCTCCTGCTCCGCGGCCCGAGCCGCCTCCCGGTCTTCCTGCGCTGACACGGCCCACCTGCCGTTCCACCGGCCGAGAACGGCGCCGACCGCATGCCGCTGACCTTCGGTCAGGAGCTGGACATGTCTTCGGCCCTGGCTCGGATCGGCCTGCGTCTTCGGGATTCGTAAGACGCGGCCCGCCTCCGACAACGGCCTGGAGGCGGCGCCGGCCGCGTGCCGGCCCGGCATCTGACTTTCGGTCAGGAGCTGGACATGCCCTCGGCTCTGGTTCGGAGCGGTCGGCTCGCCCCGCGCTGGAGCGCGGCATGCCCCCTGTTCCGCGCATTCGAGGACGCCCCTGGATCTTCGGACAGGGATTCGCGGCTGCTGTCTCGGCGCCCGGTTGAAGGCGCAGATGGTCGTCCGCGCCCAAGCCCGGCAGGCGCCCAAGGAGACCCTCCCGCACCATGGCCCGCGCCGCCCCCAGGCTCCCGCCCCGGCGCGAAAGGCTCCGCCCATGAGCCCGCCTCTCGTTCCGGGACCCCCGGACCGCATCAGCGCCCGGTTCTGCGGGCATGAATCAGGCCAACGGAGCATTTTTGCTGCTCACAGGGGCCAGGGGCGCGTCGCTTCGGGCCCTCCGCGGTCGGTTGCCGGGGAGGTGCGCGCTGGGGAACATCAGCGGTCTTACGGTGGGGGTGGAGGAGGAGTTCCTCCTCGTCGACACCGAGACCCGCCGTACGGTGCCGCGGGCGGCCGCGGTGCTGGCCCGCGCGATCAAGACGTCGGCCGTCCCGGAGACCGCGTTTCAGACCGAGCTGGTCGCCACGCAGGTCGAGGCCGCGACCGGGGTCTGCTCCGACCTGCCGGGTCTGCGCGGTCAGCTCGCCGAGGCGCGAGAATGCCTCGCCAAGGCCGCCGTCGCCGAAGGGGTGCGGCTCGTCGCCACCGGCATCCCGGTGCTGGCCGGGCCCACGGCCCCGTTCATGCCGGGCGAGCACTTCGCGCGGGTCAGCGAGATCCTGGCCGGGGCGGTGGCGGGCTACGAGGCGTGCGGCTGCCATGTGCACGTCGGCGTGCCCGATCCCGAGCTGGCCGTCGCGGTCGTCAACCATCTGCGCCCCTGGCTGCCGACGCTTCTCGCCCTGTCGGCCAACTCGCCCTTCGACCGGGGGTGCGACTCCGGCTACGGGAGCTGGCGCGTCCAGACCCAGGCGCGGTTTCCCGGGTTCGGCGTGCCGCCGTGGTCCGGCTCGGCGGCCGAGTACGACCGGCGGCTGGAGCGGCTGGTCGACCTCGGCGTCCTCGCGGACCGGACCACGACCTACTGGCTGGCCCGGCCCTCGCCGCGGCTGCCCACCGTGGAGGTACGGGCGGCCGACACGGCGCCCACGGTCGACGAGGCGGTCCTGCAGGCCGCGCTCGTACGCGCCCTGGTACGCACCGCCCTGGACGACCTCGCCGCGGGCCGCGAGGCGCCACCGGTCGCCGATCAGGTCTGCGCCACCGCCCTCTGGTCCGCGGCCCGCCACGGGCTCGACGGGCCGGGCATCCACCCCGTCGACGAGCGCCGCGTCCCCGCGACGTGGCTGCTGGACGAACTGCTCGTCCGCGTACGGCCCGCGCTGGAGGATGCCGGAGACGAGGCGGTGGTGAACGCCCTGGTCAGAGAGGTACGGCACCGGGGTACGGGCGCGGTCCGCCAGCGCGACGCCGCGGCGGACGGCCTGCCCGGCGTCGTCGACATGCTCGTACGGCAGACAGGAGGAGGCTGATGATCACCGACGCCCGGATCGCGGAGAAGGCCGCCGTGCTGCCCACGCCGCGCGGCCCGCTGTCGGAGGCGGTCGTCGCCGCGCTGCGCGACCGTTCGGAGGGCCCGCTGGCCACAGCCGGCGGCCGGGCGGCCGACGGGTTCGGCGAGGACCTCCAGCTCGCGCTCTACACCTGCTACGAGCTGCACTACCAGGGCTTCGGGGGAGTCGACCCCGGCTGGGAGTGGAACCCCGGGCTGCTGCGCCTGCGCGGCGTCATGGAGCGACGCTTCCTGTCCGCCCTGCGCGCCGAACTGCCCGGCGGCGACGACGTCGAGGCGGCGCTGCGGAACGTCATCGACGAACCCCCCGGGGAGACGGGCGTCTCAGGCCACCTGCGGGAGGCGGGGGAGTGGTGGCAGCTCAGGGAGTTCCTCGCCCACCGCTCGCTCTACCACCTCAAGGAGGCCGACCCGCACGCGTGGGTGATCCCGCGCCTGCGCGGCCGGGCGAAGGCCGCGCTCGTCGCGGTGGAGTTCGACGAGTACGGCGGCGGACGCGAGGAGCGGATGCACGCGCGGCTCTTCGCGGACCTGATGCGGGACGCGGGCCTCGACTCGTCCTACGGCCACTACCTGGACGCCGTCCCCGCCGTGACGCTGGCGACGGTGAACATGATCTCGATGTTCGGCCTGCACCGGGCGCTGCGCGGCGCCCTGGTCGGCAACTTCGCCGCGGCCGAGATCACCACCTCGCCCAGCGCCCAGCGCATGGCGGACGCCCTCGAACGCCTGGGCGCAGGGCCGCGCTGCACGCTCTTCTACACCGAGCACGTCGAGGCCGACGCGGTGCACGAGCAGGTGCTGCGGAACGACGTGATCGGCGACCTCCTCGCCCGCGAGCCCGATCTGGCGGCGGACGTGGTGCTGGGCGTCCAGGCGACCGAACTGCTGGAGAGCCGTCTCAGCGAGCACCTGCTGACCCACTGGCGCACGGGCCGGTCGTCACTGCGTTAATTAAACGCGCCGGTGCCCGCGGCGATGGCTGGCGTCGCAGATCGGGAAGCGGCGGCTGCGCCGGCAGGCGCACACGGCCACCACGAAGCGGTCGGACACGATCGTGCTCCCGTCGGCGAGCACGATCTCGACCGGACCCTCGATCAGCATCGGCCCGCCCGGTACGAGCACCACGCGGCGCCGTACGGCCTCACTCGGGCCGATCGGCACGGATCACCACCAGCTCCTCGTACCGCTGCCCGCGGCCGATCAGCCCGCGCGTCTCCAGGTCCTCGGCCGCGGCCTGCATCAGCGGGCCGAACGGCTCGCGGCGCCGGGCGATCACCGCCGCCTTGAGCCCCGCCGAACGCAGGCTCTCCAGCGTCTCCGGTACGCCGCACAGCGTCGAGTGCACGATCAGGAGCGTGCCGCCGGGCGCCAGCCGGTCCGGCACCGCCGCGCACAGCGGGTCCAGCACCGCGCGGCCGCTGGGCCCGCCGCACCAGGCACTGCGCCCGGCGGCGTCCTCCGCGCACACGGACGGAGGATTGGCCACGATGACGTCGAAGGACTCCTCGCCCAGGGCCGCGAACAGGTCGCTTCGCCGGGCGCGAACCGGTAGCCGCCGCATCCGCGCGTTGACCCACGCGGCGATGACGGCCCGCCGGCTGATGTCGACCGCGACGACCCGGGCGGCGCCCACGCGCGCCGCGATGACGGCGAGCGCGCCGGTCCCGGTGCCGATATCGAGCACCGAGTCACCGAGTCGTACGGCCGTCGCGGTACGAAAGGTGTCGGCGAGAAACCAGGTCTCGCCCTGAGGCCGGTAGACGCCCGGCGGCCGGAACAACCACACAACCAGCAGATACCGCAGGTCGGCCCCGGAGATACACCGAGCTTGCCAAAAGTCATGTCAAGCATGGAACCCGGCGGTTGAATCACCACCGATGAACCATTGCCGCCTATAATCAGTGATCCCGCGCTCTCCGTTCCCATATCCGGAGGTCTCGGCATCATCGACCATTTCAGCGCACACCAGCGTTTCGACGCGTCCGCGCCGAATGACGCGCGGATGTTCGACTATGCGCTCGGCGGCAAGGACAATTACCTGGCCGACCGCGAGGCCGCGGAACAGGTGCAGGAGGCCCTGCCGACGTCGTTAGCCGCGGTCCTCGAGAACCGCCGCTTCATGCGCCGGGCCGTACGCCATCTGCTCGACGCCGGTGTCCGGCAGTTCCTGGACCTCGGCTGCGGGCTGCCGGGCCGGGGCAACGTGCACGACCTCGTGCACGCCGCCGACCCGTCCGCCACCGTCGTCTACGTCGACAACTGCCCGGTGATCGTCAACCACTACCAGGCGCTGCTGTCCAGCTCCTCCGTCGCCGCCGCGTTCGACGCGGACGTGCGCCACCCGCGTGACGTCCTCACCCATCCCACGACGACGACCCTGATCGACTTCGACCGGCCGGTCGGCATCGTGATGACCTCGCTCCTGCACCACATCGCCGACGAGGACGACCCCACCGGGCTGGTGAAGACCTTCGTCTCGGCCGTGCCGCCCGGCAGCCACGTCGTGCTCTCGCACTACAACCCCGACGGGAGGCCCGCCGAGGACCGGGCCGTGGCCGCCGCCTTCGCCACGTCCTTCGGCATCCCGATGGCCGAACGGTCCGCCGCGGCGATCGAGGCCCTCTTCGGCGACCTGGTCCTCCTCGAACCGGGCCTGGTCGAGGCCCCGCTCTGGCGTCCCGACCGCCCGTACCGGGAGCCCACCGGCTGGCTCCTCGCCGGCGTCGGGCGAAAAGTCTGACCGGCGGATACGATCCGGCCCATGGACCTGCTGGAGCGGGAGGACGCACTCGCCGCGCTGGCGGGGGCCCGCCGGGAGGGTGGCCGGGTCGTGCTGGTCGCCGGCGAGGCCGGGATCGGCAAGACCGCCCTGCTCACGGCGTTCGCGGAGGCCCACGACGGCGTGCTCCGCGGCGGATGCGACGCGCTGCGCACGCCCCGTACGCTCGGGCCGCTGCGCGACATCGCGCGGACCGCCGGCGGCGAGCTGGCCCGGGTCATGGCCGCCGACTCCGCCCGCTACGACCGGTTCAGCGCCTTCCTCGACGTCCTGGCCTCGGGCCGTACGGTCGTGGTGGAGGACGTCCACTGGGCCGACGAGGCGACTCTGGACCTGCTGGTCTTCGCCGGGCGCCGGGTCGGCGGCACACCCGGGCTGCTCGTCATCACCCACCGCGACGACGAACTGGGCCCCGACCACCCGCTGCTCGGCCTGCTCGGCTCGCTGGCCGGTGAGGCGAGCCGCATCCGGCTGCGGCCCCTGTCTCCCGAGGCGGTCGCCCGCCTCGCCGGGCCGTACGACCTGGACCCGCGCGAGATCCACGCCCGTACGGGCGGCAACCCGTTCTTCGTCACCGAGGTGCTCGCCGACCCCGGCCCCGCGGCGCCCGCGACCGTACGCGACGCGGTGCTCGCCCGCGCGGCGGTGCTCGGGGCCGACGCCCGCGCCGCGCTCGACGCGGCCGCCGTCGTCCCCGACCACGCGGAGCTGTACCTCTTCGACGCCTTGGAGCTGCCGGGCGGCGGGGACGCGCGGGACGCCGTCGACGCCTGCGTACGCGCCGGGATGCTCGTCGGCGAGGACGCCGGCGTCCGCTTCCGCCACGAGCTGGCCCGGCTCTCCGTCGAGCGGGCCATCCCGCCCGCCCGGCGTACGGCCCTGCACGCGATGGTGCTCGCGCGCCTGGCCGCCCGTACCGAGTCCGACCCGGCGCGGCTCGCCCACCACGCCGAGGGAGCGGGAGACGGCCCGGCGGTGCTGGCGCACGCCCAGGCCGCGGCCGAGCGCGCGGCGGCGGCCGGGTCCCACCGGCAGGCGGCCGACCAGTACGAACGCGCTCTGAGGTTCGCCACGGACGAGCCGGCCGACCTGCGCGAGCGCGCCGAGCTGCTCGAACGGTACGGCGTCGCGTGCGCGAACGTCGACCGCGACACCGCCGCACTGGAGTCCTCCGGCCGCGCCCTGGACCTGTGGCGGCGGATCGGTGCGGCGGACCGGGAGGCGGCGCTGCTCGCGCTGCGCTCCTGCTATCTGTGGCGGGCGGGCCGCTCCGAAGACGCGCACGCGTCCGTACGGGCCTCCCTCGCGATGCTCGACCCGGACCGGCCGCGGCGCCCGCTGGCCGCCGCGTACACCTGGTCGGCGTACCTGCTCATGCTCGCCCGCGACATTCCGGGCGCGATCGAGACCGGCACCCGTGCGGTGGAGCTCACCGAGCGGATCGGCGACGCGCCGCTGCTCGCCCAGGCGCTCAACGCGGTCGGCTCGGCGCAGTGGTTCACCGAGCCCGGGCCGGCCGAGGCCACCCTGCGGCGGAGCCTGGAGGTGGCGCGCCGGGCCGGCGACGACGGCGCGGCGGCCTCCGCGCTGGCCAACCTCGGCTCGGGCGCGGGGGAGATCCGCCTCTACGACGTGGCCGAGCGCTGGCTGCGCGAGTGCGCCGTGTGGTGCGAGCAGCGCGACCTGGACGGCCATCACCGCTACGCGGTGGCGTGGCTCGCCCGGGTGCTCTTCGAGCGCGGGCGATGGACCGCGGCGGCCGAGGTGCTCGCCGCCGCGCCGCCCGCCCGGACGCCCCCGGGCCGCATCGTCGCGCTCACCACGCTCGGCCGGCTGCGCGTCCGCCGGGGCGAGCCGGACGCGGAGGCGTCGCTCGGCGAGGCGTGGGACCTCGCGCTGCGGACCATGGACCTGCAGCGCCTGTGGCCGGTCGCGGCCGGGCGCGCCGAACTCGCCCACCTGTCCGGCCGTACGCCCGAGATCCCGGAGCTGGTGACGGAGACCTACGAGCTGGCCGTACGGCTCGGGCACCGGTGGGCGGCCGGCGAGCTGGGCCACTGGCTCCACCAGGCCGGCGGCGCCGCACCGGACGGCGACACGCCGTACGCTCTGGAGGCCGGGGGCGACTGGGCCGGCGCCGCCGCGGCCTGGGAACGGCTGGACTGCCCGTACGAGGCGGCGGTCGCCCGTGCGGCCGGCCCGGACGTCACCGAGGTGCTGGCCGCGCTCGAGCGCCTGCAGCGGCTCGGGGCGCGGCCGGCCGCCGAGATGGTGGCGCGGCGCCTGCGGAGCCTGGGCGTGGACAAGCGCCCGCGACGCGCGACCGTAGCGCACCCCGCCGGGCTGACCTCGCGCGAGCTGGAGGTCCTCGCCCTCCTGCGCGAAGGGCTGCGCAACGCCGGCATCGCGGCCCGGCTGCACATCGCGGACAAGACCGTGGGCCACCACGTCTCGGCGATCCTGGCCAAGCTCGGCGTACGGACACGGGAGGAGGCGGCGCGCTGGACCGACGGCGCCGACGCCAAAGATGGGGCACCGCCGCGGCAAAAGTAGGGCGTCGCTCCCGATGCCCGCCTCCGCTCACCGGCCGGAGACTCGCAGGTGAAAGGAGCGTGCACCATGCCGCGATACATCGTTCAGCGAACCTTCTCCGGTGGCCTCGACATCCCCGTGGACGCCGAGGGGGCCAAGACGTGCCTCAGCGTCGTCGACGGAAACGCCGGAGTCGGGGTGACCTGGCTGCACTCCTACGTCAGCACCGACAAGAGCGTGACGTACTGCGTGTACGACGGCCCCAACCCGGCCGCGATCCGGCAGGCGGCCGAGGTGAACGGCCTGCCGGTCGACCAGATCACCGAGGTCAGCGTGCTGGATCCGTACTTCTATCACTGAGACCGGCCGCGCGCAGGTGGGCGAGGGTCTCGGGGAGAGCGAGCTCGAAGTCGTCCCGGTCCTCGTCCCACCGCCGGAACACCGCGGCGGCGCCCTCGGCCAGCTCGGATGGCAGGCCGGCGTCGGCGAGCGTCGCGGCGACCTCGTCCATCTCCGGCGCCCACCGCCACGCGCGGGCGGCGACGCCGGGCAGGTTGCCCGGCGCGGCGAGCTGGTGGCCGGTGATCTTGCGCGCCTCGGTGAGCAGCTCGTCGCCGACGCCGTACGTCGCGGCGAGGGCGTGGGACACCGCCGCGAGCGCGCCCGTCGCCTTCGTGTACGAGCCGTAGGCCATCTTCAGCGCCGAGGCCTGGCCGATCCCGCCCTCGATCACGGAGGCCTCGACGGCGGTGCCGGCGAACAGGGCGGCGACCGTCGCGACGTCCCGCTCCGGGCCGGACAGGTAGAGGCGCGCGACGTTGCCGGCCGAGGGCGGCGAGCCGATCACGCAGCCGTCGACGACGCGGTCCGCCAGTCCCCCGATCCGCCGGGCGCGGGCCGGGCTGATCGCGTTGGCCTCGACGAAGACGCCGCCGAACGCGGTCGCGGCCACGCCTTCGGCCACCTGCTCGGCGTTCGCGGGCGGGCAGAGCGAGATGATCACGTCACAGGCCGAGGCGAGGTCGCCGGCCTGTTCGAGCCCGGCCTTGCCGGCCCGCTCGGCGGTCGCGGCGCTCCTCCCGTCCGGCTGCCAGAGGACGCGATGGCCGTTGCCCACGAGCTCCCGCCCCATCGCCGCCCCCATCCGCCCGGGATGCAGAAGCCCGATCGTCGTCGCGTTCATCCGTTCGCCTTTCTCGCCGGCCGGGTCACGGGCCCACGGCCTCAGGAGGCACCGACGGGGACACGCAGGGACACGGTGCCGCGCAGGTCGAGCCAGGTCTCATCCGGGGTACGGACCAGGCGGAGTACGACCTCCTCGCATCCGGAGCAGCGCGCCACCAAGCCGGGTGCGCGCGTGTAGACCCGCAGCGTCGCGACCGGGCCGCCCAGGCCGCAGTTCACGCAGCGGACCGTCGCGGAGGTGAGGTCGACGGCGAAGACCTCGCTCAGCGGCCCGGCCAGGACGTTGCCGTCTTCGTAGTCGCCTGTCACGTCAGCCTCCGCTCGGACCGAAGCGCTCGGTCTTGATCTTGTCTGCGGCATGCCCCAGGTTGAGGAGGATGCCGGCGGCCCGCTCGACGAACCCGGTCGGCCCGCAGACGAAGCAGTCCGGCGCGAACCCGGCGGGCCATCCGTTCGCGTCGAGGTCGACGATCGTCAGCCGTCCCGGCGCGCGTGCCGACCCGCCGGGCGCCTCGCGTGTGTAGACGTAGGCCACGTCCAGGCCCGGCTGGGAGCGGCGGAGTTCCTCGGCGTAGTAGCGGTCGGCCGGCGTCCGTACGGAGTAGACGAGCCGGAACGGCGTACGGGCTCGCGCCTGGCGGCGGGCGCGGATCATCGCCATGAGCGGCACGATGCCGGAGCCGCCCGCGACGAGCAGGACGGGAGCCGTCTCGGCGGGCCGCCAGACGAACCAGCCGCCGACCGGCCCGCGGAACTCGACCGGGTCGCCCGTGCGCAGGATCTCGGTGAGGTACGGGGAGACCTCGCCGTCGCGGACGTTCTGGACGGTCAGCTCGACCCGGTCGCCGTCCGCGGGCGCGGCGAGGGAGTAACTGCGCTGGGTGCTGTAGCCGTCTTCGGCCGTGAGGCGCACGTCGACGTGTTGCCCGGCGAGATGACCGGGCCACCCGGGCACGTCGAAGACGAGCGTACGGGCGGTGGCGGTCTCCTCGCGCGTCTCGGCGAGCCGGGCGACGCGCCAGGTCAGTCGCCTTGATATCGCTGTTCGCGCCATGGGTCCCCGTAGTCGTGGTAGCCGGCCGTCTCCCAGAACCCCGGCTCGTTCTCGTCGAGCAGCCGGATGCCGCGCACCCATTTCGCCGACTTCCAGAGGTACAGATGGGGGACCAGGAGCCGTGCCGGCCCGCCGTGCTCGGACGTGAGATCGTCGTCGTCGTACCGGTAGACGATCCAAGCCTGCCCGTCGAGGAGATCGTCGAGGGGGAGGTTGGTGGTGTAGCCGCCGTGGGCGTACACGAGCGCGTAGTCGGCGGCGGTCTCGACGTCCGCGAGCAGAGTGTCGAGCGACACGCCCTGCCAGGTGGTGCCGAGTTTGGACCACTTGGTGACGCAGTGGAGGTCGACGGTCGGCGTCTCGCTGGGCAGCGCGAGCAGGTCCGGCCAGCTCCAGTGGTGCTCCCGGCCGAACTCCGTGGTCACCGTGAACCTCCAGGTGTCCACCGCCACGCGCGGCGTCGGCCCGGCCGACAGCACCGGGAAGTCCTCGGTGAGGTACTGCCCCGGCGGCAACGTGACGCCTCCGCGCCGCCGGCCGTGGAACCCAGGCGAGACGATCCCCATCGCCACCTCCTCGAATGTCGCCGCAACGAGTTTCCCACGCGCGTACGGGCCGGCGAACGACCTCGGCATCCCGGACCCACGCGGTTCCGGTGTCGGGGCGTCCCTAGGGGGAGACCGCCGCGGGGCGGCGCGCGGGGTTCGTGGCCCACGACAGCAGCGCCGACGCGACCGCGCACGCCAGCATCACCCAGTACACCGACGGATAGCCGGCCAGGTTGGCGACCACGCCGGAGAACGGGCCGCCCACCGCGAGCCCGACGTCCCAGAACGACGTGAAGCCGCCCAGCGCCGCGCCCTGCTGCGACGGGTCGGTGCGGTTCATCACCAGCAGCGCGAGCGCCGGGAACAGCAGCGACAGGCCCGCGCCCATGATCAGGCCGCCCGCGATCACGGTGACGAGGTCGTGGGCGACCGCGACGATCAGCAGGCCGACGGCCTCGATGAGCGCCGACCAGAACGCCACCTGGCGGGCGCCCAGCCGGTCCGGCAGCCCGCCGATGAACAACCGCACGCCCACGTACGTGACGCCGAAGGCGTTCAGCGCGGCGATGCCGTCGTCGACGCCGCGCGCCTCCATGTGCAGGGCGACGAACGCCGCCAGCGCCGCGTAGCCGAGCGCCGCCAGGGACAGCGCGATGCCGGGCAGGACGGTGCTGACCGGCAGGATCGCGGCTCGCGTCGTGGGGGTGACCTCGGTGCGCGGAGGCGGCCGCCGGACGGAGACGACGAGCAGCCCCAGCGCGCCGACCACGACGCACAGGCCCCAGACCGCCCCGAAACCGCTCACCCGCATCGCGACCGTGCCGAAGAACGCGCCGAGCGTGATGCCCAGCCACATGGACGTGCCGTACAGGCCGACGACC
Organism: Actinomadura sp. DC4; assembly: GCF_030406325.1. GTDB lineage: Bacteria > Actinomycetota > Actinomycetes > Streptosporangiales > Streptosporangiaceae > Actinoallomurus. The sequence continues at coordinate 289,579 of NZ_JAUEQY010000007.1, read as the reverse complement.
CGGCCGCGCCGCTCGACCGGGCACAGCCGCACCAGCCAGGCCGCACCCGAGGTGTAGACCGTGCCCTCGCCGACGCCGTGCAGGATGCGGACGGCCACCAGGAGCGGCACGTCGAAGGCGGCGTAGTACGCGGCGCCGGCCAGCACGCAGATGCCGGCGCCGCACAGCATGATCGGCTTGTATCCGTGCCGGTCGGCGATCCGCCCGGCGATCGGCCGGGAGACGACCGCGGCCACCGCGATGGCCGCGGTCACGACGCCGACCTCCACCTTGTTGCCGTCCAGCTCCTGCAGGACGTAGAACGGCAGCGTCGCCAGGGAGGCGCCGACGCCGAGCAGGCAGAAGAAGATCCCGGCGAACATCGCCGCGTACGGACGGTAGAACGCGAGGCCGGACAGCCTCATCCGGCGTCCGCCGGAGTCACCACGTAGAACAGCGTCGGCAGGTGCACGGCGATCCCCTCCCAGACCTCGGCGCAGACGGCGACGCCCGGCCGCGCGAACGTCCCGGCCGGCGGCTCCTCGACGCGGATCACCGAGCGGCGGGCGTCCAGGAGACGGGCCGCCACCGAGATGTCGCCGACGATGGCCGCGCCCCGGTCCACCCATCGGTTGCGGCTGACCTTCATCCCGTTGCCCGCCGCCAGCTCCGCCAGCAGGCCGTCGTGGCCCAGCAGCCGGTGGTAGTAGTCGGTCGGGTTGACGATCATCGCATGGGCGGTCGCGCCGGACTGCTCGATCTCGTCACAGGCGCTCAGGAGCCCGTTGACGTACCCGTCGCCGGAGTAGGTGATCCGGGCGATCTCCGGGTGGTTGAGCAGGGCGTACGTCAGCACCTGGTTCTCGGCCGTCGCCGCGCGCACGAGCAGCCGGTAGTCGATGAACGCCGCGAGTTCGGCCGGGTCGTCGGCGAGCCCGTCGGGGATCTGGACCCAGGTACGGATCGGCTGCACGCCGGCCTCGGCCATGCCGAACCGGAACGCCGCCTCGCGGCGGATGCCGGACTCGTTCACCAGCTCGGCCTCGCCGGGTCCGGGCCGCGACTCGGTCCAGAACCGTACGGCCTCCTCGCCGACCGTACGGGTCTTGAGCAGGTTCCGCACGGTCGTGCGCGGCCGGTCCTTGGTCGGCTCGTGCGCCTCGGTGACGGCGAAGTCGAAGCTCACCTCCGCGCCCTTCGGGTCGGCCGCGAACGCGCGGGCGAACGCCTCGCCGGGCGACTCATGCGTCCGTCCGGAGGTCCCGGCCGTGGCTGTCTCTGCTGACATACGTGCTCCCGGTCAGAGGGCGTGCTGGACGAGCCGCTCGTAGAACGGCAGGTGGTGGTCGTAGAAGGACTTGAGCCGCGCGTCGTTGTCGACGGTGACCGCGTAGACGTTGCGCCGGTCGTGGAAGCCGGCGCTGCCGGCCGCGTCGGCGTGCCAGGCGCGGTGCCGCTGCCACTCGGGCCGCTCGCCGGCGCCCCACGTGAGCGCCTCGGGCAGGAACGGCAGCCCGGTGTAGGAGCAGAACGCCTCGACGACGGCCGCCGGCTCCCGTACGAGCCGTTCGGCGCGGAGGACCAGCGGCGTACGCCCGGTGGCCCCCCGGGCCAGCTCGAACAACTGGTGGAGCCGCTCGTAGCCGATCTCCGGGCAGGTCACGGTCGGCTTCACCGCGTGGTGCGAGCCGATCGTCTGCCGGGGGTCGCGGACGATGAAGGTGTGCGTGATCTCCGCGAGCTCGCCGGGACGGTCGAGCAGGTACCGGTACTCATAGTCCAGCACCTCCTTGACGAAGACCGGCCGCGTACGGCCGAGCTCGGCCAGCAGGGCGAGCAGTTCCCCGGCCGACCGCGCGGTCAGCCCCTCCGGCAGCCGGACCTCGCCCTCCTCGGTCAGGGCGAGGAACGGCTCGTGCACGACGGTCACGTCGCCGCGCTCGATCATCATCCGCAGGAACGCCGTCGAGGCCGAGCGCGAGTGCGCCCACATCGCGATCACCGTCAACGGGTCAACCCGACCAGGCCGGGTTCGGGACGCGGTCCCAGCGGTGCCGCCGCAGCTCCGCCTTCAGCGCCTCGTCGAGCGGGGGCCCGTCGCTGACCCCGAGGTTGGCCCGTACGTGCCCGGGCCTGCGCATGCCGGGGATGACCGTGCTGACCGCCGGGTGGTCGAGGATGAACCGCAGCGCCAGCTCGGGCAGCGACGTGCCCTCGGGCAGGGCGGCCTTGAGCCGCTCGGCCCGCTCGACGCTCGGCGTGAAGTTCTCCTCGCCGAAGTAGGTGGCGCGCCAGTCGTCGTCGGGGAAGGTGGTGTCGGCGGTCAGCGTGCCGGTGAGCGTGCCCTCGTCGAACGGCACGCGGGCGATGATCCCGATGCCCTCCCGCCGCGCGCGTTCGAACAGCGCGTCCTCGGGCGCCTGGTCGAAGATGTTGTAGATCACCTGGATCACGTCGATGAGGCCGGTGTCGAGCGCGGCGAAGCAGTTGTCCGGCTCCCAGCGGTTCACGCTGATGCCGACCGCGTCGATGACGCCCTGGCGCTTGAGGTCGGCGATGACCTCCTGCCAGCGCTCGTCGGCCGCCCAGCGGTCCTCCCACGTGTGGAACTGCATGAGGTCGATGCGCGAGACCCCGAGGTTGTCCAGGCTGCGCTGGGTGTACTCACGGATGTGCTCCGGCGGGTACGCGTCGTCCAGGGTGTCCCCGGCGCCGGGCGGCCACTCGCGGTTCTTCGGGGGGAGCTTGGTCGCGACGTACAGCCGCCGGCCGCGATGGCGTTTCAGCAGCGCGCCGAGCATCTGCTCGCTGATGCCGCGCCCGTACGCCCAGGCGGTGTCGAAGAAGTTGCAGCCGAGCTCGACCGCCTCGTCCAGGCACTTCGGGGCGACGTCGTAGTCCCAGCCGGTGAACCCGCCGGGACCGCCGGCGATGCCCCACATGCCGTACCCGACCTCGCTGACCTCCCAGCCGAGCTCGCCCATCGTGCGGTATCGCATCGCTTGCCTTTCCTCGGTCGTCAGGGTCAGCCGGTCGGCAGCGGCGCCGGGCCGGCGGTCCCGGCCTGGAGCGCCGTCAGGTGGGCCCCGTACGCGGCGATCGCGCCGTGCAGCGGGCCGTCCGTGAGCCCCCAGCGTTCTTCGAGCCGGCGGCACTCGTCCTTGCGGAAGAGCGCCGGGTTGTCGGTGAGCAGGTCGGCCAGGGACCTCTTCAGCTCGTCCTCGCCCGAGTCCGCGCCGGGACCGGGCAGCAGTGCCGCGAGCGAGGCCAGGTCGCGGTCGCCGGTCGCGAAGGCCACATCCAGCACCTGCCGCAGGAACTCCGCGCAGGGGACCGGGGCGACCGGGAGCGCCGCGCCGAGGGTGACGCTCTCGGGGTGGAAGACGTGGAGCGTCCCGCCCCAGACGCCGCGGTCGCGGACCGCCGCCACCACGCGCGCCGCCGCGTAGTCGACCGGCGTGTAGTCGGTCCGGATGTCGGCGTCGGGCCGTACACCGAGCCGCAGGAAGGCCGACAGCAGCAGGTGGGTGAGCGCGGCCGGGTTCGGATGCGCGTTGTCCTCGCTCGGCAGTACCTCGCCGAGCCGCAGGACGGTGACCAGCGCTCCGCGCTCGCGCGCGTGGGCGAGGTACCGCTCGGCGACCCACTTGGCGCGGCTGTACCCGTAGTGGGGCGTCACCGTGCCGGACGGGTCGAACCGCTCGGGCTGGCCGCCACCGCGCCGCAGCGCCTCGTTCTCGAACGCCGACAGCGTCGAGACGTAGTGGAAGGGCACGGGCCGGTACGCCATGGCGAGCCGCAGCAGCTCGGCGGTGGCACGGACGTTGACCTGCCGGTGGGCGCGGTAGTCGAACAGGAAGTTGACCATCGCGGCGTTGTGCAGCACGAGGTCACAGCCGCGCGCCAGACGCTCCCAGGTCCGCTCCTCCAGCCCGAGCCGCGGCCGGGCCAGGTCGCCCGAGAACCCCTCCAGCCGGCCGGCGAAGTCCGGCTCCCACAGGCCGCGCTCGGCGAGCGCCCCGGCCACCCGCGCGGTGGCCTGCGCGTCGTCGGGTGCGCGTACGAGGCAGCGCACCGCCAGGTCCGTACGGGTCAGCAGCTCGTGGACCAGGCGGGTGCCGACGAAGCCGGTCGCCCCGGTGACCAGGACGGTCGTGAGCGGACCGTCGAGATCGGCGGCCAGGATCGGCTCGTCGCCGGGCACGAGGGCGTCGCGCTCCATGAGGACGGACTCGGACTCGACGGCCGCCCCGTCGCGCCGCCGCTCCTCGATCAGGGCGGTCAGCGCCTCGGCGGTCGGGTGGTCGTACAGGTCCTGGACGCCGACCGTGACCCCGCACTCGGCGGTGAGCGTCCGGACGGCCGACAGCGCCTGGAGCGAGTCGCCGCCCGCCTTCATGAAGTGCGCGCCGGCCGCGAGACCCGGCTGGTGGAGTACCGACCGCAGGGCTCGCAGCACCTGGCCGGGAAGGCCGGTGGACGGCGCGTCCTCGGCCAGCCGCACGGCGTCCTCGGCGAGGCGGGCGTCGAGGATCTCCTGGAGCCGGTCGCGGTCGACCTTGCCGTTGTCGGTGAGCGGCATGGACGTCAACAGGAAGTAGTGACGCGGGACGCTGACCCGGGGGAGCGTACGGCGCAGGCCCTCGGCGAGCCGTTCCTCGCTCAGGTCGCCGCCGGAGGCGAACAGGGCCAGCGACCGCGCGCCGGGCCGTTCGGCCACGAGGACCTCCGCCTGGCGGACGCCCGGCAGGTTCTCGGCGGCCACCGCGATCTCGCCCAGCTCGATCCGGACTCCGCCGATCTTTACCTGGAAGTCCTTGCGGCCGGAGAAGAAGAGCCGCCCGTCCTCGTCGAGGTGGCCGAGGTCGCCGGTGCGGTAGAGCCGGTCGCCGGGGATCCGATCGCTGAACGGGTTGCGGATGAACGCCTTCGCGGTCGCCACCGGGTCGCCGAGGTAGCCCTCGCCCAGGCAGACGCCGCCGATGACGATCTCACCGGTTTCGCCGGGCGGCAGCGGCCGCAGTTCCTCGTCGAGCACGACGGCGTAGCAGTTGTCGATCGGGCGGCCCAGCGGGATCGCGTCGCCGTCCTCGGGCGACACCGGGTGGAAGACCATCCCGATGGTCGCCTCGGTGGGCCCGTACCCGTTGGTCACCCGCAGGCCGGGGAGCTGCGCCATCATGCGGTGGACCGCGTCGGGGTTGAGCGGCTCGCTGCCGACGACGAGCCGGCGCAGGGACCCCAGCCTCCGCAGCGCCTCCGCGTCGCCGTCCACGTGGGCCGCGAGCGCGTTGAAGACGCTGGAGACGAAGTCGGCGGCCGTGATGCCGTACTCCGCGATGGTCTCGACGGTGTGCTGCAGGTTGAGGAACTCCCCCTGGACGGGCAGTACGGAGTGACCGCCGGTGATCAGCGGCCAGAACAGCTGCCAGAGCGAGGAGTCGAAGGTGTGCTTGCTGTTCTGGAGGACGACGTCCTCACCGGCGGCGCCGAAGTACCGCGTCATGTAGCGGAGCCGGTTCGTGAGCCCGCCGTGCCGGTTCATCGCGCACTTGGGCGTGCCGGTCGTACCGGAGGTGAAGTAGCCGTAGATCAGGTCGTCGGGCTCCAGCGGCACGGTCGCGCGCCTCGGAGCGGGAGAGACGCGGTCGACGTCGACGACGACCGCGCGGTCGCGCATCTCCGTTGGAACGGTCCGCGTTTCGGCGCACAGGACGAGCCCCCGGGGCAGCACGCCGAACGTGCTGCGGAGCCGGTCGTCCGGCCAGTCGGGGTCCAGCGGCACGAACGGTGCGCCCAGCTTCATCAGCGCCAGGTACGCGACCGGCATCTCCAGGCTGTTGACGACCAGCAGGGGCACGATGTCGCCCTTGCGGACGCCGCGCCCGGCCAGTTCGGCGGCGAGGCCGTTGACCAGGCCGTCCAGCTCCCCATAGGTGAGGGTGCGGCCGTCGTAGGAGATCGCCGGGTGGTCGGGATGCCGGTCGGTTTGTTCTTCGATCAGTGCGGAGACCGTACGAAAGTCGCCGTGGTCGACCGCGCGACCGGTGAATCGCCATCTGGAAGGGTCGTCTGAGGAGTTCTCCGGCGAATAGGGATCCTCTTCGCCGGCCGACTGCCCGGGCATCCACACCTCCCCGCTTGGGGGGTCACAAAAGGGAGGCAGGCTCCTTTTGGAGCCCGCCGGTGATTTGGTCCGCGCTGCTTTTGGGTAAATTAGACTGATTTCGGAGTTTCCCGCAACCCCTCACTTTCCACGCCTGATCCCGGCACGCCCGGTGGTTACGGCCGGTCCTTTTTGGCCGATATCGGCTTGTTCGAGTCATTGACGTGCGATGCCTTCGTGTGATGCGCCGACGCGGGTCTCAGCCGCCGGTCAGGGCGCGGTCCAGGTCCTCGACAACCTGAGTTGACTCATTGGCGTAACCGAGTGCGAGCCGGATGGTGCTGCGGTCGACCCCGATGCTCTTGAGTGCGGCGTCGTCGTACTCGAAATAGGTGAAGAAAGTGCTCTGCTCGACCAAAGTGTGCGGCGCGCCGAAATTCGACGCCATGAAAGGCACTTCAAGGCGATCGACGATCTCCGCGGTCTCGGTTTCGCCAAGCCCGAGCTCGAAGGTGACGACTCCGCCGTGCCCGTGCAGATAGTCCTGGCCCAGTTTGAAGTGCGGATGCGTTTCCAGGCCCGTGTAGAAGACGCGCCGGACCCGCGGATGGGCGGTCAGGAAGCGGGCGACCTCCAGACCCTGGGCGTTGACACGTTCCATCCGCAGCGCCAGCGTGTACAGGCTCCGCCGGAGCAGGAACGCGACGTTCCCGTCCGCGACCGGGCCGGTCGTGTCGCGGTACCAGCGGATCCGCTCGACCAGGTCCCGCCGCCCCGACAGGACGCCGGCCACGATGTCGCCGTGGCCGCCCAGGTACTTGGTCGCGCTGAACAGCACCAGGTCCACGCCCCAGCGCAGCGCGTAGAAATTGGGCGGAGGGGAGAACGAACTGTCCAAGGTGATGACGACGTCGTCGCCCACGATTTGCCGGATCCGCGCCACGTCGATGAGATACATGTGCGGCGACGACGGCATCTCCAGATGCACCAGCTTGAGGCGTCCGCTGAGCGCGGCGATTCCATCGAGAAAGGCTTCCGGGTCGCGGATCGAGATCTCGTGCACGACGATGCCAAACTTCGGAAGAATGTGATGAAAGACATTTCTGACCTGGCGATATGACTCTGCGGGCAGCACGACCTCGTCGCCCGCCTCCAGCAGGGACACGAACGTGGTGAAGTGCGCCGCCATGCCCGAGGCGAACAGCAGCGAGCTCTCCGCCTCGCTCAGCTCGCTGAGCCGTGCCTCGACCTCCACCCAGGTGGGGTTGCTGTAGCGCCCGTAGCGGCCGGCCGGGATCGACAGGTCGTGCAGCCCCGCCTTGACCTGGTCGGCGTCGTCGAAGTAGTAGGAGGCGCTCTGGTAGGTCGGTGGCTCGATGCTGTTGGTGTACGGCTCGGAGGTCCTTTTCCTGGTCATCTGCTTCCCCTCGGATCCGCCGCGGGCCGTTGGGCCGGTCCACGTCTCCCGTGTTCGGATGTTCAGAAACAGCGCTCCGGCGCGACGTCCGCCGGATCGACGTCGATTTCGACCGGCGTGTTCATGGCCGCGGCCGCGGCCAGCCGCCCGGTCGCGGGCGATGACTGCACGCCGTACCCGCTGAGCCCGGCGAGCCAGACGAAGCCCGGCGCGTCCGGCGCGGCCCCGATGACAGGCGTGTCGTCGGGCACCGCCGTACGCAACCCGGCCCAGGCGTGCTTGACACTGCGGATGACCAGGGTGGTGGCCTCCTGCACCCGCTCGGCCGCCCGCGCGACGTCGAGGTCGCCGGGCCGGGCGTCGCAGGGCGGGCTGGGCGTGGCGTCGGAGGGGGAGACGAGCAGCCGCCCCGACTCGGGCTTGAAGTAGAAGGTCTCGGTCACGTCGGCCACCATCGGCCAGCGGGCGATGTCCATCCCGTCGGGCGGATCGGTGATGAAGGCCGTACGCCGCAGGGGGACCAGGCCGACGGTCCGTACGCCGGCCATCGCGGCCACCTCGTCGGCCCAGGCGCCGGCCGCGTTGACGACGACGGGCGCGGCGTACTCCCCGGCGTCGGTGTCCGCCCGCCAGACCCCGCCTCGCCGTTCGAGCCCGCGGACCTTCGCCGAGGAGACGACGGTGCCGCCGTTCGCCCGGATCCCCCGGAGAAACCCCTGGTGGACGAGGTCGACGTCGATGTCCATCGCGGCGGGCTTGAACATGGCACGGCTGTACCAGCCGGTCCGTACGATCGGGCAGTGCCGCAGCACCTCATCCGCGTCGATCTCCCGTACGGGGGTGGGCGTGGTCAGCCCGGAGGCCAGCACGGCGGCGAACCTCTCCTCCGCGCCGTGGGGGCACAGCGCCACCACGCCGCGGGGCCCGAGCAGCCGCCCGTCGGTGAAGCCGGGCGGGGGGACCATGAAGAACGCGCGGCTGGCCGCGGTGAGCGCCCGCACGGTGCGGTTGCCGTAGTACTCGGAGAAGAGGGCGGCCGACCGCCCGGTCGAGTGATAGCCGGGCGCGGACTCCATCTCGAGCAGAGTCACGCCGCCGACCGCGGAGAGGAAGTAACCGGCACTCGCCCCGGCCACCCCACCACCCACAACGAGAAAGTCACTCACGGGGGCAACTGATCACATTGCGACTATATTGGCAAATGTCAGTAAGTGCACGTTCTCGTACGTTCCGTGAGTAAAGGCGCCGGCGGGTAGGCCGTTAAACGCGCTGACGTGGAACCGGACAGGTGCAATGTGGCATATGGCCCCCCGGTCGGCCGGGATCGGCTGGCACAATCCGGATATGCCCGAGGCTCCGTGGCGGCCAGCCTGATCACAACGCTGGGGTCGGTGCTCGCCGCCCTTAAAGATCGAAGAGTCGAGCCGTGAACACGATCGCACACGTGCCGATCTGATGGCGGCCGGCCGCGACCTGGCCGGGTTCGTCGCGGCGAACACCCGGATGGACCCGGCTCTGGCCGTCCCTGCCGCGTACCACGCCGTTCACCGTCCGTGACGACATGGCGAAGTGTGCCGACCTCGAGCGCCGGCTGACCGAGTGCTGTGGCGAGGCGGTCGCGCGTACCGCGGCGGACCACGACGTCGACCACAAGCGCCTCGTCGGGTGGCTGTGGCACGCGACCGGTGAGGAGGTGTCCCCCGTGCTCAGCGTCGGCGTCCCGGACCGTGCGCTGCGGACGCTGGAGGACCGCCGTGTCCTGAAGGCCGGCCCCGGCGAACGCTGAGGTGGTGGGCCGGAAACCACGAGGAGAGTGTCTCGACGCGGGGACGCAGGCTGGCGCTGACCAGCGAGGGTGCCCACCGGGCGGCTCGTACGGCCCGCAGCCGGGCCCGTGGCGGCGCTGCCCGTGTACACCCGTACTCCCTCGCCCTGCTCTTGCCACTTCCGGCGGGCAGGTGAGCGGCGTTGCGGCGTTGCGCCGCCACAGGCCGGCGACCTCGTCCGCCTCACGGTCCCGACCGTGGAATCGGACGCTCGCCTCCACTTGCAGAGGCGCACACCACCCTAAGAAACCCCGTCCAGGCCATTAGTCAGGGTGGTGGCCGTCATAGGGGTGATCCCGTCCGATGTGGCGAGCACGTTCGAAAGCCAAGTTCGGGACAAGCGTTTTGGTCGGTCACTCTGCCGCGCGCCCCAATTGGAACGGAAGACGTGGCGCATGCTACTAATGCGGTCGGCAAAAATCCACGAAAGGGGTCTGGGCTCGGCGGTGCTGACCGGCAAATCCTAGTGACGTTCCGGCGGGTGCCGCGAGCCGTCTGGCGGGCGGTCGGCGTGGTGCGGGTGAAAGCCTGTGAATCGTCGGATACGCCCTCATGGCGCTGTCCTTACGGTGGCCGCCCACCGGGAGCGAGCGGCCTCGGCGGGTGCGGGTCCATCACACCCTGCTCTGAAAGCCGGCCACTTCTTGGTCCTGGACCTTGCGGGCGAGGAGCCGTGCGAGCGCGCGGTCGAGCGCTGAGTCGGAGAGTGTCGCGAGGGCTCGGAGCGGCACTCCGGAGAGGTCGATCGGCCCGCCGCCGACCTCGTCGGCGTCCTCGTGCATGTGCTCCCCCCTGGCCGTCTACCGTGGGCTGTTCATCCGTTTCCTTCCCCTTCGGAGGGTTGGGAATCTGGCCGGATCGGGCCGAGCCCTCTGGCTTTCAACGGGAACAGTGTCACCCGCGGCCACACCGTTGTATACCTGTGCCGGTAAAAGTCGTTGCTCGCGCTGTTTAAGTGATTTAGGTGACACGTGAATGCTGAGACGCATTATGTTGCCCTCGGATTTGCGGTTCCGGAAAGAAAGAACCATAGGATCGGCTGTGAGCATTGGTGGGAATCGGCAGGATCTTGAAAGGAAACATGTGCGCGTGATGAATTCACGAGAGCGGGGGACGGTCCCTGAGGTCTGGGGGCGGAAGGTGCCGGGACGTAACAAGAACTTCACCGGCCGCGACGACCTGCTCGACCAACTCCACGCCCGCATCCAGAATCGCACGACCGCTGTTCTGCCACACCCCGGAGGCGTGGAAGAAGAAGAGGTCGAGCGCGCGCCGATCCTCTCCCACGCGCTTCAGGGGATGGGCGGGGTCGGAAAGACCCAGCTTGTGACCGAGTACGCATATCGGTATAAATCGGAATATCAGCTCGTTTGGTGGGTCCCCGCGGACCAGCCGATGCTCATACGGCCCTCCCTGGCCGGTCTCGCTCCCTACCTCGACCTGCCGCCCGCCACGGCCACCGGCATCGGCGAGGCGGCCGACGCGGTGCTGGAGAGCCTTCGCAAGGGCGACCCCTACGACCGCTGGCTGTTGATCTTCGACAACGTCGACGAACCCGACGAGCTCAAGGGGTTGTTGCCGCAAGGCCCCGGGCACGTACTCATCACCTCGCGCAACCATCGTTGGCAGGGCGTGGTCGACACGCTCCAAGTCGATGTGTTCGAGCGCAACGAGAGCGTGGAGTTCCTCAACCGGCGTGTGCCGTCCGCGATGAGTCACGGTGACGCCCACGTCCTCGCCGCCGCGCTCGGTGACCTTCCGCTGGCCCTCGAGCAGGCCGGTGCGCTCCAGGCGGAGACCGGCATGCAGGTCGACGAATACCTCGACCTGCTGAAGAAGCGCACCGCCGAGCTCATGTCGGAGAGCAAGCCCTCCGAATACCCCCACTCGATGACGGCGGCGTGGTCGCTCTCGGTCTCCGCGCTGGGAGACAAGCTCCCCGAGGCCGTCGAGCTGCTGCGCTGTTGTGCGTTCTTCGGCGCGGAGCCGATCCCCCGTGACCTCTTCCGGCGCGTGGGCGAGGCGACGAGGCCGTTGCTGGGCGAGGTTCTAGCCGACGCGATCCTACTCAGCCGTGCCATCCGCGAACTCGGCCGGTTCGCGCTCGCCCGCGTCGACGTCAGCAGCCGGACCATCCAGGTGCACAGGCTGGTCCAGGCGCTGCTGCGCGAAGGGCTTGAGGAAGCCGACCATCAGCTTTTCCGCCGCGAGGTGCAGACGCTGCTGGCCAAGAACGCCCCGAAGGATCCCGACAACGAGAGCCGGTGGTCGCGCTTCAACGAACTCATGGCGCACGTGCTTCCGGCGCGGGTTGCGGAGAGTAGTGACCCGGAGGTGCGCGATTTTGCCCTCAATATGGTCCGCTACCTCTACCTCGCGGGCAACCGCGAATACGCGCGGACGTTCGCGGAGGAGTTCCTCGACCAGTGGCAGCGCGTGCCCGGGGCCGACGGCGACCTGCGCGTGCTCCGCGCGCAGCGTTTCCTAGCTGACGTGCTCCGAGACCTCGGGGATTACCAACGGGCAGCGGAGATCGACCTTTCGCTGCTCGAACGCGCCCGGCATGCCTTCGGCAACGACGACCCCAACGTTCTGACCTTCCTGGGTGGACTGGGCCCGGACCTGCGTGCGCTCGGCCGGTTCGTCGACGCGCAGGACCACGACGAGATCGCCCGTGACCAGCACGTGGCGATGCTCGGCGAGGACGACCCGCGGACTCTTCGTATGGTGAACAACCTCGCGCTCGACTACGGCCTGCTCAGCCAGTACAAGGAGTCCCGCCGGCTGCACCTGCTCGCCTTCAACCAGCAGAGCCAGGCCTCCGTCGGCGTCGTCAGCAAGAGCGACGTGCTGTCGTCGTGGAACAACGTGGCCCGCGTGGTCCGGCAGAGCGGTGAATACGCCACGGCCCGCGACCTCGGCGAGGAGGCCCTCGAGTTCGGCCGCCAGGAGCTGGGAGTCGAGCATCACTTGACTTTGCGCGTAGGCAAAGACCTCGCGGTCGCCCTGCGCCGTACGGCCGACTACGACGGGGCACTGGAACTCGCGACCGACGTCTTCGAGCGGTGCTCCCGCCTCTTCGGCCGCGACAACCCGGACACGCTGTCGGCGGCCATGGGGCTGTCGAACGTCTACCGCGTGATGGCGAGGTTCGAGGACGCGCTGGAGCTGGCGCAGGACACCATGAAGCGTTACCCCCACGTCTACAGCGACGAGCACCCCTTCTACCTCTGCTGCGTCGGCAACCTGGCCCTGCTGCACCGGGTGAGCGGCGAGGTCGAGCGGGCGCACGAGCTCAACACCACCAGTCTCGCCGGACTCGACGCCCGCCTGACCCGGGACCACCACTACGCCCTGACCGTCGCCACCAACCTCGCCAGTGACCTGGCCGCGATGGGGGAGTTCGGGCAGGCGCGTGAGCTGGGCGAGGACAGTCTCGTACGGGCGCGGGCCGTGCTCGGTGACGAGCATCCCCTGACGCTCGGGTGTGCCGCGAACCTCGTCGTCGACCTGCGCGCCGACGGCAAGGCCGCGCAGGCCGCCGAGCTCGCCGAGAAGACCTACCCGGCCTACGACGAGGTCCTCGGCGAGGACCACCCCGACACCAGGGTCGCCCGCGAAGGGCGTCACCTCGACTTCGACTTCGACCCTCCGCCGATCTGATCGTCGCTCAGGTCAGCCCGGCCGTGGAGGGCAGCTCGCCGTTGTCGCGCCGCCAGTGCGCGCGGTGGCGTTCCTCCTCGCGCCGGGCCTGGGCGGCCGCGGCGGCCGGTACGGGCTCGTCCGCCCAGCTCCGCAGTGTGCCGTACATCCCGGAGACGAAGGTCGTGCCCGCCGGCGTCAGCCGGTCGCACGCCCGCAGCGTGCCCACCACCAGGTCGACGGCGGCCCGCCACCGGGCGAACTCCGCGTGGGCCTCGGCCGCGGCCTCGCCGGTCTCGTGCGTACGCTGGCGGCGCCAGAAGGCCGTCACCCCGAGATAGGCGTACGCGCCCTGGAGCAGGCCGCTGACCGGGCGCGGGTCGTCCCGCCACGGGGCGTAGTAGCGGCTGCCGTCGTCGGGCAGTGCCAGGTCCACGAGTTCCAGGAGCACGGCGAGCTTGCCGTGCTGGATCTCGTGGGCGAGCGTCACCGCCATCGACCGGGCGCTCGGCGGGGTGGACATCGCGGCGCAGCCGATCGTGTCGGGCGCGGTCGCGCTGACCTGTCCGTGGTCGGGCGGCGACAGGGGCGTCAGCACCCGCAGGCCCGCGCCGATCTCCTCGGCGGCCACCCGATGGTGCCGGACCAGCGTCTCCCAGGCGGGGCCGAGCGCCGCGTCCCACAGGCGGGCCTCGTCCGCGCCGAGACGGCCCGCCACGTTCCTCATCGCCGGCATGCGGTACGGGTCGAGGTCGTCGACGAGCAGGTCCAGCGCCTGGCCCCCGGCGTGCGCCGTGAGCCGCCGCAGGCCCTGCCAGCCCGGCGCGTCGGTGTGAGGGTCGGCGGGGATGCGCACCGTACGCCCGTCCGCGCCGGTGATCTCGGCCCCGGCCGGGCCGGCGCGGACGATCGCGCGGCCTGGGGCGACGTCCGCGGCGCCGAGCGACGGCAGCGAGAGCAGGCCCTCTCCGGCGGTCACCTCCAGCGTGCGCCGGGCGCCCGCGCGTACGGCCGCCGCTGCGGCGAGCGCCTCCATGCGGCCGGGTGCCGAGGCGTCCCCCGTGGCCAGGCTCCGTACCGTGTGCTGCGCCCAGGCGCCGGTGGACGGGTGGCGGAGCACGACGTCGACGGCCCCCGGGGCCTCCTCCTGCAGGGCGCTCAGGAGTTCGAAGCCGCGTGCCGCGCCGGCGGCGTCCGGGTGGCCGGTGGAGGCGGCGCGTTCGACGACGCCGCGGATCAGCAGCAGGCGTTTGCTGTACTCCACGTCGGCCAGGGCGGTGACGGCCGACTTGGTCCCACCGCCCGCGGCGAGTGCGGCGAAGGTCTCCGCGGACAGCCGGTGGGTGCGGAGCCTCATCGCCGCCCTCCCTGGAGCAGCGCCTCGCGGCGGTGCTCGATGTCGGCGGCGACCGCGCTCCGGATGTGGGTGATGAGCCGGAACAGGTCCGGCCCGTACACCGAGGGGTTGGCGAAACCCCGTCCCGCGCGGTACCGGTGGGCGTAGAGGCCGCCGCCGCAGACGCGGCGCACCTGGCAGGCGTGGCACTCGGCGGACAGGGCGCGTTCGCCCATCTGGCGCGCCGCGGTCGACGGCAGCCGCAGCACGTCGTCGAACGAGTGCCGCAGGACGTGCAGTCCCGTCACGGACGCACCGTCGTACGCGGACTTCAGCATGTCGGACTGCTCGATGCCGCCGTCGGTCTCGACGACGACCATGCCGACGGGCGACAGGCCCACCGCCTCGCTGGAGGACGTCCCGCCGAGGAGTAACTGGATGATCTCGGTGAAGAGCCGGATCTCGGTGTGCTGCCCCGGCGTCCGGTACCAGCGGTCGAAGATGGCGATCCGCCAGTCCGCGTACGGCGTCGCGGACGAGCCCGGGACGCGGCCCGGCGGGGGAGCGGACCAGTTGCCGTGCGGAAGGAGAAAGTCGATCTTCGGCGGGTCGAAGGCGAGCAGGGCCTCGTACGTCGCCAGCGGCGGGTTGCGGACGTCGATCGTGCACAGCAGCCGCCGAACAGGTGACGAAAGGAGGGCGAGGAGAGCCGGCCGAGGGCCTCGGCGACCGCCGCGTGACTGCCCCGGCCGCCCGCGAACCGCCGGTGCCGGTCCTGCGCCACGGCACCGCCGTCGAGGCTGACCCCGACGCGTACGCCGAGCACGTCGAGGAGCCGGAGATAAGCGCCGAGCCGGACGCCGTTGGTCTGGATGGAGGCTCCCACCTGCGCCGGTACGGCCCGGCGGACGGAGCGCACGGCGTGGGCGATGAGATCGGCGCCGGCCAGCAGCGGCTCGCCGCCGTGCAGCACGAGCTCGACGGAGGCCAGGTCGTGGGCGCGGACGTGCTCGCCGATGCGGGCGGCGACCTGGTCCACGGTCGCCGGGGACATCCGGCGCGGCTGATCCCGCCACCGCTGGTCCGCCATCTCGTACACGTAGCAGTAGTCGCAGGCCAGGTCACAGCGGCTGTGGACCTTGAGAACGAACTCCCGGAACGGCGTGGGCCGCCAGCCGGTGGCGAGAAGAGCGTCGACATCGAGAGTTGCCGGCCATTCCGTGCCGGACGGCCCCCGATTCACCGTCACGCCTCACCAGCCCGAAGGGTACGGCGCGCCATGCGCATTGGATGAACCAGATAACTATGTGCGTCCTTACTGTGCTTCGTCAAACTCTGTATGACTTTGCGCTGATCTCGGGATCGGTGTCCTGTTTGTCGACAAAGCGGAGCCCACCGGCGGACGCCGGCGGTCGATGACCTTGCTGCCCAGGACGAGATCGCCTTCGACATGGACCTCTTCGTGGAAGTGGGCGCCCGGGCGGTCGCCGGGCGGAGCGGCGGGCTCGATCGCGTGCCGGGCGGTGCGCGGCCCGGACACGTACATCCAGGCCGAGATCTGGGACTCCTTCACCTGAAAGCGCACCGGCGTGAACATCCGGGGGTCCACCAGGCCGCGGTCGTTCTTCAGGACCGTGTCGAACACGTGACCGGAGGCCATGAACGCGAGGTCGGCGTCCGACGCCGCCAGCGCGTCACGCAGAGGAGGCGCGTCGAGCAGCCGCGCCGTGTGGATGATGGCGTCCGCGTTCAGGCCCTCCGCGTCGGCGGTGACCGGGCCGACGTGCAGGGCGGCCCGGAGCCGGATGCGTACGGCCTCGCCGGCCTGCCCGTTGTGCCGCCGCAGCTCGGCGGCGAGCAGGACGAGCAGGGGGTCGGCGACCGCGCGGGTCGGCACCTCCGGCGGGACGATCACCAGCACGCCGTCGCCGCGGTCCTCGTGGTAGCACGCGGTCCACGACACCCCGGAGTCCTCGAACGCGCCGGCCACGATCTCGTACATGCGGGTACGGACGAGCTGGCGGTCCGCCTCGGTCCGGCAGGGCGCGCTGAATCCGGCGACGTCGGTGTAGAAGATCGAGCAGTTCAGCGCCGACCGGCCCAATGGGGTCCGGGCGGTCGTCAGATCCTCACGCGGCGCGGAGACCGGTCCGCGCCGCCGCCAGTCGTCGAGCACGCGGCTCACCTCCGTTGTCGTGGCCCTGAGGCCGGGGCCGGCTGGCCGTGTGGCCGCCGGCGGTCAGTGGCTCAGCCGGCGAGACGCATGAGGTTCAGCCGGTGCTGAGCCTGCTCCGCGTCCTGCCGGTCTCCGGTGCGCCCGCAGGCCGCGACCGCCTGGGCGAAGTACTCCCCTGCGGTGTCGTGCCGGGCGAGTGAGAGGTGGATGTCCCCGAGCAGGAGCAGGCTCCGGCCGCGTCCCCAGTGGTCGCCGATGTCGCCCTGAACGCGCAGCGCGCTCAGCGCGTACCGGCACGCCTGTTCGCCGGACCCGCCCGCGAGGTGGATGCGCGCGATGCTGTCGAGCGTCTCGGCGATGCCCCGCCGGTCACCGATCCGCTCCCGTACGGCCAGCGCCTGCCGCGCGTACCCGTGCGCGCCGTCGAGGTCGCCCATCCGCCGCAGAAGGCGCGCCATGGTGCTCAGGCAGTCGCCCTCGCCGTGCCGGTCGCCGATCTCGCGGCGCAGTGACAGCGCCTCGGTCACGTGGTCGAGCGCTTCTGAGTAACGCTCGTAGTAGCGGTGGACGCGGGCCAGCAGGTCGAGGATCTCGCCCTGGCCGCGGCGGTCGCCGGTCTGCCGGCGGATGCGCAGTGACTCGCGGCCGGAGGCCAGCGCCGCCTCCTGGTCGCCCAGGCGCCAGCGCGCGTGCGCGAGCGTCCCCAGGCTCTCGGCCTCGCCGCGCCGGTGGCCGATCTCCCTGTGCAGGGCGAGCGCCCGCTCGGCCAGGGCGACCGCGCGTTCGTTGCGGCCGAGCTGGCGGTGAGAGTGCGACAGGGTGTCCAGCGTCTCGGCGATGCCGCGGCGGTCGTCGAGTTCGGTACGGATGCGGAGCGCCCGCTCGGCGCAGTCGAGCGCCTCCTCGTACCGCGCGAGGCGGTGGTGGCTCCGCGCGAGGTCGTCCCAGGCCTCGCCCTCGGCGTCCAGGTCGCCGATCTTCTGGTGGATCGCGATGGCCCGGCGCGCGTGGTGCACCGACGCGGCGTACGCCGCCTGATGACGGGAGACGGCGGCCAGGGCGCCCAGCGTACGGCCCTCGGCGGCGAGGTCGCCGATGCTCCGTTCGATGCGCAGCGCCGCCTCGAAGGAGTCCAGCGCGGAGGGGTAGCGGGCCAGCTCGCAGTGGATGAGCCCGATCGTGTGCCGGGTCTCCGCCTCGCCGTACCGGTCGCCGACGGCGCGCCGGATCTCCAGGGCGGCGTCCAGGTGGCCGAGAGCGTCGTCGTGGTGGCCGAGGTGCCAGTGGACCCGCCCGATGAGGGTGAGCGACTCGGCCTCGCCCGCGCGGTCGTCGATGCTCCGCTTGACGCCCAGCGCGACCTGCGCGACCTGCAGCGCCTCGGCGTACCTCGCCTGCCGGCGGTCGATGTGGGCGAGGGTGAGCAGGTCGTCGCTCTCTCCGTGCAGGTCGCCGGTCCGCCGGCAGATCGCGAGCGACTCACTCGCGCAGGCGCGTGCGTGCTCATAGCGCGCCGAGCGGGAGAAGATACGGGCGAGCACGTAGAGGGTGTGACTGGCTCCGCCCAGGTCGCCGATCTCCCGCTGGATGGCCAGGGCCTCCTCCGCGCGCTTCCGTGCCTCGTCGTACGCGCCCTGGTGCCACCGGACGAGCGCGGCCTTCGCGCCGCACTCCGCGATGCCGCGGCGGTCCCCCGTCTCCCGTCGGATCCGCAGCGACTTCTCGACGTGCCCGGCGGCCTCGCGGTACCGGGCCAGGCGGATGTCGATGCGGGCCAGCACGTCCAGCGTCACGCCCTGCCCCGGGCGGTCGCCGATGTCGCGCTGGTGCCGCAGCGCCGTGACGGCGTCCTCCACGGCGCGCTCGTGGTCGCCGGTACGGCAGCGGATCCGGGCGATGGTGGAGAGGCTCTCGCCGATCCCGAACCGGTCGCCGGTCGACCGGCGGATGTCCAGCGCGGCTTGGGCGTGCAGGAGGGCGGCGGCGTACTCACCGGCACTGCGCTCGATCTCCGCCAGGTTGTTCAGCGACTCCCCGCGCCCGTACCGGTCGCCCATCCTGCTCTGCAGTGCCAAGGCGTTCTCGGCGTCCTGGCGCGCGTCGGCGTGCCGGCCGAGGCGCCGCTCGACCATGGCGATGACGTTGAGCGTCGAGGCCACGCCGTACCGGTCGCCGATCCGCCGCCGGATCGCCAGCGCCTGCCGCGCGTGGCCGATCGCCTCGTCGTACTTGCCGAAGTCGTGCTGGATCGTGGCGATCGTCGCCAGCGACTCGCCCGCGCAGTGCGGGTCGTCGATCTCCCGGCAGATCCGCAGGGCGTCGAAGGCGCTGCGCAGCGCGGCGGGGTAGTCGCCGAGCTTGCGGAGGACGTGCGCCCGGCTGTTGAGGCTCATCGCCGTCCCGGCGAGATCGCGGATGTCCTCGCGGATGCGCAGCGCGTCGGCGGCGTGGCGGAGCGCCTCGGCCGAGCGTCCCGTGCGCCGCAGGATGCGGGACAAGATGTCCAGCGCCTCGCCCTGGCCGCGCCGGTCGCCGATCCGCTTTCGAACGGCGAGCGCGCGTTCGGCGTAGTGCAGCGCGCGGTCGCAGCGGCCCAGGCGGCGCAGCACCCGCGAGATCGTCTCCAGCGCGTCGGCCTCCCCGGGGCCGTTGGACAGCGTCCGGTGGAGGCGTAGCGACTCGCGGGCGTGGTGCAGCGCCTCGCCGTAGCGCGCGAGCCGCCAGTGGACCTGCGCGATCTTCTCCAGGCCCTCGGCGAAACCGAGCCGGTCACCCTGTTCGACGAAGATCTTCAGAGCCTTCTCGCCGTGCTCCAGCGCCTTGTCGTAGCAGCTGCGTAAGCGTTCGACGCGTGCCATGGTGTTGAGCGCCCACCCCTCCAGGCGCGGTTCGTCCAGCGCGGTGAAGATCTCCTGCGCCTTCAGGGCGTCCTGGGACGCCTCGGCGTACTTTCCAAGGTCGCAGCGGACGACCGCGAGCTGGTCGAGCATCAGCGCCTCGTGCCAGCGGTCGCCGGTCGAGCGCGCGGCGGCGAGACCGAGCTCGTGGATCTCGATGTTGTCGCTGCCGTGCTTGCCGCGCCTGAGGAAGGGGGACAGCGCGTCGGCCAGACCCCAGGCCAGCTCACACCGGCCCATCGCGCCGGCCTGGCGGGCCGTGGCGACGAGCGCGGCGCGTTCCTCCTCGAACCAGACCAGGCACTTCTCGATTCCACGCCGCTCGCCGTGCGGGAGCACGGCGCCGCCCGGCTGCCCGCCGAGCACCACCGCGGCCGCTCGCGCCGACGACAGGTACCAGTCCTGCAGGCGCCGGACCGCCGCGTCGACGTCCTCATCGCTCTCCTCGTCGCGGAGACGTTCCCCGGCGTACTCCTTCAACAGCGCGTGCAGCCGCAGCCGTCCGGGTGTGCGCTGCTCGACCAGATGGTTGCCCATGAGCCCGCGCGCGAGCCGCCGGGCGCCGGAGGTGGACAGCTCGAGCAGCGCGGCCAGGCACTCCGGCCCGAAGTCGGGACCGGGAATCAGGCTCAGCCGCCGGAAGGCCCGCCGCCGCTCGGCGTCGAGGGTGTCATAGGACAGGTCGAAGGCGGAGCGGATGGCCAGGCCCGGGTCATCCTCGATCGCGAGCATGTCGAGCCTGTCGCCCGACGTCAGCTCCTCGACCAGCGCGGCCACCGACTCGAACGGGCCCGCCGCCAGCCCGGCCGCGGCGATCCTGATGGCCAGCGGCAGCCGGGCGCAGGACTCGGCGAGGTCGGCCACCGCACGCGGCTCCCGCTCGCTGCGCTCGGCGCCGAGCAGGTGGGCGGTGAGCCTGCGGGAGTCCTCGGAGGAGAGCGGGTCGACCGGTACGGAGACCACGCCGTAGCGGGCGGCCAGCCCCTCCAGGTGGGTACGGCTCGTCACCACGACGAGGCATCCGGGCCCGCCGGGCAGCAGCGGCACGACCTGCTCGGAGCGCGCGGCGTCGTCGAGGACGACCAGGACCTGCCGGTCCGCCAGGATGGACCGGTAGAGCGCGGCCCGGGGCGCCTCGTCGGCCGGGATGTCGTCGGTCGCCATGCCGAGCGACTGCAGCAGCCAGAAGAGCATGCGGGCGGGCGCCATGGCCTGCTCGGTGGACGGTCCTCGCAGGTCGAGGAAGAGCTGGCCGTGCGGGAAGCCGCCGGCCACCCGGTGCGCCCACTGCACGGCGAGTGAGGTCTTGCCCACCCCGGCCATGCCGTGGATCGCGATGATGGTGACCGACCGCTGCTCGCCGGCCGCGTCGAGGGCGCCGTCCATCGCCGACAGCTCCGCCTCGCGGCCGACGAACGAGTCGGGCGCCATGGGCAGCTGGCAGACCCGCGGCGTCAGCCGGGGCGCGGCCTGCAGGATCACCTTGTCGCCGGCGACGATGTCGCCGGCCGCCCGCACCGGGCCGTGGAACAGCGCTTCCGTCCCCGGCGGGACACCGTCGTCTGGGTTCGTGTCATGTCGTTTCATGGCCACTCCCTCGTGTGCCACTACTGCGACCGGAACAGGACAGCCCCCGGCCCTGTGTCACCCGCCACTGCGCCGGGCCGCGCCCCGCGATGCACTGGGGCTGTCGCCTCCGACCGGGCACCCCTCGCACCCGTGACGAGCCGGACTTCCTCCCCGTGTTCCGGTCCGATACATGCAGGAGACCGCCCTATGACATCGCGCACAAGCAGGTCACTCAACACTCGGACAAAGCCGTACAAAGATTTAGACCGTCCCCGGTCATCGTCCTGTGACGGTGGGTGATGGCGGCGGCGAACGGCCTCCCCGATCCGGCACGCATCCTCACACGACGGGACTTCGCCGTCGCGCTGACCCGGGTACGGGAGATGAGCGGGCTGACCGTACGGGAGGTGGCGAAGGCGGCGGACGTGCCCGCCAGCAGCCTGGGCGACTACTACGTCGGCCGGCACCTCCCGCCGCTGCGGGCCGACCGGCTGCCCGCCATCCTGCGCGCCTGCGGCCTGGACGACTCGCGGGAGATCGAGGGCTGGCTCGAGGCGCTGCGCCGCGTACGCCCGCGGCCCGGCCCGCGGTCGCAGGAGAGCCGGGCGCCCTACCTCGGCCTGGCGAGTTTCCAGGTCGAGGACGCGGAGTGGTTCTTCGGCCGGGAGGCGCTGACGTCCGCGCTGGTCGCCCGGGTGCTCGAACGCCGGGAAGGCGTGCTCGCGGTCACCGGCCCGTCGGGCTCGGGCAAGTCGTCCCTGCTGCGAGCCGGACTCATCCCCGCTCTGGCCGCGACGGCCACGCCGCTGCTGGTCACGCCCGGCGCGGATCCGGTCGGCGAGCTCGCCCACCGGCTCGCCGGCCTCGCCGGGCGTTCCGACGAGATCGTCGCCGAGATCCGCGGCGCACCGGAACGGGCGGCCGAACTCGTGACCGAGCCCCTCGTGGTCATCGCGGACCAGTTCGAGGAGGTGTTCACCGGCGGCTGCACGGAGGCCGCGCGCACCGCGTACCTGCGGGCCCTGCGGGCGATCGGGGCCCGGCCGTCCGCCGCGGTCGTGATCGGCCTGCGCGCCGACTTCTACGCACGGGCGCTCCGTCACCGTGAGCTGGCCGAGATCCTGCAGACCTCGCAGATCGTCGTCGGCCCGATGAGCGAGACGGAGCTGCGCCGGGCGATCACGGCCCCCGCGCACAAGGCCGAGGTGTCGCTGGAGGAGGGCCTCGCGGACCTGCTCATCGGCGACCTTCGCGCGTCCGCCCACGATCCGGAGGCCGGCGACGCGGGCGCCCTTCCGCTGCTGTCGCACGCGCTGCTGGAGACATGGCAGCGGCGGCACCGCCGTACGCTGACCATCGCGGACTACCGCGCCAGCGGCGGCATCGGGGGAGCGGTGGCCAGGACGGCGGAAACCGCGTACGCCGGGCTGAGCGGCCCGCGCCAGCGGATCGCCCGGCAGATCTTCCTGCGGCTGGTGTACATCGCCGACGGCACCGGGGACACACGGCGCCGGATCACACCGGGCGAGCTCCCGCCGGGTGAGGAGGTGACCGGGGTACTCGACCACTTCATCGAACAGCGGCTCATCACCGTGACCGACGAGGAGTTCGACCTCGTCCACGAGGCGCTCCTGGGCGCCTGGCCCCGGCTGCGCACCTGGCTCGACGAGGACCGGGCCGGCCTGCGCACCCACCGGAGGCTGACCTTCGCCGCCGAGGTGTGGCGCGACTCCGCGTACGACCCGAGCACCCTGCTGCGGACCGAACGCCTCGCCGACGCCGCCGAATGGGCCGAGGATTCGCGCAACGCCGCCGGCCTCAACGCCCTGGAGCGCGACTTCCTCGCCGCCGCTCTCGACCACGAGCGGGCCGAGCGGCGGTCGGTCCGCCGCCGGGTCCGCCGGCGTCAGCAACTGATCGCCGTGCTGGTGGCGCTGTCGCTGGCCGCCAGCGCGCTGGCGGCCTTCGCCTTCCGGCAGCGCACGCTCGCCGACGACCAGCGGGACCTGGCGATCTCCCGCCGGGTCGCCGTCGAGGCGGGCAAGCTGCGGGCCAAGGACGTCGATCTGGCCGGCCAGCTCTCACTGGCCGCCTACCAGGTGGCGCCGACCCAGGAGGCGCGGTCCGGCCTGCTGGAGTCCTACTCCGGGCCCGGGGTGACCCGCGTCCTCGGCTCGCCGGGCGTCCTGCAGAGCGTCGCCTTCACTCCCGACGGCAAGCGGATGGCCACCGGTGGCACCGACCGGACCGTACGGCTCTGGAACGTCGCCGACCGCGCGCACCCGGTCCCCGCCGGTCCTCCGCTGCGCGGGCATCGCGACACGGTCTACTCCGTGGTGTTCGGACCCGGCGGCCGGCTCGCCAGCGGGGGAGGCGACGGCGCGGTGTACCTGTGGGGCCCCGGCGGCCACGCGGTACGGATGCCCGCCGGGCCGCGGAGCACCGTCTACTCGGTGGCGTTCAGCCCCGACGGCCGTACGCTCGCCGCCGGCAGCGCGGACTCCCACGTCTACCTCTGGGACCTGACCGGCGCTCCCGTGCCGCTGACCGGACCGGGCGGCGCGGTGCAGTCCGTCGCCTTCAGCCCGGACGGCCGTACGCTCGCGGCGGGAACCGCGGGCGGCTCGGTGCGGCTCTGGTCCCTGGCCGGTCGGCCGCGTCCGCTCGGCGCTCGGCGTACCGCGTCGGCGAAGGCGGTCTTCGCGGTGGCCTTCAGCCCGGACGGGCAGACCCTGGCCTCGGGCGGCGCCGACGACACCGTACGCCTGTGGTCCCTGCCCGGCCTCAAGCCGCTCGGCCGCCCGCTGACCGGCCCGAAGGGATGGGTCAACTCGGTCGCCTTCGCCCCGGCGGGCCGGGCTCTCGCCGCGGCCGGCTCGGACGGCCGGGTCTGGATCTGGGATCGGGTGAGCCACGCGAACATCGCCTCGCTGCCCCATCCCGGCCCGGTGACCGCGGTCGTCTTCCTCACCGCCGGGTCGCTCGCCACCGCCGCCGCCGACGGTACGGCCCGGATCTGGGACCTGCCGGGTCCGGTCCTGTCCGCGCCCGGCGGCGACATCTTCTCCACCACGGTGAGCGCCCACGGCCACGTACTGGCCACCGCCACCTCCGGAAACACGGCACGGTTGTGGAACCTCGCCGACCCGCGCCACCCCACCCCCCTGAGCCCGGTGATCGGCGACGACGTACGCGTCGGCCGCGCCTCGGGCGCGAGCGGCCTCAGCCCGGACGGGCGGACGCTGGCCGTCGGCGGTGTCGACGGAGGCTCGCAGCTGTGGGACGTCGCCGATCCCGCGCACCCCGTTCCACTGCCGCTCCGGCTGACCGGACCGGCGGCGGCCATCCAGGG
Organism: Actinomadura sp. DC4; assembly: GCF_030406325.1. Taxonomy (GTDB): domain Bacteria; phylum Actinomycetota; class Actinomycetes; order Streptosporangiales; family Streptosporangiaceae; genus Actinoallomurus. Next base: position 265,279 of record NZ_JAUEQY010000007.1, on the reverse strand, counting down.
CTACGCGTTCCGCCCGGACGGCCGGCTGCTCGCCGCCGCGAGCAACGACCGGAAGATCTGGCTCTGGGACATCACCGATCCACGCCACCCGGTCCGCCTGCCCGCGCCGCTGACCGGCCCGGCCAACTACGCGTACGCGCCGGCCTTCAGCCCGGACGGGCGGACCGTCGCCGCCGGCAGCGCCGACTTCCACGTTTACCTCTGGGACGTGACCGACCCGCGCCGGCCGGCGGCGCTGGGCGGGCCGCTCACCGGCCACACCGGCTACACGTTCACGACCGCCTTCAGCCCCGACGGGCGGACGCTGGCCACGGGGAGCGCCGACAACCGGGTCCTGCTGTGGGACGTCACCGACCGCCGCCATCCGCGCGCGTACCCGGTCGCGCTGACCGGCCCGGAGAACTACGTCTGGTCCGTCGCCTACGACGGCACCGGCCGCAGGCTGGCGGCGACGGCGGGGGACGGAAGCGTCTGGATGTGGGACGTGCGCGACCCACGCCACCCTGAGGCCGTCGCCACCATCGCCGGATCGCCGGACGCCGTCTACACCGACGTCTTCGACCCGGACCGCCCGGTCCTGGTGACCGCGGGCGTGGGCGGGACGGTACGCCTGTGGAACACCGACCCCGCCCAGGTCGCCGCCGGACTCTGCGCGAGCGCCGGAACCCCCATCACCCGTACGGAGTGGAGCCACTACCTGCCCGAACGCCCGTACCGTCCGCCGTGTGCGGCGCGCTGACCAGGCCGCCGCGTATGTTCTAGCGTGTCCCCGCCCGACTCCCTGAGGGAGACGCCGGTCATGACGCGGTACCTCGCCAACTGCTCGCTGCTGTTCACCGAACTGCCCCTGCTGCGCCGCCCGGCCGCGGCGCGGGAGGCCGGGTTCACGGCGATCGAGTTCTGGTGGCCGTTCGCCTCCCCGGCGCCCGCCGACGCCGAGGTGGACGCCTTCGTCGCGGCGGTCGACGGCTCCGGTGTGCGGCTCGCCGGGCTGAACCTGTTCGCCGGCGACCTCGCCGGGCCTGACTGCGGCGTGCTGTCCATCCCCGCCCGTACCAACGAGTTGCGCGACAACCTCGACGTCGCCACCGGCATCGGCGAGCGGCTCGGCGTACGGGTCTTCAACGCCCTGTACGGCAACCGCGTCGACGGGGTCGCGCCCGAGGCGCAGGACGAGACGGCCGCGGAGAACCTCGCGCTCGCCGCGGCGGCGGCCGGCCGGATCGGCGCGACCGTCCTGATCGAGCCGGTCAGCGGGCCGAAGCCGTACCCGCTGCGCACCGCCGACCAGGCCGTCGCGGTCGTCGACGCCGCGCGTGCGGCGGGCGTGGCCGGCGTCGGGTTCCTCTGCGACCTCTACCACCTGGCGAGCAACGGGGACGACGTGCCCGCCGCCATCGCGCGCCACGCGGCGAAGATCGCGCATGTGCAGATCGCCGACGCGCCCGGGCGCGGCGAGCCGGGCAGCGGCGACCTCGACCTGACCGGGTACCTCGCCCTGTTGCGCGATCATGGATACGACGGATGGGTCTCGCTGGAGTACAAGCCGACGACCACGACCGGGCAGAGCCTCGCGTGGCTGCCACGAGAGCGGCGTGCCGGACCGCCGCCGGAGGAGGGATCGTGACCACTGTCGCCTTCATCGGCCTGGGGATCATGGGCGGCCCGATGGCCGCCAACCTGGTGGACGCGGGCTTCGACGTCATCGGCCACAACCGCAGCCGGGAGAAGACCGAGCGGCTGGCCGCACGTGGCGGCCGGGCCGCCACGAGCGTCGAGGAGGCCGTACGGGACGCCGGCGTCGTCGCCACGATGCTGCCCGACTCCCCGGACGTACGCGCGGTACTGGCCGAGGTCTTCGCGCACGCGCGGCCGGGGACGCTCGTCATCGACTTCTCCACCATCCGCCCGGACGTCGCGGCCGAACTCGCGGCCGAGGGTGCCGGGCGCGGCCTCCGTGTGCTCGACGCGCCGGTGTCGGGCGGCGAGCAGGGCGCGATCGACGCGGCCCTGTCCATCATGGTCGGGGGCACGGAGGAGGACTTCGCGGCCGCCGCCCCGGTCTTCGACGCGGTCGGCCGTACCGTGGTGCGCGTCGGCCCGGCCGGCGCCGGCCAGACCGTGAAGGCGGCCAACCAGCTCGTCGTCGCGGGCACGATCGAGCTCCTCGCCGAGGCGATCGTCTTCATCGAGGCCCACGGCGTCGACACCGAGGCCGCTCTCAAGGTCCTGGGCGGCGGGCTGGCCGGCAGCGCGGTCCTGGAGCGCAAGGGCCCGGCGATGCTCGCCCGCGACTTCACCCCCGGATTCCGGGTCGAGCTGCACGACAAGGACATGGGCATCGTGACCGCCGCCGCCCGCGAGGCCGGTGTGGTCATCCCGCTCGGCGCCGCGGTCGCCCAGCTCATCGCCTCCCTTCGTGCCCAGGGCGACGGCGGCCTGGACCACTCCGCCCTGCTGGGGCTGGTGGCCCGGCTGTCCGGTCAGGAGAAGAGCGCGCTGTAGCCGTTGAGCGCGGGCTGGCCGCCCAGGTGGGCGTACAGCACGGTCGCGTCGCGGGCGATCTCACCCCGGCTCACCAGGTCGATCAGCGCGGCCATGGACTTCCCCTCGTAGACCGGGTCGGTCACCATGCCCTCCGTACGGGCCGCGAGGCGCATCGCGTCCAGGGTCGCCTCGTCCGGGATGCCGTACGTGCCGGCGTGGTAGCGCTCGTCCAGCTCCACCTCGTCGGCGGCCGGCTCGCGGGTCACGCCGATGAGGGCCGCGGTGTCGCGCGCGATGCGGGTGATCTGTTCGCGGGTCGCGGCCGGCTCGGCGGACGCGTCGACGCCGAGTACGCGGCGGGGCCGGTCGCCGGCCAGCGCGGCGAAGCCCGCGACCATGCCCGCCTGTGTGCTTCCGGTCACCGAGCACACCACGATGGTGTCGAAGAAGACGCCGAGCTCGCGCTCCTGCGCCACGAGTTCGTGCGCCCACCGCGCGAAGCCCAGCCCGCCCAGCGGGTGGTCCGACGCCCCGGCCGGGATGGCGTACGGCCGGCCGCCGCGCTCCTCGATCTCACGCAGCGCCCGCTCCCAGCTCTCCTTCACGCCGATCCCGAACCCGGCACGTACGAGCCGGACGTCCGCGCCGGCGAGGCGGCTGATGAGGATGTTGCCGACCTTGTCATAGACCGCGTCCGGCCAGTCGACCCAGCTCTCCTGGATGAGCACGCAACGCAGGCCGGCCCGCGCCGCGACCGCGGCGACCTGCCGGGTGTGGTTGGACTGGACGCCGCCGATCGACACGAGCGTGTCGCACCCCTGCGCGAGGGCGTCGGCGACGAGGTACTCCAGCTTGCGCGTCTTGTTGCCGCCGAAGGCGATTCCCGAGTTGCAGTCCTCGCGCTTGGCCCAGACCTCGGCGCCGCCCAGGTGGGTGGTCAGCCGGTCCAGCCGGTGGACGGGGGAGGGGCCGAACAGCAGCGGATACCGCTCGAACGAAGTGATCGACATGACGGGCTCCCGTGATCGCCGGCGACCCGCGCATGGTAGGCGCCGTTCTCGCCCGGGACAACGACCAGAGGGGGACCGGCCGCGGAGCCGCTGTGACGCTTCTCATCGCGTTCCTCGACGACGAGGACACGGGGGCTGGGCCTTCTTCCCGGACAAGCAGGTGGTGATCGACAAGCAGCTCGAAGAACAGGAGAAGCAGGCGGCCCGGCAGCGCTACATGGCCCTCGCCGCGACCAAGGCCGTCACCCGCCGTAACAAGTACCCCGGCGGGCCGGGCACCGAGGTGGGCACGGTGATCGCGGGCCTCGTCGACGCGCTGAACCAGTATCTGCACGATGTGGACATTTGCAGCCGATGGTTTGAAAAATCGGCGCCCGGCGCGTCTGAAAAGTGACGGACGGCGCGGGCCCGCACGGCCCGCACCGTCCTCGCGTCAGGTCGCGTAGACCGCCAGTTCGGCGATCTGCCCGGCCGGCCAGCCGGTGTTGGCGGTGACGTTCACCCGCACGTAGCGGACGGTCGCCGGGGTGAACGTGACCGTCACGGTGTTGCCCGACGCCGGGTCGAACGTACGGGCGGCCGAGCCGCTCAGCGTGCTGAACGACGAGCCGTTCGCACTGCCCTGGATCGACAGGGTCTGGTCGCGCCGCTCCCACGACGGGGGCAGCTTCAACACGACGCGACCGACAGCGGCCCCGGCGCCCAGGTCCACCTGCACCCACTGGGGGAAGGCGTTGTTGGCGCTCTCCCAGTAGGTCCCCGCGTTGCCGTCGACGGCGTTGCCCGACCCGTAGACCTGCGTGTGGCTGCTCTCCGACGTGCCCTTGCCCGCCGCGAGGTCCGGGTTCCCGCCGTCACCGCCGAGGACCGGCTGCGTCGGCCGGTTCGGGGTCAAGGCGAGCTGACCCTTGAGCATCCGGCCGCCGTCGGCGGTCAGGCGCAGGTAGTAGTCCGAGGAGCAGGTCGTACCGTCCTCGTCCAGCGCCAGCATGCCGGAGTTCGTCGGCACCATGCCCGCGTTCTCGGCGGTCTTGGCGATCTGGTTGCCCTCGTTGTACTCGTCGAACATCGAGATGTAGATGCCCTGCGCGCCGACGCGGACCATGTTGTAGAACTGCCGCCACATGAAGTCGCCGTGCTTGCGCTGGCGCTCGGAGACGTCGCCGGGCAGCACGCACGGCTGGTAGTCGATGCCGTGGGCGTTGCAGTCGGCCTGGTCGGGCACGTTGATGTTCTGGTAGATCGAGTCGGACCCGGCCGCGTCGCCGATCGCGCCGACCATCCACGGCGAGATCATGTTGAGCGCGTGGTAGACGTCGCCGTACCCCGCGCGCGAGCCGCCGTCGCCCGTACGCCACTCGCGCGGCACGCCGCCGATGACGTAGCAGCCCTGCCCCTTGAACCAGTTGATGACGTCGAGGCACGCGGCGGCGCTGAACGGATGGTTGCCGTCGTTGAAGCCGAAGCCCCAGACGCACACCACCGGCTTGCCGTTCTGCCGGGCGTACGCCGAGGAGGCGGTGTGCGCCTTCATCTTGTTCGTCCAGTCGGTCTTGATCTCCGGCTGCATGTTCGTCCAGCCGCTGACGTCGTACATGATGTAGAACTTGCGGCCGGTCCCCTCGGCCGCGCTGCGTACCTTGGCGGCCATGGCGTCGCGGGTGGGACCCTCGCCGCCCGTCGGGTTGAAGCGCTGGAGCGCGGCCGTGTCGCAGCCGTTGTCCCGCATCCAGCCGAAGTGCGTGTCGACCGTCTGCTGGTCATAAGAGGAGAACAGCGTGGCCGGCCGGCCGTTGCCCAGGTTCGCGTACGCGGTCTGGTAGCCGTGGGCGTACTCCCGCATGTCCGGCCAGGCCTTGATGCCGGTGTTGCCGGGAGAGGGCGGCTGGCCCCAGTTCTGGCTCCAGTGCCACCAGCCGTTGATCGGCGCGCCGTCGCCGGCGCAGGCGAACCAGCCCTGGTAGCCGACGGTGATCTTGCCGACGACGTCGCCGGGCGGGCTCGCGGCGCTCGCCGGGGAGGCGAGGGCGGACACGAGAGGCGATGACGTCGCGGCGAGCACCGATCCGGCCATCGCGGAGGTCATGAACCTCCGGCGGGAGATGGTCACGTTCATCCCTTTCATCGGTAAGGCGCGTCAGTCGTTGATGAGGTCGAACTCTTCCCACGGCCCGATCGCCGTACGGTTGGCGATCAGCGCGGCCGCGCCCGCGTTCTCCGCGGTCACGTAGTCGTTGTTCGCGTGCGCCCGCAGGCTGACGCTGCCATCGGAGTTGTTCAGCAGGTCGAAGGTCTGCGCCGCGCCGGCGCTCGCCGCGTTGGCGATCAGCGGCGACGTCCCGGCGGTGACGAACTGGTTGTTGGCGTGCGAGCGGAGCGCGACGGCGCCGCCGCCCTGGTCGACCTCGTCGAACTGCTCCCACGGCCCGATCGCCGTACGGTTGGCGATGAGCGGCGCGGCGCCGGCGCTGTCCGCCGTGACGTACTGGCCGTTGACGCGCGCCCGCAGCGTGATCACGTGGTTCGCCGGCGTGCCGACCTGCACCTGGCCGGTGAGGCGGATGTCGCGGGAGGACGCGCCGACCAGGACCTGGTTCGTCCCGCTCGCGTTCGTCCAGCCGGCGCCGCCCCAGTACTGGAAGCTGCGTGCGTCCAGCGTGACGGTCGCGTGTTTCGTCTGCCCGGGGTCGAGGGCGACCCGGGTGAAGCCGCGCAGGTTCTTCGGCGGCTCGCCGGTCGAGGACGGCTGGCCGACGTAGACCTGGGCCACCTCGGTCCCGGCCCGCGATCCGGTGTTGGTGACGTCGAAGCCGACGGCGACGTTGCCGGAGGAGTCCGGCGTCCCCACGGTCAGGTTCTTGTAGCCGAAGGTCGTGTAGGACAGGCCGTAGCCGAACGGGTACATCGGCGTCTTGTTCTTCGCGTCGTACCAGCGGTAGCCGACGTTCAGGCCCTCGGAGTACTGCACGGTGCCGTTCTGGCCGGGCCACTGCGCCGGTGTGCTCGCGGGCACGTCGGCCAGGCTCTGCGGGAAGGTCACCGGCAGCTTGCCGGAGAAGGCGACGTCGCCGTAGAGCAGCGCGGCGATGGCGGTCCCGTCCACCTGGCCCGGGTACCAGTTCTCGACGATGCCCTTGACCGCGTTCGCCCACGGCATGGTGACCGCCGAGCCGCTGTTGACCACGACCACCGTGTTGGGGTTGGCGGCGGCCACGTCGGTGACCAGCGTGTTCTGGTCGCCGGACAGGTCGATGCCGCCCAGGTCACCGCCCTCGCCCTCACCGTTGGAGACGAACACGACCGCGAGCTGCGCGGTGCGCGCCGCGGCGACGGCCTCGTCGTGGAGGTTCTGGTTGGGGATCTGCCAGCCGAGGCTGACCTGGCTGCCGCCACCGTCCTGGAAGTAGTCCACCTCGACGCTGACCGGCTGCCCGGCGGTGAGCGTGACGCTGCCGGTCTTCGTCGTCGGCGGCTGGTCCGCCCAGTTGTTGATGACCTGTTGCCCGTTGACGAACAGCCGGCTGCCGTCGTCGCTGGTCAGCGCGAACTGGTACGTCCCGGTCGTCGGCGGCCTGAGCGTGCCGGTCCACTTCACCGACCAGCCGTTGCCCGGGAGGCCGGACGCCGGCGGCTGGCCGCCCCACAGGAAGTTGACGTTCGGGTCGTTCCTGGTGAGGACCGGGGTCCCGGTCATGCCGGTGTTGTCGTAGTACTGGCCGGTCAGCCCGGTGCCGGAGCCCGAGGACGGCGTGAGGTAGGAGGAGTCCACGACCTGCCCGTTCGGCGAGGCGACGCCCTGGGCGTACGTGACCGTGCCGCTCGCCCGGGACTTGATGCCCTGGTACGGGGTGACCACGGAGGCCAGCGTCGAGGGGTTCACGTGCGCGCTGCCGCCGCCGGCGGTCATCGCGTTCGCCCCGGCATCGTCGCCGATCACCGCGACCGAGGACGTCGACGATCCGATCGGCAGGATCGGGCCGCTGTTCTTCAGCAGGACGCTGCCCTCTTCGGCGACCTTGGTCGCCGTCGACACGTGGGCGGCGGAGGTGACGGTCGCGCCCATGTTCCCGGTCGGCGGCGAGTCGAACAGGCCGCGTGCGAACATCGAGGTCAGGATCCGCCGTACGTGGTCGTCGATGGTCGCCTGGGACACCTGCCCGCTGTTCAACGCGGCGGTCAGGGCGTCGCCGAAGTACGTGCTGCCGGTCATCTCCTGGTCCAGGCCGTTGTTGGCCGATGCCACCGTGGAGTGGGTGCCGCCCCAGTCGGAGGTCACGAAGCCGGAGAAGCCCCACTGCTGCTTGAGGACGGTGGTGAGCAGCCAGCCGTTCTCGCAGGCGAAGGTCCCGTTGACCGACGCGTACGAGCACATGACCGAGTCGGCCTTGGCCTGCTGGATCGCGGCCTCGAAGGCGGGCAGGTAGATCTCACGCTCGGTCCGCTCGGCGACGACGGCGTTGTCCTGGGCCGTGTTGCGGTACGTCTCCTGGTTGTAGACCGCGTAGTGCTTGACCTGCGCCATCGGCCCCTGGCCCTGGATCCCCTGGATCTCGGACGTGCTCAGCCGCGCCGCGAGGTACGGATCCTCGCTCAGCGACTCGAACGAGCGCCCCCAGCGCGGGTCGCGGTCGATGTTGATCGTCGGGCCGAGCACGGTGTTGGCGCCCTTGCCCCACTCCTCAGCGCCGACGACCTTGCCGTACTCGCCCATCAGGTCGGCGTCCCAGGTCGCCGCGCCGGCCACCGGCGCGGGCAGCTGGGTCACGCCCGTCGCGCCGTCGGCGACGCCGGCCGGGCCGTCCTGAAGCCGGAGCTGGGGGATGCCGAGCCGGGTGTTGCCGTCGACGCAGGCGCCGTAGTCGCAGGACGCGCCCTGGTGCATCATCGTGATCTTCTCGGCCAGGGTCATCTGCGCGAGCAGGGCGTTCGCGCGGTCGACCGGAGCGAGAGCCGCGTTCTTCCACGGCCGCGCCGCCGCCTCGGCCGGTACGATCGCCACGCCCAGCGCCCCCGTCAACATCCCGATGACGGCGAGGGCCACAAGCAGGGGTCTTTTCACTGCGACTCCGATTCGGAGACTGTCCGTATTTTGCATGTACTTATCTGACTTTTGCGCGACTTTGTCAAGGTTTCAGAGTAAAGCTGCCGCTTGACAGCATGAGTGACCCGGGTCACTCTGTTGGCTGAGAGCGCTCTCAGCGCCGAGAGCGCGCCACCGTTCCCCCGCACGTCTCCGCCTCACACCCCGCCAGGTGTGGCAGGACCGGCACGGTGCGCCGGCTCTGGACGCTCGCCCCTCCTCCGGGCACGCGTCCCCGTCCGTGCGCGCCCCGCGGCACTCCGCCCGCCGCCTCCGGACCGGCCACCACCTCGATTCGCCGGTGCCGCCCCCACCGGCCGAGGAGCCGTAATGCCGCGCGTTCGCCCCAGACGCACACTCCAGCCGCTGCGTTCGCTGATGGTCGTCCTGGTGGCCCTCATCGGGCTCATCGCCGCCTCGACCGCCGTCGCGCCGCCCGGCCGCGCCGCGTCCGTCCTGCTCTCCCAGGGCAAGCCGACCACCGCCTCCTCCACCGAGAACGCCGGCACCCCGGCGACGGCGGCCACCGACGGCGACGCCGGCACCCGCTGGTCCAGCGCCGCGGCGGACCCGCAGTGGCTGCGCGTCGACCTGGGTGCGAGCTCCACGATCAGCCAGGTCGTCCTCCAGTGGGAGACCGCGTACGCCACGGCGTTCCAGATCCAGACCTCCGCCGACGGCTCGGCCTGGACGAACGTCTACTCGGCCACGGCGGGCACCGGCGGCACGCAGACGCTGAACATCACCGGCACCGGCCGCTACGTGCGGATGTACGGCACGGCGCGCGCCACCGCGTGGGGCTACTCCCTGTGGGAGTTCAAGGTCTACGGCACGGGGGCGGCCGCGACCTGCGGCACCGCGGACTCCGCACTGCACCGGACGGCGGCCGCCTCGTCCGCCGAGAACGCCGGCACCCCGGCCTCGGCGGCCACCGACGGCGACGCGGGCACCCGCTGGTCCTCGGCGTTCGCCGACCCGCAGTGGCTGCAGGTCGACCTCGGCTCCTCACAGCAGGTCTGCGGGGCCCGGCTGACCTGGGAGGCCGCGTACGCGACGGCGTTCCAGATCCAGGTCTCCGCCGACGGGAACACCTGGTCGACGATCTACTCGACCACGACCGGCGCCGGCGGCGCGCAGGCCCTGAGCATCACCGGCACCGGCCGCTACGTGCGGATGTACGGCACGGCGCGCGCCACCGCGTACGGCTACTCGCTGTGGGAGTTCGCGGTCTTCACCGTGGGCGGCGGCGACGGAGGGGGCGGCGACGGCTCCTGCCCGTGGGTGGGCTCGACCGCTCCGGTCGCCCAGCGGGTCGCGCAGCTCATGGCGCAGATGACCCAGGACCAGAAGATCACCATGCTGCACGGCAACGGCAACTCCTCTCCGTACATCGGCAACACCAGCGCCATCCCGTCACTGTGCGTCCCGGCCCTCGGCCTGCACGACGGGCCGGGCGGGGTCGGTGACGGCTTCGGCGGCGTCACGCAGCTTCCCGCGCCGGTGGCCGGCGCCGCGACGTTCGACACCGCGCTGGAGCAGCAGTACGGCGTGGTGGCCGGCAATGAGTTCGCCGGGAAGGGTGTGGACGTCGCCCTCGGCCCGACACTCAACATCGACCGCGACCCGCGCTGGGGCCGCGGCTTCGAGAGCTTCAGCGAGGACCCGTACCTGACGAGCCAGATGGCCGTCGCCCAGATCAAGGGCGTGCAGAGCCAGGGCGTGATGGCCCAGGCCAAGCACGCAGCGGTCTACAACCAGGAGACCTACCGCAACGGCAGCGCGGACAACGCGATCGTCGACACCCGTACGCTGCAGGAGATCTACCTGCCCGGCTTCCAGTCGGCGGTCACGCAAGGGGCCACCGCCTCGGTGATGTGCGGCTACAGCGTGATCAACGGGACGTTCGCCTGCCAGCACCCCTACATCCTGAACACCGCGCTCTACCAGCAGGCGGGGTTCTCCGGATTCGTGACCTCGGACTGGGGCGCGCTGCACTCGGCCGCGCCGGCGGCCAACGCCGGCATGACCATGGAGATGCCCGGCGCGGCGTTCTTCAGCGACCAGCTCCGGCAGGCCGTGGCCTCCGGGCAGGTCACCCAGGCGACGCTGGACACGATGGTCGGCCGGGTGCTGACCCAGATGTTCGCGTTCGGGCTCTTCGACAAGACCAAGACCGGGTCGACCGGCGCGGTCGTCACCACCGACGCGCACAAGGCCACCGCGCGGCAGATCAGCCAGGAGAGCACCGTCCTGCTCAAGAACGCCGGCGTGCTGCCGCTCTCCACGACGACCACCAAAAAGATCGCGGTCATCGGCGGCGACGGCGGAGCGGGCGTCGCGAGCGTCGGCGGCGGCAGCGCCACGGTCACCTCGTCCGGCACGGTCTCGCCGCTGACCGGCATCCAGAACCGCGCCGGCTCCAGCGCCACCGTGCAGTACGAGGCGGCGGACGGGACCGGCGGCATCGACCGGGCGGTCGCCCTGGCCAAGGCCGTGGACGTGCCGATCGTCTTCGCGACCTACCCGCAGAACGAGGGCTCCGACAACACCTCGATCGACCTGCCCGGCCAGCAGAACCAGCTCATCTCCTCGGTGGCCGCGGCCAACCCGAAGACGATCGTGGTCCTGCACACCGGGTCCGCGGTGACCATGCCGTGGCTGAACCAGGTCGCCGGGGTGCTGGAGGGCTGGTACTCGGGCCAGGAGGTCGGCAACGCGCTGGCCGCGATCCTGTTCGGCGACGTCAGCCCGTCCGGCAAACTGCCGGTGACCTTCCCGGCGAGCCTGGCCGACGTGCCCGCGCACACCACGGCGCAGTGGCCGGGCAACGGCACCCAGGTGCAGTACTCCGAGGGCTTGAAGGTCGGCTACCGCTGGTACGACGCGCAGAACATCACACCGCTCTTCCCGTTCGGGTACGGCCTGTCGTACACGACCTTCGGCTTCAGCAACCTGCAGGTCGGCGCGCTCGGCTCAAGCGGCGCGACGGTGACCGCCACGGTCACCGACACCGGCGCGCGGGCCGGCGCCGAGGTCGCCCAGCTCTACGTCGGCGACCCCGCCTCGACCGGCGAGCCGGTGCACCAGCTCAAGGGCTTCCAGCGGGTCGACCTGCAGCCCGGCCAGAGCCAGACCGTGCACTTCACCGTCACCGCGCACGACCTGGCGCACTGGGCGGACCCGTCCGGCTGGACGACCACGCCCGGCACCTACCAGATCCTCGTCGGCGACTCCTCCCGCAACCTGCCGCTGAGCGGCTCGGTCAACGTGACGAGCGCGCTCCGCAGCAACGTCTCGGGAGTGTCGAGCCACAGGAGCACGGTGACGATGCTGAACCCACGCGGCATGAGCAGCCCCGTGAACGCCGGGGTGTCGCTGCCGGTGAAGGCGGTGACGACCGCCGGCGGCGACCTCACCTTCACTGCGAAGAGCCTGCCGGCCGGCCTGTCGATCAGTCGCTCCGGGGTCATCTCCGGCAAGGCCCGCCACGCCGGCACCAAGACGGTCACCGTGACCGCCACAGACGCCACGGGCGCCGCGGGACACGTCAGCTTCGTCTGGACCACCACGAAGCGGCCCCGTCACTCGGGTTAGTGTGTGGGCGGCCCGTCCTCTCGGGTACGGGCCGCCCATAGTCAATGACCTGGGGTTATCCGACTGACGTCATATAACGTGGGCTGGTGGAGCTCCGCCAGCTGGAATCGTTCCTCGCCGTCGTCGAAGAGGGGCAGTTCGCCCGCGCCGCGCGCCGGCTGTTCCTGTCGCCGCCGGCGGTGACGGGCCACATCCGCCGACTCGAACGCGAGATCGGCATGCCGCTCCTCGAACGCTCTCCGCTCGCGCTCACCCCCGCGGGCGAACGCCTCATCCCGCACGCGCGAGCGGTCGTGGAGGCCGCGCGGCAGGCCTCCGACGCGGTCCACGACCTGCGGGCCGGGAACGCCTGCGTACCGCTCCGCGTGGGCGTGATGGCGCCGGGCTCGGCGGAGCTGACCCCCGCCGTCCTGCGAGCCTTCCGGCAGGCGCATCCGGGGATCCGGCTGACCGTCGAGAGCCTGAGCTTCACCGAGTACGTCACGCCGCTCCTCGACCGCCGGGTCGACGTCGCCTTCGTACGCCCGGCGCCCGAGGACGAGCGGCTCGCGGTCGAGCCGCTCACCGTCGAACCCCGCATGATCATCGCCCCGACGGCCTGCGAGATCGCCGACGCCGAGCAGGTGCGGGTCGCCGACGTGCTGGAGCTGAGCTATGTCAGCCTGCCCGAGACCACGCCGCGCAGGTTCGCGGAGTACGGCTACCTCATGGCGGTGCGCGGCGGCGTGCCGCCCCGTCGCGGATCGGACCAGGTGCGGTCGGCCCAGGACCTGCTGACCAGCGTCGCCGCCGGTCAGGGCGTGGCGTGCACGCTCCACTCCTTCGGCCGTTACTACCGCTGGCCCGGCGTCCGCTGCGTGCCGGTCCTCGACGCCCCGTGGGAGGCGAGCGTGCTCGCCACCCGCCGGGACGACCGCCGGCCGGAGGTGCGCGCCATCCGCTCATTGGCCGTGACGCTCGCCCGCGACCTGGGCCCGGCCCTCGTCCCGACTCCGACGCTGTCGGCGTAGCCCGGCCCGCCGGACGGCCGCCGCGGCCATACGAGGCCGCGGCGGCCGTTTCGTCAGCCGATGACCGCGCAGGTCGTCGTGGCCTTCTTCGACGGGTCGCTCTCGGAGGTGGCGGTCAGTCTCACCTGGCCCAGGTGGGCCCCGCCCACGGTGTGCTTGGCGTAGACCTGCACCGTCGTACGCTGCCCGGCCTTCGCGGTGGCGAGTGCGTTGGGCAGCCAGGCCGACCAGCCGCGGCCCGAGGCGGTCGCCGACAGCCGGTAGACGTCGGAGTCGGCGTAGGGGGCGGTGCCGGCCTTACCGGTGTTGGTCAGCGGCAACGTGCACTTCGCCCATCCCCGCTGGGGTGCCGCGATGCCGAGGCCGGGGGAGAGCCGTACGCCACGGGCCTGCGAGCCCGAACCGTCCAGCGACCGGACCGCCACCGTGTAGGACAGCACGCCCGACTTGTCGCGCTTGATGTCCAGGACGTAGAAGTGGAGCCGGTTGGCCTGGTCGGTGAACTCGTACTGGCTGCCCGAGTCGGCGCCGGCGTGGAACAGCGCGTCGGACAGCTGCCGGTAGTCGCCGATGGTCATCTTCTGCGGCGTGCCGTTCGGCAGCACGAAGTCGACCTTGTCGATGTCCTCCGGGTGGGCGTCCACGACCCAGATGAACGGCGCCGCGTCCTGGTTCTTGGTCTTGGACAGCAGCACGCCGCTGTCCGGCGTGAAGGAGTCGAAGCCCATCCGGTCGACGACCTCGACGGTGTAGTTGTTGTAGCCGCCGCCGTCGCACATGGGATCGGTGGAGACGTCGCAGGCCGGATCGCGGTCATCGCCCATCGCCAGGTTGACGCCTGTCAGCTCGCCGGGTTGGGCCTGCACCTCGCGGGCCTTCACCTTGGCCACCACCACGCCCGAGCCGGCCACGCCGTCGCGGGTCAGGTTGAGGACGGTCGAGGGGTCGACGATGCCGAGCTTCACCTTCTCGCGGAGCATGTGCTCGGCGCCCATCGAGCTGCCGGCGGTGCCGGGGATCAGCCATCGGCTGTGCGGGCCACCGGGGCCGTTGAAGGTGCCACGGCTCAGCATGTCCCAGGGCCCGGAGTAGTCGCGGCGTGGCGGGATCGAGTACGGGTTGTTGTAGTTGTCGCCGATGCCCAGGATGTGGCTGAACTCATGGGCGAAGGTGCCCATCCCCGAGCTCTCCGCCTGGATGGAACTGCCCGAGGCGGCGTTCGGCCAGATGTTGGCCGAGGCCTGCCACGAGGTCCAGGGCACGTAGCGGGTCTTGTTCCAGTTGGGCAGCGCGGCGTCCGGCGGTCCCCAGTCGTCGGTGACCTCGTCCTGGGTGTTGAACTTCATCTGCCCGAACTCCTGCCAGGTCGAGCTCTCGTCCTGGCCGGCGCTGAGGAAGAACACGAAGTCGTACTGCGCGGCGACGTCCGCGCCGACGTCCGCGATCCACGCGGCGCGGGCGTCCGTACGGAAGTCGCGGTTGCAGGTGTCGCCCGCCGGGCAGCCCATGGTCCCCTGGAAGCTGCGCTCGACGCCGTACTCATGGCTCTTGGCGGGCATCCGGTACGGGCCGAAGTCGCCGAGGTCGATGCCGTAGCGGCCGCCGGAGTCCTCCATCCAGTACTCATTGATCGTGTGCCCGTGGTTGAGCGTGCTCGGGGTGTTGAGGAAGTCCTTGTAGAACGCCGGGACCTGGTCCCGCGGCACGTCGCTGACCGAGGTCGGGTTGCCGTAGATGGTGGAGTTCTTCGGCTGGCTCACGACGAACGACTGGTTCGGGTAGTCGACCAGGACGAGCGCGCCCTTGAAGTTCTTGATCGAACCCTTCTTGGCGGGGTCGTTCCACGTCGTGCCCGGGATCGCCTTGTA
Source organism: Actinomadura sp. DC4 (assembly GCF_030406325.1). Classification (GTDB taxonomy): domain Bacteria; phylum Actinomycetota; class Actinomycetes; order Streptosporangiales; family Streptosporangiaceae; genus Actinoallomurus. The sequence continues at coordinate 250,230 of NZ_JAUEQY010000007.1, read as the reverse complement.
GTCGTCCCAGGTCATCGTGTCCGGCAGCTCGTAGTTCTGCGGGTCGATGGGGCGCGGCGCGGCCGCGGAGTACGACCGCGCGGGCTGGGCCCGCTGCCAGGGTTGGGTCTGCGGCCAGTGCCGCATCTGCCAGGGGTTCGGCGTCGGTTTCGGACCGCTCACGGCGGTGGCGGGTGTCGCGGTCAGCGGCAACGCCGCCACCGCCACCAGCGCGGACAGCACCACCCATCCGCTGAACACGGCACGCGGGGTGCGCGCACCGGTGAACCTCGCGGGATCGCCCATGAAGATGTCCTCTTTCGCGGGGTCTGGGGTCTACGTGGCGATGATCTACTGCCGTCTTGCTTTGCGCCATAGACTCCGCGGCCAGTAAGCGCCAATCGGCCGATCGCGGGAGAGAAGTCGTCGGAACGCGCCCGACTCCTGTCGGAAATCGAGAAGATGGTGCCGATTGTCGGCTCAGTGGAGGAGACCGGATGGCGTCGGAGCACACGAGGCTCGAGTCGTTGTCAGGGCAGGACCCACCGCGGATCGGCGGTTACGTGCTCCTGGGCCGGCTGGGCACCGGCGCCATGGGCCGCGTCTACCTGGGCAAGTCCGCGTCGGGCCGGCTGGTCGCGGTCAAGACGATCAAGAGTGAGTTCGCCGGCGAGGCCGATTTCCGTACGCGGTTCGCGCACGAGGTGGCCGCCGCGGGCCGGGTCAGCGGGGTCTTCACCGCCGCGGTCGTCGCCTCCGACCCCGAGGCCGACATCCCCTGGCTCGCCACCGCGTACATCGCCGCGCCCTCCCTCGACCAGCTCGTACGCGTCTGCGGGCCGTTGCCGGTGCCCGCGCTGAGGTGGCTGGCCGCCGGGTGCGCCGAGGCGCTGGAGTCGATCCACAAGGCCGGGCTGGTGCACCGGGACCTCAAGCCCTCCAACGTCCTGGTCTCCGCCGACGGGCCGCGCGTCATCGACTTCGGGGTGGCGCGGGCGGCCGAGCGGGTCACGGTCACCGCGACGCACCAGGCCGTGGGCACCCCCGCGTACATGGCGCCCGAGCAGGCCCGGGACAGCCGCCAGACCGTGGCGGCGAGCGACGTGTTCGCGCTCGGCTCGACGCTGCTGTTCGCCGCCACCGGCCACCCGCCGTACACCGGCGACTCGGTGACCGACATCTTGATCCGGCTGGCCACCGAGCCGCCGGACCTGACCGGCCTGCCCGAAGAGGTGGCCGAGCTGATGCTCGACTGCCTGGAGCGCGACCCGGTCGCCCGGCCCACGGCCGCCGCCCTGCTGGCCCGCGTCGCGGCCCAGGTGGAGAAGGAGGGCGAGCACGAGTTCCGTACCGCGCCCCTGCCGGACGACGCGCTCGCGCTGATCGAGGAGTATCGGCGGAAGTGGCCGTCGGCGGCGCCGACCTCGGCGGTCGGCGACGCGACACTGGACTCTCCCACCGCGATGCGGGACGCCGCCGTGCCGCGTCCGCCCCAGCCGGAGGTACGCCCGCCCGGAGGTTCGAAGGCGGGCACCGCCGACACGGTGGACTCCGCCTCGTGGGCCGGCCGGTTCGGCCGTGTAACGGCGATCGCGGGAGCGGTGGCCCTGGCGGCCGCCCTGGTGGTGTCGGGCATCGCGGTCGGCCGGTCGTTCGGCGGCCCGCCGCCCGGGCCGTCCGACGAGCATCCGCCCGCGGGGCCGCCTCGCGGCGTGCCGGGCCAGGATCCCTCCCAGGGCTCCTCCGGCTCGCCCAAGATCGAGCTCAACCAGCCGTACGGCGACGGCGACACCACGTTCGTCGTGCACGGCACCGGACTGACCCCCGGCCGCAAGGTCACGCTCCGGCTCGACGGCCGGCGGACGTCGCCGGTCATGCCCGTCGTCGACTTCGGCGGCTCGTTCAATTACGTCATCAACCAGACGCATGAGTTCTTCGCGGGCAAGATCCCCCCGGGGAAGCACCAGATCAGAGTGACGGTGCCCGGCGACAGAGATCCCTTGCGGGCCTCGTTCACGGTCAACCGGTTATGAGTCACTGCGACCGGTCCCACCACAGGTCCTCCTGGCGGGAGCACCACGACGGGTCGCTCAGTCGGCCGAGGTCGGAGAACGTGATGATCGCGTGTTCGATGAGCACGCCGACCGCCACCTCGTCGGACAGCCGGGTCCCGGTCCGTACGAGCCCCCTGCGGTTGATCTTGCGGCGCAGCACCTTGACGTGTTCGCCGACCCGCGCGGCGAGGCGGTCACGGAACAGCGGGTCGTGGTCGAACTGCTCGAGCTGGTAGTGCGCGTCGGTGACCTCGAGCGCCGCGCGGGCGATCTCGGGCGTACGGGGGAGCGGCGTCGTACGGGTGGGGTCCACCAGCCACGGGCGGCACCACAGCAGCGCGACCAGGAACAGCTTGGTGTTGGGGTCCAGATAGAGGGGGAGCAGCGTCGAGTCGTCGTCGGGCCGCGCCGGCGGCGCCTCTCCGAGAGGGGGTACCGTGCCGGGCGTCGTGGGCGCGACCGTCACGCGTACGGGCTGGCCGTCGTCGAGCATGGCCCGCGACCCCACCAGCGTGGTCCCCTTGCGGATGAACCAGCCCCCTGACGGCTCACCCGGCGCCTCCATCGGCGGCAGCCGGATCTGGTAGCCGTCGCACTCGGCGTACAGCGCGTGGGTGTTGCTGAGGTTGGCCACCCAGGCGCCGCCGTGTACGCCACTGATCATGCCCGCCCGGCGGGAGAGCCCGCGGTCGGCCGAGATCATCAGATCCACGTCCGGCCCGCGGCCGAAGACGAGCCGCTCGTTCTCGGCGATCTCCGTGACGTCACCCGAAGGCGCGGTGACACTGGTCACGGCCGAGGTCATCGCCGCCTCCTCGGCGCCGCCCAGGGCATGAGGGTGCTCATGTCGGCCGAGTTTAAGCGCCGCGCCTCACCGTCGATATCCCGGAATCCGGGGATGGCCGGGCACGGGGCGTCCGCGCTTGGCTGTGACTGAATCGCCAGGCGACGGGATCCGATCTCGCACCTGCCGTGAAGCTTCATCGGGGGCGCCGGCTCCTTTGCCGGACCACCGGGGCTGTCCGGAGGGGTGGCGGCGCCGCCGGGTTGGTCCGGAGCGCGTGGGGGCGCTTCGGACCAACCCGGAGCCTTCTTCATGTCCTCCCGGTTCACGTGGAAAGCAACGAAAGAGCCCATGATCCGGTTGTGCTCGACCGATGACGACCTCGCGTTGACGCTGATGACGACGTGGTCCCTTGCCACGGGACGCGCCATGCCCGGCGTCCCACCCGTCCGTCTCTCCGCGCAGCAACTGATCGACTTCTGGGCGGAATAGCACGTCAACACGGCAGTCTCGAAGTCATCCCGGAACCTTCGGGGAGCGATACTCGGCTGAGCGCCCCCGTCGAAGGAGAGGGACATGACCGCGATGACCGCTGCCGCGAAGGCCTCCGGGGAGTTCACGCTCGGCGGCACCGTGCCGGTGACCCGGCTCGGGTACGGCACGATGCAGCTTCCCGGCCCCCGCGTCTGGGGCGACCCGGCCGACCCGGACGAGGCGGTACGAGTGCTGCGCCGCGCGGTCGACCTCGGTGTGACCTTCATCGACACCGCCGACTCGTACGGCCCGTTCGTGGCCGAGCAGTTCGTACGCAAGGCGCTCCACCCGTACCCGGACGACCTGGTCATCGCCACCAAGGCCGGCCTGACCCGGCCGGGGCCGGACGAGTGGATCACGCTGGGCCGGCCGGAGTACCTCCGCCAGCAGGCCGAGATCAGCCTGCGTCACCTCGGCGTCGAGCGCATCGAGCTGTTCCAGCTCCACCGCGTCGACGCGCAGGTGCCGTTCGAGGACCAGATCGGCGCGCTGAAGACCCTCCAGGACGAGGGAAAGATCGGCCATATCGGCCTCTCCGAGGTCACCGTCGACGAGCTGGAGCGGGCGCGGGCGATCACCGACATCGCGTCGGTGCAGAACATGTACAACATGGGCGACCGGTCCGCCGAGCCGCTGCTGGAGCACGCCGAGAGGGCGGGCATCGCGTTCATCCCGTACTTCCCGCTCGCCATGGGCCGCCTCGCCGTCCCAGGTGGTGAGCTGGCCGGACTCGCCGCGGAGTACGGCGCGACCCCGGCGCGGCTCGCGCTCGCGTGGCTGCTGCGCCGCTCACCGGTGATGCTGCCGATCCCGGGCACCTCGACCGTCGCGCACCTGGAGGACAACGTCGCCGCCGCGTCGATCGAGCTGAGCGACGAGGCGTTCGCCGCGCTGTCCGAGGCGGTGCGGTGAGCGGACCCGCGCGGGCACCCCGCCGCAGCGCGCGGGCGCACGACGCGGTCCTCGCGGCGGCCGTGGCGCTGCTGGAGGAGGGCGGCCTGGCGCACGCGACCGTGGACGCGATCAGCACCCGGTCGGGGGTGAGCAAGGCGACGATCTACAAACACTGGCCGAACCGCACGGCGGTCGCCGCCGAGGCCTTCGGCCGCCGGATGGCCGGTGCGGCGGCGCTCCCGGACACCGGAAGCGCCCGCGGCGACCTGACCGAACAGGTGCGCCGGACGAGCGAGTTCCTCGCGAGCGGGGCCGGCCGCGTCTTCGGGCAGCTGCTCGCGGCCACGGTCGGCGACCCGGGTGCCGCGGCGTACCTCCGCGACCACTTCCTGACCGGCCGCCGGGCGGCGAGCGCGGAGCTTTGGGGGAGAGCGATGGCCCGAGGCGAGGTACGCGAGTCCGTGGACGCCGAGACGGCCACCGACCTGCTGCTCGGCCCGCTGGTCTACCGCCTGGTCGGCGGCCACGCGCCGCTGACCGGAACCGACGCGGACGCCGTCGCCGACGCGGCCCTGAACGGCCTGCTGGCCACACCTTGAACACCGGTCAGTACGCCACGGACCGCACCTTGTCCAGGGCGGACAGGAGGGCGTCGAGGTGGTCCGGGGCCGCGAGGTACTCCAGGACGGCGTTGTCGAAGGCGCTCGCCATGGTCTGGGGCATGGAGTCGCTGCCGTCGAAGCGCACCGTGCCGGCGTGCGTCAGGCCGGTCGCGATCTTCTTGGCGACCGGGTCCGGATAGACGCCGATCGGGACCTGCCGGTTCAGGGAGTACGCACCGCTGGCCAGGCGGCGGGCCCAGGCCTCCTGCGCGGGGCGGGTCGTGAGGTAGGCGGCCAGCCGGCGGGCGGCGGAGGTCCCGTGGAAGATCCCCAGCAGGTCACCGGCGATCTCCTGGGCGCCCTGCCCGGCCTTGCCCGCCGGCGGGAACGGGACGAAGTCGTATTCGGTCCCCGGCGTACCGGAGTAGAACGCCGTGATGAACGAGCCCTCGTGGTCCAGCAGGCAGCCCGGACGGGGCGCGAACATCGGGGCGCCCGCCTGCCCGAAGCCGGTCAGCAGGACGTGGTCGGTGCCGCCGGCCTTGGCGGCGATCGCCCCGAACGCGCGCCACGCGTCGCGTACCTCGGGGGAGGTCCAGGGCAGGCGGCCGGCCACCCACTGGTCGTACTTCCGCGGCCCGGACCGGTGGAGCAGGAGGTCCTCGACCCAGTCGGTGCCCGGCCAGCCCGAACTCGAGGTGTCCGCCACGCCCATGCACCAGGTGAGACGGAGGTCGGCCAGCCGCTGCCAGGTCAGATCCGGGGCCGTGACCGTGGAGCGGAGCGCGGGCGGCAGCGTGCGGGGGCTGTACCAGATGACGCTCTTCAGAGCCGCCTTGATGATGATCGCGTACGGGTGCGGGTCGCCGCCCGGCCCGCTCGTGACCGTCAGCGCCCGTACGGCGGGTGTGTAGGCGCCGGCCGGGACCGGGACGCGATCCAGCGGGACCAGCCGCCCGGCCGCCGCGTACTGCCGCAGCTCCCCGGGCGTGGAGAGCACGGCGGCGTCCGGGGGATCGCCGTTCTCGATCTCACTGGCGAGTACGGCGTCGGCGTCGCGGGTGCCGATGTAGCGGACGTCGATGCCGGTGCTCTTCTCGAAACCGGCGAACATGGCCGCGAAACCGCTCGCCTCCTGACCCGTCCACGGGCCGAGGACCGTGACGTCCGCCCCGGACCCGGACGTGCCGCAGGAGGCCACGGCCAGCCCGCAGAGCAGCACCACTGCCATGACGAAACGCATCATCATCCCCTGAACTCGGCGAGGCGGACGCCGAGTCCGGCGCCGGCCAGCAGGGCGATCGCGAGGCCGGCGAGCGGGAGCGCGAGCGGCAGCCCCCGGTCGTCCGCGGCCGTCGCCAGCAGGGAGTCGAGCCGAGCCTCGGCGGAGCCGGTGGCCGTACCGGCCGGGCGGTCGCCGGACCGGGCGGCGCTCCGGCCCTCCCGCAACCCGCGCGACTCGGCGTCGGCGCGGTCGATCTGGCTCTGCCAGAGCAGCACCGCGGCGGGCAGCGCCCGCCGCTCGGCGGTCCGTAGCGCGTGCTCGCCGCGCGCGACGGCGTCGAGGTCCCACCCCGTCAGCCCGGCCACCAGCACGCTCGCGAGGAGCAGCGCCGGGTTGAGGGTGCGCCGGAAGGCCCGTGCGGTGTGGACCTGCGCCCAGACCAGGCAGGCGAGCAGTGCGGCGGCGGCCGCCACCACCACGAGGGACAGACCCGGGGCGACCCAGACGCTCCTACGGCCGCGATCCAGCTCGGCCCGGTTGAGGGCGGCGATCTCGTCGATCTGGCCGAGCAGCCCGCCGGGTCCGTGCAGGAGCGTCGACCCGTACGTCAGGTAGGTGTAGCCGAGCTGCCGGGTGCCCTGCCGGTACGTCGCGTCGGCCTGCTCGACGAGTCCCTGGTAGGTGACGAGCTGTCCGTTGACGGCCTGGAGCAACTGCCGCCCGCGCGTTCCGGTGGTGTCGAGGACCGCGAGGCGTTCGAGGTTCTGGCCGGCGGTGGTGATGTCGTTCTGGTATTTCGGGCCGGGACCGATCAGCTGCGCCTCGCCCGAGCGGAAGCTGGTCCAGGCCGCCCGGTCGGCGTCGGACAGCGCGGAGTGGGCGGTCAGCGCGCCGAGCAGTGCCGGCACGCCACGCTCGCGCGCCTCGGCGACGGTCGCGTGGCCACGGGACAACGTGATGGCAGCCGTCAGCCCGTACAGCGCCGTCAGCCCGAGCGTGCAGGCCAGCAGCAGCTGCACGCGCCTGACCGCCCGGCTGCCGGTCTCCGTCGGAGCAGCCTCCATGACCGACCCTTCGCGGGGAACGTCGGCGTCCACGCCAGGAAACCACCGACCACCGGAACCCGCCATTAACGCCCAGACCGAAAAGGCGGTGACTGTCCGGCCGGACTTCGCCGTCACGGCGGCGTGGCCGGCAGCCAGACCCGCCGGTAACCCCTGGACGACGCCATGACGAATCCCGGGCGGCCGAAAGCCGCCCGGGGCCATGGTGGTCACGGCGAGAAGGTCAGGCGGCCGAGTCGCCGGCCAGGGGCGGAAGCTCGGACAGGCCGTCGTCCCGCAGCGGGCGGACGGCGACACCGAGCGCGTCCGCCACGACGACGTGCCGGTCCGGCACTCTGATCCACCCCGGATCGTCGTCATGCGGCTCGCTGGCCACCAGGACGCCGTCGTCCTCGGTCCGGTAGCAGAGCGTCTCCGCCCACGTGGTCGCCACGATCTGGGCGCCGTCTGTGGCGAGCATGTTCAGGCAGGCGTTCGAGTCCAGCCCGGCGATCGTCTCCAGGAGGCCGACCACGGCGAACTCCAGCGGCTGCCCGCTGTCCAGCCGCTGCCACAGCAGCGTGGCCAGCAGCGCCGAGTCACACGTCGACTCCGGTGCGTATCCCGGCTCCAGCAGGTGGGCCGTCTTTTCCCGGTCGAGGTGGCCGTTGAGGCTGAGCAGGCATCCGCCGTTGGTGAACGGGGCGGTGGCCTCGGCCTCGATCGGCATGCCCGGGCTCGCGCCGCGGACCGCTCCAATCACGCACGACGCCGAGGTTCGCGCGGCGAGTGCGGGGAACGCCGCGTCCTCTTCCATGGGCACGGCGCGGCGGTACGAGATCGCCGGTGCGGGTTCGCCGAGCGGGAACCAGCCGGCGCCGAAGCCGTCGCGGTTCACGAGATCGATGTTCTGCCAGCGCGGCCGCGAGGCTTGGTGCGGCAACCCGTAGGAGGGCTGGAGAATGAGTTCGGCCAAGGTCCTGGGCCTGCCGAGCCAGGCGAAGTGGCGGCACATTGACGTGATTTCCCCTTCCGTCGGTTGCGTTGGCCTATGCTCCGTGCGTCTGAAGCCACAGCTCCAGCAGCGCCAGCTGCCAGAGCGCGCTCGCGCCCAGAGTCGTACGGTGCTCACTCGGCGCCGCCAGCAGCTCGTCGACGTGGTCCTGCCGGAACAGGCCACGTGACTTCGCCGCCGGCGCGTGCAGCGCCTCGCGCACCATTTCAAGGTACGGACCGGACAGGTGCCTGATGGCGGGCACCGGGAAGTATCCCTTCGTCCGGTCGATCACTTCGTCTGGCACGATTCCCCGCGCGGCGTCCTTCAACACGCCCTTGCCGTCCGAAGCGAGTTTCAGTGCGGGCGGGCAGGACGCGGCCAGCTCGACCAGCTCGTGGTCGAGGAACGGCGTACGCGCCTCCAGACCCCACGCCATCGTCATGTTGTCGACCCGCTTGACCGGGTCGTCGACCAGCATCACCGTGGTGTCGAGCCGCAGCGCAGCGTCCAGCGCGGTCTCGGCGTCCGGCGCGTCGAAGTGCGCCTGGACGAAGTCGCGGCTGACGTCGGCGCCCAGGAGGTAGGCCGGGCTGAGCACGCCGGCCAGCGCGGAGTGCGGCCGGTCGAAGAACACCCGGGAGTACGCGTCGGTCACGCCCGGCCGTGGCACGTCCGCGAGCGGGGGATACCAGTCGTACCCGGCGAAGACCTCGTCCGCCCCCTGACCGGACTGGACGACCTTGACATGCCGTGACACCTCCTGCGACAGCAGGTAGAACGCCACGGCGTCATGGCTGACCATCGGCTCGCTCATCGCCGCGACCGCGCCGGTCAGCGCGGGCAGCAGGCGCGCGTCGTCGATCCGGATCTGGTGGTGGTCCGTGGCGAACCGCTCGGCGATCAGGTCGGAGTAGCCGAACTCGTCGCCGGACTCGCCGCCCGCCGCGTTGAACCCGATGCTGAACGTCTTCAGGTCCCGCTGCCCGGCCTCGGCCAGCAGCGCCACGATGAAGCTGGAGTCGAGGCCGCCGGACAGCAGCACGCCGACGGGCACGTCGGAGACCATCCGCCGGTCGACGGCGGTGCGCAGGCTCTCGAGCACCGCGGCGCTCCAGTCCTCCCGCGACAGGTGCCGGGTGAACCGCGGACGCCAGTACGTCACGTCCTCGGTCGTGCCGTCGGGGGAGATCGTCCGTACGGTCGCGGGCGGCAGCTTCTGCACCGAGGTGAAGATCGTGCGCGGCGGCGGGACCACCGAGTGGAACGTCATGTAGTGGTGCAGCGCCTCCAGGTCGATGTCGGTGGAGACGCCGCCGCCGGCCAGCAGCGCGGGCAGCGTGGAGGCGAACCGCACCCGCCGCGCGTCCCGCGTGACGTACAGCGGCTTGATGCCGAGGCGGTCGCGGCCCAGGACGACCAGGCCGGTGTCGCGTTCCACGATCGCGAAGGCGAACATGCCCATGAAGCGCTCGACGCACGCACGGCCCCACCGGTGGTAGGCCTTGACCAGGACCTCGGTGTCGGAGGTGGAGAAGAACCGGTAACCCTCGGCTCGCAGGTCCTCGCGCAGGTCCTGGTAGTTGTAGAGGCAGCCGTTGAAGACGCCGGTCAGGCCGAGTTCGCTGTCGGTCATCGGCTGGGCGGCGCGGTCCGACAGGTCGATGATCTTCAGCCGCCGGTGGCCGAGCGCCACGGGCCCCTGGGACCACAGCCCGGTGCCGTCAGGGCCGCGGGGCTCCATCGCGCGCGTCATCGCGGCGACGGCCGCGACGTCGGCGGCACCGCCGTCCAGTCGCACCTCGCCGCTCAGCCCGCACATCGGCGCATCCGCATCCGCATCGAAGACTCGTCCTTTCGCGAGGGGTCACTGCATGAGCCAAGTGTCCTTGGACCCACCTCCCTGGGAGGAGTTGACGATCCTGCTGCCGGCGGGCGCGACCCGGGTCAGCGCCATCGGCACCACCACCGGCTCGTCACCCGTGCAGACGAATACTCGCAGGTCGACCGCCCTGGGTTCCAGCCCACCCTTGACCAAGGTCGGGTGGGTCGACAGGCGTACGGTCTCCTGGGCCACCCAGCGGTCCGGCTCCGCCTTGATCAGCGTACGGACCTCGTCGAGCTCGCCCCGTGAGGCGTCCGGCCCGATGACCACGCCCTTCCCGCCGTACCCGTCCACCGGTTTGGCGACGAGCTCCTCCAGCCGGTCGAGCACCTCGGCCCGCTGCTCGGCGTCGCGGCAGAGGTAGGTCGGCACATTCGCCAGCAGCGGCCGCTCGCCGAGGTAGTACTCCACGAGCCGTGGCACGTAGGCGTACAGGGCCTTGTCGTCGGCGACCCCGTTGCCGGGGGCGTTCGCGAGCCGCAGCGCGCCGCTCTCGACGGCGGCCAGGAGGCCGGGACCCAGCGGGCGGCCGTCCGCCCCGTCGGCGCCGAACAGCTCGTCCTCGTCGATGCGCCGGTACAGCACCCGCAGCGGGTCGCCGCCGGAGGTCCGTACGCCGTCGGCGTCGGCGGTCAGCTCACCGGGCCGTACGAGGGGGATGCCCATCTCGTCGGCGAGCAGCCGGTGCTCGAAGAAGGCCGAGTCGTCGGGGCCGATCGTGATGAGGGCCGCCTCGCCCGAGGTCGCGGTCAGCGCCGACTTGAGGAGTGCCACCGCGCGCGCCGGAGAGGCGGTGTGCGCGGCGAGCACCAGCTCGGGCAGCACCCGCGCGGCGAGCCAGCGGTTGGCCATCGCGTACCCGATCCCGGACGGTACGCGCAGGTTGTCCTCCAGGACCGTCCAGCGGCCGGCCCCGTCGCTGACCAGGTCGATGCCCGCGACGGCGCAGCGTACGACCCCGGCCGGCACCTGGTATCCGGCCGGATGCAGCCCCGGGGAGTCGTCGACCGTCCAGGCGGGGAGCACGCCGTCCCTGATCGCCTCCCGAGCGCCGTACGCGTCCCGCAGGAACGCCTCCAGGGCGCGCACCCGCTGAACCAGCCCGGTGCGCAGGAAGTCCCAGTCCTCGGCCGCGACCACCCGCGGCACCAGGTCGAACGGGAACAGCCGGTCGTCCTCGCCGTCGAAGTGGAACGTCATGCCCAGCCCGCGCTGGACCTCGTCGCGCTGCTGCTCGCGCTCGCGCAGCCCGTCGGCGCCGATCCGGTCGAGCGCGGTCAGCACCAAGCCGTACGGCCCGCGGGCGCTGCCGTCGAAGACGATCGCCTCGTCGCAGGAGGCGTCGTAGCCGGACAGCATCTCGGTCACCGCCCGGCGCTCCGGGCCCGCGCCCGGCACCCAGTCGGTGTTGGCCCTGGTCTCGGCGACGAGCATGTCCACGACCTCGGTCAGGCCGCCCCGCGCGAACGCCTGGCGCTGGCGGGCCGCCGAGCTGCCGCGCTCGACCGCGGCCTCGGTCAGCTCGGTCACCAGCTCCCAGTCGCCGGCCTCCTCCAGCCGGGGGCGCTGGCGTTCGAGGAGCCGGCGCAGGAGCTGCCGCGCCGGCACCGGGGTGCCGTCGGCGGGGTCGACCAGCTCGCCCTCCAGGCCGGAGCGCGCGGCCCGCCACGTCGCGGCCCGTACGACCTCGGCGCGGATCGGGGACGCCGGGCGGCCGTCGAGCATGGCGTTGATCTCCTCGACGACGATCGCCCGGAACAGCCCGGCCAGCAGGACGACGTCCTCGACGCGCGGGCAGGCGTCGGCGATCCGCAGCTCCAGCGTCGGCAGGTGCGCGGACGGGCGTACGTCGTAATAGATCATGCCCGGGTCGCTGATCACGCCGGACCGTACGAGGTCGGCGATCATCTCGTCGTACTCGGCGGCGGACCCGAAGGCGCCGAGCGGCCCGGTGGTCGGCCAGCGGGACCAGAGCAGCGTGCGGTAGCTGGCGTATCCGGTGTCGAGGCCCAGCCAGTAGGGCGAACTGGCCGAGAGTGCGAGCAGGGCCGGCAGCCACGGCGTCACGCGGTTCGCCACCGCCACCGCCATGTCGCGGTCGCGTACGTCGACGTGCACCTGCGTGCCGCAGATGAGCTGTTCGCGGGCGAGAAGCTGGTATTCGTCCAGCATGTTCTCATAGCGCGGGTCCGGTGTGACCTTGAGGGAGTCAAGGTCGGCGACCGGCACCGTGCCGGCCGCCACGATGCCCATGCCGAGCCCCTCGGCCGCCGCGACGACACCGCGGCGCAGGGCCGCGAGGTCCTCGGCGAGATCGATCAGCCGGACGTACGGCCGGCTGTTCGTCTCCACGACCGAACGCTGCAGCTCAGTGCCGAAACGCTTGCGGGGGAGCTGGGCGAGCAGGCTGTCCGCTCGAGGGATGAGCCGGCGGGTCTCCAGGTCGATCGTGTGGAACTCTTCTTCGACACCGATCGCCACCAGCCCAGTCGGTTGCGCCATTCGCAGAGCTTACGTCCGATGTGTTACGGACATATATCGCGGAAACGGCAAATCTCTCATTCCAACGTTGAAACGGGACATACGGATTTTTTAAGTCCCTGGCTCAGCCGGCGGTCATACCGGGTTCGGGCGGCTCGGTGGTGATCCTCGGCGCGGCGGCGGCCTGGGCCTGCCCGGCGCGTACCGCCGCGACGGCCTCGTCGAGACCCTCGTGCACCGCGAGGACGCTGGTCAGCCCGCTGATCTTCAGGGCGCGGGTGACCGGAGGACGGGCGCACGCCAGCGCGAGCGCGCCGTCGTGGGGCCGGAGCCGGTGCACGACGCCGACGATCACGCCCAGACCGAGGGAGTCCAGGAACGGCACGTCGGTCAGGTCGAGAACCAGCTGGTAGTGGCCCTCGTCCATCACCTGGATCAGCCGGTCGCGCAGCTGCGGGCCGGTGGCGACGTCGAGGTCCCCGGTGATCGCCAGGACCGTGACACCCCCCTCGCGGTCCTCCTGGGCAACGGTGATCTCCGGCGTCCCGGCGGCGCCCGGGAAGTCGCTTTGATTCATAAATCCTCCTCCGGGACACCGCCATCGGGCGTCCCAGCCGTGGTCAGAGCGTGCTTCCTACCCCCATGTGGCCGCCGATATCCGGTTTCCGGCTAGAGGTCCACGACGAGGTCCCCTTCGGGCCTGGAACAGCAGATCAGGACATCGCCCTCGGCGGGCGGCTCCACGGGTTCGGGCGCGTACGCGACGGTGCCCGACAGCAGACCACTCTCGCAGGTACGGCACACGCCCGTACGGCATGACCAGCGAGCCGGCACATCGCAGGCCTCGGCGAGCTCCAGCAGGCTCGCGTACGCGGGATCCCAGGCGACCGTCAGGCCGCTCCGCGCGAAGGAGACGGCCGGCCCGGGTCCGGGTAGCCCCGCGGGCGGATGCGCGGGCCGCGTCGCGATCTCGGTCAGACCGGGCGTCCGTGCCGGCCCGGCCCCGAAGACCTCCGTGTGGACGCGCGCGGGGGCGAGGCCGGACGCGGCGATGGCAGCCGGCAGCTCGGCCATGAACGCCGGCGGGCCGCAGAGGTACACGTCGGCGCCGTGCGGGACGCCCAGCTCGGTGAGCAGGCCGGCGGACAGCCGCCCCGCGGTCCCGTAGTCGGTCCCCGCGCGGTCGCCGGGGGCCGGGTGGCTGTAGCAGATCCGCTCGTGCGCGTTCTCCAGCCGGGCCAGCAGTGCGTGTGCCTCCCGCGCGAACGGGTGCTCCGTGCCGTCGCGCGTCCCGTACAGCCACCACACCTCACGCTTCGAACGCCCGGCGGCGAGCGCGTGCAGCATGGCGAGCACGGGCGTCGCCCCGATGCCGGCCGAGATCAGCAGGACGGGCGTCTCGCCCGCGTCGAGGGTGAACGTGCCGCGCGGCGCCGCACAGTCCAGGACGTCGCCGGGGCGTACGCGGGTGCGGAGGTAGGCGCTGCCGGTGCCGTGCGGCTCCCGCTTCACGCTGATCCGGTACGTCGCGGCGCCCGGCGGCCCCGACATCGAGTAGCTGCGGACGGCCGGGGGAGCGTCCTCGCCGCCCGGCCGCAGCCGGAGGGTGAGGAACTGGCCGGCCGCCGCGGCCGGCAGCGCCGCGCCGTCGGGGGCGGCGAGCGTCAGCGAGGCCACGCCGGCGCTCTCCGCCTCGACGCGGTCGACCCGCAGCGGGCGGAACCCGGCCCAGGCGGGCGGCGGCCCGGCCGAGGTCAGCCCGGCGTTCCCGGACGCGCCCTCGTCCTGGTCCAGCAGCGCGCGCAGCGAGGTCTGCCAGCCGGGGCTGAGAGCGGGGATGCGCAGCGCGCGTACGAGCCCGTCACGCGGATGCCCGGGCAGGTAGAGCAGCCCGTCGATCTCCGCGACGCTCACCCCTTCCGGGCCGGCGGCGACCTTGACGATCTCGTCGCCCGCCTCGACGCGTCCCTCCGTGATCACGCGAAGGTAGAAGCCGGGCCTCCGGTGCGACACGAGCAGCGAGGGCAGCCGGGGCTCGCCCATCCGCAGGCCGACCCGGTAGCAGGTGACCCGGGGCTGGGTGACCTCGAAGACCGCCTCGCCGATCCGGAAGCGGTCCCCGACGCACACCTCGTCGTCGGCCAGCCCGTCGACGGTGAAGTTCTCCCCGAACTGGCCGTACTCGAAGTCCTCCCGGCCGAGATGTTCCTGCCAGTGGCGGTAGGAGTCGCGCTGGTAAACCAGAACCGCGCGCTGCTCGCCGCCGTGGCCGGCCAGGTCGCCCTGGCCGTCGCCGTCGATGTTCAGCCGCCGCACCATCCGGGGACCGGCGACCGGCCGTTTCCAGATCCCGGTGTGCACGGTCCGGCCGTTCCAGGAGACGTCCCTCGGCAGGCCGACGTTGACGGCGAGGAGCTCGGCCATGGGCGTTATCCGCTCACCGGCTCGCCCGAGAGCTTGGCGCAGTACTCCACGAGCCGTGCGCCGAGGGCCTCGTCGTGGACCGCCGGGTGCGTCTCCTGGGGCTCCTGGTGGAAGAAGTAACCACCGGTGATCGTCGCCGTCTCCTCCTCGACCGCCAGCCAGGCCTGTGTGAGGGAGCCGAGGTCGGGATCGTCCGGAGCTCCGGCGCCGCCCATCTTGGTCGCCACCCAGCCCGGGTCGACCGCGTTGCTCGGGGTCCCGGGCCACAGGCGGGCGATCTGCGCGGCCAGGATCGTGACGAACAGCTTGCTGTCGGAATAGGCCTGCATGCCGTTCCAGCGGCGTCCGGCCCACTGCGGGTCGCTCAGGTCCGGATCGCCGCCGCGGTGCATCCCCGAGCTCAGGTAGACCAGCCGTCCGGGCCGGTCGATCAGCGCGGTGAGCAGGTACGGCGCGAGCACGTTGACGGCGAAGTGCTGTTCGAGCCCGTCGGCCGTCTCGACCCGGCGGGGCTTGTGATAACCGACCCCGGCGTTGTGGATCACTGCGTCGTAGCGGCCCTCGTCGTTGGCCTGCTCGGCGACCGCGCGCATTCCGGCGATCTCGGCGAGGTCGCCGACGAGGGCGCCGCTCGCGGCCGGCAGGGCCGCGCGGGCGTCGTCGGCGCGTTCGGGGCCGCGCGCGTGGAGTGTGACCGAGTGGCCCTGGTCGATCAGCCGCTCGGCGGCCAGCCGCCCGAGCCCGTCGGCCGAGCCGGTGATGAGGACGCGTGCCATCGGACCCTCCGGGGTCGTTCTCACTGCGTGGCGTCGAGGGTGAATTCACCCTGTCCGAAACGGTACCCATTGATCTGCAGCTCGACAGAGTGCGGACCGGAGTAATAACGGCGCGTGGTGATCGGCCGGAACGCGTGGCGCCGTACGACGTCGTGCCCCTCGCCCGCCTCCAGGGTGCGCTTGACCAGCTTGAACACGCGCGGCGCCGGCCGGCCGTCGGCCTTCAGATGGTTGATGACGTAGTCGATGGCCAGGGTCACGGGCTCGCGGGAGACGTTCTCGATCCGCGCCTCGAAGACGAGGTCGCCGCCGAGGACGACCTCGGGTGTACGGACCGTGGGCCCGGTGACCGCGAGCGCGTCGCGCTCGCCACGGAAGCCGACGAGCGCGAGCGCGGCCGGGTCACCCTTCTTGATCAGGGTGCGCATGGAGTGGCGGATCAGCGCGGGCGCGGCGTCACCGGCCCACCGGCTCGCGGTCGCCACGGCCGCGCGAGGGTCGAGGCGGGAGATGTCGTTGAGGTGGTTGGCGACCGAGCGCCGTACGACCTCCGAGGGATCTCTGTAGAGGCGGTCGAGGATCGGCACGGTCACGCCGGGCGTTTCGTTCAGCCGCGGCACCTGACGGGCCCACGGCAGCTTGGGCCGCGTGCCCTCGCTGGCCAGCCGCCGTACGGCCTCGTCGGGGTTCCCGGTCCAGGTCAGGGCGATGGCGAGCGTACGGTCCAGGTCGTTGACGAGGAACGTGCGGAGCGCGAACTCCCCGGTCAGCCGGGGCGTGAGCGCGGCGAGCAGGCCGAGCCCGTCCTCGAAATGGGGCCCGGTCGCGGTGGCGGCGACCGCCTCGGTGACGGGCCAGACCATCCATCCGGTGAGGTCGGACCGCCCGAGCGCCTCCCTCACCACGGGCGCGAGCCGCTCGTAGCCACCGGGCAGATCCTGGAGCAGGGCGTCCCGCACCGTACGGGCCCGGTCGCTGAGCCCGAGCGGCCCGAGCGCGTCCGCACTGGCCCGCACTGCCGCCCACTCGCTCTCCTGAGGCGCGACGGCCCGCAAGATCACGGCAAGCCGCTGAATGCTCGCGACACTGATGAGCTCCTCGGCGGTGGGCATGTTCTCGGCCTTCCCGGGGCTGACGAACCCGACGGGCGAGGATACCGGCAAGGAAGGTCACCCGACCGTTGGCAGGATGTACTCCCCGGAGTCGCCGATGGGCTTGATCTCGCGTGCGCCCGTGACGGTCGCGCCGCCGGCGGCGCCGGTCAGCAGGACGACGCCCTGGTCGTGACGTACGGCGATGACGGGATCGAGACGGCCGTCCTTGTTGAGATCGAGCAGCGCGACGCTCTCCCCGAAGGCGCCGTAGGCCGTCGAAGCGCCGGGCACACCCGTGCTGGCCTGGGAGAACATCTGGTCGTGGTCGGAGCCGAGCGTGGTGTCCCCGCCGTAGACGATCCACACGCTGCCCGTGTCGGTGACGGTGCCGATGTCCTCGCCCACGCCGCCGGTGAGCACGTCCGCCCGGCCGTCTCCGTCGAGGTCCCCGACGGAGATCGTCCCGCCGAACCCGTCGCCGTCCTCCCCGCCTCCCGGCACGCTGCCGGTGTCCTGGCTGATGGTGTCCTGGACGGCGAACGGAGTGGCCGCGCCGAGCCATACCCTGATCTGCCCGCCCGGCCGGGTGGTGTCCGTGAGCCCGTCGTTGCCGATGATCAGATCGGCCTTGCCGTCCCCGTTGACGTCGCCCATGCCCATCGCGGCATAGCCGTTCTGGACGTCGTCGCCACCGAGGCCACGCTGCGGAGGCTGCAGCCCCGAGGCGCTGCCGAAGTAGACCGCGAAGGCGGTCTTCCAGCCGGTGAAGGCACTGATGTAGGGGACGGTGAGGTCGGGTCGGCCGTCCCCGTTGACGTCGCCGACGAGCGCGTCCTGGACGTCAGGCTGGTCGGTGTCCGGGGGCGTCAGCCGCTGCAGGGGGTGATTCGTCGTCAGTGAGGTGCTGCCGGAGAGCACGTACGGCGCCGACGCGGTGTGCATGATCAGGTCGGGGATGCCGTCGTGGTTCAGGTCCCCGGCGTGCGCGGGGCCGTACAGGCCTTCGCCGGCCGGGACCTCGATGGCGAACGCGGTCGAGGACAGCCCGGTCTTGGCACCCAGGACGAGGGTGACCGAGCCCGACCCGGCCCCGGTGACGAACTCGTTGTCCGCCAGGATCGCCAGGTCGGCGCAGCCGTCGGCGTTGAAGTCGGCGGAGACGACGTTGCTGCCGAAGGAGTCGTTGTACTCGGCTGCGCCGGGCATGCCGGCGCTGTCCTCGGAGATCGTCTGCGAGGGGGCCGACTTGAGCCCCGTCGAAGATCCGTAGACCACCCTCACCCGTCCGGCGTAGTCGGCCGTGCCGACCGTCGCGAGCGGCTCTCCGGCGGCCAGGTCGACGTAGCCGTCCCCGTTGAAGTCGCCCGCTTTGGCCGGGGCCGCGGCCGCGGCCGCGGCCGTGGGGTCGGCGAGGAGGAGCCCGGCCGTGAGGACGGCCGCGGACAGGACGGGCATCGCAGCCGATCGGCGGTTGCGCAACGGACCTCCTGGGGACGTGTGGATCTGCTTGTTCCGGTACGAATACCGCATAACGGCGGGCGTGTCGTTACGGCCGTGGCCGGTGTCAGCCACCGTTTTCCCGGGATGAGGGGAGGCCGAAGAAGCCCCGGCCATCGCGGCGAACTCGTCGGGGGAGGGCGATCTGGATGCTCGAGCTCCGCGGTCTTGTCCGATCGGAGCCTGGAACGTGCACTTATATGGTTGCCCCGGCGATAAGAGGAGGTACGTGGTCGTGCGAGTGGAGTTCACGCCGGGCTCTTTGTTCAAAGTCCTCGTTCGGGAAGACGGCCACGCCTACGCCTTGATGTTGAGCGTGTTCCCTTATGTGGCGTTCTATGGCGAAAATGTGTCGATGGAGGAGGCGGGTTTTCCGTCCGAGGCACCGATGTTCATCATCGTCGTCGCGAGGACCGCCTATGCCTCGGGCGGCTGGGGCAGCCCGCTCCGCCGGCTGGCGGAGGAATTTCTGCCAGCGATACCCAGATTTTTCTGGCAAAGTCCTGTCAAGAAGAGCGAATGCAAGATCGTCGAGCCGATCAAGCGCAGGGTGGCGGCAGCGCCGGGGGAATGTGTGGGCCTTGAGCCCGAGGCCGTGTGGTCCCAGGAACACATAGAGGCCAGAATCATCGACACATACGCCGGTCGGCCGAACGCCTTCCTCGAGTCGTTGCGAGTAAGACTGTAGCCACTAAAGGAACGCCTCGACCAGCGCGGCGAACTCGTCGGGGGAGGCGATTTTGATCTCCAGTTTCGCTGCCTTGTCCTTTTTCGAGCCGGCCTTCTCACCCGCGACCAGCAACGACGTCTTCGACGAGACGCTCGACGACGTCTTGCCGCCCGCGCGTTCGATCAGGTCGTTCATCTCGTTGCGGGAGAGCGCGGCCAGCGGGCCGGTCATCGAGCCCGTGACGACCACCGTCATGCCGGTCAGCGGCAGGCCCTCGTCTTCGGCGGGCTCGCCGAGCTCGGCGTCGGGCTCGACCATCGACACGCCCGCGGCGGCCAGTTTGTCGATCACGGGGGACAGGGCGCTCAGCTCGTTCACGATGAGGGCAGCGCGTTCCGGGCCGATGCCCTCGACCTCCTGCAACGCCTCGATGTCAGCGGTGCGGATCGCGTCCATCGTCGCGAAGTGGCGGGCGATGCGGCGGGACATGCGCCGGCCCGTGCCCTGGACGCCGAGGGCGCAGAAGACCTTGTTGAGCGGCTTGTCCTTCGCGGCCTCGATCGCGGCCAGCAGGTTGGCCGTGCTCGTCTCGCCCATCCGGTCCAGGCCCAGGACGGCGTCGTAGTCGAGGGTGAACAGGTCGGCGAAGTCGGCGATGAGCCCCGCCCGCAGCACGGCCTCGATGCGGAGGCGTCCCAGCGTCTCGATGTCGAGGGCGTCGCGGGCGACCGCGTAGGAGATCGACGCCAGCGCGTGGCACAGCCGGCCCTGCACGCACCGCCACCGCTGCTGGGACGTGTCGATCTCACCCCCGCAGCGCGGGCACGCCGAAGGGATCTCGATCGGGGTCTCCGCGCCCGTACGCAGGTGGACGACCGGCGCCTCGACGCGCGGGATCACGTCGCCCGCCTTGTACACCGTCACCTGGTCGCCGAGCAGCAGACCACGGCGGCCGATGTCGGCGGCGTTGTGCAGCGTCGCGTACGTCACGGTGGTGCCGTCGATCTGGACCGGCTCCAGCACCGCCCGCGGCGCGATCACACCCGTACGGCCCACGTTCCACTGGACCTCGACCAGCCGGGTGATCTTCTCGACCGCCGGCAGCTTGTACGCGATCGCCCACCGCGGTGCCCGGGAGGAGAAGCCCGCGTCAACCTGGTCGGCGGCGGCGTCCGTCTTGATGACGATCCCGTCGATGCCCAGGCCCAGCTCGGTCCGCAGGCCGGCGATCTCCTCGACCCGGCTCCGCACGTCGGCCAGGTCGGCGCAGGCCTTGATCCCGGCGCCGGTCGCGGTGGTGGTCTGCACGCCCAGCCCGGCGACGTAGGCCATCACCTCGCTGTGCGCGGACTCCGCCAGCCGTGGCGCGAGCGCGTCGTCCAGCCCCAGCGCGCCGTACCCGAAGAAGCTCAGCTCCACCTTGTAGGGCCGCTCCCTGGCCCGCAGCGTCCCGGCCGCGCCGCTGCGCGCGTTGGAGAACGGCGTCCCCTCGTGCTCGACGCGGATGAGGTTCGCCGCCTCGAACTGCGCCGCCGTCATCATCACCTCGCCGCGCATCTCCACGGTGGCCGGTGACGGCAGCCGGTCCGGCAGGCCGACGATGGCGCCGATCGCGTGCGAGACGTCCTCACCCGCGGTGCCGTCGCCGCGCGTGATGAGCTGGACCAGCCGTCCCTCCCGGTAGCGGGCGGCCACGGCCAGCCCGTCGAGCTTCGGCTCGACGCTCCACGCCTCCACCGGCCGCCCGAGCCGCCGCTCCAGACTCGCCGCCCAGGTCAGTAGCTGCTCGGGCGAGAAGACGTTGTCCAGGCTCAGCATCGGGACCGTGTGCGGCACGTCGCCGCTCACCGCGCCGCCGGCCACCTTTCCGGTCGGCGAGTCGGGCGCCACCGCGTCCGGATGCTCCTCCTCGTACGCCGCGACGCGCCGCACCAGCCGGTCGTACGCGTCGTCGTCGAGCGGAGTCGAACCGTCGCCGTAGTAGTCGGCGGCCGCGGCGACCGCCTCGGCCACGGCCTGCCGGTAGGCCGCCTCGTCACCCAGTGGGGGAAGCCCCAGAGCCTCGGTCATGCCCCTCATCTTGCCGTGCGCCTCTGACAATCTCGCGTGCTCCGATGTCATGTCCCACCAACGGGACAGGCAAGTATCGAAACCAGGGACGGTGGAAAGCAGGAAATCGCCTATGCGTGTGCGGACGGCACTCGCGGGCGTGGGAACCGCCGCCGTGGTCGTCGGCGGGATGGCGGCCCCGGCCCAGGCGGCGACATGGTGGTCGGTCCAGAGCTACGGCACCCAGAAACTCTGCGTCGACGCTGGTCAGCAGTATCAGCGCGAAGGCCGGCCCTGCAGATGCCTGCACATCTCTCCCGCGTGGCTGCTGCAGATCTGGCAATGGTCAACGCACTTGTCACGGTGGCGCGGCGCGCGATGCCGTGCCACCGTTCACGGCACCCGCAGCAAAAGCGCTGACCCGGCATCACGGTGTCGCCCAAAGACGCGCAAGTCGCCATTCGGAAAAGAAAAGGCGGCCTGCGGGTCTTGACGGCGCGTCATGACCTATGGATCCTCAGGTGTCCGTATCGCGACTCACGTTCGATATGTCGAACAAGTGCCCACGTGAGGGGACCGATGTCCGGGAACTTCCGCGCCGGGTCAGTGCTCCGGTCGCTCGCCGCCCTCCTGTTCGTCCTCGCCGCGATACCCGCGCCGGCACTGGCCGCGCAGGCCGCGCCCCAGGCGCGTAACGAGGCCCGGAGCCTCGACTTCGACGACGGCTGGCGCTTCGCCCTCGTCAACCCGGCGGGCATCACCGACCCGACCGGCGCGTACGCCCACGCCGCCGATCCGGGCTACGACGACTCGGCGTGGCGGCGGGTGGATCTCCCGCACGACTGGAGCATCGAGCTGGACCCGACGCAGGCCGACGGCACCGACAGCGGCACCGGATACCTCCCGGGCGGTCTCGGCTGGTACCGCAAGACCTTCACGCTGCCGTCGCGGATGGCCGGCCGCCAGATCTCCGCCGAGTTCGACGGCGTCTACATGGACTCCGTCGTCTACCTCAACGGCCGGCAGGTCGGCGCCCACCCGTACGGCTACACCGGGTTCGCCGTGGACCTGGCCGGCGCGCACACCGACGGCACCCCCAACGTGCTCGCGGTCAAGGTCCAGAACCAGCTCCCCAGCAGCCGCTGGTACTCCGGCAGCGGCATCTACCGCGACGTCCACCTCGTCGTGACCGACAAGATCCACGTGCAACGGCACGGCGTTTCCGTCACCACCCCCGACCTCGCCCGTACCGTCGAGGACGGTTACGCGAACGTCCACGTGCGCACCGACGTCAGCGGCGCGGCCCAGGTCGTCTCCACGGTCAAGGACCCCCGCGGCCGTACGGTCGGCACGAACACCGCCGGGACCGGTGACGGCACCGCGACGGCCGACGTACGCGTCCGGCACCCCGCCCTCTGGGACACCGGCCACCCGAACCTCTACACGCTGCGCACCGACGTCGTCGTACAAGGACGGACCGTCGACACGGTCACCACGACCTTCGGCATCCGGTGGTCCGCCTTCACGCCGCAGGGCGGTTTCGTCCTCAACGGCGTGCCCACCAAGCTCCAGGGCGTCGACCTGCACCACGACGGCGGAGCCCTCGGCGCGGCCGTGACCAAGGACGCCCTGTACCGCCAGATGAAGATCATGAAGAGCATGGGCGTCAACGCGTTCCGCACGTCGCACAACCCGCCCTCGCCCGCGATGGTCGAGGTCTGCCAGGAGCTCGGCATCGTGATGATGGTCGAGGCGTTCGACACCTGGCGGACCCCGAAGGTCAAGTACGACTACGGCCGGTTCTTCGACGCGAACAGCGACGCCGACGTCAAGGAGATGGTCGACGCCGCCAAGAACTCCCCGGCCGTCGTCCTGTGGTCCATCGGCAATGAGATCCCCGACTCCACCTCGGCCGCCGGCGTCCCGATGGCCCAGCGGCTGATCGCCGACGTGAGGTCGATCGACACCACCCGGCCGATCGTCATGGGCTCGGACAAGTACCGCAGCGTGCCCGCCCCCGGCTCCGCCCAGGACCAGATTCTCAAGATGCTGGACGGAATCGGCCTCAACTACAACACCGCCGGCTCCGTGGACGCGCTGCACGCCCGATATCCGGACAAGTTCTTCTTCGAGTCGGAGTCGTCCTCGGAGACCTCCACCCGCGGCGTCTACCAGGACCCGCAGCAGCTCAACACCGGCGAGAACCACACGCCGGGCAGGCGCGGCACCTCCTCCTACGACAACAACCTGGCCTCGTGGACCATGAGCGGGGAGTACGGGCTGAAGAAGGACCGCGACCGGAACTGGTTCGCCGGGGAGTTCCTGTGGTCCGGCATGGACTACATCGGCGAGCCGACGCCGTACAACGTCTTCCCGGTCAAGGCCTCGTTCTTCGGCGCGGTCGACACCGCGGGCTTCCCGAAGGACATGTACTACCTGTTCCAGAGCCAGTGGACGACACGGCCGATGGTCCACCTGCTGCCCATGAACTGGACCGACCACCGGCCGGGCGAGGCCGTCCAGGTCTGGGCCTACTCCAACGCCGACACCGTACGGCTCTACCTCAACGGCAAGGAGCTGGGCGCCCGGACGTTCGACCGGAAGACCACGGCGGACGGCCGGACTTATCTGGAGACGACCGAGGCCACCCACGACGACAAGACCGTGACCGCCGGCCCGTACCCCGGCAGCTACACCAGCCCGAACGGGAGCGCGGGCAAACTGCACCTGACCTGGGACGTCCCGTACGCGCCGGGCACGCTGAAGGCCGTCGCCACCCGTGACGGCAAGGTCGTGGCCACCGATGTGCTGCGCACCGCCGGGGACCCGCGAACGGTGCGCCTGGAGCCGGACCGCCGCGCGATCACCGCCGACGGGAAGTCGCTGTCCTACGTCACCGCCGACGTCGTCGACGCCCGCGGCGTCACCGTGCCCGGCGCGGACACGCCGCTCCACTTCGCCGTGACCGGCGGGACGCTCGCCGGCCTGGACAACGGCCGTGAGGAGAGCGCGGAGAACTACAAGGCGCCGGACCGGAAGGCGTGGGGCGGCAAGGCGCTGGCGATCCTACGCTCCGGGCACAGGGCCGGGCCGATCACCGTGACCGTCACCGGGCCGGGCCTCCGGCCGGCGTCGACCGTCATCCGCGCCACCGGCGGCACCCCGGGTACGGAGCCGGACCCGGTCCGTACGACGCCGAGGGCCGAGGCCCCGGTGACCGCGGACGCGAGCTACTCGGGCGCGCCCGACACCGTGCCCGCCGCGATGCTCGACGGCGTCACGGCCTCGGGCGGCTGGTCCGACCACTACTACAAGGCGGCCACGGCGCTGCTGCCGGCGTTCAGCCTCGCGCGGCCGGCCGACTGGGTCTCGGTCTCCTCGCCCACAGCACGGACGGTCGGCACCGTGACGCCGTACTTCACGATCGGCTCCGGCCGTGCCCTGCCCGCCACGATCACGGTCGCCTATCTGCGCGACGGCCGCTACGTCCCGGTACGCAACCCGAAGATCGCCTGGGCCACCGAGACGAACCGGCCGACGACGATCACCTTCGACCCGGTCCGTACGACGAGTGTGCGGCTCGACCTGACGAGCCGGGCGCCGGGCACGCCCGACGGCTTCCTCCAGATCGCCGAACTCCAGACCGGCTGACGGCGGGGGCACCGGCGCGGCGGCACCTGACTACGATCGGAACTGCTCGATTGGTTTCGCATCGTGGAGCAGGATCGTGGGGAGAACCGTGAGCGACGTCCAGGGAGCGGCAGACGGTCGCAAGCCTGTCTTCGGTGCCGAGCGACGGGTGCGGATCCTCGAACTCCTCCGCGCGAACGGCACCCTGTCGCTGCGGCAGCTCGCCGAGGCCGTCCAGTCCTCGGAGGTGACCGTACGCCGTGACGTGCGCGCGCTGGAGGCCGACGGGCTGCTGGACCGCCACCACGGCGGCGCCTCCCTGCCGGGCGAGCTGTCCCACGAGCCGACCCACCTGCAGAAGGCGCAGGTCGCCAAGGCCGAGAAGGTGGCGATCGCCGACCTCGCCGCCGCGCTCGTCGAGGACGGGGACGCCGTCGCGATCGGGCCCGGCACCACGACCCACGCGCTCGCACAGCGGCTGACCGGCTACACCGACCTGACCGTCGTGACCAACTCGCTGCTCGTGGCGCAGGCCCTCTCGGCCTCCCCGCGCATCGAGGTGGTGGTGACCGGCGGCACGCTGCGCGGCTCCGTGCAGGCGCTCGTCGGCAGCGCCGCCGAGCGGTCGCTCGCCGGGCTGCGGATGCGCCGCGCCTTCATCTCCGGCAACGGCCTCACCGCCGAACGCGGCCTGTCGACACCGAACATGCAGGTGGCCAGCACCGACAGGGCGATCGCGGCGTCCGCGGAAGAGGTCGTCGTCCTGGCCGACCACACCAAGATCGGGCTGAACACCATGGTGCAGACGGTGCCCGCGGACCGGATCGACCACCTCGTCACCGGCGACGAGGCGCCCCCGGAGGAGTTGCACGAGCTCGGCGCCCGCGGCGTACGCCTCCACATCGCACGTCTGGATTCGGCCAGGACCTGATCGAAACTGAGCGATCCGGGCATATCGTTATCGGGCCGTTTCCCCACGGTGTGACGATGCGGATCACGATCGGCGTACCCAGGCGAACGCGGGAGGATCTCGTGGCACGACAAGCCCTCGAAGCCGCCGCGATCGTGAAGGCGTTCCCGGGCGTCCTCGCCCTCGACCACGTCTCGCTCTTCCTCGCCCGCGGGGAGGTGCACGCGCTCGCCGGAGAGAACGGCGCCGGCAAGTCCACGCTCGTCAAGGTCCTGACCGGGGTCCACCGCCCGGACGGCGGACGGCTGCGCCGCCCCGGCGAGGCACTGCGCTTCGCCGGCCCGCTCGACGCGCAGCGGGCCGGGATCCGGGCGATCCACCAGGACGACACCCTGATCCCGTCGATGAGCATCGCCCGCAACCTGTTCCTCGGCGAGGAGCCGCGCGGGCGGTTCGGTCTCATCGACGTCGCCTCGATGAACCACCGGGCGGCCGAGACCCTGCGCGCGTACGGGATCCGCGCGGACGTGCGCCGCCCGCTCGGCTCGCTCGGCGCCGGCGCGCGCAAGCTCGTCGCGCTCGCCCGCGCCGTCACGGCCGGCGCGCAGGTGATCGTCATGGACGAGCCCACCGCCGTGATGGAGCCGCCCGAGGTGCGGACGCTGTTCAGCGTCATCGCCGAGCAGCGCGACCAGGGCCGGGCCGTGCTCTACGTGAGCCACCGGCTGGAGGAGCTGCATGAGATCTGCGACCAGGTCACCCTGCTGCGTGAGGGCCGGGTCGTGCACACCGGCCCCATCGCCGCGCTCGGCCGGCGCGGCCTGGTCTCGCTCATGCTCGGCCGGCCGCCCGCCCGGCTCCCGGAGACGCACCCGGCCGAGGCGCAGGAGAGCCCCGGCGACCCGCCGTACCTCCGGGCCACCGGCCTCACCCGCCGGCACGCGCTGGCCGACGTCTCGATCGAGCTCCGCCAGGGGGAGGTGCTCGGCCTCGGCGGGCTCCTGGGCGCCGGCCGTACGGAGACGGCCAAGGCGATCGCCGGCGCGCTGACCCTCGACGCCGGGCAGGTCACGGTCGCCGGTGCGCCGCTGCGCAACCGGTCCATCACCGGGGCCATTCGCGCCGGCGTCAGCCTGCTCCCGGAGAACCGCAAGGCCGAGGGAATCATCCCGAGCCTGTCGATCCGCGACAACATCAGCCTGGCCGCGCTGCCGCGGCTGTCGCGGTTCGGCGTCGTGTCGAGCGCGCGCATCGATCGCATGGTCGAGATCTTCATGCGGCGGCTGCACATCAAGGCGACCTCGCCGCACCAGAAGGTGTCGGAGCTGTCCAGCGGCAACCAGCAGAAGGTGCTGCTGGCCCGCTGGCTGGCCATGCGGCCGAAGGTCCTCCTGCTCGACGAGCCGACCCGCGGCATCGACGTCGGCGCAAAGGCCGAGCTGCAGGACCTCCTGGACGAGCTGGCCGTGAACGGCCTGGCCATCCTGCTCATCTCCTCGGACCTGGAGGAGCTCGTCAGCGGCTGCGACCGCGTCGTCGTCCTGCGCGACGGCGCGGTCGCGGCCGAGCTGAGCGGACTCGACGTCACCGAGGAGGGCATCATCGCCGCGATGGCCTCGGCGGGCACGGTCAGCCCCTGAGCCGGCCGCGATAGTCTGGGCGCTTTCCCGGAAGCACCCATCGGCCCGATGTGACGCCCAGGACCGGAAGCCGCACCGGGGCGGAAGGAAGGGGCGGTTGACGCGTGACACCCCTCACTGACCGTGAGCGCGGGCCGGCGGCCGGATGGCGAACGTCCACTCGCAGCGCCGAGGGTGAAGCTCTGGCCTGTGTCGAGGCCGCTGCGGGGAGTCTGCTCGTCGCCGCGGGGGCCGGGCGCCGGTTCGTCATCGATCCGTCGGCGGTGCCGCGCCGGACGCCGGTGACACGACGGCCGGCCGGCCGCACCACACGGCAGGACGGAGCCCGCGTGGCGCGGAGCGCGTGGGCCGGCCACCGTCCCCTTCCTCCCGGGGTCGTGCGGGCGAGCTATCCCTGGTTGCCGAAGATCAATCCGCTTCGTTTCCGTGGGGGTGACTTCGCCACCAACTGCGTGCTCACCGCGATCGGCACGGACCTGACGCTGAAGGAGGCCATGCTCCATCCGGATGAGGATCCGGCGCGGCGTGCGTACTACCAGGTCCCGCCGGGTGAGCGCGCGCCGTACGAGCACATCCTCAACCTGGGCAGAGGCGAGCCGGTCGCGGTGCCCGGGTACGCGGCCATCGTGGACGCCATGACCGCGGCGGGCCGCGGGGCACGGGGCATCGTCATCGTCGGGGTCCGGGGCATGCCGGTCGGTCACGTCTTCAACGTGGTCCACGACGAGAACGGCATCGTGTTCCTGAACGGCCAGCAGGGCCGCCAGGCGGTCCTCCCGGCGTGGTTCGAGAGCCTGGAGTTCCTGCCGACCAGCGACGGTTTCCCTCGCGAGAGCATCGCCGTCGACGTGACTCCGGGGCAGCGGCCCCCGCTTCTCGGCGCGTACGGCCTGGAATTCGAGACGGCCATCCTCATCCACCGGCTACCGCCGACAGCGGCGGAGACGAGTGGCTTCGTGCTGGCCGTCAACGAGCGTCTGGGTTACCAGGTTCA
Organism: Actinomadura sp. DC4; assembly: GCF_030406325.1. GTDB lineage: Bacteria > Actinomycetota > Actinomycetes > Streptosporangiales > Streptosporangiaceae > Actinoallomurus. Next base: position 222,071 of record NZ_JAUEQY010000007.1, on the reverse strand, counting down.
GATCGACAAGCGTCACTTCCCTCGTGACACGGAAGGCACGTTCTACCCGAACAGGCGTCTTTTCGAGAAGTCCGGCAAGGAGCTGGCCGAGATGGTCTCCGGGCCGGTAGTGGAGTTCGTCTCGATGCCGTTCGGAATGACGGGGGTGCCGGCGGACATCCGGGCCGCTGACCGTGTCACAACGCTGGCGTCGATTCGGGAGAAGCTCGAGACGCTACGAGAGAAGGCGGCCGAAGACCCTCGCCAGAGACCGCGGCTGCCGGCCCGGGAGCTCTTCCCCGAGGAGGAAGGCTGGGAGTTCTTCCCCGGCAGGGACTCCTGGAAGATAGCGGCGGAGATGACGACGCTCGAGGCGTTGCCGATCACAGCGCCCGGCAGCGAGACGGGTGCACTGTTCGCCCAGTACACCGCAGGTGTGCCGCTGACCGAGATGCATGCCTTCCTCAAGTACGCGGTTGAGCATGGGCCGCTCGGAGCCGCGGTGCTTCGTTCAGGTCTCAGTTTCGGTGACAAGGTCGCCCAGCGTTTCGTCGAGTGGCGCTTCGGGACGAAGGTCTTGCCTAGCTCGCTCGACGGGCTGGGTGAGATCGAGTCGGTGTCGGCCATACGGGGAATGACCGCCCTGGTCTATCCACATATCGCCTCGCGGCTGGAAGGTTATCTCAAACCGGATGTGCTTCTCAAAAATCGCCTGCTGGTCGCTTCGCGAGTGGCCTTCGCCGGGATAAGGCAGCAGTTGCCCGATGATGCGAAGACTTTTCTGGATGGAAACGCCAAGTCCGTTCGGGATCTGCTGGTGACCCAATTCCGCCGGGCTCATCCGAACTATGATAAGGACTATGACGCGAAGGCCGTGGAAGAGCCGGCCCTTCGCGAAGTCGCGGAAATGCTGCCGGACAGATCCATCGACCTGCTCGGTCTCCCTTTCCCGGACGACGAGGAGACGAGTATCGGCACCTACCTGGACAACGCCCTGCTCACCCGGCCCGCTCAGCGAGTCGATCAATGGGAGGGGGTCGGTATCGGTACCGGCTTCGACGAGGCCGACACCAACGAGGGCCGGCTGACGGTGCCGCTGATTCCCGTGGAACTGCGGGGCTTCGGGCCGTCCCCGACCGGCATCGACGCCGCGGAGAACTCTCTCACCTCGATCGACGGCGTGCTCGGCCGTATGTACGAGCAGGCCCGGCACAAACGCGCCGGGATCGACCAGACGCGGATCGACGCGTTGCTGGCCGCTGCGTCCCGGGGCCGCCTCCAACTGCACGTCGCGCAGTCTCCCGCCTCGTCCACACAAGCTGCCCAGTCGCTCTCCCCGCCGGCCAGACCGGCGGCAGGCTCCCAGACCGGTCCTCTGGCGCTCAATTGGCGAGAGAGCAGACACAGCGGCGGGGAGGCGTGTGTGTCGGTCGCCGTCGTCGGCCCGGGGCCGCGGAACGCGATGGCCGCGGAGGGCACGGTCAGCCCCTGAGCCTCCACTCGAGGATCCCGCCGGAGACTTCGCTGCCGAGGACCGCCTCGATGCGGAACGCGCTCGCCCGTACGGCGGTGAACGTCGTCCGGTTGTAGGCGTCGCGCGCGGTGCCGTACGCGGACGGGTTCGCGACGGGCCGCCACGTGGTCCCGTCGAGGTACAGCAGCCGCCACGAGACCGGCACCCGGCACCGGCCCTGCCCGGTGTCGTCGAACCAGTACACCTCGGTGGCGGAGACCGTGACCGGCTGCGCGTACTCAAAGCCGGCCCACTCGGTGCCCCCGGTGTGGTCCCACCAGGTGAACCGCGGGATCGACTGGTCGCTTGAGTTCGCCGGCTCGATGCCGTCGCACAGTGCCTCGACCGTGTCGGCCTGCCAGACGTGGGAGGCCGTCGGCAGTACCCAGTCGTGGGCGCCCGCCCCGGTGCCGATGACCGGGAACGTCGTGATCCGCAGCCGAGCGGCCCCCATCGGGATGAGCGTGACCGTCTCCGGAGGCTCGGCGGACCGCGCCGGGCCGTCCTGGAGCGGGCGTACGACGTTCTCGTCGTCGGCGCCCCACTGGGGAATGCGGCGGGCCGTCGCGCGCAGTTCGAGCGGGACGCCCCGGCGCGTGAACGGGTTCCCGGTCGCGGCGTTGCGCCGGAGCGTGAAGGACGTGCCGTCGAGGCCGTAGTTCCACGCCGAACCGGCCGTGACCTCGTACTCGGGCCAGGCGGCGGTGCCCGCGAACTGCCGCCAGCTCTCCTCGATGGCGAGGGAGAAGGTCAGCGGGCCGTGCGCGACCGAGATCGCCCCCTTGTCCCACGTACGGGTGGTCGTGCGCATCGGCAGCGCCAGCACGACGCGGTCGCCGGACCGCCAGGTGCGCTCGACCACGGCGTAGCAGGGCGGGGCCGCGGTGAACGGGAGCGTCTCGCCGTTCACCGTGAGCGACGGCGAGGCGCACCAGGCGGGGATCCGCAGGTACAGCGGGAACGCGACCTCGCGGGGCGAGGAGACGGTCAGCGTGACCGTCTCCTCGAACGGGTAGCCGGTGTCCTCGGTGACCGTCACCGTCGTGCCGTCGCCGAGCTTGGCCGTGACCTCCGAGGCGGCGTACATCGAGGCGCACAGGCCGGAGTCGTACGTCGCGAGCCACAGCTCCTCGGAGTAGTACGGCCAGCCCATGCCGTAGTTGTGCGGGCAACAGCGGTACTGGTGGACGCCCGGCTTGTACGCCTGCATGGCGAAGGTGTTCTGGAACTGGCCGTGGGTCTTGGCGACGTCGTCGAGCCGGACGCTGTTCGCGCTGGTGATGTAGTGGGTGCCCTTCTGGGCCGGGTCGAAGGCCGCGGGCAGGGAGTTGACCGCGATCTCCTCGCACCGGTCGGCCCAGACCGGGTCGCCGGTGATCCGCGTCAGCAGCTCGAAGCTGTGCATGAACTCCACGAACCCGCAGGTCTCGAAGCCCTGCCGGGGATCGGTGTAGTGCGGCCGGCAGTTCTCGTCACCCGCGAAACCGCCGCCGGGGAACCGGCCGTACGTGCCCATCACGGTGGCGTAGTCGCGGTAGGTGGCCGCGCGCAGCGCCGGGTCGCCGGTCAGCACGCCGTACTGCAGCGGCTCGCGGAAGCCCTGGGCGAGGTTGACGTTGTGCCAGGTCGGGATGCCCGAGATGTAGTCGGCCGAGCCGGCGTGGATCTTGCGGACCAGGTCGGGCAGCCAGGACGCGCCGGTGCGGTTGTAGGTCCAGTAGATCGAGTCGATCGTGTCGCCCCACCGGAACGCGCCCCAGCCGCGGCTGAACACCGCGGCGGGCTGGGCGTTCTGGAACCCGAAGTACCGGGTCAGGAACGGCGTGATCCGGGTGTCGCCGGTGGCGTCCGCGTACGAGCGCAGCGCGTCCAGTACCGGCATGTGCGGCCAGAAGTCCGGGCCGCCCTCCAGCGACGTGCGCAGCCTGGCCGGCCCGAACCAGCCGTCCGGCTGCTGCGCGGCGAGGATGCCGTCGACCCACCGGCCGGTCAGGTCGCGCACCCGCTGGTCGCCGGTGACCAGGCCTAAGTCGGTGAGGCCGCGCAGCCAGTACGGCAGCTCCTCCCAGCCGTCCTGGGCCGGGTCGACCCAGCCGTTGGTCTCATAGACCAGATAGTCCGACACCTCCGGCATGCGGCCGTTGAGCCCCTCGACCTGGAGGTCGAGCTGCCGGCGCAGCCAGCCCTTCGGTTTCACGTTCCCGGGCGGCAGCCGCAGGAACGGCTCGGGCCGCAGCGGCGCGCGGTTCGGCGTGTAGAGGCCGCCGGCCGAGGGCGCCTCGGCCGTGCGGATCACCCGGACGGTGCCGGGGGCACGCGGGGACGCGGACGCGGGCCGGGCGACGGACGGCGCGACGAGGGCGCCGCCGCCGGCCGCGAGGCCGCGCCGCAGGAAGGTTCGACGTTCCATGTTCACTCCCTGGGGGAGGGGGCCGAGCCCCCTCCCCGCGGTCTCACTTTCCGGACTGGTAGAGCTGGGAGGCCTCGGCGGCCGACAGGGCGCGGTCGTAGACGTGCACCTGGTCGATGGCGCCGGGCCAGTAGTCGACCGGGTTGCCGCCGTACCGGGCGCGGCCGATCACGGTGTGGCCCGTGGACGCGTCGCCGAGGCAGGCCGGCGCGGTGCCGGCCTGCTGCCCGTCGACGTAGAGGGTGAGGGTGCCGCTCGCGGCGTCGCGGACGCCGACGAGGTGGTACCACTGGCCGGTCTGCGGGGCGGTGGGCGCGAGCGCGCGTACGCCGGCGAAGCTGAACGCGAAGCGGTCGTCCGCGCCGGAGTACTGCAGGTAGAACGCACTGTTGGTGTCGCCGTCCTGGCTGACCGCGGTGGCGAAGGACCCGCGGCGGTCCAGCTTCACCCAGGCGGAGACGCTGTAGTTCCCGGTCGTGTCCAGGATCGCCGCGCCCGTGTCCGCGTACTGGCCGGAGCCGTCGAACTGCAGCGCCGAGCCGGAGTGCCCGGCCGTCCACGCGGGGCCGCCCACGAGCGTCGCGTCGTGCGTGCCCGCGGCGTCCCCGGCGACCGTGCCACCGCCCTCGTCGAACGGGTAGAAGCTCACGCCGTCGAGCCCCGGCGTGCCGGGCGGGTAGGTCGTCCCGCCTCCGCCGCCGACCGAGCCCGACGCCTTGATGAGCGCGAGGTTCGCGGCGCGCACCTGGTCGGCGCCGGGCTTGAGCACCCGGCGGTCGTAGGTGTAGATGCCGTTGAGCTCGTCCTCGACGTCGGTGATCTGGGTGTAGACCGACGCGGAGATCCCGCACCGCTTCTCCACCTGCAGCAGCCGGCCCTGCAGCTCGGTGTAGCGGCGGGTCAGCGTGGCCGCGTCCGGCTCCATCTCGTACGCGAAGCCGTTCGCCGGGTCGAACATGTGCCCGTCGACGCGCAGGCCGAGCCCGCCGTACTCCCCGTCCACGGCCGCGCGTGCGCCCTGCTGGGCGGGGGCTCCCGGCCCGACGTAGGTGTGGTCGTCGTAGATGTCACCCTCGCCGTTGTCGGGCAGCGAGTCGCAGCAGTTGACGCCGCTGTCCGCGTTCACGAGACGGCTGGGGTCCCAGGACTTGATCTCACCGGCGATGCGGCCGGGTTCGTACTCGCCCCAGCCCTCGTTGAACGGCACCCAGGTGATGATCGACGGGTGGCTGCGGTGCTGGTCGACGACCGCGTGGAGCTGGGTCTCGAACTGCTCCTTCACCGACGCCGGCGGCGTGTGCGAGGCGAACGTCGAGGGCATGTCCTGCCAGACGAGCAGGCCGAGCCGGTCCGCCCAGTAGTACCAGCGGTCGGGTTCGACCTTGACGTGCTTGCGGACCATGTTGAAGCCGAGCCGCTTGTGCGCCTCCAGGTCGAACCGCAGCGCCGCGTCGGTCGGCGCGGTGTAGACGCCGTCCGGCCAGAACCCCTGGTCGAGCGTGCCGACCTGCATGAGGAACTTCCCGTTGAGGAGCGTCCGCACCTTGCCGTCCGGACCCTTGCCGAGACCGATCGAGCGCATCCCGAAGTAGGAGCCGGTCGCGTCGACGCTCCGGTGCCGGTCGACCAGCCGCACCTTCAGCGTGTACAGGTACGGGTCGTCGGGGCTCCACAGGTGCGGGTGCGGGACGGGCAGCCGGAGCTCCGTACCGGCCCGGCCGGTGACCCGCCCGACCTCACGCCTCCCGGCGTACGCGGTGGCCTCGACGGTCTGGGAGGTGACGCCGGTGGCGTGTACGGTCAGCCGGAGCGCCTTGGCGGCCAGGTCGGGCGTCGCGTCGAGCCGGTCGATGTGCGCGGCGGCCACCGGCTCCATCCACACCGTCTGCCAGATGCCCGAGGACGGCGTGTAGAAGATGCCGTCGCCGGTCTGGCGCTGCTTGCCGACCGGCTGCGCGCCGATGTCGGTGGTGTCGTCGACGCCGACCAGGACCTCCTGGGGGCCGGTCCCCCTCAGCGCGCCGGTCACGTCGGCGGTGAAGGAGTCGTACCCGCCGGTGTGCGTCGCGACCTTGACGCCGTTGACGTAGACGACGGCCTGGTAGTCCACGGCCTGGAAGTGCAGCAGCAGCCGGTCGCCGTGCCAGGAGCGCGGCACGGTGAACGTCCGGCGGTACCACATGTGGTCGACGTGCCGCTGGATCTCGGACAGGAGGGACTCCACCGGGTACGGCACGAGGATGCGGTCCGCCAGATTCCGGCCGGCCGGCGGCGTCTCACCGGCGGCGGCCTCGGCGAACTGCCACGTGCCGTTGAGGTTCTGCCAGCGGGACCGGGTGAGCTGCGGGCGGGGGTAGTCCGGCAGGGCGTTCTTCGCGGAGACCTGACTCGTCCAGGGTGTGGTCAGCTGCGTCTGCGCGGAGGGGCGGGGCGTGGCCGGCGCGGCTTCGGCCGGTACGAGGAGGGCGGCGAGCAGCGTGAGGGCCACGCCGATGAGGAGGGCCGGGCCACGGGGGCGGGCCGTCGCGTGGGATCGCAGCGCGTACAAGGAGGGGCTCCCATCTGCGCGGGGCGGAGGCGGGCGAGACGGCCCTCAGCATGAGCGTCCATGACCACAATTGCAATATTCAGATCGATGTTGACAGAACACGATCAGGAGTGGCTCAATACGGATGCCTTTCATCCCGCTGTGATCTCCACTAGGGGAAGGATCCGCCCATGACCGTTCCTTCGCGCCGTGGCGTACGTGCCGCCGCGCTCGTCGCCGTGCTGACCGTCGCCGCCGCCGGTTGCGCAAAGTCCGAGGACGACAAGCAGGCCGGCGCGCAGGACACGCAGGGTCAGCAGCAGGTCGTCCAGACCCCCTCGGGCAGCGCACCCTCGTGCACGCTCTCCAAGTTCGGGGCGCAGAAGTTCGACCTGAAGTCCGGGACGGTCGGGTTCTCCCAGTCCGAGAAGGAGGCGAACCCGTTCCGCATCGCCGAGACCGCCTCGATCAAGTCCGAGGCGAAGAAGCTCGGCATCGGCCACCTGAAGGCGACGAACGGGCAGTCGCAGTTCAACAAGCAGATCAGCGACGTGCAGCAGCTCATCGCCCAGGGGGCGCAGGCGCTCATCATCGCGCCGCTCAACTCCGACGGCTGGGAACCGGTGCTGCAGCAGGCCTCCGCCAAGCACATCCCGATCATCACGGTCGACCGCCAGATCAACGCGACGGCCTGCAAGGACTACGTGACGTTCATCGGGTCGAACTTCTACGAACAGGGCAAGCGGGCCGCCGACCAGATGGTCAAGGCGCTCGGGGGGAAGGGCAACGTCGCGATCCTGCTCGGCGCGTCGGGCAACAACGTGACCACGGACCGGACCAACGGCTTCAAGGACGAGCTGAAGAAGGCGGCGCCGGGGATCAAGATCACCTTCCAGCAGACCGCCGAGTTCACCCGGGAGAAGGGCCAGCAGGTCACCGAGCAGCTGATCCAGAGCAACCCGGACGTGAACGGCCTCTACGCCGAGAACGACGAGATGGGTCTCGGCGCGGTGACGGCGCTGAAGGGCGCGGGCAAGAAGGCCGGCCAGATCAAGATCGTCACGGTGGACGGCACGCGGAACGCCGTGTCGCAGATCCCGGGCGGCTGGATCTCGGCGGTCATCGAGAGCAACCCGAGGTTCGGGCCGCTGGCCTTCCAGACGCTGACGAACTTCCTGAACGGCCAGGCCATCCCCGACAAGGTCATCATCACCGACCGTGAGTACGACGCGTCCAACGCACGGCAGTCCGTCTCCTCGGCGTTCTGACCGTGGAGGACCCTCTGCTCCAGGTGAGCGGCATCGTCAAGCGCTTCACCGGAGTCGTCGCCCTCGACCGGGTGTCGGTGGACCTGGCACCCGGCGAGGTGCACGCCCTGGTCGGGGAGAACGGCGCCGGCAAGTCCACGCTGATCAAGGTGATCACCGGCGTGCACCGTCCCGACGAGGGGGAGATGCGCCTCGCCGGGCGGCGGGTGGAGTTCGCCGGCTCGCTCGACGCCCAGCGTGCCGGGATCCAGGCCGTCCACCAGGAGATCGGCCTGGTCCCGTCGATGAGCGTGGCGCGCAACCTGTTCCTCGGCCGGGAGCCGCGCCGGGGGTTCGGCCTGATCGACTTCCGCGCCATGCACCGCGAGGCGGAGCGCACGCTCACCTCGTACGGGATCGACGTCGACGTCCGCGGCCCGCTGCGGTCGCTGAGCGTCGGCGCCCAGCAGATGATCGCGCTGGCCCGCGCCGTCTCGGTGGACGCGCGGGTCGTCGTGATGGACGAGCCGACCTCCTCCCTCGAAGCCCGTGAGGTGGACACGCTCTTCGGGGTGATCGGGCGGCTCCGCGAGCGGGGCATCTCGGTGATCTACGTCAGTCACCGTCTGGACGAGCTGTACCGGATCTGCGACGGTGTCACCGTGCTGCGCGACGGCCGGGTGGTCCACCAGGGCCCGCTCGCGGAGCTGGACCGGCTGCGCCTCGTCGCGCTGATGCTCGGCCGTCCCGTCTCCGCCGTACGGGCCGAGGGCGTCACCAAGTTCACCGGCGCGCACGACCCCGCGCGGGACACCCCGGTCGTCGAGGCGTCCGGCCTGACCCGCCGGCACGTGCTCGACGACGTCTCGCTCGCCATCCGGCCGGGCGAGGTCGTCGGCCTCGGCGGGCTGCTCGGCGCCGGCCGTACCGAGACCGCGAAGGCGATCGCCGGCGCGCTGCCGCTCGACGGCGGCCGGGTGACCGTGGCCGGCGTGCCGCTGCGGCGCGGGTCGGCCGCCGCGGCGATCCGGGCCGGCGTGGCCCTGCTGCCCGAGGACCGCAAGGCCGAGGGCGTCATCGCGACGCTGTCCGTACGGGAGAACATCGCGCTCGCCGCGCTTCCCCGGCTCTCCCGCGGCGGCGTCGTCTCCGAGGCGCGCATCGACCGGATCGTCGAGACGTTCATGCGGCGGCTGCGCATCAAGGCCGCCGGACCGCACCAGCGGGTCGCCGAGCTGTCCGGCGGCAACCAGCAGAAGGTCCTGCTCGCCCGCTGGCTCGCCATCGAACCCAAGATCCTGCTGCTGGACGAGCCGACGCGCGGCATCGACGTCGGTGCCAAGGCCGAGGTCCAGGCGCTGATCGACGAGCTCGCCGAGGACGGCCTCGGCGTACTCCTGATCTCCGCCGACCTGGAGGAGCTGGTCGAGGGCTCCGACCGCGTCGTGGTGCTCAAGGACGGCACGGTCGTCGGCGAGCTGTCCGGCGGCGACCTCACCGAGGAGGGGGTCATGACCACGATCGCGGCGGTCGGCACCGGGGGAGGGGCCGCATGACCGACACCGCCCTGCCCGTCTCGCGGCTGGACCGCGGCCGGGTGCTCGCCTGGCTGCAGGACTACGGCGTGTACGCGGCGATCGCCGCGCTGATCGTCATCAACATCGCGATCACCCCGCGCTTCCTTTCGCTGGAGAACCTGCGCACCCAGCTCGTCCAGGTGGCGCCGGTCGTCATCGTCTCACTCGGCATGGCGCTGGTGATCGGCACCGAGGGCGTCGACCTGTCGGTCGGCTCCGTGATGGCCCTGGCCACCGCGCTCATCCCGCTCTACCTCGGGTACGGCGTCGTGGCCGCGGTCCTCGCCGCGCTCGTCGGCGGCGTCGTGGTGGGGCTGGTCAACGGGTCCCTGGTCGCGTTCGTGGGCGTGCAGCCGATCGTCGCGACGCTGGCGCTGTTCGTCGGCGGCCGCGGGATCGCGCTCGTCGTCGCGGGCGGGCAGCTCAAGGACGTGTACGACCCTGACCTGCTGAACCTCGGCTCGTCCAGCCTCCTGGGCGTCCCGCTGCCGGTCGTGGTCGCGGCCGTGCTGACCGTCGTGGTGATGGCGGTCGTGCGCCGCACGACGTTCGGCCGGCGGCTGGTCGCGATCGGCGGCAACCGTACGGCGAGCGAGCTGTCGGGCCTGCCCGTACGGCGGATCCTGCTGCTCGTGTACGTGGTGTCGGGCCTGCTGGCGGCGACCGCCGGGGTGCTGGCCACGGCCCGGCTGCAGGCCAGCGACCCGTCCTCCCTCGGCCTGCTGATGGAGCTGTCGGCCATCACCGCGGTCGTCGTGGGAGGGACGCCGCTGACCGGCGGGCGGGTACGTGTGCTGGGCACCGTCGCCGGCGCGCTGCTGATCCAGCTCGTCCGCGCGACGCTCATCAAGCACGATCTCGCGGACTCGCTGGCGCAGATGGTGCAGGCAGTGATCATTCTTGCGGCCGTGTACGCCGCGCGAGGGGCGGGCCGGCGATGACCGAACAGACGATGCCGGCCGTGACGGCCACCGACGCTCCGGCCGGTGCCTCCGGCCGCGAGCGCGCCTTCGGGCTGGTCCAGCGCCACGGCGCCGCCGCCGTACTGGTCCTGCTGGTCGCGATCGGGTCATTCGCCTTCGACCGGTTCCCGACCGGCGACAACCTCGGCAACATCGCGATCACCTCGTCGTTCCTGGCGACGGTGGCCCTCGGCATGACCTTCGTGATCATCACGGGCGGGATCGACCTGTCGGTCGGCTCGGTCTTCGCCCTGGGCGGGGTGCTGGCCGCGTACGGCGTGCGCTGGGGGTCGCTCGCCGCGCTGCTGCTGCCGCTGGTGGTCTGCGGGGCGTTCGGCCTGGCCCAGGGCCTGTTGATCGCGCGCGTACGGCTGGCGCCGTTCATCGTCACGCTCGCGGGCCTGCTGGGCGCGCGCGGCCTGCTGCTGTCGATCTCCGACGAGGGCGCCAAGACCTACCTCATCCCGCACGGCGCGGTGCTCGCCCGGGTGGGCCAGGGCGGCTTCCTGGGCCTCGGCTACCCGGTGTACCTGACGATCGCGCTGTTCGCCGCCGGCTCGGTACTACTCCAGCGGACCAGGTTCGGCCAGTGCGTGTACGCGATCGGCGGCAGCGAGGACGCGGCCGAGCTGATGGGCGTGCCGGTCGTACGGACCAAGGTCGTCGTTTACGTGCTGTCCGGCCTGCTGGCCGGCCTGGCCGGGGCGCTCAACGCGGCGCGGCTGTCCTCGGGCGTCACGATCCTCGGCACCGGGATGGAGCTCGACGTCATCGCCGCCGTCGTGATCGGCGGCACGCTGCTCACCGGCGGCGCGGGCTCGGTCAGCGGGACGATCGCGGGAGTCCTTCTCCTCGGCGTGATCCAGAACCTCATCAACCAGATCGGCGATCTTTCCTCGTCCTATCAGCAGGTGGTGAGCGGCGCCTTCCTGGCGGCCGTCGTGGTCGTGCAGACCTACCTGAGCCGGGTCCAGCGCCTACGCTGATGTATTGCCATATGACCGATTATTTTTCAATAAGTCATGCTACTTGTTAAGTAATCGGCACAGAAATAGGCTCGGCGCGACCCCGACCCCGGGTCCCCTGCGGCAACGCTCAATTCCTGACCGAGGAAGGCTCCGCCATGCTGCACCGCACTGTCGCGCGCGTCCTGATCGGCGCCGGCGCGATCACCCTCACGGCCGCCGTCGTCCCCGCCGCCGACGCGGCCCCCGCCCCCGCCGCCGTCATCACCCTCCACTACGACGCCAGCCAGGCCGCCGAGTTCAAGAGCGCGGTCGCCGCGGGCGTCGCGTCGTGGAACGCCAGCGTCCACAACGTCCATATCGTCGCCGCCACCTCCGGAACCCGTGCGGAGATCCAGGTCGTCGCCTTCGACGGCTGGCCGCAGTCGAACCTCGGCCCGGTCCGCCCCGGCGGCCGGGTGACCGTGTGGTTCGGCCGCGAGGCCGTGAACGAGGGCTACAACACCACCCGCATCGCCGCCCACGAGCTCGGCCACAGCCTCGGCCTGCCGGACGCCAAGCCCGGCCCCTGCTCGTCGCTGATGTCGGGTTCGACCGGCGGCGTCTCGTGCACGAACGCCACGCCCAACGCCTCGGAGAAGGCCGGCGTGGAGGCCAATTACGCGAACGGTGTGGCCAGGCAACCGCTCGGAGGGGTGCTCGTGGACGCCCCGTGACGGTCGGCTCTCCGTCTTCTGGATTGCGGGTCGTCTGATGGTCTTTCGTTGGAGAGCCCGCGCCTTATCGGGTAACGTCAAGGGTCAGGTCGAGAGGCGCTGCAACGGGCTCAGAGCCCGCCACGCTCGGCCTGGTTCAGACCGCAAGGGCGCCTCCCATTACGGGAGGTGCACCAGTGGAAGAACCGAACGGGCGTGACGCCGCGGAGGCTCTGCGTCAGCTGCTCGCCGAGCGCGTCGTGGTGCTCGACGGGGCATGGGGGACCATGCTCCAGGGCGCGAAGCTCGCACCGGAGGACTACCGGGGCGACCGCTTCACCGACCACACGCACGACGTGACCGGCGACCCCGACCTGCTCAACCTCACGCGGCCCGACGTGATCCTCGACGTGCACCGGCAATACCTCGCCGCGGGCGCGGACATCACGACGACCAACACGTTCACCGCCACGAGCATCGGCCAGGCCGACTACGGCCTGCAGAAGTACGTGCGCGAGATGAACGTCGAGGGTGCCCGTCTCGCCCGCCAGGCGGCGGATGAGGCGGGCGGCCGGTTCGTCGCCGGCTCGATCGGCCCGCTCAACGTCACCCTGTCGCTGTCCCCGCGCGTCGAGGACCCGGCCTACCGCGCGGTCTCCTTCGAGGACGTCCGCGCCGCGTACGCCGAGCAGATCTCCGCGCTCGCCGAGGGCGGCGTCGACCTGCTCCTGATCGAGACGATCTTCGACACGCTCAACGCGAAGGCGGCGATCACCGCCGCCCGCGACGTGGCCCCCCACCTGCCGCTGTGGATCTCGGTCACGATCGTCGACCAGAGCGGCCGTACGCTCTCGGGCCAGACCGTTGAGGCGTTCTGGAGCTCGATCGAGCATGCCGAGCCGCTGGTCGTCGGCGTCAACTGCTCGCTGGGCGCCGAGGAGATGCGCCCGTACCTCGAAGAGCTGTCCCGGCTGGCCGGGACCTACACCGCCTGCCACCCCAACGCGGGCCTGCCCAACGCGTTCGGCGACTACGACCAGACGCCGGAGGAGACCGGCCGGCTGGTCGGGGAGTTCGCCGAGGCGGGCCACGTCAACATCGTCGGCGGCTGCTGCGGCACCAGCCCGGAGCACATCGGGCACATCGCGCGCGCCGTGTCCGGCCTGTCGCCCCGGCGGGTGCCCGAGCAGACGCCGCGGACGCGGTTCAGCGGCCTGGAGCCCTTCGCGATCGGCCCCGACACCGGCTTCGTCATGATCGGCGAGCGCACGAACGTCACCGGCTCGGCGCGCTTCCGGCGGCTGATCGAGGGCGATGACCACCAGGCCGCCGTCGACGTGGCGCTGGAGCAGGTACGCGGCGGCGCGAACATCCTCGACGTCAACATGGACGCCGACCTGCTCGACAGCGAGCAGGCCATGACGACCTTCCTGAACCTCATCGCGACCGAGCCCGAGGTCGCCCGCCTCCCGATCATGATCGACAGCTCGCGCTGGAGCGTTCTGGAGGCCGGGCTCCGCTGCGTGCAGGGCAAGGGCATCGTCAACTCCATCAGCCTCAAGGAGGGCGAGGAGCCCTTCCTCGAGCAGGCCCGGCGCATCCGCGACTACGGCGCCGGCGTGGTCGTCATGGCCTTCGACGAGAAGGGCCAGGCCGACACCACCGAGCGCAAGGTGGCGATCTGCGGCCGCGCGTACGACCTGCTCACCCAGAAGGCCGGGTTCGCCCCCGAGGACATCGTCTTCGACCCCAACGTGCTCGCGGTGGCCACCGGGATCAGCGAGCACAACGGTTACGCGAAGGCGTTCATCGACGCGCTGCCGCTGATCAAGGAGCGCTGCCCCGGCGTGCGGACGAGCGGCGGCATCTCGAACCTGTCGTTCTCCTTCCGCGGCAACAACGTCGTACGCGAGGCGATGCACTCGGCGTTCCTGCTCTACGCGGTCCGCGCGGGCCTGGACATGGGCATCGTTAACGCGGGACAACTCGCGGTCTACCAGGACATCCCCGCCGACCTGCTCGAACTCGTCGAGGACGTCATCTTCGACCGGCGCGAGGACGCCACCGACCGGCTCGTCTCCTTCGCCGAGACGGTCAGCGGCGAGGGCACCAAGCGCACGGTCGACCTGTCCTGGCGCGAGGGCCCGGTCGAGAAGCGGCTGGCGCACGCGCTCGTGCACGGCATCGTCGACTACATCGAGGACGACACCGAAGAGGCCCGCCAGCGGGCGGCGCGTCCCCTCGACGTGATCGAGGGCCCGCTCATGGACGGCATGAAGGTCGTCGGTGACCTGTTCGGCGCGGGCAAGATGTTCCTGCCGCAGGTGGTCAAGAGCGCGCGGGTCATGAAGCGGTCGGTCGCCTACCTCGAGCCGTACATGGAGGCCGAGAAGGAACAGGCGCGCCTGGAGGGCCGGGCAGAGGTCGAGCGCGGCAACGGCAAGGTCGTCCTGGCCACGGTCAAGGGCGACGTGCACGACATCGGCAAGAACATCGTCGGTGTCGTCCTCGGCTGCAACAACTACGAGGTCATCGACCTCGGCGTCATGGTCCCGGCCGCGAAGATCCTCGACACCGCGGTGGCCGAGGGCGCCGACGCGGTCGGCCTGTCCGGGCTGATAACGCCGTCGCTGGACGAGATGGTGAACGTCGCCACCGAGATGGAGCGGCGGGGGCTGAAGCTGCCGCTGATGATCGGCGGCGCCACGACCTCGCGGCAGCACACGGCGGTACGCATCGCGCCCACGTACGAGGCCACCACGGTGCACGTGCTCGACGCCTCCCGCGTCGCCGGCGTGCTGTCCGACCTGCTGGACGAGGACCGGGCCAAGGCGCTGGACACCAGCAACCGCGCCGAGCAGGAGCGCCTGCGCGACCAGCACGCGAACAAGCAGAAGCGGCCGCTGCTCTCCCTCGCCGACGCCCGTGCCAACCGCGAGCAGGTCTCCTTCGACGGACTGCCCGTGCCCGAGTTCACCGGCGTCCGGGGGGTACGGCCGGAGCTCAAGGAACTCCGCGAGATGATCGACTGGCAGTTCTTCTTCCTCGCCTGGGAGCTGAAGGGCAAGTTCCCGGCGATCCTCGACCAGCCCGTGGCGCGCGAGCTGTACGACGACGCCAACGTCATGCTGGATGAGATCCTCGACAGCGGCAGCCTCCAGGCGGAGGGCGTGTACGGCTTCTGGCCCGCGCACAGCGACGGCGACGACATCGTGCTCGACGCGGGCGACCAGGGCGAGATGCGCCTGCCGATGCTGCGCCAGCAGAGCTCCAAGCCGGAGGGCCGGTCAAACCGTTCCCTGGCCGACTACATCGCACCGGCGGGGGACCACCTCGGCGGTTTCGCGGTGACCATCCACGGGGCGGACAAGCTCGCCGCCGGCTACGAGGCCGAACAGGACGACTACCGGTCGATCATGGTGAAGGCGCTGGCCGACCGGCTGGCCGAGGCCTTCGCGGAGTACGCCCACCTGCGGGCAAGGCGCGAGTGGTTCGAGCCGGAGGCCGACCCTGAGCTGGCCGACCTGCACGCCGAGCGCTTCCGCGGCATCCGCCCGGCACTCGGATACCCGGCGAGCCCGGACCACAGCGAGAAGCGCGAGCTGTTCGACCTGCTCGACGCCGGCCGGGCGGGCCTGGCCCTGACCGAGTCGTACGCGATGACACCCGCCGCGAGCGTCAGCGGCCTGATCTTCGCCAACCCGTCGTCGCGTTACTTCACGGTCGGCCGGCTGGGCCGCGACCAGGTGGAGGACTACGCGGCCCGCCGTGGCCTGGCCCTGCCCGAGGTCGAACGCTGGCTCCGCCCGAACCTCGACTACACCCCGGACGAGTCCTGACCCGATCCCGCCACTGAGCCCCCGGCCGAAAGCCGGGGGCTCGTTCGTCACTGCGCTAATATGAATAACGCCTGAGGAAAGTCATTCTCCGCAGAGCCCCAAAGCCCTATTTAGGGTGACCAGATCGTGGTGGTAGGCCGAGCTCATGGAAGCTGCGTTATCGCTGACCGCGAAGATGTTGCACATCTCTTCCGTCGAGGAATTGGCTCGGTCGCTGATAAGCCGGGCGATGCTGGTCTCCGGGCGGTTCGAGGCGCACGAGTTCGGGAGAAATCAGCATTCGTCGGCGTCGGCCGGAGGCTTCCTGATTGGCATATCCGGGATTCGCGGCATCCGCGACGAGGTGGTGCGTCCGGTGGTGGACGGGGTGCTCGGCCTGCTCGACGCGGACGGATCCGCCCGGGGCCATGACAACGACGCGTCCGCCGGCCGGACTTCGTGGACCGAATCGCAATTACTCTTCGGGCTCTTATGCAGACCCCATCTCGTGACAGGAGAGTACGACCTTCTTCGCGGTCTGGCCGGGGCCTTACTCGCCAAACAGCACTCCGGCGGGGGCTGGCCGCTCAGAGAGGGTGAGGATCCGGAGTTCACCTTCGCGTTCTATCCGGCGTTGGCGCTGTCCCGCGCCTACCGCACGGGAGTCCGCCAGGAGGAGGGGGTGCGCGTCGCGCTCGCCGCCACGGCCCATTATCTCGAGAATGTCCTGCACCAGCAGAAGATCTCCGTCGAAGAGGCGATACTCGGCTACTCCGCCCTCGAGCGTGTTTACGCGGTCATCGGCGAATCACCGACGATCTCACTGCGTGAGAACAAGAAGCAGATCCTGGAGTCGGCGTGGGACGCCGAAGGCGGCCTGCGGCTGCAGGACCGGCTCATCATCATTTACCGGCAACCGGCCTGGCATTCGCTGACCTGGCATCCGTTGCTCTATCTGTGCCTGAGACGTTGGTCGTCCCCGCTGGCCCCCGTCAACGCGCTGCTCGGCGCGGAGCTGCTGGACGGCTTTTCCCCGAGCATATCCGCGTGGCCGGGCCCGGTCGGCGGAGTGCGGCACAGGTCGGGCGCGTCCTGGGCGTCGGCCCTGGCTCTCAAGGCAACGGTCCACCTCGCGCGCGACCTGATGGTCGCCGGAGTGTCGGAGCACGAATATCGAGAGCGGGTGGGCTCCCTGCAGTCCGATGGCTATGAGTACGACATCGCCATCTCCTTCGCGGGCGCTGACCGGAGCGTCGCGGAGAACATCACCAGGAGGCTGGAGGCGGCGGGGCTCAGGGTCTTCTACGACCGTGATCACCAGCATGAGCTGCTGGGTGAAGACCTGGCGATGTACTTGCAGGTTACGTACATGAGCAAGAGCAGATTCGCCATAGTCCTCGTGTCCGAGGCCTTCAAGAGTTCCAGCTGGGCGGGTAACTGGGAGTGGAAGGCGGTGCTCGCGCGTATGCAGCGCCAGCGCACCGGCTACGTCCTTCCTTACATCATGGAAGAGGTGATGCTTCCCGGTCTGAGCCCGACTCTCGGGTTCGTGTCCTCATCCGACTATTCGCCGGACGAGTTCTCGAAATTGGTGGTCCGGAAAGTGCGGGCGGCCGGCGGATAGTGCTGGTGGTCATGATCCGCTGAATTGGGGCAACCTGGGCATCCTATGCAACATTTGCTGCAGTGCTTGCTCTTGCAGGTGGGACTTGTATGGTAAGACGCATGACTTCCGCTGGCCAAACCCGGATGACCGATCCGGATGACCGCGCTTCTATTGATCGTTTCCGGGCCGGAGTGATCCGGGAGACGACGCTTTTCGCACGTAAAGAGTTAGGTGTCGAAGAATCGACCGGCCACGACTGGTGGCATGTGGACCGGGTCCGTATGGTCGCCCTGAATATCGCCGAATGCGAGGGCGCCGATCCCTACATCGTCGAGCTGGCCGCGCTTCTCCACGACATCGAGGACTACAAGTTCTCCGGCAGCGACGAGGCCGGCCCCCGGGCGGCGGCCGAATGGCTGATCTCCCTGGGCGTCGAGGACGAGGTGACGAAGGAGGTCGCCGGCATCATCCGGTGGATGTCCTTCCGCGGCGCGAAGGTCGAGGAGGTCCCCCTCTCGCTGGAAGGCGAATGCGTGCAGGACGCCGACCGGCTGGACGCCATCGGTGCCATTGGCATCGCGCGAGTGTTCGCGTACGGCGGGCA
Source organism: Actinomadura sp. DC4 (assembly GCF_030406325.1). GTDB lineage: Bacteria > Actinomycetota > Actinomycetes > Streptosporangiales > Streptosporangiaceae > Actinoallomurus. The sequence goes on along the minus strand of NZ_JAUEQY010000007.1, from coordinate 204,168 downwards.
CGTCAAACGGCCCATCCACAACCCCGACATGGCACCCGACCTCCACACGTCGGCGGAGAGCTACGTCACGTCCAAAGGGACGTCGATCAACCACTTCCACGAGAAGCTCCTCCTCCTGAAAGAACGCATGAAGACCCCGACCGGCAGGCGCTACGCGGACAGCCGGCACGAGCGGCTCGTGGAGTTCCTGCGAGATTTCGACGCCGAGTGGACCGGTGCGAAGTAAGAAGTCCCTGACCGCACGGTGACAACTCCAGGCAGGTAGGCGCGCATCCGTCACCCGCCGACGGCGCCGTCCGCACACCTCCGCCACCGGCGTACGAAAAGGATCATTCTTCGGTTTCTCTGCGGGACTTTCGCCGCAGAGGGCACTATGCAGGGATGAGCTGGGTCTTTACGGGAGATATCACCGGGTACAGCGCGGTCGCCACTGGCTTCCTGCGTTCGCGGCCGGTGGAGAACACCGTGCTGGTCACGGTCCTCGAATCCCTGCGCGCCCGCGGCCTGACCGCGTACGGCGACGCTCCCGCGGTGCTCGGCTCCTGGTTCGCCGCCGGCTGTGTGTCCGGCGCGGTCGTGCATACCCCGCCCTTCCCGATGCTGCTCAGCAGCATGCCGCCCCCGGCCGTCAGAGAACTCGCGGAGGCGCTGGACGCGGACGGCCGCCGGCCGCCGGGGGTGACCGCCCGGCAGGGGATCGCCGAGGCCTTCGCCGCGCGCTGGAAGGCGGTGACCGGCGCGGACTTCACGATCTGGGAGCGCCGTCGCCTCTACCGGCTCACCGGCGTACGGCCGCCGGCCACGCCCGGCCGCTCTCGCCTGGCCGGCCCGGCCGACCGTGACCTGCTCCTCGACTGGTACCACGACGCCGAGCGGGAGATCCGCGAGCGCCCCGGCGACCACGCCGCCGCGGTCGACGACCGGATCGCCTACGGCGGCCTCACCCTGTGGGAGCGCGACGGCGTCCCGGTCGCTCTCGCCGGCCGTACGCGGATGGTCGCCGGAATGGTCCGGATCGCGCCCGTCTACACCCCGCCCGAGCACCGGTTCCACGGGTACGGCGCCGCCGCGACCGCCGCGGTGAGCCAGGCCGCCGTGGACGCGGGCGCGAAGGAGGTCGTGGTCTTCACCGACCTGGCCAACCCGGGCAGCAACGCCCTTCACCAGCGCATCGGCTACCAGCCGCTCGACGACTACCTCGTCATCTCCTTCACGTAGCGCGTGAAGGCCGGACAAGGGCTTTGCAAGCGCCTCTTGGCACGCTTACGGCCGCACATCACCTCATCCCCGTCTTCGGAGGTACAGATATGCGTCCCTACGCGCGCCGGCTTCGCGTCGGAGCCATGCTCGTCCCGGCCGCCTTCGCCATCGCCGCGACCGCCGCCCCCGCGACCGCGACCGCCGCCCCCACTCCGCTCGCCGCGGCGCCGCTCAGCGCCGGCGACGGCACACCCGCCGGCGCCGTCACGTGGATGAAGAACCACGTCGGTAGCACCGGCTGGGAGCACTACTGCGAGAAGGCGGTGGAGAACGCCTACGGCACGACCGGCATCTGGCCGTCGGCCATCGCCCACTGGAACGGCGCCCCGCACCACAGCGGCACCAAGCCGCCGGCCGGTTCCTTCGTCTACTGGAACATCAGCTCGTACGGCCACGTCGGCATCGCCGACGGCAGCGGCGGGTTCTACTCCAGCAGCATCGGCGGCAAGATCGGCCACGCGACGAGCGTGAGCTACTTCAGCCACTACCTGGGCTGGACGCCGGCGGCCGTACCGAGCCGGTGATCTGTGCGCGGGCGGGGCGCGCGGCCCCGCCCGCGCGTACCGCCACGAGTTCGGCCCGGGTACGGTCCTCCCAGCGCGGGACGCTGAGCCGGCCGAACAGGGACAGTGCCCGCTCCAGATGCTCGGCCGCCAGACCGGCGTCACCGGAGCGCTGGGCCGCCTCGCCGAGGCTCCACAGCGTCGACGCCTCCCCGAACCGGTCACCCCGCTCGCGGAAGACGGCGAGGCAGCGGTCGAGCAGGCGTACGGCCGCCTTGCCGTGGTCCTGCGCCGCGAGGACCATCGCCAGCAGCCGGAGCGAGCGGACCTCCGCGAGGTCGTCGCCGAGCCGGCGGAAGAGCTTGATCGCATGGGTGGCGTGCCGGCGCGCCGCGACGAGGTCGCCCCGCGAGTGATAGTGCGTCGCCGCGAGGAAGCGCAGGACGTACGCCTCCCCGTACGCGTCGCCCGCCGCGCGGAACGTCGCCAGCGCGCGGCGCAGGTGGTCGAGTGACTCGGCCGGGCGGTTCCGGTCGCGGTGGACCAGCCCGAGGTCGAGCAGGCTGTTCGCCGCGCCGGTGAGGTCGCCGTGGCGCGTCGAGAGCCGCAGGGCCTCCTGGAAACACGCGAAGGCGTCGTCCAGCCGGTCGCAGATGTGGTGCACGTCGCCGAGCGCGTTGAGAACGCGGGCCTCCGCGACCGGCGCCTCCAGCGCGCGGCACCCGGCGAGCGCGGCCGACAGGTGCCCGGCCGCGTCGTCGTAGCGGTCTCCCACGGTGGCCAGGATCCCCAGGCCGTACTCCATCGCCGTCTCGCCGCGCGGATCGCCGCAGGCCCGTGCCGCGCCGAGCGCGTCGCGGTGCGTACGCGCCCAGTCGTCCCAGTACCCTCGCAGGTCGAAGAAGTTCACCAGGGTGGCGGCCAGGCGCCAGGCCGGCTCCGCCAGGCCGAGGGCCGCGGCCTGGCGTACGGCGACGGTCAGCGTGGCGCGGTTGGCCTCGAACCAGGCGAGGGGCGCGGCCGGCGCCGCGTGGCCGGTGCTCGCCTCCGGCAGGCGCAACCGGCGGCTGGGCAGGGCGTCGTCGGCTCCGCGCGCGAACGCCAGAAGGCTCTCCATCACCCGCTTCACGGCCGCCTCGCGCTCCTCGGGGGGATCCGTGGCGAGGGCGCGTTCGCGGGCGAAGAGCCGTACGAGGTCATGGCAGCGGTAGCGATAGCCCCCGTCGGTGTCCGCGCGGCCGGCCTCCAGCAGGCGGGCGTCGACGAGGGCGTCGACGATGTCCTCGGTCTCGCCGGCCGGCCGGTCGAGCAGGGCCGCGATCATCCAGGGCGCGACCTCGGGCAGGTCGAGCAGGCCGATGAGCCGGAACGGCCGCCGGTGCTCCGGGGCGAGGGCGTCATGGCTCAGCGCGATGCTGGAGCGGACCTCCAGGTCCCCGGCCGCGAGCCGGTCCAGCCTCCGGTGCTCGTCGGCGAGCTGGCCGGTGAGCCGGTCGAGCCGCCACTCCGGATGCCCGGCCAGCCGGGCGGCCACGATCCGTACCGCGAGCGGCAGGCACCCGCACTGGGCGACGAGCGTACGAGCGCAGTCGGCCTCGGCGCCGGTCCGCTCTGGGCCGATGACTCCGGCGAGCAGGTCCACCGCGTGCTCGGCGGCGAGGACGTCCAGGTCGACGAGCCGGGCGTACTCCAGTCCGACGAGCCGGGCGCGGCTCGTGATCAGGACGGCGCAGCCGGGCGTACCGGGGATCAGCGGGCGTACCTGCGCCTCGTCGACGGCGTTGTCGAGGACCAGCAGGACGCGCCGCCCGGCGAGACGGTCGCGGAGGAGGGCGGCGCGCTCGTCGGTACCCACCGGGATCCGGCCGTTCCAGACGCCGAGGAGCCGCAGGAACCGGTCCAGCGCCACGTCCGGCTCCATCGGATGCTCGCCCGTACCGCCGAGGTCGACGTAGAGACGGCCGTCGGGGTACCGCTCGCCCAGGCGGTGGGCGGCGTGCAGGACGAGCGCGGTCTTGCCGACGCCCGCCATGCCGGCCACCGCGCACACCAGCGGGCCCGTCGCGGTCTCCTCGCCGGCGAGCAGTAACGCGGCCTCCGTCTCCCGGCCGACGAAGTGGGGCACGTCCGGAGGCAGCACCGCTGGACTCCTCAGGGGGCTGTTCTCCTCCTCGGGCTCCAGGTCGAGGGCGGGGTCGGCGACGAGGACCGCCCGTTCGAGGCGGCGCAGGCGGGGACCGGGCTCCACGCCGAGCTCGGCCACGAGCGTGCGCCGCGTCTCCTGGTAGACGCGCAGCGCGTCCGCGCGCCGCCCGGACCGGTACAACGCGGTCATGAGCTGGGCGCGGAACTCCTCCCGCAGCGGATGCGCGGCGGCCAGCGCCCGCAGCTCCCCGATCAGCTCGCCGTGCCGGCCCAGGCGCAGGTCGGCCTCGACGCGCCGTCCCACCGCGCGCGCCCACAGCTCCGGCAGCCGCCCGGCCTCCTCGCGCCGCAGCGATTCGGACTCCACGTCGGCCAGCGGCTCGCCCCGCCACAGCCCGAGCGCCTCGCGAAGCAGAGTGGCCTCGGCCGCGGCGTCGCCCGTACGGGCGTGGCGGTCGGCCTCGGCGAGCAGCGACTCGAACCGGCAGGCGTCGACCTCGCCGGGGTCGGCGCGCAGCAGGTACCCGGCCGGTTCGGTGACGATCGCGACGCCGTCGAGGGGTTCGAGCGCGCGGCGGAGCCGCAGGACGTAGCCCTGCAGCGTCAGACGCGCGCTCGACGGCGGCGCGTCGTCCCAGACGTACCCGGCGAGTTCGGCGGTCGGGACGACGCGGTTCGCGCGGAGGATGAGGGCGGCGAGGAGGGCGCGCTGTTTGGGCGCGCCGATGGAGACGCGCCGATCACCGTCGGCGATCTCGAGCGGACCGAGAATGCGAATCTTCATCGCGTCTCCCAGACGGCGAGCGGGGATGCCGCTGGACGCCCAGAATGCCAAACAAGATCACTGATTTCTCGGTTTCCGGGCGTGCGATCTACCGGAGATAAGAGGCGCCGTTGAGGTCGATCACCGCGCCGCTGGCCCACCGCGCGTCCGCGAGCGCGAGCCAGGCCACGGCGGAGGCGACGTCCTCGGGCTCGGCCACCCGGTCGTACGGGCTCTGCGCGCGGATGCCGTCCCCGGCCGGGCCGGAGAGCATGGCCTCGGTCATGTCCGTACGGACGAAACCGGGCGCGACGGCGGAGACGGCGATGTCGTACGGCGCAAGGGAGACCGCCAGCGACTGGGCCATCGCGTGCACCGCCGCCTGCCCGGGGTCGGCGATGTCGCCGCTCACGACGATGTGCCCATCGCCCGGCAGCCCGGCCACGACGGCCTCGGCCGTGGCTGTGTCCGCCCGGCAGTGCACGGCGACGGCCGCCCCGTCCGCCGCGAGCCGCGCGGAGACGGCCGCGCCGACGCCGCGCGACCCACCGGTGACGAGCGCGCGCTGTCCGGTCATGTGCCACCCCTGTGATCGATCGGCAGAGCCACTTGAGACCGCCGCGGCCGGGTTCCAGCAGAGGGCCTCCGCGCGGTCCCGATCGTGACCGGCGCGCGAAGGCCCCCGCACAATGGCCGTGCTGGGCGAACCGGTCTTCAGGTCAGAATCCGCACTTTACCGGGGAGCCGTAGCCGGGCAGCAGGGAGTCCTTCACCCATCCGGTCGAACCGTCGGAGTTGTTCCGGAGGTACGTCCAGGTTCCGTTCTCGCCCTCCGTGTAGCAGTGGTAGTCCGCCTGGTCCTGGTTGTCGGCCCAGCCCTTGACGCCACAGGCCGTGCTGGAGCCGGAGCGCTCGTTCGCGCTGACGCCGGCCGGCCCTCGGCCAGTTGCCGGCGTAAAGGCTCTCCCACGGAGTGCTGCGGCTCACGGCGAGGTGGGTAGGGGAGCCCGGTGACCGGGGACGCGGTGATCAGTGTCGACGCGTCGATGCTGCGCCGTACGATCGCGGCCACGGCGGTCGGCAACATGATGGAGTGGTTCGACTTCGGGATCTTCAGCTATCTGGCCGTCCCCCTCGGCGAGGTGTTCTTCCCGAACGCCGGCGGCCCGGTCCAGCTGATCTCGACGTTCGCCACGTTCTCGGCGGCGTTCGTCGTACGGCCGCTGGGCGGGTTCTTCTTCGGGCCGCTCGGCGACCGCATCGGCCGCAAGCGGGTGCTGGCCACGACGATCATCATGATGGCGGTCGGGACCTTCTGCATCGGGCTGGTGCCCTCCTACGCGACCATCGGCATCGGGGCGCCGCTGCTCCTGCTGCTGGCCCGGCTCGTCCAGGGGTTCTCCACCGGAGGGGAGTACGGCTCGGCGATGACCTTCATCGCCGAGCACGCGCCCGACCGGCGGCGGGGCCATCTGACGAGCTGGCTGGAGTTCGGCACCCTGGCCGGCATCGTGCTCGGCGCGCTGCTCGTCGCCGCCCTGACCGCGGTGCTGTCCCACCGCGAGCTGATCTCCTGGGGCTGGCGGATCCCGTTCCTGGTCACCGCGCCCCTCGGCCTCGCGGGCCTGTATCTGCGGCTCCGGCTGGCCGAGACGCCGGTGTTCGAGCGGCTGGAGCGCCCGGAACCCGGCGTACGGGCGGAGTTCCGGCGCATCTTCGTGCAGGAGCGGCGTTCGCTCGTCGTGTGCGTCGGGCTGGTGCTCGCCTGGAACGTGGGCAGCTACATGCTCCCCGCGTACCTGCCGAGCTACCTGTCCGCCGACGCCGGGCTCCCGCGGATCACGGCCCTCCTCGCGGTGGCCGCGGCCCTCGTGGTGCTGATGACGCTCGTCGCGGTCACCGGGCGGCTGTCGGACCGGGTCGGGCGCAGGCCGGTGCTCATGGCCGGCTGCCTGCTGATGGCGGCCGGCGGGGTCCCGGCGTTCCTGCTCATCCGTACGGGGGCCCTCGGCCCGGTCTTCGCGGGCTGCCTGCTGGTCGGGCTGATGCTGCTGTGCTTCGAGGGCGCGGGCCCGGCGACGCTGCCCGCGCTGTTCCCCACCGAGATCCGGGCCGGGGCGCTCTCGGTCGCGTTCAACATCGGGGTGTCGCTGTTCGGCGGTACCACCCCGCTCATCGTCCAGTCGCTGGTCCACGCCACCGGCAGCCTCCTGGTGCCCGGGTTCTACCTCGCCGCGGCGGGCGTCATCGGCGCGGTCGCCGTGGCGTTCACGCCGGAGACCGCGGGACGGCCGCTGCCGGGATCGGCGCCGGCCGTCACCGCGGGTAGGTAGCTCAGCCGCCGGTCCACTCCACGGCGAGGCCGTCACGGCCGCCGAACCGCTCGACGTCGTGGCCGAGGATCCGCCGCAGCCGTTCGAGGTTCGCCGCGTCCGTGGCCTCGACGGTGAGGACCAGGTGGTCCGGCGTCGCCGTCACCCGGCAGGTGCCCATCGCGTCCGGGAACTCGATCACGCCCTCGGGCGGGTCCCACGTCGCGGCGCAGTTCATGTGGGCGGCGTGGCCGCAGAGCTGCCGCGCGTACCGCTCGCCGCGTGGCGTCGGGACGCGGGCCGTCGACCGCAGCGTCCGGGTGGCCGCGACCAGCCAGGCCGCGATGCCGCGCGGGCCGGTGGTGACCTCGATCACGGACGGCTCGATCGAGTCGATCCGCCAACCGTCGGCGAACGCCGCGGAGAGCTCGTCCCGTGTCGTCCGGTGCACGTGCGTCCAGTCGTCCTCCGGCTGCGCGTCGCTGACACACAGCAGGAAGTAGCGGCCCCCGGGACGGAGCACGGCCCGCAGCCCGTCGAGGTAGGCGCCGCGCTCGTGTTCGTCGAGGACGTGGAAGAGCCCGCAGTCGAGCACGGTGTCGAAGGACTCGCCGAGGCCGGCCAGGTCACGGGCGTCGTGGAGGAGGAACCGCGCCGTACGGGACCGGTCCTGCGCCTTCCGCTCGGCGATCCGCAGGGCCGAGGCGGCCAGGTCGACGCCGGTCGCGTCGAGGCCGAGGCCGGCGGCCATGAGCACGTGCTCGCCCGTACCGCAGCCGAGGTCCAGGACACGTCCCTCGAGAGGGAGGGCGAGGAACGCCGGCTGGGGCCGGCCGATGTCCCAGGGCGGAGGGCTGGAGTAGAGGGCGTCGAGCTCAGGGGGGTGGTGCGGCATGGAGACTCCTTCGGGCAGACGATTGAGACACTGTGTCTCGATACAGGACAGTATGTCTCATCGTCGGCGTTGCGTAGAGTCGACCCGTGCCGAGACTGTGGGACGACACGATCGAGGCGCACCGCCGTACGGTGCGCGACACGACGCTGGACACCGCGGCGGCCCTGGTCGCCGAGCACGGCCTGACGTCGGTGACGATGTCCCGGATCGCCGAGCAGGCCGGCATCGCCCGCGCGACGCTCTACCGCTACTTCTCCGACGTCGAATCGATCATGGTCGCCTGGCACGAACGTCAGGTCGACCGCCACCTGAGCCACCTGGCGGAGATCGGCACCGGTACGGGCGGCCGGGAGCGCCTCGCGGAAGTCCTCACCGCGTACGGGCTGATCCAGTTCGAACACCGCGACAACCCGCTCGCGGCCCTGCTCCACCAGGGCGACCACCTCGCCGGCGCGCGGCGGAGGCTCACCGGCTTCGTCGAGAGCGTGATCGCCGAGAGCGCGGCGGCCGGCGGCCTCCGCGACGACGTACCACCGGGGGAGCTGGCCGGCTACTGCCTCCACGCCCTCACGGCCGCCGGCGACCTGCCGTCGGAGACCGCCGTACGCCGCCTCGTGAACGTCACCCTGACCGGGCTGCGGCCGCCCGCCTGAGGAACGCGGTCAGCGCAGGGCGGCCAGCACCTCGTTGAGGCCCTCCGTCGTGGACGGGTGAGTGTAGATCCCGTCGCGTAGCTCCGTCGCGGTCACGCCGTGCCGCATGGCCAGCGCCACCAGGTTGATCACTTCCTGGGAGTCGATGTTCAGCAGCGCGGCGCCCAGCACCTCATCGGTCACGGCGTCGACCACGAACTTCATCAGCCCGTGGGTCTCGCCGACGATCCGGGCACGGGGCATCGCGGCGATCTGCGCGATCGGCTCGCTCGCCACCTTCACCACGTGACCGCGCCGGCGAGCCTGGCGTTCGGTCAGGCCCACTCTGGCCAGCGGCGGTGTCGTGAACACCGTGTACGGCACCGCGACGCGATCCGCCGTGGACCGGGTTCCGTGGCCGATGAGCTGGTCGAGGACGATCCGGCCGTCGTCCAGGGAGGTGTAGGTGAACTGCGGGCCGCCGTTGACGTCGCCGATCGCGAAGATGTGCGGCTGGCTCGTCCGCAGGTACTCATCGACCTCGATGGCGCCGCGATCGGTGGTCCGTACGCCGGCCGTGTCCAGGCCGAGTCCCCGGGTCGCCGGTGTGCGCCCCAGAGCCACCAGGATGGCGTCGGCCTCGACCGTGGCGGTCTGGCCTTCCCACTCGTAGCGGGCCAGCGCGTCGGTGGCGCGGTCGATGATCTCGGTGACCCGGGCGCCGTTGATCAGCACGACCCCCTGTTCGTGGAGGATGTCGGTGGACGCCTGGGCGATGTCGTCGTCCTCGGCCGGCATGATCTGGTCCCCGGCCTCCAGCACGGTCACCCGGGAGCCGAACCGGCTGTACATCCCGGCGAACTCGATGCCGACGTGACCACCGCCGAGGACGACCAAATGCCGCGGCAGCTCCGCCGGGCGGATCATGCCGGTGCTGGTCATCGTGTACGCGCTGGTCCGCAGGCCGGGGATGTCCGGCACGTTCGGCTCGGCGCCGGTATTGACCACGATCGTGTCCGCGCTGAAGGTGAGCCGGTCGGCGCCGGCGGTGACCTCCACGGTCTTGGGGTCCACGAACGCCGCCCGGCCGGTCACCACCGTGACCGTGTCGATCGTGTCGAGCATCTGGAAGTTGCGCTGCCGCAGGAAGGCGGTCAGGTCGGCGACACCGTCGACGGCGTGCCGGTGCCATTCGGGCGCACCGGCGTCCTCGGGCCGCGTCTCCGCCTGGTGCAGCAGGGCCTTGGTCGGTACGCATCCCACGTTGACGCAGGTGCCGCCGTACATCTGGGCGGACTGCTCGACCAGGACCACCCGCTGGCCCCGGTTCCCCATCGTGGCGGCCAGGGTCTTGCCGCCCTTGCCGAAGCCGAGAACGAGAACGTCCACATGCGTGCTTTCCATGCCTCCAGCCTTCAGTCGCCGTGACGATCCGGCAAGGCGCAAGAGGATCGAATACTATGCAGGAAGTATCATGGATCCCTTGAGTCGCCTGGTCGGACTGGCCCGCCCCGAAGGCACCGTCGACGTACGCTGCCTGCTGGCCGGGCGCTTCGCCCTGGACAATCCCGCCCGCCGGCCCGGTGAGGTGCCCTTCCACCTCCTGCTGGAGGGCCGGTGCGCGGTCGAGTTCGCGGGCCGCACCATCGCGTTGCGGGCCGGAGACGTCCTGCTGTTCCCGCGAGGGGCGGCGCACCGGTTGTTCGCCGACCGCGACGGTGAGCCGGTGGAGATCGTCGAGGAGCCCGGCGCCGCGTTTCCGGTCCGGCGCTCCCGCGCCGCGAGGCCCGAGGTCGACCTGTTCTGCGGGTGCTACCACGTCGCTCCCGGCGCCGGTGACCTGCTGTTCCGTACGCTGCCCGAGGTGCTCCACGTGTCGTTCGGGGCCGACGGGCACGAGCCCGTACGGATGCTGAGCGCGCTGTTGCGCCGCGAGGCCGACGCCGGCGGGCCGGGCGGCGCGGCCATCGTGTCCTCGCTGTGCAACGCGCTGCTGGCCATGGTGCTCCGCGTCTCACCGGAGCGGCGGCTGCCGGAGGATGTGCCGTGGACCGCCGCCACCGACGAAGCCGTCCTCTGTGTGATCGACGCCGTGCTGAGCGAGCCGGGAAGGGCCTGGAACATCACCTCGTTCGCCGCCCGCGCGGCCATGTCGCGGGCCACGTTCATCCGTCACTTCACCCGGGCGACGGGGGTGACCGTCGGCCAGTTCGTGACCCGGCTGCGGATGATGATCGCGGCAGACCTCCTCGCCGACGGGCGCCGATCCGTCAGCGCCGTCGCCGACGCGGTCGGCTACTGCTCCGCCTCGGCCTTCGGCCGGGCGTTCCGCGCCGCGACCTCAACGAGCCCGGCGCGGTTCCGCGCCGCCGCCCAGGACGGACGATGACCGCCGTTCGCCGAGCCAGATCCGTACGGCGGTCCAGGCGGCTCCGCCGGGGTCGATGACGTCGAGGTGGTCCGCTCCGGGCACCTCGACGTACCCTACGTCCGCTCCCTCGGCGAGCGCCGCGTCGGCGTAGGAGCGGCTGTGGGAGGGCGGTACGACCTGGTCGGCGGCGTCATGGACGATCAGCATGGGGACGCCCTTCGGCGAGGCCGCGGCGTGCCGGACGTCCACGGCGTCGAGGGTGCCCGCGAGGGAGACCGCGCCCTCCGGGAGCGTCGTACGGTGCGCCGCCCAGACCGCGAGGTGACCGCCCGCCGAGTGACCGGCGACGATCACCTGGCCCGTGTCCAGGCCGTACGTTCCTCGGGCCGTCCTCCGCGTCGTCGTAACGGGTCCCTCGTTCCGCGCCGACGAGCCGGTCGATCGTGGCGAAGAAGGCGGCGATCTCCGGCCGGTTCGCCCCCTTCTCCCTGGACGCGTCCCACGCCGAGTCGTCGTCCCACTCCACGAGGTCCAGTGCCACCTGCTCGACCACACCGAGCGCATCCGGCTCTTTCCGGACGTGGCGAACCTGCCGCTTCGCCCACCGGCCATGCTGGCGCGCACCGCCGCCGCCCTGAACCTCATCACCGGCGGCCGCTTCGCGCTCGGTCTCGGCGCGGGCGGCTACTGGGACGCCATCACCACGATGGGTGTGCCCCGGCGCGGCCCGGCCGAGGCGCTGCGCGCGCTGGAAGAGGCGATCACTCTCATCCGCGACCTGTGGCCGAGGAGCACGGCCGTGCTCCTGGGGCGGTCCTGCGGATGGCCCAGGTGACCGGTCTGATCGGGTCTGGGCTCGGTGCTACGGCGGGTCTGCGGGAGGGCGCCGATCCTCTTCGCGCCGACGTCGATGTGTGGGTGGCCGAGCTGACCCGGCTCGGTACGGAGCAGTCCTTCGACGCCTTCGTCTTCTGGCCGGAGGAGGAGACGCTTGAGCAGGTCCGGCGTTCATCCGGCGTCTCGGCCTCCCTCGACGCCTCCACCGGCCACGGCCGCGTCACCGACACCCTCAAGAACAACGGCACCACCGAACTCGACATCCACGCCACCACCTCCAACGGCGACATCGCCGCCCGCAGCCTCTGACCTGAGGAGACGAGCCGCCGGCGCCGCTCACCTCGGGGTCAGTGCCAGATGATGTCCCCGAGGTCGTAGAAGCGGCCGAAACTCGGCGCCCGGTCGTTCGGATGCTGCGCGTTCTCGCCGTACGGCGGCGCCATGTAGTGGATCTCCCGAAGCGGATAGGTCGACATCCAGAGCCCGCAGGTGACCCAGCGTGCCCCCTTGTGGTCGAACGAGTCCGGGGACGAGGACTCCGCGCAGCCGGGCAGCCTGCCGCCGAGCAGACTCACGTCCGTGATCCCGCCCCCGCTGCGCCGGGCCTCGAAGCGGGGGACCTCCAACGACAGGGGATTGCCGCTCTCGTCGGTGATGACGATCTCGGCGTGGTACGCGGTGCTCCTCTTCAGCACCGCGTAGCTGGAGGCGTCGAAGTTGCCCTTCACCTTGGAGCCGGGGCTCTGCCGGATCCGCTTCACCACGACGCCCAGCACCCCTTCGGTATAGCTCTTACGAAGGGCGTTGTAGTCACGGATGGGCACGATCGCCTGCTGCCCGAACCGGAGCCGGGTCCCGGGCCGGGTCATCTTCCCGGTGACCCGCAGCGGCTGAGCCGGCACTGTCGTCGTCGCCCCGCGCGGAGGCGTCAGAACGGGAGCGGGAACCGAAGAGCCGATGGTGGGCGTGGGCGCCGGCCTGCCCCCTCCGGAGCAGCCCACCAGCAGGAAGGAAACGAGAACGGCGGCCGCTACGTCGATCCAGGGCCGGTCACCCGTGAGCCGGGAAGAGCTCCTCATGCCGCACATTGTCCTGCCGATTGCCGCCGCCGCACTGAACAAGATCAAACAGCACTTACCGGGATATACACTGACCTGCTGTTACTTCGTCTGACAGGATCGATCAGGGCTACGGGGACAGAGATGCCGACGCACGAGTGGACGATGGCCGGCGCTGAGTACGGCTCGCCTCAGCGCCCCAGGCGGAAGAAGTACGTGATCATCGCCGTGGGCGTGCTGGGGTTCGTGGGACTGTTCGTCCTGCTCTTCTTCATCGGTGTGCCGGCGAAGAGTGCCCCGTCCTTCGGCTCGAAGAACTACAGCACCCACGTCGATTGCCAGGTGAACTCCGTCGGAGCACAGGGCACGGTGACGATCAACGGCACGATCACGGGCGACGCGGCGAGCTACTCGGTCACCGTCGAGGTTCTGGACGCGGCTTCTCACCAGAAGATCGGCAGTCAGACCTTCGAGGTCCACGGCACGACCTCTTTCGGAGGAAACACCGCGGCGCGAGTCCCCGTCGGATCGGCAGGCATCGAATGCAAGATTGCCAAGGTGGCCTAGCCCGGGCATCGGCACGCGGAGGAGCGGCCACGCGATAGCGATCGTGTACGGCGGAACGACCACCGCTCAGATAGCTCACCCTCGCCGAAACGGCGACGAGCCGAACGCCGGGCAGACCGATCTCGTTCCGGTGGGTCAGGCCTTGGCGCGCTGCTGCTTGAGGCGGAGCTCCTCTTGGCGGACCCGGGTCTGGATGGTCTGCTCGCGTGCCAGCCAGTCGGGTTTTTCGGCCTTCAAGGCCTCGATGTCGGCGGTGGTGAGAGGGCCCCTGATGTCGGCGCGGGCCAGGCCCGAGACGGAGACGCGGAGCTTGGCGGCGACGACCTGGCGGGGGTGGGGGCCCTCGCGGCGCAGGTCGGCGAGCCAAGAGGGCGGGTCGGCCTGGAGCGCGTTCAACTCCTCCCGGGAGACGACGCCCTCCTGGAATTCGGCGGGTGCCGCCGACAACAGGATCCCCAGCTTCTTGGCCGCGGTCGCGGGCTTCATGGTCTGCGGGGCCTTCGCCTTGGGCGTGCTCATGATCTCAAGGGTAGCCAGCAGGAGGGAGTCGTCTGGACGCGGTTAGGCTGAGAACGTGACCACGAGTGAGTTCCGGCTGGCCTACGCGCCGGGAGTGACGCCCGGGAAATGGGCCCGGGTGTGGGCCGAGCGGGTACGGGAAGTGCCGCTTCGGCTGCTCCAGATGCCCGCCGCCGAGGCCGTCCCCCTGCTGCGGGACGGCGGCGTGGACGCGGCGTTCGTGCGCCTGCCCGTCGACCGCGAAGCTCTCCACGTGATCCCGCTGTACCTGGAGACGACCGTGACGGTGGTGCCGAAGGACCACGCGGTGGCCGCGGTCGAGGAGGTGGCGCTCGCCGACCTCGCCGACGAATATGTGTTCGAGCCGCTCGACGAGGTCCTGGCCTGGGGCGACCGGCCCGGGCAGCCCGCCTTCACCCGTCCCGCGAGCACGGCGGACGCGATCGAGCTGGTGGCGTCGGGGGCCGGCGTACTACTGCTCCCTCAGTCCCTGGCCCGTCTCCACCACCGCAAGGACCTCACCTACCGCACCGTGACCGACGCCCCTCAGTCCCAGATCGGCCTGGCGTGGCTCGAGGCCGAGACGACCGACCTCATGGAAGAACTGATCGGCATCGTCCGCGGCCGCACTCCCAACAGCTCCCGTGGCCGTACCCCCCAGCAACCGCCCACCCGCAAGAAGCCCCCGCAGAAGCACTCCACCCCCAAGCCTCGCCGCCGGACGCGCCGCCCGACGTGAACAGGGGTCGGTAGCGCTCTGCGGGTCACGCCGCCTTGAGGCGCTTCTGCTCCGCGGCCACGATCGTGTGCCGCAGTTCGGTCTCGGAGCCGGTGTCCACCGCGTCCGGTGCCGCGTTCGCCATGTCGCTGCGGCGCGCGTACTCGTCGAACGCCTCGCGCTTGTCGGCCAGCAGTTCGAGGACTCGCTGGTCGACGCTGTCCCCGCACAGCAGCCGGTGTACGTCCACGCGGCGTACCTGGCCCATCCGGTGCGCGCGGGCGATCGCCTGCTCCTCGATCGACGGCGTCAGCTGCGGCTCGGCGATGATGATCACCGAGGCGGCCTGGATGTTCAGGCCCACGCCGCCCGCCTGGATCTGGGAGACGAGTACCGCGGGCCCCTTGGCGGCGGTGAACTCATCCACCATCGCCTGGCGGCCCATCGGCGGGATGTCCCCGGTCAGCGGGCCGACGACGTGCACGCCCTGGACGCCGTCACGCTCGGAGCCCAGTACCTGTGTCACCGTCTCCAGCACGTCGCGGAAGTAGGAGAACACCACGACCTTGCGCCCGCCGTCCGCGGCCTCGCTGACGATCTCCACCAGCCGCCGGAGCTTCG
Source organism: Actinomadura sp. DC4 (assembly GCF_030406325.1). GTDB lineage: Bacteria > Actinomycetota > Actinomycetes > Streptosporangiales > Streptosporangiaceae > Actinoallomurus. Next base: position 188,967 of record NZ_JAUEQY010000007.1, on the reverse strand, counting down.
GCGATCCCTTCACCGTCCCCGGGTCGAACGCCGCCCGGCGCATCGCCATGAAGTTCCCCGCGATGACCGCTTCCCGGTACGCCCGCAGCGTCGGTCCCTCGAGTGTCACCCATTCCTGCGTCTCCAGCCGCGGCGGAAGTTCGCTGAGCACGTCTTCCTGGTTGCGCCGCAGGTAGACCGGTGCCACCGCCTCCCGGAACTTGGTGCCGTCCAGCGCCTCGTCCGCGATGTCCAGGTTCTCGGCGACCTCCGGGCGCAGGTGCCCTACCAGCACCAGGAACTCCCGCACCTTGTTCTCCATCGGCGTCCCCGTCAGGAACAGCACCCGCCTGCTCCGCGCCGCCCATTCGCCGACCGCCTGCGTACGAAGCGCGTTCGGGTTCTTCACGTAGTGCGCCTCGTCGACGACCATCATCGCCACCGAGACGTCCAGGTCCTCCGGCATGGTGCGCAGCGCCTCGAACGTCGTGATCGTCACGCCGCCCCTGGCCACCCACTCCTGCTGGGCCGCCTCCCGTTTCTCGCCCGGCCCGTGCATGCGGTGGGCCTCCAGCAGCGTGTGCCGCTCGACCTCGCGCGTCCAGTTGACGACCACGCTCGCCGGGCAGACGACCAGGAAGTGCGTCTCGCCCTTCGCCGCCAGGTGGCACATCGCGGCCAGCGACTGAATCGTCTTGCCCAGGCCCATCTCGTCGCCGAGGATCACCCGCTCCTGAACCAGCGCGAACCTCGCGCCGAACGCCTGGTAGGCCCGCAGCGATGTCTTGAGGCGGGACCGGTCGAGGGGGAACACGCGGACCTGCTCGGCGATGTCGGCGGGGAGGAAGCCCTGGCCGGCCTCCTTGGTCGGGTCGAGTCCGGCCACCTCGATCAGCAGGGCGTTGTAGGCGACCGGCCGGGCGAGGTAGTCGCTCCACAGTCGGGCGGCCCTCGGGATCTTTCGGGCCTTGTCCAGCTGAGACTCGGCCCTGGACAGGCGTTTGCGTGCTGCGGTGACCTTCTTGGAACTCAGGGTGGCGTCCAGCTGGGCGAGTGCGTCACGCGCTTCCTGCTTCTTCTCTTCGGAGAACGTGAAGAGCATTCTCCGGCGGCTCGCGCCGCGTGCCGCCGGGCCGAGGTGATGCCCGATCTCGGTTGCCAGCAGGCTCGGGTCCGGGCCCTTCATCAGGGGGGACCTGGTGCGTTCGTAGCGGCGCAAGGCGGCGATGAGCGCTGCCTGTTCGGGGGTGCGGGCGTCCGGCTCGATGCGGACGCGGACGCTTTCCTCGACGGACTCCCGCATCTGCCACGCGGCGGCCATGATCCGCTTGGCCGTCCTCCGGCGTACTCCGGGGATTCGCCTGAGCGCTTCTGCGCCGGCCGTGAGGACCGCGCCGACTGTGTCGAGGCCGGCGTCCCTGACGGGGGTGAACGTGACCGGGCGGCCCCGGACGAGCTCCCGGAGCTGGTCCACCGGCACTGTGTCCAACTCGCCGGCGACGAGCTGATCGCGCACCACTTCGTACGCCCGTCGTGCGACCTCGCGCGATTCCTCCGGCGCGGCCAGGACCGCCTCGATGGCGTCGTGGACCGCGCGGCCGTCGGCGACGATGGCGCGGGCCGCCTTTCCCGCGCGGAGGGGCTCGGCGTCGAGGGAGTTCCCCTCGGCCTCCGTGTCGCTCGTCAGGTCCGCTGTGTGTGCCAAAGTGGTCGAGGGTCTCCGCATTGGAACTGGCGATCGGGCTAATGGCGAAGATAGAGGATATCGCCGACACGTCGGAAGTCTCGCTAGATTTCCGTCAGAGGACCCGGCATCTGGACTGCCTCCTGATGGCGCTTTTCGCCGTACGGCCGCGGGCGCAACGACGCGTGGCCGGATACGCGTGCTGCTAGCGTCGGGCAGCGTGCCGGACCGGTTCGACGCGACGCTGCCTCTGCGGTGGCGCATGCTCCTTGTCGGGTGCGCGTTGGCCCTGATGGCGCCGCTGGCCTTACTCACGCCCCACGGGCTTCCCGGAGCGGCCGGACGGGCCGCGCTGTTCGCCCTGGTGGCGGTCCAGGCGGGCGCCGTCTGGTGGATGGGGGAGCGGCCTGGCGCGGTGACGGCGACGGTGCTCCTGGCCGGGGGCGGGATCCAGTTCCTGTATCCGGAGGCCGGGCCCGGGATCGCGCTGGTGGTGCTGAGCACCTTCGCCTGGCTCCGTCCCGCCCGCGTGTCTCTGTGGGGCCTGGCGGGGGCGATGGCGTCGGCCGGTGTCCTGCCGTGGGCGACCGGGCGGTCGCCGCACGTGCCGCTGTGGCTCGCCGCCGCCCTGCTGGCCTGGAGCTGGGGAGCGCTGGGAAGGGCCCGCTCCGCCCGCCGCCAGGCCGAGGCGCGGCGCGTGGTCCTGGAGGAACGGGCGCGCATCGCCCGCGAACTGCACGATGTTCTCGCCCACACGGTGTCGGTCATGGTCGTCCAGGCGGCCGCGGCGGACGACGTGTTCGACGTCAACCCGGCCAAGGCCCGCCAGGCGCTGCGCGACCTGGAGACCTCCGGCCGGCAGGCCCTCACCGAGTTGCGCGCGTTCCTGCGTACCGTCAGGTTCCTGGGCGACGAGCCCGGTACCGAGGTCCCCGCGGCACCCCAGCCCGGCCTCGCCGATCTCGACGGCCTGACCAGGCCGATGGCCGCGGCGGGACTGCGCGTGAAGCTCCGGGCCGAGGGACTGGACACCAGGACGCTGCCCCCCGGAGTCGAACTGTCGGCCTACCGGATCGTCCAGGAATCGCTCACCAACACCCTGCGCCATGCCCGCGCCCGTACCACCGACATCACCGTCGCCGTCACCGACCGCGAGCTCACCATCGACGTCCGCGACGACGGCACCGGCGGCGGCCGCCTGACCGGCCTGGAGACGGGACACGGCATCGCCGGCATGCGCGAACGCGCCGCGATGATGGGCGGATCACTCGCGGCGGGACCCGATCCGGCCGGAGGGTTCCGGGTACGTGCCCGGCTGCCGCTGGAGGAGCCTCGATGACCATCAAGGTGCTCGTCGCCGACGACCAGGATCTCGTACGGGCCGGACTCTGCATGATCATCGATGCCCGCGACGACCTGGAGGTCGTCGGTGAGGCCGGCGACGGAGACCAGGCCGTACGGGAGGCGGCTCGCCTGCGCCCCGACGTCGTGCTGATGGATGTGCGGATGCCAGGTATGGACGGCATCACCGCCACCCGGCAGATCATCGCCGCCGCCGACCCGCCGAAGGTCATCATCCTGACCACATTCGACCTGGACGAGCCGCTCTACGCCGCTCTGCGGGCCGGGGCGAGCGGCTTCCTGCTCAAGGACGTGCGGCCACCCGAGCTGGCCGACGCCGTCAGGGTGGTCGCCCGAGGCGAGGCACTGCTGGCCCCGACCGTGACCCGCCGGCTCCTCGACCGGTTCGTGGCCATCCAGCCGAACGAACCCGTCCTGCCCGAGCGGCTGGCCGAGCTGACGGACCGCGAGCGGGAGGTGCTCACCCTGGTCGCCCGGGCCGCCTCCAACGCCGAGATCGCCCGGCACCTGGTCCTCGCGGAAGCGACCGTGAAGACCCACGTCTCGGCCGTGCTGCGCAAGCTCGGCGCCCGCGATCGCGTCCAGGCCGTCGTGATCGCCTACGACCTCGGTATCGCCCGCCCCCGGCCCTCAGCCTGAAGTCGCACCGCAAGACCCGACACGCGGCGGATGCCCCCGGCTCGGCCTCTCTTTAGCCTTTTCCGGAGACACACGGAAAAAGGGGCCACCATATGTTCAGGTCACGACGGGTACGCAAGAGCGAAGCGTGGGAAGGCGTTGTCACCGACAAATCCCGAAACATGCCGGACGGGTCGAATCTCTACCACTACCTCGACGTCACTTTCACCGACGGCAAGTCCAAGAAGATCCGAGTCAACCGTTCCTTCTGGGACTCACTACGCCCCGGCGACCAGATCATCAAGCAGTCCGGATCCGACCCGGTCAAGAAATAGTCCGGTGCCAATCCCCGGTCGGCTCGATGACGTGCCCGAGCGTCAGCCCTGTGTGAGGCCGGCGCGCCGGGCGACGTCGAGTGCGGCGGTGAGGTCGATGGAGGCGTGCATCTCGGTGGTCAGCCGCCCGACGTCCAGCGCGCCGAACAGGCGGCCGAGTGCCGCTTCGTCCACTGTGTACGACCGGGCGGCACTGAGCAGGGCGTCGTAGGCCGCACCGGCCTCGTCGGCGTCCGATGCGCAGTCCAGGATGTCGTGGCGCCACGGCCACTCCTCACGCGACACCGGCGCGAGCCCGGCCAGGCCGTCGTCGCGCAGACCGTCCGGATAAGGAGCGCGCCCCCACGACCCGTCCCACCAGTACACCAGCCCCACGGTCTCGCCTCCGCCGAGCGGGTCGGCGAGGTAGTCGGCCGGCAGCCAGTCCGGGCCGCCGGCCAGAAGGTCGACGGGCGGCTCCAGGAGCGTTTCGCCGTAGTCGTCGTCGATGCCGCACAGCACCATACGTCCGTGCGGCCAGCGGCTCAGCGTCCACCACCCGTTCTGGGAGTCGAGTGAGCGCAGCCCGTGCTCGTCGAGCTCGGCCTGCTCCAGGTAGCCGGGCCTCAGCCCGGCGCTGAGGACGGCGAGCACGGCCGCGTCGGCCCACAACTCCTCGGCTCGGGGCAGGTCAGTGGGACGCCCGGGGCTGTGAACGGTCAAACCGGTCTCCTTCGCCGATGTTCGGATGCTGCTGCCGGATATTCGGGCTCATTGAGAGGCGGATCTACGCGTGTTGCCGCAGCTCGGTGCGGACGAATGCCGGCCGGTTCAGTGGTAGCCGGTGATGCCGCCCTTGTCGTCGAAGACCACGATGTGGCCGCCGGCCGATACGGCGCGGCCCTGCCGGGCGATGTCGTTCCCGTCGTGACGGGCGGCAGGGCGCTGGAAGACGGTCTTTCCGGTAGTGGAATCGATGATCGCGACGCCGTCTCCGAGCGCGAACAGGGTGCCGTCCTCGATGTCGTAGGAGAACGATTTTCTCTCGATCTCCCGCGACCAGACGCGCGCGCCGGTGAGCAGGTCGTAGCCGCTGACGCGCCGCCGGCCGGCGTAGACGGTCATGGCGGTCACCACCGTCCGGCCCGACACGCCCACGACATTTCCCTGAGGGGTGGTCCAGCGCAGCGACGGCTTCCTTCCGGTGCGGGTGTCGACCGGCCGGATCGCGTTCCCGGACCGTACGAGAACGACGTCGCCGCTGACGGCCGGCAGATCGGGCATGGTCACGTGTTCGCCATCGGAGTCGCCGGACAAGGGGATGTCCTGGTCCGTCTTCAGGTCCGGTGACAGGAGATGGATCCCGGACTTGCCGGGCGTGGATCGGTTCGGAGACCACCAACTCCCGCTCAGCACGATTCTGCCGTTCGCGACCACCGGAGTGGAAAGGCCGAGGTCGTGGAGGAATCTGCGCTGGTAACGACGTTCACCGGTGGCCGCGTCGACACCGGTGACCGTCCTGCCGGCGGTGTAGTAGAAGACCCCGTGCGACAACGCGCCCACCGGGCCGTCGGCGGGACTCGAACCCGGGCACAGCGGTTCGCGCCACCGCTGCGCGCCGGTCGCCGAGTCGAACGCGACGCAGTCACTGAAACGACTGTCCGAATCGTGGAGGGGGACGATCACGATGCCGTCGCCGGCCACGGGCTCGTAGGAGCCGTCCCACGCCAGTGCTCTCCACCAGATCCGTTTGCCGGTGGCGCCGTCGTACGCGGTGAGCCGGCCGGCCTCGTACGCGATGGCCCGCTTCCCGTCGGACACGAGGCGAAGGCCTGTGAAGTCGCCACTGCCGGAGCTCACGGTGGTCCAGGTCTTGCTGAGCGCGGTCCAGTGGTGGTCCGGGACCGCCCAGCGGGGCTGCCCGGCCGCGGGCCGCGGTAACGCGACGGCGGCGCGGTGCGGCTGAGCCACCTTCTCGCCGGGATCCTGGGGCTCGGTACGCCAGACCGCGATGCTCGCGGCGACCAACCCGGCGGTGACGACCACGACCCCGCCCACGATGACGAGCCGCTTCCGCCCGCGGACTCTCGGCCGCGACGGTGGCTCCGTATCGCCGGTGCCGGTCGGCGACTGCGCGGGCGTTTCCGAAGATGCGGCCATGCGGGGAATGTACGGACGCGTCCGGGTGGCCCGCCGACGTTTCAAGAGCTGTTGAAAGATGCGAAAGTGTCACTCCGCTGATCCCCGTCCAACCCGGAAGGTGCAGCCGTTCACCGGCCATCGCGACCAGGCGCGCCCGCTGTGGCGGACACCCGGACAGGTGCCCATCTCGATCGTGCGAGACGCCTTCTACTCTCCATCCGGCGTGAAGCGCTCCGTCCGCCACGATCAGGACGGAGGTCTTCTCGACCACGAGGGGCCCGCGGCGGCTCGTCGAACCGATCCCGGCGCCGCGCTGAGTCAGCCGGTGGTGAAGTAGTGGCCGTCGTCGAGGTCGGCGAGCAGGCCGGGGTGGACCGGCTGCCAGTCCAGTAGTTCCCGGGTCGCCGCGTTGGGCATCGTGATGTCGAGCGCGATGAACGGGAAGCCCTTGAAGTGGTCCGCGGCATGCTCGGCCGGGACGCTCACGGCGGGGATGTCCAGGTGGCGTCCGATGGTCTCGGCGATCTCACGCACCCTGACGCCCTCTTCGGCCGCGGCGGTCAGCTGGGATCCGGCCGGGGCCTTGTCCAGGGCGAGACGGTACAGGCGGGCGACGTCCAGAAGGTGGCCGGCGGGCCAGCGGTTCGAGCCGTCGTCGACGTAGCCGGCCGCGCCTCTCTCACGGGCGATCTTGATCAGGATGGGGATGAAGCCGTGCCGGTCTCGCGCGCTGTGGGTGACCGGCGGGATGCCGATGAGGATGGCGCGTACGTCGCGTTCGGTGAATTCGGCGATCGTACGGGCGACGGCGGCGCGGGGGTTGGCGTTGATCGCCGCATCTCGCCGCGCGTCGCCGGTGGAGGCCAGGCCGACGCCCATGAAGGTCTTGCCGCTCCCGGCCAGCGCGTCTCCGAAGGCGCGCACCACGGCGTGGTCGGCGGCCACGGCGTCGGCGAACCTCCCGGCGGCGATGCTGGTGTGATCGAACGCGAGGTGGATGGTGGCGTCCGCGCCGGCCGCGGCCTCGCGTAGACCGGCCAGGTCGTCGAGGTCACCGCGGCGTACCTCGGCGCCCATGGCCTTGACGGCGGCGGCCGAGGCGTCGGATCGGGCCAGACCGACGACCTCGTGTCCGCCCTGGATGAGTTCGGGCACCACGGCCGAACCGATGTGGCCACTGGCGCCGGTGACGAAGACTCGCATGAGCAGGTTCTCCCGGAATAGGGCGCCCCGCCGAAGCGAAACGCAAGGAGTGATGTGACTCGGTAACGTCGCAACCAGATCGCCGAGCGTGCCGGCGGGCTGACCAAGACGACCTTCTTCCGCCACTTCCCCGACAAGCGCGAGGTCCTGTTCGCCGGGCAGGAGATCCACGGCCGGCTCCTGGCCGAAGCGATCGCGGTGGCGGCGGACTCGGCGACGCCTCTCCAGGCGGTCGCCTCGGCTCTCGACGCGCTCACGGCCACCTTCACGAACGACCGCCGCGAGTTCAGCGCGCGACTCCGGGCGGTCATCGCCGACACCCCTGAGCTGCAGGAACGCGCCGCGTCCAAACGCGTCTCCCTCGCCGGCGTCATGGCGGGCGCACTCCGTAAGCGGGGCGTGTCGGATCTCACCGCGAGCCTCGCGGCCGAACTCGGCGCACGCGCCTTCTACCAGGCCTTCGACCGCTGGTCCGATCCGGCCGACGAGCAGACCCTCGCCGACGTCGCACGCCGGACCCTCGACGAACTACGTGCCGCGATGGCCGCGCTCGACTAGGCGACGGGCGCCGGTCAACACCGGCACCGGCATCATGCCGGAGGCGCAGAGGCGGGACCGGCGAAGAAGGAGCGGACTTCCCGGACCACCTGAGCGACGGTCTCGGGATTGCCCTTCGGATTGGTGGCGCTGGGGTCGCTGGAGGCCCCGTGGTCGAGGCCCGCGAACTCGACGACCCGGCGGTGCGGCAGGACCCCGGCGAGGGCTTCGCCTCCAGGTGTGAGGAGGCGCAGCCCCCTGCTGCCGCTGAGCAGGAACACGTCGGCGGTCATGTCCCGGAAGACGTCGACCTTGCCGGCCATCTCCTTGATGAGCAGTCCGTCGTAGTAGACGGTGGGCGCCAGCTTGCGCATCGTGATGGCGTCCCGAGCGGCTTTCCCGTCCTCTTTGCTCATCATCCTCTCGGTGAGCGACACCATGAAGCGGCGCGGTATGACCTTGAGGAAGGACGGCGCGAGCTCCAGCCCGAACATGCTCGTGACCATGGCCGCCGCCACCTTTCCGGCGGCGATCTCCTCTTCGAAGCGTTGCAGCCAGGCGGCGTCCCAGTTCGGGTCCAGGAGCAGCGCGGGCTCATAGACGGCCACCTTGCGCACGTCGGGCAGGGTGCGTGCGGCCTCGAGGGCGACAAGGCCGCCGGCGCTGACCCCGAAGATCATCTGCGCGCCCGACTCCGCCATCACGGCGGCCAGGTCCTCGACCTCCGTACGGATGTCGTGGTCGGGCCGGTGCGGGCCGGAGCTGCCACGGCCGCGGCGGTCCGGCAGGTAGACGGTGAAGTCGTCAGAGAGAGCCTGGGCCAGCAACGTGTGGCTGTGAGCCGACTCCATGCTGCCGTGCATCACCACGATGGCCGGCCCATGCCCGACCTTCAGATAGCCGATGCGAGTGCCGTCTCGGGAGACGACTGAGCCGGTGTCCATCGCCGGGGTGCCGTCGGCGCCGGGCCGAGGTGACGTCGTGTCGGATGCCGATTCAGGCCCTGCCGTGTCCGCGAGCTGGTCGCTTGTGTCCATGTGGGCAATAGTCACATATCATCTAGTGTCAATGCAACTAGTTTCTGTGTTACTTATTCCGGTACCCTTGAACGTGTGACCGCGACCTTCCGTCGCTCTCCGCTCGCCCTGGCGATCCTCGGCCTGCTGGAGAACGGACCCATGCACCCGTACGGAATCCAGCGCCTGATCAAGCAGTGGGGCAAGGATCAGGTCGTGAACGTTGGCCAGCGGGCGAGCCTGTACCGGGTGATCGACCGGCTGGCGGAGGCCGGTCTGATCACGGCCAAGGGCACCGACCGCGACGAGCGCTATCCCGAGCGGACGACCTACCACCTCACCGACGCGGGGCGCGACACGTCCCGGCACTGGCTCGCGGAGATCCTTTCGACGCCGCGCAACGAGTTTCCGGAGTTCCCTGCGGCGTTGTCGTTCCTGATGTTGCTCACCCCGGAATCCGTCCGCGGTCTGCTGGAGCGGCGTCGCGACCATCTCACCAGCCGCGTCGCCGAACTGGACGCGGAACTCGACCCGGAGGCCGGGGGTCCGGAGCTCCCGCGCGTGACGCTGATCGAGGTCGAGTACCTGCGTGCCGTCACCGACGCCGAGTTGCGCTGGGTCGCCGCGACCTTAGAAGAGCTGCGGGCCGGATCCTTCAGCTGGAACCGCCACGAAAACGCGCCCTGACCTGGTGAAACGGGCCGAACGGGTCGCCTGTGGCCGGACGGCCACTCGCGAGTACGGTCAAGAGCTGGCGATCGACAGCAAAAGACGAATATTTCATTGCAAAACCCTGATGATAATCGGTAACTTCATGCTGGCCGGACCGATGCAGAGTCAGGGGGACACAGATGGCACCGACGGTGCTGATCGAGGCCGAAGGGCTCACGAAGGTCTACGGCAAGGGCGGCGACGGGTTCACCGCCGTCGACGGGATCGACCTCGAAGTGCACCGCGGCGAGGCGTTCGGCGTCCTCGGGGCCAACGGCGCGGGCAAGTCCTCCACCATGCGCATGATCGCCTGCGTCTCCCCGGTCACCGCCGGCAGCCTGCGCATACTCGGGCGGGACAGTGTCACCGACGGCGCGGCGATCAGGGCGCGGCTCGGCGTCGTACCCCAGGACGACACCATCGACGGTGAGCTGACCGTACGCGAGAACCTCCTGATCTACGGCCGCTACTTCGGCCTGCCGTGGAAGGTCCTGCGCGAGCGCAGCGCGCGGCTGCTGGAGTTCACGCGTCTCACCGAGAAGAGCGACGCCGCCGTCGCCACGCTCTCCGGCGGGATGCGGCGGCGGCTCACGATCGCGCGGGCGCTCATCAACGAGCCCGAGATCGTCCTGCTCGACGAGCCGACCACCGGCCTGGACCCGCAGGCCCGCCATCTGCTCTGGGAACGCCTGTTCCAGCTCAAGCAGGACGGCGTGACCCTGCTGCTCACGACGCACTACATGGACGAGGCCGAACAGCTCTGCGACCGGCTCGTCGTCATGGAGGCGGGCACGATCGTCGCGGCCGGCACGCCCGCCGAGCTCATCGCCCGCCACACCACCCGTGAGGTGCTGGAGCTGCGCTTCGCCCCGGACGAGAGGCAGACCATGGCGGACAAGTGCCGTGGCCTGGTCGAACGCGTGGAGGAGCTCCCCTACCGGCTGATGCTCTACACCGACGACGGCGAGGAGACGCTGGCGGCGGTGAACGCGCGGGGCGTACGGCCGCAGACCGCGCTGATCCGGCGCTCCAGCCTGGAGGACGTCTTCCTCACCCTGACCGGCCGCTCGCTCGTCGACTGACCCACGGGGACTGACCCACGGGGGGAGACATGGACGCACTGGCCCGGGCGCGTTCGGCGCCCGCATTCCGCGAGCTCGGCTACTGGCTGTTCCGCTACCGCCGTACGTGGCGCGGCTCGATCGTCATCAGCGTCGCCAACCCGCTGCTCTTCCTGACCGCCCTCGGGCTCGGGCTGGGCAAGCTGATCAACCACAACCACAGCGAGTACCTGCACGTCCCGTACGTACGGTTCATCCTGCCCGGCATGCTGGTCGCCGCGGTCATGCAGACCGCGTTCCTGGAGGCGGCGGGCCCGGTCATGGACGCCGCGCGGCCGCGCGGCAGCTACCGCGCCGCGACGGCCACGCCGCTCGCGCCGGCCGACATCCTGTACGGGCACCTCATGTACTGGGCGCTGCGGGCGGTGCAGAACGCGATCCTGTTCACCGGCGTGAGCGTGCTCTTCGGCGCCGTCAGCCCGTACCGCGCGCCGCTGCTCGTGCCGATCGCGCTGCTCGTCGCGGTCGCGTTCGCCACCCCGGCCGCGGCCTGGGCGGTGACCGTGACCCGGCCGTCCCAGGTCACTGCGGTGTTCCGGTTCGCGGTCCTGCCGCTGTACATGTTCTCGGGCACGTTCTTCCCGATCGAGCAGCTGCCGGCCTGGCTGCGGCCGGTCGCCTGGGCCACGCCGCTGTGGCACGGCGTCGACCTCTGCCGCACCGTTGCGCTGGGCACCGAGACGCTCCCCGGCGTGCTGGTCCACACGGCGTACCTGGCCGCGATGGCCGCCGCCGGCCTGGCCGTGGCCCGCCGCACCTACCGCCGTACCCTGCACGTCTGAGCCGGGAAGAGGAGCCTTCCGTGACGGTCACGAACACCCTGCGCCCCGGCCGCGCCCGCACGATGGTCGAGCGCAACCTGATGATCTACCGCCACACCTGGCCGGTGATCCTCGCCGAGATCTTCGAGCCGCTGCTGTACCTGCTGGCGTTCGGCGTCGGCATCGGCGCGCTCGTCGGCCGCGTGCCGGGCCTGCACGACGCCTCCATGACCTACCCGCGGTTCGTGGCGCCGGCGCTGCTCGCCACCGCCGCGATGAACGGGGCCATGAACGAGACCACGTTCAACATGTACGCCAAGCTCGCCACCGACAAGACCTACGAGTCCATCCTCACCACGCCCATGTCCGTACGCTCGGTCGCCGTCGGCGAGGTGTGCTGGGCCCTGTTGCGCGGCGCCCTCGTCTCCAGCACCTTCCTCGCCGTCGTGAGCCTCCTCGGCCTGGTCCGTACGCCGGCGGCGCTGCTGGTCGTCCCGGGCGCGCTGCTGATCGGGTTCGCCTTCGCCTCGATCGGGCTGCTCGTCGTGACGCTCCTGCGGAGCCGGCAGGACTTCCAGCTGATCCAGCTGGTGATGCTGCCGATGTTCCTGTTCGCCACGACGTTCTTCCCGCTGGGCGTCTACCCGCGCCCCGTCCGGGTGTTCGTCGAGGTCCTGCCGCTCTACCACGGCATCGAGCTCACCCGGGCGGCCTTCCTCGGCACGGGCGGCGGCGGCCACTTCGTCGTGTCCGCGGTCTACCTCGCGGTGCTCGGCACCGTCGCGCTGACCCTCGGCGTACGCCGGCTGGAACACACCCTGCGAGGCTGATGGATCACTGACCGTAAGGTCAGGCCCTCCTGACCGGACCGCCAGTCCCGGTTTGCGAGGCAAACGCCCACCTGCCCCTGGACGTCCTACATACGTTCCCCCGCACCGAGGCGGGGAGAAACCACCATGGGGAGGTGGATCGCATGACAGCTGAGACGCCATGGCCGATCCTGAAACGCGGGAGCTCCGGGCCGAACGTGACGACGCTGCAGTACCTGCTGCGCGGCGCGGGGGAGGGCGCGCTCGCCGCCGACGGGGAGTTCGGCTCGGCGACCGAGACCGCCGTACGGGAGTTCCAGGCACGGGCCGGGGCGACGGTGGACGGCGTCGTCGGCGACCGGACCTGGACCAGGTTCACCGACGGGGTCACGCTCGGCTCGACCGTTCGCCGCGGCAGCAGGGGTGACTTCGTACGGGCGGCGCAGAACGAGCTGCTCAAGCTCTTCTACTTCGGCTCGTCCGACGCCGTGGACGGGATCTTCGGCAACGCCACAGAGGAGGCCGTCCACGCGTTCCAGGAGAGCGTGGGCATCGCCGCGGACGGCGTCGTCGGCCCGCGCACCTGGCGTGAGCTGATCGGCCACGACCCGGAGTGACCTGCGGCGTAGGCCCGTATGGCCCCGTGAGCGTCACGGGGCCATACGGGCTCAGGTTCCGATGAGGTGGCCGATGACGTAGACGGCCAGCGCGGCGCCTCCGCCGATGAGGAGCTGGCGGGCGCCCGAGCGCAGCGCCCTGCGGCCGTTGAGCAGGCCGAGCGCGGCGCCGACGCCGAACAGCGCGGTCGCGGCCAGGGCGATCGCGACGACGAGCGCGGCCGTACCCGAGGCGAACAGGTACGGCAGGACGGCGACGGCCGCCCCGGCGGTGAAGGCGACGAGGCTCGAGAACGCGGCCGACCAGGGCGAGCCGAGCTCGTCCGGGTCCAGGCCGAGCTCCTCGCGGGCCATCGTGTCCAGGGCCGCGTCGCGGTCCTTCATGATGGTCGTCGCGACGCGCCCGGCCTCCTCGGCGTCCAGGCCCTTGGCGCGGTAGATCAGCGCCAGTTCCTCGGCCTCCGCCTCGGGGTCGTCGCGCAGTTCCTCCGACTCCAGCTCGATCTCACGCTCGTACGCCTCCCGCTGGCCGCGCATGGAGACGTACTCCCCGGCCGCCATGGAGAACGCCCCCGCGAGCAGCCCGGCGAGGCCGGCGAACAGCACCGTACGGCCGGCCGCGCCGGACCCGGCGAACCCCATGACCAGTGAGGTGTTGGAGACGAGCCCGTCGTTGACGCCGAACACCGCGGCCCGCAGCGTGCCCGAACGATCGCCGCGGTGCCACGGCTCACGCCGGATGCCGCCCTCGTCGCGCATCCGGGTCAGCACGCGGGCGTGCGAACGCTCGTCGGCGGCCATCCCCGCCTCGGCGTGCGGGTCGCCGTCGTACAGGCCGGCGTCGGCGTGCTCGGCGCGCTCCACGAACGGCAGCACGGCGTCGGCGGAGAAGCGGCGGGCCAGCCAGGACAGCAGCCGCGTACGCGGCCCGGGACCCCCGGCCTCGGGGACCGCCTCGCCGAGCTCGGTGAGCTTGGCCGCCCAGTGCGCGGCGTGCCGCTCCTCGGTCGCGGCCAGCTCCTTGAAGATCTCGCGTCTCTCGCCGGCGGCGCCCGCCGCCAGCCCCCGGTAGAGGGCAGCGCTCTGCCGCTCCGACCGCAGGAGATCACGGAAGCGTTCAGCGCTCATCACGAACCTCCGCGCAGCGATGGCAGGTCCCGTGGAAGAGGACCTGCGCCTCGTCGATCACTCCGACGTCCTCGCGCGGAGTGAGACAGGGCCGGGCGTCGACGGCGCAGGACACGTCGCTGACCTGGCCGCAGCGCCGGCAGACGAAGTGGTGGTGCCAGGTACGGGCCTCCTCGTAGAGGACCGCGCCGCGCCCGACGTCCGCGCGCAGCACGAGCCCGGCGCCGGCCAGCGCCACCAGTGAGTTGTAGACGCTCATCCGGGAGTGCGCGACGTCGTTGCGCACCAGGTGGGCGTACACCTCATCGGCCGTACGGTGACCGCCCAACGCGCGGAGGGCGCCGACCACCGCGAGCCGGGGCCCGGTCGCCCGCAGCCCGGCCTCCCGCAGCCGTGTCGCCACCTCGTCCATCTCCACCACCTTGTATTTGGACCAAGTACAAATATACCGCACCACACAAAGGGCATTTGGGGCATATCCCCTCGAAGTGACGTCGCGAGGTTACAGTTCGCGGACGGCGCAGCACACCGTCCGGACCATCACTGAGCTGCGCCGACGCGTCACATCGCGCGTCCGCGGAGGAGGCGCCGGGAGGCGGCGTAAGTAATGCCTTAATCCGCCGTTGCCGGGGGTCCGGCGGCGGTGGAACATAACCGTCGTTTGATGCGGCGACGGCGCCTCCCGGTTCCGTCCGGTGGAAGGGGCATGCCATGCCGGTCGAGTCGGATGGGCACAGCCGGGGCAACCCACGCCTGTACGAGCTGTTCGAGAACGCCCCAAAGACGGGCAAGAGCCCCACGGTGTGGGCGTTTCCGCAGTTCGTGGACTTTCTGAAGGTCGCGGGCCAGCCCGTGCAGGGCCCCTGGCCGCCGCACCAGCGTCCGCGGCCCGACCCGGCCGAAGAAGAGCCGGGACCGGTGGCCGTACCCGATCCAGAGGCCGACGCTGCGCCCGGAACCCGCGCCGATTCCTGAGTCCCGACCCCGGAGGTAACCATGTATCCGTCGCGGTTCCGCTACGAGGCGCCCCGCTCGATCGGCGAGGCGCTCGAGCTGCTGCGCGCCGGGGACGGCGAGGCCAAGGTGCTCGCCGGAGGCCAGAGCCTGGTGCCGCTGCTGAAGCTCCGCTTCGCCTCGCCGGAGCTGCTGGTGGACATCAACGGCCTGCCCGGCCTGGACTACCACCGGGCCGATCCGGACGGCACGATCCGGGTCGGCGCGCTGTGCCGGCACGCCGACCTCGAACGCTCCACGCTGCTGGCCGGCCGCCAGCCGACGATGGCCGCCGCCGCTCCGCTGGTCGCCGACCCGATCGTCCGCAACCGCGGCACGCTGGTGGGGTCCCTCTGCCACGCGGACCCGCAGGGTGACTGGTCCGCCGTCGTCACGGCGCTCGGCGGGCACGTCGTCGCGGAGGGGCCGGACGGCCGCCGCGAGATCCCGATCGGGCGATTCGTCGACGGCCCGTTCCAGAACGCCCTGGCCTATGACGAGATCGCCGTCGAGGCCGTGATCCCCGCACCCGAGGGCACTCCCGCCGGCGGCTATCTCAAGCTGGAGCGGCGGGTCGGCGACTTCGCCACCGCCGGCACCGCGGTCGCGGTCGAGACCTCCGGCGGCCTGGTCACCCGCGCCGGGATCGCGCTCACCGGCGTGGGCGGGTCCACGATCGACGCGGCCGAGGCGGCCAAGGTCCTCGTCGGCCGGCCGCTGACCGCCGACGTCATCGGGGAGGCCGCCGCCCTCGCGGCGCAGGCGGCGCAGCCGAAGTCCGACCACCGCGGCAGCGCGAAGTACAAGCGGCATCTGGTGCACACCTTCGTCGAGCGCATCCTCACGCGCGTCGGCGACACGACGGAGAGGGCGGCCTGAGATGGCACTGTTCGAGGAGATCGCCGCCGAGCCGTCCGAAGCCATCCCGGTCCGGCGCGTGACGATCAGCGTCAACGGAGAGCGGCGTACGGCCGACATCGAACCCCGGCTGCTGCTGGCCCACCTGCTGCGGCAGGGACTGCGGCTCACCGGCACGCACACCGGGTGCGACACCACCAACTGCGGCGCCTGCACCGTGCTGGTCGACGGCAAGGCGGTCAAGAGCTGCACCATGCTGGCCGTCCAGGCCGACGGGCACGAGGTCACCACCGTCGAGGGGCTGGGCGGCGCGAGCGAGCTGCATCCGCTGCAGGAGAGCTTCCGCGACGAGCACGGCCTGCAGTGCGGCTTCTGCACGCCGGGCATGATGCTGGCGGCCAAGGCGTTGCTCGACGAGGTGCCCGACCCCAGCGAGGACGAGGTCCGCTGGGCGCTGTCGGGCAACCTGTGCCGCTGTACCGGATACCAGAACATCGTGAAGTCGGTCCTGCTCGCTGCGCGGAGAATGCAGGGACAGCCCGCCGCGGAGGAGAGCTGACCATGACGGCACTGGACGAGATCAAGATCGGCGGGATGGGCGCCCGCCGCCCGCGCGTCGAGGACAGCCGCTTCATCCGCGGTCGCGGCAACTACGTCGACGACATCACGCTGCCCGGCATGCTGCACATGGAGATCCTGCGCAGCCCGCTGGCGCACGCGAAGATCAAATCGATCGACACGAGTAAGGCCTGGGACATCCCCGGCGTACGTCTCGTGCTCACCGGCGAGATGATGGCCACCCGCAACCTGGCCTGGATGCCGACCCTCTCCTACGACACGCAGGCCGTGCTGGCCACCGACAAGGTGCGCTTCCAGGGCCAGGAGGTCGCCTGCGTGATCGCGGACGACCCGTACATCGCCAAGGACGCCTGCGAGGCGATCGTCGTCGACTACGAGCCCCTCCCGGTGATCGTGAACCCGACGCAGGCCACGGCCGAGGGCGCGCCGCTGATCCGCGACGACAAGGAGAACCAGCCCGACAACGTCATCTACGACTGGGAGGTCGGCGACCGGGCCGGCACCGACCGGGCCTTCGAAGAGGCCGACGTGATCTCCAAGATGGAGCTGCACTACCCGCGGTCGCACCCGTCGCCGCTGGAGTGCTGCGGGTCGATCGCCGACTTCGACCGGGCGACCTCCAAGCTCACCGTCTACATGACCACGCAGGCGCCGCACATCGTCCGCGCCGCCGTCGCGCTGATCGCCGAACTGCCCGAGCACATGATCCGCATCATCTCTCCGGACCTCGGCGGCGGCTTCGGCAACAAGGTGCCGGTCTATCCCGGCTACGTCATGTCGATCCTCGCCTCGATCCTGACCGAGCGCCCGGTGAAGTGGATCGAGGACCGCAGCGGCAACCTCATCTCCACCGGGTTCGGCCGCGACGTCTACCTCCAGGGCGAGATGGCGCTGCGCTCCGACGGCAAGATCCTCGGCGTCCGCATGCACACCGACGCCGACCACGGCGCGTTCTTCGGCGACGCGCAGCCGAGCAAGTTCAAGATCGGGCTGATGCACTCGGCGTTCGCCTGCTACGACATCCCGGCCGCGCACCTGA
The DNA here is from genome assembly GCF_030406325.1 of Actinomadura sp. DC4. GTDB lineage: Bacteria > Actinomycetota > Actinomycetes > Streptosporangiales > Streptosporangiaceae > Actinoallomurus. The sequence goes on along the minus strand of NZ_JAUEQY010000007.1, from coordinate 171,496 downwards.
CCGCGCGGGGCATGTACACCAACAAGGCGCCCGGCGGCGTCGCCTACCGATGCTCCTTCCGCGTCACCGAGGCGATGTTCTTCCAGGAGCGCATGGTCCAGGCGGCAGCCGACGACCTGGGCATCGACCAGGCGGAGTTCCGCCGCCGGAACTTCGTCCGCGACGACGACTTCCCGCACCGCACCCCGTTCGGCTTCCTCACCGACTCCGGCCAGTACGGCAAGTGCCTCGACGTCGGGCTGAAGGCCGTGGGGTATGAGGACTTCCTCCGCGAGAAGGAGGAGGCGCGGAAGCGGGGACGCCTCCTCGGCATCGGCATCTCGACGATGACCGAGCCGCTCGGCGCGGGCAACAGCCGCGAGTACGACATCCTCGGCATCAAGATGTTCGACTCCGCCGAGCTGCGCGTGCACATGACCGGCAAGGCGATCCTCCGTACCGGCGCGAAGACCCAGGGCCAGGGCCACGAGACCACCTGGGCGCAGATCGTCGCGCACGAGCTGGGCCTGCCCGCCGAGGACGTCGTGGTCGAGGAGGGCGACACCGACACCGCGCCGTTCGGCATGGGCACGTACGCCTCCCGCAGCACCCCGGTCGCCGGGGCGGCCGTGGCGATGGTGTCCCGCAAGATCCGGGCCAAGGCGCGCAAGCTCGCCGCCCACCTGCTGGAGGTCTCCGAAGAGGACGTCGAGTGGGAGCTCGGCCGCTTCTACGTACGCAGCGCGCCGGACCGGGGCGTCAGCATCCAGGAGTGCGCGATGGCCGCGTACAGCAACATGCCCGACGGCATGGAGCCCGGCCTGGAGGGCAACGCCTACTACGACCCGCCCAACCTGACCTGGCCGTTCGCCTGCTACATCGTCACGGTCGAGGTCGACCCGGAGACCGGCGTCTGGGACGTGCTCAACACGGTCGCCGTCGACGACTGCGGCGTGCGCATCAACCCGATGGTGGTCGAGGGCCAGATCATGGGCGGCCTGACCGAGGCGTACGCCATGGCCAGCATGCAGTTCATCACCTTCGACGCCGAGGGCAACTGCGTCGGCTCGAACTTCATGGACTACCTGCTGCCGACCTCGTGGGAGACGCCCGGGTACGAGCTGCACGAGGTCGTCACCCCGTGCCCGCACCACCCGCTCGGCGCCAAGGGGATCGGGGAGTGCGCGACCGTCGGCGGCCCGGCCGCCTTCGTCAACGCCGTGATGGACGCGATCAAGGACACGGGCGTCCGCAACATCGACATGCCGCTGCTGCCCGACCGGGTGTACGAGGCGCTGTCCGAGCGGCACGACGTGTCCGGCGCGCCGCCGGTGAAGGTGGATGAGTGATGAGCGGATGGGACGTCATCGACCAGGCCGGCGAGCTGGCGCGCGCGGGTGAGGAGTTCGCGCTGGCCACCGTGGTGTGGCGGCAGGGCCCCTCGTCCGGGCAGCAGGGCTCGCGGGCGATCATCACCGCCGACGGCGGGCTCACCGGCTGGATCGGCGGCGCCTGCGCCGAGCCCGTCGTCATCCGCGAAGCCCGTGAGGTGATCCGCTCGGGGGAGTCGCGGCTGCTGCTGCTCGGCACGCCGGACCGCTTCGGCGCGGCGGTCCCGGACGGCATGGCCGTCATCCCGATCTCGTGCCAGAGCGAAGGCGCGCTGGAGGTCTTCATCGAACCGGTGCTCCCCACCCCGCACCTCGTGGTCGTCGGCCGCTCGCCGATGGCGCACACGCTCGCCGACCTCGCCCGGGCCCTGGGCTGGCGGGCCGACCTGCGCGACGGCCCGGACTTCTCCGCCGCCGACGCCGGCCCCCGTACGGCCGTGGTGATCGCCACCCAGGGACACGGCGACGAGGAGGCCGTCGAGCAGGCGGTCTCGGCCTCGCCCGCCTTCGTCGGGCTGGTCGCCTCCCGGCGCCGCGGCGAGGCCGTGCTCGGCTACCTCGCCGACCGCGGCGTGCCACAGGACCTGCTCGACCGGGTGCGCGCGCCGGTGGGCCTGGACCTGGGGCACACCTCGCACCGGGAGATCGCCGTCGCGATCCTGGCCGAGCTCGTACGGCTGCGCGCCGCCGGAGAGCTGCCCCGTACGGGGGAACCCGTCGCCGTACCCGCGCCGAGGATCGACCCGGTATGCGGGATGACGGTGGAGGGTCCGGGCCCCGTGGCCGAGCACGACGGAGTCACCCACCACTTCTGCTGCGCCGGCTGCCGCGACGCCTTCGTCAAGGACCCGGGTGCCTACGCCTACGCCCGACAGGAGGCCTGAATGCTCATCAAGAGCGACTTCGAAGTCCCCGAGTCACCGGACAAGGTGTGGAGGTTCTTCGACGACATCCCGGGAGTGGCGGCCTGCCTGCCGGGCGCCGAACTGACCGACGACCTCGGTGACGACAAGTACCGCGGTAACGTCTCCATCCGCATGGGCCCGGTCCGGATGCGGTTCGCCGGAACGGCCGAGATCAGGGAACGCGACGACGCCGCGAGACGCATCGTGGTCGACGCGGCCGGCGCCGACGAGAAGGGCCGCGGCCAGGCCGCGATGTCGGTGACGGCCAACGTCGTGGCCACCGCGCGCGGCAGCCGCGTCGAGGTGGCCCAGGATCTCCAGCTCTCCGGCGCGGCGGCGCAGTACGGCCGCGGCATGATCTCCGACGTCACGTCGGTGCTGATGCGCGACTTCGCGGTGAACATGCAGACCCGCATCGACGCGATCGAGAAGGGCCTGTCGCCGGACCAGATCAAGACCGGCTCGGCCGGCGGCCTCACGATCGCCCTGCGCGCCATGCGGATGGCGCTCGGCCGCGTGGCGCGCCGCTTCTTCCTGCCCTACCAACCCGACCGGACGTGAGGAGGCCGCTCATGGTCTTGTGGTGGATCGGCAACGCGGTGCTGTTGCTGGTGGTCGTCCCCGTACTCGTCGCGCTCCTCAACCGGGTGCTGGCGGCGCTCGAACGCATCCGCGGCGCCGCCGATGACATCCTCGCCGGCGGCGTCGCGCTGGCCGGCGAGCTGGACGGCGTGCCCGAGGCGCTGGCCAAGACCGACCAGACCATCCATGACGTGGCCGTCGGCGCGACCCGGTACGCCGGGTCGGTCGGCAAGCTGCTGAGCTGAAAGGAGGGCGCGCCATGCCCGCCGTCGCCTGGGTGACCCTGGTCATCACCACGCTGATCGTCGCCGCCGCCGCGCTCGGACTGCTACGCGTGATCTTCCATCTCAGGGCGGTGCGTCAGACGCTCGGGGACGTCATCGGAGGCGTCGCCGTCGTCGCGGACCGGACCCGTACGGTCCCCGAGGTCCTGCCGTCGGTGAACGCCGAGCTCAAGCCGGTCCGCGACTTCTGCGAAACCGTATGAAAGGGGGGACGATGTCCGGTTCCGCCGTCCACGTGGCCGCCGCTTCGAGCGGCTCGACCACGGGCTGGGCGATCGGCTACACGGTCGCGATCGTCGTCGTCCTCGTGGTCGTCGCGCTGGTCGTGCCGATCCTGCTGCTGGCCCGCTCGATCGGCGGCCAGGCGAAGACGATCGACGACTCGCTGACCGAGTCGGTCCACAACACCGCCGCCCTGAAGGAGCTGAGAACGACGATCGAGCACGCGCAGGTCATCGTCGCCGGGCTCGAACGCGGACGCACGAGACTGGGAGGCTGACCATGGGCACCGGAGACCTGGCGCTCACGTCCACACAGCGCGGGCTGTGGTGGGGAGCGATCATCGGCGGGTTCGTCGTCGTGCTGGCGGTGGCGGCCCTGCTCACCCTTCTCGTCGTGCTCGTACGCACGATCGACCGGCGCGTCGCCATGGTGCGCGACACGCTCAAGGCCGCGGCGGCCAACACCGCCGACACCACGCTGATCGCCGAGACCGGCGAGGGCGTCGACGCCGTACTGGCCGAAGGACTCAAGCACCACCTGTTCCTGGGCCGGGTGCTGGACAAGGTGAGGATGTGACGACCATGGTGGTGCTGTCGGTCATCGACATCGCCCTGCTGATCGCCGGGCTCGCGTTCTACCTCTTCGTGGTCGGCTCACAGCTCGGCCGGATCGCGACGAACCTGGAGGAGTGCCGCGACCTCGTACGGGAGATCGGCGACAACGCCAAGCCGATCATCCCGGGCGTCGACCACATCAACCGCACGGGCGGCGTCGTGGCGGGCGCCCTGCCCCTGCTGTACGGGATGGCCGAGGGCATCGTCACCGGCGTGACACCCCGGCCGGAGGAGCCGGCCGAACCCGTCCCGGCCCGCCCGGCGTCCGGCCGCCGCCGCTCCCGCCTCCACGACGGCGTCGGCTACTCACCTCGGTAGCGGTTCAGGAGGGGTCGCCCGGGTCGCGGCCCGTCGTCAGGGGGCCGGTGGTGGGGGCGGAGTACTCGCCGATCCACTCGGCCTTCCACGACGGCTCGTACGCCTGCTCGTTGCACCCGGGGCGGTAGACCGAGCTCAGCTCCTGCACGATCTGCTCGCGGTGGGCGGTCAGCCCGCCCGGCACCTCGTACGTGCAGACGTAGAGCTTGAACCGGCTGCCCGCGCGCTTCACCCAGCACGCCGAGCGCGGGTGGCCGAACGGGAAGCGCTCCCGTGCCGGGTCCTCGTAGTGGCCCACGTAGATCACCGCGTAGCGGTCGGGCCGGGTCTCCGGCTCGGGGCGGTACATGACGGCGTACACGGCGGGCGCGTCCGGAGGGGTCCAGCCGGCGAGGACGCGCGGGCCCTCGAAGGGGTAGCCGGCCAGCGAGCCGAGCCTGATCACGCGAGGAAGCCGAGGTCGTCGTCGTCCTCACCGATCACCCCGACGTCGGCGATCGGCCACGACGGCAGGCCGGCGCGCTCCGCCGCGCGTGCGAACTCCGCGGAGGCCTTCTGGACCGCGCCCTCGCGGCTGTCGGCCTCGACGGACAGCTGCGCACCGTAGCGCGTCGTGCCGATGCCGGACGCGATGCCGCTGTGCACGGCCACCGCGTCGGCGAGCTCGACGATCTCCTCCCGGGTCATCACCCGGTCGCCTTCGGCCGCCAACGTCACGCTCCACCTCACGTACCGGCTCCTAACTCAACGAGGGCAGCAGCGCCGCGAACTCCTCGAGGCTGCGCAGATCGTGCCCGGACAGCAACAGGTCGATGTGGGGCGCCGCGACCATCATCCCGAGGGTGTTCGGCCGGTAGTCCACGCTGTTGCCCTTGTGCGGATTCAGCCACACCACGCGGTGGCACAGCCGGGACAGCCGGTCCATCGCGGTGGCCAGGACGTCCGGGTCGCCGCGGTCGAGGCCGTCGGAGCAGATCACCACGATGCCGCCCCGGCACGCGCCGCGCCGCCCCCAGCCGCGGACGAACGCGTCCAGCGACGCGCCGATGCGCGTGCCGCCCTCCCAGTCGACGACGGCCGCGGCGGTACGCTCCAGCGCGTCGTCGGGCCGGCGGCGGCGCAGCTCTCGCGTGATGCGGGTGAGCCGGGTGCCGAAGCAGAACACCTCGACCCGCGCGGCCGTACGCGTCGTCGAGTAGGCGAACTGCAGCAGGTTGCGCGAGTAGTCCGCCATCGAGCCGGAGATGTCGAGGATCAGGGTCAGCGGGCGCAGCCGCAGCCGGCGGCGGCGCCAGAACAGCTCGGACGGCTCGCCGTGCGCGCGCAGCGTCGCGCGGACCGTACGGCGCAGGTCCGGTGCCCGGCCGGCGGGCGCGGCGACGCTGCGGCGGGTACGGCGGCGGGGCGGGGTCAGCGCGATCGTCTTGATGATCCGGCGTACCGCCGCGAGCTCTTCGGGCGTGCAGGCCGCGAACGCCTTGGTCCGCAGCGTCGCGGCGTCGGAGGCGACCAGGCCGAGCCGCGTCTCCTGCTCCTCGCGTTCGCGCTCGCCCGGTTCGTTCTGCGGGACCTCCAGCGTCGCCTGGGCCTCGGCCCGCGACTTCACGGTGTACGGCCGGTCCGGTGCCGGCTCGTCCTCGCCGTCGTCGAGGAAGTAGCGCCGGAACACCCGGTCATAGACCGGGATCTGCTCACGCCGGGTGACGAGCGTGGTCCGCCCGGCCCAGTACAGGTCGAGCAGGTCGGCCGGGTTCAGCGGGGACATCGCCTCGCAGTAGGTGAGCACGTCGCCCGGCCCCACCGGCAGACCCGAGTGACGCAGCTCCCGCGCGAAGCCGACCAGCGACCGGACGTACGCCGGGTCGTCAGGCACCGAAGGTGACCCGTTCGAGGTCGTCGCGGACCGCGTCGAGGTCGTCGCGCTCCTTGACGACCGCGCCGATCGTGTCCTCGACGGCGCCGGTGGTCAGCTCGGACTCGCCGAGCACGTCGAGCGTCCGCACCCAGTCGATCGTCTCGGCGACGCCCGGCGGCTTGGCGAGGTCCATGCCGCGCAGCCGGTTGACCGCGGCGACGACCTTGCGCGCGAGCGTCGCGGAGATGCCCGGGGCGCGTACGAGCACGATCTCGAGCTCGCGCTCGGCGCTCGGGTAGCCCACCCAGTGGTACAGGCAGCGGCGCTTCAGCGCGTCGTGCAGCTCGCGCGTGCGGTTGGAGGTGAGGATCACCAGCGGCGGCCGCTCGGCCGCGATGGTGCCGATCTCGGGGACGGTGATCTGGAAGTCGGACAGGAGTTCGAGCAGGAAGGCCTCGAACTCGTCATCCGCCCGGTCGACCTCGTCGACGAGCAGCACGGCCCGGTCGCCGGCGCGTACGGCCTCCAGCAGCGGCCGTTCGAGCAGGAACTTCGGGCCGTACAGCCGGTCGACGGCCTGGTCGTCGTCCAGGCCGCGCTCGGACAGCGCCCGGATCTGCAGCATCTGACGGGCGTAGTCCCATTCGTACAGGGCCTGGTTGGTGTCGATGCCCTCGTAGCACTGCAGCCGGATCAGCCTGCGGCCGAGCACCTCGGCGAGGACCTTGGCGATCTCGGTCTTGCCGACGCCGACCTCGCCTTCGAGCAGCAGGGGCCGGTCCAGCGACAGCGCCACGAAAACCGACGTGGAGAGCCCGCGGTCGGAGAGGTAGCCGCCGCCGCGCAGGACCTCGGTGAGTTCGCCGACGGTCTCCGGACGATCCATGTCAGGAGCGGTCGGACGGCGGCGTGCCCAGGACAAGGTCGCGGATCGTGCCGCCCGAGTGGTCGAGCTTGCCCTCGCGTTCGAGCCGGTCGCGCCACGCCGTACGCAGGTCACTGCCGGGCTCGGCGAAACCGTCGAAGCTGACGTGCTTCATGTTCTTGCACGGCTTCTGCGTGCCGCAGGCCTCGTCGAGGTCGGTACGGTCCTGGCCGTCCACGGCCCACACCGCGCGCAGCACCTCGACCGCGTCATCTGGTCGTTGACCCATGCTCGGACTCCTTTCGGCCGACCGGCCCACTGTAGGTCGCCCCGCTCAGGTCCGGCGACGGCGGATTAACCTTTCGCTTTACCGGGCCGCGTCACCTGGCGAATCACTTGGCCTCGAGCGCGGACGCGTGGATCGGCCCGGGACGCGAACCCAGGGGTACGGCCTCGGTGCCGGACCTGACGGCGAGCGCCTCGGCGAGGATGGAGACCGCGATCTCGCCCGGGGTGCTCGCGCCGATGTCCAGGCCGGCCGGCCCGTGGATCCGGTCCAGCTCGGTGACCCCGTGCTCGGCGAGCCAGCGGGCACGGGCCTCCTGCGTACGGCGTGAGCCGAGCGCCCCGACGTACCCGGCGCCGCCGGACAGCACCGCCATGAGCGCCCGGCCGGCGATCTCGGCGTCGTGGCTGATCACCACGGCGTTGTCCAGCGCGGACAGCTCGGCGAGCACCGTGGCGGCCTCGTCGGCGTCCGTCATCGTCTGGGTGTTCCAGCCGAGCAGACCGGCCGCCGCGACCAGCGCCTCGGCGATCGCGCCGCGACCGATGATCACGAGCTTGGGGATCGGCCGCCAGACGGTGATGACCGCGTCGCCGGCGACGGCCGTGCCGCTGGTCGCCTGGCGGAACAGCGTTCGCGCGTCCTCGCCCGCCTCGTCGATGGTTTCCGGCCCGTACACGGAGGTCTCCACGACGTCGGTGCCGTCGAGCCGCGTGACCAGGCAGACCGGCTCGCGCCTGTCGAGGCGTTCCCACAGCGCGACGGGCAGCTCGGTCGCCGGAAGGATCAGGCAGCGGGCGTCCCCGCCGCATGCCAGGCCGGCCACGAGCGCGTCGACCTCGCCGACGCGCAGGTCGACGAGCCGGCCGCGGCTCTCCGCACCGGCCAGCTCGGCGAGCCGCTCGTTGAGCGAGCCCGACATGACCGACCCCACCCGGCCGCCGCCGGGCGTGATCATGAGTGCCTCGGTGTGGTCACGGGCGCTGAAGCCGCGCGTCTCGACGGCCCACGCCACGTCCACCTGGGTACCGGCACGAAGACAGGCGGCGACGCTGATGGCGATGTCGTACATGCTCCGAGCCTACGGCCTGTCTCAGCGGATTGTCCCTGCCGGCAGGGCGCCGAGGAAGGCGAGAAGCGCCCGGTCGAACGCCTCCGGGCGCTCCAGGTTCGGCAGGTGCCCGGCGTCCTCGATCACCGTGAGCGCCGAGCCGGGGATCAGCGCGTGCATCCGCCTGGCGTCCGCGACCGGGGTGTACTCATCCTCCTCGCCGACGACGATCAGGACGGGTGCCGTGGCCCCCTCCAGCGACGCGGCGTAGTCCGGGCGTTCGGCGCGGCCGCGCAGCGCCGCGGCGGCGCCCTCCGGCGGTGCGGCGAGCATCATGCCGAGCACGTGCTCGGCCACCGCCGGACGGTGTTCCACCGTCGCCGGCGCCACCATCTTCGGCAGGACCTCCTCGGCGTACGGGCGCATGCCCTCGCGGAGCAGCCGGTCGGCGGCCTCGTTGCGCGTACGGCGGCCCTCCGGGGTCTCCGCCCACGGCGCGGTGTCGGCGAGCACCAGGCCGCGGATCCGCTCGGGTACCCGCCGGTGGATCTCCATGGCGATCTGCCCGCCCATGGACAGCCCGCCGAGCACGAAGTCGCCGGCGCCCAGGCGACCGGCCAGCTCCACGACGTCGCGGGCGAACGCCGCCAGCGGCGTCTTCCCCGGTACGACCGTGCTCTCGCCGTAGCCGCGCAGGTCCGGGGCGATCGCCCGGTAACCGGCCTCGGCGAGCCGTCGTACCTGCGGCCGCCACATCGAGCGGTCGAACGGGTGGCCGTGCACCAGCACGACGACCGGCGCGCCGGTCTCGCCCACCGCGTCATAGGCCAGGGTCATCGCGCTCCTCCGGATCGTTGTCATCTCAACGCTAGGGAGGGCGACGACTCAGAGCAATACACCGGATTGTTCTCGGTGCAATGATCGGCAATCGTGGACCAATACCGCAGGATCGCGGACGAGCTGGCGGCGCGGATCGCCGACGGGCGGCTGCGGCCCGGTGACCGGCTGCCGCCGCAGCGGCGGCTCGCCCGGCAGCACGGCATCGCCGGGTCGACCGCCGCCCGCGTCTACGCCGAGCTGATCCGGCGCGGCCTGGCCGTCGGCGAGGTCGGCCGCGGCACGTTCGTCCGTGCCGCACGGCCGCCGGCCGAGCCCGCCCTCGCCGAGCCGGGCGACGCCCTGGTCGACCTCGAACTCGCCTTCTCCGTCCTGCCGGACCAGCCCGCGCTCGTCGCCGCGAGCCTCGGCGGGATGCTGCGGCACGACGTCCTTGACGCGGCGCTGCGGCCGGTCGGCGCGGCGGGAACACCGCAGGCCCGCGAGGCCGCCGCGCGCCTGCTCTCCGGCGGCGGCTGGGCGCCCGAGCCGGACCGGGTGCTGTTCGCCGGAAACGGGCGGCAGGCCGTGGCCGCGTCGGTGGCGGCCCTGGTCCCGCCCGGCGAACGGCTCGGCGTCGAGGCGCTGACCTACCCGATCGTCAAGGGCATCGCGGCGCGTCTCGGCGTCACGCTCGTCCCGCTGGCGATGGACGAGGACGGGGTACGGCCGGCGGCGATCCGCGCCGCCGGCGCGCTGCGCGCCGTGTACCTCCAGCCCACACTCCACAACCCACTCGGCACGACCATGCCCGCCGGGCGCCGTGCCGAGATCGCCGCGCTGCTGCGCGAACGCGACCTGTACGCCATCGAGGACCGCGTCTACTCCTTCCTCCGCGAGGACGTCCCTCCGCTGGCGGCGCGGGCACCCGAGCGGGTCGTGGTCGTGGACGGCATGTCCAAGCGACTCGCGCCGGGGCTGACGGCCGGTTTCGCCGTCGCCCCGCCGCCGGCCGCCGGCCGGGTCGCCTCGGCGCTGCGGTCCGGCGGGTGGTCGGCCACGCGCTTCGCCCTCGACGCGGTGACCCGCATGCTCACCGACGGCACCGCCGAGGTCCTCCAGCGCGCCAAGCGCGCGGACGCCGTCGCCCGGCAGGACGTCATGCGCGAGCGCCTGGCCGGTTTCGACGTGGCCGCAGACCCGCGCGGCTACTGCTGCTGGTGGCGGCTTCCCGAGCCGTGGCGCGCCGAGACGTTCGTCGCGGCGGCGGCCCGCCGGGGCGTCGCCGTCACCCCCGCCGCCGCCTTCACGGTGGGTGCCGGCCACGCCCCGGACGCCGTACGCCTCGCGCTCGCCGCTCCGCCCCTCGACCCGCTGACGGCCGCACTCGGCGCGCTCGCGGCCATCGCCCGCCAGAACCCCGAGGACACCCTCACCCTCGGGTGAGCGCGTGCGCGGGCGGCACGCGCAGCGCGCGGCGGGTGGGGATCTCCATCGTCAGGAAGGCGATCCCGGCCACCACGGCCACGATGGCCGGTGGCAGCCAGACCGGTCCGGCCGGCCAGGGCCGGTGCAGGAAGCCGATCGACAGGAACACCAGCGGGAGTACCGACAGCAGGAGACCGGTGCCGAGCGCGACGGTGCAGATCAGTCCCGCCTCGCGGCGCATCATCGCGCGGACCTGGCCCGGTGTGGCGCCGATCAGCTGCAGCGCCGCGATCTCGTGGCGGCGCTGGACCGTGCTCGCGATGAGCTTGTTCGCGATGCCGAGCAGGAGGTACCCCAGCAGCACCGCGAGCACCGCGATATTGATCCACAGCTCCGGCGGCACCCTGCCGAGGCCGTCCGGCGCGGGGCCGGTGGGGTCGACGGTCAGGCCCGGGTGGGACGCGGCGAGCGCGGTCAGGCCGCGGCGCGCCGTGTCCGTGCCGTCCGTACGGACGAAGAGGCTCTGGTCGAGCCCCGTCGTGGTGTGCCCGGCCGCGAGGTCGTGGGAGACCACGACCGGGCCGAAACCGAGGCCACGGGTGTAGATCGCGACGACCCGGGCGGTGACGTGGGCACCGTCACCGAGGACCAGGCTCACCGTGCCGCCCAGCGAGGTGTTCCGCAGCCGGGCGGCGTCGGCGTCGACCGCGACGGTGGCGCCGGTGAGGTCGGCCAGCCGCCCGGACCGTACGCCGAGGTCCAGGACGCCCTGCGCGGCCGGGTTCAGGATCAGTGCCGTGCTGCTGTCGGACTCGTCGTCGCCCGTCATCTTGTAGGACCACACGACGGTCGTGGAGGTGACCGGCGCGGCGGCCCGTACCCCGGGTGTCGCGCGTACGGCGGCGGGCACGTCCCCGGGCAGGCCGCCGAGCCCGGGCGCGGTCACACTGAGCTGCGCCGTCGTCCCGGCGTCGATGTCGTCCGAGGTGGCACGCAGCACCGTGGTCTGGGTCAGCGCGTAGGTCAGCGTGAACACCACGGCCATGGCGAGCGTGGTGATGGCGCCCGCGACGCGCAGCGCGTACCCGTGGCTGTTGGCCACCGCCAGCCAGGTCGGCGCCGACGCGCGTGCGGGCAGCTTCCGCGCCAGCGTACGGCTGAGCCCGCGGATGAGCACGGGACCGGCCAGGGCGAGGCCGATCGTCGCGAGGATGCCGGCGAAGGCGGTGACCGCCGCGACGACCTCCGAGCGCGCGAGCAGGGGCGCCACCGAGACGGCGTTCGCCCCGACGATCAGCAGCGCTCCGGCGAACCCCCGGCGCCTGGACGGCGTACGCGGCTCGCTGCGTGATTCGGCGACCGCCTCGGTGGCCGGCATCCGGGAGGCGCGGAACGCCGCGCACCAGGCCGACACCTGGACCACGAGGACGAGCAGGAGCGCGGCCGCGACCGCGGGGAGCGGGCTGAAGGTCAGCCGCAGCGAGGAGGGGAGCATCCCGCCCGACACCAGCAGCAGCCGGAACCGCTCCGCCAGGAGATAGCCCAGCGGGATGCCGGGCACCAGGCTCGCGACCGTGACGAGGATCGCCTGCGTGGCGGCGAGCCGGCGTACCTGCCGCGGGGTGGCCCCGACGGCGCGCATGAGCGCGAGGTCCCGCCGCTGGGCGCCGATCGAGACGGCCAGCGCGCCGCCCACGATGAACCCGATGACGAGCAGGGTGATCCCGGCGAGCGAGCCGGCGAGCAGCGGCAGGATCTGCCGGCCGGCGATCGCGTCCGGGGACTCGGCGTCGCCCCGCGCCGGTCCGGTGGACACCGTCAGCCCAGCGGGCCGGGCCAGCTCGCGGGCCCGCGCGGCGACCGTGGAGACGGCGCCGGTCCGCAGCGCGACCAGGTCGACGCCGTGCCCGGCCAGCCGCGCCGCCGTCGCGTCGGTGAAGAAGATGCCGCTCTCGGCGGTGGTGACCACGGCGGAGACGCGGTACGTCCCGCGGTGGCCGGCGGCGATCACGGTCAGCCGGTCGCCCGCCCGCACGCCCGCGGCGGCCGCGGTGCGCGCGTCCACGGCGACGTCGGACGGACCGGCCGGCGCCGTGCCGGACACCCGCGGACGGTCGAGCAGCCCGGTCGAGGACCAGCCGTGCCCGGCCGCGCCCGGGTCTCCGGCGGGCACGACGCTCCCGTGCCGGTCGACGACGGCGGCGGGAAGGCTCACGTCGCCGATGGCGGCGGTGACGCCGGGAAGCCGTTCCAGCCGCGCGACCAGGTCGCCCGGTACGCGGGCGCGCTCCGGCAGCGCGATGGGAAGGTCTCCGGGCGCGTGGTACGTCTGGGCGGCCGAGACGACGACGTCGGCGTGGGCGAGCCGGTGGACGGGCGCGTGGGACCGCAGCCCCGACTCGGCGAGCACGCCGATGCCGGTCACGAAACTGGCGCCGCCGAGAGTGGCACACGCGACGGCCAGGAGCGCGGCGATGCGGTGACGGGCCAGGCGCAGCGCGAGATGCAGCATCGCCTACTCCGTTTCCAGCGTCGTGATGCGGTGGGCGAGGTCGGCCGCGGTGGGCGACGTGATCGTGTCGACGACGCGGCCGTCGGCCATGACCAGCGCCCGGTCCGCCCGTGCGGCGGCGGCCGGGTCGTGGGTCACCATGACCACGGTCTGGCCGAGGCCGGCGACCAGGTCGCGCAGCAGGTCGAGCACCTCGCGGGCGGTGCGCAGGTCCAGCGCGCCGGTCGGCTCGTCGCCGAACACGACCGCCGGCCTCGTGACCAGCGCGCGGGCGATCGCCGCGCGCTGCTGCTGGCCGCCGGAGAGCTCGGCCGGGCGGCGTTCGAGCCGGTCGCTCAGCCCGACCCGCTCGACGAGCGTCCGCACCCATTCGCGGTCCGGCGCCCGGCCCGCCAGGCGCAGCGGCAGGGTGATGTTGTCCGCGACGCTGAGCGAGGGGACGAGGTTGTAGGACTGGAACACGAAACCGACGCGTTCGCGGCGCAGCTCGGTGCGGCGGGTCTCGTTCATCCCGTGGATCGCGGTGCCGTCGATGAGGATGTTTCCGCTGGTCGGCGAGTCCAGCCCGGCGGCACAGTGCATCAGCGTGCTCTTGCCCGACCCCGACGGGCCCATGAGCGCGAGGAACGTCCCGCGCTCCACGGTGAGGGAGACCCCGTCGAGCGCGCGGACGCCGCCCGGGTAGACCTTGGTGACCTGCTCCAGCGTCACGGCCGGCGCCGGCCGGCCGGTGTGCGGGCGGTCGCGCTCGGGTGCCGTCTTCATTTGCGGCGGCCCCGGTAGTGCTGGGCGGCCAGGGCGATGCCCAGGCCCAGCGTCGCCAGCCCGAACGCGCCGCTGACGAAGACGCTGACGCCGGTGCTCGAGGTGGCGATGTTTCCGGCCGCGCTGATCACCAGCAGCAGCCACAGCACCGGCCGTAGGAAGCCGTTCGGTGTGGTCCGGCCGGGCGCCGGCTCCGGCGGCCGGGACGCCTCGGTGATCCGGTACGGATCGGCGGTCATGGTGTGCTCCTTCATCGGGGTTCGGCTGACGGTGCACAACGTTAGGAACGGCCGTCGCCTGGGACGATCCCGCTGGCGCGTCCGTCTTGGTACAGCAGGCTGTACTCCTTCACCGGCCGCCTGACAGCGATCACCGGCACCCCTAGAGTCACGTGGATGCGGGCGAAACAGCACGAACCGGCGACCGCGGAGGAGCGGCGACGGCATGGTCTCGTCGTACGCGCCCGCGTCGTCCTGGACGCGGTCGAGCATCTCGTCGGCGGCCTCGGCACCGCCGTGCTGGCGTCCGCCGCCCTGACGTGGATCGTCGTGGTGGCGCTCACGTCCGTCGTCGGCGTGGGCCTGATCTTCGCGCCGACCGTGCCGCGGGTGGTGCGCGCCGTCGCCGACCGGGAGCGCGCGCGGCTCTCCCGGTGGGGGCCCGAGATCATCGGACCGGGGCCCGCGCCGGCCGGCGTACGCGCGGCCCTGGCGGATCCGGGCATGCGGCGGGAGCTCCGCTGGGTGTCCGCCCACGGCACGTTCGGCCTGTTCCTGGGCCTGGCAGGTATGACGCTGCCGGTCAACGGCGTGCAGGACCTCACGTACCCGCTCTGGTGGAGGTTCCTCCCTCCGGCCGATGCCACGCCGAGCCTGGTGTTCTGGGAGGTGCGCGACTCCTCCGACGCGCTGGCGGTCGCGTTCCTGGGCGTGGCGTTCGTGGCGGGGCTCCTCCTCCTTTCACCGGGGATGGCGCGGCTGCAGGCGTGGCCGGGGCGGCGGCTGCTGCCGCCGACCGCCGACACCGACCTGTCCCTGCGCGTCGCCCAGTTGTCCGCCACCCGCGCCGCGGCGCTGGACGCCCACGCCACCGAGCTGCGCCGCATCGAGCGCTCGCTGCACGACGGCACCCAGAACCGCCTCGTCGCCGTCACCGTGCTGCTCGGCGCGTCCCGGCGCGCGCTGGCCCGCGACCCGTCGGCGGCCGACGCCATGCTCGAACGCGCCCAGGACGCCGCCGAGCAGGCCCTGGCCGAGCTCCGTACGGTCGTGCGCGGCATCCTGCCGCCCGTCCTGGCCGACCGCGGGCTCGCGGGCGCGCTGGCCGGGCTCGCGGCGGACTGCGGGGTCGCCTGCACGGTCGATGTCGAGGTGCCCGGCCGGTGCGCCGCCTCCGCCGAGGCGACCACCTACTTCGTGGTCGCCGAGGCGCTCACCAACATCGCCAAGCACAGCCGGGCCGGGCAGGCCCTCGTGACCGTACGCCTCCAGGGCGGGACCCTCTCGCTGCGGATCGAGGACGACGGCGTCGGCGGCGCGGAGGAGCGTGAGGGCTCCGGCCTCACCGGCATCCGCCGCCGGATCGAGGCGCACGACGGCCACCTCGCCCTGACCAGCCCACCCGGTGGGCCGACGACTCTCCAGGTGGAGCTGCCATGCGGATTGTGATCGCCGAAGACGACCCGCTGCTGCGCGAGGGCGTCGCGCTGCTGCTGCGCGCGGAGTCCCTGGACGTGGTCGCCACCACCGACTCGCCGGAGACCTTCCTGGCGGCGGTCGACGAACACCGGCCCGACGTCGCCATCGTCGACGTACGGATGCCGCCGACCCACACCGACGAGGGCATCGTCGCCGCCGTCGAGGCGCGCCACCGGCAGCCCGAACTGGCCGTCCTCGTGCTGTCCGCGTACGTCGAGCAGGCGTTCGCCACCGAACTGCTCTCCGGCGGCGCCGTACGGCTGGGGTACCTGCTCAAGGAGCGGGTCGGCCGCGTCGAGCAGTTCCTCGACGCGCTGCACCGGGTCGCGGAGGGCGGCACCGCGATCGACCCGGAGGTCGTCGCGCAGCTGCTCACGCGCTCCCGCCCCGACACCGCGCTGGAGCGGCTCACCGCCCGCGAGCGCGACGTCCTCGCCCTCATGGCCGAGGGGCTGGGCAACACCGCCATCGCCGAGCGCCTGTTCGTCACCGAGGGCGCGGTGCACAAGCACATCCGCAACATCTTCGCCAAGCTCGACCTGGCCCCCAGCGACCGGGCGGACCGGCGGGTCACCGCGGTCCTGCGCTACCTGGAGAGCACTCAGCGCCGGGCCTGAGCGCGGTAGCGGTCGCGGACGTCCTGGCGCAGGAGGTGGCCGAAGCCCGCCGCCTCGATGCGCAGGCCGAGCCGGGCCTCGGTGACGCCGAGCGCGGCGGCGGTGCCGGCCAGGTTCCAGTCGTTCGCGGCGAGCCTGGTCAGCAGGTGGCCACGGCGGATCTGGTTCTCCGAGAGCCGGAACGTCTTGAGGTAGGCGAGCCGGCCGGTCTCGTCGGTGATGAGCTCGCCGATGTGGTTCTCTCGCTGCCGCTCGAAGGGCGGCAGGAAGCGGGACAGGTGGTAGCGGCCCATCGTGTAGACGTGCTCGTAGGCGTAGTCCGCGCCCAGCAGCGCGCCGGCCATGACCTCGTCGTTGAAGACCGCCCACTCCTCCCGCTGCCGGCGAGCCTGGGCGCGCAGGTCGGCGAGCGACCGTACCGCCGTGTCCTCGATGCGCGCGCGGAAGTCCGGCACCGGCATGCCGAGCATCGCGTAGTGGTAGATCAGCTCGCCGTACAGGTCGTGGAGGAGGGTGGCGTGCAGGGCGCGGTAGTCGCCGGGATGCGGCACCACGAACGCGGCGGCGAGCGCGTCCGCGACGTACAGGAGGACGCCGCACTGGCCGGGGTGGATCTCGAAGACGCGCAGGGCGTCGTCCAGGCCCCGGACCACTGACCCGGTGTACGACTCCTCCACCCGCGGCGAGAGCCCGTGGGCGATCGCGCGGTGCGACCATTCCTCCCAGGCGATCTCGGGCCCGCCGAAGTGCAGCGCGAGGTAGCCCTCGAGCGCCAGGTGCAGGGGCAGGAAGCGCAGGCGGCTCTTGCCGACCCGGCGCGCCATGCGGCGGTGGAAGCGCAGCGGCATTCGGTCGGGCGTGCGCTCTTCCGCATCCCGGAGCTGGGTGCCGTACGCGGCGGCGGGGTTCTCGTCGGGCGCCCAGTTCGCCACGAAACCGTGCGGGACGTAGGAGAAGTACGCGGACCGCGGAGTGACCTCGACGACGCCGAGGTCCGCGCCGTAGAGCCGGGCGTCGAGCCGCAGGTCCTCGATCGGCCGCTCGCGTACGAGCGGGACGAGGCGTACGCCGCCCCAGGCCTGGGCCGGGCGGGTGGAGAGCCCGGTGAGCGCGAGGCCGGTCATCGGAGGAAGTCCTCGACGCGGCGCACCAGGTAGGCGTGGAGTTCGGCGAAGCCGCTGCGTCCCTCCGCGAACCGGGCCACGCCCGCCAGCGCGACCAGGTCCTCGGCGTCGCGGATGCCGGCGGTCGGGACGGTGGGCGCCAGCCGCCGTACGTCGAAGTCGGCGGCGTCGTAGACCGGGTTGAGGTGCACGATCGCGCAGGTGTGGTCCGGATCGAGCCGGGTGCGCCAGATCCGCAGCACCTCGCCCGCCAGGCCCGGCGGCGCGTTGTCCCATCCGTCGGAGACGATGACCAGGCGGTCGGGGCCTCGTTCGAGACCGTCGAGGATGCGCTCGCCGAGCGGCGTCGGCCCGTACGGATGGACGAGCAGTGCGTCGGAGCGGCCCGACAGCCACAGCGCCGTGTAGTCGGCGGCCAGCGCCTCCAGGAGAAAGTGGCAGGCGAGCGCGACCGCGAGTGGGCGGCGGCGCTTCTGCCCCGAGCCGTACGCGGAGAAGCTGTCGTCGAGGACGGCGGCCACCGCGCCCCAGGTCCCGGCCTGGTCACCCGCCGTGCGGCGGGCGGCGGCGCGCAGCGCGTCCGTCAGCTCTTCGCGGCGGCGGACCCGGTCCTTGCCCGAGAGGGCGAGGACGTACGTCGCCAGGCGGGTGAGCGGCATCGTGGTGAGGTCGGCCTTGACCGCGCCGGTCTCCCGGCCCGACTCCTGCAGGCGCAGGCGCTCCAGCCGGGTGAGCCGGGGCGCGATGCGCTCCAGGAACCTTCCGCGCGCGATCCCGTGCTTGGCCGCGAAGCCCTCCGCCACGGTGTACGGCAGGTCGTACAGCGCGGCCTGCTCGTAGTGCGCCCGCCGCCAGGTCTCCAGGATCGGCGTGGCGTAGGCGGCGGGCTTGAGCGGGGTGAACAGGAACGCCCCCAGCTCCCCGTCGGGCCGCAGGTGCGCGTGGCGGACGGCGACCTTGACCGCACTTCGGTACTTCACCGCGTCGAACGCCGGATCGGGCCGGCCGGCGAGCCACTCCCGCACGATCGCCCTGGTACGCCGGTTGTTGATCTTGGCCCGGCGCAGTTCCCTGAACAGCCGGTAGACGCGCTGGGGCGGCAGCAGGCGGAGCCGGCGGGCGATCAGCCGCCCTTCGGCGCGGCGCTGCCCGGGGGTCGCCTCCGTCGCGGTGGCAAGCAGATGACGGACGATGAGCACGGCGTTGTGGTCGTTGATGTCCAGGGCGAGCGTGGCCGCGTACAGGTCGCGGTAGTTGCCGAGCAGGTAGCGGTGCAGGAAGTCCAGCGAGAGGGTCTGCTCCTCGGCGCCGGAGTAGAACTCACGCTGGCCGGTGCTCGTGATCGCCGCGTTCACGAACAGCAGGACGTCATCGGCGGCGATGAGGTCCGCACTGGATTCGGCGCGCGTGTCGATCGGAGCCTCCGGGGGGTACGGGGCCGGCCGGGGAATGAGGGCACGAACTGCGAATCATCGCTTCACAGGCGGGTTCCGGAAGTCGCACCGGAGTCCCGCGGCCGGCCCCGGAACGGTAACACCGGCCACCGTCCGGCTCCGCCCCATTTATCCGGCGGCGAGGGACTCGATGGCGGCGATCGCATGTTCGATGACGGTGTCGTAGAGGCGTGCGTAGGCCGACGGGAAGCCCGGCAGCAGGGGGCCGACGGCCTCGCGTTCGGTCTGCGGGCGGAGGGCCAGGGCCTCCGTCAGTCCGGCCACCGTCTCCTCGGCCGGGCGCCGGCGTGTCTCGTACAGCGCGTGGCTCAAGGTCGTCGAGCCGATCAGGATGACGGCCAGGGCGAGGTCGTCCTCGTCCAGCCCGAGCGGCCGCAGGATCGTCGCGAGCCGGGCCAGCGCGGGCAGGCCCACCGGCTGGCGGGTGGCGGCCATGTACGGCAACAGCTGGGAGTAGGGCCGCAGCCGCTCCCGCGCGGTGCGCATCCACGCGCCGACCTGTTCCTGCCACGTGTCGCCGGCCGGCCGGCTCGGCTGCAGGTCGGTCATCACCCGGTCGGCCATGGCCTGCAGGAGGGCGTCGCGGTCGGGGAAGTAGCGGTAGAGGGCCATCGGCGCGGAGCCGGCCGCCTCGGCGACGCGCTTGATGGTCAAGGTGACGTCCGGTTCGCGTTCGAGGAGGGCGACGGCGGCTCCGACGATCTGGTCGCAGGACAGCCGCGGAGGGCGGCCGCGTCCACGGGCCGTCATCGTCTCGCCTGCTGCCATCGTCTCTCGCTCCGTCCACCGACAGGCTGCCAGCGTACGCGGCGCGCGTTCGTACCCGAGGACGCCGCACCCATTTAGTGTATGGTGTACGAAAATTTGACCGCGATCATCGAAGCGCGGATCCGGGGGCCGGCACAGGGGGCGTACCGGGCAGCGCGAAGACGGAGGCGTCCTCGTGTCCAGCCTTCCCTCCTCTCCCGGCGGAGCACACCCGCCGCGATCCGGTGCGGTCATCGGCGTGCTGGCCTTCGCCGGGATCGTCGTGTCGGTGATGCAGAGCCTGGTCGTGCCGCTGATCCCGAAGCTGCCGTCCCTGCTGCACACCTCGGCCTCCGACGCCTCCTGGGTGATCACGGCGACGCTGCTCGCCGGCGCCGTCGCCACCCCGGTCCTCGGGCGGCTCGGGGACATGGTCGGCAAGCGGCGGATGCTCCTGGTCAGCCTGACCGTGCTGGTCGCCGGCTCGGTCATCTGCGGCCTCAGCAGCTCGCTGGCGCCCATGATCGTCGGCCGGGCCCTGCAGGGCCTGTCCGTCGGCGTGATCCCGCTCGGCATCAGCATCATGCGCGACGAGCTCCCGCAGGAACGGCTCGGCTCGGCCATGGCCCTCATGAGCTCCTCGCTGGGCGTCGGCGGCGCGCTCGGCCTGCCCGGCGCCGCGGTCATCGCCCAGCACGCCAACTGGCACGTGCTGTTCTGGACGTCGGCGGGCCTGGGCGCCCTCGTGGTCGTCGGGGTGCTGACGCTCGTACCCGAGTCGCAGGTCCGCAGCGGAGGCCGGTTCGACGTGATGGGCGCGGTCGCCCTGTCGGCCGGGCTGCTGTGCCTCCTGCTGGCGATCTCCAAGGGCGCCGACTGGGGCTGGTCCGGCGGCCTGACCATCGGGCTGTTCGCCGCCGCGGTCGTCATCCTGGCGCTGTGGGGATGGTGGGAGCTGCGCGTCACGCGGCCGCTGGTCGACCTGCGCACCACCGCGCACCGTCAGGTGCTGCTGACCAACGTCGCGTCGGTCGTGGCCGGCTTCGCGATGTTCGCGATGTCCCTCGTACTGACCCAGCTGCTCCAGATGCCCAAGGCCACGGGGTACGGCCTGGGGCAGACGATGCTGGCCGCCGGCCTGTGCTTCGTCCCCTCTGGGCTCGTGATGATGGCCGTGTCGCCGCTGTCCGCGCGGATCAGCCGGCTCTGGGGGCCCAAGGTCTCGCTGATGGCCGGCGCCGCCGTGATCGCCCTCGGGTACGGCGTGGGCGTCCTGTTCATGGACGCGGTCTGGCAGCTCATCGTCGTCGGGGCCGTGATCGGCGCCGGCGTCGGCCTCGCGTACGGCGCCATGCCGGCACTCATCATGGGCGCGGTGCCGCTGTCGGAGACCGCCTCGGCCAACGGGCTCAACAGCCTCATGCGCTCGGTCGGCATCTCGATCTCCAGCGCGGTCGTCGGCGTCGTCCTCGCGCACATGACCACGCGGTTCGGCACGCTCGCGCTCCCGTCCGAGGCCGGCTTCCGCACCGCGATGGCGATCGGCGGCGTCGCGGCGCTCGTGGCCGTGCTGGTCGCCGGGCTCATCCCCGGCCGCGGCCGGGCACGCCTCGCGGACCCTCCGGCCGGGCTCGCCGACGAAGTCGGGCAATCAGTGCATTAACCGTGAATCCGGGTAACTGGCCTGGATGACGGACAAGGCAACCAGTGATCTGTGGTGGAAAGACGCGGTCGTGTACTGCGTGGACGTGGCCACCTGGCTCGACTCGGACGGCGACGGGATCGGCGACCTGGCCGGGCTGACCCGCCGGCTCGACTATCTCAGCGGTCTTGGCGTGAACTGCCTGTGGCTGATGCCCTTCTACCCCTCTCCGCTGCGCGACGACGGATACGACATCACCGACTACTACGCCGTCGACGAGCGGTTCGGCACGCTCGGTGACTTCGTGGAGATGGTCCGTACGGCGAACAACCTGGGCATCCGGGTGCTCGTCGACCTCGTGCTCAACCACACGAGCGACGAGCACCCGTGGTTCCCCAAGCGGCGCGACTACTACGTCTGGAGCGACCACAAGGAGAAGGAACCGGCCGACGTGGCGTTCCCGGGGGAGCAGGACTCCACCTGGACGTACAACGAGGAGGCCGGTCAGTGGTACATGCACCGCTACTACGACTTCATGCCGGACCTCAACATCACCCATCCCGACGTCCGCGACGAGATGAACAAGATCCTCGGCTTCTGGCTGGAGCTGGGGATCTCCGGCTTCCGGGTCGACTCCCTCCCCCTCATGCTCGAGACGGTGGGCACCGGCGCCCGCGACAACCCGGAGACGTACCTGCGCTCGCTGCTGGCCTTCATGGGGCGGCGGCGCGGTGACGCGATCTTCCTCGGTGAGGCGAACGTCTCGCCCGAGGAGCAGGGGCGCTACCTCGGCCTGGACGGCGGCGAGGGCGTGCAGATGCTCTTCGACTTCCGCGGCTGCGCGGCGCAGTGGCTGTCGCACGCGCGCGGCGACGCCGGGCCGCTCACCGAGGCGCTGCGCGCCCGGCCCGAGCACCCGCAGCACGGCCAGTTCGCCAACTTCTGCCGGCACCACGACGAGCTCAACCTCGGCCTGCTCGGCGACGACGAGCGCGACGAGGTCTTCGCCGCCTTCGCGCCGGAGGAGACCCACCGGGTGTACGGGCGCGGCATCCGCCGGCGGCTCGCCCCGATGCTCGGCAACGACCCGCGCCGTATCCGGCTCGTCCTGGCCCTCACGCTCGCGCTTCCTGGCACGCCCGTCCTGCTGTACGGCGACGAGATCGGCATGGGCGACGACCTGTCCCTGTACGGGCGGCTGGCCGTGCGCTCGCCGATGCAGTGGTCCGCGCGCCCGAACGGCGGTTTCTCACGCGCCGAGGAGGTCTACCGCCCGGTGCACGCCGACGGCGAGTACGGCTACCGCGCCGTCAACGTCGTCGACCAGCGGCACGACCGGGACTCCCTGTCCTCCTGGATGACCCGGGCGATCCAGATACGGCGGGAGTGCCCCGAACTTGGCTGGGGCGACTGGGAGATCCTCGACCTCGGCGACTCACGCGTGCTGGGGCTGGCCTACCGGTGGCGAGAGGGCCGGGTCGTCACACTGCACAACCTGTCCGCCGACGACGTACGGGTCCGGCTGCCCGCCGACCTGGACCTCGACGGCGTCGACGAGATCCGCCAGATGTTCGGTGACGGCCCGGCCGAGGACGGCGCGGACATCGGGCTCGCCGGCTACGGCTACCGCTGGCTGCGTCTCCTCGACGACCACGCCACCACGGCCATCATCTGACGCATCCGCACCTCACGACGACCGGCCGGCACCCACGCGGAGCCGGCCGGTCCGCGCGGCGTCCTCCGCGGTGATCTCCCGGCGGGCCGGCCGGGCGCGTAGCGGCTTCCGGTCACGCCATCGGCGTGTGGTGCCGCGTTCGCGCCGGGCCCGCCGGCGGCCTACCGCTTGTTCGCGGCGTCGCGTTCGCGGCGGACCGTTGCCTTTCGGCCCTTGATGGTGCTGCGGCGCAGGGCGTTGATCACGTCGTCCGCCGCGGCCTCCGGTACCTCGACCAGTGAGAACCGGTCGGCGATCTCGATCGCCCCGATGTCGCGCCCCGACAGGCGGGACTCTCCGGCGATCGCTCCGACGAGGTCCTGCGGCCGGATGCCCGAGCCGCGGCCGACGCCGAAGAACAGGCGTGTCATGCCCGGTGCCGGGGAGCGGTTGCCGCGGCGCTCGCGCCGGCCGCCGGTGTCGCGGCGGTCCTTGCCGTCCCGCGCGGCCCGCTCGGCGATCTGCGGGATCTCCTCCTCGTCGGTGGCGGCGCCGCTGGAGTCGTAGGCCAGCTTCACCGCGGCGAGCGCGACCTCCATGATGTCGTACTCCTCGGTGAGCGACTCGACCACGGCGCGGTAGTGCTCCAGGTCGTCCTCGAGGAGGACCTCGTTCAGCGTGGCACGGGTCATCTCCAGCCGCCGCGCGCGCAGGTCGGCGACGGTGGGGATCTTCTCGACGCTGATGCGCTGCCGGGTCGCCCGCTCGATCGCCTTGAGCATGCGGTGTTCGCGCGGCTCGGCCAGGGTGATGGCCACGCCCTCGCGGCCCGCCCGGCCGATCCGGCCGATGCGGTGGACGTAGGAGTCCGACGCCGACGGGACGTTGTAGTTGACGACGTGGGTGAGGTGCTCGACGTCGAGTCCGCGGGCGGCGACGTCGGTGGCGATGAGGAGCTCGGCGGCCCCGCTGCGCAGCCGTCCCATGACGCGGTCGCGCTGTTCCTGGCTCATGCCGCCGTGCAGCGCCTCGGCGCGGTAGCCGCGCCCGTTGAGGGTCTCGGTGAGCTGGTCGACCTCTTCGCGCGTACGGCAGAAGACGATCGCGGCCGTGGGCGCCTCGACGTCGAGCACGCGCCCGAGCGCGGCGGGCTTGTGCGCGCGGGCGACCATGTACGCGCTCTGCCGGATCAGCGGCGGCATGCCGGGCGGCTGCCCGGTCTCGCGGCCCATCTGGATCCGGACCGGGTCCTTGAGGTAGCGGCCGGCGAGTCCCTCGATGCGGGGCGGCAGCGTCGCGGAGAACAGCACCGTCTGGCGGTCCTCCGGGGTCTCCTGGAGGATCTCCTCGATGTCGTCGGCGAAGCCCATGTCGAGCATCTCGTCCGCCTCGTCCAGCACGACCGTCTGGACGTCGTGCAGGCGCAGCGTCTCGCGCCCGATGTGGTCCAGCGCACGCCCGGGCGTGGCGATCACCACGTCGACCCCGCGTCCGAGCGCCTTCACCTGCCAGCCGATCGGCTGCCCTCCGTAGATGGGCAGCACCCGGACGCCGAGGCCCCGGCCGTAGCGGTGGAACGCCTGCGAGACCTGTACGGCCAGCTCCCGCGTCGGCACGAGGACGAGCGTCGTCGGCCCGGGGCCGCGCCCCTCCTCGGGCAGGCGCTGCAGCACAGGCAGCGCGAACGCCGCGGTCTTGCCCGTCCCGGTCGCGGCCTGGCCGACCAGGTCCTTCCGCTCCACGAGAGGCGGTATCGCCTCGCGCTGGATGGGCGTGGGCTCTTCGTAGCCGAGACCGGACAGCGCCTCCAGGAGCCCGCTTCGCAGCCCCAGGTCGGCGAAGCTCGTCGCTCCGTCGGACTCATCAGGGATCATCGTGGACTCATTCTCCCAGGCCTTCACCTCTAGACCTACACCTCCGTTTTGTCCATCCGCCCGGGAAACCCCGGCCCGGTTATCGACCGTACGCGGCGCGGCGCACCGCTCCGGCCCCTCATCCAACAGTGCGAAGGGCCCGGTAATCCGGCTCTTGATCAAGAAACCGGCACCGGGCTCAGCACGAACACGGGGTGGCGAACCGCCTCGGCGGCGAACCGCTCGTCGGAGGAGTCGGCGGCGACGTCGAAGTACGCCCGGGTGATCGGGACCTCCCGGAGGTACTGCCGCAGAACCGGGACGCTGTCCTCGGGCGTCAGCTCGGTGACGCGCAACGCCTCAGAATAGCGCCCGCGGGAGATCCGGACCTCACCGGCGGCGCGGGCGTTGTGCACCCAGCCGGTGACGCCGTAGGCGGCCACGAGCCAGCGCCGGTCGCCCTGGCGCATGACGTCGACCGGGACCGAGCGCGGCAGACCGGTCTTCCTGCCCCGTACGGTCAGCACGTGCCGGTAGTCCTTGCCCAGTCCCCGGCGCGTCATCGCGCGGAAGACGAGGTTGACCAGCCGGGTGCCCGTTCCGACGTGGTAGGTCTTGGCCAAGGTCCGCTCCTCAGGTGTCCAGTGGGCATTCCCGCGCCCGCAGGCGCCGACTCTTCCGTATTCACGGACGCCGCGCACACCGGGCGGCAGGGGTTCATGATGGAGACCGAGGCCATCCACGGTCGGCCGGTCCGCTGGGAGGGCAGCTCACATGAAGCGCAGAACGCTCGTCGTCGTCGCGGCGGGAGCGGTCGTGGCCGCGCTGGCGGCCGGGCTCGCCGTCGCGTTCGGGGCGAACGCCGGCGGCAGGTCGCCCGAGGACTCCGGCGGCGGGGTCCACTCGACGCGGAGCCCCGGCGACGTCGCCAGCTACTGGACCGGGGAACGCAGGCGTAACGCCACCGGCGGCTGAGCCCGGCGCGGCGACCACGCCGGGCCCAGCCCATGGTCGATCAGTGAACGGAGACGTCGTTGTAGACGTTGATCGCACCGTCACCGTGGTTGGCGGAACGCGCTTCGATATTGCTGGGAGCGCCACTGGAATTGACGTCCCGGTGGCTGTACGCGCCGACGATGTAGCCGCCGCCCCATGACGCCAGTTCCGTCAGCCACGGGCCGCCGCTGGCCCCGTGGTGCATGTCGCAGCTCAGGCCCATCAGGTCGTTCGAGCTGCTCTTGCGGTAGGTCGTCCCGCTGCAGTAATACAGTTTGCTGCCATTGGCCGGGAAATCAGTGCGCAGATAACCGTCCTGCGGATAGCCGAAGTCGGTCACCGCGAACGCCTGGCCGTAGTTGAACCGATATCCCTGCGCGCCGAGCGTGCTCTGCAGATTTCCGTTCGCCGGGTAGAAGGCGATCGCGGCCACGTCATAGTGCAGGTCGCCGCTGTTCTGCCAGCCGACCGTGGTGTTGGCGTACTTCCACGACCAACTGCCCCAGGGGGCGCTTCCATTGTCGGTGTCCGGAACGAAGGAGAAATTGGAGAACCAACCGCCGCCGCTGCCCGCGTTGACGCAGTGCCCCGCCGTCCAGACGGTGTTGAGGTTCGACGCCGTGATGACGCTGCCCGTGCAGTAGCCCCCGCTGCCGTCCGTACGGGTGAAGTAGATCTTCCCGACCGTCGTCGCGGGCATCGAACCGTGGGGCGTCCACAGGGCCGCGCCCGACCCGACCAGCGGCCGGACCCCGCCGGTCGCGGTGGCGCCCTTCGCCGGCGTAAGCGGCCTGGCCGGGGCCGCCGCGGTGGCGGGCAGCCGGTCGGGCACCGTCGGTGCCGCCGCGGCCTTGGCGCTCATCTGCGGAACCGGCTCCGGCGTCGCGGCGGCCATCCGCGCCTTCGTCCAGTAGGTCGAGGTCGACCGCGCGCCGGCGCTGGAGTTGACGATGCCGGTCGCGGCCTGCGGCGCGGACTTGTCGGCCGCCTGCGCCGTCGTGGCCTGCAGGCCGGCGAAGGCCAGCGAAACCGCCGCCCCCGCGATCGCCAGCACTTTTGTGATCCTTGCCATGAAAACCCCCGTTTCCCCGGCTCCCTTTACCGGGGAATCGACTAAGTGATAACTCAGTCAGAAACCGGCTTTAGGGTCAATAAGAGTAAATGTCCGGATCTGGTCAGGCCGACATGAGTAGGGCCTACTCATGCCCCGCGTCGGCTGATGTGCTGAACGAATTCTGAATGGCGCGGAAATCTGTTCCGTCGATGTTCCTGATGTGGCGAGAGATGCGACCGGCTCTCTGACCTGGAGAAAGACCTATTGTCAAAATTCGACACCTGGTAACGCTTCCGTGGCAGGCGGTCACGTGGCAGATTGAGGTTCCGCGTGTCGTGCGGACGACGTTCTCGGGGGGCGTTCCACAGCGATAGGAGCCGTGACCATGGCCACTGTCCGGACCGACGACCCCACGCGTGGACGCTGGCCTCTGGCGGGCGCGGCCGTGCTGCTGCAGCTCGCCCTCGGCGCCGTCTACTCCTGGAGTGTGTTCTCCAAGGCGCTGCAGGCCGACGACAGCGCGTTCGACCTCTCCAAGTCCACGGCGGCGCTGCCGTTCTCGTTCACCATCGGCATGATCTTCCTCGGCACCTACCTCGGCGGCCGGATCCAGGACCGCCGCGGCCCGCGTGTCGTGGCCCTCACCGGCGGCGTCGTCTACGCGCTCGGCATCCTGCTCGCCGGTGCCGCCTCCGACGACTCCCAGCTGTGGCTGCTGATCCTCGGGTACGGCGTCGTCGCCGGGTTCGGGCTCGGCCTGGCCTACATCGTCCCGATCGCGATGCTGCAGAAGTGGTTCCCCGACCGGCGCGGCCTGATCACCGGCATCGCCGTGGGCGGCTTCGGGTTCGGCGCGGTGCTGACCTCGCCGGTCGCGCAGCGGCTCGTGGACCACTACTCGCGGGTGCCGACCCGCTCCTTCATCTGGCTCGGCCTCGCGTATCTGGCCATGGCCATGATCGGCGCCTCGCAGTTCCGCGACCCGCCCGCGGGGTACGCCGTGCCGGGCTGGGAGCCGAAGGCGACCGGGCGCGTCGTGGAGACGCGGCGCGACTACGCGCAGACCGAGGCGCTGCGCACCCCGCAGTGGTACCTCCTGACGGCGATCCTCTGCCTCAACGTGACCGCGGGCATCGGGCTGATCTCGGTGATCGCGTCGGCGTCCAAGACGGCCGGGTACGGCACCGGCGCGGCGGCCACCCTGACCGGCGTGATGGGGCTGTTCAACGGGGGCGGCCGGATCTTCTGGGGCTGGGTGTCCGGCCTGACCGGGCGGATGGCGGCGTTCCTGCTCATGCTGGGGCTGCAGGGCGTCTGCCTGCTGATCCTCCCGCACGCCGGCGCGGCGGTCTTCGCCGTGCTCGCCGCGGTCATCTACCTCTGCTACGGCGGCGGCTTCGGCACGATGCCGGCCACCGCGGGCGACTTCTTCGGCCTGCGCAACGCCGGTGCGATCTACGGCCTCATGATCGTCGCGTGGAGCATCGGCGGAGTCGTCGGCCCGCAGCTCGTCGCCCGGCTCGCCGACGGCGACTCCTACACGACCGCGTTCACCGCCATCGGCGTGATCGCGCTCGCCGCGATGGCACTGCCGCTGGTCACCCGGGCTCCGCACGCGGCCGAGGCCGTCCCGGCCCCGGCGGCCGCCGAATGAGGTTCTGGTGATCTAGTCACAGTCAAGTCTTTTCATCCGTTAATCAGTGACTTACGGTCAGCGAAGCATCCGCCAGGAGGGGGTCCGACGTTGACCTGGATCAGACGAAGCGGGCTACTGGCCGTGGTGACCGCGGGCGCGCTCACGCTCGGCGCGTCGGCCGCCGACGCGGCGACCGGCACGGTCAACACCAGCGGGACCGCGCTGTCCGTACGCTCCGGCGCGGGCACCGGCTACGGCACGGTCGGGAGCGTCGCGGACGGCGCCGGCGTCACGATCTCGTGCCAGACGCGCGGCACGACGGTCACCGGGACGTACGGCACCAGCGGTGTCTGGGACAAGATCACGAGTCCGGTCGGCTACGTCTCGGACGCCTACGTCTACACGGGCTCGGACGGCACCGTCGCGCCGCCGTGCGTCCAGACGCTCACCGACGACTACCCCTACAAGGCCGACTCCTCCAGCCAGGCGGACCCGTGGAACTTCTACAAGCGGGAGTGCGTCTCCTTCGCGGCCTGGCGCGTACGCCAGCGGCTCGGCGTCGACCTCACCAACGCCTACCGGGGAGTCCACTGGGGTAACGCCATCAACTGGGACAACGCCGCGCTCGCCGCCGGGGTCAGGGTCGACCACACGGCGAAGGTCGGCGCCGTCGCCCAGTGGAACACCGGGACGTACGGTCACGTCGCCTATGTCGCCCGGGTCAACGGCGACGGCACCATCCTGCTGGAGGAGTACAACTACCTCAGCGCGCACAACTACGACACCCGTACGGTCAGCGCGAGCAGCGTGGGGAACTTCCTTCACTTCTGAGTCAGGCGGGGGACTCCCGTACCCAGGTCTGGACGGTGCCGGGCGGCAGGAGTTCGTAGCCGGGCGCCTGTTCGAGCGCGGCCTCCTCGCCGCCGGGCGTGTAGGTGACGATCAGACGGAGGGCGCGCCACCCGGTGTTCATCGTCGAGTGCGGCGCCCCGGCGGGGATGTGGACGGCGTCGCCGGCCGCGATCGTGAACGGCTCCCCGTCGTCCACCATCTGGCTGCCCTCGCCGTCGACGACGTAGATCACCTCGTCGGAGGCGGGATGGCTGTGCCGCTCGTGTCCCCGGCCGGGGTTGATCACGACCTCGCCGAGGGTGCTCTTCGCACCGTCGACGTGGCGCGGTGAGACGAGCCACGTGATGACGCCCCAGTCGAAGGTCATCGTGGGCAGGTCGCCGGGTCGCAGGTGCATGGGGGTGCTCCTTCGGGACGGGGGTGGTCAGATCCGCAGCGCGGCGAACTCCGCCGCCTGGGCGGCGATCGCCTTCTCCGCGGGCAGCCGCTCCATCGACGACGCGCCGAAGAAGCCGGCGATGCCGGTGGTGTTGTCCAGGACGTACTGCGCGTCGGCCGGCTCGGCGATCGGCCCGCCGTGGCAGAGGACGAGGACGTCGGGGTCGACCGCGACGGCCGCGTCGCGCATCTCCTGTACGGCGGCCACGGCGTCGTCGAGCGTGAGCGCGGTGGTGGCGCCGATCGAGCCGCTGGTGGTGAGGCCGACATGGGGGACCAGGACGTCGGCGCCGGCGGCGGTCATCGCCGCGGCCTGGTCGCCGTCGAAGACGTACGGCGCGGTGAGCAGCCCCTTGTCATGGGCCGTACGGATCATCTCGATCTCCAGGTCGAACCCCATGCCGGTCTCTTCGAGGTTCTGCCGGAACCTCCCGTCGTACAGGCCGACCGTCGGGAAGTTCTGCACCCCGGCGAAGCCCATCGCGCCGAGCTGGTCGAGGAAGGGCCCCATGAGCCGGAAGGGGTCGGTGCCGCAGACGCCGGCGAGGACGGGCGTGTCCCGTACGACGGGCAGCACCTCGGCGGCCATGTCGACCACGATCGCGTTGGCGTCCCCGTACGGCAGCAGCCCGGCGAGCGAGCCGCGCCCGGCCATCCGGTAGCGGCCGGAGTTGTAGATGATCAGCAGGTCCACGCCGCCGGACTCGGCGGCCTTGGCGGACAGTCCCGTGCCCGCGCCGGCGCCGATGATCGGCCGGCCGGCCGCGGCGGTGGCCCGGAGGCGGGCCAGGGCGGTCGTGCGGTCCAAGGTCAGCTCCCTGAGGTCGTCGGAACGCCGGTGATGAGTTCGTGCAGCGCCTGGGCGGCGCGGCGGCCGAAGCCGGGGTCGTTGATCGCCTCCTCGACCTCGTGCACGGTGACGTCGCTGCCGCTGAGCCCCTTGGTGAGCGCGTCGAAGCAGGCGGCGTCGGCCTCGGCGTCCTCGAAGGGTCCGCCCGCGACGTCGATGGCGGACACGCCCTTCAGCGGCAGGAACACCTCGACCGGCCCGGTCGCCGCGGCCAGCTTCTCCGCGACGCGCCCGCCGAGCGTCGCCATCTCCGTACGGGTGGTGCGCATCAGCGTCACGGTCGGGTTGTGGACGTAGAGGAGCCGGTCGGCGAACCGTTCGGGCACGGACTCGCGCGGGCCGAAGTTGACCATGTCGAGCGCGCCGACGCTGACGACCTGCGGGATGCCCCGCCGGCCGGCCGCCTCCAGCCGGTGCGGCCCGGCCGACAGCACCCCGCCCACCAGGTCGTCGGCGAGCTCGGTGGTGGTCAGGTCCAGGACGCCCGCCAGCAGCCCGGAGTCGGCGAGGGCCTCCATGGCCCGCCCGCCCGAGCCGGTGGCGTGGAAGACGATCACCTCGTAACCCAGGCCGGTCAGGTGCTCGCGCGCCTCGTCGACCGCGGGGGTGGTGACGCCGAACATCGTGGCGCCGATCAGCCGGTTCTCCTCCGGGGCGTCGCCGCGGTGACGTTCGTACCGGGCCGCCATCCCGGCCGCGGCGGCGGCCGCGTTGCCCAGGACGGCGCGGGAGATGGAGTTCAGCCCGGAGATGTCGACCACGGAGTACATGAGCGTGACGTCGGACTCGCCCACATAGGGCCCGACGTCGCCGGAGGCCATCGTGGAGACCAGGAGCTTGGGCACGCCGATCGGCAGCGCGCGCAGCGCACGTGCCGCGACCGCCGAGCCGCTGGAGCCGCCCACGGCCAGCACGGCGTCGAGCGCCCCCCGCTCATGCAGCTCGCGCACCACCCGCGCGGCGCCGTCGGCCATCGTCTCCATCGCCGCGCCGCGGTCGCGGGCCGCACGCAGCGCGCCGATGTCGGCGCCCGCCGCCTGCGCGACGGCCGGCGCGCCGACGTCGGCGATCCCCGCGCCGTCGGAGAACGTCCCGGCGTCGACCACGGTCACCGTGCAGCCGGCCGCGACGAGCTCCTCCCGCAGCCAGCGGTACTCCTCTTCCTTGGTGTCGAGCGTGCCCACCAGAACCACCGTCGCCATCGACCCAGCTCCCTCAGACCTCTCGTGTGGTCAGCGTCATCGTGCCGATCCGTACGTGACGGGCGCCAGGCCACTGTGGCCCGATTGGCCCAAGACGAGGCCGGAAAACCGGTGGACCGCGTGCCGGTCCGTCGCGGATCGTCGCCCCATGGAACAACAGGAGATCTGGGGCGTCGAGGCCGCCCGGCGCTACGACACCCCGGGCACGGGCATGTTCGCGCCCGAGATCGTCGGGCCTGCCGCAGACCGTCTCGCCGCGCTCGCGGGCGACGGAGCGGCGCTGGAGTTCGCGATCGGAACCGGCCGGATCGCCGTCCCGCTCGCCGAGCGCGGCGTGCCCGTCTCCGGCATCGAGCTGTCGGCCGCGATGATCGACCAGCTCCGTACGAAGGCGGACGAGGCGACGATCCCCGTGATCGCCGGCGACATGACGACCGCCGTCGCGCCGGGCGAGCACACGCTCGTCTACCTCGTCTACAACACGATCTCCAACCTGCTCACGCAGGCCGAGCAGGTCGCGTGCTTCCACAACGCCGCCCGCCACCTGACGCCCGGCGGCCGGTTCGTGATCGAGCTGTGGGTGCCCGAGCTGCGCAGCTTCCCACCCGGCCGGCAGGCCACGGTCTGGAGCACCGAACCCGGCTACATCGGCCTGGACACCTACGACGTCCTGCGCCAGCGCGTCGTGTCGCACCACTTCACGTTCGACGAGAGCGGACAGGCCCGGCTGTACCGCAGCCCGCACCGCTACGTCTGGCCGGCCGAACTCGACCTGATGGCCCGGCTGGCCGGGTTCGAGCTGGAGACCCGGCACGCCGATTGGGCCGGAGCCGAGTTCACCGCAGGCTCTCCCTCCCACGTCTCCGTCTACCGCCTCCCGCTCGGATAGGGGCCACCGGCCGGGCTGGTGTGGCCCGGCCGGCGCCGGAGCCCCAGAATGGGGGAGTGGCGGACGGACTCCGGGTGGAGGCGGCGACGCTCGCCAGGCTGCTCGGCGAGTGGACCGGGTCCGCGCCCGCCCTGCCCCACGCCCTGGCCGGCTCGATCGGCGAGCTCCTCACCGTCGGCGTCCTGGCCGACCGTGCCGTCCTGCCGTCCCAGCGCGTGCTGGCCGCGGCGCTGGGCGTCTCGCGCGGCACCGTCGCGGAGGCGTACGACATCCTCCGCGCGAACGAACAGCTGCTCACCCGGCGGGGCGCCGGCTCGCAGCTGCGCCGCCCGCGCCCGCTGACCGGCACCTCCTCGCCGTCGGACGGCCGCCTGGCCTCATTCACCGGGCACGGCTCGTCGGCGGTCGACCTGTCCAGCGGCGCGCTGCCGGGCCTGCCGATGGTCCACGAGGCCATCGCCCGCCTCGACCTCGGCGCCGAACTCGGCACCGACGGCTACCACCCGGCCGGGCTGCCGCGGCTGCGCGCGGCCATCGCCGCCCAGCACACCGCCGACGGGCTGCCCACCGACGCCGGCCAGATCCTCGTCACCAACGGCTCTCAGCAGGCCGTCTGGCTGCTGGCGCACACGATCGTCGACCCGGGCGACGAGGTCGTGGTCGAGGAGCCCACCTACCGCGGCGCGCTGGAGGCGTTCCGCAGCGGCGGCGCGAGCCTGCTCGCGGTCCCGGTACGCGACGACGGCCTCGACCCGCACCTGCTCGACCGGCACCTCACCCGCCACCGGCCCCGGCTCGTCTACTGCCAGCCCGCCGCGCACAACCCGACCGGGATCACTCTGTCCTCGGGCGCCCGGCGCGCGCTGGCGGACGTGCTGGACCGGCACGGCGTCCTCACCGTCGAGGACACCTCATCCGCCGACCTGGTCCTCGACGGACGGGGCAGACGCACGGCGCTGGCGCACCTGCTGCCCGCCGACCGGACCCTCAGCGTCGGCACGACGTCCAAGCTGCTCTGGGGTGGGCTGCGCATCGGCTGGCTGCGCGGCGACCCGGCGCTCGTGGCGCGCCTCACCGAGGCCAAGAAGGCCATCGACCTGGGCGCCGCGGTGATCGACCAGCTCCTCGCCGCCGACCTGCTCTCCCGTACCGCAGAAGCCCGCGAACGGCGCCGCGCGACCCTGCTGGACCGCCTCGCCCGTACGGAGGAGATCCTGCGCGGCCGGCGGCCCGGGTGGACGTGGCGTACGCCCGCCGGGGGCACCGGGCTGTGGATCGACGCGGGCGAGGACACGCTCGCCCTGGCCGAACGGGCGCGGCGGCACGACGTGCTCCTCGCCGCGGGTCCGGCCTTCTCCGCCTTCAACGGGTTCGGCCATCATCTGCGGCTGCCGTTCTGGCATCCGGCCGAACGCCTGCTGGAGGCGCTGGACCGGCTCGATCGGTGAGGCACCGTGAGAGGCTTTTCCGAATGTCCGAAAAGACGATGGAGGAGTCCATGCCCACCGGCGAGCTCGACGCGAAGAAGGTGCTGGTCACGGGCGGCACCAGCGGCCTTGGACTGGCGATGGCCAGGGGCCTGGCGCGGGCCGGGGCGGCCGTGGCGCTGACCGGCCGGTCGGGGGAGCGCGCGCGTGAGGTGGCCGCCGGACTGCCGGGTGCGATCGGCATCGAGCTGGACGTACGCGACGAGGCGTCGGTCGTGCGGGCCGTCGCGGAGGCGTGGTCCGAGCTCGACGGCATCGACATGCTCGTCAACAACGCCGGGATCGGTATGCGCACGGTCAACCCGGCCTTCCGCACCGACCCGGCGGGGTTCTGGACGGTCCCGCCCGACGGTTTCCGCGCGGTCGTAGAGACGAATCTGACCGGCTACTTCCTCGTGGCGCGCGAGGTGACGCCGCGCATGCTCGCCGCCGGCCACGGGCGGATCGTCAACGTCTCGATGAACCACACCACCATGAAGCGCCTCGGTTTCGTGCCGTACGGGCCGTCGCGCGCGGGCTCGGAGGCGCTGTCCCGGATCATGGCCGCCGACCTGGCCGGCTCGGGCGTCACGGTCAACATGCTGCTGCCGGGCGGCGCTACGGCCACCGGGATGGTGCCGGTCGACGGGCCGGACGGAGGCCACGACCTCATCGACCCCGCGGTGATGGAGGCGCCGATCGTCTGGCTCGCCTCGGCGGGGGCGGCGGACGTTCACGACGAGCGCATCGTCGCGGTCGAGTTCGAGGACTGGCTGAGTTCCCGTACGGCGGTCTGAGCGTCTCCGCCTGCGGGACGCCGCCCGTACGCGGTCACGCGGCCGGCCCCACCGAGAGATCTCGGCGAGACCGGCCGTCGCGTGCGCTGCTATCCGAGCAGTCCCAGCAGGGCGTTCAGCTGGGCGAGCAGGGCGTTGAGCTGCGCGAGGGTGCCGGTGCCGTTGAGCAGCCCGGCGATGGCGCAGAGCAGGTTACCCAGCAGGTTGCCGGGGCCCGAGATCGCCGTGATGTCGAGCACGACCTGGTTCAGGTGCACCTTGAGGCCGAGGAGGTTGAGGTCCAGCGGGCCGAGAGTCAGGTGCAGGATCGGGCAGGTCGCGTTCGGCAGCGCCACCGGCAGCGCCACCGGTGCGTTGGACACGGTGCGGACCGTGCCGCCGCTGCTGTTCCTCAGGGTGCCGGAAGCCAGTCCCCTGAGGATGACCTGGC
This sequence comes from Actinomadura sp. DC4, assembly GCF_030406325.1. Classification (GTDB taxonomy): domain Bacteria; phylum Actinomycetota; class Actinomycetes; order Streptosporangiales; family Streptosporangiaceae; genus Actinoallomurus. The sequence continues at coordinate 136,225 of NZ_JAUEQY010000007.1, read as the reverse complement.
GGTTCTGCGCCACGAACCTGGTCGGGGTGACCGTACCGGTGAAGGTCCCGCCGTTGGACGTGGTGCCGGCGATCGGGATCTTGTTCAACGGTGCGGGCACGGTCGCGGCCTTGGCCGCGGAGGCCGGAAGGGCCGTCAGCCCGACCATCGTCACCAGTGCGATCGCCGCCGCGAGCAGCGGCAGAATTACCTTTTTCACGAACACTCCTATCTAGGGGATCATCACGCCGAAGCGCGAGGAATTGACCACCTACCCGTCGATGTATGGGCTACACAGGATTTGACATCGGCCGATCCGAGCTAATTGCTATATGACTGGTCACGGCAGATGGTTTACACGAAATCTGGCCGGATCGTGCCATCTTGACGGCTGCGTGCAGGGAGTATTCCCAGCATGGACGTTTCGGTCGACCTTTCGGGTGCGCTCCGTGGCCGTTCGATGACGCAGTGGTCGTTGTCGCTGATGAGCCTTACGCGATGCCTGACAAGAATTATTCTGGATCATTCATTTGGTGAAGGAAAATCGCGTTGCCGGTTGATGTTCCGCTGAGTGAAAATTGCTCGGATGAAATGGCTGATCGCCTTGGATTTCCGGGCGTCCGCCCTGGCCGGCGAGGGGGAGCCGGTTACCCTGGGCCGTACGGGACCTGTGATGCTTGTCCGTCTTCGTACGGTCGATGTGTCTGGAGTAGGCAGTGGATCCCTTTCGTTCCCGGTCACCTCGGGTGCTGGTCGTCCGCAACGCGGAGCGGAGCGGACTCGGGCGGTTCCTACCGTGGTGGGAGGAGACGGGGCTGGAGATCGTGGAGGTCACCGGAGACGCGGTCCCCGCGGCGCCGGACGGCTTCGACGCGGTGGCGCTGCTCGGCGGCGGCTTCCTTCCCGATGACGACGAACACGCCCCCTGGCTGCCGGCCGAGCGGGAACTGACCCGGCGCGCGGTCGCCGGCGGGGTGCCGCTGCTCGGCATCTGCCTCGGCGCCCAGGTCCTGGCCGCGGTGGGCGGCGGCGTGGTGCGCGGCTCTCATGGCCGTCCGGAGCGCGGGTCGTGCCGCGTCTCCCTGCTGGCCGGGGCCGAGACGGACCCGCTGTTCGCGGGCGTGCCGGATGAGTTCCGCGCCATCCAGAACCACCGGGACCAGATCACCGCCGTCCCCCCGGGGGCCGTACGTCTCGCCGAGAGCGAGGACTGCCCGATCCAGGCGTTTCGCGTAGGGGAGTGGGCCTGGGGCGTGCAGTTCCACCCGGAGGCGGGGGCGGACCGCCTCGACCGCTGGGACGAGGCCGCGCTGGCCGAGGCGGGCCTGGACCTTCGGGCGCTGCGCGCGGAGGCGGAGGCGGCCGAGCCGGAGTCCGCCCGGACCGCCCGGCGGCTGGCGGCGAACTTCGCCGACCTGGTGCGCAAGGCCCGGTCGTAGGCGGCCGTCCCTCAGAACAGGGTGAGGGGCTCGACCGGCTCCGGCTCGGGCAGCGGCTCGACCTCCGGCACCTGCGCCCGTACCTCCTCGTGGAAGCGGCGGGCGAGCTGCGGCGCGTCCGCGTTGTCCGGCGTGTGGATGAAGACGGTCGGCGAGCGTCCCTCGCGCAGCCAGGTCGCGACGACGCCGGCCCACTCCTGCCAGCCCGCCACCGTGAGCTCGGCGGAGTCGCGGCCGAGGTAGCGGACGATCGGCCGGTCGGTGAGGGCCGCAGACCGGCGCGGCACGCGCGGCTTCTTCATCCACGCGTCGCGTTCGGCGTCGCTGGCCGGGCGGCTCTGGAACAGCGTGGTGGTGTCGAAGGGGACCCATTCGGCGCCCGCGCCGGTGAGCACGCCCTCCAGCCATCCCTGGGCCCGGGCGTCCTCGAAGAACGCCCGGTGCCTTACCTCGACGGCGTACCGGTACGTACGGGGGACCCGGCGCAGGAAGGCGGCGAGCACCCCGAGATCCTCCGGCGCGAACGAGGCCGGAAGCTGCACCCAGAGCGCGTGCGCACGCGGCCCGAGCGGTTCGATGGCCGCCAGGAAGTCGCGGAGTTCGTCGTCGACGCCGTCGAGGCGCCGCTCATGCGTGATCGTCTTGGGCAGCTTGACCACCATGCGGAAGCCGGGGTCGGTCTGCTCCGCCCACGACGAGACGGTGTCACGGGCCGGCGTCGCGTAGAACGTCGTGTTGCCCTCGACGGCGTTGCACCAGCCCGCGTACGCCCGCAGCCGCTCCTGCGGCGGCAGCGAATGCGGAAGGAACCGCCCCCGCCACGCCGCGTGAGTCCACATCGCACATCCCACATGAAGCCGCACGCCTTCGACGCTACCGAAAGCTCCGGCCGGTCTGGAGTCAGGCCCGTCCGGTACGGGCGAGGACGTCGGCCGCCGCCTGCCGGGTGCGGGGGGAGTCGCCGGCCGCGAGGGCGGTGAGCAGGTCGGCCGTCCCGTCCCGGCCTGCCGGGAGGGTTCCGTGGGCGTGGACGTACCGGCCGAGGCCGAGTACGGCGTGGTAGCGGACCGGTTCGTCCGGGTCGTCCAGGTAGGCCAGGAAGCGGGCCGCGTCCGTTTCGTCCAGCAGCGAGAGGGCCGCCGCCCTGACGTCGCCCGACCCGCTGTCCGCCAGGCGCCGTACGCGCGGCAGGGCCTCGGGATAGCCGCTCAGCGCGTTGCGGACGTACCAGGCCTCGCCGGGATCCGCGGCCAGGCGGCCGGTCAGCGCCTCCGCCACTCGTCGGCGCTGCCGAGACGGCAGCCGGTGGTCGCTCAGCAGACGCAGGCCGTCGAGCGCTCCGGTCCGTACCGACCTGTCCGGGTCGCGGAGGAGCGGGAGCAGCAGGTCGACGGCCTGCCGATCGCCGATCCGCCCGAGCGCGGAGGCCGCGGCCGACCGTACGCCGGGAGCCTGCCCGCGGCCGAGGGCCGTCTTGACCTGGCGTACGGCGGCCGGCGTGCCGATGCCCGCCAGCGCCCGTACGGCGGAGGGGCCCGCGTGAGGGTCGCCGAGCCAGCGCACCGCCACCGCCTGGAGGCGGCGGCCGCCGTTTCGCGGGATGTTCAGCAGCGTACGAGCGACGCGCGGATCCCGTTCCTTCTCCAGCACCGTCAGCAACGCGTCGGCCGTTCCCCTTTCCCGGAGCAGCATGTCCGCCGCGAGTTTTCGCACTTCGGGGTCGGGGTCGTGGAGGCCGTCGAGCATCGCGTCGCGCAGGCGAGCCGCATGACGGGCGGGGAGTACCTCCAGCGCCCGTACGCGAAGCTCGCCGGACCCCTGCCGGGCGGTCTTGAGCACCTCGGCCAGTACGGCCTCGTCGTCGGTCAGCGTCGACACCAGCCCCCGCGCGTGCCCGCGAACGGTCGCGTCGGGGTCGGCCAGCAGCCGCACGAGCGCCGCGATGTCGCCGGGCGTTCTGAGAGCGGTCAGCCGGACGAGCGCGTTGAGCCGGACGTGCCGGTCCGCGTCGTGCAGCCGGCGGCCTAAGGCGGAGACGATGTCCGGCCCGGCCAGCGCGAGCCGGTCGACAGCGACCGTGGCCCGGCGCCGTACGCCCGGGTCGGTGTCCTCCATGAGGCCGGTCAGCGCATCGCCCGTGCCACGTACGCCGAGCCGCCCGAGCCCGAGCGCCACGGCCGCCCGCACCACCGGCTCGGGATCTCGGGCGGCCCGGACGAGCGTTTGCGCGTGCTCGGCCCGTCCGACGCGTCCCAGCCCTTTGGCGGCGGCCGCCCGCCGGGCGGCATCGGGCGCGGCCAGCTCCCGGATGAAGAAGGCGAGTTGATGTTCGGCACCCATGGCGTCCTCCTTCTTCTCTGAAGAAGAAGACGTCCACACCACCCCGAAAGTGCGCGCCTTGGGCCGGCTTCGATGGGCGGGAGGGGAGTTCTGTCAGTGGGGTGGTGCACGATCTGGGCTGGGGAGGGGATCTGGGCGTGCGGTAATCGGGGTCGGCCAGGGGGTGGTGGCGGCTGGATGCGGAGGCTCCCGACCCGGGCCGCTGAGCGCGGTGATGGGGAGCTGGCGGGAACCAGGGCCGCGGCGTCGGCCTGGTGTGGTGCCGGTGGGATGCTGCGCAGCACCCGATCAACCCCGCACCCAACCGACCGTCGGTCGGGCGCGGTGCCGATCGGGGTGCGGTGCCGGTGGGGTGGGAACTTGACGCCGCGCCGGCTGGGCGTGGCGCTGTCGGGTCCCGCGCCCTTGGACGCGCGGAACGCCCGCATCGTGCCGCCGTCGTGGACGGGCGGCAGCACCTCCGAACGGGCCCGCCGGTCGCCGTGCGCAGGCCGGGCCAAATTCGGCAGCGACGTATCCACCGACGTCGATCCTCGGCGAACGCCACCTGAACCTGGTGCTCCGCGAGCACCTGATCCACTACAACGGGCACAGGCCACGTCGATCGCGGCTCCAACGGCCCCCGAACATCGAAACGCGGCCGACCCGGAACGTGGCCGACCTCCGATCTGTCACCAAATCTGAGTTTCCGAGCCGGGCATGAGGGGGCCCGGACGCGTGACGACGTGTCCGGGGCCCATCATTGTGTGATTTCGGAATTGCTGATCAGAACGTGACGGTCTGATAAGCGGTGTAGTTGTAGTCGCCGACGAACTCGCCGATCACCTGTGCGCTTCCGTGAGCGCCGACCGGGACGGCTCGGGTCTCCACCGAGCCCTGCGTCATGGCATCGCTGGAAAGGTAGTCGTCGCGCTGAAGATCGGTGTTGTAGAACTCGATCGAAATGCCGGTCTGCCTCGCCACGTCCGTGTACTTGGCGCGCTTGACCAAACGCGCCCACAGTGTCCCGCAGGCGGCCGAGTGCCAGACCTTCAGGGTTCCGCCCTCTTCCATGGGCCGGCCCTGCGAGTCGTACCCGATCAACGCGTAGGAGCCGACCACGGTGCCATGGTACTTGCCGGCCGCGTTGGTGCACGCGGCGCTGCTGCGCGGGGCGGCGGCGGCCTCTGCGACGGTCGCCGTGGCCATCACGCCGGCGGCGACTGCGGAAACAGCGATGAGCGCTGAAATCCGTTGACGAGCTCGCATCTCCACTCTCACTTTCTTATCGATCCCCGATGGGGACATGTATCTAATACGACGCGGCGGTCGATCGGATTGTTTGACCGGGACGATAACAAAAAGGTAAAGGAAGTCTGCCTGCTATAACTGGAAGTGGACCGACGCGCGAAGTCGATAATGGTTTACCTGCAAAAGGAGAAAAACTAAAGCTTCAACTTATTTGAAAGTCTCATGCGCTTCACAGGCGTAGAGCGGTACGGCTCTGCGAGAGGTTGCCGCGCATCCGGCGTTGCGCCACGTCGTACTCTTCCGCGAGCGGCCCGGTCGCGTTCGAACCGGAACGGTGCCGGCGGGCTCCGCGTCGTGATGGCGGTCGGCGCCGGCATCGTGGCCTTCGGACTCGCCGCGTTCCTTCCCCGGCGGCGTCCGCGATCCGCCGTGCCCGTACCAGCCGCGACGCCCGCCGAAGCACGTACCAGCGGCTGAAACGGTCATTTCCCCGTGGGCGTGCGCGAGGTAATGTGTGGAGCTTCCTCCGAGGCGCAAAATGCGTAATCCGCGCCGGTTCAAAGGGAGCTCGATGGACAGCGCACGCCGACCGGCCGACATGAAGCTCCAGCGTTCCGGCCGTGACACGGGGTTATTCGCCACACGCATCGCCGAATGGCTGATGACCGTGCTCCCGGCCGGGCGTACGGACCCCGAGGTGATGCTGCGGGACGGCATCGACACCAACGGGATGTCGTCCGAGACGCTGGTCCTCGAGATCGTCTGGACCGAGGGCGGCGAGCGGCGGACCGGGCGTTATGTCGCGCGCGTCGCACCGGCCGACGACGACGTCCCGGTCTTTCGTGAGTACGCCCTGCGGGACCAGTACGAGACGATGCGGCTGGTCGGCGAGCTGACCGACGTGCCCGTCCCGCAGGTCCGGTGGATCGAGCCCGAGGGCACGGTGATCGGCAGCCCGTTCTTCCTGATGGACCACGTCGAGGGCCTCGTCCCGCGCGACGTGCTGCCCTACAACTTCGGCGACAACTGGCTCTTCGACGCGACCGCCGACCAGCGGCACCGCCTCCAGGAGCTCTCGGTGGAGGCGATCGCCAAGCTGCACGCCATCCCCGACGCCGCCGAGACCTTCGGCTTCCTCGCGCCGAAGGAGGGCGCGGACGGTGACGCCCTGCTCGTACGCGAGCTGGCGCGTACGAGGGCCTGGTACGACTTCGCCGTGGCCGGGCTGGACCGTTCGCCGCTCGTCGAGCGCGGCCTGACCTGGCTGGAGGCGCACCTCCCGGAGCCGTCCGAGACGGTCCTGTGCTGGGGCGACGCCCGGATCGGCAATATCCTCTACCACGACTTCGCGCCGGCCGGCGTGCTCGACTGGGAGATGGCCTCGATCGGCCCCCGCGAGCTCGACCTGTCGTGGCTGGTCTTCGCCCACCGGGTCTTCGAGTCGATCACCGGGATGCTGGAGCTGCCGGGCATGCCCGACTTCCTCCGCGAAGACGACGTGCGGGCGACGTACGAGAAGCTCAGTGGCACCGCCCTGGGCGACCTGCGGTGGTACCACGTCTACAACGCCGTGCGCTGGGCCATCGTGTTCATGCGCACGGGAACGCGGCAGATCCACTTCGGCGAGATCGAGCGTCCCGGCGACATCGAGAGCGTGATGCACCACCGGCCCCTGCTCGAACAGACCCTGGACGAGGTAGGTGCGTAGACATGGTCGGCCCGCTCGACGAGTACCCGATCCATCAGGCCCCGCTGCCGGTCACCTGGGCGGCGACCAGCGACCGCAACTTCTATGACCGCTCCTACTTCAACGCGCACGACCGTACGGGCGACATCTTCCTGATCAGCGGGATGGGGTGGTACCCCAACCTCGGTACCAAGGACGCCTTCGTCCTCGTACGGCGCGGGGACACGCAGACGGCCGTCCACCTCGGCGACGCGATCGACGACGACCGGCTGAACCAGCGCGTGGGCGGCTACCGGATCGAGGTCGTCGAGCCGCTCCGGAAGCTGCGCGTCGTACTGGAGGAGACCGAGGGCATCGCGCTCGACCTGACGTGGGAGGGCTCGTTCGACGTCGTCCAGGAGCAGCCGCACGTCCTGCGTTCCGGCAGCCGCGTGACCCTCGACGCCCAGCGGTTCGCCCAGGTCGGCACCTGGGAGGGCTCGATCGCCGTCGACGGCGAGGAGATCGCGGTGACGCCCGACCGCTGGGTCGGCAGCCGCGACCGCTCGTGGGGCATCCGCCCGGTGGGCGAGCCCGAGCCGGCCGGCCGCCCGTCGGACCCACCGTTCGAGGGCATGTGGTGGCTGTACGTCCCGATGCGGTTCGACGACTACGCCGTCGTGCTGATCATCCAGGAGGACCCGAACGGCTTCCGCACCCTCAACGACTGCACCCGTCTGTGGCGCGACGGCCGCGTCGAGCAGCTCGGCTGGCCGCAGGTGAGCATCTCCTACGCCTCGGGCACCCGCATCCCCACCGGAGCGGTGATCCGCTGCACCGGCGCGGAGGGCAAGCCCGTCGTGCTGGAGATCGAGTCGCTGCTGCCGGTCGCGCTGCACCTCGGCGGCGGCTACGGCGGCGACGCCGACTGGTCCCACGGCGTGTGGAAGGGCCCGGACTTCACCGAACGCGTCACGTACGACCTGAGCTCTCCGGACGTCGCCGGCAAGATGATGTTCGGCATGGTCGACCACGTGGGCCGCGCCACGTGCGACGGCGCGACGGGTCACGGCCTGTTCGAACACGGCGCGCTCGGCCGCCACGACCCGAGCGGCTTCACCGACTGGTTCACCGTCGCCCCCTGACGGGCGTGACGACGGCGTCGCCGGGGCATCGTGCCTGTGATCCGATCGAGCTGAGAGCGAGTGCATGAACTTCCCGCACGTGGTGGAGCACGCCGGCACGGCCGTGGACGGCGCGGGCGTGGCGATCATCGTCGGCGGGGCGCTGGTCGCCACGGGCGTCTTCGCCCGCCGGCTGCTGAGCCACCGCGACGACTTCTCGGCCGCGTACCGCCTCTACCGGCAGAGCCTCGGCCGGGCGATCCTGCTCGGGCTGGAGTTCCTGGTCGCCGGCGACATCATCCGTACGGTCGCCGTCTCACCGACCTTCACCAGCGTGGGGGTCCTGGCGGTGATCGTCCTCGTACGGACCTTCCTCAGCTTCTCTCTCGAGGTGGAGCTGGAAGGCCGCTGGCCGTGGCAGCAGCGCGATATTGGTCGAAGTCAGTGACAACCGGGCGGGCCGGTCGAGGGGTTGAAGGGGGTGTACGGACAGAAAGGAACCCCTGATGACCGACCGTCAGAAACGCCGGACGCCGCGCGTGCTCGCCCTGTCGGGCGCGGCGGCAGCCGTGGCCGCGGGAGTGTGGCTCGGCGGCACCGCTCTCGCGAGCGCCCCCGACCACGCCGGCCGTACGCCGGCCCCCGTCCCGAGCCGGACGGCCCCGGCCCCGAGTCCAAGCCGGACGGCGCCGGTCCCGCGCCCCACCCGGGCCAGGCCGGTTCCCCGCCCCACTCGTACGGCGCCCGTCTGCACCGTACGCCCGGAGAAGGCCGCCACTCCGCGGCCGGTACCGTCTCCGACGCCCCGCTGCCGGTCGGCGCGGCCGGTCCCGGTTCCGACCGTTTCGGGCCTGGGATAGGTGACACCCTGTTCGACGTGAGCGCCGGACGCAGGGGAGCCCGCGAGGTGGACGACGAGCTCACGTTCGACGAGTTCGTGGCCACCTCGGCGGGCCGCCTGCTGCGCACCGCGGTGTTCCTCGTCTACGACCGGCACCTGGCCGAGGACCTGCTGCAGACGACGTACGAGCGGGTCGCCCGGCGATGGGCCCGGATCGTGCGCGGTGGCCACCGGCCGGAGGCGTACGCGCGGAAGGTGCTGGTCAACCTCGCAATCGATGACCACAAACGCCGCGGGCGGCGGCGCGACGTACCGGTCGGCGGGGTCGTCGACGTGGACCGGCTGGCCGGAGTACGCGAGGCGTACGAGGCGGGCGGTACCCCGCTCGACGACGTGCTGGCCACGCTGCCCGTCAAACAGCGGGCCGTCGTCGTACTGCGCTACTGGTGCGACCTGAGCGAGCAGGAGATCGCGGAGGCGCTCGGCATCTCACGCGGAACGGTGAAGAGCCATACGGCGCGGGCCATGACCGCGCTGCGGCGGCAACTGACCGAAGAGGAGGCGGTCCATGAGTGAGGACCTCGAGGCCCTGCTCCGCGAGCACTACCGGCGCGCCGCCGAGCGCATCGTGCCGGGCGCGGACCTGGTCGAACGCGGCCGGGCGGCCCGGCCCTCGCGAGCACGCACCTGGCCCCGGGTCCTCGCGGCCGCGGCCGCGATCGCCGTGGTCGCCGCCGTGACGTGGGGACTGCTGCGCCCCGCCCACCGGCACGAGACTCCGGCGACACCACCCGCACCGGCCACCCGCGTGCCCTCACCATCGGTCAGTCCCATGCCAAGCCGGACGGGGATCCTTCCCGTACCGGTCCCGACCCGGACGTCCCCACGACGCCACCTGGAGACGACGGCCCGCTGACCCCAGACTTGCGGCATCTTGACCAACGGCCGACTGCCACGCGAGACATATCGGATGGGCGGATGGGTTCATTGAAGTGATCATTTAATGGCGTCGTATGCCAACGATGACCATTCGCACGGCACGAGCCCGTTCATCCCTCGCGAGTCCTGTCACATCACGCAGATCACCCGGCCCGGGAGATAGACTGATCCCGGGGTCCGGGAGGCAGGCAATGGCGAAGGTTTTTCTCACCTATGCCGCACAAGACCAGTCAACTGCCCAGAAGATCGTATCCGACCTGAGGGGCCTGGGTATCGACGTCTGGTCGGCGACCGATCTGCGGTCCGGCGGCTCCCTGAAGGAGACCATCAGCGACCAGCTACGCCAGATCGAGGCGGTCGTCGTGCTGGTCTCCCCGGCGAGTATCACCTCCGACCCGATAACCGAGGAATGGTCGACGGCTCTGCTGAGCAGTAAACGCGTCATCCCGGTACTCATCAACGACGCGAACTTCTGGCACCTTCCATCCCGGCTTCAAGACATCGAAGCGCTCGACCTCACCGCAAGTTATCCGACCGGCATCGGCCGGCTTGCCGAACTCCTACGCGAAGTCGTCTCCTCACCCGATCCGAAGCCCGCCGAGCTCGTCGACATCGAGGAGCTCAGTGAGCAGGCGGCGCTCCGCGTCTTCGAGCGATTCGGCTTCGACACGCACCACCGGGCCGGCCGTCCGCAGCTGCGCGCCAAGATGATCTTCGTGATCATCAGCTTCGACGGCGAGATGGAGCCCACGTTCGAGGCGATCAGGTCGGCGGCGGAAAGAGTCGGTATGGAAGCCGAGAGGATCAAGGACCTCGATGCCGACTTCATGGTGACCGACACCATTCTGTACAAGATCGACAGTGCTCGTCTCGTGGTGGCCGACCTGACACTCGAACGACCCAACGTCTATTTCGAGCTCGGATACGCACGCGGAAAGGGAAAGACCGTCGTCACGCTGCTGAAGTCGGGCAGCAAGGCCCACGTGGACGTACGAGGCTGGAACTACATCGAATATATCGACTCGCGGCCGCTGGAAGAGGATCTTGTCCGGCGTTTTACCGCAGAGATCGAGACCGATGAGGGCCCCGAACACGCTGGCTGAGTCTCTGGTGCCGGTTGTCGGATACTGGCTGCTGGACGCCATTTTCGGCCCTCATGCGCAGTGTGTTATCTCTTTCACATTTCGGCGCGTGGGCCTGCCAGTGCGTGGCGGCGCTGGCCGCCCGGCCGACCCCGGCTAGCCGGCGAGGCTGCTAGCGCGCGGCTCCGGTGGCCTGAGCGAAGCGGTACGGCTCCGGATCGGCTAACCGAGATAACACGATGAACGTCCTGCTCGACCACACCGATCCCTGCCTAGACCTGTGCGGCCCCCAGCTGACACGTTGCCCGGTGCGGATGTCGCGGCCTGGCGGGAACGGCTGACCGGAGCCCTACGGCTGATCGTCCGGCACGACCGACACCTGGTCGCGGCGATCGCGACCCGACCTCCGCCTCCGGGGACGGCCGACGCGTTGCCGACGGTTGGAGAAGGGACTCGATCCGGTCCTGAGCGCCGATGCGAACGACGGAAGAAGCCGAACAGGTCAGAGACGCGGCCCGAGGAGGGCGATTGAGGCCTGGGCGGCGACCTCGGTGACGTCGCCGATCCGGCCGCCGTCCTCGACGGTGCTCGCCGTGAGCTCGCGCAGGCCCCCGAGGAGCATGATCACTAGTTGCCGCGGAACCGGGCCGATGCCGGCGGCGCGCCACTCGGCCGTGTCGCACAGTGTCTGGATCATGGCGACGAAGGTCTCCATCATCTCGCGCTGCAGGCGGCGGGACGCGGAGCCGAGGGCGGGTACGTCGCGGATCCAGCTCAGCATGATGGCGGGCTCGGACTCCGCGCAGGCGATCCAGGCCTCGATCGCCTGGCGGACCTGGGCCGCCCAGGGCGCGGTCTGGTCGACCGAGGCGGAGATCTGCTGGACCATCGCGGCGTTGGCGGCGGTCAGCAGGGCGATGAAACACGCCTCCTTGCCGGAGAAGTACTCATAGAAGGTCCGCCGCGACGTCCGCGCGCCGCGCACGATGTCGGCGATCGTGGTGCCGGGGTAGCCCTTCTCCGCGATGGAGGCGGCGAGGCCGTCGAGCAGCCGCAGCCGGAAGCCCTCGGCGTCCTCGTGCGTGGTCCTGTCGCGTCCGACCCGCACAGTCGTCATCGGCGTCACGCTATACCTCTCGTCTTGAGGAGGCCTTGAGGTGAATGGTACGACGGCGTACCGTTCGCCTGGTACGGCCGCGTACCAGGAGGGTGAGAGATGACGACCGCGACGCTTCCTCCCGGCCCGTCGGCGCCGCGTCTCGCGCAGGGCGTCATGGCGCTGACCGCTCCGCGGCGCGGCATGCTCCGGCTGCGCGAGCGGTACGGGGACGCCTTCACGGTCAACGTCCCGGTCTTCGGCCGCGCCGTGGTGATCAGCGACCCCGCGCAGGTCAAACGGCTGTTCACGGCGGGCCCCGACGTCGTGGAGAACGTCGAGCCGAACCTCGGGCGGGTGCTCGGCCCCGGTTCGCTGTTCGCGCTCACCGGCGCGGAGCACCGCGCGCGGCGCAAGTTGCTCGTCCCGCCGTTCCACGGCCGTCGGCTCGCCGCGTACGAGAAGATCATCGAGGAAGAGACGGTGCGCGAGCTGGCCTCGTGGCCCGAGGACCGGGAGTTCGCGACGCTGCCCTCGATGATGCGGATCACGCTCAACGCCATCCTGCGCGCGGTGTTCGGCGCCGAAGGCGCGGAGTTCGCCGAGCTGCGCGCCCTGCTGCCGCCGTTCGTCACGCTCGGCTCCCGGCTGGTCGTCCTCCCGATCCCCAGGGCCGACCTCGGCCGGTGGAGTCCCTGGGGGCGGTTCTGGATCATGCGCCGCCGGTACGACGCGATCGTGGAGCGGCTGATCGCCAAAGCGGCCCGCGACGACCTCGACCGGCGCGACGACGTCCTCGCGCTGCTGCTGCAGAGCCGCTACGACGACGGCGAGGGACTGGGCCACGGCGAGATCGCCGACCAGCTGCTCACCCTGCTCGTCGCGGGACACGAGACGACGGCGACCACCCTCGCCTGGGCGATCGAGCGGATCCGCCGCCACCCCGCCGTCCTCGAAGCGCTCGGCACGGACGATGGTGAGCTCCGCGCGGCCACGATCCTCGAGGTCCAGCGCACCCGCCCGGTCATCGACCTCGTCGGCCGGCGGGTCACGGCCGACCAGCTGACGCTCGGGCCGTGGACGCTGCCGAAGGGGTCCACGGTCCTGGTCGCCATCACGCTGCTCCACGGCGAAGAGTCGCTGTTCCCCGACGCCGCGGCCTTCGACCCGCACCGCTTCGTCGGCGCCAAGCCGGACCTGCACCAGTGGATCCCGTTCGGCGGCGGTGCCCGGCGCTGCGTCGGCGCGGCGTTCGCGACCATGGAGATGAACGTCACCCTGCGCACCCTCCTGCGCGAGGTCGCCCTGGCGCCGACCGCCGGGCGCGGCGAACGATGGCACCTCCGCGGCGTCTCGAACGCCCCGGCGAAAGGGGGCCGGGCGGTCATGCGCCGCCGGGCACCACGGAAGACACTTCAGATCACGACCACCGGAGCCCGTACATGACCGAACGCACGGCCGACGCCGGACGCGGGATCACGCTCGCGTACGAGGAGATCGGCGAGGCCGGCGCGGAGCCGCTCGTCCTCGTCGCGGGGCTGGGACAACAGCTCCAGAGCTGGCCGGACGCGTTCTGCGAGCGGCTCGCCGCACGCGGATACCGGATCCTGCGCTTCGACAACCGCGACGTCGGCCGTTCGACCCATCTGAGCTTCCCGCCGCCCGGCCCGGTCACGCTGCTGACGCGGCGCTGGCATCCCCTGCAGTACGACCTGACCGACCTCGCCACCGACACGGTCGGGCTCCTCGACGCGCTCGGCATCGAGGACGCGCACCTCGTCGGCATCTCGATGGGCGGGATGATCGCGCAGACGGTCGCGGCGCTCGTCCCCGCACGCGTGCGGACGCTGACCTCGATCATGTCGACCACCGGAGGCCGCCGCGTCGGCCGTACGGCGCCGTCCACGTTGCGGCTGATGGCCGCGCGCCCGGCGACGACGCGAGAGGCGGCGATCGAGCGGGCCGTGCGGATGTTCCGCCACATCGGCTCGGAAGGCTTCCCCACCGACGAGGCCCGGGTGCGCGAGCGGGCCGGGCTGGCGTGGGACCGCGACCCCTCCCGCGGGGGAGTCGGACGCCAGCTCGGCGCGATCCTCCGCTCCGGCGACCGTACGGCGCGGCTGCGGGCGGTCACCGCCCCGACCCTGGTGATCCACGGCGACCGCGACCGCATGGTCGCCCCGAGCGGAGGGGCCGCCACGGTACGGGCGATCGGCGGTGCGCGGCTCGAGACGATCAAGGGCCTGGGCCACGACCTGCCCCTGGCCCTGTGGCCGACGCTTCTCGATCTCATCGACGGCCATGCGCGTACGGCGAGGCGCACCGCTAGAGTCCAGAATGTCCGCCCGGGAGAGGGAGGCCTCCGATGACCTCGACCGAACACGTCGACGTGCTGATCATCGGCGCCGGCCTGTCCGGCGTCGGTGCCGCCCACCACATCCAGTCGGCCTTCCCCGGCCGTTCCTACGCGATCCTCGAGGCGCGCGAGACCATCGGCGGCACGTGGGACCTGTTCCGCTATCCGGGCGTACGGTCCGACTCGGACATGAACACCCTCGGCTACCGCTTCCGTCCGTGGACGCAGGCCAAGGCCATCGCGGACGGGCCCTCGATCCTGAGCTACGTCCGCGACACCGCGACCGAGGCGGGCATCGACCGCCACATCCGGTTCGGCCACCGGGTCGTCAGCGCGGACTGGTCCGGCGAGGACGCGCGCTGGACGATCGAGGCGGTGCACGACGGGGAGACCGTACGGCTGACCGCCGGCTTCCTCTACGCGTGCAGCGGCTACTTCCATTACGACGCCGGCTACACGCCGGACTTTCCCGGCGTCGAGCGGTTCGGCGGCACCGTGGTCCATCCGCAGCACTGGCCGGACGACCTCGACCACACCGGCAAGAAGGTCGTCGTCATCGGCAGCGGCGCGACGGCCGTGACGCTGGTCCCGGCCCTGGCCGAGCGGGCCGCGCAGGTGACGATGTTGCAGCGCTCGCCGACGTACATCGTCTCGCTCCCGGCCGAGGACGCCATCGCCAACGCCCTGCGGCGGCTGGTCGGGGGCCGTCTCGCGTACCCGGTCACGCGGTGGAAGAACGTCCTGACCACCACGCTCTTCTACGAGCTCAGCCGCCGCCGTCCGGGCCTGGTCCGGTCGCTCCTGAGGAAGGCGACGCTCCGGCAGCTCCCGGAGGGCTACGACGTCGACACGCACTTCAAGCCGCGCTACCAGCCGTGGGACCAGCGGCTGTGCCTCGTGCCCGACGGCGATCTGTTCGCCGCCATCCGCGACGGGCGGGCCTCGGTGGTCACCGACCACGTGGAGGAGTTCACCGAGACGGGGCTGCGGCTGACGTCCGGCGCCGAGCTCGAGGCCGACGTCGTCGTCACCGCCACCGGGCTGCGGCTGCTCGTCCTCGGCGGCATGCGCCTCAGCGTCGAGGGCCGCGAGGTCCGGCTGCCGGAGACGATGGCCTACAAGGGCATGATGCTCAGTGACGTGCCGAACTTCGCCTTCACGATCGGCTACACCAACGCCTCCTGGACGCTGAAGGCCGACCTGGTCAGCGAGTACGTCGTACGGCTGCTGCGGCACATGGACGCCTACGGCTACGACCGGTGCGTCCCGGCCAACGACGACCCCACCGTGACCGAGCGGCCGCTGCTGGAGTTCCAGGCCGGGTACGTCCTCCGCTCCATCGAGGAGTTCCCCAAGGCCGGCTCGCGGCCTCCGTGGCAGCTCGGCTCGAGCTACGCCCACGACCTGTTCAAGCTGCGGTACGGCCGCATCGACGACGATGCCCTGCGGTTCTCCCGCAGGGCCGGGGGCGCCACCGGGCGGCGAAGCACGGTTCAGACGGGAGAGACGCAGTGAGAGTACGGATCGACTCCGAGCACTGTCACGGGCACGGCCGCTGCTACGACCTCGCTCCCGGCGTGTTCGGCGACGACGAGGAGGGCTACGGAAAGGTCCTCGGTGACGGCGTCGTGCCGCCGGGCGAGGAACACGACGCGCGGCTGGCTGCCTCCAACTGCCCCGAACGCGCGATCCACCTGTCCGAGGGGGAATGACGTGAGCGCGGACGACCGTTTCGCCCAGAACTTCAGCGAGCTGCGGGACGACACTCCCGTCGGCACGCGCAGCGAGATCGTCACCGGCCCGGTCGCGGACTGGGAGACCGACTTCTCCCATCTGGAGCCGGAGTGGGCGCAGGACCCGTACCCGATCCAGGACGACCTGCGGCAACGCTGCCCGATCGCCCGCACCGAGCGGTTCGGCGGCGGATGGCTGCCGACGCGGTATGAGGACGTCGCGGCGATCGCCTACGACACCGACCACTTCTCCTCGCGGTCGATCATCATGAGCAACTTCCGGCCCCCGCCCGAGCTGGCGCCGGTGGGCGGCACGCCGCCGATCTCCTCCGACCCGCCGTTCCACCGCCTCGCGCGCAAGCTGCTGCTCCCCGCGTTCACCAAGACCGCGGTCACCCGGCACGAGGAAGCGGCGCGGGCGTACTGCCACTCCCTCATCGACGGGTTCGAGGGACAGGACGTCGTCGACGCCGCCCGCGACTACGCCCAGCACATCCCGATGCGCGTCATCGCCGGCATGCTCGGCTTCCCCGAGGAGGACGGGCCGCGGTTCCGCGAGTTCATCGAGAACGCGCTCGAGGGCATCAACCTGCCGCCGGACGAGCGTGTCGCGCGGATGGGGAAGCTGTTCGACTACCTGCTCGACCAGATCCGCGACCACGTGGCGAACCCCCGCGACGACCTCACCGACTACCTCATCGGCGTCGAGCTCGGCGGCCGGAAGCTGGAGCCGGCCCACGTCGCCGGCACGATGGCGCTGCTGCTCATCGCCGGCATCGACACGTCCTGGAGCGCGATCGGAGCGTCCCTGTGGCACCTCGCGAACCACCCCGGTGACCGCGAGCGCCTCGTCGCCGAGCCGGATCTGCTGCCGACCGCGATGGAGGAGCTGCTCCGCGCGTACGCCCCGGTCACGATGGCGCGGCTGGTGAAGGAGGACATGCACTGGAACGGCGTCGACATGAAGGCCGAGGACTGGGTCCTGCTGTCGTTCCCGGCCGCCAACCGCGACCCGGCCCAGTTCGACCGGGCCGATGAGGTCGTCATCGACCGCGAGGTCAACCGGCACGCCGCCTTCGGTCTCGGCATCCACCGCTGCATCGGCTCCCACCTGGCGCGGATGGAGCTCAGGGTCGCCCTGGAGGTCTGGCTCCAGCGCTTCCCGGACTTCACCCTCGACGACCCGTCTGCGGTGACCTGGGCCGCCGGCCAGGTCCGCGGCCCGCGCACCCTCCCGCTCCGCGTCCGGAACTGACGGTTCAGCGCGTACGGGCGGCCCAGCTCGCCAGCACCGGCACGGGCGCGGCGGCCGCCGGAGCGGCCATTCGGACCGTGACGGCCGAGGGCCGGGCGGAGCTGCCGCGGATGCTGCCCGGATCCGGCGCCTGAGGACCGATGTCGAGACGGAGCCCTCCGCTCCGACTGTGTCGTGAGGGGCCGCGACGCGGTGCCCCGCCGGAGAGGAAAGGACCGATCATGGGACGACCCGTGGTGCACTTCGAGATCATCGGAACCGGCCCCGCGGAGCTGCGCGGCTACTACGGCGCGCTGTTCGGCTGGGAGTTCCAGACGGGTGACGCGACCACCGAGAAGGTCTCGCAGCCGGGCACGTACGGCTTCGTGGACGGGAGCACGACCGGGGCGGGCATCAACGGCGGTGTCGGCGGTGGTCCGGGCCACGAGCCGCGGGTCCTGTTCTATGTGGGCGTGCCCGACGTCGGGGCCGCGCTCCGCGAGGCCGAGAGCCTCGGCGGCAAGCGCCTGATGGGCCCTGAGCCCGCGTCCGGGGACTTCACGGTCGGGCACTTCGCCGACCCCGAGGGCAACGTGGTCGGCGTCGCCGGTCCGTCCGCCTGATCGCGGCCCGGCGATGAAGTACCTGCTCCTGATCTACGGCAACCCGCGGAACTGGGCACACCCGATCTTCCTGTACGAGCCGGGGTTCCTGGCGATGCCGGCGGAGGAGCGCGAGGAGCTGACCCGGCAGGCCGAGGCCCTCCACCGGGAGATCACCGAGTCCGGAGAGCTCGTCGCGGGCGTCGCGCTGGCCGATCCGGCCACCGCCAGGAGCATACGGGTGCGCGACGGTGTCCCGGTCATCAGCGACGGTCCGTACGCCGAGGCGAAGGAGCAGCTCGCGGGTTACTTCATGGTCGAGTGCGCGAGCCCGGAGCGGGCGTACGCGATCGCGGCGCGCATCCCGGACGCGCGGTTCGCCGCGGTGGAGGTGCATCCGGTCGTGGACGGGTGACGGGGCCCGCCGATCCCGGCGGGTCCCGTCACGTACCTTCCTAGATCAGGGCGAACTTCTGCGCCGCGGAGCCGTTGCAGTCATAGATCTGCAGCCGGGTGCCGTTCGCGGTCGCCCCGTTCGGTGAGTCGAGGCAGCGTCCGGATTGGGGGTTGCGCAGCGAGCCGTCGGCCTGCTGCTGCCAGACCTGGCCACCGACGCCGTTGCAGTCGTACAGCTCCACCTGGGTGCCGTTGGCGGTGCCGTTCCCGTTGATGTCCAGGCACCGGCTGAGCGTGCGCAGCGCGCCGCTGGACAGGTGGACCCAGTGCTCGTCCACGGAGTAGGACTGGCAGTCCCAGATGTTGACCGCGGTGGTGTTGACGCCGTTGTCGTCGCCGAGGACGTCGATGCACTTGCCGCCCGGACCGACGATCGCGCCGCCGCCGTTGACCGCGAACCTCTGCGCCGCGGAGCCGTTGCAGTCATAGATCTGCAGCCGCGTGCCGTTCCCGGTCGCCCCGCTGGGCGAGTCGAGGCAGCGGCCCGACTGGGGATTGCGCAGCGAGCCGTCGGCCTGCTGCAGCCACTTCTGGCCGCCGACGCCGTTGCAGTCCCACAGCTCCACCTGGGCGCCGTTCGCGGTGCCGTTGCCGTTGACGTCGAGACAGCGGCCGAGCGTACGCAGCGTGTTGTCGGCGAAGTGGGTCCAGTGCTGGTCCTCGGCGTAGCTCTGGCAGTCCCAGAGCTGCACCGCGGTGCCGTTGACCCCGGTGTCGTCGGCGGCGACGTCGACGCACTTGCCGCCCGGCCCGGTGATCGTGCCCTGCGGGCCGTTCGGCACGTTCGTCTGCCCGGAGTAGCCGACCGAGACGATGTTGGCCTGCACCGCGTTGTCGGCGGCGTCGGTCGGATAGCCGGAGGTCATCACGCCCTCGAAGAACGTGCCCATGTTCCAGTTGCTGTTGTCGCCGCCCGTGCCCAGGATGATCGAGCCCTCCTGGTGCATCGGGATGTAGCCGCCGCGGTTCGGCAGCGCGCCGTTCCACCACGTCGACAGGCCGCCGGACTGGGAGTTGCCGCCCTTGAGCGCGTACGTCGTCTGGCCGTTGTTCTTCAGCAGCGCCGTGACGTAGGTGCTGTTGTTGCCCTGGTTCGCGGTGTTAGAACCGTTGGCGCCCTGGAACATCCCGTTCTCCAGGTCCGCCTCCACCCACGGCCCCGAGCCCGTACACGGGGCGAAGTAGCAGGTGGTCGCGATGCTGACGGCGTCCATGTGGCCGTTGCCGGTATCGGCCGGCACCGCCTCGGCGTTGCCGTAGTCGAAGCAGCAGGCGGACCCGACGTGCGTGCCGCTCGCGACCATGTACATGCCCTCGGGCTGACCGTTCTGCGCGACACCGGACCCGACGGCATGCCGGTAGCCGTGCTGCGGGGAGATCCACACGCCGTACACCTTGTGGCCGCCGGCGGTGACGGCGATCTCGCTGGCGTCGGCGGGGGAGTCGGCGCCGGTTCCGGCCGTGCCGGACGGGGACGGCGTCAGGTCGTTGTGGCGCGACGTCTGGTCGTAGATCTTCGTGATGCCGCACGTCGTGCCGTTGCAGAACGCGTCGTGGTCGGCCGCGTCGGCGTAGCCGCCGGCGGCCAGCACGCCGACGTCGTGGGTGGCGCGGTCGGAGGCGCGGGTCAGCTGGTAGAGCGGGCCGGAGTACGCCGCGAACAGGGCGCGCACGGTGCTGTGGGCGGCGACGCACGCCGTGCCGGCGCCGCCGTAGATGTCGCAGGGAAGGGACGCGGCCTGCGCCGTTCCGGCGGCCAGGCCGGTGAGGGCGCCGAGGGCGAGAAGGAGGGCGGCGGCGAGGGAGGTGAGCCGGCGGCGGACCGGCCTGTCGGCTCTCGATGACATGGCGGCGGCAGTCACGCGGATGGCGGGGCGATATCTGCGCATGGCGACGGCTCCGGGGTCTGGAGGGAGTCGAATCGTCTGCGGTGGCCGGCGCGGCAGACAGGGTGGCGGGACAGCATCGCGATGCTGGGTTGACAGTACGAAGCCTGCTCATTTGTGTCAATGTTTGCACGCTTTTTGTGGAAAATGATCGACGGCCGTGTTCGATCACGTTGACTTCGTCGGCACTCGGTTCACGCCGCTGCTCGGAAACCCCTCAGACCCCAGTGCGCCGATCAGTTGGAAATTGTATTCGCGAAGCCGTTTCCGCTGTTCGGCGGGGACCATACCCAGGCCCACGTACGCGTCTCCTTGCAGGTGACACGCAGTTTCTGGAAGTCGCAGGGGTCGATGAGTGCGCCGTGTGCCAGGGCGTCTTCGTAGAGCCGATCAGAAACGATCACACCGATATCGGCGGCGGACGCCGCGCAGGCGGCCTTGAATGAGCCGGCCTCCAGCAGCCGGAACAGATGGACCAGGGAACGGCCGGCGACACCGTGGTTGTCACGGTGGGCGAGGCCGGTGTGTAAGGCGACGCGCATCCGGATGTGGGAGATCGGGCCGGCGAGCCGGTTGTACCGGCGGAGAACGGCCGTGAGGTGGTAGGCGAACGGGGCGAGAAGGTCGTCCGCGGGGGGCTCGGGCGGCGCGACGATGAGCACGCCGTCGCCACGGTCCTCGTTGTAGCAGTCCGGCAGGGACAGGCCGGTCATCGTGCACGCCTGGCTCAGTATCCGGTACATCTGGTCGCGCAGGTGGAGCTGGACGAGGTCGTCACGCCGCAGGTCCCCGAAGGCGCAGATGTCGACCGCGATGAGCGTGGCGGACGCCTTCGGACGCTGGTCGCGCGGGAAGGCGAACCCCGGAGGGATCGGGGGGATCGGGGGAACGGTGACCTGTCCCGCTTGGGGATAGGCCTCATAAGGCGTGGGAGAGGGGTCGGCCGGGTCGGGGTTCGGGTTTAGGCTCATGGCAGAGCTCGGCTCCTTTCGTGTCCGTTGACAGGCGCGGAGGCGGTTGGGTCATGTGCGGCCTCCCTGTGCCAGCAGGGAGGCCGCTGTACGTTCCCGCGAATGGTCGGTGACTCTGTGTAATTGATAGCCGTGTCATTCTTAAGAATGTAACCTTGCATCGCGTCAGGTCAATCCGGCGGGGCCATAAGCTTGTAACCCATTGCATCCACGCAGGTGAGAGCCTTGAATTCGTGAAGTGCCTACCGCAATTCTGCTGGCAACCGACTTGCAAGATGGCAGGGAAAATCCCTTCGATCTGCCACCTTGCACATGGTTTCGTGGCGAGATGACTGATCCCGATCAACACAGAGAGTGAGAGCCGCCGGTGCATGAGGATCATGGTCCGGTCGTTCAGCGCGCGCTGTTGAAGAACGAGCTGGTTCGGCTGCGCGCGGAGACCGGTATGACGCAGTCCAAAGTGGCCGCCGCGATGGAATGGTCGGAGGCGAAGGTGATTCGCGTCGAGGGAGGGAAGACCGCCCTTACCAAAAACGACCTCGAGGCTCTGTTGAAGGTCTATGGAATCACCGGCCGGGACCGGATGGGCGAGCTCCACGACCTTTCACGTGGCTCGAAGAGAACGGCTTGGTGGGACGCCTATAGAGGCACCGGAATCCGCGACGAGATCATAAAGTTCGTCGGATACGAAGCGGGCGCCTCAACGATACGGCAGTCGCACAACGCGTTCATTCCGCCGCTGTTGCAGACGCCCGCCTATGCGCAGGTCGTCACGCGGGAGAGCATGTCGGCCGACAGGGTGGAGACCGTGGTCAGGTTCCGTCTTCAGCGCCGGAAGGAGCTGGACAGACGCGATCCGGCGCTGCTCCCCGAGGAGACTTACGTCATCGACGAGGCGGTGATCCGGCGGCGAATAGGAGTGTCCGTCGATCCGGGCCTGATGGTCGAGCAGCTGTACCACCTCATCGCGCTCGGCCGGCGCGACAACATCAACGTCCATGTGATCCCGTTCGGCAAGGGATCGCATTTCGGGCTCAACGGCCCCTTCACAATTCTGGGCTTCCGATCGCTCGACGACGTCCTCTACATCGAGAGCGCGGGAAGAGGTCAAGTCGTCGAAGGCGGTGACCGGATCGTCGACTACGCCGACGCGTTCTTCTCCCTCCTCGAAGGCGGCGAGAGCAAGGGACCCGAGGCGCTCGACGCGGAGGAGTCGCGGAAACTCATCAAGGCGGCCGCGGAGGAGATGCTCATCCGCCCCTGACCGGCCCGCCATTGCCGGCCCGGTCAGGGACGGATGTGGTCTCGCGGAGGGCGGCCTGGACACCGGCAGGGAACCTCGTCCGTACGTCGAGGCGCTCGATCAGCCCGGCGATGCGGCGCTGGGCCGTGCGATGGGCCATGCAGAGCCGGCGGGCGATGGCCTCGTCGCTCGGCGCCGCCGTCAGAGGCGGACCACGACGTCGAGGACGAAGGTCTGGACCGAGCACCCCGACCGCCTATGGCGGCGGCGCGTCCTCCCTGGCACAAGGTCCCGCGCGGCTCGACGGTCATGTAGGCGCGGAACCCGGGCACGGCCGGGCGGCCGGGGCGGTGACGACGCCGTGGAACGCCGGCGCTCAGCCCGTGCGCGACGTGGATCTCGTCCGCTCCGGTCCAACTCGTTCCGCGGGGCGAAGCCCGCCTGATTCAGAGGCCGTCGCGGTGAACATCGAGGTCGTGCAGGATCACGGACAGCGCGTAGGGCGAGATCGTGTGCTCGTCGTGGGTGGCGTCCTCCAGGACGTCCCAGGAGCCCTGGCCGATGACGCCGGTGCGGTGGCTGACCACGGCGGCGTAGTCGCGATGGCCGACGCCGCTGAAACAGCAGGGGTCGAAACGGTTGAGGACCTGCAGCTGACGCCGGCGGCGCTCCGCCGCGGCCATGACGTACAGATCGAGGTACTCGGCGATGCCGTAGAAGCCGGGCAGCGTGTCCCTGCGCTGCTCCCAGTCGCCGACCGAAGAGGTCACGTTGAGCGAGGCGGGCCGCAGGTGGAAGGGGAGACTGCCGGCCGCCGGATAGCTCCGGGTGATCCGGGGATCGATGGCGGCGTACACGGTCGTCGTCCACCCTCCGCCGGACAGGCCGATCATCTGCACCGAGGACGGGCGGTAGGTCGCGATGGCGTAGTTGAGCGCGACCGCGACGGGCTCGAGGAAGAACGTCAGGGCGGAGAAACTCGGCGACTCCCAGCGGACGAGCGCGTCGTGCGAAGTGATCGTGACCGATTTTCCCGGGACGGCCGGGTCGGCGATCGGCTGGGCGTTCCAGTGCATGAAGGGCATGGCGAAGACCAGTACGGAGTAGCCACGTCCGAGCAGACCGTCGACCGTACGCAGCATCGTGGCGGCCGGCTCGTTGTGCCCATTGTGATAGAGCGCCAGCCGCCCGTTCGGCCGCCGGGCCAGTACGTGAAATACCCGCGACGTCATTTCATATTTCAGAGGAACGATCAGCGCGTCGATCCGGGCCGCGGAAGAGAGCCCTGCCAGCGGCGGCGCCGAGACGCCGTGTTCGACGCGCGGAGAGCCGTCGGGAAGGCGTGGGCTCTTCCACACATAAGCGATGAGCCCGGCGCGTTTCGACGCCACGTCGGCGGCGCTGTTGACGGTGATCAGGGACTCGACGTCGACGCCCACGACCTCGCGCGGCATCGCCTTGTAGGCGATGCCGTGGCGCGCGGCGGCCTTCGGGTCGACCGGCGCGACGGGCGGTGGCGGGAGCTCCGCGCAGGAGGCGCGCGTGTCCGCGAACGAGCGTGCCGGTGCGAGCATGCCGCCGCCGGTCGCCGCCCCAAGGCGACGCAGCAGACCTCGCCGCGTGATTCGGGCCGTCATCCGGAGCTCCCCCGAGGTCATGGACCGGACCGCGCCGGCCGGTCACCGGACATGACCATGACTAGCTGCCCATGATCGCGGGTTTCCATGTCCGGCCGGCGCAGGGTGATCGGGGGGCTCAGTGCAGGAGCGTCGCCGAGGGACGTTCCTCTCCGCCGGTCACCTCCTCCAGGACGTCGACGCCGCGTACGGACTTGCGCGCCCGCCGCATCCGCCGTTCGAGGGCGGAGGCCAGCTGCGAGAGCGCGAAGTTGATCAGTACGTAGACCACGGCGATCACGATGTAGGTCTGCACGAGCAGGTGGGTGTAGACGGTCAGGTTGTTGCCCTGCTTCATCAGCTCCGGGTAGCTGACGACGTAGCCCAGCGTGCTGTCCTTCAGCAGGCTGACGAGCTGCGCGACCAGCGTCGGGACCACGAGCCGTACGGCCTGCGGGAGCACGACGATCCGCATCGACTGCCAGTAGGTCAGCCCGATCGCCGAGGCGGCCTCGGACTGGCCGCGGTCCAGGGCGAGGATCCCGGCGCGGAACACCTCGGCGAGGATCGCGGAGGCGACCATCGTGATCGGGACGACGAGCTTCCAGAAGATCGGCAGGTTGATCCCCTCCGGCGGCAGCGCCAGGAGGAACACATAGATCAGCAGAAGCAGCGGCACGGCGCGGAACAGCTCGATGTAGGCCGTCGCGAGGTAACGCGTGACCCGGTTGCGCGCCAGCCGCAGCAGCGCGAGGAGCGCGCCGAGAGGAAACGCCAGGACCGCGCACATGGCGGTGGCCTTCAGCGTCCCCTGGAGGCCGGTCCACAGGAACTTGATGTAGCCGATCTGCGCGAACGGCTGCCAGCGGTCGCCCGCGAGCTGGCCGTTGTCGCCGAACTGTCTCAGCGCGAGCGCGATGACCGCCGCGATGGCGATGACCGCGACGACGGTCGCGTAGCGCGTACGCCGCCGCGCCTTCGGCCCCGGCGCGTCGAAGAGGACGCGGTTGACGGTCATCGGCGGATCGCCAGCCGTCGTTCGAGCCAGCCGCCGACGCCGCCGCCGGTCAGGGCGAGCAGGAGGTAGAGGACCCCGGCCACCAGGAACGACCCGACGGCCTCGGCGTACCTCAGGTTCAGCTGCTGGGTGCGGTTCGTCAGCTCGCTGACGCCCACCGCGGCCGCCAGGGACGAGCTGAGCGCGACGCCGATGAAGACGTTCACCAGCGGCTGGACCATCGTGCGGAACGCCTGCGGAAGGATCACGTGACGCAGCGACTGCACGAAGGTCAGCCCGATCGCCCTGGCGGCCTCGGCCTGCCCCACCGGCACGGTGTTGATGCCGGCCCGCATCGCCTCGCAGACGAACGCGGCCCCGGACAGCGCCAGGCAGATCGTGGCGGACACGAACAGCGAGTAGGTCACGCCGACGTCGGGCAGGCCGAAGATCACCAGGATGAGCAGCGCGAGCAGCGGGATGTTACGGAAGAACTCCACGTAGATCGCGCCGGCCACGCGCAGCGGCGCGACCGGTACGACCCTGAAGATCGCGAGGAACGTTCCAAGGATCACCGCGCCGGCGAAGCCCAGCAGAGTGAGCTCGATGGTCACTCCGAACCCGGCCAGCAGATCGCCGCTGTGGGACAGGATGATGTGCATGACGGGCCTCAGGAGCCTTCGGCGGAACCGATGGCCGGCGGCTTGGGCGCGTCACCGCTGACGATGGTGCCGATCGTGGCCTTCCAGAGCTTGGCCCACGAGCCGTCGGCGTAGATCTTGGTCAGCCAGTCGTCGACGAACTTCTTCGCCGCCGCGTCGTCGTGCGGCACACCGATGCCGTACGGCTCCTTGGTGAAGGGCTGGCCGACGACGCTGACCGCCTTGTTGGTGCTCGCGTCGCTGATGAGGATGCCCTGGTCGAGCACGTACGCGTCCGCGCGGCCCTGCTGGACGGCGGCGACGCACTGCGCGTCCTCGGTGAACAGCAGCACCTTGGCCTTGGGCGCGAACTTCTTCAGCGACAGGGCCGCCGTCGAGTTGCTCTCCGTCGCGACGGTCTTTCCGTTGAGGTCGGAGACCTGGCTGATCGCGGTGTTGCCCTTCTTCACCATGATCGCGTCGCCGGACTCGTAGTACGGGCCCGCGAAGGCGACCTTCTTGGCCCGCTCCGGCGTGATCGTGTACGTCGCGAAGACGGCGTCGACGCTGTTGTTCTGGATGAGCTTCTCGCGCGTGTCGACCGTTGTGATCGTCAGTTTGGTCAGCTTCGGAATGTCCTTGCCGCCGGTGATGTAATGCGCCAGCATCTGCGACAGGCCCGCGTCGAAACCGGTGAGCCGCCCGGTGACCGGGTCCTTGATGGAGAACAGCGGACCGGCGTCGGTACCGCCGACCCGCAGGTAGCCGCGCTGCTTGATCTTGTCCGCCCACGAGCCCGCGGGGATGGCGCCCGCGTCGGCGACCGGGGAACCCGTGATGATCGAGTCGTACGCCTTCGCGCCGTCGCCGGTGGCGCCCGAGCCGCCACCGGGCAGCCCGTTGTCCTTGGAGTTGGCGCACGCGCCCGTGAACGCGAGCATCGCCGCGACGGCGACGCCGAGCACGACCGGCCGCCCGCGGCGCGTGGTGAGTGAATGGCTCATCGATATCTCCTGACCTCAGTGAGCGGAAAAGTGGTTGAACAATCACCTTTATCCAGGCGGCGGCGGCGCGCGGCTGATCAGTGCGGATCGCATGGCGGAGAGCGTAGGAGCGGCGCGGAGGAAACACCAAGAGTCATGCTCGCTTCGAAATCAAAAAGACGCACGCGGCGCCGGAATGGCACCGGCGATTCTGACCTGCGAATTCGCGGTGAATCCGCACTTCATAACGGCGTCCGGCCGCCCCGGCTTCCTTAGAGCCTCTCTGAGAAACCCGGCCTACCGTCGTGCGGGTCACGGTCAGCGAGCCGGTAAAGGAGATCGCGCGATGGACGGAGCCCGCATTCAGCCGGTCGTCGGCACCGACCAGGTCACGGCCTGACATGGCCGACCACGAACCGGTCAACATCCGTGAGTTCGAGGCCCTCGCCCGCGAACGCCTTGACCCCGTCTTCTATGACTACTTCGCCTCCGGCGCCCAGGACGAGGTCACCGTGCGCGCCAACGAGGCCGCCTTCACCCGGCTCACCCTCGTGCCGCGGATCCTGCGCGGCGTGGCGCCGCCCCGGCTCGGCGTCACCCTGCTCGGCGACGAGACGTCGATGCCGATCATGCTGGCGCCGACGGCGTTCCACCGGCTGGCGCACCCCGACGGGGAGCGCGAGACGGCGCGGGCCGCCGCCAAGGCGGGGGTCACCCTCATCGCGGCGATGCTCTCGACCGTCGCGATCGAGGACGTCGCGGCGGAGGCGCGCAAGGTCGCGCCCGACCCCTCCCTGTGGTTCCAGCTCTACGTGCAGCCGGACCTGGCCATCACCGAGGCGATCGTACGGCGGGCGGAGTCGGCCGGCTGCGGCGCGCTCGTGGTCACCGTGGACTCGCCGGCCCTCGGCCGCAACGAGCGCGGGGACCGCAACGACTTCCACGACCTGCCGCCGGGCATCCGGTGCGAGAACCTGCAGGGTCTCACCGGCGCGGACGAGCCGGGCAGCGTACGGCAGGTCGTGCTGTCGCCGGAGATCTCGTGGACCCATCTGGACCGGCTGCGGGAGATCACCGACCTGCCGATCGTGCTCAAGGGCGTGCTGCACCCCGAGGACGCCCGGCTCGCGGTCGAGCGCGGGGTCGACGCGCTCATCGTCTCCAACCACGGCGGGAGGCAGCTCGACACCACGCCCCCGACGATCGACCGGCTCCCCCTGATCGCCGACGCCGTCGACCGCCGCGTGCCGGTCCTGCTCGACAGCGGCGTACGGCGCGGCACCGACGTCGTGAAGGCCCTCGCGCTCGGCGCGAACGCGGTCGCGATCGGCCGCCCGGCGGTCTGGGGCCTGGCCGCGGCGGGGGAGGACGGCGTGACCGCGGTCCTGCGGCTGCTGCGGCGAGAGCTGGAGAACGCCCTCACTCTCTGCGGCGCCGACTCGCCGCGCTCGCTCGGCCGCGACCTCGTGCAGGCCGCGCGGTGCTGATCGCGGCGGGAGCGGCCGTGGCGACGGGTGCCGCCACGGCGCTCGTCTGCCTGCCGTACTGGCTGCCGCGGCTCGTCGTCGGGCTGCGCGTACGCCTCTTCGCGCGGATCAACGGCGAGGAGGGCATCCCGATCCCCGGCGAGCTGGTCGGCGTCGACCGCTTCAAGGAGGTCTACTCCCACCCGGCCGCCGACGGGCGCAGCGAGGGAGCGGGCCTGTCCGACCTGTTCTGGTACTGGCTGGCGCCCGGTCCCGAGGTGCACCAGGAACACCTGGAGCCCGGCGAGCGGTACGACGAGGTCGCGCGCGTCACCCGCAGGATTCTGGCCCGGCCGAAGGCCGACGTCGCGTCCCTCGCCGCCCGCTGCGCGTCGCACGTGCTGGACGAAAACGGCCACGGGTTCGTCCGGCTGCGTGACCTGATGATGCCGGTCTGGGCCGAGTTCTCCTACGAGCTCGTCTTCGGCGAGCCGTGCCCGGCGGAGGCCCGCGACCTGATCGTCGGCAACGCGGACGACGTCGTCACGGCGCTGAAGGGCTGCGGGCTGCGGCACATGGACCGGCGCGAGCGCCTGACGGCCTACCTGCGCGCGCGGCTCGGCGACGTATGCCACCCGCTGCCGGAGGGGCTGTCGCCCGCCGAGCGCGTCTTCTACCTGCAGGGGACCTTCTTCAACACGGCCGTGGTGCAGATGTCGGAGGCGATGACGCACCTGCTGCTGGCCATCGCGCAGCACCCGGAGCTGCAGCGGAGACTGGCCGCGGACCCCGGCGACGAGGCGTACCTCGACCGGGTGGTCGAGGAGAGCATGCGCCGCTACCCGCTGTTCGGGATCGCGCACCGGATCACGTCGGCGGAGATCGTAGTGGACGAGCGGACCACGCTGCCGGCCGGTTCCGTGCTCTGCTTCAACTACGCCGACTTCCACTCCGCCGGTTTCGAGAACGCCGCGAGCTTCGACCCCGGCCGGTGGGAGCACGTCTCGGTACGGGAGGCGAACCACATCCCGTTCGGCGTCACCGCCAACCGCCCCTGCCCGGCGCGCGGCATCGCGCCGGTCGCCATGCGCGCGGTCGTACGTGAGACGCTGCGCCGCTTCACGCTGGCCTCCTCCGCCGCGCACACCCGCTCGATCCCCAACCGCGGCCCGTGCCTGCTCGGCCCCCGCCCGGACCCACGCCGCCACCGCGTGCGGCTGACGCTGCTGCGGCTGCGCGACCGGTGGGAGAACGTCTGGCGCAGCGTGGTCCAGCTCGTCTGCGGCACGTACATGGTGCTGGAGGCGAGGCGGCTGCGGCTGGCCGGCCGCCACTTCGAGACCCGTGAAACACGCCTACAGGAAGAGCTGACCGATGGATGAGGAGATCCTCGCCGAGGCACGGCTGCGCCGTGCGAACAACGCCCCGCATGACCGGTTCCTGTCCTCCTACCGGGCCCGGATGGGGTACCGCGGCGAGGTCCTGGTCCCGCCGGCCGTGTACGGCGTCGAGGGCGCGGTCGACATCCACTGCCACTCCCACGAGGGCCAGCAGGACGCGCTGGCGATCGCGAAACTGGCCTCGGCGAGCGGGATGAAGGGCCTGCTGTTCAAGAGCGTCGTCGGCATGAACCGCCCCGACGCGCTCGGTGCCGCCGCCGTCGTACGCCAGGTCGAGGAGGACCTCGCGGAGTGGTGCGAGGAGACCGGGATCGAGCCCGTACGGCTGTGGTCGGGGTGGATCGCGACCGACACGCGCGGCATGACGGTGCCGGAGGCGGCGCGCAAGGCGCTCGAGGACGGCGCCGCCGCCGTGTGGATGCCGGTCTTCCGCAGCGCCAACACGCTGAACAAGGTCGGCGGCCTGCCGGTCTGGTGGGGCGTCGACTCGCGGGAGTGGAGTGACCCGCTGCCGTGGGACGAGGCGCTGCGCGCCGGCGCGTACACGATCGACGAGCACGGCGCGCTCAAGCCCGAGTACCGGGAGGTCTTCGAGATCGCCGCCGACCACGACGTGATGATCTCGTTCGCGCACGCCACGCACGAGGAGATCTACGCGATGGCGGAGGAGGTACGCCGGCTGGGCATCACGAAGGCGGTGATCGACCACCCGTTCAGCCCGTTCATCGACCTGAGCCTGGAGCAGATGCGCGAGCTGACCGCGGCGGGCGTCACGATGAACTTCACCTACGACGAGATCTCGCCGCTGCTCGGCGTCGACCCGGCGCGGATGTGCGAGACGATCCTGGCGCTCGGCACGGAGCACGTGACACTTTCCAGTGACGCGGGCGAGCCGCTGTTCCCCAACACCGTCGAGGCGACGCGGCTGCTCCGCGCGCACATGCGCGCCTTCGGGCTGAGCGACGAGCAGGTGCACGAGACCAGCTCGGTCAATCCGTCCCGGCTGCTCAACGCGGTCTGATCCGCCCGATGCTGTCGGGGCTGAGGCTTGTGTCTCGCGTGCGGTGGTTTACGTGGAATCCTGACTGCGTGACCACACAGCCGCCCCGGCTGCTTCTCGTGGAGGACGACACCGAGATCGCCGGGATGCTGAAGGACCTGTTCGACGGCGAGGGGTACCTCGTCGAGGTGGCGTACGACGGACAGCGGGCCCTGCACCTGACGCTCAGCCGGTCGTACGACGTGCTGATCGTCGACCGGATCCTGCCCGACCTGGACGGTCTCGACCTGCTGCGGCGAATACGCGGGAAGGGCGTCGCCACCCCCGTCCTCGTGCTGACCGCCCTCGGCGAGGTGGCCGACAGGGTCGCCGGGCTGGACGCCGGCGCCGAGGACTACCTCGTCAAACCGTTCGAGATCGAGGAGCTGCTGGCGCGCGTCCGCGCGCTGCGCCGCCGCCACCGCGACCGTACGCGGACCCTCCTGCTGGGCTCCGGGGAGATCGACCTGGCCCTGCGGAGGGCGCGCCTGGCGGACGGTGGCGAGGTCGAGCTGTCCCCACGGGAGTTCGAGCTGCTGCGCGTGCTCGCCAGCCGGCCCCGCGCGGTGTTCACCCGGACCGAGCTGCGCAACCGGGTCTTTGAGACCACGACGTCCGACTCCATCGTCGACACCTACATCCACTACCTCCGCCAGAAGCTCGGCCGGGGCGCCGTGCGCACCGTTCGCGGCACGGGATACCGGGCGGGGGAGCTGTGAGGGCGCGTTCCGGACCGGACCGGCAGATGCTGTCGCGGGTCCGGCGGACCCTCACCGTGCAGCTCGCGACGGCCGTGACCGTCGTCGTGGCGCTCGTCGGGACGATCGTCTACCTGTCGGTGAGCACCGGGCAGCGCCGCGACTCCGAGCGCGAGCTGCGCGGCGTGATCGCCTCGGGCGCCGTGGAGAACGCGCCGCCGTGCGTGTTCGTCTTCGCCGTCGAGGGCGGCGCGATCCACCGCACGCCGAACGCGCCCGCCGCGCTGCCCGTACGCGCCGACCTGCGGGCCACGGGCACCGTCGTACGCCGGCACCGGATCAACGGGATCGACTACCTCATGCGGACCGAGCACCACGGCTCGGCGGTCGTGCAGGCCGCCCTCGACCGGCGGTACGAGATCCAGGAACGACGCCGGCTGTACACCGCGCTGATCATCGCCGAGCTCGCGGGCCTGGCCGCCGCGCTCGTCACCGGGCAGCTCCTGGCACGGCGCGCGATCAGACCGCTGGCCGAGGCGCTGGAACGGCAGCGGAGGTTCGTCGCCGACGCCAGCCACGAGCTGCGTACTCCACTGACGCGGCTGCACACACGGGCCCAGCTTCTCGCCCGCCGTACCGACTCCGACGAACTGCGCGCCATCGTCGCCGACACCCGGCGGTTCGGCGAGGTGATCGAGGACCTCCTGCTGTCCGCCCAGCTCCCGCCGCGGGCCGCGGAGGGCCGCCCCGTCGACCTCGCGGCCGTGGTCCGGTCGCTGGTGTCGGCCGAGGCCGCCCGCGCCGAGTCCCGGGCGACCCGGCTGACGCTGACCGGCGCGGACGCTCCTTGCGTCGTGGCCGGCGTCGAGTCGGCGCTGAGCCGGGTCGTCGGCGCGCTGCTGGACAACGCCATCGGCCACACGCTGCCGGGCGGCCACGTCCAGGTGGCGTTGCGCCGCGGCGAGGGCCAGGTGGAGTTGGTCGTACGCGACGACGGCGTGGGCCTCGACCCGCGCGACACCGAGCGCATCTTCCAGCGCTTCACCCGCGGCATGCTGGGGGAGGGCCGCCGGTTCGGGCTGGGGCTGGCACTCGTCCGCGAGGTCGTGGAGAGCCATGGCGGCACGGTGGAGGCGGCCGGCCGGCCGGGCGAGGGCGCGGCCTTCACGGTACGGCTGCCCGCCGCACCCGAGCAGGCGCCCGTACCTACGGGTCGGCGCCCGCATCGCACGCCGCGCGCCCAGGTGGGGTAGCCGCGGCGCTGGTTGCCGATCGCCCTTCACCACATCTGGCGCCGCCCGTCGAGCGGCAGCGCGGGTCGCGTGCCCAGGTGGGGCTCCCGGTGATCGTTGGTCGCCGTCGCCAACGGATTCTGTGCCGCCTCCCGGAGACGGGGCCGGCCGAAGGTGGTGTCACGGCTCGGCTGCCCGTCGTACCTGGCCACCCGTCTCGGCGGACCGCCGCCGGTCGCATCGGGCGCCGTGCCCCGGTCGTGGTTCAGAGGCGTTCGAAGCGGAAGGCGGCCAGGGCGTCGTCCTGGTTCTCGCCGAGGGCCTCCGCGGCGACCAGGTCGCCGGCGTGGACGCTCAGGGTCGCGCCGCTGTGGGACACGGCGAAATGGAAGTTGGGCAGCCGGAGCGCGCGCCCGAGTACGGGCAGGCCGTCGCCGGGGATGGGGCGTTCGCCGACACGGACGCTCTCGACGGTCGCGGCGCGAATGCCCGGATAGAGCGCGCGGCCCTCCCGCAGCACGTGCTCGACGGCCGCGCGATCGACGTCGATCTCGCCATCGGCGGAGACGCGCGCGGCGCCATCGACCTCGGGGTCGTGCAGCAGCAGCCGGCCCGCGCCGTCCGGGCGTACGTGGACGCGCGGGGCGTGGACCACGCGGGACACCGAGACCGCGACCGGTGAGGTGTAGACGAGCACGCCGCGGGTGTTGCGCATCGGCAGGGTGAGCCCGGCGAATCCGGCGATCCTGGCGGCCTGCGGCCCCGCGGCGTTGACGACCGCGTCCGCGGCGAGCCGGCGGCCCGAGGCGAGCAGGACCGCGCCGACCGTACCCTCGGTCACCTCCAGCCCGGTGACGGCGTCGTCGTGGACCACCTCGGCGTCACCGGACGCCGCGCTCGCGAGCAGGTGGCCGATCAGGCGGGCCGGCTCGACCCAGCCCTCGCGCGGGAAGAAGGCGATCTCGTCGGCCGGCAGCAGGGCGGGATCGATGCCGGGTTCGAGGCTCAGCGCCTCCGCCCGGCGGAGCCAGCACGCCTCGTACCCGTACGCCAGGACCCCGGCGACCTTCGCGCGCAGTTCCGCGACGCCGGTCTCGTCCTCGGCCCACTCCAGGTTGCCGTGCTCGTGGTACCAGTCACCGGCCGCCTCGGCCGCCAGCCGCCGGTGGGCGGCCATGCCCGCGACGCTGAGATCGTGGTACGAACGCGGCTCCTTGCCGTTGGCGTTGGTCCAGGAGAACGTCGCGCCGGAGGTGCCGCCGGCGGGCGCGCCCGCGTCGACCACGGTGACCCGTGCGCCCCGCCGCGTCAGCGCGGCGGCCACCGCCGCGCCGTAGACACCGGCGCCGATGACGACTACGTGTTCGCCCATGAGATCGGCCGTCTTCCTCGTGAGTGTCGCGGCACAGCCCCGCCATCCACTCAAGCACGCGCGCCGGGCGCGATCAACGGGACGGGAGCCACCCCGTGATCATGAAACCTGAGGTTCCGCCGTACGGGCCGGTGAGTCCGCCCCGATCCGTGGCCGGCCGGCCACGTCGCGGTCACTGTGGTGGCCCACGATCGGCACCAGGGGGTCTCCTCGATGACGAACACCCGAAGGCGTACGGAGGGGCCGCCGCGGCCGGCGCCCTCCGTACTGGGCCGTGGACTGCTGGCTGAATCCTCCGGCTTATCCGGCGCGCTACCCCCGGATCGCGGCTTCTCCCGGCCCGCCGCCGGTTCGCACCGCGGTGGCCGCCACCGTGGCGTACGGCATCGTGAAGGCGCCGCCCATCGCGTCGATCGCCGTCCCGACGGCCGTCAGCACCTCGGCCAGCCCGTCCGGCGGAAGCCGCGTGAGGCCGCCCTGCGTCGGCATCTGGTCCAGCCACTCGTCCCGGGTGTAGGACCGCTCCCAGTCGAACCGCCACTGCTCCGGCTCGCCGAACCCGTCCACGCCGCCGATCGTGGCCGCGAACCCCGCGTACATCCCCTGGTAGCCGTCCAGGATGTTCGTCCCCGGAGCGGCGCCGAACGGAGAGTCGGGCGCCACCCGCCGGTAGACCGCGGCCAGGGCCCCGGCGACCTCCTCCGGAAGCTGGAACGCGTGCCCGAACACCGCCAGCCGCCCGCCGGGCCGCAGCACCCGCGCCGCCTTGGCCGCGCCGGCGACCGGGTCCACCCAGTGCCAGGCCGTGCCGGCGACGACGGCGTCGAAGGACCGCCCCGCCGGGTCCCAGTCCTCGAACCGCGCCACCTCGACCTCGACGCCCGTACGCCGCGCGAACTCCGCCATGCGCGCGTCGGGCTCGACGCCCAGCACCGTACGGCCCGCCGCCTGGAACTGCCGGGCCACCGTCCCGGTCCCGCACCCCACGTCGAGGAACTCAGCACCGGGGCTGAGGGTGAGGATCCGCTCCACCAAGGCGTCGGGATACGGCGGGCGCGTCCGGTCATAACGCTCGGCGTCCACGCCGAAGGACTCGGCCATCCGCCGGTGCTCGTGCGGCGCGGGCCGAGGGGAGGGCGGTTGTTCCGCCGGTAGAGTGGGCATATGCCCATTTAAGTGGGCGACCGCCCACTCGTCAACCGGGGTAGGGTCCGTCCAGCGAAGGAGGGGATGGGACGATGCCGACGGGGGTCGCCCTGCGCGACGCGCGGGAGCAGTTGTTCGACGCCGCCGAACGCATCCTCGTGCGCGACGGGCCGAGCGCGCTGACCAGCCGGGCGGTCACCACGGAGGCGGGCTGCGCCAAGGGCGTCCTGCACCGGCACTTCGCCGACTTCGACGCCTTCCTCGCCGAGCTCGTGCTCGACCGCATCGCCCGGCTGGAGGGCCAGGCCGCGGCCCTGCGCGACTCCGCCGGGACCGGCACCGTCGCCGGCAACCTCACCGGCGCGCTGACCGACCTGTTCGGGTCGGTCGCGGTGGCGATCGTCAGTCTCATCATCTTCCGCGACGACCTGCGCGCCCGGCTGCGCCAGACCCGGCCGACCGGCATCCCGCTCGTGGCAGAGGCCACGGAGATGATCGCCTCCTACCTCACCGCCGAGCGCGAACTCGGCCGCCTCACGCCCGGTGCGGACATCGGCACGCTCGCTCCCACCCTGGTCGGGTCCGGTCACCTGCTGTTCGCCGACCGCAAGGGGATCCCCCCGGAGGCGGACGCCGTCCACAAGATTGTGACGACCGTCATCGCCGGCTTTGTGAGAGAACCGCGATCTTGACGCCATCCGCGTAGAGAATGTCCTCGATCAGTGGTTCGTCGGCCGAGCGGTGAACCACGCACTCGGCCGGAGGTCATGGCGATATGGCGGCGATCGAGCCTCTGACACCGCAGGACCCCCACCAGATCGGGCGCTTCCGGCTCGTCGGCCGGCTCGGCGCGGGCGGAATGGGGGTCGTCTACGCGGGATTAGACGCCGGGGGGCGTCGCGTCGCCGTCAAGGTCGTCCGGCCCGACCTCGCGCACGACCCGGACTTCCGGCAGCGCTTCGCCCGTGAGGTCACGCTCGTCCATCGCGTCGGCGGCCGGTGCGTGGCCCGCGTCGTGGACGCCGACCCGGACGGCCAGGTGCCCTGGTTCGCCACTGAGTACATCCCCGGGCCAACGCTGGACCAGCGGATCGAGCAGGCCGGGCCGATGTCCGGCGACGAGCTGCACGGGCTGGCCACCGGCCTGGCCGAGGCCCTCCTCACCCTGCACTCGCGCGGGATCGTGCACCGTGACCTGAAGCC
This sequence comes from Actinomadura sp. DC4, assembly GCF_030406325.1. Classification (GTDB taxonomy): domain Bacteria; phylum Actinomycetota; class Actinomycetes; order Streptosporangiales; family Streptosporangiaceae; genus Actinoallomurus. The sequence goes on along the minus strand of NZ_JAUEQY010000007.1, from coordinate 100,215 downwards.
GTCGAACCTCATCCTCGCCCCGGACGGGCCGAGAGTCGTGGACTTCGGGATCGCGCGCGCCCTCGACGAGACCTCGATGACCCGTACCGGCCTCATGCTCGGTTCGTCGGGCTGGATCAGTCCCGAGCACTACCGCGGCGAGGAGGTCGGGCCGCCCGCCGACGTGTACGCCTGGGGACTGATCGTCTACTACGCCGCGACGGGCGTCCGGCCGTACGGCCGCGATCGTCCGGAGGTCGTCGCCGCACGGGTGCTCAACGCCACGCTCGACACGGCGGGCCTGCCCGACGGCTACCGCGAGATGGTCGGGCGGGCCGTGGACAAGGACCCCCGCGTCCGCCAGCCGTCGCCGGAGCTGCTCGACGCGCTCGCCACGCCCCTCGGCCACAGCGACCCGGTGACGAACGCCACGCGGTTCCTCGACCACACGTGGGCCATGCCGTCCGCGCCCGACGACCCCGCCTGGACCTCCGCCCCGCGCCGGCCGTCGCGGCGTAAGGCGTACCTGGTCGGCGGCGGCGCGCTCGCCACGGCGGCCCTCGTCGCCGCACTGGTGTTCGTGCCGTCCCACTTCGGCTCCGCTCACGCCGGGAGCTCACCGTCCGCGTCCGGGGACTCGAAGACGGAGCCGGCGACGACGCCCACCCCGTCCTCGACCGCGCTGCAGGGCAGCCGGGTCGAGAACCTCGGGCTCTCCTACATCGTGCCGCTCGGATGGACGTCGTCCACGTCGAACATGGGTGACGACACCCTCATCTGCGTACGGCCCCAGGAGTTCGCGAAGTCCTCCTGCGGGCACGGCGGCCTGTCCATCCAGGTGTGGGCCAAGGGGGAGCAGCCGGAGTACGAGGCCCCGCACGGCTGGGCGACCTACGGCGACGTCGGCGAGGTGCCGGGCTGCGTGCCCGGCTCCGACGGAGACTTCGCCAAGGCCGTCACGAGGGAGGGCGTCACGGTCCGCGGCACGCGCCCGGTCGCGGGCCGTACGGCGGTCTACCGTGAGTACCGTCTCGACTGCCGGAACGGCTTCAGCTCCACGCCGCGCCTGTGGTGGCTTCCCAGCTCCGGAGTCCTGATGGAGACCATCGAGCTGCCCGACCGCTACCGGGACACGATCGACGCGATCGCCAAGAGCATCGACCTGACGAACTACCGCCGCCCGGACTCGTCGACGGGCTGACCCGGCGCCGTGAACGACAGCAGGACCTTGCTCGACCGCGCGGCGTCGGCCGCCTCCTGGAACGCGGCCACCGCGTCGTCCAGCGCGAAGACCGACGTCACGATGGGGGCGAAGCGCCCGGCGTCGCGGTCCATGATCGACAATGCCTCGGGCATCTCCCCGTAGAAGCGGCTCGACCCCGTCACGGTCAGCTCGCGGGTGACCGTCAGGTGCAGCGGGGCGGTGACGCCGCCAGAGGGCAGGTGCCCGACGTTGACGAGGACCCCGCCCGGGCGCAGCGCGCGGAGCGCGGCGGCGAACGCCCGTGGCGAGCCGGACGACTCGATCGCGATGTCGGCGGCCGGTACCCCGGTCTCCGCGTCGGCGTGTACGGCCTGCGCCGCCCCTACCTGGAGCGCCACCCGCAGCGGGTGGTCGAAGACGTCGGTCGCGGTGACCGTACGCGCGCCGGAGGCGACGGCCAGGGCGACGGCGAGGAGGCCGATCGGACCGGCGCCGGTCACGAGGACGTCGGCGTCCTCGACGCGGCGGCCCAGCCGGCGCACGCGCCCCAGTCCGTGGAGCACCACCGAGGCGGGCTCGGCGAGGGCGGCCGTCCTCAGGCCGAGCCCGCCGGGGATCGGCACGAGGCGGCTCGCGGGCACGACCAGGTGCTCGGCGAAGCCGCCGTCCGTGTGCGGGACCCGGGCCGCGCTGCCGAGGTAGCGCAGTGCCGTGCAGAGGTTCTCCTCGCCCCGCCGGCAGTATCCGCAGCGGCCGCACACCTGCGCCGGGTGCACCGCGACGCGGTCGCCGAGCGCCGGTCCCGACCCGTCGGCGGCGGGCGCGGCGACGACGCCGACGATCTCGTGCCCGAGGACCATGGGGGAGCGGAGGACGGACTCCCCGACCTGGCCGTTCTTCCAGTAGTGCAGGTCGGAGCCGCAGATCCCGCCGTACGCGACGGCGACGAGCGCCTCGTACGGGCGCGGCGCCGCGGTCGGCCGGGTCTCCACCGTGAGTCGTCCCGGCTCCGCGACGACGAGGGCCCTGGAGTCCATTCAGATCACCGCCGTCATGCCGCCGTCGACATAGATCACTTGGCCGTTGACGAAGTCCGCCGCGGCCGAGGCCAGCCAGATGGCCGGGCCGACCACGTCCTCCACGCGTCCCCACCGCCCGGCCGGGGTGCGGCGCGTGATCCAGCCGCTGAACTCCGGGTCCGCGACCAGGGGCGCGTTGAGATCGGTGTCGATGTACCCCGGGGCGAGCCCGTTGACCTGGATGCCGGACGGCGCCCACTCGGCGCACATGGCCCGGGTGAGCCCGGTCAGCCCGGTCTTCGCGGCGGCGTACGGCCCGGTCGTCGCCCGTACGAGGTGGCTCTGGACCGAGCAGACGTTGATGATCTTCCCGCTGCCGCGCGGCAGCATGCGGCGCGCGAGGGCGCGGCCGACGACGAAACCGCCGGTGAGGTTGACGTCGACCACGCGTCTCCAGTCCTCGACCGGCATCTCGGTCAGCGCGCCGCGGATCTGGATCCCGGCGTTGTTCACGAGGATGTCCGGGCAGCCGTGGGCGTCGATGACCGCCTCGGCCGCCCGCTCGGCCGCATCGGCCTCGGTGACGTCGAACACGCTGACCTGGACGTCCTGCGGCGAACGCGCGGGATCGGAGGAGACGATCTCCTCGCGCAGGGCCGCGGCGCTCGCCTCCAGCCGTGCGGTGTCGCGGCCGTTCAGCACGACGCGCGCCCCGGCCAGCGCGTAGCCGCGGGCGATGGCGTGACCGATGCCGCGGCCGGAACCGGTGACCAGGGCCAGCCGGCCGGTCAGGTCGAACGCCGGGACGCCTGCTGGGGGCACGTCATCGCTCCGATCCGTCGAGTACCTCGGCGCGGGTCGCGCGGACCAGCGTCAGGGCGGCGGCCTCCGCGGCCACGGGGTCCAGGGCCGCGATGGCCGCGATGACGCGTTCGTGCCGCTCCAGCGAGGCCGCGGTGTCGCCGGTGAAGAGGCGGCGGCGGTCGGAGTAGCGGGCGTGCAGGGTGGCGATGAGGGTCTGGACGAGCTGGCTGAGGACGGCGTTGCCCGCGCCTTCGAGCATCGTCCGGTGGAAGGCGGTGTCCGCCTCCACGAACGCGGCGCGGCTCCGCCGTTCGTAGGCGTCCCGCATCTTCCGCAGGTGGTCCTGGAGCAGGGGCGCGAGGGAGTCCCCGGCCTGGAGGGCGGCGATCCTCGCCGCCGCGGGCTCGACCGCCTCCCGTAGGGTCAGCAGCTCGCCGAGCTGGGTGTCGGAGTCCGGGCCGTCGGCCCGCCAGGCGATGACCTGCGGATCGAGCAGCGCCCACGCCGCCTGGGGCTGGACCGTGGTGCCCACCTTGTGCCGCGGCCGGACCAGGCCGAGCACCTCGAGCGTACGCAGCGCCTCGCGTACGACAGGCCGGGAGATCTCGTACTCGGACCCGACACGCTCGGGGGAGACGAGGCCGCCGACCGGGAGGTCGCCGTGCGCGATGCGCCGGCCGAGCGCGTCCACGAGCCGCGCGTGCAGCCCGGTCGACCGCGTCGCCGGTGCTCTGAGGTTCGTCAACCACGGCTCCTTTCCGATGTAGGAGGGACGTTACTGCCCAGCGCCGCGTCATTAGTATGACTATTCACACTAAAGGGAGGCAGGCGATGAGCGAGGCCGTACGGGTCGCGTTGGCCGGGTGCGGCGCGATGGGGGAGATCGCGGCGCGCGAGGTGTACCCCTCGCTGACCGCGGGCGGGTCCCTGGTCGCCGTGGTCGATCCGCACGAGGGCCGTGCCGCCGAGGCGGCGCGGCGTACCGGCGCCCGCCCGTACGGGACGCTGGCCGAGGCCGTCGCGGGCGAGCGGATCGACGCCGTCGACGTCCGCGTGCCGCACCACCTGCACGCCCAGGTCGCACTGGATGCCATCGGCCACGGGCTGCACGTGCTGGTCGAGAAGCCGATCGCCACGTCCGTGGCCGACGGGCGCGCGGTCGTCGACGCGGCCGGGGCGGCGGGCCTCGTGCTGGCCGTGGCGGAGAACTATCCGCACCTGCGCGCCGTGGAGGACGCCCGCCGCGTGCTCGCGGAAGGGCGGATCGGCCGCGTCCTCGCCGTACGGAGCACCCGGGCGTACCTGCTCGGCGGGTTGTGGAGGCGTGACGGCTGGCGGGAGGGCGACGGGCCGGGCGGAGGGGTCCTGCTGGACCAGGGCACACACCAGGTGAGCCTGATCCGCCGGCTCGGCGGCGAGGTGGCGTCCGTGTCGGCGGCGGCGGTGTCGCCCGGCACGGTCACGCTGACCCTCCGGCTGGACGGCGGCGTCGTCGCCCAGTCGATCCTGACCTGGCACAGCCCCGGCCCGCCGGGCCGGCCGGAGGCGACGGTCATCGGCTCGGCGGGCCGCCTGGACGTGATCGTGGACTACGAGGGCGCGTCCGGCGGCTGCGCGACCTGGACCCCCGGCGGCGCGGACCACCGGGGCGCGGAGTACTACGGCGACAGCCATACGGCGATAGTGAACGACTGGATCGGCGCGATAAACAGCGGTAATGAGCCGCGCGTACCGGGCCGCGAGGGCCTGGAGGACCTCGCCGTGGTGGCCGCGGCCACCACCTCACTCGGCGAGCGCGGCGCCTTCGTCCCGGTCGAGAGGCCGGGCGGGGGATCTCCGAGGTAAGCACCTGCCCGATCGGTCGATACCGCCCGGCGCCCCATGCCCCACCATTACGGCATGGCTCGGGCGGGCTTGGGCGACCGCGAGCACCTGATCCATCCTCAAGGAGGGAGAGGCTCTTGCGGGAGTTCACGGACGGCGTCACATGATCCACTCCGTGGCCCATGAAACGGTCCTGATCACGGTCGCACTGATCGTCGTGGTCCTCTTCGCCGTCCACGCGACGAAGGCGATCCTCTGGCGTGGCGGTCGCTTCCCCGTCCCGGCCGCCGATCGGGACGAGGGCGACGGCGGGTCCGGCACATCGCTGGGCGTGAAGACCGTGCCCCAGCATGAGTTCGACATGATGGTCGCGTCACTGGCTGCGAGCCAGGACCGGCTCCGGAGGTTCGCCGACGTGCAGGGCGCCCTCCGCCGCGTCGCCACACTCGTCGCCTGCGGCGTCTCCGCCTCAGAGGTCTTCGCCGCCGTCGCCGCCGAAGGAGGCCGGGTCCTCGATGCGTCGCACACGGTGGTCCTGCGCTTCGAGACCGAGGGCACGGCCACGGTCGTCGCGTACTGGAACGACCCTCACCTGCCCCAGGTGATGCCACCGCTCGACGGGTGCTGGCCGATCGAGAACGGCACCGTCACGGCCACCGTACGCAGCACCGAACGGCCGGCCCGGATGAACGACTACGAGCGGAACACCACCGCGATCGGCCGCTGGGCCCGCGAGATGGACCTGCGGTGCGTCGTCGGCTGCCCGGTGAAGGTCGAAGGACGCGTGTGGGGTGCGATGATCATCCACTGCGTCGACGCGGAGCCGGCGCGCGGCGTGACCGAGGAACGCATGCAGGAGTTCGTCGAGCTCATCGGCACCGCGATCGCCAACGCCCAGAGCCGCAGTGACCTGCTGGCCTCCCGCGCCCGCGTCGTCGCGGCGGCCGACGAGAGCCGGCGGCGCATCGAACGCGACCTGCACGACGGGGCGCAGCAGCGGCTCGTCACCCTCGCCCTCAAACTCCGCTCGATCCAGACCACCGCCGACGGGCCCGCTCGCGGATGGCTCAGCGCGCAACTGGGCGGTCTCGTACGGGACCTGTCCGACATCCTCGATGATCTGCAGGACGTCTCCCGCGGCATCGTCCCGCCGATCCTGATCCGGTCCGGCCTTCCGCCGGCCCTCCGTTCTCTCGCGCGTCGCTCGGCCGTCCCCGTACGGCTCCTGGTGGGCAACATCGGCGGACGCCTTCCCGAGCGCGTCGAGGTCGCCGTCTTCTACACCGTCTCCGAGGCGCTGACGAACGTCGTCAAGCACGCGAGCGCCTCGGAGGTACGCGTCGAGCTGACGCGGCGGCGGCAGAGCGTCCACCTGGCGGTCCGCGACAACGGGTGCGGCGGAGCCGATCTCGCCCGCGGGACCGGGCTCGTCGGCCTGAAGGACCGCGTCGAGGCGCTCGACGGCCGCATCGAGGTCCGCAGCCTCCCGGGGGACGGCACCACCCTGCTCGTCGAGATCCCGACGGAACCGGCTGAGGACCTCGACCCGGAGTGACGGGCGCGCCGTCCGGCCCAACATCTCCCGCGGAGTTGGGGGCCGGGGACAAGAAATCGGCCCGGCCGGACTGCCACGCTGCCAGCGAATACGCGAGTGTTGGCGATGGAGGTGTCCCGGTGTCCGAACGAGTCTCGATGAACCCCGCGTGGACCGGCCCTGACCTGGCGGCCCCGAAACCGGACACCGGCGAGGTCGCGGCGTTCCACGCCTCGCTGCCGGGTTTCTCTCCGACGCCGCTCGTCGAGCTGCCCCGCCTGGCCGCCGGCCTGGGGCTTCGGCGGCTCTTCGTCAAGCACGAGCGGGAGCGCCTCGGGCTGCCCTCGTTCAAGGTCGTCGGGGCCGCGTGGGCGGTGAACCGCGCGATCGCCGAACGCCTCGACGCGTCCGTGCCGCCCAGGTTCGCCGCGACGGCGGAGGCCGCGCGCTCGCTGCCGGCCGGGACGACCCTCACCACCGCGACCGACGGGAACCACGGGCGTGCCGTCGCGCACCTGGCGCGCCTGCTGGGCCTCGCCTGCCGGATCTACGTTCCGGAGGGCATGGCGCCGGGACGGGTCGCCGCGATCGAGGCCGAGGGCGCCTCCGTCGTGCCGGTCGAGGGCCCGTACGACGACGCCGTCCGGCGGTCCGCCGCCGACGCGCGGGAGGACGCGAGGCACCTGCTCGTCTCCGACACCTCATGGCCCGGGTACGAGACGATCCCGTCGGCGGTCGTGGCGGGGTACGGGACGATCTTCCGGGAGGCCCGCGCCCAGCTGGCGGAGGCGACCTGCGAGGATGCCGGGTTCGCGCTGGCGGTCGTGCCGGCGGGCGTGGGGGCCGTCGCCTCGGCGGCCGTCCGGCACCTGGCCGACGGCCACGGCTGCGACGTCGTCACCGCCGAACCCCTCGGCGCGGACTGCGTACGGCGGTCGCTGGCCGCCGGACGGCTGGTCACGGTGCCGGGGCCGCACGAGTCGATCATGGCGGGGCTCAACTGCGGTGAGGTGTCGCGGGTCGCGTGGCCGGTGCTGCGGCGGGGCGTCCGCGCCGCCGTCGCGGTCTCCGACGACGAGGCGAGGACCGCGATGAGACGTCTCGCGGCGGAGGGCGTCGCGTCGGGCGCGAGCGGCGCGGCCGGGATCGCGGGCCTGGCCGTGCTCGCCCAGGAGGGGTTCCTGCCGGCCGGCGGCGGCCCGGTCCTGGTCCTCGGCACCGAAGGCGTGACGGACCCCGGCGCGTACCGCTCGATCGTGGTCGGCTGACCCTCGGCGGCGTGGGTGGCGTCCGGGCCGTGGTGCGCGCCCGGCGGCTTCATACCTGGTGTTGGTCGGCCATCAGGCGGAGCTGGAGCATGACCGTGAGGCGGGTGTCGGGGTCGCCGAGGTCGAGCTCGCCGACCTCGGCCAGCCTGCGGAGGCGGTAGCGGAACGTGTTCGGGTGCACGTTCACCGCCTGGGCGGCCGCGATGACGTCCCCGAACGCGTCCAGCCACGCGCGCATCGTCTCGACCAGGCGGGAGCGGTGCTTCTCGTCGTAGGCCAGCAGCCGGGCGACCGGGCCGGCCAGCGGGTCGCCGCGCTTGGCGATCAGGTCGGCGAGCTCGATCAGCAGCGCGTCGAAGCCCACGTCGCCGATGCACGCCACCCGCCGGCCCGTACGGTTCGACAGGGCGACGCGCAGGGCCCGGTCCGCGCCGTCGCGGGACCGGGACAGGCCCGACGCGTCCGGCGTGACCGTGCCGATGCCGGCGGCCGCCGACGGGGCCCACGACCGCGTACGGTCCAGGAACTCCGCGGCCAGCCGCGCCGTCCCGCGTTCGGCGCCGTCGCGGGACCGGCCGACCGGGACGATGCCGTAGGCCACGTTGCCCACGAGGGCCGCCGCCGAGCCGGGGTGCGCCGCGGTGAGGTGCATCGCGAGCGAGTCGCCGAGCCGCTGGCGCTCGGCCACCCGGTCGGCCTGGTGCGCCGAGGACGCGTCGGCCTCCTCGGGCAGGGCGAGAGCCAGCACGACGGCCGGTTGGTGCGACAGGCCGAGGCGGCCGGCGGCCTGGCTCGCCTCCGGCCCGCCCTCCAGCGCGGTGGCGACCAGGTCGGAGCGGAGCCGTCGTTCGACGTCGGCCCCGGCCCGGTGGCTCAGCAGGTGGAGCGCGACGAGCTTGCCGACGTCACTGAAGGCCTGCACGCGGTCGCCGGGGAACGGCTCACGGACCGCCGCCCAGATCGAGCCCAGGATCTCGTCGCCGGCCCGTACGGCGAGCGCCATCCGCGGCATCGTGAACCCCTCCAGGCCGCTCTCCGGCGGCTCCACGAAGAGGGGCTGGTCGGTGCGGTACAGCTCGCGGAACACCCCACGGTCCTCCAGGTCGCGGGTGCGCGCCACCGACACCCGGCGGTTGAGGATGGTGCCGATCCGCGACGGGTCGGCCTCGTCCTGCCGGCCGGAGAACGCAAGGACGCGCGAGGCGCGGTCCTCGATCGTGATCGGCGCGTCGAGCAGCGCGGCGACCGCGTTGGCCAGCGCGAACAGGTCGCCGGACGGCACGCCGCCGAGCATCTCGGCCCGGGTCTCGGCGACGTCGTCGTGGGCGAGCAGCGACCGCAGCATCGCCGCGAGCTGGACCCACGACGCGCCGCGGGCGAGCCCGAGTACGGCGACGCCGGTGCGCTTCGCGGCCTCGGCGATCTCCGGCGTGACGCGTACCGGGGAGCGCAGCACGAGGCCGACGCCGCCCCGCGACCCCAGCTCGCCGAGCAGGTCGATGACGTCCTCGGGGTCGTTGACGCCGACGCCGAGCACGAGGGCGTGGCGGGACCAGGCGGGCTCGTCGAGCGGGTCGTGGATGATGACGCCGTCGATGCCGTCACTGCGGTCGGCGTCGCCGCACAGCAGCTCCAGCAGCGTACTTCCGAGGTCCTCGAGCACCCGCCCGAGGCTCGCACGTGGGTGTTCGGTCACCGGAACCAGCACGGGTCGACGGTAACGAGCGGCGGCCGCGGCGCGTTGGTGCCGCCGGACGAATACCGGGCGGCCGGACGGTCCGATCGTACGGACCCGGCGCGCGAGGCGTGCGGTTCGCTCGTACGGCGGCCGAGCGCATGCTGATATGTCACCTAAGCAGTCCTTACTACGAACTCCCGGAAGTTCCCGCAGGTTACGCCATGTTTCCGAGGTTCAGGAAGGTCCGCCTCAGCGCAGGCCGATCCACTCCGTCGACGTCGTGACCGCCTCCAGCGTCTCCGGGATCGGCGCGACGCCGAGGCCGGGGCCCGACGGCACCGGCAGATGGCCGTCGGCGAGCACGAACGGCTCGGTGATGTCCGTGGAGTAGAACCGGTCCGAACCGGACGTGTCGCCGGGCAGCGTGAACCACGGCAGCGCGGCGAGCGCGACGTTCGCCGCGCGCCCCAGTCCGGTCTCCACCATCCCGCCGCACCAGACCGGCACGTCGTGGGCCTGGCACACGTCGTGGATGCGGCGCGCCTCCAGGTAGCCGCCGACGCGCCCGGCCTTGATGTTGACGATCCGGCACGCCCCGAGCCGGATGGCGTCCGCCGCCGCCTTCGCCGAAGTGATCGCCTCGTCCAGGCAGATCGGGGTCTCGACCAGGCCGGCGAGGTCCGCGTGCCCGAGGATGTCCTCCTCGGGCAGCGGCTGCTCGATCAGGAGCAGGTCGAACGCGTCGAGGCGGGCGAGCCGGCGCGCGTCGCCGAGGGAGTACGCGGCGTTGGCGTCGACCTGGAGCAGCACCTCGTCCCCGAACCGCTCGCGTACGGCACGGACCGGCTCGACGTCCCATCCCGGCTCGATCTTGAGCTTGATGCGGACGTAGCCGGCGTCGAGGTAGCCGCCGACGACGTCGAGCAGCTCGCCGATCGAGTCCATGATCCCGACCGAGACGCCGCACGGGACGCGGTCGCGCACCGCGCCGAGCTCGCGGCTCAGCGGCATGCCTCGCGCCCGCAGCTCGGCGTCGAGCACCGCCATCTCCAGTGCGGCCTTGGCCATCCGGTGGCCGTGGAACCGCGCCAGCGCCGGCCCGACCTCCTTCGCCCCCCCGACCTCGCGGACCGCCGGGACGAAGAACCTCCGCAGCACGTCCGCGGACGCGTCGGTGTACTCGGAGGAGTAGAGCGGCTCGGCGGCGGAGACGCACTCGCCCCAGCCCTCGCCGTCGGCCGTCACGGCCCGCAGCAACAGGGCGTCCTTGGTGGTCTGGGTCCCGAAGGAGGTACGGAACGGCGCCACGAGCGGCATGGCGATCCGCCGCAGTTCGATGCCCTCCAGCTTGATGCCGGTCACCTCTCGCCTCCCGTACGGTCCAGCGGAACGTTCGCGTACACCGGGTCCGGCCCGGTCAGGTCGAGGATCTCGCCCGTCGCGGACAGGTAGCGGCCCGGCGAGATCGGCGCGAGCCTGATCGCCGCGCCGTCCTCCTTCTCCTCGTCGCCCAGCCGCTGGATGGCCGGCGAGCGGCCGTCCTGGAAGATCCGCATCTCGCCCACCGGCAGGCCCCACGCCCGCAGGACGTACGTGCCGTCGTAGGTGGGATCGAGCGCCGACTCCGGCGCGTCGTTCCGGTACCGGACGGTGCCGTCCCGCAGGTCCTGCAGGTAGCCCGCGGGGCCGTACCGGCCGGGCAGGAAGCGGGAGCACCGGCCCGCGCGGCCCGCCATCGTGGCGGGGCCGGTCGGCACGGCCTCATGGCCTCCGTCCTCGTCGTCGACGAACAGGCGCCCGTCCCGTACCCGCACCAGCACCCGGTCCTCCAGCCTGCCGACGTACTCGCCGGCGAGTACGTCCAGACCGTGAGCGTCGCCGCGCGGCGTACCGGCCGGCTCCTCCGCCGGTGGCGACGGGGTCCCGGCGAGGCGGGCGACGGCACCGCGGACGGTGTCGTCGTGCACCGAGTGGTCGAAGCGGTTCGTCAGCATCACGACGCCGTACCCCGCCTCCGGCAGCCAGCACAGCTGTGCCTGGAAGCCGAAACCGGAACCGCCGTGGTGGCGGACGCGCACGCCCGGCTCCCACTCGTCGAGGTACAGCCCGAGCCCGTAGCCGAGCGACTGGCCCGGCGCGGGAAACGGGATCCGGTAGTGCTCCCGCAGCAGCGCCTCGGCCAGGACTTTTCCGCCGGACCGCAGGTGGAACCGCACGTACCGGAGCGCGTCCTCGACGCTCGTGTACAGCCCGCCGGCCGCGACCATGGGAACCCGTACGGGGAGCGGGCGGCCGGCCTCGGTGAACGGCCGCCAGTGCCCGACGGCCCGTTCGGGGTCGGCCGCGATGACGCCGGCGTCGAACGTCGTCCGCGCCAGCCCCAGCGGCTCGAACAGCTCCCGCCGCGCCCACTCCTCGAACGGGACGCCGCTGACGCGCTGGATGATGTACCCGGCCAGGTCGATCCCCAGGTTGGAGTACTCGTGGTGGTGCCCGACCGGGAAGCGCAGCCAGGTGTCGGCGATGCTCGCGCAGTGGTCCGCGAAGTCGCCGTCGCCGATGGAGTGGTTCGAGCCGAGCGGCGCCTCGTGGGTGAACCCGGCCGTGTGGCTCAGCAGATGGCGCAGCGTCATCCGGCCCGCCGGCTCGTCCTCGAAGAGGCTGTGCACCGTGAACTCCGGCAGGTACGTCGTGATCGGCTCGTCCAGGTCGACCAGCGACCGCTGGACGGCCAGCAGCACGCACGTCGCGGTGAACAGCTTCGACGTCGACTGCACGCTGAACCGCGTCGCCGCCGTCACCGGCGTTCCCCCTCCGTGCGCCGTGCTCCCGAAACCGGCGCTCCAGAGGATCTCCCGCTCGTCGCAGATCCCGACCGCGGCCCCCGGCACGCCGTGCTCCTCCAGGGCGCGGGGGACCGTCCGCTCCAGGTCGGCGATGAGGCCGTCGATTGTCACGTGCGCGTCTCCCGTACGAGTCGGCGATTCGGGCAGGTCCGTACCGCCCGGTCAGGCTAACCACTGGCCGGTCGTCCCTTCTTCGGACGCCGGAACGAACGACGCCCCCGGATCTTGGCCCCGGCCACGAGCACCGGGACACGTCTCTGCGAGACGCTCGGAGTCCTACCCGGCTGAGCGGAGATCCGGCATGGCGCGTGAGATCGACCCGTCCTTCCTCGCGCTGCCCCTGCGCGCGCTCGCGGACGCCGCCCTCGAACGGGCGCGGAGCCTGGGCGCGCACCACGCCGACTTCCGTCTCGAACGGGTGCGCCTCGGGCGGCTCCGCCTCCGCGACGGCCGCCTCGACTCCTCCTCCGACGACGAGGTCACCGGGCTGGCGGTCCGCGTGGTGCACGACGGCACGTGGGGGTTCGCGTCCGGCGCCGCGCTGACCACGGACGCGGCGGCGGCGCTGGCCGAGCGCGCGGTGGCGACGGCGCGGACGAGCCGGGCCCTGCGCGGCGACCCGGTCGAGCCGGCGCCCGAGCCCGCGCACGGCGACGTCACCTGGGTCTCGGCGTATGAGGTGAACCCGTTCGACGTGCCGGAGGGCGAACGGTTCGCGCGGCTGGCCGAGCTGTCCGGCCGGGCGCTGGCCGCGGACGGCGTCGACCACGTGGACGCCTCCGTCGTGCAGGCCGTCGAGCACAAGTTCTACGCCGACACGGCCGGCACGGTGACCACGCAGCAGCGAGTGCGGATCGCCCCGCAGCTCACCGCGTTCACCGTCGCCGCCGGGTCGTTCGCCTCGATGCGCACGCTCGCCCCGGCCGCCGGCCGCGGCTGGGAGTACCTCACCGGGACCGGCTGGGACTTCGACGCGGAGATCGCCGCGCTGCCCGGCCTGCTGCGGGAGCACGCGCGGGCGCCGAGCGTCGAGCCGGGCGCGTACGACCTGGTCATCGCCCCGTCGAACCTGTGGCTGACGATCCACGAGTCGATCGGGCACGCCACCGAGCTGGACCGCGCGCTGGGCTACGAGGCCGCGTTCGCCGGGACGAGCTTCGCCACCCCGGACGGGCTGGGCACGCTGCGCTACGGCAGCGCGGCGATGAACGTGACGGGCGACCGTACGGCGGAGCACGGCCTGTCGACCATCGGCTACGACGACGAGGGGGTCGCGACCCGGCGGTTCGACCTTGTACGGGCCGGGGTGCTCGTCGGGTACCAGGTCAACCGGCAGCTCGCGCGGTCCGTCGGGTTCGAGCGGTCGAACGGCTGCGCGTTCGCCGACACGGCCGGGCGCGTCCCGCTGCAGCGCATGGCGAACGTGTCCCTGTCGCCGGCGCCGGACGGCCCCTCCACCGAGGAGCTGATCGCCGGGGTGGACCGGGGCATCTACATCGAGGGCGACAGGTCCTGGTCGATCGACATGCAGCGGTACAACTTCCAGTTCACCGGCCAGCGGTTCCACCGCATCGAGCACGGCCGGCTCGCCGGGCAGGTACGCGACGTCGCGTACCAGTCCAGGACCACGGACTTCTGGGGCGCGTTGGAGGCGGCCGGCGGCCCGGAGACGTACGTCCTCGGCGGGACCTTCGGCTGCGGCAAGGGCCAGCCGGGACAGCTCGCGGCGGTCTCGCACGGCGCGCCCGCCGCGGTGTTCCGCGGCGTCAACGTCCTCAACACCAGGAACGAGGGGGGCCGATGAGCACGCACCGCGCGCAGGATCTGGCCGGGGCCGCGCTCGCGGCGTCCGCCTCGGACGGCTGCGTCGTCGTCGCGGCCGAGCACAGCGAGACGAACCTGCGGTGGGCGGGCAACGCCCTCACCACCAGCGGCGAGACGCGGACCCGCGCGCTCACGGTCATCTCCACGCTGGAGGGCGGCGCCGGGACGCGGGCGGGCGTGGTCACCCGTACGGTCGCGACGCCCGCGGAGGCCGCGGACCTCGCCCGCGCGTCCGAGGCGGCGGCCCGGCACGCCGAGCCGGCCTCCGACGCGAGCCCGCTCGTCGAGCCGTACGCGCACGACGACGACTGGGACGCGGACGCCGCCGCGACGGACGCCACGGTCTTCGACCGGTTCGTCCCCGCGCTCGCCGCGGTGATCGGGGACTGGCGTCGCTCGGATCGGTCGCTGTACGGCTATGCCGAGCACCAGGTTGACTCCTTCTTCCTGGCCACCTCGACCGGCCTGCGGCGGCGCTTCGACCAGCCCGACGGCCGGCTGGAGCTGACCGGGCGGTCGGGCGACAACACGCGTTCGTCCTGGTGGGGCGCGCACACGCGTGACTTCGCCGACCTCGACGTCGCCGCCGCGTCCTCCGAGCTCGCGCAGCGCCTGGACTGGGCGGCGCGGTGCGTCGAGCTGCCGCCGGGCCGGTACGAGACGATCCTGCCGCCCGCCGCGGTGGCCGACCTGATGCTCTGCGCGTACCTCAACGCGTCCGCGCGGGACGCCGACGAGGGCCGCAACGTGTTCGGCGCCGGGCCGGGCGGCGGCCGCGTCGGCGAGCGGCTGGCGGCGCTGCCGCTGACCCTGCGCTCGGACCCGGCCTTCCCCGGCCTCCAGTGCGCGCCGTTCGACATCGTCACCACGGCGGCGAACGGCATGCGGTCGGTCTTCGACAACGGCCAGCCGGTGCCGGCCGGGCCGTGGATCGACACCGGCCGGCTCGCGGACCTCGTGCGTACACGGTCGTGGGCGCGGCGGACGGGGGCACGGCCGCGGCCGATGGCCGGGAACCTCATCCTGGACGGAGGCGACGCGTCGCTGGGGGAGATGATCGCCTCGACCGGGCGCGGCCTGCTGCTGACCGCCCTGTGGTACGTCCGCGAGGTCGACCCGCAGACCCTGCTGTGCACCGGCCTGACCCGCGACGGTGTGTACCTCGTGGAGGACGGCCGGGTACGGGGCGCGGTGAACAACTTCCGGTTCAACGAGTCCCCGGTCGGCCTCCTGGGCCGGCTCACCGAGGCGGGCCGGACCGAGCGCGCCCTGCCGCGCGAACGCGGCGACCACTTCCGGCGTACGGCGATGCCGCCGGTCCGGGTGCCCGACTTCAACATGTCGACGGTCAGCGACGCCGTCTGAACGCGCCCGCTCTCACTCCGCCTTCAGCCCGCTCCCGAGAGCGGCTCCGGCGGGCGACGGCGGATAGTCCTCGACGGTCATGGAGTCGTGGAGGCGCGCGGTCCTGGAGGTGAGGCGGAGGAGGGCGCGGCCGGGCGCCGCGGGCAGGGCGGAGACCAGGCGGGCGCCCTGGACCAGGCCCCGTACGCCGAGGCGGGACGTCGGGATCAGGGTCTTCGCCGCGCTCAGCGCGACCGCGCGGCTGCCGCGTACGTATTCGGCCATCGCGTGCTCGTAGGCGGGGAAGGCGCGCGAGTGGTCGCCGCCCGCCCGCGCCAGTTCCCCGGCGAGGACGTACGCGCCGACGACGGCCAGGCTGGTGCTGCCGCCGACGGCCGGGCCGGGGCAGTAGCCGGCGTCGCCGACGAGCGTCACCCGGCCCCGCGACCAGGTGTCCATGTGGAGCTGGGTGATCGAGTCGAAGTAGAACGCCGGGGTGCGGTCGAGCTCGTCCAGCCAGCCGTCCACGTCGGCGTGCATGCCCGCGAAGGCGCCGCGCAGCAGCTCCTTCTGGCGGGGCACGTCGCGGTGGCCGTAGTCGAGCTCGCCTTCGCTCCGGAACAGGAACAGCGCCCGCGCGTCGCCGAGGTGCCGCTCGCCGTACATGCCGGCGGTACGGCCGACGCCGACGTGGATGAGGAGCTCGCCGTCCAGGGCGGAGGCGTTGGGCAGGGTCAGCACCGCGAGGTAGGCCCCGATGAAGGAGCTGAAGCCGGACTCGTCGCCGAAGGTGAGGCGGCGGACGTTGGAGTGCAGCCCGTCCGCGCCGACGACGAGGTCGAAGCGGCGCGGCGCGGCGTTCTCGAACCGCACCTCGCCCTCAGGCGAGATCGCGGTGATCGAGTCGTCGAAGACGTACTCGACGTCGTCGCGCGTGGCGTCGTAGTAGATCTCGCTCAGGTCGTCGCGCATGATCTCGGCGTGCCGGTCGGAGGTGGCACCGAAGATCTTGGACAGGTCCACCCGTACGGGGCGCCGTGAGCCCTCCGGGCGGAGGGTCAGCCGGTTCGAGCCGGTGGCCCGCTCCTCGACGCGCGGGAGCACGCCCATTTTCTCCGAGATGTCCATCGCGGGCCGGAAGAGGTCGACCGCGTGGCCGCCGGTCTTGCGCAGAGCCGGCGCGCGCTCGACGACGGTGACGGAGAAGCCGTGCCTGGTGAGCCAGTACGCCAGTACCGGACCGGCGACGCTGGCGCCGGAGATGAGGATCCGCATGAGCATGTCTCCTTACTTAACGATAAGTAAGCGTAGCATCGTTACTTACCTATCGTTAAGTCAGATAGATTGGCGGCATGCCTCGTCCCTCGGACACCAAGCAGCGGATCCAGGAGGTCGCCCGCGAGCTCTTCGCGCAGCGGGGCGTGCAGCGGACCAGCCTGCAGGACATCGCCGACCGGCTGGGCATCACCAAGCCGGCGCTCTACTACCACTTCTCCTCACGCGAGGAGCTGGTCCGCAGCATCGTGCAGCCGATCCTCGACGAGGAGGAGAGGTTCCTGCTGGGCCAGGAGGCGCTGGGCGAGGTCGCGCCCCGCGCCCTGCTGGAGGGCTACTTCGACTTCCACTACCGCCATCGCCGGGAGATGGTGCTCATGCTCAGCGAGCTGACCACGTTCGCCGACCTGGGCCTGATCGACCGCGTGTTCGAATGGCGCGGGCGGCTTGGGAGGCTGCTGCACGGCCCCGACCCCACGCTGGAGCAGGCCACCCGGGCCGTGATCGCCTTCGGCGGCATCCAGGACTGCACGATCCAGTTCGCCGACGTGCCCAGGGACGAGCTCCGCCGGGCGGCCGTGGACGGCGCCTGCGCGGCCCTGGGCATGAGTGAGTGATCACGGACTTGGTGGCGGTGACCAGCCGGGGCTGACCCGCCTCGTGCTCGCGGACGAACCCCCAGGTCGCCGTACGTGCCAGCATCGGTGCCGTGACGCCGGTGACGGACGTCGTCACGGACTGGAGGAGCCCGAATGACCCGACGCCTCACCATCGACGACCTGGCCGCGATCGCGCTTCCGGAGGAGCCGGCGATATCGCCCGACGGCACGCAGGTCGTCTACGTCCTGCGCACCGTCGACCTGGACACCGACCGGAACGTACGCGGCCTGTGGCGGGTCGCCCTCGACGGCGGGACGCCGACCCCGCTGACCGGCGGGCCGGCCGACACGTCGCCCACGTGGTCGCCCGACGGGACGAACGTGGCGTTCCTACGCAAGGACGGCGACGCGCCGCAGATCTGGCTGCTGCCCGCGGGCGGCGGCGAGGCACGGCCCCTCACCACGCTCCCGCTGGGCGCGGGCACCCCGGTCTGGAGCCCGGACGGCACGCGCATCGCCTTCACGGCCCCGGTGGACCTGCTCGCCGAACCGGGGGAGGACGCCGCGGCCCGCGAACGCCGGGCGTACGCGCCGATCGTGTGCGACCGCCTCGACTACCTCGCGGACGGGCAGGGCCTGGTGCGGAGCGTACGGCGGCACCTGCACGTTCTCGACGTGGCGTCGGCGGAGTGCCGGCGCCTCACCGGCGGCGAGTGGAACGCCGGGCAGCCGTCCTGGTCGCCGGAGGGCGGCCGGCTGGCCTTCCCCGCGGCGCTCGGCCCGGACGCCGACCTGACCCGCAGCACCGGCGTGCACGTGATCGACGTGAAGGACACCGGCGCGCCGCCCCGGCAGGTGAACGCCGACGGCGGCTGGGCGGCCACGGTCTCCTGGACCCGCGACGGCACGGCCCTGCTGGTGGGCGGCGAGACCCCCGAGGCCCGCGACGGCAACATGCGGCTGGTACGCCTCCCGCTCGACGGCGGCGAGACGACCGACCTCGCGGCGTCGCTGGACCGGAGCGTCGCGGTCGGCTTTCCCGGCTATCCGGGCGGCCCGCCGCAGCTGATCGACGACGGGCGCACCGTCCTGTTCTGCGTCAGCGACCGAGGCTGCGTCCACCTCTACACGGTCGGCGAGACGGGCGGCGAGCCGCGGCCGGTGTTCACCGATGCCGGAGCCACCGTCTCGGGCGTCTCGGTGGCCGCGGGCCGGGCGGCCTTCGCCCTCGGCACGCCCGCGTCGTTCGGCGAGATCGTCACCCTGGACCCGGCCTCCGGCAACCGGGAGGTCCACACCGCCCACGGGGCCGCCCTGGAGGGCGTCACGCCGTACGAACGCGTGGAGCGCGAGTACGAGATCAGCGACGGCACGCGCGTACAGGCCTGGCTGATGCGCGACCCGGACGCCGAGGGGCCACGGCCGCTGCTGCTCGACGTGCACGGCGGGCCGCACAACTCCTGGCACCCCGGCCTCGACGACGTGCACCTCTACCACCACGAGCTCGTCGCGCGCGGGTGGAACGTCCTGCTGGTCAACCCGCGGGCCAGCGACGGGTACGGCGAACGGTTCCTGACCGCCACGAGGGGCGAGTGGGGCGTCTCCGACGCGAAGGACCTGCTGGAGCCGATCGACGCGCTCGTCGCCGAGGGGATCGCCGACCCGGCCCGGCTCGCGGTGACCGGGTACAGCTACGGCGGCTACATGGCCTGCTACCTGACCGCCCACGACGACCGGTTCGCCGCCGCGGTCCCCGGCGGGCTGATCTGCGACCCGGCCGGCACGGTCGGCTACTCCGACAACCGGCGGGGGCTGAGCGAGTCGGAGTTCGGCGGGCGGCCGTGGGAGGAGCGCGAGCGCTACGCCGCCCAGGCGCCCATCACCCATGTCGACCGGGTGAGCACGCCGACGCTGGTCCTGCACGGCGGCGACGACGTGCGCAGCCCGTTCCCCCAGGCGCAGCAGTGGCACACCGCGCTGCGCGAGCGCGGCGTGCCGACGCGGCTGGTCATCTACCCCGGCAGCCCGCACATCTTCGTCGTCAACGGCCGGCCGTCCCACCGCCTGGACTACAACCGGCGCGTCGTGGACTGGGTCGAGAGGTACGCGGGCTGACATGAGGATCCACGACGTCCTCTGCGTCGCCGGGCTCGGGGCGTTCCCCAGCGACGACCGCGAGGCGATCCGGCACGGCGCTGTCTCCGACGGGCACTTCTACACCTCGCCGCCGCGCACCCCGGGATACCGGCGCGTACGGCAGCCGAGCGAGTCGATCAGCGTCCTGCTCACGCTCGACGACGGCACCGTCGTCGTGGGCACGGGCGTGACGGTGCAGTACGCCGGAGTGGCGGGACGCGAGCCGCTGCTCGACGCCGCCACCGAGTGCGCCCGGCTCGGGCCGGTGCTCCACGACGCGCTCGCAGGCACCGCGGTCGGCTCCTTCCGCGAGTCGAGTGCGCGGCTCGCCCGGCTGGGGCTCCCCGCGCCGGTCCACTACGGCGTCAGCCAGGCGACGCTCGCCGCGGCGGCGCACGCCTGCCGGCTGACGGTCGCCGAGACCGTCGCGGCGGAGTACGGGACCGGCACCGCGTTCAGGCCGGTCCCGATCTTCGCGCAGTGCGGCGAGAACCGGCACGACGGCGTTGACCGGATGATCCTGCGCCGCGTCGCCGAGCTCCCGCACGGCTTGATCAACAACGCCCGCGCGCTCGTCGGGGACGACGGGGAGCTGCTCCGGCGCTACGTCCGCTGGGTGCGCGACCGGATCCTCGAACACCGCGACGACGCCGGCTACACACCGACGCTGCACTTCGACTGCTACGGCACGATCGGCGAGACGTTCGGGTCGCTGGAGGCGTGCGCCCGCTTCCTCGCCGGGCTGGGTGAGGCCGCCGCGCCGTTCGGCCTGCGGATCGAACAACCCGTGCAGGCGGCGTCGCGCGAGGAGCAGATCCAGGCGCTCGCCACGCTCCGCCGGCTGCTGCGCCGCCACGGCTCCGCCGTGGAGCTGGTCGCCGACGAGTGGTGCAACACGCTGGAGGACGTCCGGGAGTTCGCCGCGGCGGAGGCGGCGGACATGCTGCAGGTCAAGCTGCCCGACGTGGGCGGGCTCGACCTCGCGGTCCAGGCCCTGCTGGCCTGTAGGGCCGCGGGTGTGGCCGCCTACTGCGGCGGCTCCTCCACCGAGACCGAACGATCCGCGCAGATCGCGGCGGGCGTCGCCATGGGTGTCGCGGCCGACCTGCTGCTGGCCCGGCCGGGAATGGGAGTGGACGAAGCGATCATGGTCGTGGACAACGAGATGCGCCGCACCGCCGCCATCGTCGGCGCCCGGAGCCGGTCATGACGGGCCTTAGTGACATCCGGGTCGTGGCGGTGGAGCAGTACGGCGCCGGCCCGTTCGGCAGCCTCCACCTCGCCGAGATGGGCGCGGACGTCATCAAGGTCGAGGACGCGCGGACCGGCGGCGACATCGGCCGCCACGTGCCGCCGTTCCAGGACGGGGACGACAGCCTCTTCTACCAGAGCTTCAACCGGAACAAACGGAGCATCGCCCTGGACCTGTCGGTGCCCTCCGCCCGGTCGGTGCTCCACCGGCTCGTGGCCGAGAGCGACGGCGTCCTGCACAACCTGCGCGGCGACGTGCCCGAGAAGCTCGGTCTGCGGTACGCCGACCTCGCCCCGTACAACGAGCGCGTCGTGGTCTGCTCCCTGTCCGGTTTCGGGATGACCGGCCCGCGCCGCGACGAGCCCGCCTACGACTACGTCGTCCAGGGGCTGGCCGGCTGGATGGACCTCACCGGCGAGCCGGAGGGGGCGCCGACCAAGAGCGGCCTGTCGCTCGTGGACTACTGCGGAGGGCTGGCGGCGGCGCTGTCGCTGGTCGCCGGGATCCACGTCGCGCGCCGCGAGGGCGTCGGTGGCGACTGCGACCTGAGCCTGTTCGAGACGGCCGTCGCGATGCTGTCCTACCCGGCGACCTGGTACCTCACCAAGAAGCACGAGACCACGCGGCGGGCGCGGTCGGCCCATCCGTCCATCGTCCCGTTCGGGGCGTTCCCGAGCGCCGACGGCTGGCTGATGCTGGCCTGCGCGAAACCGAAGTTCTTCGGCCGCCTCGCCGCGGCGATCGGCCGCGCCGGCCTCGCCGAGGACCCGCGCTTCGCCACCCTGGAGGCGCGGCAGCGCAACGCCGACGAGCTGATCGCCATCCTCGACGAGGCGCTTCGCGTACGGACGACCGACGAGTGGATCGCGCGGCTCACCGCGGCCGGGGTGCCCTGCGGGCCGGTCAACTCACTCGCCGAGGCGCTCGACGACCCGCAGGCGCACCACCGCGAGCTGGTGGTCGAGACCCCGCACCCGCGGTGGGGGACCGTACGCCACGTGCGCACGGCCGGCCGCGGCTGGTGGCCCGCGCCGGAGCCGCGCCGCGCACCGGAGCTGGGGGAGGACCGCGACGACCTGCTACGCGGCCTGCTCGGCATGGACGACGCGGCGATCGCCGCGCTGTCCGGAGACGGCGCTTTCGGGGCGAGCCCGTGACCGGCGCGTCGGCGCGCGTTCGCGTGGCGCGGAGCCTGGCGGCGATCGAGCGTCTGGACGGCCGGCTGCGCGCGTGCGTCCTCGTACGCCAGGAGGCCACCGAGGAGGCCGGGCGGATCGACCGCGCGGCGCGCCCGGGGCCGCTCGCGGGCTGGACGATCGCGGTCAAGGACAACATGGACGTCGCGGGCACGGTCCGCTCCGACGGGCTCGGCCCGCCGTACCGGCCGCCGGCCGAGCGGGACAGTGAGCCCGTACGCCGCCTGCGCGCGGCCGGCGCGGTCGTCATCGCCAAGGCCAACCTGGAGGAGCTGAGCTTCGGCGCGACGACGCAGAACCCGACCTGGGGCCCGTGCCGCAACCCCTGGGACCTGACACGGATCCCGGGCGGATCGAGCGGCGGTTCGGCGGTCGCGGTCGCGGCCGGGCTGGCCCACGCGGCGCTGGGTACCGACACCGGCGGTTCCCTGCGCAACCCCGCCTCGTTCTGCGGGGTCAGCACGCTGCGGCCCACGCACGGCGCGGTGCCGGTCGCGGGCGTGACCCCGCTCAGCCCGAGCCTCGACGTCGTCGGCCCGATGGCGCGCAGCGTACGCGACCTGCGCCCGCTGTTCGCCGCGCTCGCCGCCCTGCCCATCTCGTCGTCGGAGCAGCCGCTCGCCGGGCTGGCGGTGGGCGTCCCGGACGCGTACTTCCTCGACGACCTCGAACCGGACGTCGCCCGCGGTTTCGAGGACCTCCTCACGCTCCTGCGCGACCACGGCGCGTGCCTGCGGTCGGTGTCCCTGCCGCTCGACGCGGGCGCGGTCGACGCCATGGCGGAGCTGCAGAACGCCGAGGCCGCCCGTGCGCTGCGCGACCATTGGGACGACCCGCGGCTCAGCCCCGGCATCCGCGACCGCATGCGCCTCGGGCGGGCGGTCACCCGCGAGCGCGAACAGCTCGCCGCAGGTGTCGCCGAGCAGTGGCGGCGAACCGTACGAGAAGCGTTCGAGCGGGTCATGGTCGTCGTCACGCCCGCGACGCCGTTCACCGCACCACCGATCGCGGCCGGCGACCTCGTCACCCTCAGCCGGCGGATCAACCGCTGCACCGGCGCCTGGTCGCTGACCCGCGCCCCGGTGCTCGGGTTGCCGGTCACACCGGCCCGCGACGGGCTGCCGGTCGGCGCCCAGATCGTCGGCGCGCCGGCGAGCGACTGGCGGCTGCTCGGGATCGGTGAGGCGATCCAGTCCGTGTCCGGCTGGCACGAGCGCGTTCCCGCGCCGGCCTGAGATCTCACGCTTCCGGGCGGATCGGGGGGACCACGGCGCGCTGACCCGCGCTCCGGTACTCGGGCTGCCGGTCACACCGGCCCGCGACGGACTTCCGGTCGGCGCCCAGATCGTCGGCGCGCCGCCGAGCGACTGGCGGCTGCTCGGGATCGGCGAGGCGATCCAGGCCGCCTCGGCCGGCACGAGCGCGTCCCCGGGCCCGCCTGAGCCCTCACGCCTCCGGGCGGATCGAGGGGACCGCCGCCAGCAGCCGCCGCGTGTACGGGTCGCTCGGGTGCTCGATCAGCTCCTCGGCCGGCGCCGACTCGACCAGCCGCCCGTCGTGCATGACCGCGATCGTGTCGGCGAGGTAGCGGACCACCGCGAGGTTGTGGGAGATGAACAGCACGCCCACGCCGGTCTCCCGCTGGATCTCTCGCAGGAGGTTCAGCACCGCGCCCTGCACCGAGACGTCGAGCGCCGAGGTGATCTCGTCGGCGATGAGGATCTCGGGCCGGGCGGCCAGCGCGCGGGCGATCGCGACGCGCTGCCGCTGCCCGCCCGAGAGCTGCCGGGGCCGCAGCCGCGCGCTGTCCGGGTCGAGGCGGACGAGTTCGAGCAACCGCCGCACCTCGGCGGCTCGGGCCGAGCGGCCGCCGCCGGACAGGCCCTCGGCGATCGAGGAGCCGACGCTCATGCGCGGGTTCAGCGAGGCGTACGGGTCCTGGAACACGAACTGCACCCGGCGCCGCCGGTCGCGCGCCGTACGGCGCCCGCGCGGCCCGGTGGTGAGCACCGGTTCGCCGTCCCACCGGACCTCACCGGAGCTGACCGGCGCCAGCCCGACCAGCGCGCGGGCGAGGGTGGACTTGCCCGAGCCGGACTCGCCGACGAGCCCGACCACCGACGACTTGGCCACCGCGAGGCTCACGTGGTCGACCGCCGTGACGGCGTGGCCGCCGGTGCCGAACCGCACGACGAGGTCGCGGGCCTCCAGGACGCTCATCAGTGGCCTTCCGTGGTGGGCTCGGCCCGCTGGACGGGGTGCCAGCAGGCGACCTTCCTGCCGTCGCCGGTCCCGGCGAGGGGCGGCACCGTCGTACGGCACGTCTCGTCGGCGTACGCGCACCGCGGGGCGAACGCGCAGCCCGCCGGCCGCGCGGCCGGGTCCGGCGGCCGGCCGGGGATGGTCGCGAGCGGCCGCTCCCGGTCCGTGGTCATGTCGGGGACGCTCGCGACGAGCGCGCGCGTGTACGGGTGTGCGGCGTCGTCGGCCAGCGCGCCCACCGGCAGGTCCTCCACGACGCGGCCGCCGTACATGACCAGCACGCGTGAGGCGATCTCCGCGATGACGGCGATGTCGTGGCTGATCAGCAGCACGGCGGCGTCGCGCTCGTCGCGGACCTGGCGCAGGAGGGTGAGGACGTCGCGCTGCACGGTCACGTCCAGGGCCGTGGTCGGCTCGTCCGCGACGATCAGGACCGGCTCGGTCATCAGCCCGATGCCGATCGCGGCGCGCTGCCGCATGCCGCCGGAGAACTCCATCGGGTACTGGCGAGCGCGCCGCTCCGGCTCGGGGATGCGCACGGACCGCAGGCGGTCCACCGCGCGGCCCATCGCCGCCGTCCGGCTCAGCCCCTGGTGGACCTCTGACACCTCGGCGAGCTGCCGCCCGACCCGGATGGCCGGGTTCAGCGCCGACATCGGGTCCTGGAACACCATCGCGAGCGCGTTGCCGAGGAACCGCTCCCGCGCCGCCGGCCGCATGCCGGCCAGGTCGTTGCCCGAGAGCGTGTGCGTCCCGGCGCGGGCCACGCCCGGGTGGGAGACGAGCGAGCCGATCGCCAGCGCCGTCAGGGACTTGCCCGAGCCGGACTCGCCGACGAGGCCGACGATCTCCCCGGACCGTACGCTGAGCGAGACGCCGTCCACCGGGGTGACCGGCCCGTCGGTGCCGGGGAAGGTGACCGTCAGGTCCTCGACGCGCAGCACGTGCTCGCCGGTGTCCGGGGCCTCGCCCGAGGCGGCCCCGGTCGCCGCCTCGACCCGGCGGACCGGCGCGTGGCCGGCCCCGGCGACGAGCTGGGTCAGCAGCTCACCGGCGAGAACGAAGGTGACGCCGGCGAGCACGATCGCGACGCACGGCGCCAGCGCGGCACTCGGGTTCGTGTAGATGCTGGGCAGGCCGTCGGACAGCATCCGGCCCCAGTCATAGGCCGGCGGCTGCACGCCGAAGCCGAGGTAGGACAGGGCCGAGAGGCTGAGCAGCGAGGCGCCGACCTGACTGGTCGCGTTCACCAGCAGCGGCTCGGCGATGTTGGGCAGCACGTGCCGCGTCAGCAGCCGGTGCCGGGGCACGTTCAGCAACCGCGCCGCCGACACGTAGTCGGCCCTGGCGACACTGCTCGCCGTCGTGTGGGTGAGCCGGGCGAACGACGGGGCCATCCCCACCGCCAGCGACAGGACCGCCCCGCGCGCGCCCACGCCGAACACCAGCGCGAGGAACAGCGCGAGCAGCAGCCCGGGAAAGGCCACGAGCAGGTTGAACGCCGCGACGATCAGCCGCCCGAGCCGGCGGCCGACCACGACCGGCAGCGACCCGGCGACCACTCCGCACAGCGTGCCGAGCAGCGTCGCCAGCAGCGCGAGCCACAGCGACTTGCGGGTGGCGACGACCGTACGGGCCAGGATGTCGCGGCCGAGCGCGTCGGTGCCGAACAGGTGCCGGCCCGACATGCCGCGCTGGATGGCGTTCACGTCGATCGAGCCCGCCCGGTGGCCGAACAGCGAGGGCCCGGCCACCGCGACGAGGAGCAGCACGGCGAGCAGCACCGTGGTGATCACCGCGAGCGGGCCGCGCGGGCGGCGGATGTGGGGGGTCCGGAGGCGCATCAGCTCTCCCGTATGGTCGAGCGCGGGTCGACGATGGCGATGACGACGTCGACGGCGAGGTTGATCAGCAGAACCGCCGACCCGAAGAACAGCGCGACCGCCTGGACGACGGGAAAGTCGGTCGCCAGGACCGACTGCACCAGCTCGTGGCCGATGCCGGGCCAGGCGAACACGCTCTCCACGAGCACGGTCCCCGCGATCAGCGAGCTCAGCACGAGCCCGCTGACGGTCAGCGTCGCGGTGAGGATGTTCGGGAAGGCGTGACGGACGTACAGCAGGCGCGCGGGCAGCCGCTTGGACCGCGCGGTGCGCATGTACTCCTCGGCGAGGACGCGCTGGGTCTCGGCCCGTACGATCCGGGCCAGGTAGGCGACCGGCCCGGCCGCCAGCGCGGTCACCGGCAGGACGTAGGAGGCCGGGCCGCCCTGCCCGGCCACCGGGAACGCCCGCAGCGTCACGGCCAGCACGAAGACGAGGCCGACGCTGAGCACGTAGTCGGGGATCGACAGCAGCAGCCCGGTCACCCCGGCGAACGACAGGTGCAGCCCCCGGCGCCTGCCGTCCCGTGACGCGACGCCCACCGCCATGCCCACCGGGATCGACACGCAGATCGTCGCCAGGAAGGCCGTGCCGCCGAGCGCGAGCGTCGGCGGCACGAGCTGGGTCATGATCTCGCGCACCGGCGTGCCGCTGCTCAGCGACGTGCCGAGGTCAAAGGTGAACAGGCCGTGCAGGTAGTCCACGTACTGCTGCCACAGCGAGTGGTCCAGCCCCAGCCGCTGCCGCGTCGACGCGACGACCTCCGGGGCGGCCTTCACACCGAGCGCGTCGCGTACGGGATCGCCCGGCAGGGCGTGCACCATCGCGAACGACGCGGTCACGAGCAGGAACATCGACACGAGGAAGCGGACGAGGCGACGGGCGAGAAAGGCGATCCAGGGCCGTGACCCCGCGAGGCGGGCACGCGGCGGCGTCACTTCGTCCGGTGGCTCGGCGACCTGAAGAGACGTCACTGGGGTTCACCCTCGGGTGGCGCGGAGCGAGGTGGGGATCAGGACGTGGGCGAGGACCTGGAACTTGGCGCCCTTGCCCCAGTAGAGGAGTGGTTTGTTGGAGATGGGGGTGATGTCGGAGTTCTTGAACAGTGCCGACTCGGCGGCGTTCCAGTTGGCGCAGCCGGCGGTGCCGTCCTGGGCGGAGGCCTTGGCGACCAGGTCGTCGTAGCCGGAGTTGTCGACGTGCCCGAAGTTGTTCCCGCCGGTCGGCGCCGGTCCGGAGAAGAACGGCACCAGGGTCGCGGGGTTGCTGACGCCGAGGCCGATCAGCGTCGCGCCCCAGGAGCCCTTGCCGAACACCACCGCGGAGGTCTGGTCGAACGACTGCTCGTTGAGCTTGACGTCGGCGCCGAGCTTCTTCCACTGCGCGGAGATGTACTCGGCGGTCGCCGCGGTGGTGGGCTCGTCGTTGGCGAAGATCAGCGACAGCGAGAGCGCACGGCCGCCCTTGTGCCGGATCCCGTCCGGGCCGGCCGCCCAGCCCGCCTGGTCCAGCGCGGCCTTGGCCTGGTCGGGGGCGAAGGCCGGGACGTTGCCGGCCATGGTGTCGCCGGAGCAGATCTTGGGGTCGGCGACCAGGCCGTTCGCGGCCTTCCCGTTGCCGCCGGTGTCGATCTTGGCGAGGTCGGGCATGTTGAGCGCGGAGATCAGCGCCCGGCGTACCGCGACGTCGGAGGCGGCCTCGCCGCCGGCCTCGTTGAAGGCCAGCTCCTGCCCCATGAACATCGACCCCGCCGAGAACACGCGCGCGCCCCTCAGCCGCGTGGTGTTCGCGCCGGACACCTGTGCGACGTTGATCTGGCCGCTCAGCAGGAGGTTCGCGGTCGTCGTCGGGCTCGTGACCACCTTGAAGGTCAGCTTCGCCGGAACGCCCGTGGCGCTCGTGCTCGCCCCGTTCGGCCCCCAGGTGTAGCCCTTGCGCAGCACGTACGTGAAGTGGTCGCCGGGCACGGCCTCCGAGAGCACGTACGGCCCCGACCCGGCGCTGGCCTTGGCCAGCGACTTCCGGTCCGCGAGGCCCTTCTCGCAGATCAGCGGCAGCTCGGCGAGGTTCTGCATGAAGAACGGCGCGTCCGTGGTGAGCGAGACGTCGACGACGCCGGTGGCCGGGTCCGCCTTGGCGGTGGTGCCGGCCGGCACGGCGACGCCGGTCATCGGGGACCCGTTCTTGGCCGCGCCGACGTAGGAGATGTTGTCCGCGACCGTCTTGGCGTCCATCGGGGTGCCGTCGGAACAGGTGACCCCCTTCCGTACGGTCAGGCTGTAGGAGTGCTTGCCCGGCTTCCAGGCGGTCACCACCTGCGGAGCCGGCTGCCCGGAGTCGAGCAGTGTCACGGGGGTGTCGTAGGCGAAGACCCCGATGAGGAGGTTGGGGCCGTTGACCGAACGCTGCGGGTCGAGGTTGCCCGGGTCGGAGTTGAGCCCGACCGTGAGCGAACCGCCGCTCACGAGGTCCTGACCGGACGAACCCGCGACGCCGCCGCCACCCGAACACGCCGCGGCGGTGAGGACGACGGCGGCCGTAGCGGATGCGGTGATGGCGCGATCAGCGCGTTTGATCTTCATGGCGGCGTCTTCCTGTGCAGGGGTCTTAGGGGAGACTGCCCACGTCAGCGTGGTATTGGAGACATGATTAGACCGCATGCCGATCGGACGGGGGCTTGTACGCGCGGACCAATTATCGTCCGGGAGATGGTGCGTTCAGCCCAGTTCGCGTCACGCGACGATTGCGATGAGGCGCCAGTCGAGGACCTGCCGGTGACCGTCCGCCACGTGCACCGTCGACCGCAGCCGCACCAGCCCCAGGCCGTTCGGCAACGGCCTGACCAGGTCCTCGACCTCGACCGTACTCCGCAGCGTGTCGCCCTCGCGCACCGGGCCGGTGTGGTCACAGGACCGCCAGCCGGCCACCGTGACCAGCGTCGGAAGGGCGCGGGCCGCCTGCGCGAGGGCCAGCCCGATCGTGTGGCCGCCGTAGACGAGACGCTCGCCGCCCGCGGCGCCGGCGTCATGGTGGACGGCGGCGATGTTGAGCGTCGAGCGGGCCAGTTCGGGCGCGCTCGACACGATGTCGCCCGCGGCGATCTCCAGGACCGTCCCGGGCGGGAGGTCCGCCAGCCGGGGTGAGCCGGGCCGGGCCGCCAGCGGCGCCAGGTCCCATCCGGCGACGAGCTCGGCGGCGGCCTCGTCGATCTCGGACCGGCCGATCAGGGCCATGTCGTCATCGGGCGCGCCGGCGCGGTCCGCGTCGCGTACGGGCAGCATCGCGCACCGCCAGAAGTCCAGGACGGGCCGGTCCTCCTGGTCGACGGTCGTGACGCGCAGCGCGGCGAGGCCGGAGGCCGGGCGGTCCGGTCGCGGGCGGTTGCGCCGCAGTCCCTCGACGCGCGTGACGGTGCGCAGCGTGTCGCCGATGACCGGGGCGCGCCGGAACACGAGCCCGCGGTAGAACAGGTTGGCCATGACCTGCCGGGTCGCGACCGTCGACTGGCCGATCGCGACGTCCCAGACCAGCGCCGGGTGCGCGAACCCGGGTAGGCCGAGGACACCGCGCGACAGGTGCTCGTCCAGCGCGAGCGCGAGGCGGTCCCCGACGATCGACTGGTGCACCGCCGCGCCGCCGTACGTCAGCGTCACCGGCGGCGCCGCGTCGAAGACCTGCCCCTTGCCCAGCTCGTCGAGGAAGGGGCCCTCGACCCTGATGTGTTCCACGTTGCCTCCGTACGGTCCCCTACCCCGGCCGGTCCGCGAGGTAGCGGGCGAGCGTACGGGTGCCGTTGCCGTTCGCCCCGGCGCTCCAGGCGGCGGTGTCGCCGTCCCGCATCACGGTGAGGGCGAGGTCGATGTGCGCCCAGGGGAGTCCCCGGGTGAACCGGCGCAGGTAGAGCGCGGCGAAGATCGCGCCGAACGGGCTGACCATGCCGGGCTCGTGGTTGCGCACGTCGGCGACGCCGGAGCTCAGGCGGCTCTCGTACGGCTCCCAGAGGGGGAGCTCCCAGCCCGGCTCGCCGGACTCCGCGCCCGCGCGGAGCAGGCCCGCGACGATGTCCGGGTCGTTGCCGAGGACCGCCCACATGTCCGGCCCGAGCCCGGTGCTGGACGACAGCGTGGCGACGTCGATGATCTCGGCGGGACCGGCCTCGGCCGCGTACGCGAGCGCGTCGCCCAGCACGAGCCGGCCCTCGCAGTCGGTGTCGATGACCTCCGTCGTGATCCCGCCGCGGTGCCGGAGGACGTCGCCGATCCGCGTGGCGCCGCCGCCCGGCATGTTCTCGGCGCACGCGAGGTAGGCGCGTACGTGAACGGGCGACTCGAGCCGGTCGAGCGCGACGAGCGCGCCGATGACGCTCGCCGCTCCCGACATGTCGGCCTTCATGGTCCGCATCTGGCTCGTCGTCTTGATCGACAGGCCGCCGGAGTCGAAGGTGATGCCCTTCCCGACCAGGGCGACGTGCGGCAGGTCCGGCCGGCCGCGCTCGATCTCGATGAGCACCGGGGGACGCGCGCTGCCCGCGCCGACGCCGAGCAGCCCGCCGAACCCGCCGTCGACCAGGTCCTGGCCCTGGACGAGCCGTACGGTGAAGCCGTGGTCGGCGGCCAGCTCCTGGCAGTGCGCGGCCAGGTCGAGCGGCCCCAGGTCGCCCGCCGGGGTGTTCACGAGGTCGCGCGTCCGGTTCGCGGCCGCCCCGATGACCTCCCCGGTCGCGACCGCCGCCGCGTCGCAGTGCCACAACGACAGCTCCTCGCACGCGGGCGGCGCGTCCGCCGTGCGGTAGGCGTCGAACGTGTAGGCCCCGAGCAGCCAGCTCTCGGCGACCGTGGTCGCGGCCCGCGGGTCCGACGGGCGCGCCGAGGCGAGCGCGCAGGCGACCCGGCGGCGGCGTACGGCACGGCCCGCGACCATCGCCGCCGTGCGCAGGCCGCCTTCGTCATCGGCGTCCTTCCCGACGCACACCAGCAGCACGTCGGGTCCCTCGCCCGCGGCGGGCACCCAGCACGAGTCGCCGGCCTCGGTGAGACCGAACCGGCGCGCGACGCCGGGCGCGGGCAGACCGGGCTCAGAATGCAGTGCGGCGGGCGGCTCGCCGCCGGCGAAGACCGGGACCACGGCCGCGTCGAAGGCCGGATCCAGCAGCGGCCGGGTCGTCGTCGTGCATCGCATCCTCGTGGCCTCCTCGCGTGACCGCCGCACCGGGCCGTGCGCACGCCCTGCTCAGGCGGCCTGGCGGACGCCGTCACGTTAGCAACCGCGCCGGGCCGCGGGTCTGTCGGGGCGGCCCACATCGCCACCGCGATTTCGGCGTGGCAGACGAAGAACCCGCGTTCGGCCGCGTGCGACTCTGCGGTCGCCTCCTCCCGTAATTCGGGAGAGATCACACCGTGGAGACGTGAGACTCTGATGCCTGAGAACACTCTTCTGCGAGCGGACGGCCCGGCGCTGCTGGAGTCGGCCACCGCCCGGCTGCCGCGGCTGATCGGCGACGTCGGGAGGCTGGTCGCCGTCGAGTCGCCGTCCAGCGACCTGGCCGCGGTGGCCCGGTCGGCCGACACGGTCGCGGCCGTCGGCGCCGCGCACCTGGGCGCCCCGCCCGAACGCCTCATGCTCGACGGCCGTACGCACCTGCGCTGGAGGTTCGGGCCGGGACCCTCGCGCGTGCTCGTGCTCGGCCACCACGACACCGTCTGGCCCGTCGGCTCGCTGGCCGTCCACCCGTTCTCGGCCGGGGACGGGACGCTGCGCGGACCCGGCTGCCTCGACATGAAGACCGGCCTGGCCATGGCCTTCGACGCGCTGGCGGCGCTCGCCGACCCGTCCGGCGTCTGCCTGCTGGTCACGGGCGACGAGGAGCTCGGCTCCCCCTCCTCGCGCGCGCTGATCGAGGAGGAGGCGGCCGGCTGTGACGCGGTGCTGGTCCTGGAGGCGGCGGCCGGCGGCGGTGCGCTCAAGGTCGAGCGCAAGGGCCGCGCGGGCCACACGATCACGATCGCCGGCCGGGCCGCCCACGCGGGACTCGAACCCGAGAAGGGCGTCAACGCCGGCGTCGAACTCGCCCACCAGGTCCTCGCCTGCACCGCGCTCGCCGACGAGGGCGAGGGCACCACCGTGACCGCGTCCCTCCTGGCCGCCGGCACCTCGATCAACACCGTCCCGGACGCGGCCTCCTTCACCGTGGACGTGCGCGCGCGCTCACGCGCCGAGCTGGAACGCGTGGACCGCGCGGTCCACGGCCTGCGGCCACGCCTGCCCGGCGCGCGCGTCACGGCCGAGGGCGGCGTCGACCGGATGCCGCTGGAGCGATCCGCCTCGGCGGACCTGTTCGCGCTGGCGGCCGACGCGGCGCGGACGCTCGGCCTGCCCGCCCTGCGCGGAGCGGCGGTCGGCGGAGGCTCCGACGGCAACCTCACCGCGGCCCTCGGCGTCCCGACCCTGGACGGTCTCGGCGCCGTCGGCGACGGCGCGCACGCCGCGCACGAACACGTCCTGCTCGACGAACTGCCCGGCCGCCTCGCCCTGCTCGCGGTGCTGCTCGACCGCCTCCTCCGCCGTACGCCCACGGAGGTCACTCGATGACGCCCCAGACCGCGGTACACGACACGACGGCCGTACGCGACGCCGAGGACCAGGCGCTGGCGGTGGCACGGTCGTCCGGCGTCGAGATACGTGAGATCGAGACCACCGGCGAGCTCACGGCGGTGAGCGGGCTGCTGTCCGGCATCTGGCACCGTGACGCGGCCACGCCGCAGCTCACCGTCGAGATGCTGAAGGCGCTGGCCAAGACCGGCAACTACGTCAGCGCCGCCGCGTACGAGGGCCGTCTCGTGGGCGCGGCGGTCGCGTTCTTCGCGGCGCCCGAGCGTAGGCGCCTGCACAGCCACATCGCCGGCGTCGTCGACGGCCACCAGGCGCGCAACGTCGGACACGCGCTCAAGCTGCACCAGCGCGCCTGGGCGCTGCGCCGCGGCATTCCGACGATCACCTGGACGTTCGATCCCCTCGTGCGCCGCAACGCGTACTTCAACATCGCCAAGCTCGGCGCGCGCGTCATGGAGTACCTCCCGGACTTCTACGGCGAGATGCACGACGCGGTCAACGCGGGCGACCCGAGCGACCGCCTGCTCGTCGCCTGGGACCTGCTCGCCGGGAACACCGGCCCTCCGGTGCGCGAGGCCGGCACGGCGCTCGCCGTCGGGCCCGACGGCGGCCCGCGCCGCGATGGCTGGCCGGCCGGCGCTCCCGCGATCGTGGCCGTGCCGCCGGACGTCGAGCGGCTGCGCGCCGAACGGCCGCGGCTGGCCGCCGAATGGCGGCTCGCCGTCCGCGACGTCCTGGGATCGGCGCTGGCCGACGGCGCGCGGATCGCGGAGTTCCGGCGTGACCAGGGTTATGTCGTCGTCACCGGGAGAGGAGCGGCCAGGCGATGATCCCCGTCGTGGAGATCTGCTCGCGGCTCGTGGCCATCGACACCAGCAACTACGGGCGCGCGGGCGGCAAGGGCGAACGCGCCGCGGCCGCGTACGTCGCCGGCCTGCTGCGCGAGGTCGCGTACGACCCGGTCGTCCTGGAGTCCGCGCCGGGCCGGGCCAACGTCGTGGTCCGGGTGCCGGGCACCGACCCCGATCTGCCCGGCCTGCTCGTTCACGGGCACCTGGACGTCGTGCCCGCGGACGCGGCCGACTGGACGGTGCCGCCGTTCGAGGGCCGGGTCTCCGACGGGTACGTGTGGGGCCGGGGGGCCAGCGACATGAAGGACATGGTCGCCATGATGGTCGCCACGCTCCTCGGCTGGGCGGCGTCGGGCACCCGGCCGCGCCGCGACATCGTCTTCGCGTTCGTCGCCGACGAGGAGGAGGACGGCCAGTACGGTGCGGAGTGGCTGGTCGCCGAGCACCCCTCGCTGTTCGCGGGCGTCGAGGCCGCGATCGGGGAGGCGGGCGGCGTCCCCACGACGGCCCGGCGGGCGGACGGCTCGGACGTACGGGTCTATCCGGTCGCGGTCGCCGAGCGCGGGACGCTGCACCTGTCGGTCACCGTACGGGGCACGGCGGGGCACGGCTCGCGGCCCAACGACGACAACCCGGTGATTCACCTCATACGCGGGCTCGACCGGCTCACGAGGTACCGCTGGCCGGTCGAACCCACTCCGGTGGTCCAGGCGTTCATCTCCCGGACCGCCACCGCCCTGGGGATCTCCGGCACCGGGATGGAGGAGGTCCTCGACCGGCTGGGCCCGCTCCGCATCTTCGCCGACCGCACCCTGCGCTGCTCCGCGACCCCGACCGTGCTCGACGCGGGCTACAAGTACAACGTCGTCCCCAGCACCGCGCGCGCCGAGATCGACGTACGCTCGCTCCCCGGAACCGAGGACCGGATGCTGAAGGTCATCGACGAACTGCTCGGCGACCGCGCGGAACGTACCTTCCTGTCCAACAACCCGGCCATCGCGGCCCCGCTCGACTCCCCGTGGTACGAGGCCATCCGGCGGTCCATCGAGCGGTCGGACCCGGACGCCGTCGTGGTGCCGTACTGCATGAGCGGGGCCACCGACGCGAAACCGTTCGCCCGGCTGGGCATCGCGGGCTACGGCTTCGCGCCGCTCGGCCACGACCCGGACGGGCGCTTCCCCGCCGGCATGCACGGCGTCGACGAACGCGTTCCCGTCGCGGCGCTGGAGACGGGACTGCGCATTCTGCGGGACTTCCTGACGACGGTCTGACGTCTATGACATGGCGAGGGTGAGGACGGCGGTGCCGAGGCTCATCGCGGCGTGGCCGGCCGCGGCGGGCAGGCGGCGGGGGCCGGTCGCGGTACCGGCCTCGGCGAGCCAGACCGCCGCGGCGAGGAAGAAGTAGCCGGCGAGCGTCACGGCGGCCGGTGCGGGGCCGCCCATCGGCGCCATCCCGGCGTGGTGGGAGACCGGCCCGCCGGCGGGTGCGGGCATGACGACCATCCAGATCATCACGGCGGCCATCAGCGCGTGGTGCGCGTGCTGGATCGCGGGCATCATCCGCCCCGCGCGTACGGCCAGGACGGCGAACCAGGCCACGGTCGCCGCCAGCACCGCGACCTGGGGCGTGTGGGGCACGCGGGCGCCCCAGACCATCGGGATCATCACCAGGGCCATCACGACGTGCAGGAACAGCGAGAGCCTTTCGGCGGCACCCGCCGTGGAACGCGCGCACCGGTAGAGGAACCATCCGCCGGCGCACGCGAACGCCACGGTCAGGCACCAGCAGGCGTAAGAGGGAAGGGACACCGCGGACTCCGGTCGACGTGTGGTCTTACATATACAGACCCCAGCCGCGCCCGGGACCCATCGGTCGCCGGGCGGTCACTTTCCGTGCCGTCCGAATCGCGGTGCCCGTCTCGCTACTCCGGCCAGTCGGTGTACAACGCCATGACGGCGCCCTTGACCGCCACGACGACGGCGCCCAGCAGCATCACGATGCCGTACCGGACCCCTCCGGAGGACAGGACGTCCAGCGCGAGCACGATCAGCAGTGCCGAGAGGGCCAGCAGCGCCCAGCCGAGGATGACGACCACGCGGTCGTGGAACCGCTGCTGCGCGTCCTGGCTCTGCCAGTCCTTGTAGGCCAGGGTCTGCGCGTCGTCCTGAAGCGTGGTCAGGTGCGGCTGGTAGGTGTTCAGCGTCGTCGCCTGGTGCGCGTCGTGGGCCTGTCCCGTCCAGTCGGCGGCGAGCACGTCGAGCCCTCCGGGGACGTCCGCGTGGAGCCGGCCCGCCGACGCGTGGGCCTGGTCGAGCCGGACGGCCGCGTCGCCGAACGTGCGGGGGTCGCGGACGTTCGCGGTGAGCAGGGCGCCGACCGGCCGCACGAAGCTCGCCAGCCCGACGGCGTCGCACAGAGTCTCCAGCCGCCGGTACAGGGCCAGGATGCCGTCCGGGCCTGCGCCTCCCGGCGCCGTCGCGCCGGCCTGGACGGTGGACGGCGCGCTGCGAGTGGCGGCCGGCCGGCCCGATCCCGTCGAGGAGGTCGTGCCGGCGACGGTGGCCAGCGCGGCGTTCTCCGCGCCGTCATAGGTGGTGGCCGTCCGGGTCAGGTCGTCGATGTGGTCGTCGGCGGTGCCGGTCAGGCCGCGTACGGTCCGCAGCATCGAGTCGAGGGTCTGGCCACGCCGGCGGCCGGCGCCGGCGACCACGGCGGGGAAGGCGTCCGGCGTCAGCCCGGCCGCCGCGATCACCTGTCCCAGGTCCGGCAGCCCGTCGGCCATGTTCGTCATGGTCCCGTCGCGGAAGGCGCGCAGCCCCGCGGTGGTGTCGACCGCGTATCCGTCCGCCCGCTGATCCACCATCGTCCCTGCCTCCGAAGCGACTCGAGAAACTCACGGAAACGAGGACCGGACTCCGGCTCCCCACTCTGGGGGTCATTATCCCCATCGCCGGCCCTGCCGCGCCCGGCGTTCGGGCGAATCGGCCGTGGCCGGACCGGCGTTCCGGTCAGCCCGTACGGCGGTTGCGGCTCGGGCGTCGATGGACTCCCGTGCCGTACGGCGGCCGATAGAGGACATCCGGGGGCTGGTCCCACCGGCCGCGGCAGGCGGTGGGGTTACGCTTCGGAGATCTCGATCGGTCGCCGAGCGGAAGGACACCCGTGGCCGGAAAGCCAGCTGCTCATGACCCACAGCCGCAGTGGGCACTCGACACGGGCGTGCCGCACACCGCCCGCGTCTGGAACTACTTCCTCGGCGGCACCGACAACTTCGCCTCCGACCGCGAGGCCGCCGAGCGTGTCGCCAAGGTCAATCCGCCGATACTCGAACTCGCCCGCGCGTCACGGGCGTTCCTCGTCCGCGCGGTCCGCCACCTGACCGCCGAGGCCGAGGTCCGGCAGTTCCTCGACATCGGTACGGGGCTGCCCACCTTCAACAACACCCACGAGGTCGCGCAGGGGATCGCGCCGGAGTCGCGCATCGTCTACGTCGACAACGACCCGCTGGTGCTCGTCCACGCCGAGGCCCTGCTCACCAGCACGTCGCCCGGCATCACCCACTACCTCGAGGCCGACCTGCTGGACCCGGAGACGATCCTGCGGGAGGCGGCGGAGGTGCTGGACTTCGACCGGCCGGTCGCCCTCATGCTGATCGCGATCCTGCACCACGTCGAAGACACGGGCGAGGCCCAGGAGACCGTACGCCGGCTGATGGACGCGCTCCCGTCGGGCAGCCATCTCGCGGTCGCCCACGCGGTGCACAGCCCGACCATGGACGAGGGCGCGCGGCAGTGGAACCAGGTCGGCAAGCCGACGCTCAACCCGCGCAGCCCCGAAGAGGTCGAGAGCTTCTTCGACGGGCTCGACGTGGTGGAGCCGGGCGTCGTCACGACGACCCACTGGCGTCCCGGCGACGTGGACGTCGGCGCCGTCCCCGAGGTCGACCAGTACGCGGCCGTCGGCCGCAAGCCCTGAGGCAGGCCGCTCACGACGCGTCCCGCGCGCCGGCGGGCAGGACGTACGCGGCGACGATGATCCACACGAACGACGGGAACCGCGCGAGCGGCAGCAGCACCGCCAGGCCGGGGATCGCGACCGCCAGCGTGGCGACCATGGCGATCGCCGCGATCACGAGGCCGGCCCAGGCGAGCCACCGCGGGAGCAGACGCGCGAGGAGGCCCGGGACGGCGATGCCGGCGACGAGCAGCCCGCTCGGGACGACGAAACCGGGGCCGCCGACGATGAAGGCGAGGTCGTGCACCAGCCGGATCAGCTCGGTGTGGCCGAGGATCTCCGGCCGGGTGAGCGTCCAGCTGAACAGCGCGGACAGCGCCATCGACGCCGAGGCCAGCACCCCGCCGACCAGCCCGATGGCCGCGCCGGGTGCGCGGACGCCGAGCCGGTTCAGCCGTACGGACGCGGTCGCCGCGTAGATCGCGAGTGGTATCGACGCGGCGAACTGCAGCAGGGCGGCGAGCAGGACGGGAACCCGGTTGCCGCGGAAGTAGCCGACGATCGTCGCCGCGCTCGAGAACGGTGAGGGGTAGACGTCCCCGCCGGCCATGGCGATCGGCAGGGCGAGGGACGCGAGGAAGAGCGCCACCGTCGCGATCGCGACGAGCGGCAGTGGCGGTCCGGCCTGCCGGAGCCGGGGTCCTTCGGTCGTGGTCACAGCGTCATGCCTCCGGTGATGTCGAGTGTGGTGCCGGTGATCCAGGAGGAGGCGTCGGAGGCGAGGAACGCGACCGCCTCGGCGATGTCCTCCGGCCGGCCGATGCGCCCGAGCGGCACGTGGGCCGCCACGGCGTCGAGCCGCGCGGCGGGCATCCGGTCGCGGAGCTTGGCGGTGTCGACGATGGCGGGCGCGACGCAGTTGACCCTGATGCCGGAGGTCGCGTACTCCTTCGCGAGGTGCTCGGTGAGCATGACGACACCGGCCTTGGCGGCGGCGTACGCGGCGTTCGCCTGCGACGGCCGGCGGCCCGCGCTGGAGGCGACGGTCACGATGCGGCCGCCGCCGCGCTCCAGCATCCCGGGCAGCACCGCGTGCACGGTCAGGAAGACCGAGGTCAGATCGGTCTCGATCACGCTCCGCCAGCGTTCGGGGGTGAGCTCGGCGGTCGGTGAGGGCACGCCGTCGCCGCCGGCGAGCGGGACGAGCACGTCGATCGTTCCCAGCGTCGACGCGATCTCGGCGACCGTCGCGTCCAGCCGCCCGGCGTCGCGTACGTCACCGACGTGGGCGACCGCGGTGCCACCCGCCGCGCCGATGTCGGCGACGACCTTGCCGAGGGCGCTCTCCGTACGGCCGTGAACCGCGACGGCGGCCCCGCGCGCCGCGAGGGCGCGGCTCACCTCCGCGCCGATCGAGCCGGACGCCCCGGTCACGAGCGCGACGCGGCCCTGGAGTGACTTCGTTCTGTCCATAAAATCATTCATAGCACAGAATTATTCACTGCTGTTAGGATACTTGGATGGATCATGTCGCCGGGCATCGCGGGCCCTCGGGGCGCGTCGGTTTCCTGTTGTCCCAGGTGGGAGCCCTTGCCGCGGCGCAGTTCGCCGATCGGCTCACCGGTCTCGGCGTCCAGCCCGGCGACGTCGGCATCCTGCGCCTGATCGCGGCCGAGGAAGGCCTGAGCCAGCAGACCCTGGCGGGAAAGCTGGGCGTCGGCCCCAGCCGGGTGGTCGCGCTGATCGACGAACTCGAGCAGAAGGGCCTCGTCGTACGCGAGCGCAGTACGAAGGACCGCCGCACGTACGAACTGCGGCTCACCGGGGCCGGACGCGACGTCATGACACGGATGCGCGAGATCGGCTCCGCCCACGAGGAGGGCGTGGTGCACGCGCTGAACGCGAGCGAACGGCGTATGCTCGCCGACCTCCTCCTCAAGGTCGCGGAGAGCCACGGGCTCACGCCGGATGCGCACCCGGGCCACCGATCCGAGCGGCCGCGCTCCTACTAGGGGGTATTCTTGGGTTTGACGTGGGACGACGCGGGTTCGGATGGGACACCGTGGTCACGCGGATTCTGCTGGTGACAGTGCGGATGCCCCTTCTGCCATTAAGGCGATCATCGACTTGACTTCCAAAAGAACGAGTACGTCGAAGAACGGTCCCGTCGAGAGCCGGAACCACCTTGAGGACCTGAGCCCCTCGCTACGGGCGTACGTCCTGGACCGTTGCCGACGCGAGGGAATCCCGGTCACGTCGGTTCGCGTGGTCTCCGCGACCGAGGTCATCTTTCCCTGACCCCGCCTAGGCCGGCACGCTTGTTCGGTCATGCCGTGCTGCCCGAACTCGTGGGATAAACGACCAATATCCATATCGGACGGACAATTCCCCGCTAGTTGCGATTAGCGGGAAATGACCTGCGCCGTTTTCCGTCGGCCACCTCAACCCTGTACCCGCGAACCTGCCGGACGAACGGGTCACCCTCGGCCCGCGTCAGCAGCTCTGCACTTCCGTCGCGAAGAATGGAGTGATCCCCTCGCGGAGGCTGGCCGACTTCATCGAATACGTTGACCTGGCCTGCTGCAAGATCCAGGGAATCAATGTAAATTTCCCATTCGTGCTGACGCAGCTCGGTCCGGTGCTCTCCGGCGTCCCGGCGCACAAGGTCAACCTCCAGAACAGCCGCCAACTGTGGGTCCCGGTCCAGAAGCAGAACCAGGCCATCCCCGCCTCGGTCCTGAACATCGTGCGATGGATCGACCTGGAGAAGTTCGACCTGACGACGACCACGACCATCACCCCGATCCAGCTCAAGCTGAACCCCATCAACCCGCTGCTGGCCGGCCTGCCCAGCGAACCGGCCACGATCGGCGGCCTGCTGCAGCTAGGCGTCCCGGCCGCCGAGAACGGCGTCACCCCACCCAGCGCCTGACCGCCCCGAGAACCGGACCTGCGGCCCCGTCCGCAAGTCCACTCCCGAGGCCCGCCGATCCGATGTGCATGCTCACACGCCCGCCGGCTGGCCGACCCTGGCATCACCGCTGGTCACCTGAAACAGCCCGTCGGCGATCTCGCGAGACTGCATTGCCACCTGGTCTTCGATTTCGGCGGGCCAGCGGGTCTCTCGATTCCAGATCACGCCTTCCAGCGCGCCGATGTCCAAGCGCATGGCGGTCAGGTCGACACCGGACACGTTAACCGTCACCTCGGCCAGGATGCGGCTGAGATCTACCGCAAGTTCACGCGCCGTCTCCAGATCGCGCGCGAGCGCACGTGCCTGCCGCAGATTGCGTTTGAGGGCGCGTACGATCGTGCGCGCCTGTGACAGAGCGCGAGAAAGATGGCGATTGAGATCGCGTGCACGTGCGAGCGATCGGTCGATATCCCGTTCAAGCGCCTTGCCGAGCTCGTGAGTGAGCGTGAGCGCGTGGTCGAGGTCGTTCTCGAGCGCAAGCGCACGAGTATGTTTGAGATCACGAAAGCGGATGAGATCTCGTGGAAAGTCGAGCGGGTTGAGGTCTTCGGTATTGGCGATTATCTTCGTGATTGCACTGGTTTGGGTTCGAGCGTATAACGTCACGAGTTGAGAGGTCCTCGTGTGCCGGGAGTCCTCGGGGCGCCTCTCCGTACCTGGATGATAAGCATCCGACCGGTCGCGGCGTCCTAATGCCTCGACTACGCGGCCAAGATGGCTATCGTGCGTTATTCCGCGTTCGCCCGACCTGGAGGATGCCAGGTCGACCCGGCCTATGGCCTCGATGATGCGTCCGGCCGTGCTGTATCGTGCCAATCCGTGCGTGGCCTGGTGGGATGATGCGATGTCGGTGCGGCCTAAAGCTCCGACGATACGTCCTGTGCGGCTGTCGGCACGCATCACCGATCTCCGTTCTGGGATCGGTGGGTGCACCAGCTCGAGCGTGGCATGCACGCCTCCTCGACTGTCATTCTCTGGAAGAGGAACCGACTTCGATGTCGGATGATGGGTGAGAGGAATCCTTTAGGGGGACATTTCGGGCGAGCTTTTCGAGTACGGCTGGCGCGCTGACCCCCAACCCCAGGGCGGCCAGCGGGCCCGTGAGCTGTCCACTGCCGGCGGCCGCAAGAATCCCCCCTATCGCGACACGAATCAGTATCGATATTACGTAAGCGGGGAGGCCTTGCGGTATCGGCTTTCGCCAGTTCCATCCCGGAGTGTCGCGAATCTGACGGTAGAGGTCGAGTGCCTCCATGCAGACGCCGCCAGCCAGCCCCCAGAGCGCCGCCTTCCAGAAGTCCATGAGTAGACCGTACGACTGATATCTGGGCGCTCGCGCTTATCGACCGCGAATGGCCAATACGTAACACCTTCACGTGATGGGCGATATACGTTGCCATCATGTCGAGCACTCCCATGTATCGGGCGTCAGTTAAGGAGTCCCGTCCCTGGCCGAAATGCGGAGCCGGTCAAGGTCACCTGTACTGTCTACTATGACGCACCGACGCTCAAAGAGGTTGTCGTCCAAGGGAAATTCCGAAACAGCAACGTGGTCGTGCTCCCATATCTCGTAGGTAGCACCTTCGATAGTGCGTACCAGGCCGGCCGTCGCACGCCCCGAGCGAGGGCGGAGTGTTCTGTGAGCGATTCGTTCAAGACCGGACTGTGCGGCGCGTTCGAGCCTGCCCGGTATGTCTGATCGAACTTTCACCCCCGCGGCAGGGCGTTTCGCGCCCACGCGTCTCTACGATCCCGTCGTCGCTCTCACGCGGGAGCGGCTCTGGCGTGCGCTGCTGGTCGCGTACGTCGCGCCCCGGGCCGGGGACGTGATCGTCGACGTCGGCTGTGGAACCGGGTCGCTGGCGCTGATGCTGGCCCGCGTCGAGTCGCGGGCACGGGTCATCGG
Organism: Actinomadura sp. DC4; assembly: GCF_030406325.1. GTDB lineage: Bacteria > Actinomycetota > Actinomycetes > Streptosporangiales > Streptosporangiaceae > Actinoallomurus. The sequence continues at coordinate 57,991 of NZ_JAUEQY010000007.1, read as the reverse complement.
TGTCGATCCCGATCCGGACGTGCTCGCCAGGGCGCGGCGTAAGGACGGTGGCGCGGCGGTGGACTGGCGGGCCGGGATGGGGGACGCGCTGCCGGAGATCGTCGGTGTCGGCTCGGCGGCGACCGCGGTGTCCAGTCTCGTGCTGCACCAGTGTCCCGTCGCCATGAAGCGGGCGATTCTCGCCTCGATGTACGCGGTCCTGCGGGACGGCGGGAGGCTGGCGGTCGCCGACTACGGCCTGCAGCGTACGAGGCGGATGCGCCTGGCCTTCCGGACCGTGCAGGTCGCGGACGGCAAGGAGGACACCCAGCCCAACGCCGACGGCATCCTTCCCGAGCTGATCGCCGAGGCCGGGTTCGACGACGTACGGGAGGCCGACGTCGTGTCAACGGTCACCGGTTCGATCTCGATCTACACCGGGCACCGGGCCTGACCGGCGCAGCATCGGGAGTACGGCCGCCGGGGTCAGGCCCACCATCTCGCGCATCTGGCGGGTGAAGTGGGCCTGGTCGGCGAAGCCGCCCGCGATCGCCGCCTCGGCCAGTGGCCGGCCCTCCTGTACCGCCTCCGCCGCGCGGCGGAGGCGGTGCCAGATGCGCCAGCGGGGGAGCGGCATGCCGAGCCCGTGCCGTGCCAGCGCGCGCAGGCGCTGGGACGACAGGCCGACGCTCGCGGCGATCTCCGGCATCGAGGCCGGGCGGCCGTCGGCCAGGGCGTCCATCGCCGCCATCAGCCGGAGGTCGAGCGCGTCCGAGGGCCGTACGGCGGCGTGGTGGACGTCGGCCTGGGTGAGGTCGCGCAGCGAGGGGGCGGCGACGACGCCGGCGTCGCAGCACCGGCGCAGCCGGTCGGCGAACGCGCAGTGGGGATCGACGAAGAACGTGCGCAGGGCGTCCGTCGCGAGCAGCCGGTGCCGGGCCATCGGCGCCACGACCAGCGCCACGTCGCGATGCGAGACACCGGACGCGTCCACGACGGTCACCGCTCCGCGGACCGCGATGGCGACCTGAAAGGCGGCGTGGCGGTGGAAGGAACCGTCTCCCGACGGCCCCTGGTAGAGCGCGTAGCCCTCACCGATGACGAAGCGCGACTCCACAGGCACCTTCCACGGGGGACACGTTACGCGGCGGTTCGCCGATTGGGTTGCGGCTCGCGGTCGTAAGGACGTTCTCATACGGGTCGGGTCCGCCCTGCGCCTGCCGCGCGTGAACGCCTGACCCTGCGCGGCGGCCGCGAACTCTTCGTTGACGGCTCAGGTCCGCCTGATGATGATCAACCCGTGTCGCCGAAAGGGACGTACCGGGCGCTCTTCGGTGTGCCGGGTGTACGCGCGCAGGCCGTTCTTGGGCTTTTGGCGCAGGTCACGCAGCAGGTGACGCCGATCGGTGCGGTGCTGGTGGTCGGTGGTGCGACGGGTTCACTCGTGCTCGGCGGGCTGGCGGCAGCCGCCTTCTCCGTGGGGGCGGGGATGGCGCGGCCGGTGCAGGGGCGGCTGATCGACCGGTGCGGGCCCCGTCCGGTGCTCGCGGTCACCGGCTGCCTGCACACCACCGCCCTCGTCGTACTGGCCGGCGCCACCGGCGTTCCCAGCTGGGGAATGGTCGCCCTCGCGTGGCTCGCCGGGACCGGCCTGCCGCCGGTGTCGGTCGCGATGCGCATCGAGTGGGCGCGGCTTACGTCTCCCGGGCTGCGCACGGCCACGTACAGCCTGGTCTACCTGGTGCAGGAGCTGGCCATCTTCGTCGGCCCGCTGCTGTTCAGCGGGGTCGTCGCGGTGCTGTCCGCGTCGATCGCCCTGACGGTGGTGGCGGTCGCCGCCGGGGCCGGGACGCTGGCCCTCGCCCAGGCGATGCGGTCCGCCGGGGCCCGGCAGGCCGGCACCGGTGGTGCCGGGGTGCTGCGCGACGGGCGGATGCGGCTCCTGCTGGGGGTCGTCGCGCTCCTCGGTGGTGCGAGCGGCGCCATGGAGGTGGGGCTGCCGGCGCTGGCGGTGGCGCGCGGGGCACCGGCGGCCAGCGGGCTGCTGCTCGCGACGGTCGCGTTCGGCGGCATCGCCGGCGCGCTCTGTTATGGGCGGCTGCGATGGAGTGTACGTCCCGCCCGCCGGCTCGTCGTCCTGCTCCTCGCGGTCGGGGCCACGCTCCTCCCGGCGGCGCTGGCCCCGAACTTGGTCGTCATCGGATTCGTCCTGTTCTTCGTCGGCATCGCGCTCAACCCGGCGCTGACGACGGCGTCGCTGGTCGTCGACGAGCTGGACGTGGCCCCGGCCGAGGCGTTCGGCTGGCTGTCGACCGCGATCAGCGCGGGTGCGGCGGCGAGCGGCGGCCTGGCCGGGGTCGTGGGGGAGTACGCCGGCGCGGCCCACGCTCTTCTTCTGGCGTTCGGGTTCGCCGTACTCGGCGCGGCACTGAGCCTCGCCCTGGCTCGCCCCGCCTGACGTCGGGCAGAAGACCCCCATGGAACGGCATGGAACGCCCAGGAGGTGACAGGCCTGCCAAACCACTCAGTTCCACAGAAAGAAGAGCCGAAATGAAAGTTCGTACCGCCGCGTGTGCCGTCGCCGTAGCCGCGACGGCCGCCTTCTCCGCGGTCGCGCCGAACGCGGAGGCCGCGCCGGCGAAACCGGCCGGGCACCAGGACGTGAGCAAGCTCGCCAGCACGCTGGCCAAGCGCCTGGGCGCCCGTAGCGCCGGCTCCTATCTCGACCCGGCGACCGGCAGGCTCGTGGTCACCGTCACCGACGGCACCGACGCCCAGAGCGTCCGCGCCGCCGGTGCGACTCCCCGCTTAGTCGACCGCAGCGGCGCGGACCTCGAAAAGGCGAAGGCGAAGCTCGACCGTTCCGCCCGTATCCCCGGCACCGCCTGGGCCGTCGACCCGGCCACCGACCAGGTCGTGATCTCCACCGACCGGTCCGTCAAGGGGGCGAGGCTGACCAAGCTCAAGGCCGTCGCCGGCAAGCTCGGACCGGCCGCCAGGATCGTTCCCCTGAAGGGCAGGCTGGGCACGCTCGACGGTCCCACCATGCTGGACGGCACCGCCATCTACGCCGGGGCCTCCGGAGGCACGGCCCGCTGCTCACTCGGCTTCAACGTCTTCAACGGCGCCCGGCACTTCTTCATCACCGCCGGGCACTGCACGCACCTGAGTGCGACGTGGTTCGCCAACCAGGGCCTGACCAGCCGACTGGGCAGCAACACCGGCCACGCCAACGTCTTCGGCGCCGGCGGTGACTACGGCGTCGTCGAGTACGACACCGGCGGGATCCACGTTTGGGGCACGGTGGCCGGCACGCGGCAGTTCATCTCCGGCTCGGGCGACCCGTTCGTCGGCGAGTCGGTGCAGCGCAGCGGCAGCACCACCGGAGTCCGCGGCGGCACCGTCACCGCGCTGAACGTGACCGTGACCTACTCCAGCGGAGAGACGGTCAACGGCCTGACCCAGACGACGGCGTGCGCCGAGCCGGGTGACAGCGGTGGCCCGTTCTACAGCGGCGGCACCGGCCTCGGAATGCTCTCCGGCGGCTCCGGCAACTGCTCCGTCGGCGGAACGACGTTCTTCCAGCCCGTCGCCCCCGTGCTGCGGGACTTCGCCTTCACGCTGTGGGACACGCCCCAGCCCTGACGAACGTACGACCCGGCGGTCCCGGCTCGTCACCGAGCCGGGACCGCCGGGCTCGTGTCCCTCGGCCCGACGACGCTGATCACGCCCCCGCGCAGATCAGTGAGCGTCCGGCTGGTCCAGGTCGGGACAGAGGTCGTGAATGGTGCCGTGCTTCAGCGTGATGGTCTTGAAGCCGGCCGGGCTGAACGCGATGCGGTAGGTCCCGTTGATCGTGTAAAGACCGCGCGGCAGGTTGCTGGTGCCCGCGGCGAGGCGGGCGATGACCGGTCCGACGACGTGCCAGAGCATCGAGCCGTCCGTGCCGTAGTCGATCGCGGCGCTCCCGCTGGCGTCCACCACGGTGCCGGCGCCCGTGTCGGCGTTGCTGACATCGAGGAACAGCGCACCGACGGCCAGCTGCCGCTTGGGTGTGCCGTCCGGATACGTCTCCACCACCTTCGTGCGGACCCGGTTCACCAGGACGTCGTAGTGCACGGGGAAGTCGCACAGGACGCCCGCGGCGGCGTCGAACGGCGGAATCTGCTCGGGAGTCCAGCCGCCACGCGTCGTCGCGGCCGAGGCGGACGAGACGGTGCCGGCACCGGCCGGCACCGCGCCTCCGGCGAGCATGGCGGCAACGGCGGCGGCGGTGATCATCGTACGGCGCACGATCGTTCCTTCCTGCGGGACTGAGTCGTCCTTGACCGGGTTCCATCCTCCGGAGGCCGGTGTGCCGGGGAAATCCCTAGACCTGGGGGGTTGCGCGTTGCGACACTCGTCGGGTGGCCGCCACGCTGGAGTCCGTCTTCCGAACCGCGCCGCAGGCCGCGGCACACGCCGACACCCTGCCGGACCTGGCCGGTGAGCTGTCGCGGCGGCTCCACCGGCTCGTACCGCACGACGGGCACATGCTCTCCGGTACGGACCCGGTCACCGGGGCCGGATGCTTTCTCACCGAGCACAACGGCTACACCTGCGATCACTTCCGGCGGGTGAAAGACGGCGAAATGCTCTCCCCGGGCGGCCGCCGCTCCCTCGTCACCGTGCTGGGCACCGGCGTTCCCACTCCACCCGGCAGCGCGCCGCTGCTGGACCTCATGGCCGGCGAGGGCTGGGGCGGTGAGATGCGGCTCGCCCTGGTCGGCCGCGGCGTTCTCTGGGGCACGCTCGTCCTGCTCCGGGAGCGGGGACGCCCGCCGTTCACGCCGGCCGACGTCGACGGAGCCCGGCGGGTCGTGGCCCCGCTGGCGGAGTCGCTGCGGCGGTACGTCACCCGGGGGGCGCCGCACCCGGCGCGCAGCACGATGGCGCCCGGTGTGCTCATCGTCGACGAGGCCGACGCCATCACGTCCGTGACCCCGACCGGACGCGACTGGCTCCGCCTGTGCTTTCCCAACCTCACCCTCGACACTGACGACGACCTGTCGATCACCCTGTGGAACTTCGCCGCCGCCGCCCGGCAGGAGAACGGCGCGGTGCTCAGCCGTGTCCCGACCGCCGACGGCTGGGTCGCGCTCCAGGCCCAGCATCTGGCCGGCGCCCGGCACGGTGAGGTGGCCATCACCGTCCAGTCGGCCACCGCCGGGCAGCTGCTGCCGGCGGTGACGGCGTGGTACGGCATCACCACCAGAGAGCGCGCCGTGATCGAGCAGGTCCTCGACGGCCGCTCCAGCAAGCAGATCGCCCGCAGCCTCGACCTGTCGCAGCACACGACGAACGACCACCTCAAGGCCATCTACCGCAAGATCCAGGTGAGCGGCCGCAGCGAACTCTTCGCCACGCTGTCCCGCTGACGCCCCCGTCGGCGGGGGCCGGTTTACTGGAGCGACCGGAGCGGTCCGACGTCGAAGGTGAGCGCGATGAGTGTCACGGTCCACCCGCCAGGCCTGGTCCTGACGGAGCATGAGTTCCAGGTTCCGCTGGACCACTCACTCCCCGACGGGGACCGGATCACCGTGTTCGTACGGGAGGTGGCCGATCCCGACGGCCGTGACCGCCCCTATCTGCTGTACCTGCAGGGCGGCCCGGGACACGAGGCGCCCCGCCCGACGAGGTCGCCCACCAGCCCCGGCTGGCTCGACCGGGCGCTGCGCGACTACCGGGTGCTGATGCTGGACCAGCGCGGCACCGGCCGGTCCACCCCGGTCGGCACGCTGCCCGGGATGTCGCCCGACGAGCAGGCGCGCTACCTGGCGCACTTCCGCGCCGACACGATCGTGGCCGACGCCGAGTTCATCCGCGCCGCGATGGAGGTGGAGCGCTGGAGCGTGCTCGGCCAGTCCTTCGGCGGCCTGTGCGCCCTGACCTACCTGTCGCGCGCGCCTCACGCGCTGCGGGAGGTGATGTTCACCGGCGGGCTGCCGCCGGTGGAGCGCCATCCCGACGAGATCTACCGGGCCACTTACACGTCCATGCTCGAACGCAACCGCCGCTACTACCGGCGCTATCCGGGCGACCGCGACCGGGTCCTGGCGCTCCACGACCTGCTCGCCGGCGGCCGGGTGACGCTGCCGAACGGCGACCGGCTCACCTCCCGCCGGTTCCGGCAGCTCGGCAACGTGCTGGGCATGAGCGACGGCGCCGAGCACCTGCACTACCTGCTCGAACGCGATCCTGCGTCGCCCGCGTTCGGCCACGACGTCCAGGCGGCGCTCCCGTTCTCCGGGCGCAATCCGCTCTACACCGTGATCCACGAGGCCTCCTACGCCGACGGCCACGCCACCCGATGGTCGGCCGAACGCACGCTGCCCGCCGAGTTCGCCGAGGACGCCACGCTGCTCACCGGAGAGCACGTCTTCCCCTGGATGTTCGACGACTGCGGCGAACTGGCGCCGCTACGTGAGGCGGCGCATCTCCTGGCCGAGTGGGAGTGGCCGCGGCTCTACGACGCCGACGCCCTCCGCGACTGCCAGGTCCCCTGCGCCGCCGCCATCTACGCCGAGGACCCCTACGTGGACCGCGCCTTCTCCGAGGAGACCGCGCGGCTCATTCCCACGATGAGACCGTGGCTGACGAACGAGTACGAGCACAACGGCCTGCGCGCCGCCGGCGGCCGCATCCTCGATCGCCTCATCGCCCTTGCCCGCGGCCGGGAATGAAAGGGGAGAACGGGACCGGTCGGCTATTCTCAGCGGGCGCGTACGAATACTCCGTAGTACGCGCCGAGCCGCTGGAGGTTGCATGGAGCTCGACATCGACTCCTCGGTGACCGACGACGACGTCGTCGTCCTGACGATCGGCGGCCCCATGGACGTCGAGACCTCCCCGCGGCTGCGCGACTCGCTGGTCCGTCTCGTCGACCAGGGGCATCACCGGTTCGTGCTCGACCTGAGCCGGGTCGACTTCATCGACTCCATCGGCCTGGGCGTGCTCGTCGGCATGGTGCACCGGCTGCGGCCCTATGACGGCTCGCTTGCCGTCGCCGCTCCGTCGTCCCAGGTCAGCCACGTCCTGCAGGTGACCCAGCTGATCCGCGCGGTCGCGGTGTTCGACACCGCCGACGCCGCCGTCAGCGGCGTCCGCGACGGGGGCGCCGTCGTCTCGAGGGCCCGGCGCTCGGGCGAGCAGGCGTCGGCCGGCTGAAACCGTACGCTTGGTAGCCGTGAGGACCCCCGCCGAGCTGTCGGCCGCCGCCGAGGTCAGGCTCCAGCAGATCCAGGCGATCACGGATGTCGCGTTCGCGCACATGGACGACGAGGCGCTGCTGGGCGAGATGCTGGAGCGCGTACGCGAGATCATGCGAGTCGACACCGCCGTCGTGCTGCTGCTCGACGACTCGCGCCGGCGGCTGGTGGCGACCGCGGCCCGGGGGATCGAGGAGGAGGTCCGCCAGAGCGTCCAGGTTTCGGTGGGCAAGGGTTTCGCGGGGCGCGTCGCGGCCGAACGCCGTCCGGTGATCATCGAGAACGTCGACGCCGCGAACGTGGTCAACCCCCTCCTCGTGCAGCGAGGCGTCCGTTCGCTGCTCGGCACCCCGCTGCTCGTGGGCGGCGACCTGCTGGGCGTCCTGCACGTCGGCACGCTGACCACCCGCCGGTTCATCGCCGAAGATGTGGAGTTCCTGCAGCTCGCGGCCGACCGTGCCGCGATGGCGGCGCACTCGCTCCGTACCGCCGCCGAACGCTCGGCGGTCCGCGAGCTACAGCGCAGCCTGGTGCCCTCGGAGCTCCCGTCGATTCCCGGCGTCGACATGGCCGCCCGCTACAGCCCGGGCACGTCGGTCGTCGGCGGAGACTGGTACGACGTGTTCACGCTGCCGTCCGGCGAGCTGGGCGTGGTGATGGGGGACGTGGCCGGGCAGGGCCTGCGCGCGGCCGTGATCATGGGGCGGATGCGCAGCGTGCTCCGCGCGTACGCGATGGAGTCCGACGATCCGGCGCTGGTGCTCGACAAGCTCGACCGCAAGATGCAGCACTTCGAGCCCGGTGTCATGGCGACCGTGCTGTACGCGGTCTGCGACCCGCGGCTGCGGTGGGCGCGGATCGCCTCGGCCGGTCACTGGCCTCCGGTGCTCGCCGCGCCGGGGAGCGTCGGCGCCCTGCTGGAGGTCGCCCCGGGGCTGCTGATCGGCCTCGACGAATATCCGCGGCGCCGGTCGACGACGGTGGAGATCCCGCCGGAGGCCGTGCTGTGCCTCTACACGGACGGGCTCATCGAGCGGCGGGACACCACGATCGAGACGAACCTCGCCCGGCTGTGCGACGCGGTCCGGCCCGGGCCGCCCGACGCGGTCTGCGCCACGGTGATGGCGGAGCTGGTCGGCCGCGAGGCCGTACCCGACGATGTCGCCCTGCTGGCCCTGCGGCGAACACCGTGACCAAGGGGTAGTGCCCGCCGTGTTGCGTTTCACGCCACGGAGGTCGATCATGTGAGTAGTGCTTGGGCAACGACGCCGCCCTGCCGTCAGCGGGTCATCCGACCCGCCCTCCACGATTCGAGGAGTACCGGCATGCCCACGCACGACGCCTATGACGATGGCCGCGCCGAAGAGCTTCTTCACGAGCTCACGAGCCTGTCTCCGGAAGACGCCCGCTGGGAGCGGATTCGTTCCGAGCTCGTACGGATGCACATCCCGCTCGTCCGCCACATCGTCCGCCGCTACACGGGCCACGGCGAGTCCAGGGAAGACGTCGAACAGGCCGCGATGCTCGGCCTGGTCAAGGCGATCAACCGGTACGACGCGGCGTACGGCGGACGTTTCCTGTCGTTCGCCATGCCCACGGTGACCGGCGAGGTCAAACGGCACTTCAGAGACCACACCTGGTCCATGCGCATGCCGCGCCGCCTCCAGGAACTCCGCCTCGCTCTGCGCACCGCGCGGCAGGACTTCGTGCACGAGCACGGCCGCCCGCCGACGGTCCCGGAGATCTCCGCGCTTCTCGGGATCAGCGAGGAGGAGACCATCGAGACGCTCGGCGCCACCGACGCGTACCAGCCCATGTCGCTGGACGTCCCGGTCAGCGACGACCAGGACACGTCCTCCCTCGGCGATCTCATCGGGGACGACGACCCCGACCTGGAGACGGTCCTGGACCGCAACACCCTGCGCCCGCTGCTGGAGGGCCTGCCGGCCCGCGAGCGCTCGATCATGCTGCACCGCTTCTACGGGAACAAGACCCAGGCGGAGATCGCGGACCTGCTCGGCATGTCGCAGATGCACGTCTCCCGGCTCATCACCCGGACCCTGGCCCGCCTGCGCACCCAGCTACTCCAAGACGCCTGACCGCTGCGGGCCCGTGGATCAGGAGCGGGCCCTGGCGGTCGCCCGGTCGTTGGCCTTCTGCAGCGCCTTGACGAGCTCGTCCTTGCTCATCTGCGAGCGGCCCGGGATCTCCATCCGCTTGGCGAGGTCGTACAGGTGCTTCCTGGAGGCGTTCGCGTCCACCCCGCCGGCCGTCTCGCGTGAGGTGTTCCGCCCTCCTCTCGCCTGCGCGTCCGAAGGGCCCTTGGCCCCCTTGTCCTTCGGCTCCCAGTGATCGCCGACCTTCTCGTGCGTGTGCTTCAGCGCGGCGTAGGCGACGCGGTTCGCCCGCTCGCCCTCGCCGTACTCCTCGACGGCCGAGTCGTGCGTCTTGGCGAAGGTCCGCTGCGCCTTCGCGTCCGACCGCTTGATCGTGGCGGGCAGCTCGCTCTGCTTCGCCGTGCCCTTCTTCGTGGTCTTGGGCATGTCCCCTCCTTCGCACAGTCACCTGTGGCGAGACCTACCCGCTGAGGCCCGATGACACCTGCGCCGCCGCGATGCGCCGTCCTTTCATCGGAGCGACAGCATGCACATCGCCAAGACCGCGGTGATCGCGGGCGTGCTGATCGCGGGATTGATCGGCCGGCTTCTCGGTCGCAACGGGCTCGGCCTGGTCCTGATCGTGCCGTCGGCGCCCTCGCCGGCATGGCGGTGAACGTCGTGGTCCTTCCGCCCCCGAGGCGTTCGTGTGAGGGGTCCCTTCACACCCCAGATCGACGGACGGCGACACGGTCACGCGCACTACACCGCCTGGGGCTCGCCCGCCCGTTCGGAGCGGAGGTCGGCCAGTTCGGCCGGCGACGCGGGGGCGTTCGGCAGGAGCGGGCCGGCCAGGGCCGTCGTGACCAGGGCCATCACGACCATCATCGTGAACATCTGGCCGTCGAGGACGCCGAGGCCGACGCCGACGTTGAGGATGATCAGCTCGGTCAGGCCGCGGGTGTTCATCAGCAGGCCCAGAGTGCCGGCCTCACGCCACGGCATTCCCGTGAGTCTTCCGGGGATCGTCGCGCCGATCATCTTTCCGGCACAGGCGACGATAATGATCGCGGCCAGTTCGACGAAACCGCGACCGGAAATGCCACTGATGTCGACGTTAAGTCCGGTAACGATGAAAAAGACCGGAAGTAGCACCATGCTGATTCCGTCGAACGGCCGCTTGACGCCGTCGGCGAGTATCGTGAACGGCTCGCGCGGCATGACGAAGCCGAAGGCGAAGGCGCCGAAAATGGCGTGAATGCCGATCCACGTCGTGGCATAAGAGGACAGGAAGAGTCCCGCGACGAGCATGATGACGTACACCGGTGGCACCCGGTCGGTGATCCATCTGCGGGTCATGAAGGCCAGCAGCGGGCGCACGGCCAGCGCCATGACCGCCACGTAGATCGCCGCCAGGACGGCGATCTGCACCATGTGCCCGGTGGCGCCGTTGGCGGTGACGATCGCCGCGGTCAGCGCGAGCAGGCACCACGCGAGCACGTCGTCGACGGCCGCGCTGGCCAGTGCGAGAGCGCCGACGCGGGTGCCCATCATGCGGTGCTCGGTCAGCATCCGGGCGAGCACGGGGAACGCGGTGATGGACATCGCCGCGCCCATGAACAGTGCGAACGCCGTGAACGAGGTGTGGTGGCCCTTCACGCTGTCGTGGTGGGAGTACAGCAGCGTCGCCAGGGCGACGCCGAGGCCGAAGGCCAGCGCGATCGAGCTGATCGAGACCGCGCCGGCCGCGCCGCGCCGCCCGCTCAGGAGCCGCCGGTCGAACTCCCAGCCGATGCCGAACATGAAGACCAGGAGCCCGACCTGGGCGATGGCCGAGAGATAGGGCCGCGCCTCGACGGGGAAGATGTGCGCGGTGGGGTTGCCCGGGAAGAGCCCGAGCAGGCTGGGCCCGAGCGCGATACCGGCGATGATCTCGCCGATGACCGGTGGCTGCCGCAGATGGCGGACCAGGCGGCCGAGGACCGCTCCCACCACCAAGACAATGGCGATATCGGCCATTACGGCCGCGACCAATAAGTCGGAATGTTGCGCGAGGCTCTTCATGGGGCGCTCCGTATCCAGGGGTCAGGAATGCAGAATCACCGGGGGCCGACTGCCATGGTCACACGGCGCGCCGGGGTTACGCCATGGTGCGATGAACGGTTCTCCCGCCGTTGTACACGCGGCCGCGGTCATCGGGTTTCCGCCAGGTAACGGTCGAGGATCGAGGCGCGGCCGGTGATCGCGGCCTGCCGAAGCGCACGCCGAGGTCGGCGAGGACGACGCCGCCGTCGACCACGCCGCCCGCCAGGTCGCCCGGGGGCGACCCGCCAGGCCGCCCATGCCGACGTCGTCATGGAGGACGGCCGCCTCGCCGAACAGGGCGACCACGAGCACCTGCGGACGCCAGCGGCGCCTACGCGGCGCTGTGGGCGGCGTGGGTCGCGCCGGTAACGAGCAGGTCAGCAGGTGTGGCGCTCGCCACTGCTGATTAATACGACCGGTTTTGTCTGGTAACGTCCCTGGCGTCACGAGTTCCAGCGTCAAGCCCCGGCTTGCTGGGCGGCAACCCTCCGACCGCGGTGGGGTGCTCCGGGTGAGGACATGGTCGTCGAACCGGACACGGCGACAAGCGCGGATTGTGCGGCCGAGCCCTCCCACAGGGCCGCCGGGCCTTGTCACGACGCGCGTGGTCACCGGCCCGGGTCGTGCAAGGAGGAACAGACGTGAGAAGACGATCGGCGCTGGCCGCCTCGATCGGCGCGGTGGCGCTGCTGGCGACCGCGGCGTGCGGGGTGGACACGGCGGACACCGGCGGTTCGGCCAAGAACGGGAACGCGATCACCGTCACCGTGTTCGCCGGGCCGTGGGAGGACCTGTTCAAGAAGTCGTTCGTCGAGCCGTTCGAGCACGACACCGGGGCCAAGGTGAACCTCGTCCCGGGCGCCAACGCCGAGTGGCTCACCAAGCTGCGGGCCTCGGGCGGTGAGAACCCGCCGTTCGACCTCGTCGTGTTCACCCCCGACGCGGCCCGCCCGGCCGCCGCCGCCAAGCTCCTCCAGCCGCTGGACACCGGAAAGCTGCCCCACTGGAGCGAGCTCGACCCGGTGCAGACGCAGGTGGACAACCTCTCCGGCGCGCAGTACGGCGTCCCGCTCACCATCGGCTCGACCGGGCTGCTCTACCGTACGGACAAGATCAAGCAGACGCCGGCCGACTGGCAGGACATCTTCGACAGGCAGTACTGCGGTCACGTCGCGCTGCCGCCCCTCACCTACAACCCCGGCCTGGAGTTCTTCAGCGCGCTGGTCCGCAGCGAGGGCGGGAAGCTGTCCGACCCCGCCGCCGTCGACCGGGCGTTCACGCAGCTGAAGAGGCTGAAGGGCTGTGTGTCCTCCTACCCGGCGAACGCGACCGCGGTGCAGACCGCCGTACAGAACGGCGACGCGTGGGTGGTGCCGTACTGGGACGGGCGGGCCTTCGCCATGGCCCAGACCGGCACCAAGGTCGGGTTCACCTACCCCAAGTCCGGTGCCGTCGGCGCGCTCAGCAGCTACTTCCTGACGGCCGGGACCAAGAAGAGCGACCTGGCCTACAAGTTCCTCGACTACCTGAGCGACCCGGTGCACCAGAAGCCGTTCGCCGAGGGCAACTGGTACGCCGGCTCGAACGACAAGATCCAGTACAGCACGGCGTTCGACGACAAGATCAAGCACGGCCCGGACGTCTACAAGTCGTTCAACTGGGTCGACTACGCCGTCGCCACCCCGAAGCTCAACGAATGGCAGCAGCGGTGGAACCAGATCTTCAGCTGACCGGCGCGCCGTCGGGTTCGGACGCAAGCGAGCCGGACGGCGCGGGTCACGTCGAGATCGAGGACCTCACCGCCGGCTACGACGGCACGCGGGTCCTCGACCTCGAACGGCTGTCCATCCGCCGGGGCGAGTTCCTGTCGATCCTCGGCCCGAGCGGATGCGGCAAGACCACCCTGCTCAACTGCGTCGCCGGGTTCGTGACGCCGGGCGGCGGCCGGATCCTGGTCGACGGGACCGACATCACCCGGCTGCCCCCGTACCGGCGCGGACTGGGCATGGTCTTCCAGAACTACGCCCTGTTCCCGCACCTGAGCGTCGCCGACAACGTCGCGTACGGGCTGCGGGTCCGCAAGCTGGGCAAGGCCGAACGGGCCGAACGGGTGGATGAGGCTCTGCGCCTGGTCGGGCTGGAGGAGTACGCCGGGCGGCGTCCCCGGCAGCTGTCCGGCGGGCAGCAGCAGCGGGTCGCGATGGCCCGCGCGCTGGCGACCCGCCCGGCGGTGCTGCTGCTGGACGAGCCGCTGTCCAACCTCGACGCCAAGCTGCGCCGCGAGATGCGCGTGGAGCTTCGCGCCATCCAGCGCCGCGTCGGCACCACGATGGTGTTCGTCACCCACGACCAGGAAGAGGCGCTGTCGCTGTCGGACCGCATCGCGGTGCTGAACGGCGGCCGGCTCGAACAGCTCGGCACGCCCGACGAGGTCTACCGGCGGCCCGCGACCCGGTTCGTGGCCCAGTTCATCGGCGCCGCCAACGTGCTGGAGGGCACGGTGCGCGAGGACGCGGTCCTCGACGCGGGCGGCGTCACGTTCGAGGCGCCGGGCCTGGTGCCCGGCCGCGACGCCGTCATCGCGATCCGGCCCGAACGCGTCCGGCTCGCCCACGGGGACGTCGCCGGAGCGAACGGGACCGTCGCGTACCGTGCGTTCACCGGCGACGCCTGGCAGGTGGAGGTGCGGGTGACGGGCGGGCCGACGCTGACCGTCCAGGTCGCCGACACCGGGGCGGGCAGCGTGGACCCGCCGGGCGTCGGTAGCGCGGTCACGCTGAGCTGGGACCCGGCCGACGTGATCGTCCTCGACTCGGGGGCCGATCGGTCGTGACGGCCCAGGCTCAGGGGAGAACGCGGTGGCGCGGCGCGGCGTACACGCTCCCGCTCGTCGCCTTCCTGACGGCGCTGTTCCTCGTGCCGCTCGTGCAACTGCTGCGGCTCAGCTTCCGGCCGGTGGACGAGAACAACACCGCGCTGTCCGGCGTCACGTTCCACCAGTACGCCCGCGTCCTCACCGAGTCCTACTTCTACGGCTCCCTCGGCCGTACGGTCCTGACCGCGCTGCTGGTGACGGTGCTGTGCGTGGTGCTGGCCTACCCGGCCGCGTACACGCTCGCCCGCCGCCGCCCCGGCGTGCTGCGCACGGTGCTGTTCGTCATCGTGATCTCGCCGCTGCTGACGAGCGTGGTGGTGCGCAGCTACGGCTGGGTCGTGCTGCTGTCCGGCGCGGGCCCGGTGAACCGCGCCCTGGTCGCGACGGGCCTGCTGCACCAACCCGCACACCTGCTGACCAGCTACACCGCGGTCGTGGTGTCGGTGACCCACGTCCTGCTGCCGTTCGCGATCGTGCCGCTGACCACCGCCCTGGGCGGGCTGGACCGCGACCTCCACCGGGCCTCGCAGAGCCTCGGGGCCGGTCCGGTACGGACGTTCGCGCGCGTCACGGTGCCGCTCAGCCTGCCCGGCGTCGTCACCGGCGCGCTGATCGTCTTCGCGCTGACGATGGGGATCTACATCACCCCGCTGCTGGTCGGCGGCGTCAACCAGCCGCTGGCCGGAATCCGCGTCTACGACCAGGTGTCCACCGTCTATGACTACCCGGTCGCGGCGGCGCTGAGCTTCGCGCTGCTGGCGATCACCGTGGTCTCCACGTCGGCGCTCGGCACCGCCTTCCGACTCTGGGAGCGCCGTCTCTATGGCTGACCTCAGGCCCGACCTGCGCCGGACGCGCGTGTCCGCCGGCCGCCTCGCCACCCTGACCGGCCGCCTGCTGGCGGTGCTGGTCTTCCTGTTCCTGCTCGCGCCGCTGGTGGTGCTGGTCGCGAGCTCGTTCAACCCGCGCGCCTCGGTGGCGTTCCCGCCGCAGGGCTTCTCCACGCGCTGGTACTCGGCCGTGCTGAGCTCGCCCGACTGGCTGGTCTCCTTCCAGCTCAGCGGGCTGCTGGTCCTGCTCGTGGTACCCACCACGGTCGTGCTCGGCACACTCGCCGCGTACGGGCTGGTGCGCGGCGCCTTCCCCGGTCGCGGCCTGCTGCGCGGGCTGGCGCTCTCGCCGCTGATGGTGCCCGAGGTCATCACCGCGCTCGGACTGCTCTACTACTTCCACGGGCTCGGGCTGATCGACACGGTCGCGGGGCTGTGGCTGGCCCACTCGCTGGTCGCGCTGCCGTTCGTGGTCCGCGCCGTCATGGTCAGCGCCGCCGCGCTGGACCCCACACTCGAACGCGCGGCGGCGAGCCTGGGCGCGAACGGCCCGAGAGTCTTCCTCACCGTGACGCTGCCGCTGCTGCGCTCCGGCATCCTGGCCGGCGCGCTGCTCGCCGCGGTCACCTCGCTGGGAGAGGTGGCGGTCACCGCACTGGTGGCCGGCGCGCACACCACCACGGTGCCGCTGCGCATCTTCTCGGCGGTGCAGTTCCAGCTCGACCCGTCGGTGACGGCGGTATCGACCCTGCTGATGGCGGCCAGCGTGATCGTGATGATCGCGGCCGACCGGTTCGCCCGGATCTCGGAGGTGCTGTGACCGGCGTACGAGTGGGAATCGACGTCGGCGGGACCTTCACCGACGTGGTCCTGGCGGTGCCCGGCGACGGCCGCGTGCTCCACCACAAGGAGCCGAGCACGCCCGGCGACCCGTCGCGGGCGGTCGCCGACGGCCTGGCCGCCATCGTCGCGGCGGCCGGCCTGTCGCCGGGCGACCTGACGAGCGTCACGCACGGCACGACGATCGGCCTGAACGCCGTCATCCAGCGGCGCGGCGCCCGGATCGCCCTGGTCGTCACCGAGGGATACCGCGACGTACTGGAGATCGGGCGCAGCCGGATGCCCTCCTCCTTCGACCTGTACGCCGGGAAGGAGGAGCCGCTCGTTCCCCGCGACCGGATCGTGGAGATCGCGGCCCGGCTCGGGCCGGACGGCGAGCGGGTGGCGGTGCCGGACGAGGCGGAGCTGGACCGGGTGGCCGCCGAGCTGACCGCCGCCGAGGCCGAGGCGGCGGCCGTCGTGGTGTTGCACAGCTACACCGACCCGGCCTTCGAGGAGGAGGTGACCGCGCGGCTGCGGGAGCGGCTGCCCGACCTGCGGCTGGCTTCCTCCGCGACCATCTGGCCCGAGGTACGCGAGTACGAGCGCACCCTCGTGGCCTGCCTGAACGCCTACATCCAGCCGTTGATGCGCGGCTACTTCGACCGGCTCGCCGAGCGCCTCGCCGGCATCGGCGTCACCGCGCCGATCTACATCACCGCCTCCAACGGCGGGTCGCTGGGCCTGCCCGCGGCCGCCGCCCGGCCCCTGGAGACCGTGCTGTCCGGGCCCGCCTCGGGAGTGATGGCGGCGGCGCGGCTGGCCGGCGGGGGAGAACCCGACCGCCTGGTCACCTTCGACATGGGCGGGACGAGCAGCGACATCGCCGTCGCGGTCTCCGGGCGCCCCGAGTTCACCACCCACACGACAATCGGCGGGCTGCCGCTGATCCTGCCCGTGGTCGCCGTCACCGCCATCGGCGCGGGCGGCGGCTCCGTGGTCTGGGTCGACGAGCAGGGCCTGCTGAAGGTCGGGCCGGACAGCGCGGGCGCGGACCCCGGCCCGGTCGCGTACGGGCGTGGCGGCACCCGCCCGACCGTCACCGACTGCTATCTCCTCACCGGGATCATCGACCCGGCCGTCTTCCTGGGCGGCCGGATGGGCCTCGACGCGGACGCCTCCGCCAAGGCGCTGGCCGGCGTCGCCGCCCGCCTCGGCTGGGGCGACGACGGGGAGGCCGCCGCGGTCGCCGCGCTGCGGGTCGCCACCGCCGCGATGGCCACCGAACTGCGCAAGACCCTCGCGCAGCGCGGCCTCGAACCCGCGCGCTTCACGCTCGTCCCGTACGGCGGCGCGGGGCCCACCCACGCCGCGATCCTCGCGGAGGAGGTCGGGATCGGTCACGTCGTGGTGCCGCCCACGGCCGCGACCTTCTGCGCGCTCGGCGCGGCAGGGGCCGACCTGCGCCGCGACTTCGCGCGCAGCATCCGGCGCCGCCTCGACGAGGACGGCGCGGCGCGGCTGCGTGAGATCCTGGCGGACCTGGCCGGCCGGGCGCACCGCTGGCTGGCCGACCAGGGAGCCGCGACCGGAACGCCCGAGCTGCTGTTCTCCGCGGACCTGCGCTACGCGGGCCAGGCGTACGAGCTGCGCGTGCCGCTCGACGGCGCCGCGCCGGAGGCCGCGGACGTGGCCGAGGCACTGCACGCCGGGCACGAGCGGCTCTACGGCTTCCGCGACACCGACGCCGCGATCGAGCTGGGCACCGCCCGGCTGGCGATCGTCGCCGCGACCGGCGAGATCCCGCCGTCCGCCGTGCCCCGTGGTGAGGGGACGCCCGGTCCTTCGAGCCGGCGGTCCGTGCTGCTGGCCGGCGGCCGGGTCGACGCCGAGGTGTACGACCGGGCCGGGCTGCGCGCCGCCGACCGCCTGTCCGGCCCCGCGATCGTCGAGCAGGACGACACCACCGTGCTCATCCCGCCCGGCTGGTCGGCCGACGTCGACCCGGCCGGCAACCTGCACCTGCGCCGGAGGCCCTGATCATGCGGCTCGACCCCGTCACCCTGGAGATCGTCGGCAACAAGCTCGCCGCCGTCACCGAGGAGATGTGCCTGACCCTGCAACGGACCAGCCGGTCGCTGTACGTGAAGGAGACCGCGGACTTCTGCTGCGCGGTCGCCGGCCTGGACGGAGGGTTCGTCGCCTACCCGAGAGGCATCGGCGTCTCCGGGTTCGTCGGCCTCAACGTGCTGACCGCCGTCGAGCGCGCCGGCCCGCTGGAGCCGGGCGACGTGATCATCACCAACGACCCGTACACCTCGGGCGGCCTGGCCACGCACCTGACGGACATCCAGCTCATCGAGCCGTACTTCGAGGACGGGCGGCTCGTCGGGTACGGCTGGGCGTTCATCCACTGCTCCGACATCGGCGGCCGGGTGCCCAGCAGCCTGTCTCCGGTCAACGACGAGATCTACCAGGAGGGGCTGCAGATCCCGCCGGTCAAGCTCGTACGGGCCGGTGAGGTGAACCGCGACGTCGAGGCGTTCCTGACCGCCAACAGCCGGACCCCGGAGGCCAACCTCGGCGACATCCGGGCGATGCGCGCCGCGCTGGGAACCGGGCGCGACCGGCTGGCCGGCGTCATCGCCCAGCACGGCACGGACTCCGTGCTCGACGCGTACCGGGACCTGGTCGACCACACGGCCGAGAAGGCGCGGGCGGCGCTGGCCCGGCTGGACGACGGCACCTACCGGTTCGTCGACTACCTCGACGACGACGCCGTCTCCGGCATCCCGGTGCGCCTGTCGATCACCGCGACGCTCAGCAGGGGAGACCTGCACCTGGACTTCACCGGCACCGACCCCCAGGTCGCGGCGGCGTTCAACATCGCCAGCCTGGGCCGGGCCCACGCCTGGATCACGACCAGGGTCCTGGCGCTCATCTGCACGCTGGACCCCGGCATCGCGCTCAACGCCGGGCTGATCAAGCCGATCACCGTCACCGCCCCCGAGGGTTCGCTGGTCAACGCGGTACGCCCCGCGGCCGTCGGGATCCGGCACGCGGCGGCCTCCCGGGTCAACGACGCGCTCGGCGGCGTCCTCGGCCTGGCCGCGCCGTCGATCCTGCCGGCGGCCGGCAGCGGCCTCGTCGTCCCGGTCGTGGTCGCCGAACAGGGTCCGCTCGGCCAGAACGTGCAGGTTCTGGAGCCCATGGTGGGCGGGACCGGAGCCCGCGACGGCGCGGACGGCGTCGACGGCCGCGACAGCGGCATCTCCAACCTCTCCAACAACCCGGTCGAGACCGTCGAGACCGAGATCGGCGTCGAGATCCTCCGGTACGGCCTGCGCCGCGACTCCGGCGGCGCCGGACGGTGGCGTGGCGGCTGCGGCCTCGAACTCACCTTCCGCGCGCGGCGGAGCGGCTCCCGCCTGCTCGCCCGCGGCCTGGAGCGGATGCGCTTCCGCCCCTGGGGCGCCCGCGGCGGACGGCCCGGAGTGCCCGCCCGGCTCATCCTCAACGCGGGCACGCCGCACGAGCGGGTCCTGGACAAGATCGACGTGCTGGCGCTGGAGGACGGCGACGTCGTGACGCTGCTGACCTCGGGCGCGGGCGGGTACGGAGACCCGCTGCTGCGAGCGGCGGACGCAGTGCTGACCGACGTACGGCGCGGCGTCGTGTCGCCCGAGGCCGCGCGGCGGGACTACGGCGTCGTGATCGCCGAGGGACCGGCCGTGGACGAGGAGGCGACACGGCGGGAACGCGCGTCCCGCCCGGGGCCGGCCGAGCCCGGCGCCGAGTTCGGGCCCGAGCGGCTCGCCTGGGAGTCGGTGTTCTCGGTCGAGCTCGTCGACCGCCTGGTCGCGGCGCTGTTCCGCCTCCCGGCCGCGGACCGCTCCCGGCTGCGGGCGGGCGTCTACGCTGAGGTGCTCGCGGACCTGCCGCCCGGATTCATCCGCGAACCCCTTGAACCGTCGCGGGCGGAGACGGCCCGCGAGCGGCTGACGGGCAGGATCGTGGAACTGGAGCGGCTGGCGCGATGACGGAGCTGTCGGAGGCGGCATTGGACGATCTCGCCGAGCTGTACCGCGACCTGCACCGCAACCCCGAGCCGCCGTTCGGCGAGGTACGGACGGCCGGGATCGTCGCCGGGCGGCTGCGGCGGGCCGGTTTCGAGGTCGCCACCGGCATCGGAGGCACGGGCGTCGCCGGCGTCCTGCGCAGCGGCGAGGGGCCGGCCGTGCTGCTGCGCGCCGACATGGACGCACTGCCCCTGGCCGAGCGGACCGGCCTCCCGTACGCCAGCACCGTGACCGCCGAGGACGCGCACGGCGAGCGGACGCCACTGATGCACGCCTGCGGGCACGACATGCACGTGGCCTGCCTGTCCGGCGCGGCGGACCTGCTCGCCGCCGGGCGCGGCGGGTGGCGCGGCACGGTGCTGGTGGTGTTCCAGCCCGCCGAGGAGATCGCGGCCGGCGCGCGCGCCATGCTGGACGACGGCCTGTACGACCGCTTCGGCACGCCGGACGTCGCGCTCGGCCAGCACGTCTTCCCGTACCCGGCCGGCACGCTGCTGCACTGCCCGGGGCAGGTGCTCGGCGCGGCCGAGACCCTGGAGGTACGGCTGCACGGCAAGGGCTCGCACGGCTCTCAGCCGGAACGCGGCGTCGATCCGGTCGTGCTCGCCGCGGCCGTGGTCATGCGGCTCCAGACCGTCGTGTCGCGCGAGGTGTCCCCGGCCGAGCGCGCGGTGGTCACCGTGGCCCGGCTGCGCGCCGGTCACGCCGAGAACGTCATCCCCGACGAGGCCACGATGACGCTGAACATCCGGGCGTTCTCCCCGGACGTCATGCGCGGCGTGCTGGCCGCCGTCGAGCGGATCGTACGAGCCGAGGCCGACGCCTCCGGCGCGCCCCGCCCGCCGGAGCTGCGCACCCTCAGCTCCTTTCCCGCCACCTTCAACGACCCGGACGCCACCGAGAGGGTCGCCTCGGCGTTCGCCGACCGGTTCGGAGCCGAACGGGTCGGCGATCTCGCGCCGATGATGGGCAGCGAGGACTTCGGGCTGTTCGGCTCGGCGGCCGGCGTGCCCTCGGTGTTCTGGGGGCTCGGCTCCGCGGGTGAGGAGGACGCCCCGGGCAATCACTCGCCGCTCTTCGCCCCGGTCGTCGAGCCGACCCTGTCCACCGGCGTCGAGGCGCTCGTCACCGCCGCCCGTACCTTCCTCGGCGAGCCGGCAGGGGCATGAACGCGTCGATCTGTGTGGTCGGCGCCGGCCCGCGCGGCACGTCGGTGCTGGAACGCATCACGGCGAACGCGCCGTCGCTGGCGCCGGACCGGCGGCTCGACGTGCATCTGGTGGACCCGTACCCGCCGGGCGGCGGACACGTGTGGCAGGCCGACCAGCCCGGCGACCTGCTGATGAACACGGTCGCCGCGGACGCGACGCTGTTCACGGACACCAGCGTGCGCTGTGCGGGCCCGGTGCTCCCCGGCCCCAGCCTGCACGAGTGGGCGCGCACCGTCGCACGGGACGACCCGGATCCAGGCGTTCGCGCCGAGGCCGCCCGGATGCGGCCGTGGTCGCATCCGAGCCGCCGGTTCCACGGCCGTTACCTCGCGTGGGCCTTCGCGCGGGCCGTCTCCCGCGCGCCCGCTTCGATCCGCGTCCACCGGCACCGTACGCGGGCCGTCGCGATCACCTCCCTGGCCGGCGGGCGCCAGCGGGTGGCGCTGGAGGACGGCTCCGGGCCGCTGGACGTCGACAGCGTCGTCCTGACCCTCGGCCACACCGACGTGGAGCCCGACCCTGCGCAGCGCGCGCTCGCCGGTTTCGCCGAGGAGCACGGCCTGTTCTACGGCCCGCCGGCCAATCCGCTCGACCTGGATCCGGCGGCCGTGCCGCCCGGCACACCGCTGCTGGTGCGGGGGCTGGGCATGAACTTCTTCGACCACATGTCCCTGTTCACCGTGGGACGCGGCGGCCGGTTCGCCCGCGAGGGTTCCCGGCTGCGGTACCGGCCGTCCGGCGATGAGCCGCTGATGTACGCCGGCTCGCGGCGCGGCGTGCCGTACCAGGCGCGGGGCGACTACGGCGCGATGCCGCCCACCTTCCCGGCGCGCTACTTCGACGACGCCGCGGTCGCCCGGCTGCGCGCGGCCGGCCCGGTCGACTTCCGCGAGGCCGTCTGGCCGCTGATCGCGAAGGAGACCGCCTACGTCTACTACGACACCCTGACGCGGGTACGGCCCGGCGCGTGCGCGCTGGACCCGGCCGAGGTCCGCGCCGGGTTCGACGCGCTGTCCTGGACGGATCCGGCGCTGGCCCGGCTGGTCGAACGCGCCTTCCCCGATCCCTCGGTCCGGCTCGACTTCGCGGCCCTGGACCGCCCGCTGTCCGGCGCGACGTTCTCCGGCGACTCCCCGCACCGGGGCGTGGTGACCCGGCTGCGGGCCGACCTGGCGGAGGCACGGGACGCGGGCCGGAGCCCGCTCAAGACCGCGATGACCGCGCTGGGAGCCACCCGGGGCCGGGTCCGCCGCCTGGTGGCGTACGGCGGCCTGACCGGCGACTCGCACCGCCGCGACCTGGACGGCTGGTTTCGCGGTTTCGCCGCCTCGGTGTCGAGCGGCCCGCCGGCCGGCCGGATCGAGGAACTCCTGGCGCTGGCCGACGCCGGGCTGATCCGCTTCGTCGGCCCGGGGATGACCGTGACCGCCGATCCGCGGCGGAAGACGTTCCTGGCGACGTCGCCGCAGGCCGGCGGCGAGCCGGTCGCGGCACCGGCGTTCCTGGAGGCCCACCTGCCCGGACCGGACCTGCGGCACACCGGCGATCCGCTGCTCCGGCAGCTGCGCGAGACCGGCGCCTGCCGCCCGTACCGCATCCCGACCCCCGGCGGCGCGGCGTACGAGACCGGCGGCCTGGAGGTCACGGAGAGCCCGTTCCACCTGGTCGCCGCCGACGGACGACCCCACCCGCGCCGTTTCGCGCTGGGCATCCCGATCGAGTCCGTGCACTGGGGAACCGCGATCGGCGCGGTACCCCGGTCGAACGCCGCGATGCTGCTGCAGACCGACGCGGTGGCCCGCGCCGCGATCCTGGCCGGCGACACCGCCCCGGCTCCGCGCACGGCCGGGCACCACGCAGCGAGCTGAACCCGGCCCTGGCGAAGTGCTCCCTTCATGATTGTTTTCCTCATGTCGGGTAAGCGACTACATATGAGGCAAAACGGGCAAAATGACTTTCGGGGGACTCTCATCGAGCCGCAGGGCGTGAACGCGGAGGCCGCCGTCGACGAGGCGTCCCACGAGGGCACGCAGAGGAACGGCCTCGTGCCGCCGCCCCCCACTTCGCAGCAGCTGAACGACATGCGCCCGGACGAGATGGTCGGCCTGCCCGCGCAGCTTCCCGGCTACCCGGGCCAGCAGCGTTCCGTCGACACCAGCTGACCCGTCCGGCCCCTGACCGCGGCTCTTCAGCTAGGGAAGGACCTGCTCGGCGTAGAAGGAGAAGAAGCCGTCCTTATCCGCCCGGCGAGGGTGGCCGCCTTCTCCCCGAAACCGGACATGTAGCTCGTCAGCGTGGCGCACGTGCCCGCGGCCTGGGCGATGACCACCGGATGCGTACGGACGAACGGGTAGTCGAGATCCTCACCGGGGAAACACTCCTGTATCAGCTGCTGAGCGTTTCCGGGGGAGTCTGCGATGCCGACGACGAGGACCATCGAACGTACGCCGCGTGAGCACGGGGCGCCGGCCGCACCATGGGCCGGACGGGGCACTCGCGTGGAGGTGCCGGTGCTGGGCACCCTCACCCTTCCCCGCCGCGACCAGCTGGTCTTCTTCGGCGGCCTCGGACTGCTCGCCGTGGTCGGCGTGATCGAGTGGCCGGTGGCCGCCGTCGTCGGAACGGGCCATCTGCTGGCCGCCAGACGCAACAGCAGGACGTTCCGCGAGGTCGGCGAGGCCCTGGAACAGGCCTGAAGCGCCGTCCGCCGTCCGCATGTTGGTTCGCCGGACGCGCGGGTAGCGCGAGCCCGGAGCTGAGGCGAGACCGGGAGAAACGGAGAGCGGCGATGAAGGCACTGACGTGGCACGGCAGGCGCGACGTACGCATGGACGAGGTGCCCGACCCGATCATCAAGGAACCGACGGACGCCATCATCCGGGTGACGACGACCGCGATCTGCGGATCGGACCTGCACTTGTACGAGGTGCTCGGCCCGTTCATCGACGAGGGCGACATCCTCGGGCACGAGCCCATGGGCGTGGTCGAGGAGGTCGGCGCGGAGGTCATCGGCATCCGGCCCGGGGACCGGGTCGTCGTCCCGTTCAACATCTCCTGCGGGCACTGCTTCATGTGCGACAGGAAGCTGTACGCCCAGTGCGAGACCACACAGGTCCGCGACCAGGGGACCGGCGCGGCCCTGTTCGGCTACACGAAGCTGTACGGTCAGGTCCCCGGCGGCCAGGCGGAGTTCCTCCGCGTGCCGCAGGCGCACTTCGGGCCGATCAAGGTGCCCGAGGGGCCCGCGGACGAACGGTTCGTCTACCTGTCCGACGTGCTGCCCACGGCCTGGCAGGCGGTCGAGTTCGCCGACATCCCCGCAGGTGGCAGCGTCACCGTCCTCGGCCTCGGGCCGATCGGCCAGATGTCGGCCCGCATCGCCCGTCATCTCGGCCACCGGGTGATCGGGGTGGACGGAGTGACTGAGCGCCTGGAGATGGCCCGGCGTCACGACGTCGAGATCCTGGACGCGAGGGAGTGCGACGACGTGCCCGGCGCCGTACGCGAGCTGACCGGCGGGCGCGGCACCGACGCGGTCATCGACGCGGTCGGCATGGAGGCGCACGGCTCACCCAACGCCAAGGTCGCCCAGAGCCTCACCAGCCTGCTGCCGGACGCCGCCGCCGGAGCCTTGATGAAGAAGGCCGGGATCGACCGCCTCGCCGCACTCCACCAGGCCATCGAGATCGTACGCCGCGGCGGGACGCTGTCGATCAGCGGCGTCTACGGCGGAGCGGCCGACCCGATGCCGATGCTGCGGATGTTCGACAAGGGCATCCAGATCCGCATGGGCCAGGCCCACGTCAAACGCTGGATCGGCGACCTCCTGCCGCTGGTCACCGACGACGCGGACCCACTCGGCGTCGAGGACCTGGCCACCCACCGCCTGCCCCTGGGCGAGGCCCCTCACGGCTATGAGATCTTCCAGAAGAAGCTCGACGGCGCCATCAAGGTCCTCCTCACTCCGTGAGACAGCCCGAGGCATGAGTTCGCGGCCCCGGCAGATCGGTATGTGCCCATTCGGCCTATGCCGACCCGCGGATCGGCATTGTCATTAGCGGCGTGCCGCAATTCAGCCCTTTTCCAGCGATGTTCGCCGCTGGTCACGAGGCCGCGTGAACGTGCGGAGTGAATATGCGCTCCGGTGTTACCAGTGCCCGGCGGGGGGTAGGGCGGACCCTCGCGTCCACCACCCGTCATAGGAGAACCATTCATGCCTCCGAAGCAGAAGAACGACCAGTCGTCGCCGAACGGCCGTACGGGAAGAACGCGTAACGGCGCGCAGGACGGCCGTTTCCTGACCACGGCGCAGGGTGTTCGGCTGCCGGACACCGACCATTCCCTCAAGGCCGGCTCGCGCGGCCCTACATTGATGGACGATTTCCATCTGCGGGAGAAGATCACTCACTTCGACCACGAGCGCATTCCCGAGCGTGTCGTCCACGCGCGCGGCGCCGCCGCTCACGGGACCTTCCTCGCCTACGGGAACGCCGCTTCGGCGACGAAGGCCGGTTTCCTGCAGAAGGGCCGCGAGACACCGGTGTTCGTGCGTTTCTCCACCGTGCTGGGCTCTCGCGGCTCCGCAGACACCGTCCGCGACGTCCGCGGATTCGCGACGAAGTTCTACACCGACGAGGGCAACTTCGACCTGGTCGGCAACAACATGCCGGTGTTCTTCATCCAGGACGGCATCAAGTTCCCCGACATCATCCACGCCGGCAAGCCGCACCCCGACCGCGAGATCCCGCAGGCGCAGAGCGCGCACGACACCTTCTGGGACTTCGTGTCCCTGCACACCGAGGCCACCCACCACGTCATGTGGGCCATGTCCGACCGCGGCATACCGCGCTCGTACCGGACGATGGAGGGGTTCGGCGTCCACACGTTCCGGCTGGTCAACGCCCGGGGCGGGACAACGCTCGTGAAATTCCACTGGAAGCCGGTCGCGGGGGTGCACTCGCTGGTCTGGGAGGAGGCCCAGATCGCCGCCGGCGCCGACCCGGACTTCCACCGCCGGGACATGGCCGACGGCATCGAGGCCGGCACGCCGCTGGAGTTCGAGCTGGGACTGCAGCTGCTGCCCGACACCGAGGACCAGACCTTCGAGGGCATCGACCTGCTGGACCCGACCAAGCTCGTGCCGGAAGAGCTGGCCGAGGTGCGGCTCGTCGGGAAGCTGACCCTGGACCGCAACCCGACCAACTACTTCGCCGAGACCGAGCAGGTCGCCTTCCACACCGGCAACCTGGTACCCGGCATCGAGGTCACCGACGACCCGCTGATGCAGGCGCGGCTGTTCTCCTACCTCGACACCCAGCTGACCCGTCTGGGCGGGCCGAACTTCGCGCAGCTGCCCATCAACTGCCCGCACGCCGCGGTCAATGACAACCTCCGCGACGGCATGCACCAGTCGGCCGTCCACCGAGGACAGGCCCCGTACCTGCCCAACAGCATCGACGACGGCCCGGAACCCGCCACCGAGGACGACGGCGCGTACGTACACCTTCCGCGTGAGGTCGAGGGCCCGAAGGTACGGGCGAACCCCGCCTCCTTCGACGATCACTTCTCCCAGGCGACGCTCTTCTGGGCGAGCATGAGCGAGGTTGAGAGGGTCCACATCGTCGAGGCGTTCACCTTCGAGCTCAGCAAGTGCTACGAGCAGCCGATCCGTGAGCGGATGCTCGGCGTCCTCGCCCAGGTCGACGAGCGGCTGTGCGCGGAGGTCGCCGCCGGGCTCGGGCTGCCCGCCCCCGCCGGCGAGCCGGCCACCGGCGTCGAGCCGTCCCCCGCCCTGTCGCAGATTCCCGCCGGGCCAGGGCCGGTCGCGGGCCGGGTCATCGGCGTCGTCGCGGCCCCGGGGGCGGACCTCGCCGGCATCGGCAAGCTGCGCAAGGCCGTCGAGGACGAGGGCGCCGTGCTGCGGGTCATCGCCCCCACGGGCGGTGTGCTGACCAAGGGCCGTACCAAGGAGATCATCGAGCGGACACTGCCCTCCACCCGGTCGGTGGAGTACGACGCGGTGCTGGTCGCCGGGGGCGTCGGTGGCCTCAAGGACGTCAAGCTCACCGTGCTGCTGCAGGAGGTCTTCCGCCACTGCAAGGTGATCGGCACCTGGGGCGACGGCCGGCAGGTCCTCGAGGCGGCGGGTGTCGACCCGTCCGCGCCGGGCGTCCTCCACAACGACACGCTCACCAAGCAGTACACCGGTGAGGTCCTGGAGGCGGTCGGACTGCACCGTGTCTGGGCGCGCGCCGAACTGATCATGGCCGGGTAGCGCGCAAAGATCTTTCAGTCGATTACCAGCCCCAAAAGGTCGCACGAGGGGCTTCTGGGGATGTGGTGGACATATCGCTAGAGGCTCCGGGGACGCCGGCCGCCGGCATCGAGGCGCGGCCGGCCCCCGCGAGGTCGATACGGAGGGGGCGGGCCGGTGCCGGACTACGCGGTCCAGTTGCTCGGAGGCTTCGAGCTGCGGAGTGAGGGCCGGGTCGTCCGTACGACGCCGGCGGCTCAGCGGCTGCTGGCCTTCGTGGCCACGCGGATGAGGAAGACGAGCCGTACGGCGGTCGCACAGGCGCTCTGGCCGGACGCGCCGGAGGCCCGGGCGGCGGCGAATCTCCGGTCGACGCTCTGGCGGCTGCGCGGCGGCCACGCGACAGGTCCGATCAGCTCGACCGCGTACGGCCTGGAACTGGGGCCGGGGACCAGCGTCGACGTCCACGCGCTCCACGCCACGGCGGAGGGGCTGTCCCGAGGGACGGAAGTGATCGTCCTCGACCCCGGAGTGTTGAGCGAGGACGTGCTGCCGGAGTGGGGCGAGGAGTGGCTGCTGGCCACGCGGGAGTGGTTCCGGCAGGTGCGCCTGCACGCATTGGAGGCCCTGTGCGTCCGGCACTGCCGGGAGGGCCGGTTCGGCGAGGGGCTGGAGGCCGGGCTGGCGGCCGTCGCGTGTGAGCCCCTGCGGGAGAGCGCGCACCGCGTGGTCGTACAGGCGCATGTGGCCGAGGGGAACACGGCGGAGGCCGTACGGCAGTACCGCCTGTACCGGCGGCTGTTGAGGGAGGAACTGGGCCTGACGCCGTCCGCCCGGTTCAGCGAGATGATCGCCGGCCTGGGGGTGGCCGACACGGCCCGGTGAGGACCCGACGCCGTGCGCCGGAGCCGTCCCTCAGGGTACGGCCCCGGCGCGGGCCGTCAGGGCGTGAACTTGTCCTTGAGTTTGCCGATGGGACCCGTCTCGGTGCCGAGCGCCGGGCCCTTGGCCTTCCCCATGCCGCCGTCGTAGGTGTCATAGAGCTTCGGGTCGGGTGCGGGCGGCATGGTGCCGTTGCCGAGCGGCATGGGGTCCATCACGTAGGTGAACTCGTGCTGCCCGTCGGGCTGCGGCCCGCTCGCCCAGCCGCCCTCTGCCGCGGCGGTGCCGTCCGACAGGTGCCAGATGGTGGAGGCGTGCTCGGCGTACTCCTCGTCCTGCAACGCGTTGGGGCAGACGGTGGAGGGCTCCAGGCCGTCGGAGTGGAGCTCCTCGATCGCCTTGAGCCACAGGTTCTGGTGCAGTGTGTCGCGGGCGAGGTTGAACCTCAGCATGTCCTTCACGCCGGGGTCGTCGGTCATGTTGTAGAGCCGCGCGGTCTGCAACCGGCCCTGGGCCTCGGCGGCGACATTGGCGCGGAAGTCGGCGAGGAGGTTCCCGCTGGCGATGATGTAGCGGCCGTTCCATGGGTAGCCGTTGCTGTCGGCCGGCAGGGCGCCGCCGCCGGACACGATGGCCTGCTGCGGGTCCATCCCGCCGAGGACGGCGCCGACGACCGGGTCGGCCATCGCGGCCTTGGAGGTGGCGGTGGCCGGCGCGCCTTCGAGCAGCCGTGCGACCATCGTCGCGAGCATCTCCACGTGACCGATCTCCTCGGTCGCCACATCCATGATCAGGTCCTTGTACTTGCCGGACACCCGGCAGTTCCAGCCCTGGAACAGATACTGCATGGTCACGGTCATCTCACCGAACGCGCCGCCGATCAGCTCCTGAAGCTTGTGCGCGTACACCGGATCAGGCTTCTCGGGCTTGGCGTCGAACTGCAGATGATCGGTGTGCCGGAACATGAACCACTCCTCGCGGTCAGACCGGCCGGCCGGGCCGATGCGGGCACGGACGGCGGAACGGTGCGGACGGGCAGGACGCTAGAGGTCACCCGTCTCCCACCCGTCACAGCCGCATCACCGCCGCCGTACGGCCCGATGAACCGCGCCCCAGGCACGGCTCATCGGGCAAAAGTCGCGTATCGGTGTATTGATGTTGTGGCCTGGGGACGACCAACTCGGGGGAAAGCCCGCGACCGGAGGATCTGACCCGGCGGGCTCATGGACAGGCCGCCCTGTCAGTGGCGGCCGCATCAACGCGCATTCGAGCCGAAGCCGAGCGACGGCCGGTGCGCGAGGGGGCCTCAATGACGAATACCGAAACGATGCCGGTCCGGCGTACCGCCCGCTATACCGCGGTCACACTGCCGGACGAGATCGACATCGCCAACGCCGACCACGTACGGGAAGGACTACTGAACCTGATCAACGCCGACGGCCCGGTCACCCGGCCGCTGATCGTCGACATGACCGAGACGAGCTTCTGCGACTCCTCGGGGGTCAACGCGGTGCTGCGCGGTCACACCCGCGCGGACGCCATGGGTCGCCGCATGTACCTCGCGATCCTTCCCGGAGGAATCACTCGCAAGATCTTCGACATCACCGCGGTGTCCCGCCTCATCCCCGTCCACGACGACGTCGGCTCGGCCATCGCGGCCGCGGTCGTGGCCGCCTTCGACCGGCACTGACGGGGCCAGACGCGGCGCCAGGCGAGGTGCAGGCCCTTTCCCACGGGATCGTGCCGCCTCGGCGAGTCACCGACGCACGGTCAGGCCCTGTACCAGGTGGTCGATCACCTCGCGCGCGTCGTCTTCGATGCCGTGGATGAACGTCGACCTGCGCCGCCGCAGGACGGGCAGCCCGAGCGCGTACAGCCCGCCGTCGACCACACCGCCGTCGTGCCGCAGCCGGCCCTTCTCGTCGACCACGGGCACGTCGAGCCACGCGTAGTCGGGCCGGTACCCCGTCGCCCACACGATCGAGCGGATCTCGTCGCTCCCCAGGTCGAGCTGCCACCGCGCCTTGTCGGGGACGTGCGTCGGCGCGAAGCGCTCGGGAGGACCGACCTCGGCGTCGCGCCCGTGAGCGCGGGCCCACGCGTCGAACGTCTCCAGCAGCCGCTGCATCTTGAGGTCCGCGAGCGAGAACACGTTGCGCAGGCCACCGGAGAACAGCGCACGCCCGTCGCGTACGGCCGCCCAGCGGCCCACGAGCTCGACGCCCATCGCGGTGAGCGTGTTGAGGTCGAGCGTCGTACGCTCGGGGGTCCCGACGAGCTGCGGGGAGGGCAGCCGCCGGGCCCGCGTCAGGTCATCGACCTCGTCGTGGCGCTCGTCCCACACGCCGGAGGCGTCCATCCACCACAGCACGTCGCGCCCGCGGTACAGGCGCGGCAGCCGTACGTGCTCCCCGACCGACAGGACCACCGGCCGCCCCGACCGCCGCAGCTCGGCGGCGAGCTGCACGCCGGTCGCCGAGGCTCCCACGACGAGCACGCCGCCGTCGGGAAGCCGGTCAGGGCCGCGGTAGTCGAACGGCGTCAGCTGCACGACCGACGCCGGCACCGCCTCACTGAGCGGCGGCACCGACGGCCGGTTGCACGCGCCGCTCGCGATGACCACGGCCCGGCAGCCGATCTCGCCGCGGCTCGTCGTCACGAGGTACCCGTCGCCGTCGGGTTTCACCGAGGTGACGTTCGTGCCGGTACGGACGGGAGCGCGCGCGACGGTGGCGAAGCGCTCGATGAACGCGGTCACCTCGCCCATCGTCATGTAGCCGTCGGGGTCCGGGCCCTCGTAGCGATGGCCGGGCAGGCGGCTCTGCCAGTTGGGCGTGAGCAGCCGCAGCGAGTCCCAGCGTTCGCGTCGCCAGGAGTTCGCCACCTCACCACGCTCGAGCACGACGTGCTCGACCGACCGGCCGGTGAGGAAGTGGCTCGCGGCGAGGCCGGCGTGCCCCGCCCCGATGACGACGGTGGTGGTGTGTTCGATGACCCGGCCTTTCTCAGGCGACCTCGACGGTGACGTTCGTCGGGTTCGTGAGAGCGTCGAAGACGGCCGAGCGCTTTTGGGACTGGGCGACGAGCGCCGCGATCTCCTGCTCCGAGGCGTCCGCGTCGATCGTGAACGTCACCTTGACGTCGTTGAA
Organism: Actinomadura sp. DC4; assembly: GCF_030406325.1. Lineage (GTDB taxonomy): Bacteria > Actinomycetota > Actinomycetes > Streptosporangiales > Streptosporangiaceae > Actinoallomurus. The sequence goes on along the minus strand of NZ_JAUEQY010000007.1, from coordinate 26,486 downwards.
GCCGTTGCGCACGTCGCTGTCGGCGCCGAGGATGCCGCGGATGTCGTGGTTGCCCTCGACCGTCGACTCGACCGAGCGCAGCTGGATGCCGCGGTTCTGCGCGACCGACGCGACGCCGGCCGTCAGGCAGCTCGCCAGGCCGACGAGGAGGTACTCGATCGGCGTGATGCCGTGGTCCTCCGCCGCGAAGACCTCGGGGTGGTCGGCGGTGAACTCCGCCTCGCTCTTGTGGCTCTGCTCCTGCCCGAGACCGAAGAAGTTCTGGATCTTCGTCGTGCTGTGGACGCCGTTCTCCCACTTGGAGGAGGCGCGCCACGTGAACTGAGCCGCCTCGGGCGCGCCCTTCAGCGCCTCGCGCGCGTCGAGCAGTGCCTGGACGTTGACGCCGTTGTCGATCGTGGTCATGTCCGTGATGTCCCCTCTACCATGATCCCCAGCTTCCCCATCGGGATATCGGACAATACAGTGGCTGAGCAGGCCGTGACTAGTTAGGATTCCGCCCATGGTGCCAGGGTCGACGCTTCCCGCCGGCTCGGTCGGCAGTGTCGAGACGCAGTACCTCGACCTGCCGGAGCCGCTGCGGCTCGACTGCGGGCGGACACTGCACCAGGTCCGCGTCGCGTACGAGACCTACGGCACCCTCTCGCCCGAGCGCGACAACGTCATCCTGGTGTGCCACGCGCTCAGCGGCGACGCCCACGCGGCCGGCTTCTCCAAGACGGCGCCCAAGGACAGCGCGCGCGACGGGTTCGGCGCCGATGACCGCGACGGCACGGCCGGCAAGGGGCTCGGCTGGTGGGACGGGATGATCGGCCCCGGCAAGGCGTTCGACACCGACCGCTTCTTCGTCGTGTCCACGAACCTCCTCGGCGGCTGCCGCGGGACGACCGGGCCGTCGTCGATCGACCCGGAGACCGGCTCGCCGTACGGGTCCGGCTTTCCCGTCATCACCGTCGCGGACATGGTCCGTACGGAACGGGCGTTCCTCGACGTCCTCGGCATCGAGCGGCTCGCGGCCGTGGCCGGCGGCTCGCTCGGCGGGATGCAGGCGCTGCAGTGGGCGGTCCTGTACCCCGACCAGGTCGACGCCATCGTGGTGATCGCCAGCACGCACGCCCTGCACCCGCAGGGCGTCGCCTGGAACTCCATCGCCCGCGACGCCATCATGCGCGACCCCGCCTGGCAGGACGGCGACTACTACGACACCGGCCGTACGCCCCAGGCGGGCATGGGCGTGGCGCGGATGGTCGGCCACATCACCTACCTGTCCGCGCCGGCGCTGAACGACAGGTTCGGCCGGCGGCTGCAGTTCGCCGACGACATCCGCTACACGTTCACCGAGCCGGAGTTCGAGGTCGAGAGCTACCTGCGCCACCAGGCCGACTCGTTCGTCAAACGCTTCGACGCCAACACCTACCTCCTCACGTCACGGGCGCTGACCTACTTCGACCTCGCGCGGCAACACGGCGGCGGATCGCTCACCAGGGCGCTGGAAGACGTCGCGGCGCGTACGCTGCTCATCGCATTCAGTTCCGACTGGCTGTACCCCCCGTCCGCGTCGGGGGAGATCGAAGACGCACTCCACGCTCTCGGCAAGCCGGTCGAGTTCGCGGTCATCGAGGCGCCCTACGGCCATGACTGCTTCCTCCTGGAGGAAGCGCGCCAGACGCCCATCATCCGCCGGTTCTTGGACGGGTGACGTCGAGGAAGAGGTTTTGTTGACCGACCAGTTCTCGCGCGCCGAGGAAGAGCGCGCGTTCGGATTCGAGACACGGCAGCTGCACGCCGGGCAACGGCCCGACCCGAACACCGGCGCACGCGCCGTGCCGATCTTCCAGACGACCAGCTACGTGTTCGAGGACCCCGAGTCGGCGGCGGCGTACTTCAACCTGCAGGAGTACGGCAACACCTACTCCCGCATCATGAACCCGACGACCGCGGTGTTCGAGGAGCGTGTGGCCAACCTCGAGGGCGGCGTCGGCGCGGTGGCGTTCGCGAGCGGCATCGCGGCGCAGGCGGCCGCGCTGTTCACGCTGCTGCAGCCGGGCGACCACGTCGTGTCCTCCTCGGCGCTGTACGGCGGCACGGTGAACCAGCTCAAGCACCTGCTGCGCAAGATGAGCGTGGAGCTGACCTGGGTCGATCCGGATGATCCGGACGCGTGGCGGCAGGCGGTCCAGCCGAACACCAAGGCCTTCTTCGGCGAGACGATCGGCAACCCCGCCGGGAACGTGCTCGACATCGAGACCGTGGCCACCATCGCGCACGAGCACGAGCTGCCGCTGATCGTCGACAACACGTTCGCGACGCCGTACCTGTGCCGCCCGATCGAGTGGGGCGCCGACATCGTGATCCACTCGGCGACCAAGTTCATCGGCGGCCACGGCACGAGCATCGGCGGCGTCGTCGTCGAGGCCGGCACGTTCAACTGGTCCAACGGGCGTTTTCCCGTGATCGCGGACCCGTCGCCCGCGTACCACGGCCTGCAGTTCCACGAGACGTTCGGGACGTACGGCTATCTGATGAAGCTGCGCGCCGAGACGCTGCGGGACCTCGGCGCGACGCTCGCGCCGCTCAACGCGTTCTTGTTCCTGCAGGGCCTGGAGACGCTGTCGCTGCGGATGGAGCGGCACGTCCAGAACGCCCTGGCGATCGCGGAGTTCCTGGAGGCGCACTCGCTGGCGTCGAACGTCACCCATCCCGGCCTGCCGTCGAGCCCTTACCGGCCGCTGGTGGAGAAGTACCTGCCGCGCGGCGTCGGCGCGGTGTTCTCCTTCGACTGCGCCGGCGGCCGGGAGGGCGGACAGGACCTCATCCGCGGCGTGACACTGTGGTCGCACCTGGCGAACGTCGGCGACGCGAAGAGCCTGATCATCCACCCCGCCAGCACGACGCACCGGCAGCTGAGCGACGATGAGCTGCGGGCGGCCGGCGTCGCGCCGGGCACCGTACGGCTGTCGGTCGGCACCGAGTCCGTCGAGGACCTGATCTGGGACCTCGAACAGAGCTTCAAGCTCGTCGCCGAGGCAGCGGGAAAGAGGTAGCGGGCATGATCGATCTCGGGCACTACCAGGACCCGGTGAAGATCCAGGGCGTGCTCCACGGCACGAAGACGATCGCGGTCGTGGGCCTGTCGAAGAACGAACTGCGGGCGAGCTTCTTCGTCGGTTACTACCTCAAACGGCACGGCTACCGCGTGATCCCGGTGAACCCCCGCGAGACGGAGATCCTGGGGGAGCGGAGCTATCCGAGCCTGCTTGATGTGCCGGACAAGGTGGACGTGGTGAACGTCTTCCGTGCCCCGTCCGCGTTGCCGGGAATCGCGCGAGAAGCCGTTGAGATCGGCGCGAACGCGTTGTGGTGCCAGTTCGGCGTGATCAACGAAGAAGGCGCGGGGATCGCGGAGGACGCGGGGCTGACGGTCATCATGGACCGCTGCCTGAAGATCGAACACGCCCGCTATGTCGGCCGCATGCACTGGCTGGGCTTCAACACCCAACGCATCACCTCCGTCCGCGCCGGCCTCCAGTAGCCGCCTCGCGCCGAGCTCCTCGGCGAGGACACGGCAGAGGGCCCCGGGATTCATCCCGGGGCCTACGCGATGGTGGAGGTCAGGCGCTCTGCGCCTCGTCGAAGACGGTGACCTCAACGCAGTCGCCGGAACCGCCGCCGGAGTGGGTGCTCTTGCGCCAGGTGGAGGGTTGGATCTGCTGGGACACGGTTGCTACCCCTTCATCATCGGTCGCGAGCCAACCGCTTCAGGTAGGCGATCGACTCCTTGGGTCTGAGCGCACTCGCGCTCAGGTGTTGGAACACGGTCCGGCGCTCGTCGATCTGCGCCTGCCCCTCCTCGTAGGCGCTACTGGGACGCGCCTCGCGATAGACCAGGCTCGGATCATCCTCATAGTCCAGGATCACGAATGATCCGGCCAGGCCAGGATGCGGTTCTATCTCCATTGGCAAGATCTGGATCACCACGTGGTCCGTTCGCTCAGTGTCGATCAGACGCTGGAGCTGCTCCGCTTTGGCTTCCGTTGAGCCGAAGGAGCGCACGATGGCGTTTTCGTCGATGACCGCCCACAGCCTGGGCGGGTCGTCGCCGGTGAGTATCTTCTGTCGCTCCATACGCAGCTCGACCAGGCGCTCGATCTTCTCCTCGTCCGTCATCAGGTAGCCCCGCTGAATGGCGGTGGCATAGGCGGGCGTCTGGAGCAGGCCCGGGATGATGGCGAGTTGGTAGGTGAAGATCCTGCTGGCCTCACTCTCGAACTCGACGTAGTTGTCGTCCAGCACGCCGTACGCAGACCACCAGCCGCGTTTGCGCGCCTCCCTGGTGAGATCCAAGAGCGCCTCACGCCTGGTCCCGTCGGTGACTCCGTAGAGATCGAGCAGGTTCTTGATATCGGCGACGCGAGGCTGAACGGACTTGGCCTTCTCCAGGTTGTTGACCTTTCCGACCGACCATTCCAGCGAGCGTGTCACCTCATCGGCCGTGAAGCCCGCCGTCTCACGAAGCCGACGGAGCTCACGAGCGAGACGTCGCCGCCGCACGGTCGGGCTGTGCCGGGCATCGGCCATCTCGTTCCCGTCCTCTCCTCGGGGTTCTTGGGAACCTGCGGTCACTGATCGTAGGGCAGCAGTCTCAGAAAGAGACACCAATACGCAAATCGCCTAACTGGAATTACTCGATCATGAAAACCTAGTTGCGATTTCCAATTAGGAGAACCATAGTTGGTCACACAGTGTCCCCGGGCCGTTACAGGCCCACCTCCCATCGGGGAGTCCCCATGTGTTTTCCATCGATGCCGGTGCTCACGACTGGTCGGATCGTGTTCACCTGCCCCGCCACCGGTGCCTGCTGGCTTCGGATGGCACCGTCCCCTGGCCTCGTACCTGCGGCCCGGCGGTTCACCCGCAGGGTGCTGGCCGGGTGCGACGCCGGCCACGTCGATGACGCCGAGGTCGTGACGTCGGAGTTGGTGACGAACTCCCTGAAGTACGCCCTCGTCGCCGCGGATCCGCCTGAGCACGTGGTCCCCGGCATCTGGCTGGGCGTGCGGGTGCTCAAGCGGTTCTGCCACCTCTACGTGCGTGACCCCTATCCGGTGCCGCCGGTGAGGAGGACGGCGGACGAGACCGACACCTGCGGCCGTGGTCTGTTCATCGTCGAGGCGCTCACGGCCGCGTTCTGGGTGGAGACCCGGGCCTTCGACAAGACGGTGCACGCCGTCATCGCCAGGCCGGGCGTCGTGCTCAGCGAAGCCGAGCTGGACGAACTCCGCCGATGAGCGGTCCCGAACAGATCCCTCACGTGCCGGGCTTCTCACTGGAGCGGGATCCGCACACCGGCGGGTGGATCGCCACCTCCGGCTCCGGGCGGTTCACGCTGCGTGGCCGTAGCGAGGCCGAGCTCAACGCCGACCGCTGGCGGCTGTGGTCCGAGGCCCTGTACGACTGCCGCTCCGCCATCGCCGAGCTGTTCCCCGGCTGGACCGCCCAGACCCCTGCGAAGTGACCGGTCCCCCCGTCCGGTCCTGCGCGGGATGAGGGGCCGCCGTGTCCTGGGGAGAGCACGGCGGCCCCGTACCCACCCCCTTCACCCGACGAGCAAGGAGTACGCATGACGGCTGGACCGCCACCGGAATGGAAACGGATCGCGGACGAGCAGGAGGTGCCCGTCTGGCAGCACCTCAGCGAGCCCGTACGTGTCACGACCTGGGATCTGACCCTTCTCCGGCACCTGGACGTCGCGCTGGCCCGCTTCAGCGACATGGGGCCGGACGGCGCGTATCTCCCTCCTCCGCCCGGCACGTCGTGCTGCTGGACCGACGTCCGCAACAGCACGTGACGGGCGGAGCGGCAGAACCGGCAGAGGGAGGGAGGTGATGACCCATGAATGTGAGCCAGGCGGCGTGGCGTAAGGCCACGACTCGATGCGGTGGCTATGTCGGAGAGGACGGTGAGGCCTGCGTCGAGATCGCCCTCATCAGCGAGTAGATCCAAGGCGGCCTCCCCCGAGTGAAGGTCGGGGGAGGCCGCCCCACGAGGATATGGGGGGAAGATCGTGCACTTTCACGCCTACGCCTACCGGGGGCCTGGTGAGGCGATCCAACCGTTCGACGACGCCCGGCGGCCAGGAGGAGCGGGCTTCGAGACGGCCACGGTGCCGCCGGAGTTCACCAGCGCCTGGCTGGCCAGGCCCTCGCGGTCGGTGCAGGGGACCTGGGACGAGGCGGCCGGCGCCGTGGAGTGGATGAAGGAGCAGTACGAGGACATCGCCGATTCCCGGATGCATCCGGAGCTACAGGCACAGGCTCCCAGCCTGGCGATGATGGCCGAGACGGCCACAGACGCGCTTCGCGGTGGGGACGACGTCGTATGGGCCTGGTGGTTACGTGGGGGCAACTACGTCGAGCTGGCGGTGATCTGCTGCCCGAACCGCCACACGGACGCGCCGTGTCCTGCCAGACGAGGTTGAGGTCCAGGGGAGCGCGGCGCCCTCAGGCGCGCGGGTCCGCTTCGTCAGGCTCGGCGGCCTGCGTGGGTGAGGTGGCGCCGGTCGCGCGGCTCGTACGGAGACCCGTCACCAGCCGGGTGATGCTTCTGATGCCGACCTCGGCCAGTTCGGAGCGGGCGACGAGGGCGGCCGTCTCGCCTCGGCGGCGGAGGGCGCGCAGGTCGCGCTGGACCTCCCGCTGGAGTTCGTGCAGCTCGCGCTGGGCGGTGGAGAGGCGGCGCTCGGCGGTGGTGCGGACCTGGCGGTGCTCCCGCCGCGTGACGGGGGACGGCTTGGGCATCTCAGGGCTCGCATTCCGCGGCGGGATCGCCGCGGGAGGACGGACACCGACGGAGTCGAGGTAGGTCTCGATGACGCCGAGGTCATCGGCCACGGTCGCGACATATCCGTCAGGGCGAACGAGGACCCACTGCTCGGGCGACAGGCCGTACGCGCTCTGGACGTCGCCGCCGGTGTCGGCGATGTCGCCGCGGAAGCCGGTCGTGTGGATGTGCAGGCCGGCGCGCGCCGCCGGGGCCGAGGACACCTCGTAGCCGAGCAGGGTCCAGTGGGGGCCCTTGAACAGGGTGAACAACCGTGTGGGCAGGCCGCCCGCCCCGGCCACGGGCGCGTCGGGGGCGCGGTCGCCGGCCAGTACGCCGCTTGCGCGGCGCGGGTCGGTCTTGGTCAGGGGGGATTCGGGGTACCCGAGGTCGAGCTGGCTGACCTCCCGGCCCCGGCGGTGGTCGCGCTCCTGGGCCGCTTCGAGCAGCCTCGTCGACAGGCCGAGGACCCCCTCGGCGACCGGCCGCCGCTCCTGCTCGTACGACGCCAGCAGCGTCTCCGGAGCGCCGCCCAGCACGGCGGCGAGCTTCCAGCCGAGGTTGTAGGCGTCCTGGACGCTGGTGTTCAGGCCCTGCCCGCCGGTCGGCGGATGGCAGTGCGCGGCGTCCCCGGCCAGGAACACGCGCCCGCGCCCGTACGTGTCGGCCAGCCGTGCGTTCATCTCGAAGGCGGACGCCCACGACACCTCCCGGATCACGACGTCGTCCAGGCCGGTGCGCTCGCGGAACAGCGCGGTGAGGCCCTCGGCCGACAGGTCGACGTCGACGCCGAACGGGATCGGGCACTGGTACTGGAACATCTCGGTGCCGTAGAGCGGGCACATCGACATCTGCCGCGGAGTGCCCTCGCCCCAGCGGTGCCAGGCGTCCGGTGAGACGCCGTCGACCAGCACGTCGGCCACGATCGCCCGTACGCCGAGGGTCTCGCCGGGGAACCCGACGCCGAGCGTCTTGCGGACGAAGCTCCTCCCGCCGTCGGTGCCGACCAGGTAGCGGGCGCGTACGGTGCGCTCGCCGTCCGGGCCCGCGATCCGGGCGGACACGCCGTCGGCGTCCTGGTCGAAGGCGACGACCTCATGGCCGAAGTGCGGGGCGTGACCGAGCTCGGCCAGCCGTTCGCGGAGCCGTCGCTCGGTGAGGAACTGCGGGACGAGGAGCGGGATCTGGTACGGCTCGTCCGGCGTCGGCTCCGCCGTCACGACGACGGCCTCCTCGACCGGCCCGTCCTCGGTGTGGACGCGCTGGATCGGGTACTCGCCGCCGGACGCGACGATCCGGTCGATCACCCCGAGATCCTCGAAGACCTCCTGGCTCCGGGGCTGAATGCCCTTGCCGCGAGAGCCGGCGAACGGCTGCGACGCCTTCTCGACGAGCAGGAACCCCACCCCTCTGCGGGCGAGGTCGATCGCGAGCGTCAGCCCGGCGGCGCCGGCTCCACAGATGATCACTTCCGTGTGGCGTGTCATCACCATCTCCTTGTTTGTGTGCTCGGAGCACAGATTAAGCTCGCTGTCGTCGTGTGTCAACGATGCCGTATTTTGCCTGCATAAGCGTGCTGAAGGAGTGTCCCGTCTTCTGTCGGACCTGCGCCATGATGGATATAGTCTGTGCTCTGCGCACATATAAAGGCTGGGAGTCGGCGGTGGCGGAATCGGTGACGGTGTCCCGGACGCCGGTACGCTCGCGTTGACGCGTTTCACCTGCCACCACGAGAAAGGCGGCCGCGGCGAGCATGACCACCCGACGCCGTCAGGTCGCCCTGCGGCGCCTGCACGAATCGCTAGTCGACCTGATCGCGGTGATGAACGCGCCGCAGCTCGACGAGATCCTCCTGCGCGAGGCGGGCGTGACGCTCGACCGCACCCTGTTCCCGCTGCTCGTGGGCATTCAGCGGTTCGGCCCGATCGGCGTGGTCGAACTCGCCGACAAGTCGGGGCGGGACCACACCACCATCAGCCGTCAGGTCGCCAAGCTCGCCGACCTCGGCCTGGTCGACCGGCGCCCGAGTCCGATCGACCGGCGCGTCAGGGAAGCGGTGATCAGCAGCGCCGGCCGCGACGTGACGGACAAGATCGACGCCGCCCGGCTCAGGCTCAACACCCCAGTGTTCGCGGACTGGAGCGACCGGGACCTCTTCGAGATCGAGCGGCTGTTCCACCGGTATGTCGACGACCTGGTCGCCGCGACCGAAAAGGCGAAGGAAGCGGACGGAGCCACCTGATCCGCGCGTCCGCCCAGTGCCCGCGAGACGTGTCCCCGCCGCTTGCGGCAAGAGCCCGGTACGACCGCGAACGCCGTGGGATCATGATCAACTCGGACCCCCCGCAGAGCGGACGCCTCCGCTCGCCGAGATCGATATGAGGACCGCATGAGTTCGTCCACGTCCCTCGACCCGAAACAGTTGGGGAACCTCGTCGGCGCGTTCAGCGCCAAATTCTTCGACACCCCGGAGAGCGACGACTTCGCCACGCGAATCCGCGCGACGCTGAAGGCACTGCCCGACGACGTCGTGCGCGAACTCGGCGAGGCCGTCGACGTCATGGCCGACCTGGCCAGAGAACGCCTCCGCGAGTAACCGCGTGGCCGGGGCGCGCGTCCCCGTAAGGTGGAACGCGCCCCATTCTCATCTCCGGAGAAGTGCGCATCGGCAGGGGCCGTCTCTGACCCTCAGTGCCGGTGTGCGGCCGTATCCGGCCGGGGTGGGAGATGGTGTGGGGGTTCTCTCAGGGGCCAGAGTGGTGGTCATCGGTGTCCGGCCGAGGTGTTCGATGGGAGTCGCCGTGTCGTACGAGCGTGATCACGTGGCCCGCGCTGTCAGGCGTCCGTCTGTGGTGATGGCACTGTTCGTCACCCTGCTGCTGGCGGTCGTCGTCGGTCCCGGGTCGGCGGTCCCGGCTTTGGCGGGAGGTCGTCATCACGCGCCCGAAGGCAATCCCTGGTTGCAGCGGCGGTTCCTGAACATGGCGCACGCCGGGGGTGAGAGCGAGGCGCCCGCCGACACGCTGTACGCCTTCAAGCGGGCCGTCTCCCTCGGTGCCGACATGGTGGAGCTGGACGTCGAGTCGACCTCCGACGACCGGCTCGTGGTGATGCACAACTCCTCGGTGGACGAGACCACCGACGGCACCGGGCTCGTGCGTGATCTGACCTACCGGCAGGTGCACGCCCTCGACGCTGCGTACAACTTCGTGCCCGGCCGCAGTGCGGTGCCCGGGCTGCCGCCGGCCTCGTACCCGCTGCGCGGCGTGCGCACCCACCACCGCAAGCCGCCCAGGGGCTACCAGGCGAGCGACTTCTCCATCCCCGCGCTGCGCGACGTGTTCCGTACGTTCCGGCACGTGCCGATCAACGTGGAGATCAAGGGGACCAGCGACACCGACGTCGCCTCGTTCGAGCACAACGCGCGGCTGCTCGCCGCCTTCCTGAACAGGGCCGGCCGCACCGACGTCATCGTGACCTCGTTCAACGACACGGCCCTGGCCACCTTCCACCGGCTCGCGCCGCGCATCGCGCTGGCGCCCGGCCAGAACGAGCTGCTGGCCTACTTCCTCGCGGGCACGCGCCCGATGGACGGCACGAAGGCCCTCCAGATCCCCGTACGGTACAACGGCCTTCCGGTCGCGACCCCGGAGTTCATCTCCCGCGCGCATGCCGACGGATACGCGGTCCACGTGTGGTTCAGCGGTACGGCGCCCGAGGACGAGGCGGCCTACAGCACCCTCATCGACGCCTGCGCGGACGGGATCATGGCGGCGTGGCCGGCGGTCCTGGAGCGCCTTCTCGACGAGCGTCACATCGCCCGGCCCGGCACGCGCGGAATCGATCCCTGCCGGCACTGACCGCGCGCAGGAGACACGGCGGCCTGTCCGCCTGTCTGGAAGGCGCCGTCGGAGTCCCAGACCCGGGCTCTGGCCGGCGACCAGGCCTTCCCCGGCGAAGTCGGCCATGCCGTCGACGAGCAGTCACTCCGACTCGGGCCGAGCCCGGTGGAACTGTACGGACAGGTCCAGCGTCGGCGCGATGAAGCCGGTGCCGCCGGCATGCGTGCGGCTCGCCGCCGGCCAGGTGTTGAGGTCGAGGAGGATCACCGCGCGGGCGGCGTCGGCGAAGGTCGGCTGCGGGTGGAACCGGTACCGACCGGCCCACCGTGGGTCGTCGTGTTCGGCCTTTGGGACGCCCGGAGCGTGGTCACGTCGATGTCCACGGGACCGAAGCGTGCGGCGGACACGAAGTGGGCCGACATCGTCGCCGGTCGCGGATGCGCGGAGTGCGCCTGCACGGCGCGCAACGCGACGGCGGCGATATGACCGCCGTTCGGCCCCCATGCCTCCCAGTCGGAGGACAGGTCGGCCGTGTACCTGCAGTCGGGGGCTTTACCGCAAATTCGGCCCTGCGTCGGCTCAGAGGATCTCCGTCACCGGACGGCGGCCGCCGAGGCGGGCGGGGACGGCGATGAGCGCCGCCACCAGGAGCACGGTCGCCAGCACCACGGCGGCCAGCTGCCAGAGCGACGGAAGCGTCGCCCTGCCGCGATCGCCGCCGGTGGCCCCGTTCACCGCGGCGAACAGTGCGTAGCCCCCCGGAAAAACGCCCAGGACGGCGCCGACGAGGGCCGGGAGCACCTGGGCCGCCGCCAGCGCCGCGCTCACCTGACCGGGCGTCGCGCCGAGGGCGCGCGCCAGCGCCGACGAGTGCCGGTCGTCGAGCACCGTCGCCCAGGTGATGAAGACGGCGTTGACCGCCGCGAGGGACAGCATGATGACCGTCACGACGAGGAGCACCTGACGCAGCAGTTCGGCCTGGGCCCCGTCGACGCCCGCGGCGACCGGGTGGGTGGTGAGGAAGGTGTCGAGCACCAGTACGACGTAGATGCCGCTGACCGTGATCGCGATGCTGACCACGCCCAGCACGACCCGTCGCGGCCGGCGGGCGGCGACGCGTACGGCGAGGAGCAGCGGGCCGGGCAGCCGCGCCGAGACCGCGATCAGCCAGCCGACGCGGCGGGGCGGGCGGGGCGAGTCGGCCAGCGCGTCGACCGTGCTGGAACGGGCGGCGCGTACGGCCGGAACGGCGGTCGCGACGACCGCGACCCCGAGCGCCACGGCGGTCACGCAGACGACCGTGGACAGGGTCGGCGACGGCGTGCCGGCGCCGCCGACGAGGCCGGCGCCGGCCTCGGTGAGCAGCGGAGCGGTCAGCGATCCGATCGTGAGCCCGGCCACGGCCGCGACGACGGCCACGAGGACGTACTCCGCGAGCAGCACGGCCGCGACCAGGCCCGGTGTGCCGCCGACCGCCTTGAGGAGCCCGACGCGCCTTGTCTGGTCGGCCATCCGGCCGCCGACCAGCACCGAGAGACTGGCCACCGCGAGCAGGCCGAGCAGCCAGGCTCCGATCAGCAGGAGGATCTGGGAGTCCCCGGCCACCTCGGTGGCGTCGTGGAGGATGCTCTCCCAGGACGTCAGGCGGGGCGCCGCCGGGCCGAGCGAGGGGTTCGCGTCGGCGAACGCCTGGGCCGTGCCCGGGTCGGCCAGCCTCAGGTTCATCACGTACGACAGGGAGTCCGGGGCGAGGCTCCGCACGTCCGCCTCGGTGAGCCAGACCAGCCCGGGGTCCTTCAGCAGGCCGGGCGGGAGCTTCGGCAGCTCCTCGGAGGTCACGCCGCTCGCGCAACCGGAGGCGACGAGGCAGGACGACCCCGGATAGGGCGGCATGGCGGCGGTGACCGCGATGCCGGCGACCCGGAACGAACGGCCGTTCAGAGTGACCGGATCACCGACGCGTACACCGAGCGCCTTGGCGAAGGCGCCCTCGACCACCACACCGCCGGCGCCGGCCCATCGGCCGTGGGTCAGCTCGGGCCGGTCGACCGGCGCGGACGCGGTGTCGCGCCCCACGGCCTGCACGTCCGACGTACGGCCGTACGCCCGGAGCTTCGCCGGGGCGACGGGGTACGGGCCGCTCTCGTCTTTGACGCCGGCCCGTTTCCCGAGGCCGGAGAGCTCCGAGGCCCGGGTGGCACTGGCGACCACGTCGGGTCCTCGGGTCGCCACCCGGGTGCTCCGGTACGGGTCGCCGGCCGCGTCACGCAGGACGAGCCCGAGCGTCAGCGTCGTGGTGGCGGCCATGATGGCGAGCAGCAGGAGCGCGGCCTCGGTGCGATGCCGCCGGATGTCGCGCGTGGCGAGGCGGATCACGAGCAGGGTGCGGCCCATGGGGGTTCAGTCCTCCAGTCCGGCGAGGGCGCCGAGCCGTCCGGTGGTGCCGCCGGTCAGCCGGGTCTCGTCCACGAAGGCGCCGTCGCGCATTGAGATCATCCGGTCGGCGGTGGCCGCGATCCGCGCGTCGTGGGTGACGATGACCAGTGTCTGCCCGGCCTCGTGCAGGCTCTCGAAGAGCTTGAGGACGTCCAGGGTGGCGGCGCTGTCCAGGTTTCCCGTCGGCTCGTCGGCGAGGACGACCCGCGGCTCGTTGCTCAGCGCACGGGCGACCGCGACCCGTTGCCGCTGGCCGCCGGACAGCGCGGAGGGCAGGAAACGCGCCCGGTCGGCGAGCCCGACCTGCTCCAGCAGCCCCTCCGCGCGCCGCCGGGCCGCCCGCGGCGAGCGGCCGGCCAGCAGCGCCGACAGCTCGACGTTCTCCACGGCGGTGAGCTCCTCCATCAGATGGAAGGACTGGAAGACGAAGCCGACGTCGGTGCGCCGCATCCGGGCCAGGGCCTTCTCGCCGATGCCGTCGATGCGGCGGCCGTTCAGCGACACCTCTCCGCCCGAGAGCCGGTCCAGGCCCCCGAGCAGATGCAGCAGCGTGGACTTCCCGCAGCCGCTCGGCCCCATCACCGCCACCGTCTCTCCCGCGCCCACGTCGAGGTCGACGCCGTCGACGGCGCGCACCAGCCCTTCCCCCTTGCCGTACTCCTTTCGCAGCCCGCGGGCGCGAAGCACAGGGACGTCGCTCACGATCCACTCCTTCGGTGGGTCCAGTTCGTCTCACATGCCTCGAGCCAGCGCAGGTCCGCCTGGAGCCGGAGCACGATGCCCTCCAGCAGCAGCGCCGCGTCCGAGGGGTCCGGCTCGGCCATGGCGGCGCGCTGGGCGTCACGCAGCCGGCGCAGCAGCTCGCGGCGCTGGGTGTCGACGATGGTGAGCGGGTCGGCGAGCCCGGCCGACGCCGCCGCGATCAGCTTGAGGTGGAACTCCGCGAGGTCGGGTTTCGGCCAGCTCACCTCGGCGATCCACTCGGCGACGCGCCGCTGGCCGTCGGGGGTGAGCGCGTACACCTTGCGCTCCGACCGGTCGGCGTCGTCGGCGGACCGCTCGGCCGCCAGCAGCCCGGCCTTCTCCAGCCGGGTCAGCGTGACGTAGACCTGGCCGTCGTTCATCGCGTCGCCGAGCGGGCCGAGCGCGTCGCGCAGCCGGGCGCGTAGCTGGTAGCCGTGCGAGGGCTCCTTGGCCAGCATCGCCAGCACCACTTCTTGCCGCATCGGCCCTCCCAGATAACCGTTATCCCCTACGTCTAACGGTTATCCCTGGCGCCTGTCAAGACCGGCTCATCCGGCGGGCGTGGACGTTCCGCCGGTCAGCCCGGACTCCCGCAGCACCTGCCGGACGGTCGCCTCCAGCGGACTGGCTTCGGAGATCACCGTCTCGTACGCGCCGGGGAGCAGGTCCAGGCGCCGGTACCACTCGCGCATCTGCTCGCCGCTGACCTCCGACCGCAGAGGCCGCGTCTGATGCCGCCGGAGGGTCTCCTTGAACGAGACGTCCAGGTAGAAGAAGGCGCTGTTCGACGGATGGTCGCGGCGCAGGGCCCGCAACATCGGCCCGTACCGGCCGGCGGTGAGAATGCCCTCGAGGACCACGTGGTAGCCCTGTGCGAGCGAGTAGCGCGCGATGGTGTCGATCAGGCCGATGTTCACTCCGCCGACCACGTCATGCTCGCGGAGGATCTCGCGGCGGACGTTGTCCTGGCCCACGATCGCCAGCCCCCGGCCGTAGGCGGCCCGTACGGCCCTGGCCACGCTGGACTTGCCCGACCCGGAGTTGCCGCGAAGGACGACCAGCCTCGGTGACGGGACGCTTCCCACCCGGCCAGCATAGGAGCCGTTTCCCCGTGACCGTCGTAGGGCGAGGCCGGCGTTCACGGATGACCGCCGGCCCCGACTCTCCCGACCGCCTGCGCGCCGGTTCGGTCGCCGAGCTGCGGAAACGGGGCGCGCTGCGTTCTCCGGAGGCTTCGCGAGGGTCCCCCGGGAGAGGTTCGCGCCCGAGGCCGCGACCCCGCGCTCCTGGCCGCGATCGTCGGTCCGGAGGGGCCGGTGGTCACGGTGGACGTCGACCCGTGGGTGACCGGGCGGGCGGCCCGCGTCCTTGCCGAGACGGGCCACGCGAACGTACGGGTCGTGCTCGGGGACGCCGAGCACGCCGCCGACGCGTACGGTCCCTACGTCGCGATCCCGGTCACGGTCGGCGCCTGGGACTGCCGTGGGGACGGCTGCTCGCCCCGGGCGGCCGGACGGTCCCCCTGACCTTCGCCACGATCACCAGGGCGCTGACGTTCGTACGGGACGGTGGGAGGTTCCTCGGCCTGGACCCCACGGTGTGCGGGTTCGTCCCGATGCAGGGAGCCGTACGACTCGCCGAACCTCTGGCCGGCGACCGCCGACGACCGGTCCGGAACGATCTGGCGCGACACCGGCCGCGAGGGCGAACCCGTCCGGCTCGCGGCCAGGTGGTACTGCCCGGTCCTCGTCACGGCCGACGGCTTCGCCCACCTCACCGGCCGCGGAAGTACGGCGCGATGACGCGACCGGGGAGCACCACGAGTTCGGCGTCCACGGGCACGTCCGGACCTGGGACCGTGACCGGCGGCGGGGCCCCGGCCCGGAGTTCACTCTCCACCCGGCGGAGACCGCCGTGCCGGCCCCGGCGGTCGGGCGGGTCTTCCCCAAGCGCCACACGCGACTGGTCATGTCCTGGCCCTGACGTGAGGCTCCAGGGGGAAATGAGTTCGCACGAATAAGCCACTCCTCGGCACCGGTCGTTATGTGCGATCGTGATTTACGTTCCGCAGGGGGTGACGAAACCGTGGCCACAGAAGAGGTCGGTTTCCGGGTGCTCGGACGGTTGACGGTCGACGTCGGTGGAAGCTGCGTCCTCTTACCGCGCTCCCCGATCCTGCAGGGCCTGCTGGGCGTGCTCGTCCTGGCCCGTGGTGAGGCACTGCCGATCAGCCGTCTCGCGGAGCTCGTATGGACCGACCGGGCGAGTGAGACGAGCCGTGAGGCCGTCCATGTCGGCGTCTCCCGGCTGCGAAAGTGGCTGGCCGGGCTCGACGGCGGCCGGGCCGGGCAGGTCACGATCCGCCATGAGGACGGTTACCTCCTGGAGTGCCCGGCGGCGCGCTCGGACCTCGGCCGCTTTCTCGTCCTCGCCGGTGAGGCGCGCACCCTCGCCGTATCGGACGAGCGTTACCGCGCCCTCTTGTCCGCCTTCGCCGAGCGCAAGGGGCCGCTGCTCGCCGGGCTGCCGCGGATCGACCGGACGGACCCGCTCGTACGAGGCATCGAGGACGAGGTACGGCAGGCGGCGCTGGACCTGTCCGACGCGGCGCTGGAGGCGGGCGTCCCCGAGGGAGCGGTCACGACGGTCGGCGCGCTGGCCGAGGAGTTCAACTTCGACGAGTTACTGCACGCCACCCTCATCGACCTGCTCGCGGCGAGCGGACGGCCCGCCGAGGCCCTGCAGACCTATCGCCGGCTCAGCGACCGCCTCGAGGCCGAGCTCGGCATCGAACCCAGCGAGGAGGTCCGGCTCGCGCACATGCGCGTGCTGTCGTTCGGCCGCCAGCGTCCGAACACCGGATCCAAGGAGCCGGCGGTGCCGGTACCCGCCCAGCTTCCGCCCGACATCCCCGACTTCACCGGCCGGGCGGCCGAGGCGGCGGAGCTGGCCCGCGTTCTCGTACGCGGTGCCGGCACGTCGCGTCAGCGAACCGTGGCCATCGCCACCGTCGCGGGAATGGCGGGGCTCGGCAAGACCACGCTCGCCGTACACGTCGCCCACAAGATCGCCGGCTCGTTTCCGGCGGGACAGCTGTACGCCGACCTGCACGGCGACTCGGCGACCCCGGCCGAGCCGGGCGACGTGCTCGGCGGGTTCCTGCGTACGCTCCCGGCGGGTGTCGGGAACATCCCGGCCTCCCTGGACGAGCGCATGGCGCTCTTCCGCAGCCGCCTGGCCGGGCGCAGGACGCTCATCGTGCTGGACAACGTCGCCCGAGAGGACCAGGTACGGCCGCTGCTGCCCGGCACGCCGGACGCCGCCGTGCTCATCACCGGCCGCAACCGCCTCATCGGCCTGGAGGGGGCGCGGCTGCTGAACCTCGACGTGCTGCCCTCCGCCCAGGCCGTGGACCTGATCGCCAACATCGTCGGGGAGCGGCGCGTCGCCGAGGAGCCGGACGTCGCGGTGGAGATCGCCCGGCTGTGCGGCCACGTCCCCCTCGCCCTGCGCATCGCCGCGGCCCGGCTCCTGGGTCGCCGGCACTGGACGCTGGCCCACCTGGCCGGCGTCCTGTCCGAGGAGCGGCGCCGGCTCGACGAACTGGTCGCCGGCGACCTTGAGGTACGCGCCGGGTTCGCGCTGAGCTACCGGCTGCTCCCGGCCGAGACCCAGCGCGCCTTCCGTCTGTTCGGCCTGGTCAACGCCCCCGACATCGCGGCCTGGACGGTCGCCGCGCTGCTGGACAGGTCCGTGACCGAGGCGCAGCACCACCTCGAACTGCTGATCGACGCCCAGCTCGTGGGCGTCGCCGGCACGGACCGGACCGGTCAGCTCCGCTACAAGGTGCACGACCTGCTCCGCCTGTACGCGCGCGAGCGCGCCGAGCGGGAGGACACAGCGGCGCAGCGCGCGGCGGCGCTGCACCGCGCCCTCGGCGCGTGGCTGGCGCTGGCCGAGAAGGCCGCCGACCGGGTCGCCGGGCCCTGCTACGCGGCCATCCACGGGCCCGCGCCGCGCTGGCCGCTGCCGGTCGCCGTCACCGAGCGGCTGCTGGCGGACCCCATGCGCTGGTTCACCGCGGAGCGGGCGGCGCTGGTGGCCGAGGTCGCTCAGGCCTGCGACCTGCTGCTCACCGACTTCGCCTGGGACATCGCGGCCTCCATGGAGAAGTACTGCGACGTCCGTGGGATGTACGAAGACTGGCGCCAGATGCACGAGCGCGCGATGACGCTGTGCCGCGAGACGGGCGACCGGCTCGGTGAGGCCGTCCTGCTGCGCGGGCTGCTCGAGGTCACCACCTGGACGTCCCCTGCCGGAACGGGACCGGTGATGACCCGGCTGCACCGGCTGGCCGAGGAACTCCTCGACCTGTTCACGGACCTGGGCGATCCGGTCGGCATGGCCGACGCGATGGTCGGGATCGTCTGGGGCCGGATCGCGGACGGGAGGACCGCCGAGGCGCTCGCGCTGGCCGAGCACGCCCTGCACGTCGCGCGGGCGGCCGATTATCTCGGCGGGCAGGCGCGGGCGTACCACGTGATGGCGGCCGCCCACGGGGAGGACGACGCGCACGGCGCCCTCGAATGCCTCGAACACGCGCTCGTGATCGCCAAGGAGCTCGGCAACCCCCGCTTCCTCGCGACGATCGTGCAGTTCCTCGGCGCGGCCCACGCCCTGTGCGGTGACCTCACCGGCGGCATGAAGCTGCTGGATGAGTCCATCGTGATGGCGCGGGATCAGGAGGACCGCTTTCTGGAGTCGTTCTCACTCCTCTACCTCGCCAAGCTGTTCGTCGCGACCGGCGACGATCGTGCCCGGCCGACGCTCGAGCTCACGCTGGCCTACGGCCAGGTCGGCGAGTTCGGTCACCATCTCGCGGACGCCCTCGGCGTCCTCGGCGAGCTGAACCTGGCCGAGGGCGACCTGCCGGCGGCGGTCGACTGCCTCGAACGCTCGGTACGAGGCTGGCGCGACCGTGGCTGGATCCCGTACCTCGCGCGCGCACTGCGCTCCCTCGGAGACGCGTACTCTGCCGACGCCGACCACGCGGCGGCACGGACCGCCTGGACGGAGGCGCGGGAGCTGTTCGCCCGTACGACGGACGACGCCGGAAAGAGCTCTGTCGAGAGTCGCCTCGCGAGCCTCGACCCCGCCGGACAAACGGACGCCGTATCTCCTGATGTTATTCGGCACATCCAAATAGGGCCTTTTTGAAACCCTCCTGACAGACGTTCGGTTACCTGCTGGCAAAACCGGCCAGATTCGGCCGCAACATATCTCGCATCAGGCGATTTACTCCGCTTACAGATCTTCATGCCTCGTGTTAGCCATCAGTAAGGGCACGCAGGGTAGCGTGCCTTTTGTGGCATTGAGGCCTGGCTCGGGGGCAATGACCAGGAGTAAGAGGTGTGCGACGGAGTGTGACTGTGTCACGGTTCGTGACGGGGGCACCCTTGACTATGGACCCGTGCCTGAGCGACGGCTGAACCTGCAGTGTCAATGGCTAAATGCTTTTTCGTGGGGACGTGGTCAAACTGAACAGCACTGCACACACTTCGCTGTCGAGAGATAATGCCCTTGCCCGGCATCTCTCGCTCCAGCAGGAACGCATCGAGCGGTCCATTATCGCCAAAGTACCCATCGCGTCGTTACTGACAACCGCATCGCCGCGGCTGGAGGGTGAGGACGCCGAGCACATCCGCACACTCGCGGATTCGGGCGGGACGCTGCCGCCGATCGTGGTCCACCTGCCGTCCCGGACCGTCATCGACGGGATGCACCGGCTCCGTGCCGCGATGCTCCGCGGTGAGAAGGACATCGAGGCCCGCTTCTTCCATGGCAGCGAGACGGACGTCTTCCCGCTCTCCGTCGCGGCCAACATCCAGCACGGCCTGCCCCTCTCGCACAAGGACCGGGTGGCGGCCGCCGAACGCATCTTCGTCAGCCACCCCGAGTGGTCCGACCGGATGGTCGCGATCGTCGTCGGGCTGTCCGGGAAGAAGATCGCCGCACTGCGCCGGCAGCTCGCCGGCGACATGCCCCAGCCCGCCGTCAGGATCGGCCGTGACGGCCGGTCCCGGCCGGTCGACGGCACCGTCGGCCGGGAACGTGCCGCCAGGCTGATCGAGAGCGACCCGAACGCCTCGCTCCGTCAGATCGCCCGTGCGGCGGGGATCTCCCCGGCCACCGCCGCGGACGTCCGCGACCGGATCCGCCGCGGGGAGGCCCCGATCCCCGTACGGCGTACCGCGCAGCCGCACCGCGCCGCCGCTCCCGAGCAGGCCGAGCCGCTCGCCAAACTGATCGCCGAGCCGACGGCCATCTTCGAGCGGCTCCGCAAGGACCCCTCTCTCCGCTTCAGCGAGGTGGGCCGGACGCTCCTGCGCATGTTCGACGCGTGCCAGGCGGTCGTACGCGACGAAGAGGTGATCAAGAAGGGGCTGCCGCCGCACTGCCTGGCCCTGCTGTCGGAGCTCAGCAGCGCCTACGCGACGGTGCTGCAGTCGTTCGCCACCGGCCTGGACCAGTTACAGTCCGGGCAGCCGGTCGAGACGCACGAGAGCGTCGGGCTGCGACGCCCCGTCATTCCTCCTCCACCCAGCCGTGTTGCCGGGCGAGGGCCAGGAAGTCACCGCGGAGCCGTACGATCTGGGCTCCGGTCAGCTCGGGAAAGTTGTTGAGGATCATCTCGGTCAGGTCGGTGCACATCTCGTCGGCGGACAGGACGTCGTACGGCGGGTGATCCCCGGGCGGCGGCGCACGCCGGAGTGCGATGCCCGCCCCGGGCCCGGCCGGCCGTTCACCGTCGCGCTCCTCGACGATCCTGACGGCGTGTGCCTTCCTGCCCCGCCCTCCGTCCATGACCTCGAACCGCACATGAGCGCCCGGGATGAGCCGGGACTCGTCGCCGTCGAACTCGTTCGCGTGGACGAAGACGTCGCTGCCGCCCATGTCGGGTGCGATGAATCCGTAACCGCGAATCCCGTCGAACTGCAGGATCTTCCCCAGCTGCGTCACGCTGACCGACGCTAGCAACCGGAAGGCTCAATTTACCCTCGGCCGGGAACGGCGGCAGGTGACCGGGGAGGCGGTTTCGCCGTTCCCGGGATACGGTAAATCCGATCCGGAATTCGGCTTGGCGACGCGTGTCCAACTGACGCGGTGTCGCAGTTGAACGCCCCGGTGCGGTACAGGCCATCTTTTTTGGCCAAGGCGGCTGGTCGCTGATTACTTGACTGGCGCATGGCCCGGGCCGTTGAATCCGAGGCCAGTCCATCGCCGCTTGATTTCGTTCACCTGGAAGGACGACGTGATGGCCAATCCGTTCGAAGACCCCGACGCCATGTACCTGGTTCTCGTCAACGATGAGGGGCAACACTCGCTCTGGCCCGTCTTCGTCGATGTGCCCGACGGCTGGAACTCGGTGTTCGGCGAGGCGGGGCGGCAGGAGTGCCTGGACTACATTGAAAAGTCCTGGACCGACATGCGGCCCAAGAGCCTCATCGAGGCAATGGAAAAGTAAGAGCGCCTGCCCGGCCGGGCCCATGGAGAGCTGAGCCCTCTTTTGCATGCCTGAACGGCGAACTGGATTCTGCTTCGATGGGCCTGGGTCGGAGCATTTTTGGATTGGGCTGAGAATGGCTGCTCTAAAAGGCGAATCCTACGACCTCATGGCCGGTCAGTTCGGTATCTGGCAGGCCCAGCAGTTCGCGCCGGAGAATCCGGTGTACAACATCGCCGAGTATCTGGAGATACGCGGTGACCTGGACATCGGACTCTTCGTCGCGGCCGTCCGGCAGACCACGCGGGAGGCCGAGACGATGCGGCTGCGTTTCCGCGTCGTCGCCGGCCGCCCCGAGCAGTACGTCCTCGCCTCGGACGACTACGCCATGCCCGTCATGGACGTCAGCGCCGAGGACGACCCGTGGGCCGCCGCCGAGCGATGGATGCGGGAGGACGTGCGCGAACCCGGCGACCTCACGGGCGGCCGGCTCTTCGCCCACGCCGTCCTCCGGCTCGGCCCGCGCCACCACCTCTGGTACCACCGCTACCACCATGTGATCATGGACGGTCGCAGCGGGATGACCGTCGTCACGCGCATCGGCGAGATCTACGCGGCGCTCATCGACGGCCGGCCGGCCGTCGAAGGCGCGCTGGAGCCGCTCGCCGACCTGCTGGCCGCGGAGCGTGCGTACCGCGAGTCGCCCGCCTTCGCCGCGGACCGGGAGTACTGGCTCGGCGTCCTCGCCGACCTGCCGGCCGTCGCCGAGGCGCGGGAGCGCGGCGGCACGCAGCGGCTGCCGTCCGGCCTGGAGCGGTACACCGACGACATCGGTGCCGGCACCGGCGCACGGCTGACGGCGACCGCACGCCGGCTGAGGACGCGCCTGTCCGGCCTGATGATCGCGGCCGCGGCCGTCTATCGGCACCGCACCACCGGCGAACGCGACGTCGTCGTCGGCGTCCCGGTGACGGGCCTGCCGGGTAAACAGGCGTACGCGCCCGCGATGACCTCGAACAACATGCCGATCCGGCTCCGGATCGGCAGGACGACCACCGTCGATGGCCTCATCCGGCAGGTGAACGAGGCGGTCCGCCAGGGTCTGCGGCACCGGAACTACCGGTACGAGGACATGCTGCGGGACCTGAAGCTCGTCCACGGCGAGTCCATCTGCGGCGTGCACGTCAACGTGATGTCCTTCGCCTACCCGGACATGTTCGGCGGCTGCGTCGTCACCGGCCGCAACGTGTCCACCGGCCCGATCGACAACACGCGCATCGACGTGTACGAGAGACCGGGCGAGTACGGCATCAAGCTCGACGTCGACGTCAACCTCGACCTCCACGAGCCCGCCGCCGCGCGGCGCATCGCCGGGCGCATCCACACGATCGTGGATCGGCTCGCGACGGCCGACCCCGCGGACCCGATCGACCGGGTGGACCTCCTGGGCGACGGCGAGCGCCGCGTCCTCGCCCGGTGGAACGACACGGCGGCCGACGTCCCGGACACCACGGCGCCCGAGCTGTTCGCCGGATGGGCGGCCCGGACCCCGGACGCGATCGCGCTGGCCTCCGACGAGACCCGCCTGACGTACGCCGAGCTCGACGAGCGGGCGAACCGCCTCGCCCACCACCTGAAGGGCCTCGGCGTGGGCCCCGAGTCGGTCGTCGCAGTGGCGATGGAGCGCGGCGTCGCCCTCGTCGTGGCGCTCGTGGCGGTCTGGAAGACCGGCGCGGCGTACCTGCCGGTCGACACCGCACACCCGCCGGAGCGCATCGGCTTCATGCTGGCCGACAGCCGGGCCGTGCTGCTGCTCGGCGAGGAGGAGCTCCTCGACGAACTCCCCGTACGGCGGCTGCTGACCGTCGCCGTCGACTCCGCCGCCGTACGCGCCGCCCTGAGGGCCGTCCCCGCCACGGCCCCCGACGTCGCCCTGCGGCCCGGCGGGCTCGCGTACGTGATCTACACCTCCGGGTCGACCGGCATGCCGAAGGCCGTCATGCTCACCCACCGCGGCGGGGTCAACCTCGCGGCGGCACAGGCGCGGCGATGCGCCATCGACGAGAGCGGCCGCGTGCTGCAGTTCGCGTCGGCCGGCTTCGACGCGGCCACGTGGGAACTGCTGATGGCCCTCTGCTCGGGGGCACGGCTGGTGGTGGCGCCGGCCGAGGACCTGCTGCCCGGACCGGACCTGGCCGGCGTCATGACCCGGCACGGCGTGACGCACGCGACGCTGCCGCCGGCCGTACTGGCCGCGCTGGACCCCGGGGACCTGACCTCGGTGCCGACCCTGATCTCCGCGGGCGAGGCCCTGGACGGGGAACTCCTCGCGCGCTGGGCGCCGGGCCGGCGCCTCATCAACGCGTACGGGCCGACCGAGACGACGGTCTGCGCCACGATGAGCGACCCGCTGCACGCCGGCGACGAGCCCGCCATCGGCACGCCGAACCTCAACACCCGCGCGTACGTGCTGGACGACGCCCTGATGCCGGTGCCGGCCGGCGTGGCCGGCGAGCTGTACGTGGCCGGCACCGGTGTCGCACGCGGCTACCTGGGCCGCCCCGGGCTCAGCGCGGAACGGTTCGTCGCGGACCCGTTCGCGGCGGATGGGACGCGCATGTACCGGACCGGGGACCTGGTCCGGTGGAGCGCCGATGACGGGCTGGTGTTCGCCGGCCGGGCCGACGAACAGGTGAAGATCCGCGGATTCCGCATCGAACCGGGCGAGGTGCGGGCCGTACTGGCCGGGCATCCGCTGGTCGCGCAGGCCGCGGTCATCGCCCGCGAGGACACTCCCGGTGACCGGCGCCTCGTCGCGTACGTCGCGCCGGCCGAGGTCGACCCCGCCGCGATCAGGGAGTTCGCCGCCGGACGTCTGCCGGAGTACATGGTGCCGTCGGCCGTCGTCACGCTGGACGCGCTGCCGCTGACGGTCAACGGGAAGCTGGACCGCCGGGCCCTGCCCGCGCCCGAGTACGCGACGACGGCGGGCCGCGGGCCGGCCACGAGGCAGGAGGAGATCCTCTGCGCCGCCTTCGCCGAGATCCTCGGCGTGGCGGACGTCGGCGTCGAGGACAGCTTCTTCGACCTGGGCGGGCACTCCCTCCTGGCGACGCGCCTCGTCAGCCAGGTCAGGACCCTCCTCGGCGTCGACGTGCAGGTCAACGACGTGTTCGAGGCGCCCACCGTCGCCGCCCTCGCCGTCCGGATCACCGGCGCGCGGACCGTGCGCCCGCGCCTGGTCGCCCGCGAACGCCCGGAGCGCGTCCCGCTCTCCTTCGCCCAGCGCCGCCTGTGGTTCATCGGGCAGATCGAGGGCCCCAGCCCGACGTACAACGCGCCGCTCGTCCTGAGCCTCGCCGGGCACCTGGACCGCGAAGCGCTCACGGCCGCGCTGCGCGACGTCCTGGAGCGGCACGAGCCGCTCCGCACGAGGTACCCGGCCGAGGACGGCGAGCCGTACCAGCGGGTCCTGACCATGGACGAGCTGGCCTGGGACCTGCCCGCCGTCGACGCGGTGAAGACGCCCGGGTCCTTCGCCCGGCTCCAGAACCTCGACGACCTGTCCGCGCTTTCGCCGCAGGAGGACGACGGCCCGCCGGAGGTCGCCGCCGCGGTCCTCCGCACCGCCGGGCACGCCTTCGACCTGTCGGACGAAGTGCCGATCCGCGTGCGCCTGTTCCGCGTCGCGCCGGACGAGCACGTGCTGGTGCTCGTGGTGCACCACATCGCCGGTGACGGCTGGTCGATGGGGCCGCTGGCGCGCGACGTGTCGGCGGCGTACGCGGCGCGGTGCGCGGGCCACGCCCCGGAGTGGAAGCCGCTGCCGGTGCGGTACGCGGACTACGCGCTGTGGCAGCGCGAGCTGCTGGGCGACGACAACGACGCGCGGAGCCTGGCGGCAGGGCAGATCGGCTACTGGCGCGAGGCCCTGGCCGGGGCGCCGGAGGAGCTGGGACTGCCGTTCGACCGCCCGCGTCCCGCCACCGCGTCGCATCGCGGCTTCACCGCGGGCCTGGAGGTGCCCGCCGCGGTGCACGCCCGGCTGCGGGAGGTGGCGCGGGCCGAGGGCGTGACCATGTTCATGGTGCTGCAGGCCGCCCTGGCCGTCCTGCTGTCGCGGCTGGGCGCCGGTCGTGACGTGCCGATCGGCTCGGCGGTGGCGGGCCGGCTGGATGACGCGCTGGACGATCTGGTCGGGTGTTTCGTCAACACGCTGGTGATCCGTAGCGACCTGTCGGGTGACCCGTCGTTCGCCGAGCTTCTCGGGCGGGTGCGGGAGGCGAGCCTGGGCGCGTACGCGCATCAGGACGTGCCGTTCGAGCGCCTCGTGGAGGAGCTGGCGCCGGCGCGCTCGCTGGCCCGGCACCCGCTGTTCCAGGTCGTGCTCACGATGCAGGACACGGCGGCGGCGGTCCTCGAGCTGCCCGGCCTGGTGGGGGAGCGCGTGCTGAGCGCGCGCCCGGCGGCGAAGTTCGACCTGGACGTGATGGTGGGGGAGGAGTTCGACGGCGCGGGCGGCCCGGCCGGGGTCCGTGGCGCGGTCACGGTCGCGGCGGACCTGTTCGACGAGCGGACCGCCGGGCGGATCGCGGGCGGTCTCGTACGGGTGCTGTCCGCGCTGGCCGAGGACCCGTCGGCACGGGTCGAGTCCGTCGAGATCCTGGACGCGGCCGAGCGCGACCGGCTGCTGGTGGAGTGGAACGACACCGCGGCCGAGGTGCCGAGCGCCTCGGTGGCCGAGCTGTTCTCGGCGCAGGCGGCGCGTACGCCGGACGCGGTGGCGCTGGTGGCGGGTGAGACGCGGCTGTCGTACGCGGAGCTGGACGTGCGGGCGAACCGGCTGGCGCGTTTCCTGCGGGCGCAGGGTGTCGGTGCGGAGTCGGTGGTGGGTGTCTGTCTGCCGCGCGGCGCGGACATGGTCGCGGCGATCGTGGGCGTGTGGAAGGCGGGCGCGGCGTATGTGCCGATCGATCCGGGTCAGCCTGCGGGGCGGGTGGCGTTCGTGCAGTCTGACAGCGGCGCGGTGCTGACGCTGACCTCGGAAGAGGTGATGGAGGACCTGCCGGCGGGCCGTCACCGCCTGGTCACGGTCGAGGACCCGCTCGTGGCCATGCAGCCTGCCGAGGCGCCTGCGGTGT
>NZ_JAUEQY010000078.1 GCF_030406325.1 Actinomadura sp. DC4 | reverse complement strand
CAGGTTACTCACGTGTTACTCACCCGTTCGCCGCTCGAGTACCCCGAAGGGCCTTTCCGCTCGACTTGCATGTGTTAAGCACGCCGCCAGCGTTCGTCCTGAGCCAGGATCAAACTCTCCGTTAAGGCCAAACGACAACCACCCGTTAAGAGCGGCCGCCAAACCTGAACAGACAAATCCCGGCAAGAATCATACTTGCCAAAGGAATCCAAAAACCGAACAACCACAACCAGACCGTAACCGGCCTGCCATGACCATCCAGTCCGAGGACTAAAAAGGCACTGGCTTTTAGCACACTGTTGAGTTCTCAAGAAACGGACACACACCGTTCGGTGACCTTTTCAGATCCCCGTCTGGGGCGTTTCCTCAATCTTAGCTCTTTTCGTTTACCTTGTCGAATCGCTCCGACTTGGAAACGAATGCCCTTTTAGGAATCCTTTCGAACTCCCTTGGGACATTTCCCATCTTACCGTTCCCGCTTCGTTTGTCGAATTGACCGACTTGCGAAACGAACTCGGTCCCGCCCAGCACTCAGCATGGAAGCCAGAGACTTCCAATACCGTCGAAGGGTGGTTCCCGGGGGATCGCTTCCACCTTACGGTGATCCACAACCCGATCGGGCCGACACATCCAGTTGGTTCGTGACAGACAGCATCCATCACGACTCTTGATTGGGGTGTCTTCCGCGGGGCCGGCCGTCTTGCGACGTCCTGCTCCCCGCAGGCCTGGCAAGCTTAGGACACCCGGGCGCCGGGGTCAACCCCGCGGTACGGGCGTACATGTCGACGCAGGTAAACCTGCGTTCTGATGACGTGCCCCCTGCCATCGTGCCCCAAACCACCCACCCCGAAATTTCTCCGCATCCCCTGCTCAGCCGGGTGTCTCAACGGCTGTCCAGGTGGGTCGGCCCCACCGCAGAAGCGGCGGATGACGGCCAACGCTGGAGTAGCTCGTCCTCCGTACCGCGCGAACCACTCCGAGATTGCGGCGCGGCACGTCGAGGGCCGGCCACTGAGATGCCGGGCAACTCCCAGAGAGCGACGTTCACGACCAACAGCGCCGGCCGTCCCGGCTCCGGAATCCGGTACCCGCCGTCACACAGGAGACACGAGGTAGTCGCGAGGACAGGGCAACGAGGACGAGGAGACGAGCGTGCGGGGAACCTGGCACGCAAGGGACACGAGTGCGGGAGACCGAGCCGCGGACGCCGCATCGCAGGGGACGAGGAACCGGAACGTAGGAAGGAGAACGCAAGATTGACTCCGAGAAGCGGTGCCACGTGGTCGGCGAGGTCCCTCGCCGAGTACGTCAGCCACACACCCCTGGCAGAGGGTCTGGGCACCCCCGTAGAGGGTCTGAACCCCTTGTCCCCGACGACGCCCACAGCGCGATGTACGCCTCGACGTCCGCGGCAGTCATTTCCGCGAATGCCACGTCGACGTCGGATGCCCCTCACACCGGCCAGCCGGTGAAGGTGGCCGGCGAGAGCCAAGGCCGTCAAGAACAGGACCGTGGAGCAAGGGCCGCGAAGAGCAGGACCGTGGGGAGCACGAACGTGGGGAGCACGAACGTGGAGAGGTAGGAAGCCGCGAGGCGAGAGCGTTGGAGATGAGAGCCAAAGGGTTCGCAGCAAGATGGGTAGCCGTATTGGCGCGGGCCCGCGCTGCGCCTGGCGGACCTGCACGCGAGCGTCGCCGAAGACGCCGAGGCCCAGAGCCCACACCCCAGGCCCACACCCCAGGCCCACACCCCAGGCCCACACCCCAGGCCCACACCCCAGGCCCACACCCCAGGCCCACACCCCAGGCCCACACCCCAGGCCCACACCCCAGGCCCACACCC
>NZ_JAUEQY010000077.1 GCF_030406325.1 Actinomadura sp. DC4 | reverse complement strand
GACCGGCTTTCCATGGCGGAGAAGGTGCGTAGCCCGATGCGGTAGGACAGGTGGCTTTCGAGTTTGTGCATGCGGCCGTCGTCGATGCGTTGTGAGGCGAGGAGGAGGTGGACGCCGAGTGAGCGGCCGAGGCGGCCGATCATGACGAACAGTTCGGAGAAGTCGGGGTGGGAGGCGAGGAGTTCGCTGAACTCGTCGACGACGACGAACAGTGTCGGCAGCGGGTCGAGTAGCGTGCCGCTCACCCGCGCCGCCTCGTACTCGCGTAGTGAGCTGTAGTTGCCGGCGCTGCGCAGGAGTTCCTGGCGGCGCATCATCTCGCCTTGGAGGGCGTCTTGCATGCGTTGGACGAGGGGTGCTTCGTCGGCGAGGTTGGTGATGACGGCGGAGGTGTGGGGGAGGCCGTCGAGGCCGAGGAAGGTCGCGCCGCCCTTGAAGTCGACGAGGACGAAGTTGAGGACCTCGGAGGAGTGGGTGATGGCCATGGCCAGGACGAGGGTGCGGAGCAGTTCGCTCTTGCCCGATCCGGTCGCGCCGATGAGGAGGCCGTGGGGGCCCATGCCCCCTTGCGCGGATTCCTTGATGTCGAGTTCGACGCGGCTGCCGTCCTCGGCGATGCCGATCGGCACGCGCAGCCGGTCCGGGCCGTCCGCGCGCGGCCACACACGGCTGGGTTCGAGGGTGTCCAGGTCTCCGACGCCGAGCAGTGTGCCGAGGTCGAAGTCGGTGAGCATGGGCTCGGCCACGTCGGCCGTGGCGCCGAGCCGGAACGGTGAGACCGTACGTGCCAGTGCGGTCGCGCGCGGCACGCTGAGGCGGTCGGGGTGGCCGAGTGAGGTGCGGATCTCCTCGCCGCCGCGGTCGAAGCGGACCATTTCCATCGACTCAGGGGTGACCTCCAGGCGTAGCGTGCCGCGGCCTGGGGTCATGGGCAGGCCGGAGGAGACGTTGAGGACGATGGAGTTGCGGTAGCCGGTTCCGGCGAGGCGTGATTCGGCGGGTACGTCGACGCCGTCGACGATCACGACGACGTAGGGTTCGTCGCGGGTGGGGGTGGCGCCGGGTTCGAAGCGGCCGCGGCCTTCCATTTCGGTGGCGAGGAGGGTGTCGAGGGAGTCGATGCCGTCGGCGTGCAGCCGGGCTTGGCCGGCGCCGTCTTGTTCGCTGCCGTGCTGGTTGTGGGGGAGCCATTTGATCCAGTCCCATTCGGTGGCGTGTTCGGGTGCGGCGCAGACGGCGACGCGCAGTTCGTCGGGGGAGTGGAAGGTGACGAGCTGGGCGAGCATGGAGCGGATCAGTTCGCGTCCGGCGGCTTCGTCGCCGCGGAGCCGTACCTGGGCGAACCCGCGCAGGAACACCGCTGCCGGTAGGTCGGTGACGGTGGTGTAGGCGCGGATGAACCGGCGTAGCGCCCGCGCGCACAGGGGTTCGAGGTCCTCGACGGGTTTGGTCTGCATCGGGTTCATCGTCATCGCGAGCTTTTGCGGGCCGGTGCCGATCCGGACCTCGGCGAAGTCGGCGTGGGTGGGGCGGCGTTCCCACAGCCGCGCGCTCATCGCCACCGACCACAGTCCGGCCGGGTCGGGGTGCTGCCAGGCCAGCGACTCACGCTGAGCCACCGCCACGGCCCGCACCTTCTTCCGGGTCTGGGCGAGGTAGCGCAGGTAGTCGCGGCGCTCGCCCCGCATCCGCCGTTTGCGCTCACTCGTGGTCCGTCCGACCTGCCCGAACACCATCGTCATCGACGTCAGCGCCATCAACCCGGCCGCCATCAGCCCCAGGCCCGGTTTGGAGGGGGAGACGAAGATGAGGATGGTGACGCTGGAGCCGATCGCCATCGGCAGGTACATCAACAACATGCCCATGTTGCCCGTCGGCGCCTCCGGCAGGACCGGAGGCTCCTGCAGGGACAACTCTCCACTGGGCATCTCAGGCGGTGACTGCCGTGGCGGCCGCCGGAACAGCGTCGTACTCA
>NZ_JAUEQY010000076.1 GCF_030406325.1 Actinomadura sp. DC4 | reverse complement strand
CCACTACAACAAGTACTTCACTTCATGCAACTCCAACTGAGAGTCGCATAGATCACTGAGAGTGACACTCGCCCCGAAGATCGTTTTTATGGTTTGGGTTCCGATCTTGACTGGGTAATCATGGATGCGGAGCCGCATCGAGCGACTCTGAGACAGCGAGTGACGAAGCGGGGTCGGCTCCCGCCCCGGGGGTCTCGTGAGGGATCCTCAGACAACGCGACAGCCGCAACAACAAAAAACACAGTTCGCCGAGGTGGGCTCTCGGCACCGCACGACCGGGTAGCACCCGGACGAAAACAGCTCATCAGATGAAAGCCCTGGCTAACACGGCACATGATCAGTCACTCGTCGCGAGGAGCTGGACGGGCGTCAGGCGCGCTCGTGTTCTGGTGTCTTCAATCGCAGAGGTCGTATGTGCGTGCTCCCTAGCCGTTAGCCAGGGAGAGGAGTCAACGGGTTGCCCAGCCCGGAAGCTGTCGCGTGGGGAAAGCGTCAGGCCAGCACATCG
This sequence comes from Actinomadura sp. DC4, assembly GCF_030406325.1. GTDB lineage: Bacteria > Actinomycetota > Actinomycetes > Streptosporangiales > Streptosporangiaceae > Actinoallomurus. The sequence goes on along the minus strand of NZ_JAUEQY010000076.1, from coordinate 1,554 downwards.
CCGCGTTGGACTGATGACAAGTGGAACGAGATCGGGACGATCTTCGGTCTGGAGCGGGTCGCTGAGGCTGACTCCGGCCAGGAGGAGACCGAACGACTGCGGGACGCCGCATGACCGGCCCGCAGATACCCGGGCTGACGGCCGAACTGGCCGCCGCAGCCCAGCGTGCGTCAATGCCGGACTTCACCCGCTGGCAGGAGATGATCAAGTCGGCCGGGGGGTGTGAGCAGCCCGTCCGGCTACGCGGCGAGCGGGTGACGCTGGACGGCGAGACCGGCGAGTTGATCGAGTCTTACACCACCGACGAGGAGCCGACCGGCTACCTGATCACGGCATGCGGGAACCGCCGCGCGTCCCGTTGCGCAGCATGCGCCGAGGTGTACCGGGACGACACCTATCACCTGATCATCTCCGGACTGTCCGGCGGGAAAGGTGTCGATGAGCAGGTCAGCGCGCACCCGCGCGTCTTCCTCACCCTGACCGCACCCTCATTCGGCGCAGTCCACGCCCACAAGGAAAAGAGCGGGCAGGCGCAGCCATGCCGCCCACGGAAGAACCGTCCGTTGTGCCAGCACGGACGCCCGCAAGGATGCGGACGGCGGCACGACGGCGATGACTCCATGGCCGGACAACCGATCTGCGCCGACTGCTATGACTATCCAGCCGCCGTGCTGTGGAACGCCCACGCCCCGGAGCTATGGCGTCGTCTCACCTTGACCGTTCCGATGCTGATCAAGGCAGAGTTGGGCATCACCCACAAGGCTCTGCGCCGCCAGGTGCGCATCTCGTATGCCCGCGTGATCGAGTACCAGCGGCGCGGGCTGATCCACTTCCACGCCGTCGTGCGGCTGGACGGTCCGGACGGTCCCGGCCAGGCCCCGCCGTCGTGGGCGACTACCGAACTGTTGGAGCGCGTACTGCGCACCGCCGCCGCCCAGGTAGAGGTACCAGTTCCGCACCCGGACGCCCAACGCCCGCCGTTGGTGCTCAGGTGGGGCCGCCAACTCGACATCCAGCCGATTCAGGTAGCCGCCGAACTGGACGGCATGGCCGACAAGCACGTGGCCCGCTACGTCGCCAAGTACGCCACCAAGGGAGCGGAGGACTCCGGCACGGTCGACCGGCCGATTCGCTATGCGACCCAGATCAGCTCGTTGAAGGTGTCCGAGCATGCCCGCCGGATGATCTGGACGTGTTTCACGCTGGCCGGTCTGCCGGAGTACCAGGAGCTACGGCTACGCAAGTGGGCGCACATGCTCGGCTACGGCGGACACTTCTCCTCCAAGTCCCGCCGATACTCAGTGACCTTGACCCAGCTTCGCCAAGCCAGAGCCGATCACGCCGCCCAGGCCGCTCGCCAGGCCGAAGGACTGCCCGAGCCCGACCCGAACCGCAACGCCGTCACTGTGGGGCGATGGAAATACGCCGGGGCAGGGTTGATGCACGGAGAACATTTCTGGGCGCAGTTGGCCCGAGACCAGGTGCAAAGAGCCCGCCGCATGCGGCAGCAGCTCACCGAACGTGACGAGACACCGAAGGTGAGCTAACCCGAAT
>NZ_JAUEQY010000075.1 GCF_030406325.1 Actinomadura sp. DC4 | reverse complement strand
GAGCCGGCGAGGACGCCCTGGACGAAGTAGCGCTGGAACGCGAAGAACACGGCCAGGGGTACGACCAGGGACAAGAACGCGCCGGGAGCCAGGATGTCGATGTTCCCGGTGAACTGCCGCATCTGGGACTGCAGCCACTTGGTCATCGGCTGGGAACCGGTGTTGGCGAACACCAGCGAGACCAGCATGTCGTTCCACACCCACAAGAACTGGAAGATCGCCAGCGAGGCGATCGCCGGGCCACCGAGCGGGAAGATGACCTTGACGAAGATCGTCCATTCCTTCCCACCGTCCATCCGCGCGGCCTCCAGCAGATCCCGCGGGATCCCGGCGAAGAAGTTCCGCAAAAGGAAGATCGCGAACGGCAACCCGAACGCCACATGGAAGGCCACCACACTCGGGATCGACCCGAAGACCCCCAGCCACCCGTACAGCTTCGAAACCGGGATCAACCCGACCTGCACCGGCACGACCAGCAACGCCACCACGATCAGGAACAACCAGTCCCGGCCCGGGAACTCCAGCCACGCGAACGCGTACGCCGCCAGCGAGGCGATCCCGACCACCAGCAACGTCGCCGGCACCGCGATCAGCACCGTGTTCCAGAACGAGTCCACGAAATCAGGCTTGGACAGCAGATCGCTGTAGGCCTTGAACGTCAGCTGGGAGGGGGCGGAGAAGATGTGCCACCAGCCACTGGAGTTGTCGTTCTGCTGCGACCGCAGCGAGGCCACGAACAACCCCAGGGTCGGCACCAGCCACACCACCGCCACGACCAGCAACACGACCTGAACCACCCCGCCGCCCACCCGGGCGGCGATCCGCGAGGCGATGCTCCGGCGGGGGGCGCCGCTCAGACTGGAACGATCCTCCTTGATGACCGCGGGTGCGGTCGCCGTCTCGGTGCTCATCGCTTCTCCTGTCGAAACTTTCGCAGGTTGAACAGCATCGCCGGGACGACCAGCAGGAACAGCAGGATCGCCACCGCCGAACCCGCACCCTGGTCGTTACCGCCGCCAAAGGAGTCGGTCCACATCCGTACCGCCAGGACCGACGCGTTCGGATCACCGCCACCGATGATGAACACCAGGTCGAAGACCTTCAACGCGTAGATCAGCAGCGTCACGAACACGACCGTCAGCACGGGCGCCAGCAGCGGGATCGTGACGCGGCGGAACACCTGCCACTCCGTCGCACCGTCCACCCGCGCCGCCTCCAGGGCGTCGCGGGGGATGGCCGCCAGCCCGGCCGCGATCAACACCATCGCGAACCCGGCCCACACCCACATGTACGAGGCGATGATCGCCGGAGTGATCAACGCCGAACCCAGCCAGTTCACCCCGCCGTAGGAGGCCGCGAAATTGTCCTTGGGCAACTTCAGCGTGTACGAACCCGCGGGCAGCTTCTTGATCACGAACGAACCGTCGTCCTCGGTCGTCGCCGAACCCACGACCTTCGATCCGGAGACGGCCTGGACCTTCATCCCGCCCAGCCCGGCCTCACTCGCGTCCGGGGCGTTGAGCGTGCCACCGCCGCCCTTGGTGAAGTCGAACCAGACCAGCCCCGAGATCCCGCCGGGCGCCGCCGCGGGGGCCTTGGCCGGGGTGACCGTCTTAGGCAGGTTCTCGGGCTTGACACCGACCAGCGGGAGGATCGCCGTGCCGCCCGGCTGGACGGCCTGGCGGCTCATGACCGCGCCGCCCTGTGCCACGTCCGGGCTCTTGTCACCGTCGCGCACCGAGGCGCCGGGATAGCGTGAACCGCCGGCGAAGGTGTCGTGCACGCTGGTGACGACCGCGTTGGCCACACCCATCGAGGGGTCCTGCTCGTACACCAGACGGAAGATCACACCCGAGGCCAGGAACGAGACGGCCATCGGCATGAAGACGACCATCTTGAACGCCGTCGACCAGCGAATCCGCTCGGTCAGCACGGCGAACAGCAGGCCCAGAATCGTTACCACTGTGGGGGCGACCACAACCCAGATCGCGGTGTTGCGCACCGCCGTGAGGCTGTCATGGTCGGTGAAGATGGCGGTGTAGTTGTCCAGCCCCACCATCTTCTTGCCCGAAGCGTCGAAGAAGCTCCGGATCGCGGTGTAAATGATCGGGTAGCACACGAGCGCGCCCAGCAGCAGCAGCGCGGGGAGCAAGAACCCCAGCGCGAGCCACGAGGGCGGGCCGAGCCGGCCCGATCCGCCATCTACGGGGGGCGGATCCCCGGCCTCGCCGCCGTCGTGCGGCGAGGCCATCTCTTCAGTGATCGCTGTCATGGTCCCGGCTTACTTGTAGGCCTTGGCCGCGTCCGACTCCAGCTTCGCCTGGGCACCCTTGATGTCGCCCGGGTTCTTCACCAGACCACGCAGGTCCTCCCACTCGCCCTGACCAGGCGTACCACCGAACGCCGCCGGCGTCTGGTCGGACATGTCATAGCGCGCCGCGTCACCGGCCGCCTGCATCTGCGCCACCAGCTGCTTGGTCAGCGCGTCCGGGTAGGCGTCGGGCTTGACGTTCTTGTCCGGCGAGATGTAGCCGCCGCCACTGGCCCAGACCGTGCCCGCCTCCGGAGAGGCGAGGTACTTCATCAGCGCCATCGCGCCCTTGCTGTCCTTCATCGCCACCGCGGTGTCACCGCCCAGCACCGCCGGCGCGGTCGCCCCGGTCTTGGGGAACGCGAACACCTTCGCGTCGGTGCCGACCTTGGAGGAGGTGGTGCCGATGTTCGCGGCGGCGAAGTCGCCGCCATAGACCATCGCGGCCTTGTTCTTGCCGAACGTGTCCGTCACCGAACCGTCGAACTTCTGCTGAAGCGCACCCGAGGTGCCACCGGCCAGCATGTTGCCCTTGCCCCAGACCTGCACCAGCGTCTGCAGCGCCTTGGTCACCGACGGGTCGGTCCACTTGATCTCGTGCTTGGTCAGCTTGTCGTACATGTCCGGCCCCGCCTGGGACAGGTACACGTTCTCGAACCAGTCCGTCAGCGTCCAGGAGTCACCCGAACCCGCCGCCAGGTCGAACGGCGTCGAACCCGCATCGGACAGCGTCTGCGCCGCCTTGGTGAAGCTCGCCCAGTCCGTCGGAGGCTGCACACCCGCGTCGTCGAACGCCTTCGTCCGGTACCAGATGATCGACTTGTACGCCGCCTTCACCAGCACGCCGTACGTCTTGCCATCCACCGAACCGAGATTCTTCCAGTACGGCGTGTAATTCGCATCGATCGCCGCCGTGACATCCGCCGACAACGGCTTCAAATCACCCTTCTTGGCGTACTGCGCGACCAGACCCGGCTGCGGCAGGATCGCGATGTCCGGCGGCTGCTTCGCCTGCAGACGCGGACCAAGATAGGCGTCCTCGTTCTCACCGGTGGACGCGTAATTCACCTTCGCCCCCGTCTGCTTCTCAAAAGCCGACAAAACCTTCTGGAAGTTCGCCTGCTCCGGACCCGTCCACTTCGCCGCGACCTCAATGGTCGTGCCCTTGAGCTCCTGCGTACCAGTGCTCGCCTTG
>NZ_JAUEQY010000074.1 GCF_030406325.1 Actinomadura sp. DC4 | reverse complement strand
CAACGGACCCCACACCACCGTCATCTCCGGCGACACCCAACCCCTCGAACACCTCCTCCACCACTACAAAAACCACGACATCAACGCCCGCCGCATCCCCGTCGACTACGCCTCACACTCCCCCCACGTCGAAGGTGTGCGGCTCGAACTCCTCGCCGGCATCACGCCGCGTTCCACCGGCGTCGCGTTCTACTCGACGCTCACCGGCGGCCGCCTGGACACCTCCGAGCTGACGCCCGGCTACTGGTACGAGAACCTCCGCCGGCCCGTCCGGTTCGCGATCGCCGTCGGCCGGCTCCTCCAGGACGGTCACCACACCTTCGTCGAGGCCAGTCCCCACCCCGTCCTCACGATCGGCGTCCAGCAGACCGCCGACCAGGACGGGCACCCGGTCCTCACCATCCCGACCCTCCGCCGCGACGAGGGCGGCCTGGCGCGGTTCCACACCGCGCTCGCGACCGCCCACATCCACGGCCTCCCGGTCGACTGGGCGGCGGTGACCGACCGGAGGCCCGCGGCCGGGCTGCCCGCGTACGCCTTCCAGCGGCAGAGCTACTGGCTGAGCGGTTCCGGCGGCGGTGACGTGTCAGGGGCCGGGCTGGACGCCCCGGGTCATCCGTGGCTGGGGGCCGGGGTGAGCCTGGCCCACGGCGACGGGCTGCTGTTCACCGGCGTCGTCTCCCGGCGGACCTGCCCGTGGCTGACCGACCACTCGGTCTCCGACACCGTGCTGCTGCCCGGCACGGGCTTCGTCGAGCTCCTGCTCGCGGCGGGTGAGCGGGCCGGGTGCGATCTGGTCGAGGAGCTGACCCTCGAAGCGCCGCTGCCCCTGCCGGAGCAGGGGGCCGTGCAGATCCAGCTGCACGTCGGCGCCCCGGACGAGTCCGGGCGGCGGCCGGTGAGCGTGCACTCGCGGCCCGCCGGCGCCTCCGGCGACTGGCCGGACCGGCCCTGGACGCGGCACGCCACCGGAGTGCTGGACCGCCGGGAGGCGGCCGCCGGCCCGGAGCCGGGTGTCTGGCCCCCGGCGGGAGCACGGGCGCTGGACGTCGCGGGCCTGTACGACGACCTCGCCGCTCGTGGCTACGCCTACGGTCCGGCGTTCCAGGGACTGCGCGCCGCGTGGCGGGCAGGCGACGAGGTCTTCACCGAGGTCGCGCTGGCGGCCGGGCAGGAGGCCGACGCCGGCACGTACGGGATGCATCCGGCGCTCCTCGACGCCGCGATCCACGCGGTGTTCCTCACCGGCGCGCCCGGAGACGACCGGCTCCTGCTCCCTTTCTCCTGGTCCGGTGTCCGGCTGCACGCGGCCGGCGGTACGGAGCTGCGCGTCCGCGTCGTACCGGCCGGGCGGGAGTCTGTGGCGATCACCGCCTGGGACGCCACCGGCGCTCCGGTGATCTCGGTGGCCGCCCTCACGATGCAGGCCGTGCCGGCCGGACGGTTCACGGATGTTCCCGGGCGGGCTCCGCTCTACCGGCTGGACCGGACTCCGCTCCCCCTTCCGGACGCGCCGCCGCCCGCGGTCCGGTGGGCGATCCTCGGCTCCGTTGCGGACCTCGGCGGGTTCGGCGGGCCGGCGGCCCATCCGGACCTGGCGACGCTGTTCGACGCGGGCGTCCCGGACGTGGTGGTGTTCCGCGTCCCGACGCCGCCGCCCGGAGACGTCCCGGCCGGGGTGCGGGCCGTCGTACGGGAGGTGCTGGGCCTGCTGCGTGTGTGGCTGGCCCACGAGCGATCGGCCGACGCCCGCCTGGTCCTGGTGACGCGCGGGACGGGAGACCTGCCCGCCGCCTCGGTGTGGGGCCTGGTGCGCTCGGCGCAGGCCGAGCACCCCGGCCGCTTCGTGCTCTGTGACCTGGAGGGCGAGCCCTCTCCGGGTACACCGGCCAGGGCACTGGCCACGGGTGAACCCGAACTGGCGATCCGCGGGGACGAGGTGGCCGTGCCGCGCCTGGTACGGGCGTCGCCCTCGCCGCGGTCCTTCGAGCCGGACCCCGGCGGCACCGTCCTGATCACGGGCGGGACCGGCGTGCTCGGCGGCCTGGTCGCCCGGCACCTGGCCGGCACGCACGGCGTACGGCACCTGCTCCTGCTCGGCCGGAGCGGGCGTACCGCCGACCCGGAGCTGGCCGGCGACCTGCGGGCCCAGGGCGCCGAGGTGACGGTCACCGCGTGCGACGCGGCCGACCGGAACGCACTCGCGGACGTCCTGGCGCGGGTCCCGGCCGAACATCCCCTGACCGCCGTGGTCCACGCGGCGGGCGTGCTCCGCGACGGCCTGGTGGAGACCTTGTCCGACGAGGACCTCGACGCGGTGCTGCGGCCGAAGGTCACCGCGGCCTGGAACCTGCACGAGCTGACCCGCGACAGGGAGCACGTCGAGTTCGTGCTTTTCTCCTCCGTCACCGGGGTGCTGGGCAGTCCGGGCCAGGCGAACTACACCGCGGCCAACACGTTCCTCGACGCGCTGGCGCGGCGCCGGCGTGAGCTCGGGCTGCGGGCCACCTCGCTGGCCTGGGGACTGTGGGCGGTCGAGAGCGGCATGACCGGACACCTGAGCGAGAGCGACCTGGCCCGCCTCGGCCGCAGCGGTATCGCCCCGCTGCCGACCGGGGACGGGCTCGCGCTGTTCGACGCGGCGATGCTCGCGGACGAGGCGGCACCGGTCCCGGTACGGCTCGATCTCGCCGCGCTGCGCGGCTTGGCCCGCGACGGCCTGCTGCCGCCCGTGCTGCGCGGCCTCGTACGTACGCCCGCGCGTCGGGCGGAGACCGCGGCAGAGGACGACCACTCGTGGGCCGCGCGGCTGGCCGGACTGCCGGAGGCGGACCAGGACCGGCTGCTGCTCGACCTGGTGCGCGGTCAGGCCGCCTCCGTCCTCGGTCACGCCACGCCGGAGACGATCGAGGCCGGGCTGGCCTTCCGCGAGCTGGGCTTCGACTCGCTGCTGGCGGTCGAGCTGCGCAACCGCGTCGGCGTCGCCGCCGGTCTGCGGCTGCCCGCGACGCTGCTGTTCGACCACCCGACGCCCGCCGCGCTGGCCGGGCACCTGCGCGGCGAGCTGCTGGGCGACCGCGACGGCCCGGCGCGCGTAAGGTCCGGGGCCGCGGGCGACGAGCCGATCGCGATCGTGGCGATGGGCTGCCGCTTCCCCGGCGGCGTCCGTTCCCCCGACGACCTGTGGGAACTCCTCGCCTCCGGTACGGACGCGATCTCCGGCTTCCCGGCCGACCGCGGCTGGGACCTGGACACGCTCTACGACCCCGACCCCTCGCGTACCGGGACCAGCTACACGCGCCAGGGCGGCTTCCTGCACGACGCCGCCGAGTTCGACCCGCAGTTCTTCGGCATGAGCCCGCGCGAAGCCCTCGCCACCGACCCCCAGCAACGGCTCCTGCTGGAAATCGCCTGGGAGACCCTCGAACACGCCGGCATCGACCCGACCACCCTGCGCGGCACCCCCACCGGTGTGTTCGTCGGCGTCATGTACGGCGAGTACGGCGGCCGGCTGCTGAATCAGGGCGCGGACGACTACGAGGGCTACTTCGCCACCGCCTCCACCAACAGCGTCGCCTCGGGGCGGGTCGCGTACGCCCTGGGCCTGGAGGGTCCGGCGGTCACGGTCGACACGGCCTGCTCATCCTCCCTCGTGGCGCTGCACCAGGCCTGCCAGGCCCTGCGCGCCGGCGAGTGCGACCTCGCGCTCGCCGGCGGCGTGACGGTCATGGCCGGGCCGGGGGTGTTCATCACGTTCAGCCGGCAGCGTGGGCTGGCGGCCGACGGGCGGTGCAAGCCGTTCGCGGACGCGGCCGACGGCACCGGCTGGGGCGAGGGCGCCGGGCTGCTGCTGGTCGAACGGCTCTCAGACGCCCGACGCAACGGGCACCCGGTCCTGGCGCTGATCCGCGGATCCGCGATCAACCAGGACGGCGCCTCGAACGGCCTGACCGCGCCCAACGGACCCTCCCAGCAGCGCGTCATCCGCCAGGCCCTCGCCAACG
>NZ_JAUEQY010000073.1 GCF_030406325.1 Actinomadura sp. DC4 | reverse complement strand
AGGTTGTAGAACTTAACCTCCGGCAAGAAGTAATCGGAGGTGGCCATGTCCCCATCCAGTTCGCTCGTCCCCGTGGTCTCATACGGTCGAATCTCGGCCGACCAGCGGAAAGACGCCCACGGCGTGCAGGATCAGCACAGAGTCAACCGGGAGACGGCGGCGCGTCTGGGCTGGACCGTGGTCCACGAGTTCACCGACAACGACAAGTCGGCGGCCAAGGTGGGTGTCGTCCGTGACGACTTCGAGGCGATGCTTGGTGCGCTGCGTGCGGGCCGGTTGCCGGACGGCACTGCGGTGGAAGGCGTGGTCATCCTCGCCGAGGACCGGCTTGCGCGTCGGCCGGGTGATTATGAGCGGTTCGTAGAAGCCTTCACCTATCAAGACGGCCGGGTGTTCGCCGACCAGCGCGGGCCAAAGGATCTCTATAGCGAAGATGTGGAGAGCATGGGCCTGTTCGGCGCGGTGATCTCCAAAATGGAGGTCCGCAAGATGCAACGTCGGATGCGGCGCTCACACCGGGCTCGGGCTGAGGAGGGGCGTCCGGTCGGCGGACCGCGCCCGTTCGGCTGGAAGGAAGATCGGCGCAGTCTCGAACCGCATGAGGCTGAGCTACTGGCGAAGGCCGCAAAAGACTTCCTAAGCGGGCGGTCGCTACATTCGATCATCCGGGAATGGCAAGCGGCGGGCGTGAAGTCGGCACGGGGTAATGAGTGGGTTGTCCAATCACTCAAAGCCTCCTTGAAGAACCCGCGTATCTGCGGGTGGCGGGAAATCTCCGGCGAGCTGGTGCGCGATCCGGATGGGACACCGGTCCTGGGGCAATGGGATCCGATCATCAGCCCGGAACAGTGGTCCGCCATCCGGACGTCCTTCGAACGACGGAAGGGTCACTTCGTCGGCCGGGACATGCAGATAATCCGGGCTCATCCCTCCGATTACCGTGATCATACATATCTGCTGTCAGGCATCCTTCGCTGTGGCCGACGCGACGCTAAAGGGACGCTATGCAACACACCATTGCGTTCGAACCGCAATAAAGACACCGACCATCACGTGTATACGTGTCTGAGTAGGGCTGAAGGCGGCTGCGGTGGCGTCTCCCGCCGAGGTGATCTGGTAGACGATTTCGTGTCCGAAGCGGTGCTTGCCAAGCTGGAACAGGCGTCGTTCGCCTCTTCTCCGGGTGATGATGAGTGGAGCGGGGAGGCAGAACTTCAGGCGGTCAGGGAACAGCTCGATGAGCTGACCCGGCAGTGGAACACCCGGCAGATCACCAACGAACTTTTCTTCAACCTCGCACCGGGCCTGGAACAACAGATCAGCCAGCTTCGCACGGACAAGGCCAAGCACGATGCCTCACACGCCACGCGGCAGGCGCAGACAGAGACCAGCACGGCGGAGATCCGGCGTCGTTGGTATCTATCGGAGAATGAGGGCGGTTTCCCGATCTCGGTCAAACGCACCTACATTCGTGCGGCTCTGCACACGGTGATCGTCTATCCGGCCGGCAGGGGAAAGCGGATATTCGACCCTGATTTGCTCGAACCGATCTGGCGCACTGACTGAGCAGGCTTTACTGGCGAAGCGCTCCACGGCAGCCGTCCGTTCACCGTGGGGCGCTTCGCTGCACACTTGGGAATTTTAGTCGCGATCGGCATGCCGTTCGCCGTAAACAGTCACCTCAACACACTGCTCGCCGTTGCCACCACTACGCGATGATTTACGCCAATTCATTTCTTTCCCATTCTTGAATCGCATCTTGCACGAGCTGGAGGGAGTTCGTTGAAGGAAGTGCGGCTTCACGGACATCTTCCCAGATCTTGTTGACCTCGGCGACATCTCCATTCCCTTCCATAATTTGACCACGAAGCGTGGTATCGAGGTTGACTAACTCGACACCATCAAGCCTAGCGATCATGAACGGTAGTGCGGAATAGTACTCCGTACCGAGAGGAACTATCTTGACGACGATATTTGGACGCGCCGCTAGATTACAGAGATGAGTTAATTGCTCGATCATTATTTCCGGACTTCCGACGAGTCGACGTAACGCATACTCGTCGATTACAAAGACGCACATCGGGGGATTTTCGTCCGTGAGCACCCCCTGCCGTTCTATTCGTCGCCGCGTCCGCTCCTTGGGATCGAGAGACGAATGGCGGGCGACCTGCATTATAGCTTCTGCATACCGTTCGGTTTGAAGCAAACCGGGTATCACGGTCACTTCAAAATTATTGAGCACGTTGGCATGAGCTTCCGCTTTTAGCCATTTGTCGACCCACTCCAGTGGAATTTCTCGCGTAACCCAACGCTCGAAGTACCGCGCGAGGTAACCGTTGGTACCGAGCTTCTCGTCACAGCGCCGGATGTCCCGAATGTCCGGCGTCCGTTTTCCGTTGAGCCACTGACTCACGGTGGACGGAGCGACGCCTACAAGTTTGGCGAAGTCGCGCCCCTTCATGCCCGCGTGATCAATCGCTAGAGACAGTTCGATACGCCACGAGTCTTGAGCCGTCTCGCGTTTCGGTGCCAATCGACGCTTCACACTCCCTGTGAATGTCTGCCGAACTTTCACGGACAGATGACCCGTCTCGATCTCTTCACAGCTTACGCGCTATTCGTCACGCTGTAGAGACGGAAACCCGACAGAGAGGCCGTGAGATGGCCACAACGACAGATCGTCCGGCAGAGGAGCGTACCGCCGACGACCACGTGAAGGCGCTCGACTACGCGCTTAAGCGGCGGGGCTTCGCGACGGAGATCATTGAACCGTCCACCCGGCTCAAGGTCCATTCGCGCAGCGGCTACAACCATTTCCATGAGGTGCTCACCCTGCGGCAGGACGGCGACGAGGTACTCAGGTGGTTCTGGTCGTGGGGTGAGCCGATCGCTCCGGCCGTCGATCTCTCCGACGTCGTCAACGCGGTCAACAAGGTCGTTCTCTGATGCCACCGCAGGTCAAGGTCAAGACCGCGCCCGCCTTACCCGGCCCGCTCGGGCATGTGATCGGGAAGCTCCGTGACGCGTACGCCGCGATCGGCACGCACCGTGTCGCGTCACTCGCCGAGTATGAACAGCTCGAAATCCTCATGCGGCGGCACCCGGCGTACGCCGCGTACCTGCTGCCCCGCGTCACACACATAACACCCCGCAGCTGGCTGTGTGACGGGTGGCCGGTTCTCGGCAACCCGCCGCCTTGAAGCTGCGACGCGCCTCGTGTTCGCGTGAGCGTGGGGCGTGAACCGTTCACGAGGCGCGTCGCCGTAGCCCGCCCCCGGCTTGTCCCGGCCTCCAACTCCACTCGTCATCCGAGGCAACCCGGGGGTGGCTTGACCGGCGGCACACCGGCCCGAACCTTCCGATCAGCTGGTCACTCGTGCGCGGACTGATCAGCTATTCCCGGCCGGTGTGCCGTCGCCTCGCGCAACAGCCTCTCACCTGCGAACGGTGGGAGGCTGTTGCCATTCGATCCGGTCGTTATGACCATCTGAGGGCCGCGGCTTCCCTTATCGCTGACAGGGTTGGGGCCGGTCGATGGCCGTAGGCCACCCCGTAGGGGCGACCAGAGGGAGTCAGCCGGCGCCGTGTCAGCAATTCCGTCTCGGGGTGTCGCCTGCGTAGAAGCCGCTGCCCGCCCGCTGGAGTGCGACGTTGGGCGGGGGCCTGACCTCAGCTTGCGCGGTGCGGCACGGGCGGACCGTCCACGGCGGGCCGGGGCGGTGGTCGGGGCCGCGCCGCGAACGGCGCCCCAGCGCCGCATGCGCAAGGCGCGGCGGCCGTCCACGGTCCCGGCCTGCGGTGGGCGGGGCCAGCCGGGCACGCGGCCCCCGCCGTGCTGGCGTCGATTGACCTTACGTGTCGACGGCCCGCACGTTAGAGCTGGACGGTTCCGGACTTGCACGGGGGCGGGGCCTCGTAGCCTTGATTGGCGGACGGGCAGCACCTGCCTGCCCGCAATGGCCCGTCGCGAGGCCCCGCGAGGGGTCCCCGTGCAAGTCGGGAACCGGCCAGCGGAACCCACCCTGCGGCCCGCCAGGGCCGCCTTGACCCTGTAATGAAAATTCTCGACGAATGGACGATT
>NZ_JAUEQY010000072.1 GCF_030406325.1 Actinomadura sp. DC4 | reverse complement strand
AGGCGTGCGTCATCGCCTTGAAGATCCGCCCCACACCGTGCAGCGACTCCACACCCTCGGCCAGACGCGCCCCGCCCGAATGCCACAAACCGATGATCGCCAACCGCTCACGCACCGCGTGGTCATAGGCGTGAACGATGTGCTCACACCCCGCCGAACCCATCGCCCCACCCTGAAAACGCGGATCACTGGCGAACGCCACCACCGGCATCCCCTCGATCCGGCCCACACCCGCCAGGGCGCCACTGTCGTCCTCCTCGGTCAAAGGACGCAGCGACCCCTCGTCGAAGAGCGCGTCCAGTCGTACGCGAGGGTCCCGTGAATCTTGACCGGCTTCGGCATTTAAATAGCCGGCATCGACAGAAAATGCAGCCACCTTTGTCACTGTACCTATGCGAGAGCGCTGTCCAACTGTGAAAAGTTCACGGTTGGACGCCCACGGGCCCGTGCTTGACAGCAAGAATGCGGCCAAATTACCTTCTGGTGGGCCGTGTGGCTCTCACGAGGAAGGCACATGAAATGACCGACCGCCGCAGAAAGCCATTGCGCAGCAAGCCGCGAATGTGGGGATGGACCTTTCGATGAGCGTGACAGTTGAACCGCCGGCGATCGAATTACCGGAGGCGGACGCACTGGCGCAGACGCCGTTCCCCGCTCGGATCGCCGGAGTCGGGACCGCCACGTCGGCCACGTCGTTCTCACAGCGGGAAGTGCTCGACGCCATGGGGATCACCGAGCCGAAAGTGCGTTCGGTGTTCCAGAACAGCGCGATCGAGCGGCGTTTCCTGACACTGCCCCCGCGGGCCGAAGACGGGAGACGCGTCCCGGAGTCGCAGGGCGACCTGCTCGACAAGCACCGGAGACTGGCGGTCGAAATGGGCGGGCGGGCCCTGGCGGCCTGCCTGGAGCGCGCGGGCGCGAAACCGTCCGACCTGGGCCACCTCTGCTGCGTCACCTCGACCGGATTCCTCACCCCCGGCCTGTCCGCCCTGCTCATCCGCGAACTCGGCATCGACCCGCACTGCAGCCGCAGCGACATCGTGGGAATGGGCTGCAACGCCGGCCTGAACGCCCTGGGCGTCGTGGCGGGCTGGGCGGCGGCCCACCCCGGGCGACTCGCCGTCGTGCTCTGCGCCGAGGCGTGCTCCGCCGCGTACGCGATCGACTCGACGATGCGGACCGCGGTCGTGAACAGCCTGTTCGCCGACGGCGCCGCGGCGCTGGCCCTGGTCGCGGGCCCCCACGTCCTCGGAGGGCCGGGCGGGCGGCCGGGGCCGCGCATCCTCAAGTTCTCGAGCCTCATCATCACCGACGCGCTCGACGCCATGCGCTACGACTGGGACCGCGCCCAGGACCGGTTCAGCTTCTTCCTCGACCCGCAGATCCCGTACGTCGTCGGGGCGCACGCCGAGGTCGTCGTGGACCGGCTGCTGAACGGCACCCGCCTGCGGCGCAGCGACATCCGGCACTGGCTGGTGCACTCCGGCGGCAAGAAGGTGATCGACGCCGTCGTAATCAACCTCGGGCTGAGCCGCCACGACGTACGGCACACGACCGGCGTGCTGCGCGACTACGGCAACGTCTCCAGCGGCTCGTTCCTGTTCTCCTACGACCGGCTCGTCGAGGAGGACGTCGCACGGCCGGGGGAGTACGGAGTCCTCATGACCATGGGACCCGGTTCGACGATCGAGACGGCGCTGGTGCAGTGGTGAGCCCGGCCTGGACGGAGACCGAGTCGGTGCTCCGGATCGACGGCGTCCGGCCGTACACCGCCACGACGGTCCGGGAGATCGAGGCCGTCTGCGACCGTGCCGAGGACCGGAAGGGTCCCGGCGTCGTACCCGTGCACGTCTCGGGAGCCCCGCACGGCCCCTGGAGCGGCGACCTGAGCATCCCGCTGGTGACCAAGTGGGAGCGGGCGCTGCGCCGGCTGGAGCGCCTGCCCATGACCACGGTCGCGGTGGCCTCCGGCGACTGCGGCGGCCCGGCCCTGGACGTCCTGCTCGCCACCGACGTGCGCCTCGCGCACCCCGGCGTACGGCTCCTGATCGCGCGCCACGGCACGGCCACCTGGCCGGGCATGGCCGTCTTCCGGCTCTCCCATCAGGCCGGCGTCGGCCGGGCCCGCCGCGCGGTGCTGTTCGGCGAGCCCATCGAGGCGGAGGAGGCGGTGGAGCTGGGCCTGGTCGACGAACTGGCCGAGACTCCGGAGATCGCGCTGGCGGCCGCGGCCGAGCGGTTCGGCGTCTTCTCGGGCGCGGAGCTGGCGATCAGGCGGCGGCTGATGCACGACGCGGCCACGACCGGCTTCGAGGACGCGCTGGGCGCGCACCTGGCGGCTTGCGACCGTACGCTGCGGCAGGCCCGGGACGGACGGGGAGACCAGGTGTCGTGACGACGGAGACGCTCGTCGTCGAGGTCGTGGAGCCGCGCGACCTCGACGCGGCGGTCGAGCGGAGCGTACGGCGGCTCCAGGGCCCGGCGGTGGTCACCAGCCGGAGGATGTTCGACCTCGCCGGCGAAACGCCTGAGGAGTTCCGCCGGTTTCGCGCTGCGGATGTACGGCGAGGACGTGGTCGCGAAGGCGGGCCGCTTCGGGAACCCCTCGTCGTGACCGAGCGGCCGCGTCCGCTCGAGAAGAACGACCGTGCACCGGCTGGAGGCGCTCAGGCGGAGGCCACGGGTTCCGTGGCGGGCGGCTCGGCGGAGGACGGGGGCGGGTCGAAGAGGTGCCGTCTGGCGGTGTTGAAGACGGCGATCGCACAGAGGAACAGCCCGAAGGTGACGAACGCCGCGGCGGCGCCGCCGCCGCCGAGCAGGGCCCCGGCGAGCATCGGGCCGGCCGGCGCCACCGACATGGCCATGAAGCTGACGGTGTTCTGTACCCGGCCCTGCAGCTCGTCGGGGGTCATCCGCATCAGGGTGCTGCCGAAGACGACGTTCAGGGCGGGCACGAGCAGGCCGCTCAGCGCGATGAGCGCGCCCAGCACCAGCGCGTGCGACGTGGTGGCCATCAGGAGCGTGAGCAGCGCGTCGGCCCAGCAGACCGTGAGGACGATCTGCCGGGTGCCGAGGCGTCCCATCGCCCGTGGCGCGAGGAGCGAGCCGACCAGCGAGCCGAGGCCGGAGAGCGTGACGATGGCGCCCACGGACAGCCCGGACGACCCGCCCTCATAGCTCGCCGCCACCGCGATGAGGACGATGCCGCTGTAGGCGAAGTTGCTGGCCGTGGCGTTGACGACGACGCTGCGCAGGTACGGCGAGCGCCGTACGAACCGCAGCCCCTGGGCGGTGTCGGCCCAGAAGCCGTTCCCGGCCTCGTCCGCCGAGCGCTGCGGCCGCATGGACGTGCGGATCGCCAGCACGGCGGCCAGCGAGAACAGGTACGAGCCCGCGTCGGCCACGAACGGGACGACGGGGGAGAGCTGGAAGAGCAGCCCGCCGAGAGCCGGGCCGGCCGTGTACACGGCGGCGTTGCGCGCCTGGATCAGGGCGACGGCCGAGGCGAACTGCCCGGCCGGCACGATCCGCCGTACGGCCCCGCTCACCGCTCCGGCGAAGGCGCCCGTCGCGGCGCCGTCGGCGGCCGCGACCACGAGGATGAGCGGTAGCACCGTCTGGTGGACGGCCACGGAGTACGCCAGCGCCGCCATGCCGGCGGCGCGGACGACGTCGCAGGTGATCATGGTCCGCCGCCGGTCGTGCCGGTCGGAGAACGTCCCGGTGGGCAGCAGGAAGGCCACCTCGGCCGCCGCCTTGGTGAAGCCCACGAGGCCCGCCTTGGCGGGGGAGTGGGTCAGGGAGAGGACGAGAAGCGGCAGCGCGAGGTAGGAGGCCTGCGATCCCAGCTTGGACAGTGCCTGCGCGACCCAGATGTTGCGGAACTCGCGGTTGGCGCGCAGCGGCTCTGAGGTCCTCACGCCGTTCTCCCTTCGATGTGCCGGGCGGTGGTCGTGCGGCGGGGGGGGGGGGGGGGGGGGGGGGGGGGGGCCCCCCCCGCCCCCCCGGCGGCGGGGGGTGGGTGGGGGGGGGGGGGGGGGGGGGGGGGGGTGGGGGGGTGGGGGGGGGGGGGGGGGGGGGCGGGGGGGGGGGGGGGGGGGGGGGGCCCCCCGCCCGGGGGGGGGGGGGGGGGCGGGGGGGGGGGCGGCCCCCCCCCCCGCCCCCCCGCCCGGGCAGGGCCAGCGGCGGGTGGTCGGGGTGCTCGGCGGAGAGCTCCCCGCCTCCGCCAACGGCCACGACGACGATCGCGGCCAGCACGGCCACG
>NZ_JAUEQY010000071.1 GCF_030406325.1 Actinomadura sp. DC4 | reverse complement strand
TCCACTCCACCGTCACCGGCGAACAACTCGACACCACCCAACTCACCCCCACCTACTGGTACGACAACCTCCGCAACACCGTCCAATTCCAAAAAACCACCGAACACCTCCTCACCACCGGCCACCGCACCTTCGTGGAGACCAGCCCGCACCCCGTCCTCACGATCGGCGTTCAGCACACCGCCGACCAGGGCGGCCGGACCGCCATCACCATCCCCACGCTCCGACGAGACGAGGGCGGCCGGGAACAGCTCCTCGCCTCCTTCGCGTCGGCCCACGTGCACGGGGTGGCGGTGGACTGGCGGGCCGCGCTCGCGGACACGGGTGCCCGGCGGATACCGCTGCCGACGTACGCCTTCCAGCACGGCCGGTTCTGGCTCGACGCACGGCCCGCACCGGGCGGCGCGGCCGACCTCGGGCTGGACGCGGCCGATCATCCGCTGCTCGGCGCCAGCGCGCTCCTGGCGGATGGCGGAGGCACCGTCTTCACCGGCCGGCTGTCGCCGCGCACCCACCCGTGGCTCGCCGACCACGCCGTGCTCGGCACGGTACTCCTGCCCGGCGCGGCCTTCCTCGAACTCGCCCTGGCGGTCGGCGAACGCCTCGGATGCGATCGGCTCGACGAGCTGACCCTGCACACGCCGCTCGCCCTGCCCGAGGACGCGGTCGTCCAGCTCCAGGTCACCGTGCGGGAGCCGGACGAGTCGGGGCGGCGGTCGCTGTCGATCCACTCGCGTCCGGACGCGGACGAGCGGTCGTGGACGCGTCACGGCACCGGGACCCTCGCCGCCGGGACGCCGTACGACCCGGCCGGCCCGCTCGCCGAGGCGTGGCCGCCCGCCGGAGCCACGCCCGTCGACACGGACGACCTTTATCAGCGCCTCGGTGACCTGGGATACGGCTACGGGCCGGTCTTCCAGGGGCTCGTCGCCGCGTGGCGGCGGGACGACGACGTCTTCGCCGAGGTCGCGCTCCCGGACGGCGCGGACGAGCCCCGGTTCATCGTGCACCCGGCGCTGCTCGACGCCGCCTTCCACACACTGTTCCTGGACGGGACGGACGAGCTGCGGCTGCCGTTCTCCTGGGCCGGCGTACGGCTGCGGCTCGCCTCCTCCGGGCCGCTGCGCGTCCGGCTGTCGCGGACCGGCGCCGACACGGCCAGGCTGTGGGTCACCGACGCCGACGGCGCCATCGTGGCCGACGTCGGCACGATGACGACGCGCGCGCTCGAGGCCGGGCGGCTCGCGACACGCCATCAGTCGCTGTTCGAACTCGGCTGGACCCCGGTGTCGCTCCCTGCGGAGGCCTCACGGTTCGCCGTGCTCGGCGCTCCGGGCCTCGCCGCCGCGCTCCGGCAGGCGGGGGTGACCGCCGACGCGTACGCCGCGGAGGCCGATCCGGCGCCCGAGGTGGTGCTGGCACCGGTGGAGGGCGGGGACGTCAGGGAGGCGTTGTGCCGGACGCTGGAGCTGCTCCAGACGTGGCCGGCCGACGGCCGGCTCGTCGTCCTCACCTCCCGCGCGGTCACCACCGGCGGCGAGGACGCGGCTCCCGATCCGGCCGGGGCGGCGGTGTGGGGGCTGGTCCGCTCCGCCCAGGCGGAGAACCCGCAGCGGATCGCCCTGGTCGACCTCGACGGACAGGCCGGCTCGTACGAGGCCCTGCCGGCGGCGCTGGCGTCGGAGGAGCCGCAGCTCGCCATCCGCGCCGGGCACGCCTACGCGCCCCGGTTGGCCCGCGCGGCCTCGTCCGAGGATGCGGCGACGCCGCTGGACCCGGCGGGCACCGTACTGATCACCGGCGGGACCGGCACGCTCGGCGGCCTGGTCGCGCGGCACCTCGTCACCGAGTACGGCGCCCGGCACCTCCTGCTCACGAGCCGGCGGGGTCCCCGCGCCGACGGCGCGGACGCGCTCGTCGCCGGCCTGACCGCACTGGGCGCCGAGGTCACGGTGGCGGCCTGCGACGCCGGGGACCGCAAGGCGCTGGCCCTCCTGCTCGGGACCGTCCCGGACGAACGTCCGCTGACGGCCGTCGTGCACGCCGCAGGAGTGTTGCGCGACGGCGTGATCGGCACGCTGACGCCGCAGCACCTCGACGACGTCCTGCGCCCGAAGGCCGACGCCGCCTGGAACCTGCACGAGCTCACCCGGGATCGGGACCTGTCCGCCTTCATCCTGTTCTCCTCGGCCGCCGGCACGCTGGGCACCCCGGGACAGGGCAACTACGCCGCGGCCAACGCCTCCATGGACGCGCTGGCACACCTGCGCCGGGCCCGCGGCCTGCCCGCGACGTCGCTGGCCTGGGGACGCTGGGCGGCGGCCACCGGCCTGACCGGCGGGCTGAGCGAGACCGACCACTCTCGCCTGAGCCGCGGCGGCCTGGCCCCGCTGACCGCCGACGAAGGCCTGGCGCTCTTCGACGCCGCCCTCGCCGCCGGCCGGGCGACGCTGGTGCCGGCACGGCTGGACCCGGCCGCGCTCCGCGCGCAGGCGGAGTCCGGGACGCTGCCCGCGGTCCTCCGCGCGCTCGTCCCGCCCTCCGCCCGGCGCACCGGAGCGCCGGTGGACCCGGCCGCGCTGGTCCGGCGGCTGGCCACGCTGCCGGACGCCGGCCGGCGGCGGCTCGTCATGGACCTGGTACGCGCCGCCGCGGCGGCGGTGCTCGGGTACGCCTCGCCGGACGGTGTCGAGGAGGAACGGGCCTTCCGCGACCTCGGCTTCGACTCCCTCACCGCGGTCGAGCTGCGCAACCGGCTGACGGCGGCGACCGGGCTCGGCCTGTCTGCGTCCCTCGTGTTCGACCATCCGACGCCGGCGGCGCTCGGGGAGCACCTGCTCACCGCGCTCCTGCCGACCGCGAACTCGCGCTTCCTGGAAGAGCTCGACCGGCTGGAGGCGTCGCTGTCGGCGCTGACGCCGGGCGGCCTGCCGGAGATCGCGTCCGAAGCCGACCGGACGAAGATCACCGTACGGATGAAGGGCCTGCTGTCGCGGTGGCGGGAGCTCCAGGGCGAGGCGGCGACCGGTACGGCTCTTCACGAACGCCTCGATACAGCGACGGACGACGAACTGTTCGACCTCCTTGACCGCAGGCTCGGCGGCAACGGCCGCACGGAGGGGTGATGCTGGCGATGGCCACCGAAGAACGACTACGGGAGTACGTCAAGCGGCTCGTCGTGGAACTCGACGAGGCGCAGGAGAGCCTGCGCGCGGCCGAGAACGCGCGACGCGAGCCGATCGCGATCGTGGCGATGGGCTGCCGGTATCCCGGCGGCGTCCGCTCCCCCGAGGACCTGTGGGAACTCCTCGCCTCCGGCACCGACGCGATCACGGAGTTCCCCGCCGACCGCGGCTGGGACCTGGACCGCCTGTACGACCCCGACCCGGACCACCCGGGCACCTCGTACGCGCGGCACGGCGGTTTCCTGGACGACGCGGCCGGCTTCGACCCGGAGTTCTTCGGCGTCAACCCCCGCGAGGCCACCGCCATGGACCCACAGCAGCGGCTGCTGCTCCAGGTCGCGTGGGAGACCCTCGAACGCGCCGGCCTCGACCCCGCCGGCCTGCGCGGCAGCCCGACCGGCGTGTTCGTCGGCGTCATGTACGACGACTACGGCGGACGCCTGCTCGGCCAGGTGCCGGAGGACGTCGAGGCCTACCTGCTCAACGGCAGCGCGGGCAGCGTCGCGTCGGGCCGCGTCGCTTACACGTTCGGGCTGGAGGGCCCGGCGGTGACCGTCGACACCGCCTGCTCCTCCTCGCTGGTGGCGCTCCACCAGGCGTGCCAGGCGTTACGGAACGGCGAGTGCGACCTCGCGCTGGCCGGCGGCGTCACCGTCATGGCCACCCCGAGCGCGTTCGTCGAGTTCAGCCGCCAGCGGGGCCTGGCGCGGGACGGCCGGTGCAAGCCGTTCGCCGCGGCCGCCGACGGCACCGGTTTCGCCGAGGGCGCCGGCCTCGTCCTGGTCGAACGGCTGTCGGACGCGCGGCGCAACGGGCACCCGGTCCTCGGGCTGGTCCGCGGCTCGGCGGTGAACCAGGACGGCGCCTCGAACGGTCTGACCGCGCCGAACGGGCCCTCCCAGCAGCGCGTCATCCGCCAGGCCCTCGCCGGCGCCGGACTGACCACCGCCGACGTCGACGCCGTCGAGGCCCACGGCACCGGGACGACGCTCGGCGACCCGATCGAGGCCCAGGCTCTCCAGGCGACGTACGGGCGGAGCCGGCCCGGCGACCGGCCGGTGCACCTGGGGTCGGTCAAGTCGAACATCGGCCACACCCAGGCCGCCGCCGGCGTCGCCGGGATCATCAAGATGGTCCTGGCCATGCGGCACCGGTCCCTGCCGCGCAGCCTCCACATCGACGAGCCGTCACCACACGTCGACTGGGAGGCCGGGGCGCTGGTGCCGCTCGCCGAGGAGGTCCCCTGGCCCGGGAACGGCCGTCCCCGCCGCGCGGCCGTCTCCTCCTTCGGCATCTCCGGCACGAACGCCCACGTCGTCATCGAGGAACCACCCGCCGGGGACGAGCCCTCCCCTGGTTCCGGCGTGGTCCTTCCGTACCTGGTGTCGGGGCACACACCCCAGGCGTTGCGGGCGCAGGCCGGGCGGCTGCACCGGCACCTGAGCCGCATCGACGCCGACGCGGCGGGCGTGGCGCGCACCCTGGCCGCCCGCGCCCACCATCAGCATCGCGCCGCCGTCACGGGCGACCACCCGGCCGCCCTCGCCGACCTGGCCGCGGACACACCGAACCCACACGTGGTCCGGCCGGTCACGACGGCACCCGGGAAGCTGGCGTTCCTGTTCAGCGGTCAGGGCGGCCAGCGCCCCGGCATGGGGCTCGAGCTGTATGAGGCCTTCCCCGCCTACGCCGAGACCTTCGACGAGGCGTGCGCCCACCTCGACCTCCACCTGCCGG
>NZ_JAUEQY010000070.1 GCF_030406325.1 Actinomadura sp. DC4 | reverse complement strand
CTGCATGGCCACGAGCGGGTCCTCGACCGTGACCAGGCGGTGACGGCCCGCCGGCAGGTCCTCCATCACCTCTTCCGAGGTCAGCGTCAGCACCGCGCCGCTGTCAGACTGCACGAACGCCACCCGCTCCGCAGGCTGACCCGGATCGATCGGCACATACGCCGCGCCCGCCTTCCAGACACCGACGATCGCCGTCACCACCTCCAGACCCCGCGGCAGGCAGATACCCACGACCGACTCCGCGCCGACACCCTGCGCCCGCAGGAAGTGCGCCAACTGATTGGCGCGGGCGTCCAGCTCCGCGTACGACAACTCCTCATCACCGGAGACCAGCGCCACCGCCTCCGGCACACGCACCACCTGACGACCCAACAACGTCGGCAGCAACGCCGGCGAGACCACCGTCGCGGTGTCGTTCCACTCCACGAGCACCCGGTGCCGTTCCTCCGGGCCTGCGATGTCGACCGTGCCGACCCGCGTCGACGGGTCGTCGGCGAGCGCCGTCAGGACGCGTACCCAGCCGCCCGCGACGCGTTCGGCGGTGTGCTCGTCGAACAGGTCCGCCGCGACCGTCACCGCGCCCCGGACCCCGGCCGGGGCGCCGTGGTCGTCGAACTCCTCGCCGACCATCACGTCCAGGTCGAACTTGGCCGCCGGGCGGGCGCTCGGCACCCGCTCCCCCGCCAGTCCGGGCAGGTCGAGGACGGCCTCCGCCGTGTCGTGCATCGTGAGGACGACTTGGAAGAGCGGCTGCCGGGCCAGGGACCGGGCCGGGGCGAGCTCCTCCACGAGGCGTTCGAACGGCACGTCCTGATGCGCGTACGCCCCCAGGCTGGTCTCCCGCACCCGTCCCAGCAGCTCGGCGAACGTCGGGTCGCCCGACAGGTCGCTGCGGATCACCAGCGTGTTGACGAAACACCCGACCAGGTCATCCAGCGCCTCGTCCAACCGGCCCGCCACCGCTGAGCCGATCGGAATGTCCGTGCCGGCGCCGAGCCGCGACAGCAGGACGGCCAGCGACGCCTGCAGGGCCATGAAGACGGTCACGCCCTCCGTCCGCGCCACCTCCCGCAGCCGGGCGTGCACCGGGGCCGGCAGATCGAGGAGGACCTGGTGTCCCCGGTGCGAGGCCACGGCCGGGCGCGGCCGGTCGAACGGCAGCCCCGGTTCCTCCGGCGCCCCGGCCAGGGCCTCGCGCCAGTACGCCACCTGACGTGACACCACGCTGCCCGGGTCGCTGCGCTCGCCGAGCAGGTCGCGCTGCCACAGCGCGTAGTCCGCGTACTGCACCGGCAGCGGCTTCCACGTGGGGGTCCGGTCCTCGCGCCGCTCCGCGTACGCGGTCGACAGGTCGCGGAGCAACGGCGCCATCGACCAGCCGTCGGCGGTGATGTGGTGCACCATCAGGACGAGGGCGTGCTCGCACGGGCCGGTGCCGAACAGCCACGCCTTGATCGGCACCTCGGCCGACAGGTCGAAGGCGTGCCGGCTCGCCTCGGCGACGGCGCCGGGCAGGCGCTCGGGGGTGATCTCGGCGACCGCCGGTTCCCACGACAGCTCGCCGAGCGGTACGACGTGCTGGTACGGCTCGCCGTCGGCGACCGGGAACACGGTGCGCAGCGACTCGTGGCGGCCGATCACGTCGCGCAGCGCCGCGTTCAGTGCCCGCCGGTCCAGGTCGCCGGTCAGCCGTAGCACGACCGGGCTGTTGTAGGTCGGGCTCGGCCCCTCCAGCCGGCCGATGAACCAGAGGCGGCGCTGCGCGTAGGACAGCGGCACCCGGCCGGGCCGCTCCCCGGCCACCAGCGCCGCGCGCGCCTCGCCGGCGTCGGTGAGGTGGGCGGCCAGACCGGCCACGGTCGGTGTCTCGAACAGCGCCCGGATCTCCAGCTCGACGCCCAGCACCGCCCGTATCCGGCTCACCAGGCGCGTCGCCAGCAGCGAGTGCCCGCCGAGGGCGAAGAAGTCGTCCTCGACGCCGACGCGTTCGAGGCCGAGCACGTCGGCGAAGGCCTGGCAGAGGATCTCCTCCTCGATGCCCGCCGGTCCGCGTCCGGTGGCGGCGCTCGTCGCGTAGCCGGGTGCGGGGAGGGCCTTGCGGTCGAGCTTGCCGTTGCTCGCCAGCGGCAGCGCGTCCAGGGCGACGAACGCCGAGGGCACCATGTACTCCGGCAGACGACCCGCGGCGAACTCCCTGATCACGGCGGCATCGACCTCGGCCGGGACGACGTAGGCGACGAGGCGCCTGTCGCCGGGAGTGTCCTCACGAGCGACCACTACGGCCTGCGTGACCTGCGGGTGTGCGGCGATTACGGCCTGGACCTCGCCCGGTTCGACGCGGAAGCCGCGGATCTTCACCTGCTCATCGGCTCGGCCCGCGAAGACCAGCCGGCCTTCGGGGGTCCAGCGCGCCAGGTCCCCGGTCCGGTACATCCGCCCGCCGCCGTACGGGCACGCCACGAACCGCTCCGCGGTCAGACCCGGACGACCCACGTAACCCCGGGCCAGCTGGGCGCCCGCGATATAGAGCTCACCGGCCACCCCCACCGGGACCGGCTGCAAACGGGCATCCAGGACGTACAAGCGGGTGTTTCCCACCGGTGCGCCGATCGGCACCACATCGGACGCGGTCAGCCGTGCCGTGGCGACACCGATCGTGGCCTCGGTCGGGCCGTAGTGGTTGAAGACCTCACACCCACCGGCCAGCAGCTCCCCCACCAACTCCGGCGAAGCCGCCTCACCGCCCAGAACCAGCGACCGGCGCGGTGACACACCGCCCAGCGCCGCCACGTGCGAGGGCACCGCCTTGAGGTAATCGATCCGCTGATCGGCCAGATACGCCCGAACGGCGACGGGATCGGTCACCGTGTCCTCATCCAGGACATGCAGCTCGCCGCCGGACGTGAGGCCGGCGAACACCACCGTGTTCCCCAGATCCGTCACCTGCGCCTGCAACACCGCATACCGGCCAGGACCCTCGAAACCCACCCGCCCCGGCACCGACGCCACATAGTTCGCCAGGTTCGCGTGCGTGACCGCCACGCCCTTCGGGCGGCCCGTGGACCCGGACGTGTAGATGACATAGGCGACCTGACCTGGGGCGATCGACATCGGCAGCGCCTCGGCAGGCTGCGTCGCCACGAGCGGGTCATCGACCGTGACCAGGCGGTGCCGTCCCGCGGGCAGTTCCTCCATGACCTCGTCGGAGGTCAGCGTCAGGACGGCGCGGCTGTCCCGCTGCACGTAGGCGATCCGCTCGGCCGGCTGGTCCGGGTCGATCGGCACGTACGCCGCGCCCGCCTTCCAGACGCCGACGATCGCCGTGATCATCTCAACGCCGCGCGGCAGGCAGACGCCGACGACGGACTCGGCGCCGAGGCCCTGCGCCTTGAGGAAGTGCGCCAGCCGGTTCGCCCGCGCGTCCAGCTCCGCGTACGACAGCCGCGTGTCGCCCGCCACCAGCGCCACCGCGTCCGGGGTGCGCGCGACCTGCTCGCCGAACAGCCGCGGCACCAGCGTCCCCGGGACCGGCATCGCCGTGTCGTTCCACTCCGTGAGCACGCGACGGCGCTCGTCGGGGCCGAGCACGTCCACGGTGCTCACCGGCACCGACGGGTCTCCTACCAGGGCCGCCAGCACGCGTACGAGGCCGCTCGCGATCCGTTCGGCGGTGCGCTCGTCGAACAGGTCCGCCGCGACCGTGACCGCGCCACGGACCCCGGCCGGGCCGCCCGCGCCGTCGAACTGCTCCCCGACCATCACGTCCAGGTCGAACTTCGCGACGGGCTTGCCGAGGAACAGCGGCGCGGCGTCGACCTTCGGCAGCGCCAGGGTCGTCGAGACGCTCTCCTCGTCGGAGGAGGCGTTCAGTTTGGTGAGGACGACCTGGAAGAGCGGGTGCCGGGCCAGCGAGCGCGCCGGGGCGAGCTCCTCCACGAGGCGTTCGAACGGCACGTCCTGATGCGCGTACGCGCCCAGGCTCGTCTCCCGCACTCGCGCCAGCAGCTCGGCGAACGTCGGGTCACCCGACAGGTCGCTGCGGATCACCAGCGTGTTGACGAAACATCCGACCAGATCGTCCAGCGCCTCGTCCAGCCGGCCCGCCACCGCCGAGCCGATCGGGATGTCGGTACCCGCGCCGAATCGGCTGAGCAGGACCGCGACGGCCCCCTGCAGCACCATGAACACGGTCACGCCCTCGGCCCGCGCCAGGTCCCGGAGGCCGGCGTGGAGCTCGGCCGGGATCTCCAGTGCGGCGGTGAGCCCGCGGTGCGACGCCACCGCGGGGCGGGCGCGGTCGAACGGCAGTCCCAGCTCCTCGGGCGCTCCGGCCAGGGCCTCGTGCCAGTACGCCATCTGGCGCGCCAGCACGCTGCCGTCGTCGTTCTTGTCGCCGAGCAGTTCGCGCTGCCAGAGCGCGTAGTCCGCGTACTGCACCGGCAGGGGTGCCCAGACCGGCGGCCGGCCCTCGCGGCGCGCCGTGTAGGCCACCGACAGGTCCCGTGCCAGCGGTCCCATCGACCAGCCGTCACCGGCGATGTGGTGCACCACCAGCACGAGGACGTGCTCGTCCGGACCGGCGCGGAGCAGCCACGCCCGGATCGGCACCTCCGCCGACAGGTCGAAGGCGTGGCCGCTGGCCTCGGCGACCGCGTCGGCCAGGCGGCCCGGAGTGGTGCCGGCGAGGGTCAGCCGCCACGACAGCTCCTCCGGGGCCACGACGTGCTGGTACGGCTCTCCGCCGGCCGCCCGGAAGATCGTCCGGAGCGACTCGTGCCGTCCGATCACGTCACGCAGCGCCGCGTCCAGCGCCGTGCCGTCCAGCTCACCGGTCAGGCGCAGCACCAGCGGGCTGTTGTAGGTCGCGCTCGGTCCTTCCAGCTGCGCCAGGAACCACAGCCGACGCTGCGCGTACGACAGCGGCACGCGTTCCGGGCGCGCCACCGGCGTCAGCGCCACGCGCGCCCGGCCGGCGTCGGTGAGGCGGGCGGCGAGGCCGGCCACGGTCGGTGTCTCGAAGAGCGCCCGGATCTCCAGCTCGACGCCCAGGACCGCCCGCACCCGGCTCACCAGGCGCGTCGCCAGCAGCGAGTGCCCGCCGAGCGCGAAGAAGTCGTCCTCCACACCGACGTGGTCCAGGCCGAGCACGTCGGCGAAGGCCTGGCAGAGGATCTCCTCCTCGACCGTGGCCGGGGCCCGGCCGCTCGTCGTCGCGGCGGCGTAGCCGGGCGCGGGCAGCGCCTTGCGGTCGAGCTTGCCGTTGCTCGCCAGCGGCAGCCTGTCCAGGGCGACGACGGCCGAGGGCACCATGTACTCCGGCAGACGCCCGGCGGCGAACTCCCTGATCACGGCGGCATCGACATCGGCCGGGGTGACGTACGCCACGAGCCGCCTGTCTCCGGGAGTGTCCTCACGAGCGACCACCGCAGCCTGCGTCACCTGCGGATGTACGGCGAGTACGGCCTGGACCTCGCCGGGCTCGACGCGGAACCCGCGGATCTTCACCTGCTCATCCACCCGGCCCGCGAACACCAATTGCCCACCGGCCGTCCACCGCGCCAGATCCCCGGTCCGATACATCCGC